>JAHREW010000036.1 GCA_020883125.1 Microcoleus sp. CAWBG506
AAATAACAGAGCAAAGCTCTGTCTTTGTTGGTCGGTTGGGTAGAATCTGTACTGATACCTTGCTTTCATTATTTTCTACTATTTACTTGTTCTATCATACTAGATTTTGCTAGCAATATCAAGAAGCATTAAAGCCGTCCTATAAGGACGGGGCTTGTATCCCATTTTATTGGTCACGGCGATCGCCTTAAAATCTTAATTGTTGACTGTTAGCTGTGGGCTGAAGGTCAACCCTCAACAGTTAACAGTTAACAGTTAACAGTTAGCGACTAGCAATCATTCCCGTCTGACGTGCGTAAGCAAAGAGTCCGCCGGCATCAATGACTGGACCTACTTCTCCTAAAGGTTTGAGGTCATAGGTGCAATCTAGAGTATGGTTGATAATTTGCTCGGCTGTAAAGTCGATGGTCACTTCTTGGCCAGTAGCAAACAAATCGCAGAGTCGATCGGCTGATTCGATCGGATATAATTCACCAGTAGCCGAACAATTGCGAAAGAAAATGCGGGCATAGGACAAAGCTACCACAGCTTCCACCCCAGCCGCCCCAAGAGCGATGGGAGCGTGTTCTCGCGAAGAACCGCAGCCAAAATTTTCCCCAGCAATGATAATCTGATAGCGGGTTTTCATTTCACCCGGTTCCATAAACTTACCATAGCGATCGGGCAACCCAATCATGGCGTAACTGCCAAGTTTATCGTACTCATCCGGCTTCGAGGGAACCAAAGTCAGGTATTCGGCTGGGATAATTTGATCTGTATCGATGTTGTCATCTACCACAAAAATTTTACCGCTAATTACTTTACCCATAGTTTATTTTCAGTTAGCCTCGAAGATGCTTTGGTCATGCTTGTCAAGTCAGATATTTATTTTAACCTGGGAGTGTCAATGGTAATCTGATGAAGAAAAATTTAGCTCCGAAAGTTTGGTAAAAATTAACAGATTGCTAAGCGTCAACATATTTTTATGGTGAATACAGTAGATGATATTGCCCGACAAGCCCGCGAGGGGTCTGTGGCAGCGATTATTCAAGTCCTCAACCATCGACTTGCACAGATAGGCGTTAGAACTAGAGCCGTGTTTGCCGATGGGGTGCTCCAACTGCTGTGCGAATCTGCCACCGCCGATTTGCTAGAACAGTCTAGCTTGGTCTCCCGCATCCGGGAAATTTTGGAGCAACTTTCGCCCCGAAATATTCGCCGAGTCAATATCAACAGCCGGATTGTCCGAGAACACCAACTGCTGTGGCTCGAAGAAATTCGCCGGGACCCGGAAAATCAACTGCTGTGGTGTCAAGAGATTAAACTCAGAAAAGTCCATTTTTGGCAGCGTTTCGCCATCGCCCAAACCGAGCGCCAAGGTCAGCAACCGGCTTTGCCCAAAATGGCAAAACAGCATCGATGGTCGATGCAGGAACCGCGGCAATTTCAGCGCGGTATCATCGGTGGTATCGCCCTGAGCGTGTTGTTACTCGTCGCCGTTGCAGCTATCTACAAAGGTTTCAATTCTCCATCGCTCAACACTACAGCCACTACTACCCAAGCTACTGTTACTCCGATTCCCTCCAGGCCTACTCCCCCACAGAAAATTGCTCAGGAGACAGGAAACTCTGACTCTTTTGCACAAGCCGTGCGGTTGGCAGAACAAGCAGCCACCGAAGGCAAAACCGCCCAATCACGACCGGATTGGTTAGTTGTGGCCGCTAAGTGGCAGCAAGCTTCGGATTTAATGGCGTCGGTACCATCCAAACATCCCCGTTTCACAACGGCTACCAACCGGGCGGCACTTTATCGCCAAAATAGCGAAAAAGCCCAACAGGAAGCACAAAATAGGTAAGGTGTACTGCCTAACTAAATCTGGTTGGAACCCAGTTAATATCGCACCCAGTAGGGCTTAACAACATTTTTCGACTAAAATTTTGTTTTTTTTAGAGAGATCCATAATTATTTATGAGCTATAATTAATTTTTGCGATCGAAATCACTCCATTGATGAACTTGGATCGCCAAAAAAATTTGCTAGAATCACAGACTAAAATAGGCAACATCACAGGTTGTGCAGAGGGGTGTCACCAAGCAGTCACGACAAAAGCTGAATAATAATACCGGATAGCTTCTATATTTGCAGCGATCGCAGGCTCAAACATCTTAAAATAAAGGCTTGGCTGCCATGACAAATTATCAGGGAACTCAAGACTGCGATCCGATCGACCGATCGCCCTCAGAGTCTTGTACGTTGCACTTACAGCAAATCACAGAACCAGTCTCAGTCCAAAAATTTCTGGATCGAATAATGCAGTACCAGGTCGATCCTGCTCAAATCGGGCGACAAATTTGGCAAATTATCGCGACAAGCTTTCATGAAGAAACGCTACTGCTGGAGATAGCTAATACTTTAGGAGCAGCTTGTCAAGCAGACTACTGTTTAGTTGCTGCTGTGAGTGACGATCGCATCGCCATTCCGAACGCTGGCTGGGGTATTTTCGGCGATCGAATCAATTCCACAGTCATTTCCGATGCAGCAGTTTTAACCCAAAGATCCGAAATTCCTGAAACAGAAATCTTAAACTCCCTATTAATTTCACTCCCAGAGCATCTGCTAGTAAATATACTGACACATGGTGAAATACTAGGGATTTCCGACATTCAAGACGATCGATCGACCAACGGGTCCCATTCCTTAGTCCCATCCCTTCCTTTGCGAGGGATTTTAGCATCGCCAACGCGATTTCGCGGCGCGGTTAATGGGATAATTATCCTGGGTAGTTCGCAACCCCAGGAGTGGTCTGCGACTTCGCGGCAGTGTCTAGAGTTAGCATCAGATGCGATCGCCACCGCCATCTCCCACATTCAAAAAACTCAAGAAATTGCCAATTTAAACCAAAAATTAGAGCAACAAGCTAAATACAAAAAGCTACTGGATAGCGTTAGCAAAGAAATCGAAAAAAATGCAGAAATAGAGCTAACTTTGCAGCAGGTGATAGCAAGTACCAGCCAAAGCCTGGAAGTAGATAGAGTTCAAATCCTGTCATTAAAATATACAGAGCCAGTTTTACAAATAAGCTCTCTCCATCAACCTAGCCCAACAACAATTGCCTTAGTTTGTGAATACGAGCAACAAAAAGTAGAAAAGCCACCAACTAGCCAAACTGAATCATCCCCAAAAAACTCGACACATCAAACAAAAAATAAATATAAAACTACGAATAATAAACCCAAAATCACAAACTCACTATCCAAAAATATTAGGAATTTTAGCATATCGGAATCAAGTTTGTGCCAGTCAGCATTCCATAGCGCCCCCCAATCCTTCGCCTTAGCTGATGCAGGGGAAATAATCAGCCAGGAACCGCAAAACTCAGTAGAAATCTTGAAACTTCAGGACACTCGCTCCTTGGTGCTGGTTCCCCTCATAAGTACCCGGAAACAGGAAACAGTCTTGGGTTTCTTGCTATTGCAACACTCGGAACCTCGCACTTGGCAAATTGCAGAATTAGAAGTTTTGGAATCAATCGCCACTCAAGTCACCAGGGCTATACTTGAGTTTGAGACATTCCAAGAACTGCAAACTCAGCTAGAATATAGAAACACTCAATTAGGAAAGAGTCTAGATGTGCAGGAAAAACTGCACGAACAATCAGCCAATCAATTAGAGCAAATACGCAAGTTAAGGCTGCTCCAAGACGAGTTTCTGAGCGTTGTCAGTCACGAGTTACGCACTCCTTTGACGATCATGAAGCTAGCAATTATGATGCTAAAACAAGCAGACCAGCCCTTGCAGAGTCGGATTAAATATCTGGATATTCTAGAGCAGCAGTGTTCTAAAGAAACAGACTTGGTTAGCGATTTGCTAGCACTCAAACAGCTTGATGCTCAACAAGCTCCCATGTTTCTAGTTCCGGTCTCTCTTAAGAGTCTAATTCAAGATTTGGCTGAGGATTTTGAGCAAAAGTGGGCCTCTAAGGGATTAACTTTGGCTCAAGATTTATCGAAACCATTACCTCGCTTGGAAACAGACAAGGATAGTCTCCATCGCATCTTGTTGGAACTTTTGACCAATGCCGGCAAATACTCCGCTGCTGGAACTGAGGTGACGTTGGAAATATCTCAAGCAAGTGGCAACATTGTCATGAAAATTTCAAATTTTGGAGGTGGGATTTCTGCTGCTGATTTACCCCACATCTTTGAAAAATTCCGCCGTGGAACAGGTATTACTCAGCAAGCTATCCCTGGTACGGGTTTGGGTCTAGCTCTGGTAAAGTGTTTAGTACAGCACTTGAATGGTACTATTGAGGTCTCTAGTAGTCCGTCAGAGATTTTGGAAAACGATCCGTTGTGGCGTACATCTTTTACTCTGAATTTACCCCAATTTCCAGGGGGTAGATACTCCTAAACCGCGATGGAATCTCCCTTATTATGCTCATCAAAGCTGCACCGAAAACCCTACGTTGGCAACGTTCTCAATATTCACCGTTAGCACGACAAATAGATGTTTTTGCAGCCGCCGCCAAGTTTATATTTTGTCTGTGGTGGGATGGACTGCTGCAAAACAAATCTGCCCATACTAGAAGAATTCGCGCCCATTGGTTAGTCAATACTTTGTTGCATTTGGGCCCGACTTTTATCAAAATCGGACAGTCCCTCTCCACTAGGGGTGATTTGCTCCCCCTGGAGTACGTCAAGGAACTCGAACAATTACAAGACCGGGTGCCGGAGTTTAGTTCCGAAGAGGCGATCGCCCTGATCGAATCAGAGTTGGGCAAAGATATTTATGCTTTGTATCGCGATTTTGACCCTTGTCCCATTGCCGCCGCCAGTCTCGGACAGGTGCACAAAGCTAGACTCCACACGGGAGAAGATGTAGTTGTCAAAGTGCAGCGCCCCGGATTGGAAAAATTATTTGACTTGGATGTCAAAGCCGTTCGTCAAGTGATGAATTTATGCAATAAGTATTTTCCTGGGATTCGCAAGTACGACCTGGAATCTATTTATCATGAGTTTTTTAAGATTTTATATCAAGAAATTGACTATATACAAGAAGGCAAAAATGCCGATCGCTTTGGCAAGAATTTTCAAGGATATCCTCGGATTATTGTGCCGAAAGTATATTGGCAATACACTACCAAAAAAGTGCTGACTGTACAATACGCCCCTGGTATTAAAGTCGATGACCGCCTTAGTTTAGAGGCCATAGGAGTAGATATTGTCAAGCTCAATCAACTGGGAATTTGCTGTTACTTGAAACAGTTGTTGATTGACGGTTTTTTTCAAGCAGACCCCCATCCCGGAAATTTAGCCGTCACGGAAGATGGTTGTTTAATTTTTTATGATTTTGGGATGATGGCAGAGGTTAAGTCTTTGGACAAAGACCAGATGGTGAAGACTTTTTTTGCTGTGATGAGAAAGGATACTGAGGAGGTACTCGATACTTTAATGACCATCGGCTTAGTGGAGCCGATGCCGGATCTGATGCCGGTGCGCCGACTGATTACTTTTCTGTTGGATAAGTTTATTGATAAGCCGATCGACTTTCAAGCCTTTAACGAGATTAAAAACGAATTGTACATCATGTTCGAGCAGCAACCATTTCGTATGCCTGCACAAATGATGTTTATTCTCAAGTCAGTGACTACCCTCGATGGCATTGCCAGAACCCTCGACCCAAATTATAATTTCCTAGCATCTGCTCAGCCTTTTGTCAAGAGTATTGCGATTAGTAAAGGTAAAGGAAATGCGGTGGGAGAACTGGCAAGACAAGCGCGAGATTTGATTAGATATAAATTGCAGCAACCGAGCAAATCAGAAGTTTTGTTCAAACGTTTAGAGCAGCGGATTCTGGATGGGGAATTGCAAATTAGAGTGCGAAACATAGAGAACGAGCGCGCCCTAAAACGCATTTATTTAGCCTTGAAAACTCTGCTCTATGCCTGTGTGACAGGTTTTGTGCTGGTAGCAGGGACAGTGTTGCTCAAGGGTGGATATGCGAGGGAGGCGATCGCCGCTTTTGTGGTGTCAGGATTCGGCAGTTTGTTTTTGATACGTTCTTTTGTGGATTTGTTGCTGAAAGAAAAACTAGATCGCCTAGCATAAAAATAAATCTTAAACCTAGGGATATTAAGGCAAAAAAGTCTTAACAATCTCCGAATCTTTAGACCGGGGACTGTCAATTCTGTAATAATTGGTTAAAGCACAGTTTCCTTGAAAAATGCTGAAACCTGCCACAGCCCTGACCCCAGCCGAACTAACATCCGCGATCATCCGCAATCCGCTGATGGTTGCACCCGATACCACAGTGATGGAAGCGATCGCCCAGATGAGCGGCGTCCGTACCATTTGCTCAACCTCCAAAACCGCCGATCGCCAACTTGACGAACTCCATGTAGAGGCGCGATCGAGCTGCGTCTTAATTGTCCAAGATCATCAGTTGCTGGGAATTCTCACAGAACGAGATATTGTGCGCCTCAGTACCCAAAAACGTTCCTTAGATAGCGTTCCGATCCGTGAGGCAATGACATCTGGGGTGGTCACTATCGGCGCATCTGCCTTCACCGATTTGTTTTTGGCGCTGAATCTGCTTCAGCAATATCAGATCCGCCATTTACCAGTGATCGATGACCAAAATCGACTGGTGGGAATTTTGACCCACGAGAGTTTGCGACAAACATCGCGCCCGGTAGATTTGTTACGATTGCGCCTGGCAGTAGAAGTGATGACCTCTGATGTGATTTGCGCCAATCCTGATGTTTCTATGATGAACATCGTCGAATTGATGGCCCAAAATCGAGTCAGTTCGGTGATGATTATCGAAGAAAAGGTAGGAGGCGATCGCCAAAAACAGCAGATTCCCATCGGGATTGTGACTGAGCGCGACATCGTACAATTTCAGGCTTTAAACCTAAACTTAGAAACCTGTCTGGCAAAATCTGTGATGAGCACCCCAATTTTTGCGGTGAGTTCAGAAGATTCTCTGTGGACTGTACAGCAAATCATGGAACAACGGTTAGTCCGCAGATTGGCGGTGACTGGCAAAGAAGGTGAATTGTTGGGAATTGTAACTCAGACCAGTATTTTGCAGGCGCTAAACCCGATCGAAGTATATAAATTAGCAGAATTTTTAGAAAAAAAGGTGTTACGACTAGAAGCAGAAAAAGTAGCACTGCTGGAAAATCGGAATATTGAACTAGAGCAGCAAGTATCGGAGCGCACTGCTGCCATGAAGGCAGAATCAGAGCAAAAACAACTGATTGCTACCATCTCTTCCCAGATTCGATCCTCCCTAGATTTATCAGAAATCCTCAATACCACAGTCACAGAAGTGCGATCGCTCTTAAATTGCGATCGGGCTGACATCTGGCAGTTTCAAGCAGATGCCAGCGTGATTGTCCTAGTAGAATCCGTCGCAGATAAGCAAACAGCAAATCAAAGCAAAGATATTCACGACAATTGTTTGGATTGGCAGGGAAAATGGCGCAGCGGAATGATTCGAGTAGTAGACGATATCTACACTGCCCCAATCAGCGATTGCCACCGTCAACTATTAGAAGATTTGGAAATTAGAGCCAAAATTTTAGTACCGATTTTCCAAGCAGAAACCCTCTGGGGCTTGCTTTGCGTTGCCGAAAGCCGGGCCCCCCGCCATTGGCAAACAACAGAAATTACTCTCCTGCAACAGTTGGCTACACAACTAGAAATTGCCATTCAACAGGGAACGGCTTACCAACAGGTACAAAGAGAGTTGGCAGAAAGACGACGGGTGGAGGCCGATTTGCGAGAAAGCGAAAAACGTTTTGCGACTTTGGCTCAATCTGCTCCCGTGGGGATTTTCCGCACGGATACTAGCGGTAATTGCTTGTTTGTCAACGATCGCTGGTGTGAAATTGCTGGACTTACATCCGATGAAGCATTGGGTAAGAGTTGGATTCAAGGCTTGCATCCAGAGGATCGGGACAGGATTAGCGCCGAGTGGTATCAATCGGCCCTAGAACATCGCCCTTTTAAGTTAGAGTACCGCTTTGGGCGATCGGATGGGACTTTCAGTTGGGTGTTTGGACAAGCATCGGCAGAAAGGGACGAAGACGGGCAGATTGTGGGTTATATCGGCACAATTACTGATATTAGCGATCGCAAACGGGCGGAAGAAGCACTGTCCCAACTCAATCAAGAATTAGAACAAAGGGTAGAACAACGGACGCTAGAAGTACATCGCAGTGAATCTCGCCTACAGCAAGCTCAACACATTGCTCGTCTTGGCCATTGGGAAATTGATTTGGCCGAGTCCAAGATTACTGGTTCTCCTGAGATTTTCGAGATTTTGGGATTAGAGATTCATCATCAGGAACTTACTTTTGAGCAACTCAGACAGCATTTCCATCCCTCAGACTGGGCCTATCATCGTAAAACCATCAAAGGAGTTATGCAACTAGGTGGTAAACACTACGAAATCGACCAGAAAATTATCCGAGCTAATGGCTCCATAGGTTGGATTTTTGCTAAGGGACAAACGGTTTACAATGCTGATGGTCAGCTTGTCCGATTGTTTGGCATTGTGATGGATATTAGCGATCGCAAATTAGCTGAGGAACAGTTGCGCCAACAGAAGGAAACACTTCAAACTATTTTCGATCGCATTCCCTTAATGATTGGTTTGTTTTCAGCCACTGGGGAAACAGTGATGATTAACCCAGAAATGGAGAGGCTAATTGGTTGGCACCAGGAAGAATACAACCAAATTGATGTTCTAGCATCCTGCTATCCCAATGTTGATGATTATCGCAAGGTAGTCGCTCACATGATTCGGGCTGATTCTAGTTGGCAAGATTTTGAAACTCAGGTGCGCGACGGCCGAAAGTTGATTACTAGCTGGTCTCAAATTCGTTTATCTAACGGTTCTAGCATTGGTCTGGGACAGGATATTACCGAACGCTTCTTAGCAGAAGAAGCTTTGCGCGAATCCAAGCAATTTTTGCAAACAGTTCTCAATACTTTTCCCCTGGGAGTATTTTGGAAGAATCGAGAATTTGTTTTTTTAGGTGGCAATTTATATTTTGCCCTGGTGGGTGGTTTAGCCTCTCCAGAGGAAATTGTAGGCAAGACTGATGAGGATTTTGACTGGGGACTAAGGGAAGCAATTTTTGGTCGCACTGATGATGCAGAAGTCATGAAATTAGGTATAGCTAAACTGGGAATTATCAAGACAATGCTTCATGCTGACGGTTCGACAATTTGGATGGAAACTAATAAGATTCCTCTGCGAAACATCAAGGGCGAAATAGTCGGATTACTTGGTACTTTTCAGGATATTACCCATCGCAAATTAGCGGAAATTCGGTTGAAACAACAAGCAGAACAGGAACGCATCCTTACCTTCATCACTCAGCGGATACGGGCTTCTCTGAATCTCAAAGAAATTCTGAATACAGCAGTGGCAGAAGTGCGCCAGATTTTGAAGGTAGACAGAGTTTTGATCTATCGTGTCTATCCCAGTGGTACAGGGGCTGCGATTGCGGAATCCGTTGCACCGCATTGTCTGAAACTTATCAATCTAAATTTTCCCGAAGAAAATTTCCCCCAGGAGAACTATCAGCGATACTTAGATGGCAGAATTTATGCTTTGAGCGATCGAGAAACAGAGTCTATTTTGCCTTGTTTGGTAGATTTTTTAAGGCAAATCAAAGTCAGGGCAAAACTGGTATTACCCATTGTGGATAAACAGGAACTTTGGGGATTATTAATCGCTCATCAGTGCGAGGAGTCTCGTGACTGGCAAAACTGGGAAATTGATTTGATGAAACAACTTTCTAACCAATTATCCATCGCTATTCAACAATCTAATTTGTATCAACAATTGCAATTAGAGCTAAAAGAAAGACAAGCCAAAGATTTGGTGATTCACAGACAAGTGGAAACCGAATCTTTGCTGAGGGAAATAACCCAACGTATCCGTGAATCCCTGGATTTACAAACTATTTTTGCCAGGGCTACGGAGGATATTCGTCATTTAATTGATGCCGAGCGAGTGGGCATTTTTCAGTTTGCTTCCAATTCTAACTTTAATGAGGGTGAGTTTGTGGCGGAATCTGTGGTAGCAGGATTTGATTCTGTGATGGCGGATAAAATTCACGATCGTTGCTTCGGCGAACAGTACGCTGTTTACTATCACCAGGGTAGAATTCAGAAAGTTAGTGACATCTATGATTCTGGACTGACAGAATGTCACATCAATATTTTGGCAAAATTTCAGGTGCGGGCGAATCTGGCGGTGCCATTATTAGATGGAGCGAATTTGTGGGGATTGTTGTGCATCCATCAATGTTCTAGACCCCGCTATTGGAGAGAGTCTGAGATTAATTTAGTTAAGCAAATTGCCAACCAATTGGCGATCGGCATTCAGCAGGCCAATCTTTTTGAGCGGTTGCAAAGGGAGTTACAGGAACGGCAACAAGCAGAAACAAAACTTACTGAAATTAATCAAGAGTTGGCTATTTCCAACCAAGAACTTGCCCGCGCTACTCGTCTAAAGGATGAATTTCTGGCGAACATGAGCCATGAATTGCGAACTCCCCTGAACGCTATTTTGGGGATGACAGAGGCTTTGCAGGATGAGATTTTTGGTACGATTAACGAGCGACAAATACGAGCTTTGCAAACTGTCGATCATAGTGGAAATCATCTTTTATCATTAATCAATGATATTCTCGATCTTGCCAAAATAGAATCGGGCCAGGTAGAATTAAATTGTAATCCCACAGCCGTGGATAATTTGTGCCAGTCGAGTTTGAGTTTTGTGAAACAACAAGCTTTACAAAAACGGATTAAACTTCAGGTAAAAATTCCCGATCGCCTCCCAGAAATAGTGCTGGATGAACGCCGGATTCGACAAGTTTTGATTAACTTGCTCAATAATGCGATTAAGTTTACTCCAGAAGGTGGTAGCGTGATTTTGGAGGTGACAATCGAACCAGGCGAAATATTACCCACCCAGGCAAATTATCCAACTAGAGCAAGTTCAATTCGGTTTGCCGTGAGTGATACTGGTATCGGTATCACAGCGGAAAATATTCAGAAGTTGTTTCAGCCTTTTGTGCAAATCGATAGTGCATTAAATCGTCAGTATATGGGTACTGGTTTGGGCTTGTCTCTGGTGAAGCGGATGGTATCTATGCACGGGGGAACTGTTTCGGTGACGAGTGAGGTTGGTGTGGGTAGTTGTTTTAGTTTCCATATACCCGCAGGCAATTTGCCCCTGCTGGTTTCTCAGTCTGTGGATGCAAAAATGCCTAATTTGGAAGGTAGTTTGAGGGAAAAGGTTGCAGTAACAACTGCGCCTTTGCTATTGTTGGTGGATGATAATCAAGCGAATGTTAATACAATTTATGGCTACTTAAAAGCTAAGGGATATCAGATGGTGGTGGCGAAAAATATTGCCGAGGCGATCGCCCTCACTAAATCATCGATTCCTGACTTAATGATGATGGATATTCAGATGCCGGAAATGGATGCTGTTGATGCGATTGGGAAAATCCGCAGCGATCGCCAACTTGCGAATATTCCGATTATTGTCTGGACTACATTGGCGATGGCGCGCGATGGGGAACGATGTCTACAAGCTGGGGCAAATCACTATTTGACTAAGCCTGTAAAATTAAAGCAATTAGTTAGCACTATTCAGGATCTATTAGCATCATCGCCCATGGAAAGTAGTTAATGAAGTAAGAAGTTATATCAAATCCTCTCTTCATCGTCCTGTATTAAACTCCCTCTTCTCGAACTTCGCGTCCTACCCTACGGGAACGGCTTCGCCGAACGCGCCTTCGCGGTTAAATCACCTGACGATACAAATTGAAAAAATCTAAAATTTAAAATCTAAAATACCCAATTTAAAATCGATATGACATCTACCACCGTCCTGACACAAACTGAATTAAAATCTGCCATCATCCGCAATCCACTGACAGTTTCACCCGATACGACGGTGATGGAGGCGATCGCCCAAATGAGCGGTGTTCGTACCCTTTGTGCGACTTCCCAAAGCGCGGATATCCAAGGAGATCAATTGTGTATGGAAGCGCGATCGAGTTGCGTTTTGGTTGTGGAAGGTGGGCAGTTGCTGGGAATTGTTACAGAACGAGATATTGTGCGACTCAGTGCCAATAATTGCTGTTTGGAAGGTATTAATATTACCGCAGTGATGGCATCTGGGGTGGTGACTATGCGCGAATCTGTGTTCACAGATTTGTTTCTGGCGGTAAATCTGGTTCAGCAACATCATATTCGCCATTTGCCTATTCTAGACGACGAAAATCAATTGGTGGGACTTGTGACTCACGAGAGTTTGCGGAAAGCATCGCGCCCCATTGACTTGTTGCGAATACGGCTGGTTTCTGAAGTGATGGCGACGGAAATAATTTGTGCTAGCGCGGATGTTTTTATGCTCAATATCGCTCAATTGATGGCCCAAAATCGAGTTAGTTCCGTCATGATTGTGGAACCACAAATAGGAGGCGATCGCCAACAACAGCAAATCCCCATTGGTATTGTGACTGAGCGCGATCTCGTCCAATTTCAAGCCTTAAATTTAAACCTGGAAATTTGTCAAGCCCAATCGGTGATGAGTACGCCGATTTTTACGGTGAAACCTGATGATTCTCTGTGGGATGTGCAGCAGATTATGGAACAGCGGTTAGTCCGCAGATTGGCGGTGACAGGGGTGTTTGGTGAACTTTTGGGTATTGTCACCCAGACAAGTATTTTGCAAGTTTTGAATCCCCTGGAACTTTATAAATTAGCTGAGGTTTTAGATGATAAGGTATCCAAATTGGAGGCGGAAAAAATAGCATTGTTGGAGAATCGCACCGTCGAATTAGATCGCCAAATAGAGGAGCGAACTGCCGCACTCGCGACAACGGTGAGGCGGGAAAAACTGATTGTCACCATCGCTTCACAGATTCGAGCTTCTTTAGATTTGCCGGAGATTTTGGATACTGCGGTGAAGGCGGTACGAGAGTTTTTGGAGTGCGATCGACTGTTAATCTATCGGTTTGAACCGGATTGGACTGGTGTGGTGGTGGCAGAGTCGGTGGAGGCTATTTGGCGCACTTCTATTAACGATCGCATAAATGATTCTTATTTTAAAGCAAGGGCTGAAGTTATTTATCAAAGCGGAAAAACCATTGCTGTTGATAATATTTATACGGCGGGTTATACACCATGTCATGTGCAATTGTTAGAGCAATATCAGGTAAAATCTAATCTAGTAGTACCAATTTTGGTGTCGGAAAAATTGTGGGGATTGTTAATCGGGCATCACTGCGAAAGCTATCGTGCTTGGTATCCTAACGATCTGAGTTTGTTGGAGGAGATAGCTGTGCAATTGGCGATCGCCATTCAGCAAGCAGAACTGCACAGTCAGCTACAAGAAGAACTAGCAGAAAGACGACAGATGGAATTGCAGTTACGCAAGAGTCAAGAAAATTATCGTTTGATTACTGAAACGATTGAGGATGTATTTTGGTTAGCAGATCCGCAACTTGGTAAAGCAATTTATATTAGTTCGGGTTATGAAAAAATCTGGGGGCGTGCTGCTGAACCTCTTTATCAAAACTTTCTGGGATGGCTAGAAGCACTCCACCCTGACGATCGCGAATATGTCAGCAGGGAGTTTATGCAATTATTATCCACAAACCATTATGAGGTGGAGTACCGGATTGTGCTGCCTGATGGTTCTGTGCGCTGGATTCGCGATCGGGGCTTTACGATTAAGGATGATTCGGGAGCGGTGGTGCAGATTTCTGGGGTAGCAGAGGATATTAGCGATCGCAAAGCTAATGAGAGGTTTCTGCGACAGTATGAGGGGATTGTTTCTACGACACCCGATCGCATTGCTTTAGTCGATCGTAATTATATTTATCGCCTGGTTAACCGCACTTATTTAGAGCGTAGTGGTAAGTCTTGGGAGGAAATAGTTGGACATTCGGTGGCTGATTTGCACGGCGAAACCATGTTCCAAACGATTATGAAGCCCCATCTCGATCGATGTCTTGGGGGAGAAATTCAACAATATGAAGCATGGGTTTATGAGTTTAATCACCCGGAACCCCGCTTTATCAGTGTCAGCTACGGGCCCTATCGATCGGCTGACGGCACGATTTCTGGCGTGACAGTCAACGCCCGCGATTTGACAGAACTCAAACTGGCTGAAGAATCTTTGCGGGAGAAAGAGCAGTTTTTACGCAGCATTTATGAAGGCATAGAACAGGCAGTTTTTACTGTGGATGTTTTGCCGGATGGAGAATTTTATTTTCTCGAATTCAACCCTGCCTGCGAGCGTTTAACTCAGACATTGACTGCTGATGTGCGAGGCAAAAAGCCCTTACCCGAAATCCGAGAACGCTATGCCGATTGCCTTAAGGCGGGATTTCCTATTTGCTATGAAGAATGTCTGAATTTTAAGGGGGAAATTACTTGGTGGATTACGACGTTGACTCCAATTCGAGATAATTGCGATCGCATTTATCGGATTGTGGGTACGAGTATGAATATTACCGATCGCAAGCAGGCAGAAGCAGACCTACTGCAACTGAATCAATCTCTAGAAGCGAGGGTGGCACTACGCACTGCGGAACTCCAAGAACGGGAAGCTCAATTGTATGATTTATTTGACAATGCTACGGATTTGATTCAAAGCGTTTCCCCCCTAGGGCAAATTTTGTTTGTGAATTCTGCCTGGAAAGAAACTCTGGGCTATACCGATGCCGATCTACAGGAGTTGTTTTTGTTTGAAATCATCCATCCAGACAGTTTTGTTAACTGCCAAGTCATGATGGAACAGCTATTTGATGGCGTGCCTTGCACCAGTATTGAACTTAAGTTTTTGACGAAATATCGTAGGACAATTGTAGTTGAAGGAAATGTCAATTGTCGGTTGGAAAATGGCAAACCCATCGCGATGCGGGGAATTTTTCGGAATATTACGGAACGCAAACAAGCCGAAGCCAGACTGAAGGATACTCTCAAGGAATTATCCGACTTTAAATATGCCTTGGATGAGTCAGCAATTGTGGCGATTACTGATGCTGAGGGCAAAATTACCTATGTTAACGATCGATTCTGCGAGATTTTTCAATATAGTCGAGGGGAGTCGATCGGGAATACCTATCGGCTGTTGAATGCTGGCCATCATTCTCCTGAATTTTTTGAGGAAATGTGGCGAACTCTACGGAATGGGGAAATCTGGCGGGGCGAGATTCTCAACCGGGCAAAGGATGGTAGTTTCTACTGGATTGATACTACGATTGTGCCTTACCTGGATGCGGACGGTAAACCTTTTCAATACTTGGCTATCCGCACTGATATTAGCGATCGCAAGCGTGCCCAAGAGCAGTTGTCCAGTTTGTCAGACAGGTTGGAATTGGCGCTGAAGTCGGCTCAAATTGGGATTTGGGATTGGGATATTGTCAACGATCGCCTGATCTGGGACGATCGAATGTACGAACTCTATGGCGTCACAGCCTCGGATTTTGGCGGTGCTTATCAAGCATGGGAAGCGGGCATACATCCCGATGATATCTTGGCGACGCGGACTGTGAGCGAGGAATCACGGGCTGGAATCAGAGATTTTGATACGGAATTTCGGGTGGTGTGGCCCGATGGTACGGTGAAATTTATCAAAGCCTACGCCCTGATTCAGCGCAACTCCCAAGGAGAACCCCAACGGATGATTGGAATTAATTATGATATTAGCGATCGCAAGCAAGCAGAAGCCAGACTTACTGAAACCAATCAAAAACTGGCTATTTCTAACCAAGAACTAGCTCGCGCTACTCGTCTCAAGGATGAATTTTTGGCGAATATGAGCCACGAATTACGCACGCCTATGAATGCGATTTTGGGAATGACGGAGGCTTTGCAGGAACAGATATTTGGCTCGATTAATGAGGGACAAATACGGGCTTTGCAAACTATTGAAAATAGTGGCACTCATCTTTTATCATTAATCAATGATATCCTCGACCTTGCCAAAATAGAATCGGGACAAATAGAACTAAATTCTAGTCCCACATCCATAGATAATTTGTGTCAGTCCAGTTTAAGTTTTGTGAAACAACAAGCTTTACAAAAACGGATTAAAATTCAGGTGAGAATTCCCGATATCCTCCCCGAATTATTAGTCGATGAACGTCGCATTCGACAAGTTTTGATTAATTTGCTGAATAATGCGATTAAGTTTACTCACGAAGGTGGCAGCGTGACTTTGGAGGTGACAATCGCACAAACCGAAATGGTCTCAACACTCCCAAATTATCCCACTAGATCCAGTTCAATTCGGTTTGCTGTGAGTGATACGGGGATCGGTATCACAGCGGAAAATATTCAGAAGTTGTTTCAGCCTTTTGTGCAAATTGATAGTGCTCTGAATCGTCAGTACATGGGTACTGGCTTGGGTTTGTCTCTGGTGAAGCGGATGGTGGAAAAGCATGGGGGAACAGTTTCGGTGACGAGTGAGGTGGGTGTGGGTAGTTGTTTTAGTTTCGACTTACCCGCTGGCAATTTGCCGATACTGATTTCTCAATCTCCGATTCTCGCACCATCAGCATCGATGGACGGCCAAAAAGAGTCTGAAACATCTCGACAAATCCTATTGGCAGAAGATAATGAAGCAAATATCAGTACCATTTCTGGCTATCTGATGGCTAAAGGGTATGGGATTGTGGTGGCGAAAAATGGTGCAGAGGCGATCGCCCTCACTAAATCATCTCTTCCCGACATCATTTTGATGGATATCCAAATGCCAGGAATGGATGGTTTTGAGGCGATTGAGCTGATTCGCAGCGATCGCCAATTGGCAAATATTCCGATTATTGCCTTGACTGCATTGGCGATGGCGGGCGATCGGGAACGATGTCTAGAAGCGGGCGCCAATGACTATCTCACTAAGCCGATTAAACTCAAGCAACTAGCAAATGCTATTCATGAATTATTAGCAACTAAAGAGCTTAACTAATGAAAAAATATTCTAATTCAAAAACTAAAATCGCAGAAACAATAGACTTGACTAATTGCGACCGCGAACGGATCGAAATTCCTAACGCTATTCAACTGAAACAGATAGTGGAAATGCACGGAGGAAATGTGGCTGTCCAGAGTGAATTAGGTGTTGGTAGTTGTTTTAGTTTCGATTTGCCCTGTGGGGATTTACCCCTTCCTGTACCTGAGCATCTGAGTGCTTCACCCCCGGAACCTATGCCCAGCGAGACTGTTACACAACTGTCTCCACTAATCCTGTTGGCCGAAGATAATGAAGCTAATATAAGTACGCTTTCTAGTTACTTGGAGGCGAAAGGATATCGGATTGTTTTGGCGAACAATGGTTTAGAGGCGATCGCCGCCACTAAGGCCCAAGTTCCTGATTTAATTTTAATTGCTGTCCAAATGCCGGAAATGGACGGTCTTGAGGCAATGAGGCAGATCCGCAGCGATCGCCAATTTGCGCATATTCCGATTATCGCCTTGACAGCATTGGCCATGACGGGCGATCGCGAACGATGTCTAGAAGCTGGGGCTAGTGATGATCTCACTAAGCCGGTTAAACTCAAGCAATTGGCCAGCACAATTCAACTATTGTTAGAAGCACAGGATAGTCAGAAATGAATCACCCATCTGTTTTAGTAGTTGACGATGAACCCGATAATTTTGATGTGATTCAAGCGCTGTTGAGCGATCGGGAATATGATTTGTACTATGCCTCTAGCGGTCAATTTGCGATCGACTCCCTAGACGTATTCCGACCCGATGTCATCTTGATGGATGTGATGATGCCAGATTTGGATGGTATTGAAGTCTGTCAGCGGATTAAAGCTTTGCCACAATGGGAGTCGGTTCCGATCATCATAGTCACAGCCTTAAGTGCCAAAGAAGACTTGGCCCGATGTCTCAAGGCTGGTGCTGATGATTTTATTAGCAAACCCGTCAGTGGTCTGGAACTGCGCGCCAGAGTCAACTCCATGCTGCGAATTAAAAAACACTACGATGACTTGCAAGCTTCTTTGAGGCGGCAAGCAATCTTAGAAGCTGAAAAACTCTATTTCCTCAAGCATCGCAATACGGAATTGGAACAACAGGTTGCAGAACGAACCACGGAACTTAAGGCAAAGGCAGAACTGATTATACACAATGCCTTGCACGATCCCTTGACAGATTTGCCAAATCGGACTCTGTTGGTGGAGCGGCTCGAATTAGCTATTAATCGAGCTATGCGATTGAAAGACTATTTTTATGCTGTCTTGTTTCTCGACCTCGATCGCTTTAAAGTAATCAATGACAGCTTAGGACACTTAGCTGGAGACCTATTGCTCACGAATATTGCTCAAAAACTCAAAAATTATCTACAGGATGCAGATTTAATCGCTCGACTTGGTGGTGATGAATTTGTAATTTTGCTGGAAGATGTGGCGGGTATTGAAGAAGTTATTCAAATTACTGAGCGAATTCAGAAAGAATTTCAAAACCCCCTCACGATTAATGGCTATGAAACGTTTATCAGTGCTAGTATCGGCATTGTTTTAGGGCATAAAAATTACTATCAAGCTTCGGATTTGATTCGAGATGCGGATATTGCCATGTATCGGGCTAAGGCTCAAGGCAGAAATTCTTACAAAATTTTTGATGCCACCATGCACACTCAAGCTGTCAACAGGCTAACTCTGGAAAACGATATCCGTAGGGCGATCGAACGAGAAGAGTTTGTTGTGTACTATCAGCCAATTGTTGACATCAGAGGCGATCGCCTGGTGGGATTTGAGGCTTTGGTACGTTGGCAACATCCCACTCGTGGTTTAATTTCTCCCCTAGACTTTGTTCCTATTGCAGAAGAAACGGGGTTGATTGTACCGCTAGATAGTTGGGTCTTGCACACTGCTTGCAAACAATTAGCTCGCTGGCAAAATCAGTTTCCTAGTCGATTTCCATTGAAGGTCAGTATTAATCTTTCCGCTCAAGACCTGCGTAAACCTCTGTTGATTCAGGAGATCGACCGCACCATTGCTGCAACAGGTTTAGATGGCAGTTATATTACTCTGGAAATTACCGAGAGTATGCTGATTAAAAATATCACAAAAACCATAGATTTATTGACCCAATTAAAAGAACGCCAAATTCAAGTCAGTATAGATGACTTTGGCACTGGATATTCATCGCTCAATTATCTCCATCGCTTGCCTGCGGATAATTTAAAAATCGACCGCTCTTTTGTAAATCAGATGCAGGAAGGCAACCGTAATTATCAGGTTGTGAGTACCATTATTGCTTTGAGCAATCAACTGGGATTAGCCGTTGTGGCTGAAGGTATAGAAACAGGAAAACAACTTAAATGGTTGCAGGAACTTGGCTGTGAATTTGGTCAAGGATATTTATTTTCCAAGCCATTATCAGCTCAAGAAATTGAGATAAAATTTTTGAATAATCAAGATGAAAATATTTTTCAATTAGCTGGTTAATCGCAGCTTGAAGATTTAGAGAACTCAACGGAAAAATCGATCCTTATTCAGCAAGCCCTAATTGGGTTAACCTAATTAGCAGCGGCAATTCAGTAATATTCACCAGAAAAGGAGCAGCACAAATGAATCAGCCCTCTATTCTAGTAGTTGACGACGAACCCGATAATTTTGATGTGATTGAAGCGCTGTTGAGCGATCGGGGATATGATTTGCACTATGCTTCCAATGGTCATGTCGCCCTCAACTCCCTGGATGTATTCCAGCCGGATGTGATCTTGATGGATGTGATGATGCCAAACTTGGATGGTATGGAAGTCTGTCAGCGAATTAAAGCCCAGCCCCAATGGGAATGTGTTCCCATCATCATGGTGACAGCTTTGAGCGCCAAAGAAGACCTGGCTCGATGTATCAAGGCTGGTGCCGATGATTTTATCAGCAAGCCCGTCAGTGGTCTGGAACTCCGTGCTAGGGTTTATTCCATGTTGCGACTCAAGCAACAGTATGACAAAATCCGCAGTCTTTCCAAAGTCCAAGAAAATACGATCGACCTATTACAAAAAAATCTGAATGAATTAAGCGGTAACTTAGCCTCCAGTTTACCTCACGAATTGAACACACCCTTAAACGGTATTTTCGGAGTTATTGGATTGTTGCTCGACGATCGTGAAGACATGAGTGAGGAAGAAATTCATGAACTTTTACTATTAGCTCAACAGTCTGCTCTGAGATTAGATAGGCTGACCAAAAAGTTTTTGATCTATATCAAGCTAGAACTGATGACCAGCCAAATACCTATTGATAAAACTCCAACTAATAATCAAGTCACTGCTACTAAATCAGTCATAGAAAATTGTGCTAGGGAACAGGCAAAAAAAGTCGATCGCCAAAATGACTTGATTTGCGAGCTAGAAGATATAGATGTCCCTGTGTCTGAGGACAATTTGAAGTGGATGGTGGACGAATTGTTAGAAAATGCTTTGAAATTTTCTACACCCTTAACACCGGTGAAGGTAAGTAGTCAATTAATTAAGGGAGCATTTCATCTATCCATATCCGATCGCGGCAGGGGAATGACAGAGGAACAGATTTCCAAAATCGGAGCGTTTATGCAATTTGAACGCCGTACCTATGAGCAACAAGGTTTAGGACTAGGATTAAAAATAGTCAAAAAAATCATAGATATATCCGGGGGACAATTTTATCTTTCTAGTGCATACCATGAAGAGACAACCGCTCATATTAAATTGCCTAGCATTTCTGAATAGTTGGGTTTTGTGATGATATAGCAACCGCCAAACATTTAAGTTGTCAACTTTTTTGCTGGGTCCATCTTTTCTACACTAATCTTACAAATTTTGCGACTGCCAAAACTTTATACTTTACGCAAAAAGTTGATCGTCTCCTTTTTAATAGTGGCGCTAATTCCACTAATGTTGCTAGCGGCGATCGACAAACACGCCACTGAACAAATATTAACCAAAAATGCGGAACAATCTCTATTTGCGATCGCCTCCCAAACCGCTGTCAGCATCGACACTTTCATCACCGTCAATCTCAACGACGTCCGCGTCGCAGCCCTGTTACCAGGACTCTCAAAATACCTGAGTTTACCCCCAAAGTCTAGGGCTAAAAGTGAGGGAAAAAAAGTAGTTGAAGAGACTTTATATACTCTCAGCCGTCGAGATACTGTGAATATATTTTCCTATGCACTGCTAGACATCAAAGGTAGAAATGTATTAGACACTTATACTGAGGATATCGGGAAAGATGAATCGAACCGCGATTATTTTCAACAACCCTTGAACACCGGTTTACCCTATGTTTCAAATTTGCGACTTTCGGCAAAAAAACCAGGTTTAGTTAACATTTATTTTAGCAATTTAGTTCGCAACAGCCAAGGAGTTGCGGTGGGGTTGTTGCGAGTATCATATAATGCGACTGTGTTGGATCAGTCCATCGCCCGACAAACTGGTTTAGCCGGTCAAAAATCCTTTGCTATTTTACTAGACGAAAATTATATTCGGTTAGCCCACGGTACGGAACCGGAATTAATTTTCAAATCCGTAGTTCCTCTCCCACCGGATTTGGTAAAAAAATTGCAAGCTGAGAGCAGGTTGCCGGAGTTACCTATGGACGAATTGTCCACTAATTTGCCCGAATTAAAACATGGTTTAGACAATGCTCTCGATCGACCTTTTTTAAGGTTGCGACTAACATCCACAGACAATCAACTGAGTGCAGTGGCGATCGCACCTTTACACAATCTCCCCTGGTACGTCCTATTTGTACAGCCACAGTCAGTATTTCTCGCCCCCATAGAAGCCCAAACCCGCACCGCACTAATATTATCTCTAATTATTGCTAGCCTTGTCACCATCGTGGCGATTGTCTTAGCACGAATCTTAGCTAAACCAATTATTATTTTAACTCAAAGAATTGGTCAATTCAAAGCAGGAAACTTAAATATTAGAGTCCCCATAGAATCGAGAGACGAACTAGGAAATCTCGCCGATACATTCAATAAAATGATTGAAAGAATCCAAAGTTATACCGATAGCTTGGAAGTAAAAAATGCCACTTTATTGCAAGTGGAATCGCAGTTACGTGAAAGCGAAAGCCGACTGTCCCAATTGCTAGAAGCAATGCCTGTCGGCGTGTTTGTCACCGATGCCAACGGTCAACCCTACTACGCCAATCAGGTAGCCCAACAGTTACTTGGTCAAGGAGTTTTAGCCGGAGATACAATTGAGGAATTAGTCCAAAATTATCAAATTTATATTGCAGGAACTAAGCAAAATTATAACTTAGAAATTTTTACGATTCCGAAACTATTGAGGGGAGAATATGCTAACGCTGACAATATAGAAATTCACCGCGCGGACAAGGTGATTCCCATCGAAGCTTGGGGAACTCCAATTTTTGACAACCAAGGTAATATCTCCTATACAATTATCGCGTTTCAGGACATTTCGGAACGGCGAAAAATTGAAGGAGAGCGCGAAAAGTTTACTTCTGAACTATCGCAACTGAATCGCAACTTAAAAAAAGCCCTGGATGCCGAATTTGAACTAACCGATGCCTACGGTAGGTTTGTGCCGCATCAATTTTTGCATTTACTGGGATACGAAAGTATTGTTGATGTGAAATTGGGGGACAACGTACAGCAAAAAATGTCGGTGCTGTTTGCGGATATTCGGGATTTCACAGCGCTGTCGGAGAGCATGACACCTCAAGATAATTTTAAGTTTATCAATGATTATTTGATTCGGATGGAGCCTTGTATTACTGCGAGTAATGGGTTTATTGATAAATATATTGGTGATGGGATTATGGCTTTGTTTAGCGGTAGTGCGGATGATGCGGTGAAAGCAGGAATTGCGATGCTAGAAAGTCTGGGAGAATACAATTTAATCAGGAAAGAAGGAGGTTATGCGCCGATTAAAATTGGGATTGGGATTAATACTGGTTCTTTGATGTTGGGTACTGTGGGCGGCGAAAATCGGATGGATGGAACCGTGATTAGTGATGCTGTGAATTTGGCATCTCGTCTGGAAGGATTGACCAAAAATTATGGAATATCGCTGTTAATTAGTCATCATACTTTTTCAGCGCTGACAATTCCTAGTGATTATGATATTCGGCTAATCGATCGAGTTCAGGTGAAAGGTAAGTCGGAGTTGGTGACTGTGTATGAGGTGTTTAATGCCGATTTACCGGAGGTGCGGGAGGCTAAGGCGATCGCCAAAACAGCTTTTGAAAGAGCCTGGATCTTGTACAATCAGGAAAGGTTTACTGAGGCGGCACAACTGTTTGAGGATTGTGTGCTAGGAAATCCGGCTGATGGGGTGGCTGCAATTTATCTCGATCGCTGCCAACAACAATTCTGAGAATTTTCCTGTCTTGCTCATAGCAACAAGGGCGGGCTTATTGCCCACCCCTCGGTTGTTTTATATCGTTTTGATATCGGAGTTAGATTTTTAATACCCCCAGGGGAATTCGAATCCCCGTCGCATCCGTGAAAGGGATGTGTCCTAGGCCTCTAGACGATGGGGGCGCGTCGTTTGCTTTTGTTCCGCACCTTTATTACCTTAACTAATCTTTCTAGATTTGTCAACCACTTTGAGAAAGTTTTTTTTAACTTTTTGCTCACTCGTCGGAAAGCTCGTCACAGTAAGCTTTCAGAATCAGAGCACAATTGTCGATCGCCCCCAGATGAGCAATCTCAAAGCCGTGGGTGTTCTGGGTAGGGAAGGCCAAACAAGCGGCACGGGCCACATGACCGAACTTCATGGCGATGGAAGCATCACTACCAAAACCGCTAATTGTGGCCAACTGCACCTGGACACCAGCCCGATCGGCCGCCACGCGCAATTCCCGATTCAACCCTTCATCATAAATCCCATAGCCGTCCTGAACCAGCAACACTGGATTTTCGCCGTCGGCGATCGGGTATTCTGGAGCCAGCGGGCAAATTTCCAAAGCAATCAGGGCATCCAAGGGCTGCCGCTGCGAGAAATACAAAGCCCCGATCGCCCCAACCTCCTCCTTCGCCGAAGCCACCAAATAAACATTCACCGCAGGCTCGGTCAAACATTCCGCCAAACCCAGCAAAATCGCCACAGAAGCCTTGTTATCCAGGGTATAGCTCCCGATCCAATCCTTCAAGCGGATCGGCTGTTTGCGGTGCTTGGACACCACCATCCGCGTTCCGGGCCGAATTCCCGCCTCCGCTAATTCCTCAGTAGTACACTTAGTTTCGATCCACACATCTTCCCACTTGAGGGAAACATCCTCCTGCTGAGCTTTTTGAGGGGATTCGTGGGAGACGTGACGGCTTCCGAAGCTGAGAATGCCGCTAATTGTGTGGTTGTCGCCCAACAAATCGACAACACCTTCGCCGTAAACCCAGGGAAACGCGCCCCCTAATTTGCGAACTTCCACCCGCCCCTGGCTACCGATGGTTTTGACAATCGCCCCGATTTCGTCTTTGTGGGCGGTAATGGCGATCGACTTTTGCCGATTGCGCCCCGGAATCAGGGCGATGACATTATCGGCGCGATCGATCCAAGCATTCACTCCCAGGGCTGCAAATTTTTCCATTAACCCCTGATTAATTTCTGATTCCACGCCGCTGGGGGAGTATAGCATCACTAATTCTGCGATGGTTTGAAAAAGTCGATCGAACTCTAGCATTGTTGATTTTTCTGGTTGGCTAGCGCAGGTTAATATACAATAACGCGGGGTGCACTTATCTAGATTCTAGTTTTGAATTTGAGTTTATTGGTATCGAAGCAGCAATCAGCAATAAGCAAGCACCAAGCAGCACTAACATCAATGATTTCAGCCATTAATAATGTCCTCAACATCTTCAAGGTCGCTCTACCACCCACCCCTACAGGTCGCTATCCCTTGATTATGCTATTCACTAAAATTGTGCAACTCCTGAAACGGAAAATTAGAGCCCAAAAATTGGGGATAAAATTCCCCAGAGTAGCCAAGTTTAGTTTACCCAATAGTTTAATTGTACAAGGCAAGACTCAACCCCTTAAATTGCCTTCCGAAAAAGGCATGGACGGAGAATTTATCGAAGTGCTTTTAGACGACTGCTATGGCTTAGAACAATTATCCCCATCCCTGCTAAAAATTATAGATATTGGAGCCAATGTGGGATTGTTTTCTATTGCCGCCCGCAACCGATTTCCCCAAGCAGTGATTCACGCCTATGAAGCTAATCCTAACTTGGAAAAGTATCTCCAAAATCAGTCTCAAATTGCCAGTTTTGCCTATTTCATGGAAGCCATCGGCGCTAGAGATGGTAAAGTAGTGCTGGATCTCCGGGAAGTATCGGGAAAAACGCGATCGACTGTCACGGAAAACGGCGATATACCGATGGTATCCTTGAAAAGGGCGATCGATCGCATCGGTGGCAAAGTAGATTTAGCTAAAATAGACTGCGAAGGTGCAGAATGGCCCTTATTTGAAGATAGAGAAATTTGGCAATTTGTGGAAAATCTTTCTTTAGAATATCACTTGTGGTCTGGACATACTCACGCCGAAACTAGACAAGTTATTGAAAGTTTAGGCTTTCAAATAAAAAAACAAATACCCGTAGATAAATGGTACGGTTTAATCCTAGCCTCCCGTACTTAAATAGCCCCTTTAACTCTAAGTCTGCTTAGTCGGTGTAGGCAGACTTAGAGTGACAATAGCCACTTTCAAATCCTCATCTTTTCACAAAGCTTGTTTATGTCGTTCGTCAACTTTGTCCTTTAATTTTCCTATCATGGATTGCAAACGACTCGCGTGTCTGACCATTTCCTCTTGATAAAAATCCAGCACACGACTCAAGCCGATCAGTTGACTTGCTTCCAGTATTTCCCTAGGAACAATCTTGTTACTAGCAATAACTATCGGGGTGTTTGGGGAGTTATTAAAAACTACTTCCCCATCAAAAGGCAACAGGGCGGTTTTCACGGCAACGGCTAAAATATTTAACACTTCTGCTATTTTGAAGGAAATTTTTATGTTGAAAAATAACTCTACCATAAATAAACTTCCCGAAGGTAGCAGTCCACCTATCCCCAACACAGATTTGACTTCATAGGGAATAACTAATGAATTTTGTTCAGCAATAAAGGGGCTATTTGGGGCAGAGCCTATATAAAAAATACTTAATAATTTTGACTCCATTTCTAACATTTTTTCATCAGCAATTCCCAGGACGGTAGGAAGATCCAAACCTAACTCTAGAATCCGTTCTGAAATCGGCAGCATTTGAGCTACCAACTCTTCATTCACTAAGGGAATGACGATATTCGGTGCTTCGTCAGCATAATTACACTGAGGTTCTTTTCCTGCGGAGGCTAACAGCGTCCAGCATTTCATTTCATAGGGGGGAATTTTATTGTGCATCAAGCTACGCGCAGATGCTTGCAATGAATCGTCTAATTCTCCGTAGGGATGGGTTTTGAAAAGACGTACTAAAACACAGGAATTTTGGGAGCTTTGGGAGTTATAAAAATGTTGATAAATATAATCAGCAATTTTTTGACTTGTCTCTTGCATACTAGCAGAATTTCTACCTAACTGGCGCAGGACTAAGCTACATTTGGCCAAATTTATCAAGGTAAACGGGGTCTGATTATACATCAAAAAACGCTCTCCCAGAAATTGAATACTCTTCTCTATTTATCCTTGTGGCTAGGGCCAGATCCGGAATAATACCAATTTCATAAATATTTGCTACAGATGCTGTTCAAAGCCCCCCTTAGTAAGGGGGGGTTGGGGGGGGGTAGTTATGTCGCGCTACTTTATGAAATTGGTATAATATTGAGAGTTTTCCGAGGGAGGGTGAGTGAAAATAGATAGAATTTTGGCTAATCAAATTTAAATTATATAAAAAAATACTATAGCCAGATAGCCGACTTCTGAAAGAAATCGGCTATCTAACAGATATCGGCTTTTAGCAGTGGCTACTGAGTAGGTTGAGACTTGGCTTCCCCAGCATCTTTTGCGGATAATCCCTGATCTTGAACGCCAAAATACCACAAACTAGCCACGGCTTCGGCGCGAGTCACCGATTTTTTTGGTTGAAACAATGTTGTGAAACCAAAAACCCGGCGAATATTGGCTAAATCTCCATTGTTAAAATCTGCTAAAACTGCTCGCGATGCTTGGGAATCAATCTTAGAAGCATCTTGAAAACCCCACTTTTCTTTCACTGCATCAATGTTAGCTGTGGGTAAAACTTGACGAGTATCTAAAGGTACTTTCCACAGAATCATTGCTTCGCGAGTTAAAGGTGTATCGGGACGAAATTTAATATCTTTAGTTTCTCCGGAAATGCTACTGGGAATTAAACCAGCTTCTGCTAAACCTTGAATTGCTGCAAAATCTGGGTCTGTTTTGGGTATGTCAGCAAAAGCTGGTTCGCTTGATGCTACTGCTAATCTAATTTGTTTGGCTTGACGGCTGGCATAAATTTGATTGTTAGCAGCTACTAACCAGCGGGCATATTCCCGACGGGTGACTATTTTGTTCGGTTCGGGTAAGGTGTTTTCTGTTTCTAAATTTGCACCGGATTTCGATCGCACTTTCAGCACTTCCAATGAGGCTAAATCTGCTACATACTGCCGCAATTGTTGAGGAATTTGGCTATCTTGTTGGCTGACTTTTTTGGTTTTTGACTCTGGAGATGATGTGGCTGTTGGTGCTTCGGAATTAGAGGAAGTTGGGGCTGGTGAGGGAGATTGGTTAGCATCGGAATTCTGAGGTTGGGGATTGGTGGCAATTTCCCCATTTGCTTTGTCGTATGCAATCACAAATTCTGTCGCACCTCCTAATTTTTGAGTAGGAGAAAGTGAGACTGTTACTCGCAATTTATCTTGCTGGGCTACCACAGAACCTTGTCCGTCGGGGGTTGGGGGAGTCACTATTTTCCAGTTGCGACGCCCAAACTCATTCTGATAAAAATTCTGAATGGAATTAATCGGATCGGTGCTTTCGTAGCGCAGTCGTATATTTTTTTCTGAGGGGGTGCTTGGCCCTGTAACTTCTACCAACTGAGCATTAGGATAGAGGGGTATCTCTGTTGGGAAATCGGGAGGGAGTTGGGCGTTGATGCTGGTGTCTACTGGTGTCGCTGGTTGGGGGGAAGCCAAAGCCACGGGATTTTCTTTTAATTTGGGATCGGCGGCGAAGGATTCTTCCATCGCCTTGCTGTTGGGGCTGTTGGCGCAGCCTGTGACAGCCCCAAGCAGACAGATTGCTAGCAAAGCATTTACAGTTGCGAGTATATGGGTTTTACTGGTTTTAGTTGGCGATCGCCCTGTCAAGTGGCCTCGCCGTTGAGCAAATATAATATTCAACATAAATCCCCCGTTTGCGGATATAGTTCTAGGCTAGCGCAAATCCATCGGGCTAATCTAATTATTCCCAAAATGAACTTCCTACATTTATTCCTAGTTACTGCTACATTATTTGTGTCTGTTGTCAAGTTTGCTAGTCCCCTCCAGGCTGAATCTGCTCCCAGGACGGCCGTACTTGCTCAACCGGATTGGCAGCCCTTTTGTTCCGCTGAGGGTTTGTTTGCGATCGACATACCAGGAACTACCAAAATTAATGCAGAAACTTTTTCAAATCAGATTATTGTTCATACCTACCGCTCGATCTTAAAAAATCAAGAAACTTATTTACTGCAATACTTCGACTTAGATTTAGCCCTCACTAATAATAACATTAAAATCACTTTAAATAATGCCGTAGATTTATTTGTGGTCGGATCTAATGCCAAATTGCTGCAAGTGCGCGATATTTCCCTGGGTAGTTATCCGGGAAAAGAATTTGAGTTTCAGTCCCTTTCCCCTAGTGCACCTGTAGGTGTAGGTCAGGTATTTTTGGTGGACAGACGTCTTTACGGCTTAGTCGCCATTACCTCAAAACCTGAAAATGCTCAAAAATTTCTCGAATCTTTTCGTTTATTTTAAATCAGAACATGGAAGGTTCCCAAGCCTGTACTTGGGAACGATAAATGCACAGGTTGTGCCTGCTACTTCTGATGGGATACCTCAATTACGGTGTGCACGTTCCCCCGTGGCGAAAAATCGCCTTTAATGGTGGCTGAATGTGGCGCGCAAGCGGCGACGAAATCGTCTAGAATTTGGTTGATCGATTCTTCGTGAGAAATGTAGCGATCGCGATAACTATTAATGTACAGCTTGAGCGCCTTCAATTCCACTACTCGTTCGTCGGGCACGTAGGTGACGTGAATTGTCGCAAAATCGGGATAGCCGGAAAACGGACACTTGCAGGTATACTCCGGTAAAGTAATGTTAATGGAGTAACGTCGCCCGACTCGCGGATTCGGGAAGGTAATTAACTCTCCTTCTAAAATCTGGCGTTCCCCGTATTTCATTTCTTCGGTACTTGACTTTTGTGACATACTTTCTTCTGTTTGGTGGTTGTTCATAGCGAGCCAGTGGAAACTGCTAACATTTAACTAAACTTCACTATCAATATCTGTAACAAATATCTTGACGAATTGTGTGGCGATCGATCTAATTGCAAATACTCTCAGGCTAAACTAAAAAAAGCTCACCCTCGCCATATATAAATTATGCAAAATACTACCTTACCTGACCATAACTCCTCCGCCAACTCAAATAACTACTCTCCATCAGTACCCATTTCCCTCTACCGAGAAGTCACTGCCGAGTTGCAATCGGCCCAAGCAATGCTTGACTCTCTCAAAACTCATAATCAGCAATTAGTCCAACAAAATCAACAACTGCGGCGAGAAGTAGAAACAGTAGTTCAAGCATCCATATATCTACAGCAAGCGGTCAATTCAGCTCAAAGTGTTAGCCAGACTGGGATGCCTCAAATGACTCCGGTTAAAAAATTCAATCTCAGCGTGGAATCCCCTCGCCTAGCATCTTTACCATTCCCGGCTGACTATTCCGTACCCAACGACACATCTACCCCAAATCCAGCCCCTCCCACTGTGAATTTCCCCTTTCCCATAGCAGCAGCCGAACCCACAGCCCCTTCCCTAGATGAACAACTGCCCGATAAACTTCCCGAAAAATTATTTACCGAAGTACCCGAAACTCCTTACCGTTTGCGTTCTCAACCAAAAAAAGCGTCAGACTTAAGCGGATTGTGGTTAGCCATCGCCATTTTTCTAATTGTGATTGCGGCTTTCGGCGCTGGTTATTTAGTTGTCCGCCCTTTATTAATGAAAAAGTAAATTTCCAAAACAATAATCCCACGGTTCTAACCGTGGGACTTTCAGCAAAACATAGCATAAAATAGTTAAAGTTACGCTAATTGGCTGGTTATGCTCTAGCAGCACTCGTCTCTATCAAACGAGGCGCATACTGTTCTTCAGAAGCAGAACCTAAGATGCCCACCCCTGGCTCGAAACCGCGCGTGAACTCAGTGAGTTTTACCTGTTTAGCTTCCAAAGCTGTCTGTAGCACCTTCATGGCCTTGTGAGGGTCGCCGGCACCGCAGAAAAATAAATCCGCAGCAAAATAACCGTGTTCAGGCCAAGTATGGATTGCTATATGAGACTCAGCCAAAGTAGCAGTAGCCGTCACTCCGTGAGGACTAAACTGGTGTACGCACAAATCGATGAGAGTAGCTCCTCCGGCTTCGATCGCATCGAGAATAGCGCGGCGGATACGTTCAGGATCGTTGAGCAGGTCTCCAGGAGACTGCCAAGCATCAGCGACCAGATGGGTTCCCAATTGTTTCATTCTGCGGGGTTTTACCTCTATTGATGTTAAGTCTCAAACCTTTTAACCTTAGCACGATGTCTCCAATTTGGCAAGTAGGCAAACCGAAAAATTTTCAGATAGCGATCGAGGAGCGATCGAGAATAGGTAATAGGTAATAGGTAATGCCCGATACCCTTCCCCCCTGGGGGGGCCCGATACCCTTCCCCCATCCCCAGTTAACCCGATTAATCCCGACTGTGAGTCGCTCCATTCGGCAAAATTGCGCCGCCCAAAGCCGCTTCATTTAAATTAGCAACATTCAAACTAGCCCCAATCAAATTAGCCTCGGATAAATTAGTTCCTGTTAAATTTGCTCCCGCCAGAGAAGTCAGCAGCAAACCAGCTCCCGACAAATTAGCACCACTCAAATTCGCCCCGCGCAAATCCGCTTCCAGCAAGCTAGCTCCCGACAAATTAGCACCACTCAAATTAGCTCCCCGCAAAGCAGCTTTGTTCAAATTCGCACCCCTCAAATTAGCATTGTGCAGAATCAAACCATTTAAATTAGCTTTACTCAAATTAGCGCATTGCAAATCAGCGCCATTCAAATTAGATCCATTTAAATTAGCAGATTGTAAGTCAGCACCGCTCAAGTCAGCACCGCTCAAATTAGCCGCGCACATACAAACTTCTCGCAGACTTGCTTCGCTCAAAGAAGCTCCAACCAAATTAATACCGCCAAGATTTCCGCGATTTATATAAGCTCGAATCAGAGTTGCACCGCCCAGATTAGCCCCGCTCAAATCTATTTCGCTCATAATTGCTCTAATTAGATTTGCTTTGCTCAAATCTACTCCACTCATAATGGCTCGACTCAGCGTCGCCCCGCTCAAATTAGCCTCAGTTAGTTTGGAGCCACTGAGCATACAAGCTCCAAGTAAACTGGCTCCAGTCAGAATAGCTCTGCTCCAGTCAGCCTGAGACAATATGGCTCCGCTGAGATTAGCACCGCTAAAATCTGCTCCGATCGCCATAGTTCCAGTTAAACTAGAACTGCCCAGATTCGCTTCAATGAGTTTGGCCTTAGATAAATTAGCACCGCTCAAGTCGGCTCCGTTTAAATTAGCTCCAATCAGTTTGCTTTTAATTAAGTTGGCCCCTTTCAAATTAGCCGTGCTTAAATTTGTCCGACTGAGATTAGCTTCACTGAGATTAGCTTTAATGAGGTTAGCACCTCTAAAATCTCTTTCTCCGTTTCTATGTCTAATTAAAAATTCATCAGCACTTAAATGTTCAGTGGAATTCATAAAAAAATTGAGTGAGTTTCCTTGCTTTCTCGATTAGATGTTCTATGCAGTCTGAAAAGTTCGTAATTTCGAGGTTGCGAGTATTTTTTTCAACAAATACTTACTGCAACAGCAAAAATGGCAAAAACTGGTAGGTAGATTCCCAGCAGCATCCTGCGAGGGAAGTCGGAATTTTGTTAATAGTTAGTTTTCGGTAGTTGTTAGTTAATGAGTTATGAGTGATTAGTTGTATTTTCTACTAACTGCTAACTGCTAACTATTAACTACTAACCATTTACCAAAATACTTAGTAGTTGTGTATCGCTCCTAGCAGCGATCGAATATTTGGGGTATCGCTGGTGGTAAAGTGGCCACATTCTGACCCGAAAAAGCCGATACAGGCGATCGAATGTATGAGTCCCAGAAACCGTCAAGAGAGTAGAGCTTAAACAGTTCTACCTTGTAGCATCTGCTTGATACCTTCGAGAACCAGTGACAGCAGCACCCGGTCAGCTCAGCTAGTGTCACCTCCCCCCACTGTGCATAGTGCCAGTGAAAGCCAACAGGAAGGCTCTTTCCCTTTGAGTTCTGAGCCGGTCACAAACGAAGGAAGCAACAGGCTATCCCTCGCCTGCAATTTCGCATGAAAACTTTCCGCGAGCCATTTCCGTGATCCGGCGCTGATGTGCTTGCTGTTAATCAAGATTCGATCCATGAGCGCTTGCGGTTCTAATTAACAGAACACCTGACACTAGACGCACTCTCGGACATTATAGCTGTTCCTGGGCTTCTCAAATGCTTCGCTGAGGCATTCCCAGGAAAACTGTATTCCTGTAGCAGGTCTTGCCAACGGCAATTAGGCTGCTCCATCCAACCAATTGCCAACCTAAGTCTTGGGGGAATCTGTTCTAGAACCCTCAATCTTGGCTGGCGACGACAATATTGTTTTAATAGTTGCCGACCACCGCAGACCGTACTCGGCGCGTGGGACTGGACTACTTCACATCTATAAGTTGCTGAAATTAGCGGCCCCATAACTTAAAGATAGTCGCGATCGATCAACCGAGCAATATTTGCTGTAAAGTATGCCGTCTAACTAGATCCTACTCCCTCCTGAGTAAGTAAGCAGTAGTCAGTGTTACAGACACAAAATTATGACCAAGGTGGTGTATAAAAATTAATGTTAAGAATTAATTTGACTGTGGAGCCGCTTGTCGGGAACAGGGGTAGGCGACAGGTTAGCCCAGTCCACGAGACAAATCTAAATTACACTTTTGAAAAGAAGTTTTTTTTAGTTTCCATAAAAAATCCCAAGTCGGCAATTTATCTGAAATTGCCGACTTGGGAGAAGATTTTGCGGTTAAAGGTCTATTCGCAAAAGCTGAGTTGACTTACAGGCGAGTGTTGCTGGTAACACCCTGATTTGGGTCATAAATATGAGGAGTGGTCTCAACTCCAGGAGCGCCGGGAACACCGTAGTCAGTGCTCGCACTATCTACGCTGGGATAATCGTAGATGCCCAAGTTCTGAACACCTCGCTTGTTGAGAATCGTTTCGGCTTTGGCGACTTCTGCTTCACTACCGTTGAGCAGTACCAGATAGTCTCCGCGAGATACCCGATCGCTGTATGCTTTAGCTTCATCTTCGGGAATTCCCAAACCAGCTAGGGCTCCGATCAAACTACCTGCTGTGGCACCCAAAGCAGTACCGGCCAGTGTAGTCGCAATCGCCGTAGCTTCAGCACCAGCCAACATAATCGGGCCAATACCGGGAATGGCCAACAAGCCCAGACCCACCAACAAACCAGTCAAACCGCCCAAAGCGCCACCGGTGAGAGCGCCCTTAGTAGCACCTTCATCAGCCTTATTGTCCGCGCCCTCTTTGACATCAATACCTGCAATTTCGCCCTTAGAGTCGGCATCCTTAGCGATGACAGAAACCCGATCCATATCGAAACCCGCAGCTCTAAGCTCTGTGAGCGCTTGTTCCGTCTCACGTCTGGTAGAAAATAGGCCCACAGCGCGCTTGTGGCGGCCCGAAGCTCTACGGTGAGTGTCTACCGGCACATCGTAAATACCCCAATCTTGAATACCCCGGACACTGAAAATTCGTTCAGCGGTAGCGATTTCTTCATCGGTACCTTCTACGAATACCAAATATTCTCCACGGGAAATGCGATCGCTATAAATTTTAGCTTTGTCATCTGGAACTCCCAAACCTACCAAACCGCCAACTAAACCTCCCGCAGCGGCCCCAATCGCGCCTCCGACAGCAGTGTCAGCCAGCAAAGTTGCCAAAGCTCCCCCAGCCATAACAGGCCCAACTCCCGGAATTGCCAGGGCACCAATGCTTCCGAGCAAACCAATCAAACCCCCAGTCACAACTCCCGCGGTGGCCCCTGCTTTCGCGCCACCGGTCACTTGGTCATCGGTACTCTTACCCGCAGTCGCACCAGCGATTTTGCGTCCCTCCAGACTTTCGCCCACTACCGAAACTCTATTCATCGGAAACCCTGCACTTTGTAGTTCCTTGAGAGCGAGTTCAGTATCTCGGTAATTAGAAAATACTCCTACAGCCCGTTTGTGTTGACCTAAAGCCATTTTTTTTCTCCTTCAAAATATTCTAGTTTTAACTTGTCAACAACTACAGAATTTAATTTCTGTTTGCTGCTATCAATATATTTAGTCATTTTTTACCTAACAAATTCATCGCTCGTTGGACATAACTTGCTTCTGTATCTTCCGACCGATATTGACAGGTTTTATAAGGAGTAAATCCATATATGGGAAATTTAAAACTAGAGAATTTGCCCATTTTATAAGGTGGCGATTCAAACAGTAAGTAGAAGGTCTTTCGACTATGCTGACTGAACCGGGAAGAAGGAAGAAGTCGGGTGCATCTTTGTTTTGTAAATATATTCGTAGGGGCGAAGCATGACCGATGTAAATCTCTGGTTATAACTAATAAATTGTCTGCGGTCATGCTTCGCCTATGCAAAGTCGGGATGCTCCCAAGAAGTCACCCCCAGCTCCTAGGGGAGAAACTAGCTACCAAAATCACAAAGCGGGTGAGTAACTATGATTATATAAACAAAAAAAGTCCCAGGAGAAGGGGACTCATAAATCTAGGGGATCTTCAAGTCTGATTTGGTATTACTACTGAAGCTTATTTGGCTGTAGCCGGGGCAACAACTGCCGTAACGTTTACTGTTTTGACACCCTTAATCTCTTTAGCCAAGGGTTCAATTTTAGCTAAATCTTGTTGGTTGGGAACTGTTCCTCCGATGGTAACTGCCCCATCTTTGGCATCCACAGTTAGCTGACCTTTGGTAATATTGACTTCCAACTTAGAGCGCACTTCACTTTTGAGGTCGCCGTCGGCTCGAATGGCATCGCCGCCTGTCACATTGTTGCGCTGTTCTCGCGCCCTAATATCAGAATTAGCTTGGGCTTTGCGAATATCGCTAGTTGCGTCGCCCTGAGTTTTTTTGACTGTCTCGGCTGAGGGAGGACTAGCCGTAGTTTGTGTGGCTGAGTTAGGAGCATCAGTGCTAGTTTTTGCACCTTCACTGCAAGCTACTGCTCCAAATAAAAGAATGCCGCCGATCAAAAATGGTGTTAGTTTGTTCATAATATTTGAATACCCAACAGGTAAGTTTTAGGTGATAGGACTGATTGTTTGGCTTTTGTGGGTGGAATTTAAAAAACCTTATCTTTAATAATAAATATCTTTGTAAATAGCTACATCGCTCTACAGGTGTAACTTTGTTCTATGTCGTTAGACATAGTAAAAAAAATCATGGAGCCAGGATGGGGATAATTTTGATATATTTGAAGTAATTGGTAATAGGTAATTGGTAATTGGTAATAGGTAATAGGTAATTGGTAATAGGTAATAGGTAATAGGTAATAGGTAATGCCCTATACCCCATGCCCCATTACCCATTACCTAGTACCCACCTAACTGAGAAAGGCTATAGATTGTTTTCTCGCCTAAAATATCTGTAAAACCCGCCCGGAATTATCTAAACTATCTCGTGACGCATTGTCCGCCCACGACTACCCGACACTGATTTCGGCTATCATCAATCCGAGCCGAATCTAAATTCCTAGTGCGCGAGTTATAGTAATAATCTCCCTGGGGATAATCGCGAGTTGGTATGGCACAATAAGTCGTATCTCCATCATCAAACCTTACTCTCACCAGAGAACGTCTCTGGTTACAATCCACAGCCCGCAAACCCAAATCATCTCGCAAAATCCGTTCTCCGTCGTACCTGTTGTTATTATCTCCGCGATTGTATCGCCCGTTATTGCTCCTGTTATCCCGCGAATCCCTAGCCCTTCTGTCACCCTGAATTCCCGAAACTTCTAACGTATAATTTCCGCCCCTTGTCGCATCTTTTGCTAACACTAACAGTCGATAATCGCCACTACGGGGAATCTGATAATTAAAAGAAGTCTCTTGGGTAAAAGCTACTTGTTTGTTATTCCCATAAAACAGCACCATCACAGGAGTAAAACCGCCACTTCTGTTAGTGTTTAAATAAACTTGGATATCATCGCCTTCGTTAGCAGTAAAAGTGTATTCTTGACCACGTAATTCTTCGGTTGGTGAGCCGGGTACCCACATATTTCGGAAGCGGTAGATGGTGGAGGTGCGACGAATTACTCCGTCGAGGCGATCGCCATTGCTGATTTGTTCAGCCCCAGCACCGGATGAAATTCCAGTGAGTGCTAATCCTGCAACTAGCACAGCGGCGGTAATATTTGTTAACAATTTGTGTGTTTTCATATTCACCTCTTTGGGAAAACTTTTAATTTTTTTTGCTGTGTTGATACCGAGTTTTGCACATATCATGTATGGCCAGTCTCAGTTAACTGAGATCAACGTGGGAAGGAAGTTAAAGCCGTCCTATAAGGACGGGGCTTTAAACCCATTTTTGGGGTAAGTAAGTCGGTAAAAGGCTACATTTTAAATATACTTTCGGCCATCCAGTTTCAACCTCACCCAACAGGACTATTTAGCTACTGCAAAGTGCGATCGCTCAGAATTTAGCAGAAAGGTACTTAATTATTGTTCATCCTATCTAAACCGTAATTTTTACCCGCAAATGAGCACTCCCGATTCAGCATCGAGACTTGCCATAATTCCCATTGGTAAAGCAGCGTTAACTCCGTCGTGTCCAAAGGGTAAATCCGAGACAATGGGAATATTTAAGTCACCCAGGCGATCGCGCAAAACTTCTTCTACACTAAAACTGGGAATCTGCGGGTCAATCTCGCAACGACTAAAACGTCCCAAAGCAATCCCCTGCACCCCTGTAAAAGCCCCCGCCATCCGCCAAGTCGTCAACATTCGATCGATCCTGTAAGGAGCCTCTGAAACATCCTCAAATGCTAGAATCACCCCGGTTAAATCCGGTTGATAGGGGGTTCCGAGCAAATGAGTAGCCACCGTCAGATTCGCGGGAAACAGCTTCCCCGTGGCTTTTAGACCCCCCCATCCCTTGCCAGACAAAGATGGTAACGGACGACCTTCTACATAGTCAAAAAGACGATCGACAGACCAATCAGGTTCCAGGCCCAAAGTAGTCAGCAGTGGCCCGTGAACGCCCCAAATGCCTAGTTGATCGTGATTCCAGAGCAAAGCCGTAATATCTGAAAAGCCAATCAGCCATTTCGGAGAATGGGAATCAGGAAATGGCGATTGGGTATTTTTTGCCAATTTTCCTGTTTCCAAAAGTCTAGTGCTGCCGAAACCTCCGCGCACGCATAGAATACCGCGACAATCTGGGTCCTTGAGGGCATCTGTGAGTTGTTGGAGTCTGTTTTCGTCAGAACCAGCCAAATAGCCCCAGCGACCGTCAAAGCCGGGACTTAATTCAACTCGATAGCCGCGGGATTTCCAAATTTCTACACCACGTTCAAAGTTAGTTAATTCTCGCAAAGTACCACTGGGGGAAATTACTTTCAATAAATCTCCTGGTTGCAGAAATTCTATGTTACTCATTTGTGATTGGTTATTTTTGATTTTAATATTATTCAGGATTTACAAATCCCGATGACTAAACTTCTGAGACTGATTTCCCACATAACTAGCCGCAATATGGCCATCTCCCACCACTCGATACTTGTACGTCACCAATCCCTCTAAACCAACAGGCCCGCGAGGTGGCATTTGCTGGGTGCTAATCCCCACTTCTGCACCAAAACCGTAGCGGAAACCATCAGCAAATCGAGTCGAACAATTGTGATAAACTCCCGCTGCATCTACTCCATCTAAAAAGGTTTCGGCGGCTTCGCTATCTTCGGTAACAATTACATCTGTGTGTCGGGAACCGTAGGTATTGATGTGATTAATTGCTGCTTCCACAGAATCTACTATTTTGATTGACAAAATTAAATCGCTATATTCTGTAGACCAATCAGTTTCTGTAGCTGCGGCAATATCCAAGATTTCACGAGTTTTTTCATCTCCCCGCAGTTCGACTTTTTTATCCTGCAAAGCGGAGGCTACTAGGGGCAAAAATTTGGGAGCGATCGCACTGTGAACCAACATAGTTTCAATGGCATTACAGGCTGCGGGATACTGAGTTTTGGCATCGACTGCAATCGGGATTGCTTTGTTAAAGTCCGCGGCTTTGTCTGCATACAAATGACAAATTCCGTCAGCGTGTCCCAAGACAGGAATTCTGGTATTTTCCTGCACGAACTGGACAAAAGAGTTGGAACCTCTGGGAATAATCAAATCTATATATTCATCCATTTTTAGCAATTCGATTGTTTCTTCCCGCGTGGTTAGTAACTGCACAACTTGGGGATTGACTACGGTTTCTGCTAAGGCTTGTTGAATAATTTTTGTCAGTATTTCGCAGGAACGGACTGCCTCTTTGCCACCTTTGAGAATCACGCCATTTCCTGATTTGATTGCCAAGGATACTATCTGAATTAAAGCCTCTGGGCGCGCTTCAAAAATAATGCCTAAAACGCCCAAAGGACAGGTAACGCGCTTCATAATTAATCCTGTATCCAATTCCCGGTGAATTTGCACGACACCGATCGGGTCTGGCAGTTTGGCAACGTCGCGCACACCGGCGATCGCACTTTTCAACTTCACCTCATCCAACTTTAGGCGATCGTACAACGGTTTAGCAATGCCATCGGCTTGAGCGGCTTGGCGATCGGCCACATTTGCCGCCACAATGGAGGGCGCAGCAACTTCTAAAGCTTTAGCAATAGCTTCAATAGCTTGATTTTTGGCATCCGCGGACAAAACGGCTAACTTTCTAGCAGCTTGGCGGGTGGTTTGGGCAATTTGGGCGATCGACATAACAGCAACTTGTCAAAAAATTATTATACTCAGTTTCTATTTTAACCAAACTAGAACAAATTCTATACTTTTGTTGAGAATCTGTACCACATTCCGAAGTTACAAGCTAAAACAGTGAAGTACATACCAAGCCTGACGGACATTCCTCTTTTAAAATAACCTTTGGAGATTATTATGTCTTATCAATCCCGTTTACACAAGACAGGAAGATCTGCCAAAGCTGGCATTAAGCTGGTACAAAAAACGGGATGAAATCTCGTTTTAGCTTCCGGTGTCACCATCACCCTGCTATTAGGTATGGTGTTAGCCTTATCCTTACTGGCAGTTTTCATTATCAATAGTCCCGATCCAGTAACCGGATTGGCGATCGCACTTCCGATTACCCTAATTTTCAACATCGTGGCTTTTTTCCTCTCACCTTGGTTAATGGACTTAACCCAAAACTGGCTTTACAATACTCGCTGGGTTTCCCTAGCAGAAATTGAAGACAAGAGTCCTGAAACAGCGAAAGTTATTCAGAAATTTTGTCAGCAAAAAAAAATAAATCAACCACGGTTAGGAATTATCGACGACCAAAACCCCACTGCTTTTACCTACGGTTCCTTTCCCAACAGCGATCGCGATCGGTATTGCATCGCTATTTCTGTGATTCCTTTTCTGTTAGCACCCCGACTTATGGAAACAGTCGAGGTGCTGGTATTTTGCTTTTTTAGTTTAGTTGCTCATGAATGGTTTTTCAAAAATTATATGAAAAATATAAGCACTCAAGAGGCATAGTGGCAATCCTAATACTGACAGTAGGATCGAATTGACTAACGGTGTTCGGATTACATCTTTGAGAGCGAATTGAAGCAGGGCCATTGCTATCGTATGTACTAAGTACAGGCTATAAGAAAAAGACCCTAATTTAACTAACCATCGCGCTTCTAATATCTGCAAAATACCTGTAAAATTAGTTTTTAGTCCTTCAGACAAAAACCGCGTGCAGGAAATAATTAACCCCGTAGCTACTACACCCAATAAAATATCGTCAAAAATGATGTTTACTTGGACTAGATCGAAGGCATTGGCAATGACTAAGCTAATCCAAATTCCACCTAATAGGCTCGTCACTAAATCCCAAGGAAATCTTTCTTTCAAATTTACTAAGGATTGCTTTTTAGAAAATCCGATCGTGGCCCCAATCATTCCTAGTGTAAATAGGATTATGTACCACCAATGGGCGATGCGAAAACCAATTACAGCACCAAATATACTCGCCACAACTAAGACAGGTATGATGCCAAAGCGCCGCCATACAGGTAGTAGTAAAAATGCAAACACGAAATAGATTTGCCATTCTAGTGCTACACTCCACATGGGGGGATTGATCAGGAAGACCCATTGACCCTTGAGGTTATGAAGCAGCAATAAGTGTGATAATATGCCATCTAGAGTGAAAGCAGGTTGTCCAGAATTCCAATGCCATCCTGTAGCAGACATTAAAGTTGCTGGTACTAGAGCTGACAATAGCAAGGAAAAGAAAAGGGCTGCGTAATAAGGAGGTAAAATTCTTCGCGCCCGTCGCTGGATATAATTAACAACTCCACCTCGCAGTTTACCATCGCTAGATTTAGCAACAGGTAACATTAAACAATAGCCAGAAAGCACAATGAAGATGGCAACACTAGATGCTCCATGAGACATGAAGACTTCTATTATTGAGTTCAACAAGTAAGGGAATTGTATTATTCCTGATTGGGTGTTAATGATATCAAGATAAATGTGAAACAAGACCACGTAGAGAGCTGCCATCCCCCGCATTCCATCTAAATATTCAAGGCGAATTCTTGTTGATTTGGCGGGATTTAATGGCTCTGTGGAGGATTGAAATAATTCAAGGCTAGACATGAAACTCCGTAATATTATTCAGAGAAAGTGCGATCGCTATGGGAAGGGGGGTCGATTTTTTTGACAACTCTCGCAGGTATTCCCGCCACAATACTATAAGGCTCTACGTCTTTATTCACTAGGGAACCAGCAGCTACTACTGAATGCTCTCCTATGATACAAGGACCAATCACCGTCACATTACTAGCCAGCCAAGCTCCTTCTTTGATGATGACGTCTCTACCAAAGCCTGGAACAGTGATTTGTCTTTCACGACCAAACTTGTTATAATCATGGGTTCCTGTTAAAACTGAAACATTAAGTCCAAAAAATACATATTCTCCTATTTTGATGTCACCGGAGATTGTATTAAAAGTAGCATTGTTAATCACCGCAGTTTCTGCTATTTGCAAACGGTCTTCATTCCCGTAAAGCAAGTATTTGAATAGAAAGCGGGTTTCCATATATCTGTCGATCGCCAAATTTCCTATTTTGGAAAATAACTTATCGTAAATTTTAATTGCCAGCAGCTTAAGTTTTTTTTTGATCATTGCCCAACTCCTTGTTTACTATTAAATTTCTTCCAAAACAAATAGTTTTGGGCTGGACTGATGCCAAACCAAAGCAAAATTTGGGGGAAGTCTCACCACATTTACGCTTCTTTCAAATTCTAGTTGAAAGTGGGGGAATAATCTCTAATTTATGATTATTTCAAATTTGACTGTCATAGACCCACCTTTCTTGGAATTAACGAGCGTTAGTTATGGGCAATTCGTTACCAGGGATTGAGGATGGGAAATACGAGGCATCTACCTGTCATCTCATCCCCAGAATGTCCAACTAGGGAATTTTACCAAAACATGACAACAGAGAGTTAATCTGTTGATGTTTCTAAACTTTGAACTGATTCAATCAAATCTCGGATGGTGTTAGTACCTTCTGAACTCTCAAAGGATAAGGGGAATTTGCCGCGAGCGATCATTCTTAAACCTAACGGACCTAGACTTAATAAACCTTGGACATCGCGGAAGTAGTTTCCTACTACTTCGATGCCAAATTTACGCTCGTCTATCCAGCCACCTTCTTTGACTAGATTGATTAAGACTTTGCGGTGGCGAATCGATCGACTGGCTTGGTCATCTTTGCGATCGAGAATCTCTTGTTTAATCTTACCAATTTGATCCATCGGCGCAACTTCCATTGGGCAAACCGAGTTGCAGTAATAACAACGGGTACATCCCCAAACGCCTTCTGTGCCTTGGTTATATTTTTCCAGGCGCTTTTCTGTATCGCTATCGCGGGAGTCGGCGATGGTGCGATAAGCTTTGGCTAGGGCGTGGGGTCCGACAAATTCTGGGTTGACTTCGCGGGCGTTGCACTCAGAATAGCACGCGCCGCAGAGGATGCAATTGCCTGTTTGGTCGAGTTTCGATCGCTCTTCTGGTGTTTGCAGAAATTCCCGTTCGGGCACTGCTCGCCCCGAAGTGCTGACATAGGGGTCAACGGCTTCCAGGTTGTCCCAAAAACTGGTCATATCTACGACCAAATCTTTGATTACGGGCATATTCCCCATGGGGGCGATCGTAATTTCTGGGATGAAATCGGTTGGTTTTTCTGCCGAACTGAAATTAGCTATTTTGTCAAGTCTTGCGAGTTCGCTGCCAACATTTTCTTTGCAAGCTAATGCCGATCGACCATTAATCCGCATGGAACAACTACCACAAATTGTGTTACGGCAATTTTTGCGGTAGGCTAAGCTGCCATCATGTTCCCACTTAATGCTATTGAGGCAGTCGAGGATAGTATTGCTCTCTTCTACCTCTAGGGTGTAAGTATGAACGCGGGGAGGCTCGTTTTGATTTTGGCGAACTACATTAAAACGGACTTGCATAGTTTCGGCTAGGAAGTTTTCGTATATTTTAAGCTGAAAATTTTGGTTATTTAAAAAGCTATTAATTATTTAATATCTAAGTATTTATCAAAAACCGCCGTAAATTCCGCACAGCCTTGGTCAATTTCTGGGGGTTTTTTAGGCGATCTCACTGATTTTAACAGAGAGAGCGATCGGCTAATATGGGAACTTGGTTGAGCTTGCAATGTTGGTGCGTCCGCGGCCCTAGACACTTAGAAAAACCTACCATCCTGACCACAAGGCACTGGATTCATCTGTAGGTTCAATCTCAAATCTAAAATCTAAAATCTAAAATTCGATGACTTACAGCTTGAGAATTGTCGATTTGCCAACAAGTGAACGGCCGCGCGAGCGCTTGATGGCTAGTGGCCCAAAAAGTTTGGCGACTGCGGAACTGATTGCGATTCTGCTTGGTACTGGGCAGGGAAAGGGCAAGCTTTCGGCTGTGGGGTTGGGACAATATATTTTAAATCAGTTGAGCCAGCACCAACGGGATCCTCTGGCTGTGCTGCGGGATATTAGCGTGCAGGAGTTGACCCAGATTCACGGGATTGGTCCTGCTAAGGCAACGGGGATTTTGGCTGCGGTAGAATTGGGTAAACGGGTGTTTCAGTCGCGGCCACCGGATTTGGCAATTGTTGACTCTCCCCAATCGGCTGCGGATGCTCTGAGTCAGGATTTGATGTGGCAGTCTCAGGAACGTTTTGCTGTGGTGTTGCTGGATGTAAAAAATCGGCTGTTGGGAACTCAGGTAATTACCATCGGCACTGCGACGGAGACTTTGGCTCACCCTAGGGATATTTTTCGGGAGGTCATCCGTCAAGGGGCCACCAGAGCGATTATTTCCCACAATCATCCGTCGGGAAATCTGGAACCGAGCCCGGAGGATATTGCTTTGACACGGCAGTTGCTGGCTGGAGCCCAGTTTTTGTGTATTCCCTTGTTAGATCACTTGATTTTGGGAAATGGCGATTTTCGGAGCTTACGACAGACCACTACTCTTTGGGACGAGTATCCCCAGGGAGATTGACATTTTCTACTTAACTAACTACATAACTATCATTAGTTATTTGTATCTTTGGGTGATTCAATGGCTGAATCACCGATTACAGAAGGCAAATTTTGTGGCTTGAGCGCTCTGTGGCAGAGTGTTTGGTCTGAATGTCGCTACTGATACTCCGTGGAGAACACAACTGGGTTAATCTAGTAATGGTGGGCTGAAGAGATCGCTAATTTGATTTTTTTCTAGCATACTGAACGTATACTGTACCAGCACCTAGGGACCCAATCATTAAGAAATTATGAAATTGGGTATAAAATAAACGGCGTGGTGATAGGAGAAAAACTGTGTTTCTGAGACTTGCAGAACAACACCGTAAATTCGTCCAAGATTTGGTAATGAACCTCCAAGCTTTAGCGATCGTGCTAGAGCATCGGGGTTATCTGGCATCCTGCTACACTTGCGGGGGTCAGATGAACAGTGCCTCATTTATGGTCAGTTTGACGGATAATCATCTGATTCGATTTTTAGTGTCAGATTATGGTATCACTTGGACTGAGATGCGGGACGATCGGGAACTGATGAAACTAGAAGGTGCAGAAGCGATTAGTCAGTTACAAGAACTGGCAAATCTCGTGAAGTACCAGATCCAACCTTCGGAAGCTACTTTGGCTACGGCCCAACGAGTCTAGCGATGGCATTTTTCCGAGGGAACCGACAGCGAAAGTCTATGCTTCCCTGCTGCCAACCACTCCCCAGGGAGTATGTTGAGAAGGCCAGAAGTTGCGGAGCGATCGCAACTCAACTGACAAGATTCCTGTGAGTGGCTTCTAACTAAGTGCTTTGAGACTCTCACTCTAGCTCTAGAGAAGCTCTTGTGGACCCCAGCAGACGGCATAGTTGATGCCATTGGATCTAATGGTCGGGACTGCCAGTTTTTTTGGCATCCATCGAAGGAAAAATTCGAGGGTACAATGCCCAAAATTTACCGATCGAATTCAGAAAAAATGTGAAATTTTGAAGCCCTAAATTTATTTCCAGGGGACTTAAATTCTACATTTGATCTTCTACCATCGCAGAATTCTCCCTGGAGAGCAGCTCACAAAATGTGGTAGTACGAGTGCTAGTCGGCGGCCAAGTTAATTCCCCACTTTGACATTCAAAATTCCCAGAATTTGAAATTAACTTTGAGTAGGCAAGTAAAATTCAACATTCAGAGTAAGGATGAGGCTGTGAAGATTGGCGAGGCGCAGTCAGGGGGTATGTTAAATGGGTGAACTGCGTTGATTTTTGCCCTTTGATTTAGTCGATAAGACTAACAATTAATTTGAAGCAGCAGCAATGCTGTCGAAATCTCACAGCCGGCTAAGGCCGGCTAAGTTTTGTTTAAATGTAGGTTTCCAGTTGGTTTCTATAATTTTCAATTGCTGTGGATTAAAGTTGACGATCGCCCTGGCAACCATCATATTTTATAATGTCTTTATAATTGCTCCGAAAAAATCGACCGGGAAGTTGAGAGTCAGAATCAAATGGTAAATTTAAGCGAAATTCTAGAACCTGTAGCCAGTCAATTCCGCAGCCTGGGAATTCCCGAACCGATTACCCATTGGGGACACCCAGTCATGATGGGCATCGTTGTGGTAGCCATGGGCAGTTTTGTTGGTTATACAGGATGGCAAGGACGTTTGGCCACCGATAAAGACGTGGCAATCAAAAGTCGTTCCGATCACCGCAAACTTGCTCCCTGGATGTTTGTGTTCATCGCTTTGGGCTACACTGGCGGCTTGTTGTCTCTGGTGATGCAACACCAGCCAGTCATGGAAAGTCCTCATTTTTGGACTGGTTCGACAATCATTGTATTGTTGACTGTTAATAGTTTGATTTCCCTAACAGGTTTTGGGGGCGACAAGCTGGCACTGCGCGCTGTTCACGCTTATTTGGGCACGACAGCCCTGGCACTGATGGTACTCCACGCGGCTTTCGGTTTAAAATTGGGTTTGTCTATTTAAGAGTATACCTGTACGGACACTGTAGGGACACGGCACTGCCGTGTCCCTACAATATCATTCCTGCAACCGGAATTGATATTAAAGCGGTGTCCCTACTTTCTAAAGAAGTCGGGGATCTAATAGCTATCGTGTTTTAGGTTTAGATGAATCAAGCAACGGGTGTAATTTTCTGTTTAGCTTACATTTTGGGATTGATTTCTACAGCGCTTCCTTGGGGTGGTTACGGTGTACTTTCCTTGGGAGTTGTTACGGCGATCGCCTTACCGAAATTTTTGCGAAAATACACTCGAAACTCGGTCAAAAATACTAAAAAAAGACGTACCAGAACCACTAAAAATTCTACTGATTCTTCCTTAGAAAAAACGGAATCATTGAATTTTTATCAAATGCTGCCGAGGTCGAAATGGGTATGGTTACTCGCAGGTTTGACGGGATTTATCGCTAGCTTTTATATTCAAATTCGATCGCCAGTACCAGCCATTAATGACATCAGCAAACTGATTCCGGCTGGTGGCAATACTCAAGAAATCGCCGTGACAGTGCGCGGTAGAGTTGTCAGTACGCCACGGTTGACTCGATCGGGACGATCGCAATTTTGGCTAGATACCAATCTAGTTAGCGAAATCAACGGTGGCGAGGGAGGAGTAGTCGTAAATCGGGAAGTATCCGGTCAACTTTACGTCACAGTACCTTTGTTGCAAGCCACAGGTTTGTACGAAGACAATACGATCGCCGTGGTGGGCTCTTTGTACAAACCGCAGCGGCCATCAAATCCAGGGGCTTTTGATTTTGAAGCATATTTAGCCAGATCGGGGGCTTTTGCAGGCCTCAAAGGAAGCCAAATTGACTGGAAGAGAGAAAATGCGATCGCCGATGTTAATCGAAGTGAGAACCAAGCTGCTAGTTTTTCCGAGTCCAGCGCCATGCCCCAATCGCACATTCAAGCCATGCGACAACGGATTGTGCGATCGCAACTATTTCACTTGAATGTTCCTGAAGGCACCTTAATTAGTGCGATCGCCCTCGGCAAGCAAGCAGTAGATTTACCTTATAACATCCGCGACTATTTTGTGCAAGTTGGATTGGCTCATGCGATCGCAGCTTCCGGCACTCAAGTTTCGATGGTTTTAGCTTTAGTTCTCGCTTTAACCAGGCGTTTTTCCAAACAGTTGCAGTTTAGTTTTGGAGTCGGCGCTTTATTATTGCTAGTGGGATTAACAGGCTTTGAAGCTTCAGTATGTCGCGCGGCTTTAATGGGATTTGGAACATTATTTGCTTTGCTGCTGAAGCGAGAAGTTAAGCCTCTGGGATTGCTGTTAATCGCTGCGATAATTTTACTGCTAGTTAATCCTTTGTGGATTTGGGATTTAGGTTTTCAACTCAGTTTTCTCGCAACTTTGGGATTGATAGTCACCACACCACCGCTGATGGCAAAGTTGGACTGGATGCCACCGGCCATCGCTTCTATTTTTGTGGTTCCCATCGCTGCTTCAGTTTGGGTATTACCCTTGCTACTTTACGTTTTTAATGTGGTATCTCCCTACAGTATTTTAGTCAATATTATTGCTGCTCCTTTACTCTGGATTTTGAGTATTGGAGGAATGATTAGTGCCTTAGCTGGATTGATTTTTCCACCCGCTGGTAGTGGGTTAGCGCAACTGCTAGACTATCCTGCAAAATGGTTAATTGCGATCGCTCAATATTTCTCCCAGTTACCGGGTAATTCGGTAGCTGTCGGCAAAGTATCCGAGTTCCAGCTAATCGCACTTTACAGTTTAATTTGCTGGGTTTGGCTGGGGAGAAAGTCAACCCCCTCCCAAGGGGGAGAAGAACCACCCCCTACCGCCCCCAAGAGGGGAAGCCAGAAGGGAAAAAGCACTGTTGTTTCGCTGCCAATTTTTTCATCAGCATCAATTTTACCCCTGGCTATTGTGGCGGGAATTAGTATCATAGTTTTACCAGCTTGGCACAGTCAATCATCTTTATTTCAAGTTACTTTGCTGGCGACAGCGAGGGAGCCTGTTTTGGTAATTCAAGAACGGGGAAAAGTATCACTAATTAATAGCGGTGATGACAATACAGTCCGGTTTATACTATTGCCTTTCTTGCAGCAACAAGGTGTCAATTCTGTGAATTTTGCGATCGCCACCCATCCTCATTTAGGTTTAAACGCAGGTTGGGGAAAATTATTAGAACGCTTGCCAATTAAAACATTTTATGATAACACATCTCCCAAACAAATTAACTATGCCAGCGGTCAAGAATTGATGACTGCGGTGCAATCTCGCCAAGGAGTTTACTTTCCTTTAGAAACTAACAGCACCATTAATCTAGGTTCTGTGCAGTTGCAGTTTGTGAATGCAGAAATCCCGGTGGTAGAACTACTGGTGGGTGGGCGAACTTGGTTGCTGCTGGGTGAAATAGCACCATCCGCCCAAAAAAAGTTGGTAGCAACGGGAAGTTTGAAGCCAGCTCAAGTGCTGTGGTGGTCGGGGAAAACCCTGACACCGGAGTTATTAACGGCGATTGGGCCAAAAGTGGCGATCGCCACTGCTGACGAAATTGACCCGGGAACAGCCGCACAACTTCAAAAAACCAAAACCCAAATTTTCTGGACTGGACGGGATGGAGCACTGCTGTGGACACCAGCAGGGGGATTTAAGACGACCCTGGAGTCGCAAGAAAATCAAACTTCTGTTTTGTAGAGATGGGCAAATACGGCGTGCTGTGCGATACGATACAAAATAGTCAATATCTACACAAGACTTGTGGCCCAATTGCCGATCGAGGCGATCGCCAAATTAACCTCGCAACTACAACCTTAAGTTGTTGGTTGATTTTTACCTCGCGTTATGCAATTATTGTAGAGTAGCCAACCAATTGGAGAGGTGGCAGAGCGGTTGAATGCGGTAGACTCGAAATCTACTTTAGGGGTGACTCTAACGTGGGTTCAAATCCCACCCTCTCCGTACATTTCTTACTCCACAAGGCTTTGATGCTATCAGCTTCTTTAGCCAAACGTGCAGTTTTATAGCCAGTGGTATATGTAAGTGGTATATGTACCACTCCGGTATATACCACTTTTTGTTTTAACTTCACCCCATCAAGCGGGCGATCGGTCAGGACAACAGCGCCAGACTCTACCTCTACCAGCCCATTTGATACTGATTTGGAGTTTAGACTAAGCACAAATTTACTCAGCTAACGCTGAGTGAAAATTGTGGCGAATTTAGAGAACACTGACCAGGTTAACTAATGGATTTTGGTGATTTTTGTCGGCTTATGCTTTACAAACCTCAAACCAAGGATAAATCAGCGGTTTGAGGTTTTTTAATGTCGAGTTCTGGCGCCGCTAGGGAAACAAATTGAGTATGGTTTCACGAAAAAACAGTATCACAAGGGGCGTAAATGCTCCAATACTTTGCATACCTCGGCTTGCCATCACTCTTTAACTATGATTTGACTCAGGACAATCCCCAATTCCCAATCGGTTGACCCCGATCGACCATCCAGGGACTATTTCTCGATGGCAATACCATAAAAAAGTTTGATTGTCAATAGTTAAATCAACGGAACTGAAGATAGCAGAAACAGGTTGTCCGGTCAGTGCCCTTCTGAGGTTATCCTTATTGATCGGGCTAGTTATTGAAATACTTGGATATGTTCGCAGCAACTTTATTTTATATTCCCCCAAATTTAATACTATTATCGCCAGCCACAGGAATGGAAACAATGATGACATCGGAAAATACGGCAACCATTGCCCTACTATTAGTTGCTGTAGGAATCCTGGGTAGGGGTTTTTATCGCGCCAAACAAGAAGGCAAACTAGGGATTTTGGCTTGGTTACAGTCAGTAGTGCTGATGGTTCCCTGGCTGTTGTTTTTTGGTTTGTTCTCTGCTGGCATTTACCTAAATCTAGTGGCGGTATTGTTGATGCTAGTAGTATCAACCGGATTGTACATTTATCTGGGCCGGGAAGTGCGATCGGCCCAGGGAGATAGAGTGTTACGATCGCGCGCCGATCTTCCCGATACTAGGGAACAAAAGTCGGTCAGCGATGGCAATTGGGCCCCAGAGTCCCAGCCAGACCCCCCCAAACAACCAGTTAAAACTGTAACCTCCTCGCCCAACACTAATCCATTAGAAATCATTCCAGTCCCTGCCGAAGACTTAAAAGCAATTCAAGGTATCTTTGGCATCGATACTTTTTTTGCCACAGAAACAATTCCCTATCAAGACGGGTTGATTTTAAAAGGGAATCTGCGGGGAGATCCAGAACAAGTACACTCGCGGTTGTCGGCAAGTTTACAAACCAGACTGGGTTCGCGCTACCGACTGTTTTTAGTAGAAAATCAAGACGACAAACCGGTAGTTATCATCCTACCCAGCGACAACGACCCCCAGCCAAGTACCCTATCTCAAAAAATCTTAGCAGTGGTGCTGCTCCTAGCAACAATTGCTACTACATTAGAAACCAGTGGATTGCTCCGGGGTTTTGACTTCTTTAGTTCCCCAGCTAGATATCCAGAAGTTTTACCAATTGCAGCAGGAATTTGGGCGGTTTTAGGCTCTCGTGAAATTGCTCGCCGAGTCGTGGCAAATCAGTATCAGATTAACTTGAGTTGGCCATTTTTTATACCAACTTGGCAAATAGGTTCTTTTGGGGCGATCGATCGTTTTGAGTCCCTACTACCTAACCGCAAAGTGCTATTTGACATCTCCATGGCGGGAGAAGCAGCCGGGGGAATAGTTGCTCTATTGATGCTGGCTGTCGGTTTGCTACTTTCTCACCCCGGCAGTTTGTTTCAAATTCCCGCAGAATTCTTTAAGGGTTCGGTTTTAGTAGGAACTTTGGCAAAAGTGGTTCTGGGTTCGGCTTTGCAGCAGCAGCTTGTGGACGTTCATCCTCTGGTGGTTATCGGTTGGTTGGGCTTGGTGATTACAGCGATTAATTTGATGCCAGCCGGACAGTTGGATGGCGGTAGAATCGTGCAAGCAATCTACGGGCGGAAAACTGCTAATCGCGCGACTTTGGTGACTTTTGGGGTATTAGCGATCGCTTCTTTAGTTAATCCTTTAGCCCTGTATTGGGCGCTGGTGATTCTGATTTTACAGCGGAATTTGGAGCGGCCATCGCTCAACGAGCTAACTGAACCTGACGACGCTCGCGCAGCATTGGGTTTGTTGGCTTTGTTTCTGATGATTGCTATACTTTTGCCGTGGACTCCAGCTTTAGCTGAGCGTTTAGGCATTGGCAACTAGGTCAAGTCGATCTTAAAATCCCAAGACAAGGTAAAAACTGGGCAATTAAACAAGCTTGCTGCATAGTTCAAGATTTGATTGTCTAGGACGATTTGAAGATTGCGAACATGATTCTTAATCAACATCAACCATGAATTACAATCCCCGTACCTTTGGGAGCATCCCGATTTTGTAAGGGCTAGAGCATCGTACGAATATATTTGCAAAACACAGATGCACCCGTACATTTTAAGTCGGGGACTATCTCAACTAATGGAAAATCTCACAATTGGTTTAAACTTAATGTATCGAGTAAAAATCACCGATCTAAGCATCTAGAGTAAAGTTATGGCTAATCAACTTCCTCCTGTATTGGTAACTTTTGATGCAGATGTTTTGATGGCTGGCAGAACCCAAGTCTGGCAAGAATATGCCAAAGTGGGAAGTTGCTATATCCCGGAAGTAGTATATGACGAAATAGATTATTTGACAGGGAAAGCAGTAGAAAAATCTCAAGAGCAAGTAGCTAGGGAGTTTATGCGCTTTTTTGCAGACAGTGGCTGGATTGTAACTGATGCTCAAGAAACGCACAGATCCCTAGAACCCTCGATTAAAAATCAAAGCACACAAGCAATGCTAGTCGTAGCAACGGCTCAGTGTGTTTACGGTTTAGCTCAGGAACACCCAGACGCACTCGTAGTGTTTGTTTCCAACACCCAGCCTCTACTCAAACGAATAGCTTCTGTAGGAAGTACAAATCTCTGTGGCATTACCGCGGCGATGATGTTAAATTGGGCCAGGAAGGGGGAACGTCCACCCGCGGCAACTCAGCAATTGCAAAGTTTGATGCGAACCCTAGCAGAACGCAAATCAAATCAGCGGAGCCGGAGTAGAATTGACGAAGATACTATCAACCAATCTGGGTCTTCGGCTAGTAAATTAACAGGGACGCGCAGCAATTTTGAAATGAAGTCGGCTAGCAGTTATGTTAAAACGAATAAAACGCCTTTTACTGAAAATCTTACTTCCAGTTCGCGTCCGAGAAAGCCGCCTCGCAGTCGGGAGGAACCGAGAGAAATGGCGCCGGCTGTCTATCGCATGAAACACATTACTGCTCCCAAAAAAAAGGGTGACAGTTTTATTTCTAACACGTTCAATTATTTGGGAGCCTTATTTTTCTTGATGGTAGCGGTGGGTATTTTGTGGCGGGTGTTTGATGTTAAAGGTTTTAGAAAGACTTTTGTTCCAGCCCTACCAAAGCCGTTGCAGCAATTTGTGAGGTCGATCGATCCTCGGTAAATGATATCCTGACCGCAGCAAATAGTTAAGCTCCAACTAAATCACCGATAGGAGAGTTCTGTAAATTGATATTTTTTGACCGTAGATGCAGGCTAGATGTAGTGATGCTTCAATAATGCTCAAGTGGAACGATATATTGAGTGGATTGGGATTAGTTTCCGCTGGCTTTGTATGTGCTGTAATATTTTTTATTCTTCTTCCCTTCAGAGAGTACGATTATGCGGTACCGCTTTGGGTAATAGGAATGATGATTGCTCTTGGTACAGCGCTTACGACAGTAATATATTGGCTGCTGTCTTCATCGTTGCTAAATGTGTGGACTAGGGCGAGTGGATTATTAGTTTGTCAGTTAGTGCCGAGCTTGTTTGGTATGGTGTTTCTGGAAGATTCCCTGCTGCTGCCAAGTTTTTTATTTTTCGTAACTATTATTCTAGGAATAACCATAAGTTATAGCAATTTTTACCCACAAAAAATACTGCTAATTCTGGGTTTGTGTACGTTATTTTTTATGGCTTTAATGTACTTATTTTTGATTGGTGGCTATATCCTCAAAGGCAAAAATCCGTTTTATGGTTCTTCCCAGCAGATGCTGCCACTGTTGAATCAAAGGGTAGAAATTAGCACTGATAATCCTCATCAGTTACAGTGGAATGGCAAACTTGGGGAACTCACGCATATTGGCCGTTATGAAGTGACAGTGAAAGTAGATGCTGTCGGAGATAAAAAATTGATATGGCCCTATGTCTATGTTTGGTGGCAGGATATCAAGGCTGCTCCCCTAGAGAATTTGAATTAAACTGCTAATAGTATTAATTTAAAGCCGGTGTTGCTCCTTCTACAGGTCGGACGATGGCGGGTTTATTGATAGCTTGAGGCTGAAATAGTGCTTTTAGTGCTTCGTCCAGATTTTCTGCCATGACAATGCGGTTTTCGTAGGCAACAATGACTCTTACTAAAGTGGGCAAACTATTGCGATCGGCTTCTAAGTATAGAGGTTCAACGTACAGTAAAGATTGTTCGATGGGAATGACTAATAAATTTCCTTGAATTGCTTTTGAACCTTGGCGATTCCAGAGAGATATTTGTTCGGAAATAACTGGCTCTTGGTTGATTAAAGCTTCTATTTGTTCTGGACCATAAACTAATCGCTGTTTGGGAAATTGGTACAGTAGCAATTTTCCGTAATCGCCCTCATCGGATCGCCCCGCAATCCAAGCAATTAAATTGTTCCTACCGACAGGGGTAAATGGCAGTAACAAAATAAATTCTTCTGATTTTTCTGTGGGCAGTTTCGTAATTAGATAATAAGGTGCTACTGGTTGCTGTTGGCTGCCGTAAATTTCATTGGGAATCCGCCACAAATCCTCTCGATTGTAAAATACTTGAGGGTCTTCCATGTGATAGGTTAACAGGCGTTCGGATTGAACACTCAATAAATCTGCTGGGTATCTGATATGTTTGCGGAGAGCCGGAGGCATTTTGTCAAGAGGTTTGAACAGTCCGGGAAAAATAGCCATCCAACTGTTGATTATCGGGTCTGAGGGGTTGGCAACGTAGAAGTCTACAGAGCCGTCGTAGGCATCAATAACGATTTTTACCGAGTTGCGGATATAGTTAAATTCATTTTTTCCTGGATCGGAATAGGGATAACGATCGCTGGTAGTATAGGCATCGATAATCCAGTAAAGATAGTTGGGATAATTCTGATTGAGTGAGGGGGAAGACTGGATATTTTTGGCTGTTTTATTGGGTGCTTTTTTTAGCAAATCACTTGCACTAATCTGGGCGTTAACTACTACTAAGTATGGGTCTGAATCGTAGCGCAAAAAAGGAGCGATCGCTCGTACTCTTTTGTTAATATTTCGGCGGTACAATAACTTAGTTTTTGGTGTGAAGTTGCGGGTGAAAGCTATTTGCCAATTTTTGAGATAATTAGCAAATAACCAGCGTTTCCATAGAGAATCTATGGCAATTCCGCCTTTACCAGTGTATGTATTGTAAACATTGTCTTCACCGCTGGGGTAGTCGAATTCTTTAACTTTGGTAGGTGCCATCACGTCGGTATCGGTGACTTCGCCGTAATAAATGCGGGGGTGCCCGATGGGTATACTGGCTCGAAGGCGATCGCTAGTGATGTCTAAAGCTGTCTCCCCCGTCGCTTCAACTCCAATATCTTTGACAAAATAATCTGGTAAACCGCCGGCACCGATAGTATTGACGGGAGAAAGAGTAAAGCCATAACCGTGAGTGTATACCAGGTTTTCGTTAACCCAAGTTTGAGCTTCGGGACTAACTTCTGTGTAGTCTAATTCTCTAGCTGCGAGAATAACTTGTTGGCTGTAGGTATCTTGTTTTTTGGTTTTTTGGTTTTTAACTGTGTAGCGATCGATATCAGCATCTAAGAATTTATAATAAGGTCTAATTTGTTGCAACTGTCGGTTGGTTTGCAGTAGGGGCAGTTTGTCCCACAAGCGGATATTGCTGATAGTAAGCTGATTTTTTTGCAAGTCTGTATAGCTTAATTTACCTTCAGGGTCGAAAGTTTTTATTTCGATTTCTTTGATGTCGAATGCTTGTTGAGTAAAGGTAATACTTCTGTCAATATATGGTCTTTCTTTGGCGATTTCGTTGGGGTTTACAATTAAAAGTTGGACGATTACTGGCAGTAAGTAAATTAAGGATAAACAGCTTATAACCAAACTAAGGACAAGGGATTGAAAGCTGTTATTCTTTATCTTTAATTGACGAACATTCCAGAGCATAAAAAGTGCGATCGCGATCGCCATAACACTGGCAAATCCATAGGAAGGCAGTCGCACTGTGACATCAGCATAATTAGCCCCGTAAGTAACGTCTCCCCGCGAGTACAGCAATTCGTAACGAGCTAGCCCATAGAGGAAGGCGATGGCTAGCATCAAAAGTGAGCCTAAGCCATACAAGTGTCGCTGCTGCGATCGGGAAAACCTCAACAAGATTCCTTGACTCAAGCTGTTTGCAGATAGTAAATAGGTAAAAGTGCTAGATACTAAACCATACAAAAATACCACAGTCAGTGAGAAGGCGCACAATTCTAATATGGGCAGAATAAATACATAAAAGCTAATATCTTGATTAAAAATAGGGTCGGTGGTGTTAAAGTTAATGGGGTGGAAATAGAGCAAGACTTTTGTCCAGCGACTGGCGGTAATTATGCCGATCGCCAAACTGAGAAAAATGGCGATCGCCCGCAGCCAAAAATCCGGCTTAATTGTCATGGCTAACATCAGTCCCAGCAGTAAGCCCAACTGCCACAAATGAGAAAATAACTGCACACAGAGCTGCCCGATGGACTCAAATCCCAAATTAATTGGCCCGGCAGGCACTGCGCTGGCTATACTGAAATCGGCGAGGCTAGCTGCTGCTAACAGCCCGCAATGAATTACCATCAAACCTGCGATCGCGCTCAATCCGAATAACCACAACAGTAACCAGGGAAATGCCTGTGGAGGTTTAGCCATAGATAATTGATAATTCTGCTCCGTTTTTGTGAGATTTACTGAAGCAAATAACGCCGCCGAATTTGCCGATTTAGTTTCCTGAGTGCGATGTTTGAGGCGACGGGCTAAAGCTAAATTACCCATCAAAAAAACAGCAGAAATAGCAGTGGGAATTACCCCCAGCAACCCTTGAGTTTTCAGCCTCAACAGCAAAACCTGAAGATATCCAACTTCCTGAAACCACAGAATTTCTGCTACCAGGCGGGTAACTAACTCCATCACCAGCCCTAGCCCCGCAATCAGTAGAATTATTTGATAAATTCGCCTGTTCAAAGTCATCATCTTCAACTTCTCGCCAATATCAATATCTGCCGCAGTTCATCGCGGTGAATTTGCGGTTAAAAAGTTCCTTTTTTTATTTTTTCAATAAGTATAGAGCGCAAATTTTCTGTTACTGTCAATAACTGCTCGGCCCTAAAAAATAAGGATTAGCTATTGACTTTGGGGATTTTTTTATGGTATATTTTAGATAATGGGAGTGGTGGCAAAAATAAAAAAAATGCCACCACTCCCATTATTTAATTATAGGTGATAAATTTGGGAAAGTCAAGGCTTTAACCTTAAAAAAAATGTCATTTTTTTTTATTTTAATTAAAAAAAAATAAGCCTCAAAACCAGAGGGAAATAATCCCCAGGCAGAGCCTGGGAATTAGGGCAAAAAATCAACTAGCTATACTGCTGATTGACATCCACATCCAAATTAAACAGTGTTTGCAAAGTCTGCATTGCTTGTCGCCGTGCCTCAATATCTTGCTGAGCGCGTAATTGCACCATGGGGTCGTGTAAAATTTTATTCACAATCCCTCTGGTTAAAGATTCAATCACATCTTGATGTTTCTCGGAAAACTCGGAACCTAAACGCGATAAAGCTTTTTCTAACTCTTGTTCCCGAATCAATTCTATCTTATCCCGCAAACAGCTAATAGTCGGAACAGTTTCCAGGCTGCGCCACCAAACATCAAAAGCTTCTACTTCTTGTTCGAGTATGCCTTCAGCTTCCATGGCCATTTTGCGGCGGGTTTCGTGATTTTGAGCTACCACAGCTTTTAAGTCGTCTACATTAAACGACTTGACATTGGTCAGTTCTTTTACATCAGAATCGACGTTGCGGGGGACAGAAATGTCCACCAACATCAAAGGGCGATCGGGTTCTAAGACTGTTGCTAATTTAGCTTTATTTAAGAGCGGATCGGTAGCAGCGGTGCTGGTAAAAACCAAGTCGGAACTAGCGATTACCGACATCATTTCTGAAAGCTGATATAAATGTAATGGGGCATCTTTAAACAGGCTGGCTAATTCTTGGGCACCACGGAGCGATCGATTGACGATCGCAATATGGCTAGCTCCTTTGGAAAGCAAATGCTGCACCAAAAGTCGGGACATTTTACCAGCACCGATAATCGCAATCCGGCTGGTTGCTAAATGCTGACCTTTGAGTTGAGCCAGTTCCGCCGCCGCCGAAGAAATAGAAACCGCACCGGTACCAATACTGGTTTCTGTGCGAACACGTTTCCCTGCTGTCATGGCTTGCTTGAGCAAGCGCTCCAAAATTCGACCTACACCTTTATACTGCTGAGCGAGTTTGTGAGTTTGTTTTACCTGAGCCAAAATTTGCCCTTCTCCGAGAACCAAACTGTCAAGGCCAGAAGCAACTCGCATCAGGTGCATTACCGCATCTTCGTGCAGTAAGATGAACAGGTGAGGTCGCAAAGACTGTAAAGGAACTTTACTGCATTCTGAAAGGAATTGAGTAACTTCCCGCACACCAGGTTCCGACTCGGTGGTAACAATATAAATTTCTAAGCGGTTGCAAGTGCTGAGAATAGCAACCTCTTGAATATGTGGGTAGCTACGCAATTGGGCTATAGCCCCTTCAATCTTCTGTTCTGGAATGCTCAGTTTTTCGCGAACTTCAACTGGCGCTGTTTTGTGGCTAAGACCTACAACTGCAATATTCATATCTGTGATTTGTCACTATTTTTTTTACTGTTGACATACTCACCGCCCGTCACAAGTGCGGTGATTCTTGACACTTCATCGACTGATGCAACCGAGGTTGTCTTACTCTGTCTCTGTGTCCGAAAGCGAGTCGTGGCAATGCCCTATCCCGACTTTGTTTATATTTTTTGCAGCGTTCTCATCTCGATCGTGTTCAGTACCACAATTTAAGCATCGAATCGATCGGACTTTTAAATCCAGTTTTCCCCACCTATACCCGCAATTTGAGCAAATTTGACTGGTAGGTTCCCATCGACTAATAACCCTAAATTCCCTGCCAAGCTTCTCAGATTTAGCCTCACACAATACTCTAAATTCATACCATCCCTGCTGACTAATTACTCTCGAAAGTTTGCGGTTTTTGAGCATTCCCGACACGTTCAAATCTTCCAAAATAATTACTTGGTTTTCGTTAACTATTTTGGTTGATAGCTTGTGCAAAAAGTCTTTACGGGTATCAGCAATTTGGTTGTGCAGTTTGGCGATTTGAATCCGGGTTTTATTCCTGCGTTTAGAGTCTTTGGGTTGCCTAGCTAACTTGCGTTGCCATCTGCGAATCTTGCGGTCTAACCGTTTGTAGCTAGGACTTTGGGCTGTTTCCCCATTGCTCATCACCGCAAAAGTTTTGATTCCCAGATCGATGCCGATACTTTGGTTCTTGGCATCAACTCGACCGGGTTCAATTTCTACGACAAAGCTGAGGAAATAGCGATTGGCACAATCTTTGATGACCGTGACCGAACTAGGTGCTGAAGGCAATTGTCTTGACCAAATTGGTTTAACAATGCCAATTTTGGCTAAGTAAACCCCATCTCCTTTCAGAGAAAATCCACCTATTCTAAACCGTGCCGACTGGCTGTTCGTCCTTTTCTTGAACTTGGGATAGCCGACCTTTCGCCCCTTCCTCGAACCCTTGCAGGATTCAAAAAAGTTCTTGAATGCTGTCTCTAAATCAGCTACAGACTGCTGCAAAGGAACACATGACACATCCGCTAGCCAAGCTCTTTCTTCGGTTTGCTTGGCTTGAGTGATTACTATCTTTTGAATTTCGGCAGATTTGGATTTCTTTGTAGACTTTTTGCACAAAGCCAAAGCATCATTCCAGACTACTCGCACACAACCAAATAACTGAGCTAAGCTCTGTCGCTGCTGGTCGGTCGGAGAGAATCTGTATTGATACCTTGCTTTCATTGTTTTTTGTTGTTTACTTGTTCTATTATACTATGCTTTACTACTAGAATCAGGAATAATTAAAGCCGTCCTATAAGGACGGGGCTTGTATCCCATTTTCTTGGTCAACAGTCACCTGTCATTAGTGTTTAGTTTATCCGTTACATAAGACTTACCCAAAGCTACCCAACTTTATACAAAGCTGGACTTTGAAACTTACTTCCTGTTATAGCCCTAATTGCTAATAACTGGTGACAGTCAACAGTCAATTGTCAACAAGCCAACAGCCTACTGTTGGCTGTTAACACTCAAAAGTTAACAGCCAACAGTCCACAGGCAAAAGCCAACAGTTAACTGTTAATTAATGACTAATTTAATTGCAGAGATTTCGGCTGGTCAAACATATGGATTGTATCCACAAACCGAGCAGTCTTGGACTGAGAAGAAATTACCAAACTTTCAGTACGAGCGCCGCCACCAAAGAAGCGAACTCCATCCATCAGCGTTCCGGGAGTAATTCCGCAAGCTGCAAACAGAACTGTTTCCCCAGATGCCAATTCTTCAGCATTGTAAATCTTGTCTGGGTCTGTGATGCCCATTTCTTTAAGTCGAGCGATATTGCTCTCTTTACTTTCACCGATCAAACCAGTTTTGACAACAGCCGGATCGTAAATCAACTGCCCTTGGAAGTGACCGCCCAAACAGCGCATAGCTGCTGCTGAAATCACACCTTCGGGTGCTGCACCAATACCCATAAGTGCGTGGATATTAGAACCAGAAAACGCGCAAGAAATTGCTGCTGAGACGTCGCCGTCGCTGATCAGTCGAACTCTTGCACCCGCTTGCCGAATTTCATTAATTAAATCTTTGTGCCGGGGGCGGTCCATCACCACTACCACCAAATCCTCAACACTGCGGCCGAGACAATCAGAGATAATTTTGAGGTTTTGGGTTGGTGTCTTACGAATATCTACATGATTTTTGGCAGCCGCAGGAGCAGCCAATTTGTTCATGTAGAAATCGGGAGCAGCAAACAAACCACCTTTTTCGGAGATTGCTAAAACTGCCATGGAACCGTTTTGACCGTAAGCCACTAGGTTAGTACCTTCGCAGGGGTCAACAGCGATGTCAATTTCGATCAATTCATCTATGTTGCAGACATCTTGGGCATCTTCGCGGGTACAAATACCCACTTGTTCCCCGATATAAAGCATGGGTGCGTCGTCGCGTTCCCCTTCACCGATCACGATGCGACCGCGCATATGAATTTTGTTCATCCGCTCGCGCATGGCTTCTACAGCCACTCTGTCGGCTTCATCTTTCTCGCCTTTGCCCATCAATCGAGCTGAGGCGATGGCTGCCTGCTCAACTACTTCGATAATCTCTAAACCGATTGCATTGTCCATGAACTATATCCTCCCAACTGAGTCCTGCGTGCCTTGTGCTTTTTTTGCACTCCCAGCAATCAAGTTTATCAGAGGCGGGGATCTGTGCGAACGTAAGTCCTGAGTTAGTTTGTGTTAACTTTTGCTTCTTACAGACCCGACAGTGGGAAATTGATCCACAGGAGAGTGGGAGAGAGTGGAAAAACCTGAGCCATCTTGGGCGATCGCCAGTATTGACTTAGCCTCCTGCCTTCTTGGCTGTGATTGGTTTTGAAGTTTAAGATCGAAAAAGCATCTGGCAACCGTCTACACACCCTTTTAAATTGAAACATAGGTGTATTTACTGTTTCTAACCAACTCATACTATTACAAGAGTTGGGGGGAGGGAATGTTTAAAAAACTTTACCTAAAATTTGATAAAAATATTCATTGACTAGGCTATAATGGTTAGTTGAGTAAGTTTATCCTTAAAAAGATAGCCATACTAAAAGTGTGTGGTCTCAATCTTGAGGCTTAAGAAAAATAAACATTAAATTTACACAGCATTAGATTGTTGTCGGGAGCATCCCGATTTTGCATAGGCGAAGCATGACCGCTGTAAATCTCTGGCGCGAGCTAATAAATTGTCTGCGGTCATGCTAGAGCATCGTACGAATATATTTGCAAAACACAGATGCACCATTGTTGTCAACTTTGAGAAGACGAAATAAATACCTAGGGAAAATACCAGAAAAAAAAATGTTGACACGATCGAGGTAGATTTAATTAGCAGGGAGTAATAAAAAATGATGATGAAAGCCCAAGATATTATGACCACAGACGTTGTGACCATTCGCGGTTCGGCAACTGTTGCCGAAGCAGTAGCGATGATGAACGAGCTGTGTTTGCGCGCGTTGATTGTGGAACGCCGCCACGAACAAGATGCCTACGGGATTGTGACTGAAACGGATATTGTCTATAAAGTAGCAGCCTACGGAGTAGACCCGAAAAAAGTCCGCGTTTTTGAGATTATGACCAAGCCGTGTATTACGGTGAATCCTGACTTGGGTGTGGAATATGTGGCTCGGTTGTTCGCGAATACCCGCATCCGTCGGGCACCGGTCATAAAAGACAAGCTAGTTGGCATTATTTCGGTAACGGATATATTGACAAAAAGCGATTTTCTGGAGAAGCCGAAGAGTCTTGTATTTGAGGAAGAAATAGAAAAGGCGATCGCGGAGGCCAGAACTATTTGTGCCGAAAAAGGTGTGACTTCTAGAGAGTGCGCGGTAGCTTGGGATATTGTAGAGGAAATGCAGGCTGAGGCTTCTCACCAGCGATCGCAGAAGCTGGACAAAACGGCTTTTGACGAGTATTGTGAGGAGAATCCAGACGCGGCTGAAGCTCGGATGTACGACAGCTAAGTTAGTGCGGTTCTAAAGGTTGTTTACCGGGCTGTAATTGGTGTATTTTTGTCTATCAAACCCGGTTTCTGGCTATCCCTGCGTAAGTCGCTATTGACCAAACAGTGGACAAGACTAGACAGCTAGTTCATAAACTGGACAAATAGCCAGCCTAAGTATCTTGAATACTACGTTTTGAGGGTCATGACACCTACGGGTGCTTTCCAGCTTGTAGCTCTGTCGTTAGAGATTAAACAGATGTATTTGGTTAAGTCAGTGTCTCTAACCCAACAAGCCATCAAAACATTGGCGAGGAAAACATAACCTGAGCAATCAGAGGACTTTCATGTCTAACTTTGTATTCGTTTTAGACACCAACAAACAACCACTTGAGCCAGTAGCACCAGGACAAGCAAGACGATTGTTAAAACTAGCCCAAGCTGCTGTGTATCTCCGTTACCCGTTCACAATTATTCTGAAATATGCGGTTTCTCATCCAAAAAAGCAACCCACTCAATTAAAAATTGACCCAGGTTCTAAAACTACTGGGCTGGCGATCAATCGTGGCGATCAAGTTATCTGGGGTGCTGAGTTGACCCATCGCGGACAACAAATAAAAAATGACTTAGAATCACGTCGCGCCCTTCGTCGCAATCGTCGTAACCGAAAAACTCGTTACCGCAAAGCGCGTTTTCTTAACCGCACAAGAGCGCCTGGATGGTTGCCACCCAGCTTAGAATCCAGAGTGAAAAACATTGTGACTTGGGTCAACCGCATCTGTCGATATGTCCCAATTACAGGCATATCCCAAGAGTTAGTTAAGTTTGACCTACTTGCAATGCAGAACCCTGAAATATCCGGCAAGGAGTATCAGCAAGGTGAACTTGCGGGCTATGAAGTTAGAGAATACTTGCTCCAGAAGTGGGGGAGAAAGTGCGCCTATTGCGGTATTGAAAACTTACCTTTTGAGGTAGAACATATCCACCCAAAATCAAAAGGGGGAAGCGATCGCGTTTCCAATCTTACCCTAGCCTGCCGTGGGTGCAACCTTGCCAAAGGCAATCAAGATATTCGGGATTTCTTGTCCAAAAAGCCTGACATCCTGTCCCGTATTTTGAAACAGGCCTCACAACCTTTGAAAGATGCAACTGCTGTGAATTCAACCCGCTGGGCATTGTTCCAACAACTTAAACAAACAGGATTGCCAATAGAAGTTTCAACAGGAGGTAGAACAAAGTACAACCGCACTCGTTTAGAACTACCTAAAACTCATTGGCTGGATGCGGCTTGTGTGGGGAACCTAGAAGTGCTGCAAGTTTTCACGGATCAACCGTTGTTAATTGCAGCTAAAGGATGGGGCAGCCGTCAAATGTGTACAACCAATAAATACGGATTTCCTGTCAAGCACAGAACGCGGTGCAAAACGTTTTTTGGGTTTGGGACTGGCGACATGGTAAGTGCAATTCTTCCCTTTGGGAAGTTTGCAGGCACTCACGTCGGCAGGCTGACCGTTAGAGAAAGCGGAGTTTTTGAAATGAGAACGCCACTTGGCAAGGTTAGCCCAGTGCGTCATAAATACTGTAAATCAATCCACCGCAACGATGGGTATATGTATGTGTTTTCTACTTTTGTCCAATGAATCAGCGATTAGAGGCGTAGCGATCGATCAAAATTCGACAATTACCGGGGTGTGGTCGCTGGGTTTGATGAGTTTTCTGGGATTAATATCTATGGTGCAGTTTTTGGCTTTTTCATAGAGAGACAAGCTGAGATAATGGTGGTCAATTCTCCAGCCTTTGTTGCGAGGAAATGAGGCGGCGCGATAGTCCCACCAGCTATAGTGGCCACCTTCTGAGGTGAATTTACGAAAGGGGTCACTCAATCCTAATTCTATGATTTCTGTGAGTGCGAGGCGCTCTGGGACTGATAAGCCGGCGGAGTTAGCACAAGCTTTGGGGTCGTAAATATCTCGATCGCCCGGAACGATATTAAAGTCTCCACAAATGCACAAATTAGGTGATTTGTCAAGAACAATTTTTAGGTATTTGTGTAACAATTTCAGCCAATGTAGCTTGTATTCATATTTCTGGGAACCCACTTCTGAACCGTTGGGAACATACACGGAGATAATAGAAATATCGTCAATGATGCCCGTGATGAGGCGTTTTTGTTCGTCAAAAGTGCCGACGATTTCCTCACCGAGAATGGGTGAAAATCCGGCGCTAACTTGCTGCATGGGAACTCGACTCAAAATCGCCACACCATTGTAGGATTTTTGGCCGGAGATGTAACAGTGGTAGCCGATGTCGAGAAAGGGTTGCAGAGGAAAATCTTTGTCTATAACTTTGGTTTCTTGCAGACACAAAACTTCTACAGGGTTTGCTTCGAGCCAGTTAATGACGTGTTCGATGCGGGTGCGGATTGAGTTGACGTTCCAGGTGGCGATTTTCACGATGATAGTTTAAGGTACGCAAGTCTAATCTGCAATGGCGATCGACTGAACGCTTGGTTTGAGCTTTCATAAGAAAAATATCATATCACTTCTGGGGCTTCACATCCTGTACCATCCTGAGTGAAGAGGGTGTCTGCCCTGTTCCAGAAAAATTAAAGGTGCTTGTGGGGTCTCAACCCCCAGATTGGGCAACCTCTACTTGGGAAATCAAACTCGACAAAGTTGAAGAATATAAGCACCTCAACTGCGACAGGGCCTTGCTTGTGTTAGATTGAGCGTAATTATTGTGAACTCTTCTCCTCCGGCGCGTCAGACAAATGGTTATCACAAAACGAGGGCTTGTTCTAAGTGCAGCAGCGGTGGTACTCACTGCTGTAACTCTTGCCAACACTGGTTGCAGTTCTAAATCTCTGGCTTCTTTTAGGGGTAGTCCCAAAGAGTTGGTTGATGAAGTTTGGCAGATTATTGACAAAAGTTATGTTGATGGTACTTTTAATCAGGTTGACTGGAAAGCAGTACGAAAGGATTATTTGAACCGGACCTATAGCAGTGATGAGGATGCTTATAAGGCCGTGCGGGAAATGCTCAAAAAGCTAGACGATCCTTATACTAGGTTTATGAACCCACAAGAGTTCAAAAATATGCAGGTTGACACTTCTGGAGAATTAACAGGAGTGGGAATTCAGTTGACTCAGGATGAAAAAACTAAGAAATTAGTGGTGATTTCGCCCATTGAGGATACTCCGGCTTTTAAAGCGGGGATTCAAGCAAAAGATATTATTAGTAAAATCGATGGCAAGAGCACCGAGGGGATGGACACGAATCAAGCGGTAAATTTGATTCGCGGTCAAGTTAATACTGAGGTGACACTGACTATTATCCGCAATAATAAGGAAATACAATTTAAGCTGAAACGGGCGAAGATTGAAATTCATCCGGTGCGCCATTCGGTGCAGAAAAGTCCGATGGGTGAAATCGGCTATATTCGCCTGAATCAGTTTAGTGCAAATGCGGCATCGGAAATGCGATCGGCCCTTCAGGATTTGGAAAAGAAAAAAGTGACAGGCTATATTTTAGACCTGCGTTCCAATCCGGGGGGGTTGTTGTATGGGAGTATTGAGATTGCTCGGATGTGGCTCCAAGAAGGTACGATTGTCTCTACGGTCGATCGAATCGGCGAGACCGATAGACAAACTGCCAATAAAAAAGCGATTACTGACAAAGCTTTAGTGATACTGGTAGACGGGGGTTCTGCTAGTGCTAGCGAGATTCTTTCGGGTGCTTTGCAGGACAACAAACGGGCGATTTTGGTGGGAACAAAGACCTTTGGGAAAGGTTTAGTGCAGTCGGTACGTGGTGTGGGAAATGGTTCGGGTTTAGCTGTGACGATCGCTAAATATTTTACTCCCAGTGGGCGGGATATCAACCACTTGGGCATTGAACCGGATGTGAAAATTGAACTCACCGAAGCTCAAAAAGAGGAATTGAGGCGCGATCGGGATAAAATCGGTACGAAGGCAGATCCGCAGTATGCAAAAGCTTTGGAAGTTTTGACCAAGAAAGTGACTGGTAAAACAGGGAATCAGAAGGCTGAGTCGAAACCAAATGCTACGCCACCGAAAGCGAATGCGGCCCAGGCTAAGCCAAGTTCTGCACCGGCTAAATCCAAGTAAGTAAATCCACTTAATTAAACGTAAGATACAGGTGGCTAAAAAGCTTGCTGTATGAGCATTCTTCACCTCGATATTCTTCCTTCTTTTCTTCCTTCTTCCTTCTTCCTTCTACCTTCTACTTAGTTGTTCACAAAAAATTGCTCTCAGAAGCACTAAAGTCCTCATTACAAACCTGGTGGGTAGTGAGGACTTTAGCCATCACTTTTCTACATAATATTTTTCTACAAAACTTCGCAATCCTGATTTATATCCTTGTCCTACGGCTTGAAACCTCCAGTCTCCGTTTTTTTTATACAAACGTCCAAATTCCAAAGCTGTCTCTAATGTAAAATTCTCTTTTAATTCGTACCTAGTCAATTCGGTTTGGCGATCGCGATCGTATAGACTAATAAAGGCGTTCTGGATTTTGCTAAAATTTAATCCTACGGATTCAGCATCGTGGATAGTGACAATCAGCACAATCTCTTCAATAGTAGCATCGATTACAGATAAATCTACACTGTAGAGGGTGTTAATGTATCCTTTTCTGGGCGAAGATTTATCCGTGCCGGATTGTTTCACAGCACCGTCTAGGGATTTAGGATTATTATAAAATACTAAATAGTCTTCGTGGGGAATTCTGCCATCAGCACCTAACATAAATGCTGAAGCATCAATGTCACAGTTTGTGTTGGATAAATTGACTTGCCAACCCAAGGCAATGACCAGTCTTTTTAAGTTCGGAACTTCTTGAGAAAGATTGAATCTGCCACCTTTAATTAATTGTACGCTCATTTGTCTGGGTTCCTTCCTACACTCTAATTTCAATGGGTAATGGGTAATGGGTAATTGGCACTCTCTCCCTCCTCCTATCAATTCCGGTTGTACCGTCAGGTGATTTAACCGCGAAGGCGCGAAGTACGCGAAGTTCGAGAAGAGAGAGTTTAATACAGGACGATGAAGACAGGATTTTATATCACTCAAAAATGCCAAGGCTTAAAAAAAGCTAACACTTTTGGTAGATGGCGAAATTTTTATTTACTCTGAAAGTAGAGACATTTGTCCATGAAGTAGATTAGAGATATCCCATCATTATTGATTGTGGAACAGGCAGGATAGCCGTTCTTAACAGTCTGGTTGGGAAATGTCTGTTAAAAAAATGACCAATACCGAGATATTGTAATCAATTCTAAATAATTCCCAGGCAATTTATGGCAAACACAGTTCCTGAAATGCGATCGCCAATCATCTCACTCAAAGAATCCCCACCACCTGAAATTGTGACTTTCGATGTCAGTGGTATGAAGTGTGCAGGCTGCGCCAAGGCAGTTGAACGCCAACTAATGCAATACTCAGGGGTAATTTCAGCTTGCGTTAACTTAGCCGTAGAAGTAGCAACGGTTGAGTGCGAACCGGGGGCGGTGGATGCTGACGCCTTAGCCAAAAAGTTAACTGATAATGGATTTCCCAGTCAATCTCGCGCCGGTGGAAATCAGCGAGAAATGGAGGTGGCGATAATTGAAAGGCGACAGCAAGAAATTCGACAGCAAATAGGACAATTAACGATCGCCCTGATCTTAATTATTCTCTCAGGTTCAGGTCACGTATTGGGAACAAAAGCCCCAATTTTAAGCAATATTTGGTTTCACTGGGGACTCGCAACCCTAGCTTTACTACTACCTGGGCGTCGAATTGTAGTTGACGGGTGCCGCAGTTTGTGGCGAAATGCACCGAATATGAATACTCTGGTAGCTTTAGGTGCTGTCACAGCTTACACCGCTAGCAACGCGGCACTGCTGTTTCCCCAGATGGGATGGGAATGCTTTTTTGACGAACCGGTGATGCTGCTAGGCTTTATTTTGTTGGGGAAAACTCTGGAACAGCAAGCCAGACAGCGCGCCGCCTCAGCGCTACAAGCTTTAATTGCACTCCAACCAGCTACTGCGCGCTTAGTTGATTTTAAATTCCCGATTTTAGATTTGGACTCGCCATCTCCGGTCTACAATCCACAATATATTGAAATTCCAGCCGATCGCGTCCGAGTCGGAGAATGGTTGCAAGTTTTACCAGGGGACAAAATTCCGGTTGATGGGGAAGTTTGCGAAGGTAAAACAACCATAGATGAGTCGATGCTGACTGGGGAATCGATGCCGATTTTGAAGCAAACAGGAGATCCTGTCGCGGCAGGAACTATAAATCAATCCGGGGCGATTGTGATCCGGGCAACTCGCACGGGTAAGGAAACTACTGTAGCTCAAATGGTGGCTTTGGTGGAAGCGGCCCAAACTCGGAAAGCGCCGATTCAAAATTTGGCGGATACTGTGGCGGGATATTTTGTCTATGGGGTAATGGGGATATCGGCTTTAACTTTCCTATTTTGGTATTTTGCCGGAACTCATCTGTGGCCATCCGTGCTTTTAGGGCATGGGGCCATGAACATGGGGCACCAATTACCAATTACTGATTATCAATCACCTTTGCTGTTGAGTTTGAAATTGGCGATCGCCGTTTTAGTCATCGCTTGTCCTTGTGCTTTGGGACTGGCTACCCCAACTGCAATTTTAGTTGGTTCTGGGATTGGGGCGGAGCGGGGACTTTTGATTCGCGGTGGTGATGTTTTGGAACGGGTACATCAATTAGATACGGTGGTTTTTGACAAAACTGGTACTTTGACTACCGGAGAGCTCACACTCACAGATTATTTGCCGATTTTTGATAATTCTGGGTTGGATCGGACTTCAGATTTGAATGTTAGCAACAGGCAAGATGCCTGTTTTACCATTGACTCCAGACTTTTGCAAATTGCCGCGGCTGTGGAAAGGGGTTCTTGTCATCCCGTCGCCGCAGCGATTTTGCGGGCAGCTCAACAACAAGCTTTGCCACTGCTGGCTGCTGAGGATTTCTACACGGCACCGGGATTGGGGGTTTCGGCTGTGGTGGAGGGCCGACTGGTGTTCGCCGGGAATGCGGAGTGGATGACGCAGCAGGGGGTGGCTATTGCCACGGAATTGTGTGGGTCTTTTCAAGGCAAAACGGCGGTTTATGTGGCTTGTGAGGGCGTTTTGCTGGGGGTAATCGGGCTAAAAGATACTCTCAGACCGGATGCTAAGGCGACGGTGGAGCGTTTGCGGGCTATGGGATTGCGGGTGATGATGCTGACGGGGGATACGCCTGGGGCGGCGTTTGCGATCGCCAACCAGTTAGATTTGCCGACGACGGATGTTTTGGCCCAAGTGCGGCCGTTCGAGAAGGCAAGGGCGATCGCTGCTTTGCAAGCCGAAGGCAGGAAAGTGGCGATGGTGGGTGACGGAATTAATGATGCCCCCGCTTTGGCTCAAGCAGATGTTGGTGTCGGGTTACACGGTGGGACTGATGTAGCTGTTGAAACTGCTCAGATTGTGCTGATGCGAAATGCTTTGATGGATGTTGTCGAGTCGATCGAACTTAGTCACGCTACTTTGAAGAAGATTCGCCAAAATCTGTTTTGGGCTTTTGGTTACAATATGCTCGGAATTCCGGTAGCTGCTGGTCTTTTACTGCCGGCAATGGGAATTTTACTCAGCCCTGCGGCTGCTGGTGCATTTATGGCCTTTAGTTCTGTTAGCGTTGTTACCAATTCTTTGCTGCTGCGTCGCGAATTTCGGTCTTAAATTTACCTATTTTAGGCAAAAATCCTCAGTCATTGGTCATTAGGCAAGAACTCATTCCTCCCGAAGGCAGAAGGCCGAAAGTATGGATACTGAAGGCTGAATTCAAGCAAAATAGGAACTAATGACTAATGACTAATGACTAATGACTAATGACTAATGACTAATGACTAATGACTAATGACTAATGACTAATGACTAATGACTAATGACTAATGACTAATGACTAATGACTAATGACTAATG
>JAHREW010000037.1:0-59111 GCA_020883125.1 Microcoleus sp. CAWBG506
AATGACTGCTGACTAATGACTGCTGACTAATGACTGCTGACTAATGACTGCTGACTAATGACTGCTGACTAATGACTGCTGACTAATGACTGCTGACTAATGACTGCTGACTGCTGACTAATGACTGCTGACTAATGACTGCTGACTAATGACTAATGACTGCTGACTGCTGACTAATGACTAATGACTAATGACTAATGACTACTAACTAATGACTAATGACTACTAACTAATGACTAATGACTAATGACTAATGACTAATGACTCTCACATCATCATCGTCAGTAGCCCCTGCTGACCGAGAATCATTTCTCGCAGCAAGCTACAGATGCCAACCCAAATAATCGGCGTAATGTCCACCCCGCCGATCGGCGGTACAATTTTTCTGGTAGCGGCTAAAAAAGGTTCCGTGGGCCAAGCAATCAGACTCAACGGCAGTCTACTGAGATTGACCTGGGGATACCAAGTCAAGACGATGCGAAAAATAAACAACAAAGTCATCAATACTAGGACAAAGCCCAGAATCCAGCTTGTAACGGTAATACCATTCATAGAGTTATTGTGTCGAAATTTTAAGTTTTGTTAAGTCAGGTATTCATAATTTTAACTGTTTCCCTGGTGCGATCGAAAGTATAAAATTAATAAAAATCAAATTGTTGTAACAAAGGCTTTGAATCTATGACTCCTTCACTCGCGAATTTTCTGTACAGCCTGCTGGTCGGCGTTAGTTTGGTGGTAATTCCAGCAACGATCGCCCTAATCTTCATCAGCCAAAAAGACAAAATTAAGCGCACCTAAAACATCTGTAAAGATCCAAGTCCGGCGTCAAAGTCAATTGTCGGCTGTAGCTATGGCCCGACGTCGGGCATTTCCCCAGTTCCGAAACCTCGGCTGTAAGCAACTCAGAAGCCAAAACCTTCTAGAACTGCCAAGCTGAGGTTTTTTCCCGTTTACTGACACCGCCGGAAAGTCCCTGGCTCTACCTGTAGCCCGGTGATATCAATTCCCGTTGTATCGGAATGATTTAACCGCGAAGGCGCTAAGGACGCGAAGTTCGAGAAGAGAGAGTTTAATACAGGACGATGAAGACAGGATTTTATATGAGCAGTTCAGACTCACTATTATGTCAATATTATGTCAATTCCCAAGCTGCAACGGGGATAAGACCCTCATCCAGCCAAGTCGGAATAGCAGACTTAAGTAAAAATGTAAACATCTAACTCGCTAATATAGAACAGAAATAGGAGATAGGGTAATGGTTAATTTAGGATTAAACTGGAGCAGCCTGCTGGGGATCATCCTAGCAGTAGCTGGCGCGGGACTTTACTTTCTGCGATCGTGGCGTCCCAAGCTAGCACGAGACCACGATATTTTTTTTGCAGCAGTAGGTCTACTGTGTGGCGGTATTCTATTATTCCAAGGCTGGCGGCTAGATCCAATTCTGGCCTTCGGTCAATTCATGCTGACCGGTTCGGCCATATTTTTTGCAGCCGAAAGTATTAAGCTGCGGGGAGCAACCACCGCCCAAGCTAAAAGCCGGGCACAATATATCGACGAAGATAGACCCGTCAGCAACGCCTACGGTTATGAGGGTTACGATGCTGATATTGACCAGCTAGAACCAGAGGAAGACTATCCCCAGCGTCCCCGGATTAGAGGTAGTCAAGATTATCGTGCTTCGCGGGAAGGCTACGACGACGAACCTCGCCGCCGTCCCGACCGTCGCAATAGCAGCATTGATATGTCTAAACCCGATGGACCAGAGCGATCGTCCCGCAAACGCCCCTCTCGCCCGGAAAACCAGCCCCCAGAGCGATCGGACCGATCGGACCGATCGGACCGTTGGGACATTTCAGACAATCCCGATGAAAAACCGACTCGCAGCCGTAACAGCCGCCCGCCAACTTCCGATAACCGCAGCGATGGGACACCGAGAACCAAAAAAACCCGTCCCGCCGAAGGAGGGAAGTCTCGCCCTAGTAGCCGGGATGTGCAAGCACCACCCTCAGATTACGTGGAGTATCGACCAGTAGAATACCCGGAAGACCAACCGGATAATTCCCCCAATTTCGACAACTAGGGGAAGTGCTAAGTAGATGGGTGAAATTTAATATTTCTGGTGTCAGCATCACCGGAAAAATACCAGTTACATTTGATTTATGCCCATCTACTGGCGATCGCGATCGGATAATTACGATCCAAAAAACTGTGAATGGGGAGTGTAAAACCACCGATCAACGCAGAGACAACACAGATCAAAACCGACAGCTAAATACTCATCGATCGCCATGAATTTCAAACTTTTAAGTTTAGCAATATCGGGAATTTTAACAATGGGGGTTTCAGCCAGCGCCACCGCCGTTGTTACCACATCCCCTGTGCAGTCATCACCAGATGTTACTGAATTTAAGTCGCTGGATAGACAGGGTGCGATCGCCCAAAATATCGAAGAACAAACTAATATTCGCGTTTACGAACGAGCCAGTCCGGCAGTTGTTACCGTCGATACAGATAAATCCAACGGTAGTGGCACAATTATCAGCCCCGACGGCATGATTTTAACCAACGCCCATGTTGTTTCCGCCGGCGGTACTGTGAATATAATTTTGTCAGATGGCAAAAAAGTCCCAGCCGATGTCATTGGATTTGGGGAAGAAGGCTTAGACTTAGCCGTAGTTAAAATGCGGGGTCAAAACAATTTGCCGACAATTCCTTTAGCCCGTCCCGGTTCGGTGAAAGTGGGACAACAAGCATTTGCGATCGGCAATCCTTTCGGTCGATTTCAAGGTACTTTTACCGTCGGAATTGTCAGCCGCATCGACCAACAACGAAGCTTGATTCAAACAGACGCAGCCATCAATCCCGGCAATTCAGGAGGTCCACTGCTTAACAGTTCGGGAGAATTAATCGGAGTCAACACTTCTATTTTTACTCGCGGTCAGGGCGGAGGCAATATCGGCATCGGTTTTGCCATTTCCATAGACAAAGTACCCGCTTTCCTGACGGCGGTAAGAGAAGGGCGAGCTCCCCGCGTTGCTCAGACACGATCGCCCTTTGGTAACAAATCACCTGCAAAACTAGCACTCAACGGGCCAGCAATCAGTGGCAAACTCACCAACCAGTCTAGCGTTCTGCCGGGAGACAACAGCTTTTTCGACCTCTACTCCTTTGAAGGAAAAGCAGGTCAGCGAATCACAATTGAAATGAAAAGTCAAGAAATTGACCCTTATTTAATCTTGCTCGGCCCCGATCGGCGGCAAATCGCTCAAGATGATGACGGCGCAGGCAGTAACAATGCCCGAATTACAGTCAGGCTGCCAGCAGACGGCACTTACACCTTATTGGCAAATTCCAACCAGGCCAGGCAGTCGGGAGCTTATACACTAGAACTGAAAGCCGCAGCTTCTACCCAGGCGGCCAGGGCAATTTTGGAAGAAGAAGGTACTTTAGCCCCAGGATCTCAGGTACTACCCTCGGACAACAGTCTGTATCGAGAGTATACTTTTGAAGGTCGATCGGGTCAGTCGGTGGAGATTTCCCTCGAAAGTAAAGAGTTCGATCCCTATGTAGCTTTGTTTGGCCCTAATGGTCGATTAGTAGCAGAAAATGATGATGAGAGCGATGCGACTAAAAATGCGTCTCTAAGCGTTACTTTACCCGCTACGGGTCGCTATCGTGTCATTGTCAATGCTTACGACGCTTCGGGCCGGGGGCGCTACACTCTAACAGTCCGCTAAAAGTTGAAAATTAGTAATTGGGAATTAGTTATGAGTGGGGGGTGGGCATTCTTGGCACTACCCCTACAAAGCCCTCGTTTTTTGGAGAATGAAACCGCCCTGGGGTAGGGGGGGTTCTTCTTCCTTCTTCTTTCTTCCTTCTTCTTTCTTCCTTCTTCCTTCTTCCTTCTTCCTTCTTCTTTCATCAACAACTGAGGTAATTCATGCGTCAAGTTAGATTTTGGGCGATCGCGCCAATTGCTCTGCTAGCTACTGTTTCAGCCAAGCCCGCTGCTTCCTCGCCAATTTTCGATGCGAGTCGAGTTTTAGCGCCCGGTAATTCAACCCTAATTGCCGCAGGATTTTCTCAGAATGCCCCTCATACTGACAGGGATATTAATCATGTTTTAGCTCAGGCTACTCCGAAGTCTTCGCCATCAGCAATACCAACTCCCTCAGCTTTGCCTATTCCTGCTGCCGGATCGTCTAAAGTCATTTTGGAAAAACAAGGAGAACTGACTCCGGCTAAGTCTTCCGTACTGCCCTCAGACAGCAGTTTATATGACGAATATACCTTTGAAGGCACGACAGGCCAGACAGTAGTTGTTTCCTTAGAAAGTGGCGAGTTTGATACTTATCTGGCTGTCTTCAACTCCCAAGGCGAATTGCTTGCAGAAAATGATGATGCTACTGAGCAAAATTCCAATTCTGAATTGACTGTTACTTTGTCTGCCAGTGGTAGCTACAAAGTAATTGTCAATGCTTTTGATTCACCGCCAAAAGGTAAAGGCAAGTACAGTTTGATAGTCCGGGAAGTCATTAAAAATTAATGATTGATAAATCGATATTCTCTGAGGTCAAACATCTACGCAGAAGGTGAAAATAGGATAATAATTTATTTTTCACCTTCCATTTTTTAGTGATTTAACGCAAACCTAGCCAGGTAAAAAAAATCTCGCCTGTGAAGAATTCTAGCAACAGAATTGCCACGAATCCCACCATCGCAAATCGTCCGTTGATTTTTTCCGCGTAGGCGTTCCAGCCAAAGGCAGGTTCTGCTTTTTCGGCTGACTCTGGGCTTGGTGGTGTTGGGGAAGCAGGAGTTTTAGATTTCATTGAAAAGTTGTGAATGTTGAGTATTGAGTTAAAATTTTATAGCAAAAAGGTTAAATCATGACCATGCAACGGTCAACTACATGATATCAAATCCGTTGACATCGGAATTATTATTTCTCTCTTCTCTTTCTCTGTGTCAAGAGTGTCCTAGTAAGGTTTAATCATTCCGATACAACCGGAATTAATATGATATTATTTTTCCCCCATGTTCATCGCCCCCTTGCACAAATTTCTGACTGCCACAAATCATGATGATAAATCTCGATCGCCTACCATCTTTTGGTTAGCTTTAAGCTTGACATTTGCCGCAATCTATGGTTGGTTAGGGCTAAGACAAGCCTTCGGTGGCGAGTATATCGTGCAAGACGATGCCAGACAACACGTTTTCTGGATGATGCGATTTGTCGATCGCCAATTGTTTCCCAACGACTTCATTGCTAACTACTTTCAATCCATCAGCCCCACAGGCTACAGCACACTCTACAAAATAGCAGCCACCATTGGTATTCATCCGCTATTATTTCACAAAATATTGCCACTTTTCCTCAGCTTAATCTCCACTTATTACTGTTTTAGCATTGCTCTAGAAATATTGCCAGTGCCCATGACTGGATTTATTGCCTCTTTGTTGCTAAACCAACATATGTGGATGACAGACGATTTGGCTTCCACAACGCCCAGAGCCTTTATCTATCCGCTATTTCTAGCTTTTTTATATTATTTGCTGCGACGTTCGCTGCTGCCTTGTTTAGGGGCGATCGCCTTGATCGGACTATTTTACCCTCCTTACGCATTGGTAGCAGCCGGTATTTTAGTTTTGCGGTTGCTGGATTGGGAAAAAGGTAGTTTGCGCTTGTCGCGCGATCGCACAAATTACCTATTTTGCACTACAGGTTTAGGAGTTGTGTTTTTAGTAATGCTACCCTATGCCCTAGATAAATCGGTATTTGGCCCCGCTTATACAGCAGCAGAAGCTAAAACAATGCCCGAATTTGCGCCCCAAGGCCGAAATGCTTTTTTTCGTCCAAATCCCCTAGATTATTGGCTGACTGGCCGGGGTAGTGGGATGTTTCCCAAGTCCCTGTTTACCCCCGTTACTCACTGTGCTGCATGGTTATTTCCGCTGCTATTGGTATGGCGATCGCACTTTCCTTTAGCTAAGCAGATTCAAAGTAGTATCTGGCTTTTACTGCAACTATTTTTAGCATCTTCAGCCATGTTTTTGGTTGCTCACGCTACGCTTTTTAAATTATATCAGCCTGGGCGCTATACTGCTTATAGCTTGCGATTTATTGTAGTGTTCTTAAGTGCGATCGCCCTAACTTTGCTCCTAGATGGAGTTGGAAATTGGGCCAAGACAACCGAAACCAAAATTGGCATCAAAAATCTAGTGGCCATCATCACAACAGCGATAATTGCTGTGGTAGTTGTGCTTTATCCCTGCTTAGTGGATAAATTTCCTAGCGTTGGGTATGTAGAGGGTAAAATGCCCGAATTGTACCAGTTTTTTCAGCAGCAACCGCCAGATATTTTGATTGCTTCCCTAGCGCCAGAGGTGGACAATCTGCCAACTTTTAGTCAGCGCTCGGTTTGGGTAGGAAAAGAATATGCAGTGCCTTATCAAAAAGGCTATTATACTAGATTTAGACAGCGAGTTAACGATTTAATTCGCGCTCAGTATACGACCGATAGAGCAATATTACAAAAGTTTATTAATCAATATGGAGTTGATTTCTGGATGCTCGATCGCAATGCCTTGACTCTTGAGTATGTAAAGGATTACGGTTGGATCGAAGACTTTGATTCTACACCAAAGGCGATCGCCTCTCTCACACAAGGGAAAATTCCTGTGTTAGCTGAAGCAATGACAAGTTGTGCTGTTTTTCAGAACGGTATTGTGGTGGTTTTGGAAACATCTTGTATTGCGAAATTGACTGGGAGTTAAGATGAGGCAGAGCCTCTGGATATTGGTTCCCAGGCAGAGTGTGGGAAATATAAAAAAATCATATGTTTTTTTTAAATATATGATTTTTTAGATACAAATGAAGGTAAACTTATTAAATAGAGCGTATTTTATTATCGATAATGCTAGGACTTAGACCAGAAACAAAAAATATAAAATCACCTACTGTACTTGATATTTTTTGCGGTGCAGGTGGGATGAGCTTAGGCTTTCAGAATGCTGGCTGTGAAATTTTAGGGGGAATTGATAAAAATCCTCATGCTATCAGAACACATCATAGAAACTTTCCTAACTGTCAACTGATGCGTGATGCTCAGTCTATCGAATCTATTACTGATTTGAGTAAACTGGGGTTCGTTCCGGGAGAAATTGATATTTTAATTGGGGGGCCACCCTGCCAAGTATTTTCAGTAGTAGGCAAGGGTAAAATGAAGTCTTTAGGAAAACATATCGAAAGTGACGCTAGAAATTTTTTATATGAAGAATTTATTAGAGTCGTTCAATATTATAAACCTCTGTTTTTTGTAATTGAAAACGTTAATTATCTACTCAATCACTGGATATTTTCTACTTTGATAAAAGATTTAAAAAATGGATTAATTAAAAAAAACTCTGATTATCCAGGCTATAATCTTAGCCATCAAATTCTAACCGCTTCTGATTACGGTGTTCCTCAAATCCGCAAACGCTTATTCATTGTTGGTAGGCGTAAAGATACGAATCTAACTTTCGAGTTTCCAGATGCGAATACAAGTTCTCCTGTCTCTGTAGGGGAAGCAATTGGAGATTTGCCAGAATTAGAGCCTGTAAGTCTACCTTTGAAGAGGAAAAGCACTGCACCAAAGCAAATTGACTTTCCTAAAGCTTACAATTTTTCGCCTAAATCCGAGTATCAAGAGCTAATGAGAATTGAATCTGATGATATGGTAATGAATCATATTTGTCGATCGCATAACGATCAGGACTTGCATATTTTTAACATCATGCCTCAAGGTGGCAAGTATAAAAATATACCTAACGAGTTAAAACGTTACAGCGATAAGAGTTTTGAGGATAAGTATAAACGCTTAGAGTGGGATAAACCCTCATGGACACTAACGGCACATATGCAGAAAGATTGTTTAGCCTATATCCATCCAACACAAATCAGAAGTATCTCTGTAAGAGAGGCTGCTAGACTTCAAAGTTTCCCAGATCATTTTGTATTTGATGCACCTATGACGAGAATGTTTGAGCTAGTTGGGAATTCTGTACCACCTCTTTTAGCTGAAGCGATCGCCAGACCAATTGTAAAACAAGTACAAGCCTACTACGAAGCTCAGGCTGAAAGGGGCTAACCTAGCTTCAGCTATACCTCAAGTGCATTTCACAACTAAAAGCAGACAAATGGAGAAGACCTAAAATGAACGACTACGATAGAGCTCGTCTGGTGGCTCAAGCTCTGTTGAAGGGTGAACAGACACCCACTAGGCAAATCATTCAAGAAAAAGTCAAAATCGCCGTTGATTCTACTAGAACTAGCGAACAGGGCCATACCGTTGACGTAGATGAGGAAAAACTCGTCCGGGAACTTGAAAGTCTTTTCAATATTTGGATGGGTTTAGGTACTGTACTAGAAAATAAACAGGGTCATATCCCTTGGTTGGCTGATCGCAACAGTGAAATCAATTGGGATTTTTGGAACCGTTATGTACGTTATTTGGAAGAAGAAAAGGGCTGGGCACCAGCAACGATAAATGGTTTAGACCAGTTGACAGAATCTATTCTTCAACTCCTAGAGAACCCCCAGCGTTCAGGAGATTGGGATCGAAGAGGAATGGTTGTTGGACAGGTTCAGTCTGGAAAAACAGCAAACTATACTGGTCTGATCTGCAAGGCTGTTGATGCAGGATATAAACTGATTATTGTGCTTGCTGGTATGCAGAACAGCTTGCGGAGCCAGACACAGGAACGTCTAGACGAAGGTTTTCTCGGATATGACTCACAACTACACAGAGCTTCGACTCAAGAGAGTCCGGCCATTGGAGCGGGGCAAATTCCTGTTGGAAAGAGACTGATTGCTGATTCAGCGACAAACAGTGCTGATAAGGGTGATTTTCATCAAAAAGTAGCAGGTCAATTTGGGGTATCCGCAGGGGGAGGCAATCCACTATTGTTTGTTGTCAAAAAGAATACAACTGTACTCAAACATCTCCTAAAGTGGGCATTGCGTCATGGAGATAAAGATGAAAAATCAGGAAAACGTATTGTCACAGGAGTTCCCTTACTCGTCATTGATGACGAGGCAGATAATGCCTCGATAAACACAAATCCCCCAATAGTAGATGAAAATGGTAAAGTTCAGGAAGAGTATGATGTTTCAGCAATCAATGGATTAATCAGGAAGCTCCTTTACAGTTTTGAAAAGAGTGCTTATGTGGGTTATACCGCCACACCATTTGCTAACATCTTCATCTACCCCGATCCGGAGCAAAAAAATCCAGAATTTGGAGACGATCTCTTTCCACGTAGTTTCATTATCAACCTACCTGCACCATCAAACTACATCGGCCCAGTCCAGGTATTTGGACTGGACACTGACCCAGCCATTGGTCTTGAAGCATCAGAAGCTTTGCCTATCATCAGACCAGTGGACGACCAAAAAGAATGGATGCCAGACAAACACAAAACAGACCATGTTCCGGGTGAACTTCCAGGGTCTCTCAAGGAGGCAATTAGGGCGTTTATTCTTTGTTGCGCTGCAAGAATTGTGCGAGGACAGGAGAACGAACACAACTCAATGCTAGTTCATGTCGCCCGTTTTACGGCTGTCCAATCCGAGGTAGCAAAGCAAGTCAAAGACGAGTTGACTTCCCTACAAAAACGACTTCGGTATGGCGACAGCACCGCACCAGGCAAGCTAGAGGAAGAATTTGAGCAGCTATGGAAAGATGACTTTGTGCCCACTACTTCATCCATACTCTTATCCATAGCCGATCCAGAACTAAAGTCAGTTTCTTGGGAAGAAGTCAAACCTTTACTGCACCGGGCGGTCTCTAAGATTCAGGTTAAGAAAATCAACGGCACAGCCAAGGATGTACTGGACTACAGGGAAAACAAAGACAAAGGGTTAAGCGTTATTGCGATCGGTGGTGATAAATTGTCTCGTGGTCTGACCTTGGAAGGTCTGAGCGTTAGCTATTATCTCCGAGCCTCAAAGATGTACGATACTCTGATGCAGATGGGTCGATGGTTTGGGTACAGACCGGGGTATCTAGACCTTTGCCGATTGTACACAACTAATGACTTAGTTGAATGGTATGAACACATCACTGTTGCCAGTGAAGAACTCCGGCAGGAGTTTGACTATATGGCTGATGCCGGAGCGACACCTGATCAATTCGGCCTAAAAGTTCGCACGCACCCACAGGGACTGGTCATCACCGGGGCTAATAAGATGAAGACAGGTACCATTATGCAACTGTCATACACTAGAAGCCTTAGTGAAACTACCATCTTCTATAAGGATGAAAATAAAAACCAACAAAACCTTGAAGTTACTGAAGAAATGCTGAGAACACTTGGTGAATACTCTAGGAAAGAAAGCAATAACTATATCTGGCAAGATGTCCCCGCTAAAAAAATTACCAATTTTATTTCAGGCTATCAATCACATCCTAAAGTTAAAACTGCGAACACCACACACCTTGTAGATTACATTAACGCTCAGCTTCCTCAAAAAGAACTCGTGTTATGGACTGTTGTTCTTATATCAAATAATCGAGGCAAAAAAAGGTGTATTGCTGGATATGAAGTGGGTACAACTCTGCGTAAGGATGCCTCTCCTGAATCTTCTCAGGAATATCGCCTCAACAAGTCTCGCCTCCTGAGTCCAACCGATGAATGGCTCGATCTACCCAAAGAAACTCGTGAGGAAATTCTCGAAATCACTAAAAGGAGGCGAGAAGAGGCTGGTAAACCACCAGGGGCTGGAAATACACCTGACGGAAAAGTTTTGCGTTCCAAGCGTTCACCAAGAAAGGGGTTACTGCTGCTCTATCCACTAGAGCCGGAAGTAATTAAGTCTGGAATTCCTGTTATCGGTTTTGTGATAAGTTTCCCCGATAGTAAGACACCCCAGATGGTCGAATATAAGGTTAACAATGTGTACTGGAAAGAGGAATTTGGTCAGCCATGACGGTGCAAAATACCTGGAAAATACTGGAGGAGGATACTGCAAGTGTACCTTCTGGCTATATCATCCGCCGCCTATTGCCAGAGATTACATACGATGTTTATCTCGCTATTGAAAGACCTTCTAATGCGCGTTTACTGATGATGCGGGTCAATCACAAAGCTATCGGAAAAGCCGCTGTTTTTCCGAATTCCAACTGCTTTGAGGTTAGGCGTGTAGCCCTGCAAGGTGATGAGGATTCCCATGTCACCCTGCAACTGGTACTGATTAACTCGCGTTACAGCGATATCTTTACAACATTAGTACAGGACATTGTTGATGCAATTGCCCCGATTGCGGATGAGCAAAACGCTGTAGGGGCTTTCTTTACCCGTCTGCGGCGATGGCAAGCATTCTTAGAAAAACATAACCCTGAAGGACTAAGCCAAGCGGAACAGCAAGGATTATATGGTGAACTCTGGTTTTTGCGGCAGGTTGTTATTCCTCAACTCGGCTCTCGCCAAGGAGTTCAATGCTGGACAGGTGCAAAAGGAACTCAACAGGATTTCCAGTTTCAACACTGTGCTGTTGAAGTCAAAACTACTGTAGCCAAACAGCATCAGAAACTAGCAATCTCCAGCGAAAGGCAACTAGACGATACTGGCACGGGCGCACTGATTTTACTGCACTTATCCCTCGATGCTAGACAAAACAGGGGTGAATCTCTACCGGATATTGTCGTCAGTCTTAGGTCACTTCTAGAAAACGATCCTATAGCCAAGGAACAAGTAGAAATACTCCTTTTTGAAGTTGGCTATCTGGATATACATATTCCCTACTATGAACAAATTGGCTATACCCCACGAGAAGTTAACTATTTCAAAGTCGAGGGAGATTTTCCCAGAATTATTGAATCGGATCTCCGAAATGGCGTTGGCGATGTTCGCTACACCATCAGCGTTGCCGAGTGCCGACGCTTTTCAATACCAGAATTAGATGTAATTTCTGTAATTAACGGCAGCCATGAATAAACAAGTCAAATTAATTCAGTTGCCCAATGCGCTATAATTCCCATAAGAGATAATGGTGCGGTTCAATGACACAAGTTCTCGATCGCGAAATTCTCGATGGACGAGTGGTGCTCAACGGCACCTGGGAGCAATTCAAGTTAATCCAGAAGGGTTCGGAAGATTCTCCTGGGGTAAAGTTGTCTTTTTTTGCAGGCGCAATCGAGATTCTGATGCCGGGATTCCAACACGAAAATTTTGCTGAAATCATTGGTTACTTGGTAACAACTTTTATGCTGGTACAAGGTATTAAGTTTTACCCTTCTGGTTCCATGACGCAAGAGAAAACGGGAGAAGTTTCAACTCAAGCAGACAAATCGTTTTGTCTGGGGAAACCTAAGTTGATTCCCGATTTGTCGATCGAGGTGGTTTATACTAGCGGTGGACTGAGCAAGTTGCCAAAATATCGGGCTTTGGGTGTGCCAGAAATATGGTTTTGGGAGGATGGCACGTTGCGGCTGTATCATCTCCGGGAAGATGGATATGAGGAAGTCATTCAGAGTCAACTTTCAGGATGGGAAACGGTCGATATTGACTTGCTAAGACGCTGTATTTTGATGGGCGAAACTGATTTGGCTGAAGCGGTTAAGGTTTTTGGGCAGGGAATTTCGACTGTCGGCGAAGGAAACAGAACATAGATCCGGGGTCAAGTTGGTACAAAATGAAAATTATACAAATACTCGATCGCACCTTATCTCTTTAGCAAAAACATGGCAACACTATACGTCAACTCCGCCACAGGTTCCGATGCAGCCGCCGGTAGCCAATCAGCCCCATTGAAAACTATAGCCCGCGCGATCGGTATCGCCCCCTACGGAACGATCGTTCAGCTAGCCAGCGGAACTTACAGCGCAGCCAGTGGCGAACAATTCCCCCTAGACATTCCCTCTGGAATCAAAATAATCGGTAATGAATCCAACAAAGGTAGCAGCATTATCATCCAAGGAAGCGGCAAATTTGTCAGTCCCAGCGCCGCTGGTCAAAATGTCACTATACTCCTAGGAACCGATGCCGAATTGCGCGGAGTAACTGTCATCAACCCTGAGATTCGCGGCACCGCAGTTTGGATTGAATCAACTTCTCCCACTGTGGCTAACTGCACTTTGACTAAATCCAAGCGGGAAGGAATATTTGCCACAGGCACTGCTAATCCTGCTATTCTCGATAACATCTTTTTGGAAAACTCTGCCGCTGGCGTGATTATGGCTGGTAGCGCTAAAGGTGTACTCCGGCGCAATACTTTTCAAAATACAGGTTTTGGTATTTCTCTACAAGCTCAGTCCGCTCCTTTGATTGTGGAAAACCAAATTTTGCAAAATCGCTCTGGGATTGTGCTAGCAGGCGATTCACAACCAACTATACGCAAGAATCGCATTGAAAAAAATGTGGAAGACGGCTTGACAGTGGTGGGGAAAGCGATGCCTGATGTTGGTACTGCTCAAGATTTGGGTGGTAATGTGTTTGTCAATAACGGTGAATTTGACTTGCAAAACGCCACTGGGGTCAAAATTTTCGCCGTGGGAAATCAGATTAATTCCTCTCTAGTGAAAGGTTTAGTTGAGTTGGGTTCTATGACACCAACCCCAACCCCAACTCCAGCCCCAACTCCAGCCCCAACTCCAGCCCCAACTCCAGCCCCAACTCCCACCCCAACTCCAGCCCCAACTCCCACTCCTGGTGGCATCAAGTTTAGCGACATCAGCACTCACTGGGCTAAGGATTTTATTGAACGTTTGACAAACATGAATATTATCAGTGGTTTTCCTAACGGCACTTTTAAGCCGGATCAAGGTTTGACAAGAGCTCAGTACGCTGCTTTGCTGGCGAAGGCTTTTGAACTTGCTCCTCGCCGGGATGCAACTAATTTTAAGGATGTGGCGGCGGATTTTTGGGCAAAAGCGGCGATCGAAAAAGCTAATCGGGCTGGCTTTTTGGCTGGATATCCTGACACTACCTTTCGCCCAAATCAGAATTTGACTAGGGCTCAGGCTGTTGTTTCTTTGGTAAATGGTTTGCAGCTTGTGGGCTCTAACCCCAATTCTTTGAGTGTGTACAGCGATCGCGCTTTGATTCCCAGTTTTGCCACCGCTCAGGTAGCAACGGCCACAGAGCGTAAAATTGTGGTGAATTATCCAGCGCGCGATCGCTTTTCCCCAGCCCGCGACATCACCCGTGGTGAAATATCCGCTCTCATCTACCAAACTCTAGTCGCCACCAATCGCGCCCAGCCTATTAATTCTCCTTACATCGTCTAGGAGGAGTATGGGGAAGGGGGACAAGGAAGATTTGCAATCAAACTTGAGTCTGCTTTTCTCTTCTTCCCCTCTCCCAAGTCTCGATTTCCCAGTACCGAATCGTTTTATGATGGGATCTTAAGAAATTAAGTAATCATTAAGGTTCAATTGTCAAATTATGGCTACAATTCAATTTTCCCGTGGTATGGACGAAGATTCTGTGCCAGAAGTGCGTCTAACTCGTTCTAAAAGCGGCAGTCAAGGCACGGCTACTTTTATTTTTGAAAATCCGAAAGCTCTAACTACCAGTACAGAAGACATTACTGGGATGTACATGATTGACGAAGAAGGTGAAATTATAACTCGCGAAGTTAAGGCTAAATTTGTCAACGGTCAGCCTGCTGGTTTGGAAGCTCTTTATTTAATGAGAAGTAAGGAAGAATGGGAGCGTTTTATGCGTTTTATGGAACGCTACTCTGAAGCTAATGGCTTAGGATTTAGCAAGTCCTAGGTGATTGCTTCTTGGTTATTTGTTAGTTGTTATTGGCTGTGTCGCCAATAACAACTAACAAATAACAACTAAAAACTAACAAATAACTTATTTTATATGACACAAATTCCTCATCCTGATTTATCTGAAATGACTGTGAATTGTGCTGTTGTTACTGTTAGCGACACCCGCTCGGCTGAAACAGACCAGAGTGGTGTTTTAATTAAAAAGTTGCTGAAAGATGCTGGTCATTCTGTGGTAGCTTACACAGTTATTAAAGATGATGGGGCAAAAATTGTATTGCAAATTCAGGCTTTTTGCGATCGCGAAGATGTGGATGTGATAATTTTTAGCGGCGGTACTGGTATTTCTCCGCGAGATACTACTTATGATGTGATGGAGAGTTTGCTGGACAGGATTTTGCCTGGTTTTGGGGAGATTTTTCGGTTTTTGAGTTATCAAGAAATTGGTTCTAGGGCGATCGCATCTCGTGCTGTAGCTGGCGTTTATAAGGGTAAGTTAGTGTTTTCTCTTCCGGGTTCTAGTAATGCAGTGAAACTGGCTGTGGAGAAGCTGATTTTACCAGAATTAGTTCATTTGGTGAAGCAGATGCGGGGCGAGTGAGGGGTGAAGTTGGTGTTTTGGGCGATCGGCTGAGATTTGATAGGGTCGATTATCTCTTCCATTTCGGCAAATGGATGTCGATTTCACCTGTTCAAGTGAATCCTCACCCTTCATGTTTCGGTTTGCTGTGAGTATCATCATTTGATTTTCTTGAGCATAACGCCAAACCAAACGATCGCTAGCATCCATCGATAGTCCAGATTCCCTAAAAGTAACAAATTGAATCGACACGAGTTCAATCCAGCCGAGTTTTGTCAAGATTCCGAGCAAAAGAAGAGCATAGCCGTCAGTTGCGGTCTAATACACTTTTTAAGTGCCATCGACCGCACACATCTTTCAAACGTCAAACTTGACGATCGATCGCCTCAGCAACAATAGTCCGGTGTCTGGGAGTATTGCAAGTAATCGTCGGCGCTGCAAAACCACAATCTACCAAAGCTTGCTCAATATCCAACCCAAAATACTGATCCAAATAAGGCTCCGTACTCTTGAGCAAAGTCAAAATATAAGGAGGCATTTTGGCATAAATTTCAGATTTAGGATTCATATCCATAATAGTCAAATGTCCGCCATCGCGCAGCAAACGCCTCGCTTCTCGGAATATTTCCATCGTTGCCTTCTGTGGCAATTCGTGACAAACTAGAAAGATAGAAACTAAATCGAAACCATTCCCAGGTAAACCTGTAGATTCTGCGGCAGCGTGTACCCAAGCCGGAGTTTTTGGGTTTGGTATTTCCGCTTTTTTTTGTTGGGAACGGTATTGAGCAACTGCTAAAAAATAAGGCGACAAATCCACACCGACAGTATTTGCTTCTGGGTAAACATCCTGAATCGCAAAGGTACTCATGCCCACGCTGCATCCCAAATCTACAATATCTTGGGGTGTTTGGGAAATCTGAGATTTGATAATTTGGTGATAGCTTTCCCGCAGTTTAGCATCACCTTCGGCACCGGCTTCTGGCCAAATTCCCGCGTGAACTGCACGGGCGGCAACTTCAACTTCTGTGGCGGCTTCCCAACTCATATTACCTTTTTCGTAGGCGTGAAATGAAGTTAGATAATATTTGGGATAAACCAGATTTGGATTTTGGACGCTGAGCAGTTCTGCATCCCAATTCCGGGCTAAAAGTGCTTGGGCATCTTGTCGCCAATGCACTCCTATTTTTTCGGCTCTTTTAATCATCATTTCTCGCGCTTGGTGTTTGGCGATATTCGCTAAAGGTTTGATGGAGAGTACGCCGTTTACTAAGCGCGATGCTAATCCTGGATTGGTTTTAACTTCAACAGTCATTTTTTAGGTTTTTCTTTTTTTTCGGGATTAATTTTAACATATATCGGCTATTTATGTGGGTCTATATAATGAAACTTAACTTTGTGAGGGCGAGTGAAGTGTGAATATTTTGCACCACAGAGGGCGCAGAGAACGCAGAGGAGCCAGCAGAGTGAAAAGGCTGGAGTATTAGAAAACTGGCTGTTGTCCTGTGGTAGTTGTTTGCATTTGTTTGCTGGATTCTGCGGATTTTACCCGGAATCTGGAATTGTATTTCCCGAAGTTGGAGTATTTGGAAGAACAGGTTTAAATATAGCTATTCTGGAGTTTGTGATGAGCAAGTCTATTGTGGAATTGGTTGACAATTTGCCCTCTGGTGGTATCACTGTGATGATGTTGAAGTCTCTCGATTTTGTGGTTCCTGGCCAATGGAATAATCTCACGGGTTTTGATAATACTATTCAAGCTGTTACAGGGGAAACTAAGGGCAAAGTAGTTGATAAAATTCGCGATCGCGCGATCGCACTTTATGCAAATCCCAACGAACCCTATCAAGCCGCTGTACGACTTTACCAGTTAGCAGACAGTGCCGACAGTGCGTTAGGAGTTACGGCTATGGCTAATAAAATTGGCGAAAATATCGGCTTTCTTTCTTTTATCAACCGCTTGACTCCCAAGGCTGACACCACTCAGACGATCGACTTATGTGTCAAAGTGGCGATCGAGCTAATTGTCTTTTGCAAACTTAACAATATTTCCCTTGACAATATGGGAAATTTTGGTAATTATTTATCTCATTACAAAGACGAAGCTCTGATGCGGATGGCTGCTTTAGTCTGTGCTGATGGTTTAATTCCCCTGGGCCCGGACTTCCTTAGAGTAGCACAAAATACCCTAGTCGGGTTGAATCCTTCCACCTTGCAGCAAAACTCAACTTTCCAAAATATCAGCAACCTAATTCCCGGCGGTAGTGGTGCTGCAAAACTCGGATTTGTGAGCGCAACTTTTGCTTCCGCCCAAGGTTGGATGAACAATTTAGTACAGTCTCGTGGTTTAACTCCCGCTACTGTTTTGGGCAATCTTAAGCAATATGTTGATGTTACTGATGACAAGCTGGATTATGTGGCGGCGTTTTTAGATATGACTACTAATTATTACGAACATACCGGAATTCAAACTGTTGCTCGCCGATTGATCGATCGAGCTTATGCCGATATAGCTTCTGGTAGACTGTAGAAAGCGGTTTTTACGACTTTACGGAATTTGCCGCTTTGGTGGCAGAAGCCTAGGCCACTTGACATTGGTGACAACTTAGTCCGTTGTCACCAATAACTCATAACCCATAACCAATTTATGCCTTTGACTTTTTTCCGACGCAACCTGATACCTTATTTATTTTTGCTTCCGGCTTTATTTGTGTTGAGTTTGACTGTTTTGTGGCCGGCGTTGCAGGCTTTTTATTTGAGTTTTACCAGTTATGAATATGACTTAACTCAAGCGCCACAGTGGGTAGGGTTGAAGAATTTTCAGAGGTTGGCGGGCGATCGCATTTTTTGGCAAACTATGAGCAACACCCTACTCTATCTCACCTGGGTTGTGCCTATATTGGTTGTTTTACCACTGGGAATGGCGATTTTGTGCAATCAGAAACTCCGGGGGATGAACTGGTTTAGAGCAGCATATTACACGCCTGCGGTGATTTCCATGGTTGTCGCTGGGATTGCTTGGAAGTGGCTGTTTGCTGAAAATGGACTGCTGAATCAGTTGGGGCAAATGGTCGGTTTGCCTGCTGTTTCTTGGCTGGCTAATCCGAAGTTGGCAATCTTTAGTGTCATGACAGTTACTATCTGGAAAGGCTTGGGTTATTATATGGTAATTTATTTAGCTGGGCTGCAAGCTATTCCGGCGGAACTTTACGAGGCGGCTGCTATTGATGGTTCTGATGGTTTGAGGAAGCATTGGGATATTACAGTGCCGTTGATGAAGCCTTATTTAGTTTTGGTGGCGGTAATTTCGGCTATTTCTGCTACTAAGGTTTTTGAAGAAGTTTATATTATGACTCAAGGTGGCCCTCGTAATAATTCTAAGACTGTTGTTTATTATCTTTATGAACGGGCTTTTAAGGATTTGGAAATCGGTTATGCTTGTACGATCGGGCTGGTGTTGTTTTTGCTGATTTTGGGTTTGTCGATTTTGCAAGTTAGTATTCAAGGTTTGGCTCGAAAGGATTCAAATTTATGACCAATTTAAATTGGGTTTCCGGTTGCATCGGAATGATTTAACCTTTCTAGAACACAGACAACGCAGGGGTGAATCTGTGTTTGGCAAATATATTCGTAGGGGCGAAGCATGACCTCCGTAAATCTCTGGTTATAACTAATAAATTGTCTGCGGTCATGCTTCGCCTATGCAAAATCGAGATGCTCCCGAACGCGAAGGAAGAGAAGAGAGAGATTAATAATTCCGATGCTACCGGATTTGATAGTTATAGCAACCGCCAAGGTGGTTAAGGCATAACTTTGGGGCAAGGGCGAAGCATTCGGGCAGATGATTTATGGGTTTTACTCAAGGATTTTCCGCCCGAATGCTTCGCCCCTACTGCCTTAATCGCCTTGGCGGTTGCTATATTACTGTTAAAGTTGTTACGTTTTGCAAATTCAGAAAACTAAATTTGTCATTGACTATTCTCTCCCAATCCCTGTTTATGACTACCCATTGTTACTGAGTCAAAGCTTTGAGAAATCTCTGTAAGTCTGCCATGAAGCCTGTCTTTTTTAACGGTTTGGCGGGGGCGGTGCTATCTGGATCTGCTATTCCCAAGGCTTTAGCTAAAATCCGATCTAAATCGTCTCCCACTGGTTTTTGGGCGGTTTCGGAAATTAGTTCGTAGTCGTCGTTTTTTGAAAGCCAAACTTGCCAGGATTGGGGGTAACACCGGAATAGGACTGCACTTTCTAGAGATCTGATGTAGTAGCAGGATTCTATTTTGTTCAAGAATCGATCGCGCAGTTGGCGCCCTGCATAGCCTATACCTATGGTGGCAACGTCTTCCAGGCGGGGGTTGAGTATAATTACTGGGCGATCGCCCGCAGCTATGTACAATTTTTCGACTTGAGGAACTTCTACCGCTGCGGGATTCACCAACAGAAATAGTTGGTCTTCCGGTTCTATTTTATCTTCAACCGGGGTGCGGCTGCTGCCCAAGTCTGTGACTTTAAATTCTGTTTGTCCCCAGTCGCGACGGGCGAGGGCGGCTGCACCGGTATCGGGAAATAAGACTTTGACACCGGAGTAGATTTCTTCAAATTCTGGGACGAATTGTGCGGCGATTGACTGTGCTTGGAGGGCGATTTCTGGGAATACTAATTCGACTTGCAGTAGAGTTTTGCCGTCGGAGAGTGCGGCAGAAGTGGCTGTGCGGGATTGGGCGATCGCCTCGTTGAGGTCTTTTGGTAGTTCGATCATTAATCTGATTTTTTTACAGGAATTCTATCAATCTAATTTTACCAAAAGATTGGGTCTAAAGCCCCGTCCTTATAGGACGGCTTTAATTTTCCAAGTGTAAAGATTCTCAACTATTGCAACTTTTATAGCTATAATTGCCCATAAGCGTGATAATATCGTTCCATGATTGTACTAGAGTTTAAGCTAAAAGGCTCATCACAACAATATCGGATCGTAGACGAAATGATCCGCACAGCTCAGTTTGTCCGAAACAAAGCTCTTAGCTACTGGATCGACAATCAAGCGGTTAAATTGTCAGACCTGTACAAACAATGCGCCATCATGGCAAAAGAGTTTGAATGGGCTCGAAAACTTAACTCAATGGCGCGTCAAGCTTCGGCTGAGCGTGCCATTTTTGCGATCCAACGCTTCTTTGCTAATTGCAAGGCTAAAAAGCCGGGGAAAAAGGGATATCCGCAATTCAAAAAGTACACTCGTTCCGTTGAGTATAAAACATCAGGCTGGAAGCTTTCTACCGATAAAAGATGTCTGACATTCACGGATGGCTTTGCTGCTGGAACGTTTAGATTGCTTGGCAGTCGGGATTTACATTTTTATGCACCTACCGAGATTAAGCGAGTCAGGGTTGTGCGTCGTGCCGATGGCTACGGAGCTCAGTTCTGTATTAACGTAGAGCGGACAGAGGAAATAGTTCCTACTGGCAAGGCTGTTGGCATCGATGTGGGATTAAACCATTTCTATACCGATAGCAACGGGGAAGCAGTTCCTAATCCTCGACATTTGCGTAAAAGTGAAAAAGCTTTAAAGCGGTTGCAGAAAAGGGTTTCTCGGAAAAAGAAAGGTTCAGGCAATCGCAAGAAAGCAATTAATCAGCTAGGCAGAAAACACTTAAAGGTTAGCAGGCAACGTAAAGACTTCGCCATCAAGACGGCGTTGTGCGTAGTGAAATAAGCGCGATTTCGTAGCTTACGAAGACCTTGATGTGAGGAATATGGTGAAGAATCATAAACTTGCTAAATCGATTAGCGATGCAGCGTGGTCGCAGTTTGCTCAATGGTTGCAATATTTTGGAAAGGTGTACGGTAAAACAGTGATTGCTGTTGCCCCTCAGTATACTTCCCAAGATTGTTCGAGTTGTGGAAATCGCGTTCAAAAATCGCTGTCAGTCAGAACTCATGTTTGTAGTTGCGGTGCGGTATTACACCGAGACCACAATGCGGCGAAGAATATCTTGGCTAAAGGATTGAGACAAGCAGGAATTATTTTAAATACGGCGGGGCACGCCGAAATTAACGCTTGGGGACAGACCGATCTCTACTCGTTGGTGGCAGCATCAACGAGCAAATCGACTGATTGATCCAAGAATCCCTGTGCCTTCAGACCAGGGAGTGTCAAACCATCAAGGCACAAAAGCTAACACGGATACTGGGGAACCGGAACCTCCTACAAGTCGCAATATTCCTATAACTAAAGTGCAGTCTGCTGCTGGTAACTGGTCGAGATTTGCCAAATTTTCTAGAACGATTCCCTGATGTTCTAACACTTGTTTGTTCACATATAAGCTTTCATCTCGTCCCGGATCTACTCCGTGAGTATCGGTGCCAACTCCTGCGATTAACCTTTCTGTTAGCAAAAATTTAGTTACTGCTTTACCAAATCCCGGAAAGTGGCAAATCCCGTCACCATCTCGATTTAAAAAAGCTGCTTGATTTTCCCATTTTTCCTGCCATCCGGTATCTAATATAATCAGGCATCCAGGTTTTATAAATCCATGTTCCTGTTCCCAATTTAATACATCTTCGATTGTTAAAGTATAGTCTGGATTGGCAAGACTTTGGCGGCGGATGTCGATCGCAATTGCCGGCACAACTAGGGACTGTGGAGGATAGCTATCAATACTTGCGCCTCCTGAATAAAAGCTGTTGGGTGCATTCATGTGAGTCCCGCTGTGTTCGCCCATCGAGAATTTTCGCAGGAAATACCCGTCTGTTTCTATTTGAGCAACTGTTTCAAATTCTGGGGCTGGATCTCCTGGCCAAAGGGGAATATTTGGGTGAATTTTATGAGTTAAATCTACTATTGTTCTGTAGGTGATGGTTTTGAGGTTATTTGAGTTTAATTTGTCACTCATATCGAATATCTAAAATTTGATTAGTTCATCGAGCGTTGCAGCCATTACATCCTTAGTTTGCCCGGAAACAGTATACACCAAAGCTTCTCGATAAACTCTCCCGGCTGGGTGCTTTTTGCTATTAGCGGCACCGCTGGAAACTGCTACCGCCGCGTGCCCGCAACGCACGGCTAAGTCAATTGCTTGGGCTCGCAGCGCTAATTGTTCTGCTTTCGAGCTATGTTGAGATTGTGGGAAATTCTGTTTTAGTCGATCGAGCTTGTGGGCTAATTTTTCGTAAGCACTAACTATAACAGATGATTTTTTAGTCTGGGCTGCTGCTTCAATTATATCCAATCCGGCTCGAATACATCCAAAAGTAGCGGGGACAAAATTTAGGATATTTTTAGTGTCGTTTGTGACAATCCAGTCTTTTGGTTGAAATGAAATTATTTGGGATTCATCCAACAACAAATTACTCATAGTTACTGTTACAGTATTAGTGGAACTCATGGCGATTAAGGGCATGACTTCGCTACAGGAGATTTGCCCCGATGCTGATGCAATATTTTCAAAGGGTAGTAATCCGAATACAGCGCGATCGTCAGGAAGTAACGCAGCTACAATAAATTTTTGAAATAATCCAAAACCTGTTACCCAAGGAACTTTACCTGATAGTAAATAGCCATTTTGTGCAGGAGTAGCAGTGACAGCGGGATTTCCCGATCGCCTTAAATGCGAAAATCCCACACCCAATCGCAACTCTCCCAGGGCGATCGCAGGCAAACATCTACTTTTTAGCAGTTCATTATCGCTCTTAGCAAGCATGGCAGTTGCACTGTGATGCTGAGTTTGCAGAAAACCTAAAGCGCCGGAATATCGCGCTGTCAATTCCTGATATTCATAAAAAGTTTGTGCATCGATATCTGCGCCGCCCCATTTTTGTGGAACTCGCAATGCTAAAAGCGATCTATCTTCCAATCCTACCAGCACTGTTTTCAGCACTTCCGAGTCGCTGTCGATCATTTCAGCATCGGCTGCAACGCAGTTTTTTAGGTACGTTTCTGTACAGTTTAAAATATCTGTAAAATCCATATTATCTAATTCATATAAAATGCTCTGACTGTTAGATTCCCGACTTATTTAAGAAGTCGGGAATCTCGGTATTCGGTTGTTTTGGGCTGGTTTACTTAGCAATAATCAGTTACCGGTAAAGGAGGAGATACAGCTATCAATCTGCCCAATTCCCCATTCCCCATTCCCTATTACCAAACTTTCCAAGGAGCTTCACCACAGTCCCAAAGTTCATTTAGGTACTTGTATTCTCGATAAGTATCCATCGCAAAAAAGAAGCCTTCATGGCGATAAGCCATCAACTGTCCTTCGGCCGCCAAACGCTGCATCGGCTCCTGTTCTAAGATACAATCATCTCCGCCCAAATACTCAAATACCCGGCGATTAAATATCATATATCCAATGCTGATCCAACCATCTATTTGCGGTTTTTCAGCAAATTGGAGTACGCGCCCTTGACTATCTACATCTAAAATTCCAAAACGAGAAATAGGGCGAAACGTCGTCACAGTTGCCAGTTTACCGTGAGCTTTGTGGAAAGCGAGTAGTTCTTCAATATTTACATCAGCAACTCCATCCCCATATGTCACCATGAAATTATCGCGATCGATATATTTTTCAATCCGTTTTACCCGCCCTCCAGTCATACTTGCTGCGCCAGTTTCAGCCAAGGTAACATTAAAATCTTGTTCTCGATGTTCCCCATGATACGTGATGGTATTTTTGCGACCTAAGCAGATAGTAAAGTCATTGTTCATGGCTTCATAATTAAGGAAATATTCTTTAATCATGTTGCCGCGATAGCCCAAGCACACCAGAAAGTTATGGAAGCCGTAGTGTGCATATATCTTCATGATGTGCCACAGAATCGGATAGCCGCCCACATCAACTAAGGGTTTGGGGCGAAATTCTGTTTCTTCTCTGAGACGAGTACCAAGACCGCCGGCTAAGATAACTACTTGCATTTTTTCAATTTTTTAATGATAATCAACTAACTTATCATTTATTTCACGGAATAACTTTAAATAAATATTACTTTTTCAAGTTTATCTAATCTTTATAAACTCCTGAATAAAAAAAGAATTTAAATTTTAGTTTTTTAAATAAATATATTTAAATAAAAATTACTAATAGACCTAGGCCATAATTACTGTGGAACAGGCATCCTGCCTGTTCAAGACCAGCTTTTGTGAAGATGTCTATTGATCGGAAATACCGCGGGAGGCTATACTAACAATAAAAATTAAACGAAATACAATGAAAATTCAACTCGATAGGTGCCAAAAATTTTTAGGTATCCTGTGCAGCATTGCCTCAATAATTGTCCTATTTCAGTCGGCGATAACTCCTGTTTCAGCACAGCATATCTCCAGCATACCTGGACAAACCATCCTAGCCTTTGCACCAAACATACCAGGCGGCGGATTAGATTTTCATGAAGCAGCAGGAGGACACACTTTAGAGAAACACGTTGGTAAAACAGAAGCCGAATTAGCACAGCGACTGGCCACCGATAAGAGAATTTCTGCTGCGTCTTCCTTTACCTATCGTTCCGTGGCTGAATCGGCGATTGCTGAAGCAATGGAAGAAAAGAAAAGTGCGATCGACTCCTGGGTAAAAAAACGAAGCAATCGTTATACAATCGAATACGATACCCACAGAATAATTGGCATTACACTCACCCGCCGCGCTTCCAAAGCAACTTCCACATCTAGACTGAAAATTGTCCTCCAGCGCAGCACCAAATTATCTCCCGGATACTTTATTCTCACAGCTTATCCCCTATGAATGATCGATTTCCTGAATTAACCCAATTTTTCAGTTCTTACTTTCATCAAGACTGGCCACTAGAAGCTAGCAGTGCTAGCGAAGTAGTGGAAAATTACCTCCATAGCGAATCGCCAGAAACTATTGAAGCTGTATTAGCAGAACTTAACCAACTGCTAAAAATGTCGATCGCACAACCAGATTTAGAAACATTGATTCTTGAAGAATTAGGATGTTACTACGCTCCCAGCAGCGAAAATCAAACAGTCACAGAATGGTTGGAATCTGTACAACAGTCTTTGAGCAATGCCAGCTAAACTCTAACATCCACGGTCAATAAATCTGTTCAAACTGACATCTTGCCTATATAAAATAACGGGCAAGATGCCCGTTCTACAAACAATCATATCGTTGACCGTTGCATCGGAATGATTTAACCGCAGAGAACACAGAGGACACAGAGGGAGAGAATAGAGATCTGAATAATTCAGATGCTACCGGATTTGATATCAATTCACAAACAATGAATTTTATTGTCCGGTGGGTTCTCGTGCCCGCCCTCAATCATTTACTAACGGTTAATAAATAACCTTCATGTAGATTGAAGTTAGGAATGACATAACTCAAATCATTTTTAACAACCGATAAAGTTTCTTCTTTGATGCTAACCAGTTTTGGCACTGAGCCTTCTTGATTGTTGGGAATTTTTTCTAATTTGAGACGGATTTTTTGACCGCTTTGAATACCTAGCTGTGGTAAATTTTTGAGATTTAAGGTGACGGTTGTGGCTGAGGAATAATTGCGATCGAAATAACCCAAAAGTACCTGTGCTTTACCTTCAGGATTTGACTTGCTGGCTAAAGCGACAACGCGATCGTTATCCGATTTGCTCAGCACCCGCGAATTAACTCCGTCAGCATAAGCTTTGTAAGTCCACCAAGCTGCTCTCGGCTCAAAAGTATTGGGAGTCACCATTCCACTCAAGGTATTGTTGAAGCAATTGCTAACTTTATTTGGTCCTTTAGTCTCCCAACAAGCTCTGCAAGCACCGTCGGCTTTTGCGTATTCCAAGTTATAGAAATAACCTAAAATCTCCCCCGGTTGGTACTGGGCTAAGTCTCCGATAATCTCGTTGACATAAATCTTTTGCAATTTCAGTTCTTTGTAAGAGGCACTTTGTTGAAAATTGCGCTTAGCATCAATTACGTGGTCGTCAACAAATGAAATCATCGTGTCATTAAGTTCGTGCCAAGCTAGGAAATTTACTTCCAGTTTGTTCGCTTTGCAATAATCCAGAAAAGCTGTGAGATATTCTTTATTGTAGTTAGTAATACTGGGTCCGCCAATCAGGGCTGATGGCCCTAATTCTTGTCGCAATATTTTGTAAGCTCTTTTGTAGGTTTCAAAAAATTGTTCTCTGCTTCCATTCCAAAACGGATTTCTTAAATCTGGTTCATTCCAGACATCCCAAATAATTTTTTTGCCTTTATTTTGTTGAGCTAATTGCCGTATGAATACTTCCCATGCGGGGTAGTTTTGATAGGGCCAACCTTTGGGGTTGCTACCGTAGCCCCACAAGTCGCTGACTAATAGTTGAAACTCGGCTCCGCTGGCGATTACGCGATCGTAAATATCGAGTCTCCCAGCCCGCCAAAGTTTGGGCTGCAAGGGCTTGATGAAGTTATCCGGCGGTTTTGTGGTGTCGATTCCGTGGAGGAGGCCACTCATGGATGTTGTGGCTGCTGGGAGTCCGAAATCTACTGTGACGTTCGATCGCATTTGGGCGATCGCTCTTTGCTGTCCCAAGTAGACGATTAACAAAACAGTGACAAGAGCCAAACAAATTGGCAGCAGTTTATGAAGAGATGGGAACTTTAATGTAAATTGCATAATCTTTTATGTTCTTTCTTTAGTCCGCGGAGGCGGACTAAGTATGTGTAGTAGCGATTTGAATCGCCGATTCAGCTTTGTAGGTGTAGCAGCGATTTGAATCGCCGATGACCTTAAAGAACAGATGACACAACTTCAAAACCCTGTATTGATTCCATCAATTGTTGCCACTCTCCTGAGTTAATTAGCTCGCAAGTATCAAATTTAGCACCCTTTTCTGAAGACAAAATCCCAAAAATAGTCACCCAATACAAGATAGTTTCTGTGGTGAAAAATGGCGTACACTCCCAAGAAGATTGCAAATGCTTAACCATCTCCGACCTATTTCCGCGATCGCAAGCATCCCAAGCTTTCCAAACTAAATGATAGTATTTTAGCACCTGATCCACTTCCTGTATCTGCTTTTGAACTTTCGGACTCAGAGAAAGACTGTTGTTTTGAGCGTCCGGTGCCAGGGCCTGTTCAATTACTTCTACATATTCCCCCAGCATCCGCTCTTCTTTAAATAGTTGTTCAGCTCGCGCTTTGCACCCTTGTCCTGCAACTCGTCGCAATTCGGGATTTCCGGCCCAGATTTCCACCGTTTCTACCAACTCTTTGACTGTTCCTTCAGGATTTATTTTAGGATCTGGCAGCAACTTTCCCGTATCTCCCAATTCTTCTGGAATACCACTGACTGCTGTGGCAATTACGGGTAATTCTTTCGCCATTGCTTCCATAATTGCTAGCGGCATTCCCTCTGCTTCAGAACATAAGATAAAGATATCGCTGGCATCGAGCCAATCAGCAATATCCCAGCGCTGTCCTAAAAATTTAACCTGTTGCTCTACTCCCAATTTGCTCACAGTGGCTCTTAATTCAGGCTCCATGTTGTCGTGAGTAGTAGACCCAGGACCTGCCCAAACAAAGTAAATTTGTGACCAAATCGGAAGTTTTTTGAGTTTGGCGATCGCCTGTAATTGATACTGAAATCCTTTAATGGGAGTCAATCTTGCCGCCGTGAAACAAACAACAGCATCTTCGGGAATTCCTTGTTCTTGACGCAGGCGTTGGCGGGTGGAAACATTTGGCGGTTCAAAATAAATGTTAGGTCTGCCGTAATAGATAACTTTTCCCCGTTCTAGATGCGTTTTAAAAAGGCTTTTGAACAAGTTTAAGTTTTCCTGTGAAACTGCTACTGCGGCCTTGGCTAATTCGTACTGATAGGAGACGGCATCAAAATAGGGAATTCGATCGCCACGATTGAAAGTTTGATAAGTGCCATCGACATAACCCAGAGTAACTATGTACGGTATGTTTTGCTGAATAGCAACTTGCTTGGCTGCAAAGTTTGCGATGGGCCAGCCGTCACTAAATATAATTAAATCCGGTTTAGCCAGGGCATAAATCTTTTTAGCATCTCCTAAGTTATAAGCAATCCGCAAAAACTCTTTCATCGTGTCAAACTCTAGCCAAATATGTTCTATACCTAGCTGTTTTTGTTCAGCAATTAAAGGGTTGTCAGTTTTACTTTGCACGCTAACAACTTGGTACCCTTCGGCCGCCAATTTACACATGAGGGAGTGATTAAACTGAGCTAAACCTCCCACTCCGTGGTCTTCTGCATACATTATAATCCGCGCTTTTTGCGGTTCGTAAATTGAATTAGATCCCGGTGAAAATTGATAAGGATTATTAACAGCTAGCACTACGATATCTTGCCATTCTTTTAGATTAGTTAAGGCATAGGAATCAAATGGGTCGCCATTACTTTTGGCTGAAACCCTAAAAGTTTCCAACCATTTAAAAACAGTTTCGCTACCTGTAAAAGGAGTGTAATGAAGAGATTTTTCCAAACACTCAACCATCTCTGCTAAATATCCATCGCGATACATTCGCCACGCAATCCATACTAAGCACTTGTAGCGTTCCGCCCGTTTCAATTCGCGAATGTGCTGAGGTAAGTCTAGCCTAGCGAAAAATTGCTCCATCACCATTTCCATATTTTTCATTACTTTAAATCCACCGGACATGAGATTAGTCTCGTGCTGGCGATAGCAGGTTAATATCTCTTTTAGCCAAACGGACTTGCAACCTTTTAAGGCTAAACGTAAGACAAAATCTAAATCTTCCGTTGGGGGAAAGCGAGGGTCAAACCCCCCTAAGCGTTCCCACCATTCTCGCCGCAACATTATGGCGCTGGGACGGACAAATTTGTACAAAACTAAGGTTTCTAAATCTAATTTGGGCGATTCTTCCCAAGGCATAACTGGATAAAGGTCTTTGCCGTTTTGATCGACTATTAGCCAGCCATTTTGTACCATATCTAAAGAGGGGTCGGCATCAAAACAAGCAATTTGTTTCTCCAGCTTTTCTGGCAGAAAAAAGTCGTCTCCATCTAGAAAAGCTAAAAATTCTCCTTTGGCTAGTTCGCAGGCTCGATTTCGAGCTATTGCTGCTCCTTGATTTGCTTGATATATGTACTGAATTGAATCGTAGTAAGGCTCTAAAACTTGGCGAATATTGTCTGTAGAGCCATCATCAATGACAATAATTTCCCAGTCTTGGTAAGTTTGGTTTATGGCACTTTCTACGGCTCTGACAATGTACCGATCGCAGTTATATGCTGGGATAATGACGCTGACTCGTACTGTTTTTTTGGGTAGTATGTTAGACATTAACTGTTTCCATTCTGATAAGTTTCTTAAAGATTGCAGATCGAGGCTAAATCCATAAGCTTTAGAAATAGAAGCTAGACGATTTATCCAATCTATTACGGTTTTTGTAGCAGAGTAAGGAGTATAGGCCAAAGATTTTTGGTAATACTCAACTGCGGCCACGGGATAGCCGCTATAGTACAATTGCCATGCCATCCATGTCAATGCTTCGTAGAAAGCAGGATTTTTTAAATCGCGGATTGGCTGTGGCAAATCTGGTTTATTGAAGAAATTATGTTTTAATTTAATAAACAGATTTGCTTGTTGGAGAGCTTTTTTTATTGAGACATTTTTGTCATGCTGGCGATAACCGACTGTCACCTGGGGTAGCCAAGCAGCTTCGCAGCCTAAGACAGCTAAACGGATGACTAAATCGGCATCATCTACGGAATCAAAGTCTGAATTAAATCCCCCTGCAATTTCTAACCATTTTCGTGAAAACATCATGGCGCTGGGAAGTACCGGCATCTGTACTATCCATGTTTCTAGGTCTAATTTGGGGAAATATTGCCAAGGTTTGATATCGGAAATTATCTCTCCTTGCTCGTTAACTAAGTGCCAACCGCTATTGACAATCCCCAAGGAAGATGATCCTCTAAATAGTGCTACCTGTGCTGCTAACTTATCTGGCAAAAAGAAGTCATCTTGATCTAAAAATGCAATTAAGTTACCTGTGGCTTCTTTTATGCCTCTATTGCGGGCGGCCGCCACTCCTTGGTTTTCTTGATAAATGTAGCGAATTCTGTCAAAATAAGGCTGTAATACTCGATGGGTCTCATCTTGAGAACCGTCGTCGATGACGATAATTTCCCAGTTTGTATAGGTTTGGTTCAGGACGCTTTCTACAGCTTGCACGATGTAGCGATCGCCATTATATACAGGTATAATTACGCTTACTTTCGGTGTCCCCTTGGCCTTTGACATTATTTATCTCCCTGTTAATGTATTATTATTTAGTTTATATTAATGTTGCAGACATCGATCGCCTTTTGTGGGTCAGTAGATGTACTTGGTTGAATTTTAACTTAGGTAAGTTGTAACATATACTTTGACAGGTAATTATTACTCCACAGGAATACAAAAAGTGAATTCAGAAATAGTAGCACTAGATTTTCAACAACAAGCAGAAATATATTTGGCTTTAGGGAAATTGGATCAGGCGATCGCACTTTGTCAACAAATTTTGGCATCCGATCCCAACTCCGCCGAGACTTGCAAAACCCTAGGGAAGGCGCTGCAAGCTCAGGGTAAACTAGAAGACGCAAGGTATTGGTACAAAGTTGCGATCGCCCTCAAACCGGATTTTGCCGAAGCTTTTGCCAACCTCGGCACTCTCTGTGCTACCTTGGAGCAATGGCAAGAGGCGATCGCCTGTTACCAAAAAGCCATCTCCCTACAACCGGACTTTGCAGGATTTTACCGCAATTTGAGCCGCATATTTACCCAAGTTGGCAAAGCTGAGGAATCCACTAATTGTTGGTATCAAGCACTCATGCTGAAACCCGTAGAAATACCAGAAGAATACCTCGATTTAGGCAATACTTTAGCCGCACAAAAAAAGCCAGAATTAGCAATAATTTGTTACAAACGTACTCTTCTTTTAAACCCCAGTTGTTGCGAAGCTTATTATAAATTAGCAGACGCTGCTACCCAGCTACAACAGTGGGATGAAGCTATTGCCAACTACCGCCAAGCTATCAAAATATTACCCGAAATTGCAGATCTTTATTACAAATTAGGAAATGGTTTGCAAGCAAAGGGACTATTGGATGAAGCGGTCACAGCCTACCGGGAAAGTATTGATTTAAATCCTAACTCTTTTTGGTATTATTATAACTTAGGCAACGTTCTGTTCAAATTAGAAAAATGGCAAGAAGCTCTCATCGCCTACCGCACCAGTGTTGAAATTGACCCCCATTGTTCCTCGTGTTATTACAGCATCGGTGAAGCCTGTGACAAATTAGAAAAATGGTCAGAAGCCGCAACCGCTTATCACCGCGCTACTCAATTAGACCAAAACTCTTTTGTAGCATTTCACAAATTGGGAGATGCTTTTTTTAAACTAGAAAAATGGTCGGAAGCTGTGGCTGCATACACAGCGGCGCTCGCTCTTGATTCAGAATTATTCTGGTCTCAATATAACTTAGCTTTGACTTTAGTTCAAATGGAAAAATTTCCCGCTGCAATAGTTGCCTATCAGCGGGCGATCGCACTCAATCCAGAATTTTCTTGGACTTACCATAATTTAGGAGAAGTCCTTTTGAAAACCCAACAGTGGAAAGCAGCAGCTACCGCTTACCAACGCGCCATTCAACTCAATCCCAATATTTCTTGGTCTCATTACAATTTAGGTGATGCTCTGAGGGAAATCCACAACTGGAACGATGCTGTTTTCGCCTACCTTGGTGCGCTGCAACTAGACCCAAATCTCCCTAATCTTTACACAAAGTTAGGCGAAGCTTTAACAAAAAGAACTCCAGTAAATTCCGACATAGTAACTAGCTACTATCATCATGGAAAGCAGCCACTACATCCTCTTGAATTTTACTGTGAAGTAGCGCAAAATTTTGCCGATAGCGATCGGCTTGACGCAGCAGCAGCATTGTACTTGATGGCTTTAGAAGTCAGACCGAAAGATACAGAAATATCCCAAAAATTAGAGGAGATTTTAAAACAACAGCGTCAAACAGGGGAATCTACTCTATTATTAGAGTTAGAAGCTAATGATCTTCGCGATCGCTACATTGCCAAAGTCGTCAAAGGCAAAACTTTTGCAGAAGTAGGTGGATTGTGGGGAACTGTCAGCGAAAAAATATCTGTAGCCAGCAAATACGGTGCCACCTCTCTAACAATGATTGATACCATGCCGCCCGAACTCCATTGGTGGCAAGATTTTCACGATCGCATGGCAAGTTTAAATATTGCTAATTATAATTGTATTAATCGAGACATAGATCAGATTAAACTCGCAGAAATTGGCGAGCCTTACGATGTAGTTCACTGTGCCGGAGTTTTGTACCACCACCCCAATCCCCTGCAAATTATGACTGCTTTGCACCAACTAACTCGCGATCATTTAATTCTAACTTCAGCTATCACCCAAGAAGTGATAGAAAACGAGCATGGACGCTATCTAGTCCCGGCTTCTGGAGTAATTTTTATTCCGGCTATTAGCGAGGCAGAACGAGCTATTTTGAAAGCTTATTGGCTGCCATACACCAACAACAAACCAGTGATAGGGATAACTGAGAAATCTAGTTTTGATATTAACGATTTTAGACCTTTATGGTGGCTGCCTACAGCTTCAGCTTTAGAAGCTATGTGTAAAGTAGCTGGATTTAAGGTTTTGGATAAAGGATTAACTAGGGATAATAATGCTCTGACTTTACTACTAGGTATTTAATTTAAAATTAAACCTCAATTTTTTTTTACAGGATAAGTGTCTCATGAATAATAACGAACAGAAAACCTCACTAGGCAACATTTTAGTAGTAGACGATACGCCAGAAAACCTGCGTCTTTTGTCTACAATGTTAAGTCAGCGGGGTTATGCGCCCCGCTGCGTCATTAACGGGCAAATGGCTCTAAGAGCCTGCAATTCTAATCAGCCAGATTTGATTTTGCTGGATATTATGATGCCGGAAATGAACGGCTACGAAGTATGTCAACATCTCAAAAATGATGCTATAACTCGCGATATTCCGGTAATTTTTATCAGCGCCAAAGATGAAATATTTGACAAAGTAAATGCCTTTGCCGTAGGGGGTGTAGACTACATCAGCAAGCCATTTCAATTTGAAGAAGTTTTGGTACGCATCGAAAGTCATCTCACTCTGCGGAAGTTACAAAAACAGCTAAAAGAACAAAACGTACTTCTTCAAGAAGAAATAAGCAGCCGTTTAGCCGTCGAAGAAGTTCTCCACGAAAAAAATCTAATTTTGCAAGAAGAAATCAGCAGTCGCTGTGCCATTGAAAAAACCCTGCAAGAACAAAATTTATTGCTCCAAAAAGAGATAGGGAATCGCCAGCGCGTCGAATCTGCTCTCTTGAAATCGAATCAAGAATTGGCTCGTTCTAATGCCGAACTAGAACAATTTGCTTATGTGGCATCTCATGATTTGCAAGCGCCTTTGGCTACTATAGCTAGTTACGCTCAGCTTTTAGAAAAACGCTATCAAGAACAACTAGATAGTCAAGCTAATAAGTTTATTGGGAATATTGTTCAAGGCTGCACCAGAATGCAAGCTTTAATTGATGATTTGCTCGAATACTCGCGAGTCGGTCGCAGTCAGAAGCCTTTTAAACCTACTAATTGCCATCAGGTATTAGAGCAAGCTCTCGCTAATTTACAAGGGGTGATTCGGGATACCAAAGCAGTTGTTTCCTATGGTGAATTACCCGTAGTTAATGGGGATATTTCCCAACTCGTGCAATTATTTCAAAATTTAGTTGGGAATGCAATTAAATATCGCAAAAATGAACAATCTACTATTTCCATTAGTGTTTGTAAACAGCAAGATAATTGGCTATTTTCTGTTGCAGATAATGGCATTGGGATTGCACGGCAGCATCAAGAACGCATCTTTCAAATTTTCCAGCGATTGCACACTCAAAAAGAATATTCTGGGACAGGTATTGGCTTGGCAATTTGTCAAAAGATTGTGGAACTTCACGGCGGACGTATTTGGGTAAATTCGGAACCTGGTCAAGGTTCAACTTTTTACTTTACTCTAAACGAAAATAGTTTTAATTTGTGATTATTATTTAAATTAAACAAATAAAAAATGTTTTCTTCAGTCACTAAAATAACAAGTTAGATAAAAAAATGTGCGTTGACATCACGTTGAGTTTGTGATATAATTATCTGGCTTCAACATTTTTTATAGCCTGACATCGCACTGCCATTCTAATAGTAATGTATGTGTAGCTACAATTTAGTAAATACCTTCCTCAACCAAGGTGCAATCCAAGTTAGATTTACCAATAATCTTGAGATTAATAACTAACTATTATGAAAGCAGTTTTTGACTTATCTTTACCTCCTACCTGCTTGAAAGTGTTGTTGGTGGAAGACAATGCTTATGAAGCAGAATTAATAGAAGATTTGCTGTCAGGAATGAGCGATAACGATGCACAGCAGATATCGCTCACAAAAGTAGAGCGCCTCAGTGAAGCAATACTCCATTTGAATCAAGAAAAATTTGACATAATTTTATTAGACCTTTCACTGCCAGACAGTTGGGGCATTGAGACAGTAACTAGCATACAACAGCATGGTGTCAGTGTGCCAATTGTGGTGCTGACAGGTCAAAATGACCAGGAACTGGCACTGCGGTTAATCTCCGTGGGCGTACAGGATTATTTAGTAAAAAGAAAAATAGATGGCGAACTTTTAATGCGATCGCTCCGCTACGCCATCGAGCGTCAAAATAGTCAAGATGCTTTGCGAAAAAGCGAAGAAAAATATCGTTCTGTAGTTGAAAATTCTCTGATTGGAATTGCCATCGTTGCTCCAATTATTGAACCAGCCATTTCTGAAAACTTTAACTGGATCGAAACTAACGATGCTTTGTGCAATTTGCTAGGCTATGAGCGTGACGAACTCATAGAAAAAAACTGGTTGGACTTGACCCATCCAGAAGACTATAGAAATAACATTGAACAATTATCTCAAGTTTTAGCAGGTACAACCGACGGGTATATCTCCGATAAAAGGTGGGTGCGAAAAGACGGGAAAATAGTTTATACGCGAGTTTCTCTTCGTTGTATTCGTCGTCGCGATGGGTCGATCGATCGGATGATTAAAGTAGTCTTAGACGTGAGCGATCGCTACCGCTACGAATCCCAACTAAGAGCATCAGAGCAATTTTTAAACCACACTATCAATGTCATTCCCGACCCAATTTTTGTCAAAGACGAGCAACATCGCTGGATGATTTTAAACGATGCTTTTTGTGAGTTGCTCGGCAAACCACGACAAGAACTAATCGGTAAATCTGATTATGACTTTTTCCCCAAAGCTGAAGCTGAGTTTTTTTGGACAAAAGATGAAGAAGTATTGCATACCGAAATCCCTAACGAAACCGAAGAAAATTTTACAGATGTCACCGGTAAAAAACACATTGTTTCCACAAAAAAAACAGCGTTTAAAAAACCAGATGGCAGTAAAATTTTAGTAGGTACAATTAGAGATATCACTGAATACAGACTACAACAAATAGCCCTAGAAAAAAGCGAAGCTAGATTTCAAAGACTTGTTGCCAACCTACCCGGAGCCATTTATCAATTTAAACTCTCAGAGTATGGAAAAAAAAGTTTTCCTTATGTATCTTGTGGTTGTCGCGAACTTTACGAACTAGAGCCAGAAGTAATACAGGAAAATGCCGAATTAGTTTTCAGCAGAATTCATGCAGAAGACATCTCAAAGATAGAAGAATCTATCGCCATTTCCGCCGCCACTATGCAGCCCTGGCAGCAACAGTGGCGGCACATTTTGCCATCAGGAAAAGTTAAGTGGATCCAAGGATGTTCGAGACCGGAAATACTGAATAATCCTTCAAAATCTGGTAGCAAATCTGAGATGATATGGGATGGTTTACTGATTGATATTACTGAATTGAAGCAGGCCCAAGCAGAGCGCGATCGCTTCTTTACCATCTCCTTAGACTTACTTTGTATTCTGGGTTTTGACGGTTATTTCAAACGCTTAAACCCAGCCTGGTCAACAGCCCTAGGCTACAGTATTGCTGAAATTCTCGCCCAGCCAGTCCTGGAATTTGTTCATCCCGACGATCGAGAATCCAGCGCCACGGAAGTCAAAAAATTGATGGCTGGTATACCCACTGTTTATTTTGAAAATCGCTATCTCTGCAAAGATGGTTCTTACAAATGGTTGCTCTGGAGTGCCTCACCATTTAGCCAAGAAGGTTTAATTTATGCAGTTGGTCGCGACATCACCTCACGCAAACAAGCAGAATTAGACCTACTCCGCGTTACTCAAGCCGTCGAAAGTACCAGCGATGCGATCGTCATTGCTGACCTCAAAGGGCGATCGATCTATCATAACCAAGCCTTTATTCAGGGGTACGGTTACACAGTAGCAGAACTAAATAAAGCCGGTGGAGCAAGAGTTATTTACCCGAAAACTCAAGCATTATTAGAAATGTTAAAAGTCCTACACCAAGGCCAACCTTGGAAAGGCGAAATCAAAATCAAAACTAAAAATAACGAACTCGTACCAACTCTATTTCGAGCCGATAGTATTAAAGATGAAACAGGAAATTTAATCGGGTTAGTAGGAGTAATTACCGACATCACCGAACGCAAACTTGCCGAAAAGGCATTGGTACAGCAACTAAGACGAGAACGGCTGGTAGTCGCGATGCTCGATCGCATTCGCTCCTCCCTCAATTTAGAAGAAATACTCACCACAGCCGTCGAACAAGTGCGACAATTATTACAAACAGACCGCACAGTTATCTACCGCTTCAATCCAGACTGGAGCGGTCTGGTAGTGGTCGAGTCCCTTGCCCAAAACCTCACGCCACTAAGAGATCTAAACATTCCATACCCCTGCTTTGCAGAAAATTTTGTTGAGCTTTACCAACAAGGTTGGGTGCAAGCTATAGAAAATATCCATCTGGAAAATTTGAGCGAACCCTACATAAATTTTCTCAATCAATTTGAAGTCAAAGCTAAATTAATAGTCCCCATTTTAAAAGCAGAGAAAAATATTTCCTACCCCAGAACTACCACGGAAAATTCACTCTGGGGACTGCTAATAGCCTACGACTGCAACGGACCACGTTATTGGGAATCCTCAGACATTGAATCCCTCAGACAATTGTGCGTACAATTAGCCATCGCCATTCAGCAATCCACGCTATTTAAACAAGCACAAACCGAAATAGCCGATCGCAAACAAGCAGAAGCAGCCCTCCAAAAAGCCGCATTAGTCGCAGAAACAGCCAATCGCGCCAAAAGCGAATTTCTAGCCAACATGAGCCACGAACTCCGCACACCCTTAAACGGCGTTTTAGGTTACGCTCAAATCCTCAAAACAGATAAAACTTTAAGCCGAGATCATCAAGAAAGCCTCAACAACATTCAGCAGTGTGGCAAACATCTACTAATGCTGATCGAAGATGTTCTAGACCTTTCCAAAATCGAAGCGAAGAAAATGGAACTCTACCCCACAGAGTTAAATCTTACTAACTTTCTTAAAAACATTGCCGACCTATTTCAAATGCGATCCTCCCAAAAAGATATTGAATTTAGTTACGAACAAGTATCTCCCCTGCCTCAATCAGTCTATTTTGATGAAAAAAGATTGCGTCAAATTCTCATAAACTTACTGGGAAATGCCGTGAAATTTACTAACAGTGGTAGAGTCACTTTCAAAGTCGGGTATGTCGGCACAGAAGCCTGGAGGCGAGGACAAGTAGAAAATACGGAACTCTCGACTTTGAGTTCGGAACTGAAACAGAATTATCTGCGCTTCTGCAAAAAAATAATTGCCGATAAACACGCTCTCCAAATTCGTTTTCAAGTCGAAGATACTGGCACGGGAATAGACTCAAGTAAGTTAGAAGAAATATTTTTGCCCTTCCATCAAGTAGGTGCAAATAGATTTGTTGAAGGTACAGGTCTCGGACTTTCAATTAGCCGAAAATTAGCAAAACTAATGGATAGCGAAATTCAAGTCAAAAGCACTTTAGGTCAAGGCAGTATTTTTTGGATAGACTTAGAGTTGACCGCACCAAAACGCTACTTAGAAGTGGCTAGTTTGCAGGAACAACGTTGGCTGGTGGGCTTTGTGGGCGACAAGCGGAAAGTGCTAATCGTGGATGACAATCAATTAAATCGATCTATGTTATCCAAGCTGCTTTCCCGTTTGGGGTTTGAAATTGCTGAAGCAGAAAACGGTCAAGAATGCCTCCGCAAAGCAGTGGAATTTAAACCAAATGTCATTTTAATGGATTTGCTGATGCCTGTCATGGACGGCTTGGAAACTGCGCGACGAGTGCGTCAGTTACCTGAATTAAAAGATGTAGTCTTAATTGCCCTGTCAGCTAGTGCTTTTGAAAAGACGCAACAAGAAAGTCTACTAGCTGGCTGCGATTATTTTATGCCCAAGCCCATCGAAGCACATCACTTTTTAGAACAGTTGGGCTTACATTTGGGACTAGAATGGATTTATGAGGACTTTGTGGAAAGCAAACAGCGAAAAACCGCAAGTGTATCACCCAAATCTGAGTTGCCAACTTACTCTACTTTATTACCTCCAGTTGCTGAGTCTGTCGCGATCATGTTAAAATTAGCAGCTATGGGTGACATCGAAGGAATTTTTGATGAGGCGGTTAAGCTCGAAAGTTTAGAGCCGAAGTTAATATCGCTGGTTAGTCGCGTCCGCCAACTGGCTAAGAAATTTGGACTTAAACAAATTCGGAGTCTTTTAAAGCAATATATTGAGGGTGTAGAGACAGTTATTAGTTAACAGTTATTAGTTGAAATTTCTTAGTTGACATTTCTTAGTATAATAGAATTTTTGAGAGTTTTGGGATTGAAATTACTTTGCCTTAGTAACGGTCACGGAGAAGACGCGATCGCCCTTCGCATCTTACAGGAACTGCAACAGCAGCCACATTCACCAGAAATATCCGTATTTCCACTGGTAGGCGAAGGGCAAGCTTTCGCGAAACTGCACAACGCCCGCGCCATCGGTCCGGTGCAGCGGATGCCTTCTGGCGGCTTTATCTACATGGACGGAAGGGAGTTTTTGCGCGACATCAAAGGCGGCTTGCTGCAACTTACCATCGCTCAATTTAAAGCCATCCGTGCTTGGGTGCGCAACCAAAAACAATCTGGAAATCAGAACACGGTTATTTTAGCAGTAGGAGATATTGTCCCACTGCTGTTTGCTTGGCTCAGTGGTGCCCCCTATGCCTTTGTCGGTACCGCCAAGTCTGAGTATTATTTACGAGACGAAAAGGGGCCCCTCACAGGGTCGTCCCGACGTCTTAGTTGGGAGGCTTGGTCGGGATCGGTTTATTTGCCTTGGGAGCGCTGGCTGATGACTAGAAGGCGCTGTCGGGCCGTTTTTCCTAGGGATGCCCTGACGACCGAGACCTTGGAAAAATTAGGCATTCCCGCTTACAATCTCGGAAATCCCATGATGGATGCCTTGGCACCGGAAAACTCAGCCCGCGGATTTTACGCAGGTGGCGCGGAGTTTCGCCAAAGGTCTCGATCGCTCGTTATCGCTTTACTACCCGGTTCTAGAGCGCCGGAAGCTTACGCTAATTGGCAGCTAATTCTAGAGGCTGTAACGGGTATTTTATCTACTTTTGCCGATCGCAAACTGCTATTTTTAGGAGCCATTTCCCCAGAATTAAATTTAGAAGCCCTGCGCTCCATAGTAGAATTATTCGGCTGGAATCTAGACGGCGAAACTAGAACCCAACAGCGAGAAGGCAGTATTTTACGACCTCCTGTATCTCCTAGCCAAGAAATCAACCAGGAATCTCCCAATTTCCTATTCCCTTTGACCTTTGTGCAGAAACAGGCAACCATGATTTTGAGTCAGCACAATTTTAACGATTATTTGTATGAAGCCGATGTCGCCGTCGCCATGGCCGGCACCGCTACAGAACAATTTGTAGGTTTAGGAAAACCGGCGATCGCCATCGAAGGCACCGGTCCCCAATTTACACCCACTTTTGCAGAAGCTCAAAGTCGCCTCCTAGGACCATCCCTAATTTTAGTCAACCATCCCCATGAAGTTGCCAGCACCATCCAGTTTTTGTTGAACCATCCAGACCGATTACAGCTAATTGATGAAAATGGCAAGCGCCGCATGGGAAAACCCGGTGCAGCGCGACGGATTGCCCAATGTTTAATTCAGCGCTTTCCTGATGATTTGCCGTCAGGAAATTAGTCCTGATTTCCGTCTTCTTTATTTAGGAAATCTTCCCATCAGACTTAACCAAAACTCCAGGTTCTCGCTGCATTGGAAGCACATCTAAAATATCGATTTGCGAGCAATATTTCAAATCTTCAATCACCCCTAAACGCAGCAGTCTTTGACCATGACTAGCAGATTTTAGCAATTGATGCAATTGATTTTCCCACTGGAGATACAACGCCATTGCTGCAAATACTTCATCGTTACCAGCAAAATCAGTAGCAGAAATACCAGTTTTTGTCAAGAGGCTGTGGGCGATCGCCCCCGCACAAACACTATCTTCCAAGGAATAACTTCCTTCCCAACCCGAACCAACTATCCCAATAGTTTCCGGCTGTTTATCTAACAAAAACTCCACCACAGCTTGCCGATTAATCAAAGCCGCTGTTAAAACTATCGGCGCAGTTTGCACCCTTTGGAGAGCGCGAGTACCATTAGTTGTACTAATGAAAATTCGCTTCCCCGTCACATTTTCTGGGGTGCAGTCGAGGGGAGAATTCCCCATATCAAATCCGTCAACTTTCGCACCGCCACGCTCTCCTGCCCGAATGCGCTTGTCTGCCGGCCATTTTTCGCTCTCCCCCATCAGTTGCTCTAAGTCGCTGAAAACTTGCACAGCTTCCGCCCCATTGTTGAGCGCAGTTGCCATTGTCGTAGTCGCCCGCAGCACGTCAACGGCGATCGCACAGGCTGGCATTTTGTCCGTTGGGGTAAGTTCCGGGGTATGGTAAATAAAAAGCTTCACTTTTGGGGCTACCTACAATAAATCCTCATACGTAATAATAATAGAAAGTGACGCTCCTAGATAAATCAAGCCAACTTCCTTCTTCTATATGTCCAAGCAGCTAAATTCAAATCCCGCCCACAGCGCCATCAGCGCGCCCATCGGACTTCTGGCTGGTTTCACCTATCCTCTGCGAGCTTTCACACTGCTTTGGCAAACACCCAAGCTGTGGGGTTATGTATTAATTCCAGTAGTGCTAAATTTTTTAATTGGTATCTCTCTTTATTTGGGATTACTATTTCCCAGTTTGTCAGGAATAGACCTTTTAGTTGCCGATTTGTCCCTCCGCTTTCATACAATTGCTAACTTGCCCCAGCGGCTCAGTTTTCTCGCCGTCTTAACCATCGCTTTTGGCTGGTTGTTACGCATACTCCTAGTAGCCGGACTTTTACTAATCATTGGATTTTTATTAGTACAATTTGGCGTGATTTTGGGTTCCCCTTGGTACGGCGAATTATCTCAACAACTGGAGCTCCTGCGTAACGGTCAATTGCCCGCAGAAGCACCCATGAGTTTGACTAGCATTTTTCAGGATATCAAAAGAGCGATCGCCTTTGAATTCAGAAAATTACAAATTTTGTTGAGCTTCGGCATACCACTCCTAGTTTTGAATTTTATCCCCGGTGTCGGCTCTATTTTAGGCAGTTTAGGAGGAGTAGCTTTGGGAGCAACTCTTGTCTGTTTAGACTTTTTAGATGCACCTCTAGAAAGGCGAAGACGACCTTTTAAAGAAAAGTTAGAGATCCTTCGGGGAAGTTTGCCAGCTAGTGGCAGTTTTGGTTTAGTTTGTTTTGGTTTAGTCAGCATTCCACTCTTGAACCTGTTGGCTATTCCCCTATGCGTCACTGCCGGCACTTTGTTTTTTTGCGATCGCATTTGGCCCACCCGCTTTGCATCCCAAGAACAAACTAGCGATGGCAAAACCGACATTCCCACTTAAAAACTATTGAGCTATTTCTATATTCTGTGTGCTGTTTTTTACTTTCAATACTCTGGGTGCGTTCACACTGAGAAATGGACTTAAAAGCAACCAACTCACAAAGAAGAATGAAGCTTTGACATACTCCCCCGGCTGAAGCACGGCGGAGTATGTCAATACACTTTGGCTAGAAGACTAAATTGTTGAGCTAGCGGGACACAGCCTGCGGGTGCTACCAAAAAATCAAAAACTTGTCGTTATATTCATAACAAATAACAAATAACCAATCACCAATCACCAATAGACATCTCCTAAAAAGCTTGTCAAGAACAGGCAGGATGCCTGTTCCACAATAATTATGGGAGATGTCTAATCACCAATCACCAATCACCAATCACCAATCACCAATCACCAATCACCAATCACTTCTTCAAATGAGTTACTGCATCAATCCCCAGTGCAAAACCCCTGAGAATTGCGATCGAGCTCAAAATTGTCACAGTTGCGGGACGGCTTTATTGATTGCCGATCGCTATCGTATCATCCACCCCGTGCGATCGACAAATCCCGCACTCCCTACCGAAATTTTTGCAGTTGCAGATTGGGGAACCGAGGAAAACCAATGGGGTACTCTCAAAGTTTTAAAAGTATTGAAATATACTCATCATCCCCCTTTAATCCGATTATTTAAACAGGAAGCGCGAACCTTAATTTGGCTAGCTGGAAGTACCGGAATTCCGAAAGTTGAACCTGACGGATATTTTACTATAAAAATACCCCACCAATCTCAGAAATTGTCCTGTTTAGTAATGGAAAAAATCGATGGGGAAACTTTAGCGGCATTCTTAAATAAAAACCCGCATATATCTCCCAAACTAGCCCTTGATTGGCTCACCCAACTGACGCATATTTTACACAAAATTCACCAATATAATATAATACATCGAGATATTAAGCCCTCAAACCTGATGTTGCAACCCGATGGCAAATTGATACTAATTGATTTTGGGGCTGTGGGAGAAGCGGGGATTGATACAACGCCTATAGGTTCGCCCGGATATTCCGCCCCGGAACAAATTATAGGTAAAGCTGAAGTGCGATCGGACTTTTTTGCCCTGGGACGTACTTTTGTACATTTACTAACAGGTATACCGCCGATCGACTTTTCGACAGATGAGACAACTGGTAAAATTAATTGGAGAAATCATGGGGTGCTACTGGACGGTTTACTACCATATTTTATAGACCAATTAATGGAACCCCTGCCGGAAAAAAGACCTAAAAATACTCAAGTTATTCTCGAAAAACTCAAAACTATAAGCCTGTGATTACCTGCACAGAACCAAACTAAATTCCCAACTTCAATAAATCTGTTCTAACTTGCGAAAATCTCGCTCAACTTCTGCCCACAAAGCGCGATTGTGAGGGTCAGTTTTCACAGCCTTTTTTAAATAAATTCTCGCCTTATCAACCTGTTTTTCCCCAATTAAATGCCTTCCCCAACGCTGATAGGCGATCGCCTGCCATTGACGCACTTCCACATCATCGGGAATCCGCTGTGCCAAACCTTCCACCAGGGCGATCGCCCGTGGGAACCTCTGATACCTCAGCAACTCCTGCAACTGCAAATAAGCATCCTGCTTTAACTTTTCTTCCGCTGCCGACAAATCCTGGGTATTTTCAATTGGCGACGCTTTCCGAGTCACTTTCACTCTCTGTGGTTGAGTTTTTGGCATCTGGGATGTCGATGTCGTCCCCGTCTGCTTAGTATCATTGGCAACTTTCGACTCCCCATCGGGGGGAGCAATATTCACCAGAAACTTATAAGCCTCAGTAATCGCAATAAACCTATTCTTCGCCTGTTCGTTGCCCGGATTTACATCGGGGTGATACTGTCTGGCTAGTTGTCTATAAGCCGCCTTAACTTGCGACACACTCGCACCAGATCTCAGTCCTAACTGTCGGTAATAATCTGCAATATCCATTTACTATAAATCATCGTTAATAAGTAGAAGGAAGAAGGAAGAGGGAAGAAGATCGATGTGAAGAATAGCAAGCTAGTAAGCTTTTGAGCGATTTGGAGCTTGCATTTAATTAGGTGGACTTACTTAATACCATTAAATATGGCAGAATCCTTAAATGTAAAGACTCTGCCAAAATTTACTGCGGGTCGAGGTTTTCCCTTCAGCATTGCCTGCACTACTGAAGGAAAAACTTCACTTAAGGACGTTCTTCAATCACATGATCGATCAAACCATATTCCTTGGCTTCCTGAGCAGACATAAAATAGTCCCGATCCATGTCTTTTTCGATTTTGGCTAAAGTCTGACCAGTCCGAGTTGCATAAATCTGATTCAACTGATGGCGAATCCGGACGATCTCTTTGGCCTCAATCTCGATATCCGTCGCTTGTCCCCGCGTGCCCCCAGAAGGCTGGTGAATCATAATCCGCGAGTTTGGCAAAGCGACTCGTTTCCCCTTAGTACCTGCTGCGAGTAAAAAAGAACCCATCGAGGCCGCTAGACCCACACAAATCGTCACTACCTCAGATTTAATGTGCTGCATGGTATCGTAGATTGCCATGCCCGCCGTCACCGAGCCGCCGGGAGAGTTAATGTATAGGTAAATAGGTTTGCTCTGATCCTCCGAATCCAGATACAGCAGATAAGCAACGATCGCATTAGCAATGCCATCATCTACTTCTTCTGACAGGAAAATAATCCGCTCCCGAAACAGCCTTTCGTAAATATTGATCCACTGTTCGTAGCTACTGCCGGGAAGCCGGTACGGAACGCTGGGAACGCCAATAGGCATCGTATATCTCCTAACAGAATAAAGGTGAAATTTTCAGTAATGAACAGTTAGCAGCTAGCAGTTCCCATTCAGGAGTTAATCCCACCGATTTGCTCCTGAATGACAACTCCTTTAGCTAAAAACTGTGGCGGTTGGTTGAGATATTTCTTTGGTGCTTTCCAACACCCGATCGATCAGCCCGTAATCTTTAGCTGCTTGCGGAGTCAAGTAAAACGTGCGATTCATATCTTTCGCCAGTTTTTCCACAGATTGTCCTGTATTTTTCGCAAAAATTTCCAGAATTAAATCTTTTTTTGCTAGGACTTCTGTGGCAGTGATTGTGATATCAGTTGCCTGACCCTGCGTCCCCCCTTGGGGATACTCCAGGGCAATCATCGCATGGGGGAGACTAGCTCGCTTCCCTTTGCTCCCGGAGGACAGTAACAGGGCCGACAGACCGATGGCTTGACCCAAACAAATAGTTTGGATTTCCGACTTGATATGCTGCATGGTATCGTAAATCGCCAAACCAGCGGCCACCGACATCATCCCAGCCATTTGATTTACTGTTCCCCCCGCGATTGGGTCGCCGTAGGAGTTGATGTATAGATATATCGGCTTCTTCTGGTCGATCGAATCCAGGTAAAGCATTGCTGAAATCACCGTATTTGCCAGACCTGTAGTTATCGTCTGGTTCACAAAAATGATCCGTTCCTGGCTCAAGCGAGTGTAAATATTGATCCACTGCCAGTTGGAGCTGCCAGGAATGTTGTAAGGAACGCGCAGGATTTCATCAACAGGCATAGCTACCACCATCCAAGCTTCTAAAAAAATAATCAGACTCAAAAAGCCTTCCCCTAGCAGGAAAGGGTTAAACTAGCGCCGGCAATGCTACGGGCAAATCCTTGGTGCTTTCTAGCACGCGATCGATTAGTCCGTATTCTTTGGCTTGTTCCGGGGTCATGTAGCACATTCGATCGGTATCTTTGGCAATTTTTTCCACGGGCTGACCCGTATTCTTCGACAGGATACCCATTGCCGTTGCTTTGTTTGCCAGGACTTCCTTCGCCCGAATCTGGATGTCTGTTGCCTGCGATCGTCCCATCCCCGTCCGCGGTTGATTCAGCACAATGGTAGCATGGGGCAAACTAGCCCGCGAGCCTTTAGCTCCCGCAGACAAAATCATCGCCGCAGTTCCCATCGCTTGACCTAGGCAGATCGTATGAACAGGAGGTTTCACGTAGTTCATCGTGTCACAGATAGCGAAAGCTTCCGTTTCTTGCCCAATGGCATCCCCTGTGTACCAGGAAGTTCCTGTCGAGTTGATGTAAAAAAAGATCGGTTTTTCCGAATCATTGAATTGTAAGTAGAGTAACTGAGCAATAATCAGTTTAGTGACATCTACCCCCATTTGACGTTTGAAATCGTCGGACGATACCAAGGGTAAGCCCAGGTAGATAATCCGCTCCTTCAGCAACAGCGATTGTAAATCAGGGGGGGGCGTCCGGTAGGAGGCATCGCCGTAGTATTGCGATTGCATTGCTTTAAAGGGTGTTTTCATCGAAATGTCGCCTGAACTGATGGAGTTATTCTTAAAGAAATAGTAACGCAATCTTTAGGTATCCCGCATGAAAGTTAGTTTGCTCCCTGCTTTAAACGACACCAACCTGGACGCGGATGCGCCCTCAAGCCAGCGCCAGCTAGCCATTTCGGTGTCTGCCACCACCTCGGACTTCGACTCCAACGTACCCTTAAATCTGTGCCTGATTCTCGACCACAGCGGTTCCATGAACGGACGTCCTTTGGAAACCGTCAAACAGGCCGCCGGACGCCTCCTCGACAGATTGAAGCCTGGGGATCGCTTTTGTGCGGTTGCTTTTGACCACAAAGCTAAAGTCCTTGTCCCTAACCAAATTGTGGAAGACCCCGCTAGTATTAAACGGCAAATTGAGAAATTGCGTCCCGCTGGTGGGACGGCAATTGATGAGGGCATTAAGCTAGGTATTGAAGAGTTGGGCAAAGGCAAAAAAGAGACTATCTCTCAGGCCTTTCTGTTGACTGATGGCGAAAATGAACACGGCGACAATAACCGCTGTTTGAAGTTGGCCAAACTGGCCGCTGAGTATAACATGACTTTGAATTCTCTGGGATTTGGGGATAACTGGAATCAGGATATTTTGGAAAAAATTGCGGATGCCGGTGGCGGTGCTTTGGCTCATATTCAGCGTCCTGAAGATGCTGTTGAAGAGTTTGGCAAGCTGTTTACCCGCGTCCAATCCGTGGGGCTGACTAATGCTTATTTGCTATTTTCTTTAATGCCAAAGGTGCGGTTAGCCGAACTTAAACCGATCGCCCAAGTGGCCCCGGATACGATCGAATTGCCGGTGCAGCAAGAGGGCGATCGCTTTATGGTCCGTTTGGGAGATTTAATGAAGGATGTAGAACGAGTAGTTTTGGCTAATATTTATATTGGACAGTTACCAGAGGGTAAACAGCCGATCGGGCAATTGCAAATTCGCTATGACGATCCGACAGTAGGTGCAGGTTTGCTCTCTGAATCGGTGTTGATTTCAACTAATGTCCTGTCAGTTTATCAGCCGGCAATCAACCCAATGGTACAGCAACACATTTTAGCTTTAGCTAAATACCGCCAAACTCAACTTGCTGAAACTAGATTGCAGCAGGGCGATCGGGCTGGCGCAGCCACGATGCTTCAAACCGCCGCTAAAACGGCTCTGCAAATGGGCGATAAAAGTGCTGCCACTGTCCTCCAAACCTCTGCTACTCGCTTGCAATCCGGTGAGGAGTTGAGTGAGGGCGATCGCAAGAAAACTCGGATTGCTTCTAAGACTATATTAAAGTAATCTCATGGTTTGTAGTAAGGATTTTAGTCTTGATTGACTTCAAGATAAACACAGGAAAATCGTCCTTGCTACAAACCACCATTTCAAATTAGTAGCTGCTTTAGATGTTCCCTCGTCTATAATGTTTCTATCACCTATAAAGAGTGCTTGTATGAACCAAACAATATCTGATCAAGTACGCTGGACTACGGCAGATTTAGAACTATTGCCAGATAACGGCGATCGCTATGAAATTATTGATGGGGAGCTATTTATGACTAGAGCACCGCATTGGGGTCATCAACAGACTTGTGGCAGATTTTTCTCTGTGCTTGATACTTGGTCGATGTCTGCTGGTTTAGGACGAGCTGCAATCAATCCAGGGCTGATTTTCACAGAGGCCGATAACGTCATTCCTGATGTAGTTTGGGCGAGCAATGAACCCTTGGCCCTCTTGCTAGACGAAGCCGGTCATTTAACCGCCGCACCAGAGTTAATTGTTGAAGTTTTATCCCCCGGTGCAGATAATGAAAGACGGGATAGAGATTTGAAACTCCGACTCTATTCGGTGCGGGGAGTACAGGAATACTGGATTGCGAATTTGCGGTTGCAGCAAATAGAAGTTTATCGCCGCGAACAAGCAAGTTTAAGGTTAGTTGCTACACTGTTGAATGCTGATGAATTGACCTCAGCTTTGTTACCTGGTTTTAGTTGTTCAGTCGGTAGGATTTTTGCTTAGACTTATGAAATATTTGTACAGAGCGATCGCACTTTGCGGATTTGTTACCGTTTTGGGTGGCATATCCCCTGCCATTTCTACTCAAAATTCACCAATACTCATCGTTCAAAATTCGGCAGAAAACTTATTTAACAGCGGTTTAACCAAGTCAGAAGCAGGAGATATTCAAGGTGCGATCGCCGATTACACCGAAGCCATCCGCCTCAATCCAGACTACGCCGCAGCCCATAACAAACGCGGTATAATTCGAGCCCGCGATCTCAAAGATTACCCAGCAGCAAAGGCAGATTTCGATCGCGCTATTCAAATCGACCCCAACTACGGCGATGCCTACTACAATCGCGCCAGAGTCCGCGAATTCTTAGAAGATATCAACGGCGCGATCGCCGATTATCATACAGCAGCCCAATTCTATCAAAAATCAGGCAAAACTAACGATTATCAAGATGCCATTAAGCATCTTCAACTGCTGGAACAATAAATAGCTTGTGCCAACATGATATAATATCCTTAGTGTTTAAAAAATACCAACTATGATTGCCAACATCAGCCACAACTACACCTCCCCAGAAGACTATTTAGAAGGCGAAAAAATTAGCCCCATCAAACACGAATACCGACAAGGAGAAATCTACGCAATGGCAGGAGCAAGCGATGCACATGAAACAATTGCAGGCAACTTATTTGCGTTGCTGAGAAACCACGTTCGGGGCACAGGATGCCGAATTTACATAGGAAACATGAAAGCCAGAATAGAGCAAGCAGACGTGTTTTACTATCCCGACATCATGGTAACTTGCGACGAAAGAGATAGAAGTCTTGACTATTTCAAACGCCACCCGCGCTTAATCGTAGAAGTTCTCTCTCCAACCACAGCAGCATTCGATCGCGGAAATAAATTTGCGGACTACCGCACCTTAGAAACTTTACAAGAATACGTAGTGATTAATCAAGAAAGAATCGGTGTAGAATGTTATCGGCGCAATGCAGAATGGCGCTGGGAACTCTATCCTTACGTTGCTGGTGAAGAAGTTCGCTTGGCTAGCGTAGAATTTCAAGGCCCGATCGCACAAATTTACGAAGATGTTCTAGGAATCAGTTAAAATAGGCGATCGAACCGATATCAACAATTTATCTCTGTTCCCAAGCGGTTAAATACTCAAAATTTACTATTCAAAAAATGTCCGCAACTTCCACCTTCACCGTCACCGTACCCGCCACAACCGCCAACCTCGGCCCCGGTTTTGACTGCATCGGCGCCGCTTTAAGCCTCTACAACTCCTTCCAATTCTCTCTTCTCGAACCCTCCGCAACCGAGAAACTAAAAATTACAGTCACAGGCGCAGAAGCCGCCAAAGTCAAGACAGATGACAGCAATCTCGCTTATGTAGCATTTGTCAAATTATACGATCGCCTCCAACAATCGCCGCCGCCCGTAGCCATACATATAGATATGCAAGTGCCCCTGGCTAGAGGTTTGGGAAGTTCCGCTACAGCTATTGTTGGTGGGTTAGTTGGTGCAAATTTATTAGCCGGAAAGCCTTTGAGTCAGGTGGAAGTGATGCAATTGGCGATCGAACTTGAAGGACATCCTGACAACGTTGTCCCCGCTTTGTTGGGGGGTTGTCGCCTCGCTGCTAGCGATGCACCCCTCCCCACCCACGGGGGCGGGCACGGGGGCACCGCCCCTACGGAAAACCAGGATTTTGTAGGGGTAGTGCCCCCGTGCCTACCCTCCCTCAGTTGGCAAATTTGCGATATTCCCTGGCATCCGAATATTGTGCCCGTGGTAGCGATTCCCGATTTTGAACTTTCTACAGCCGAAGCCCGCAAAGTTTTGCCAGCAGATTACAGTCGGGCTGACGCGATTTTCAATGCCGCACACCTCGGTTTGCTGTTGCGGGCTTTGGAAACGGGCAATGAAAACTGGCTGCGCTGCGCCCTCCAAGACAAAATTCACCAGCCTTACCGGCAATCTCTGATTCAAGGATATGAAGCGGTGCAAGAAGCTGCACTGAATGCAGGGGCCTGTGGGATGGTAATTAGCGGTGCTGGGCCCACGCTTTTAGCTTTAACTGATCTTACTAATGCTGATGCGGTTGTGAGGGAAATGGCGGCGGCTTGGGGGGAATTTGGGGTGAAGGCTGATGTCAGGGCGATTTCTCTTGATACCCAAGGCGCACAAGTCTTGACTTAGAGAACAGCACAGAATGATTGATCCTATAATGACCAAAATGGTTTGTGGAAATTTCCGTTAAACCCACATAGCTATTGGATCATTCTTTTTGTGGAGGTCTCTGAGGGCATTAGGTAAAGTTTTGTAACAAAAGACAAGTATTTTGCATAAAACTTGGGGACTCAGCCCGATAGATAAATAGAGCTTGATTAAGTTCCGCTACTGTTTGTCTTGAAAGGGAGGATCGTAATGCAAAAAGTTTCAATCATTATGCCTGCATTTAAAGCAGAAGATACAATTGCCAGCGCTGTTTTGAGCATCATTCAGCAAGAGTATAAAGACTGGGAATTGATCATTGTTGCAGACGATTACGTTGATTATGAGTCAGTTCTTGGTCGTGTCGGGTTGTTGCACAAAGGCATCCGATTCCTTTCTACTGGAGGCAATGCTTCAGGGTCGCCGATTCCCAGAAATATAGGTCTGGATTCCGCCCGCTTTGAATACGCAGCCATACTCGATGCTGATGATATGATGCATCCTCAGAAGCTTGAGCTTGCGGTTGTACAGTTACAACACCATCCGATAATTTCTTGTGCCCTTCAGTTACTGACGAAGAATCACAAACCTTTAAGAACGGTGGGTGAAGGTTCCGACCGCATTCTTACAAGTCAAAACTATAAATTCACTAACTTCTCAAGTGATTCTATGCTCGTGTATGATCGCAGGGTTGCCGACCCGATATTTGATTCCACCCTGTCATGTGTCACTGATATCGATTTCCTATTAAAGCTCTTTTCCAAGAGCGATCGCTGCTTTCATTTTGGACAGACACTTCATTCTTATGTGAAGCGACCTATTTCTGTAACTAATGGACCTGGTGCTAGCCAAAAGATTGCTCTTACCAAGCAACTAATGTTGGAGAGGCTATCTTCTGGACACTACCCATTAGCGGACCCACAGAGTATTCCTTCTGTTCAGCAGTTTTTCACCTTATCACTAAAGGCAGAAAAATTGTATAGCAATGCGTTACTCACTAACTCTGCCGCACTGTTTGAAGATTATATAGAGCAAACCATCCTAGCTAATATTGACCATGTGTTTAGAGAGGAAGCAGCACGATTATTTTATTGGTAAAATTTTATGTCCAAAAAAAATCAAAATTTCGAGCCTCATCTATGGACTTCGCTATCTCTATTCTGGGATGGGATATACAACGTTGATAGTGTTGGTCAACCGATTATTCCTCCCAAATCTCCAATTGATAATCAGTCCGTCTGTTATGATTGTACAAGAGGTTTGTTGAAGATTCATTCTATATGTTGGGAGAGAAGAGATAGAATACCAGATTCCATAGGTGGTGAGAATATTGCGGTTAGGATAGGGCATCATAAAGGAAATACATCCTCTGGTGTTGCTGTTGATTTCACGCCCTATGAACAAGTGTTAGTGATACCGATACAGATACTCAAAATCGAGCAAGTCAATACTCTGATGCTTCGTATCTACAGATGTGTCCCAAGCGATATTGGTGAAGACCAAGTAGATGTTGAACATCAAGTGGGAAAAAATGAGAACTATCTTGTGTATCAAGAAATCCTCGATCGGGTCGAAATCGATGGCCTTCAGACTATCGAGACACTCGTCTTGAAAGAAACTCATTCTGATTTTTCCAGGCGAATTGCAAACTACTGGGGAGTAGAGGACTTCGCTAACTGGTATCACCATACTTATAGCATCGAAGTCTGGATCTCAATTATACCTGGAGCCTTTATAGAAGCTGATGGTGTTCATAATCCAAAGCAAAGAGTTGGAAACACTGTACACAGTCAGATGAGGAATGAGACTAATGGGAATGGCTTGACTAATCGAATTACGATAAAAAATGCAATACACGGAGATAATACAGAAGCTGTTGAGGATGTCATCAAGATACCTGAAAATCCAAAAAACGCTCGAATACGGGCTTGCGATCATTTAAACTACAACTATAACTTTGAACGGAGGAAGGACTCTTTCAAGTGGCTCAGCGATTTTTCCCGCGTTCAGCGCCTGCTGAGAAATCAAAAAATATTCTTCGAGTATCTTCGTCACATAGAAGGCTATCTTCAAGCGAAACCCAATGCAGAGTTACTCGAAGCATTAGAGTTCTTTGAAGACCAAGCCTATTTTCCAACAACCCAAGCGATCCCAATTGGTGTCCTATCCTCATCATGCTTTAGTGAGTTAGTTACTCGTGCTTACGCTATCTATGATGTGGGAGTCCGCTCTTGCCACGGAGGACTCACGCATAGATTTCAATGGCACGCTATCATCCATTTGATGACGAACAGGCATACAACCGCTATTGCTCAGGGATTCTACCACTCAGCCTTAGAACTGTATTGCGCGGCCCGTGGTTCTCTCTTCAAGACTACCAATAGACAAAATTCCGAATTTACAATCGATCTTTGGAGGTTTTTATTTGACCGATTCGATAAATATACAACAAAGGATAGTCCACAGTCGGCTCTGATTGTTAAATATCCCGAGCAATATGATGATGAGCTACATTATGCTGAGCAGGCTTATATGGCATTACTGGATTTCCCAAAGAATCCTCGGATAACTCAAGACTTTATAATGGAATTAGGGACTAAGCCAGGTAAGCTAACCTCAAGCTCGATATTTGTCTCAATTCTCTTACAGAGTAACTGTATGATTCCTAACAAGCTTCATAATTGGATCGAACAGTATTTAAGCCACTTAGGGCTGATATCAGGAGATGATTTCGCTGTTTACACAGATGAACGATTAAAATGGGGGTGTCTAATTAGCTCTGATGAGTGGGCGGAGATTGACGCAGAACTAGAGCTTCGGCGCATTCATTTTCACAATCTTTCGCATATAGCATCTAAACTTCGCTCTTTTTTCTTGGAGGCTGTGGTTTCAGTTCGAGTGATTTCAGAATTTTATAGCAACCCTGGATTGATTCCATCCGAAAGCCCACATTGTAAAGCTATTTTCATAAAAAGTATGGCAGATATACCGCTGGCAAATATATTTGAAGAAGTGGCTCCATACGTGCGTATTCTGAGTTTATTGCGCCAATTTTGTAGTGATGGAAAACCATTATTTTCAAAAATGATAGACTGTGAAAATAATAGTATCGACTGTCTCATAAAAACAGATTCAACTTTGCTGACTCAGGAAGAAATAGATACATTAAAGGCTCGGAGCCGCTTAAGTATCAAAGCCAATAAATCTGATGGTTGGAATACAAAAGGTATAGCATTTTTTTAAATTTTTAAATGAGATGTTATTAAAACATAACAAAGTTCCGTTGTATAGACTTGAAGGTAAGACAAATTAAGATGATAAATCTATCAAAAAAACTGGGATTGGTGCAAATAATAATACAATCTGTAACCCAAAAACCTAGAAGAATAGTCGAATGTTATCTTAGCTCGAACGAGGTCAAAAAATTGCATATTGGATGTGGAGAGAATTTCCTTGAAGGTTGGCTGAATAATGATTCTATCCCAGTTTCCAATAAAATTATTTTTATGGATGCTACTAAAAAATTACCTTTTGATGATAATAGATTTGACTATATATTTAGTGAACACATGATAGAGCATATTACTTACACTCAGGGAGGCTTAATGCTTTCGGAGTGCTTCCGAGTTTTGAAGTCAGGAGGTAAGTTGAGAATATCAACGCCTAATCTTCAATTTTTAATCGATCTTTATACAGAAAACAAAACCGAAATACAACTTGAATTTATAAAGCATTCATCAGATATATGGATTGAAAAATCTCCCCACTATAAAAATGGTCTTAGCTTTCATGAGACATTCGTTATTAATAATTATATGCGGGCGTGGGGGCATCAGTTTATTTACAACGAGAGAGTCTTGCGTGATTTGCTAGAAAAAGTCGGATTTGTAAAAATTCATAGGGTTAATGTTTGCCAAAGTCAAGACAGATGTCTAGAAAATTTAGAGAACGTTTCTCGAAAGCCTCCAGGCTTGATAGCTTTAGAGTCTTTGGTCGTTGATTGTACAAAACCATGAGTTTATCTGGATTTATTATTCTTCTCGAATTCAAAATTTTCTGCTTTCAGTTCTGGCTTGAAGCATTTAAAAATAGAATAAGTGCTAGTATAGCTTTTGTTGTTTAATCCAATAACATTTATGAATCATTTAGAGCTTTTATGGACAACTGGAGAAATTCAAATACGGTATCAGTCAATTTTGGATGCAGGCGGTACACTCCATGCACCTATTCTCGCGCAATATTTGAATAATAGATTTGGTCTGCGTGCTGAAAATGCCTTAGAAGCCTTTTCCGGTGCAGGTTTTATTGGTTTTCATCTCCTAAGTGAGGGAATTGCGAATAAGATGACTTTTCTCGACATTAACCCTATGGCAATCGAGTCTGTTTTAAAGACCATTCGAGCTAATAATTTATTAAAAAAATGTTCTGCATACTGCGGGGACAATTTAGAGCCATTGCCTACAGAATCTAAGTTTAATCTTGTGGTGGGAAACCCACCTTGGTCATTCAAGTGCCAGGGCGATACCAAAGGTTTGATTGAAAGCGATCCAGGCTGGCGTATTCACAGGTCGTTCTATAAAGGAATCGCAAAACACTTACAACCGGGTGGAATGGTTGTTCTTCTTGAATGGAAACCATATGAAATAGAGCCTTCAGGGTCAGGCAGAGAATCTTGGGATATTAGACCTCGACCACCTCAGTTTGATTTCCTGGAAATGATTGAAGCTGGAGGATTGCGGCATATTGAGACTGTCTCGCTGGAGGGGGGATGGCGTGGTCTACATTCCGTGGTTTCAATGAAAATCAATGAATAGAAAATACCGCTCAAAGCTCGATCACACGATGGAAGCTTTGATTGCAGCCATCATGCGCTGTCATTTATTCAAAATACTGACTTCCAACGATGACATCGATGTGAAGGGGTGCATCTCACATTTGTAAATGTATACGAGATCGCAAGGATTTCAAAGACCGATTTTTGTGTTTTTGCAAAACAGAGATGCACCCATTTGAAGCCTGTAATGAAATACCTCAAAGCTGTTTCATCATGCCTTGAGTGTAGCGCAATTGTTCGTTTTCCAAAGAGCAATCGCCCTTATTGTCCGAAAGTGTGATCGCTCATCTCCCATCCCTATCAACATGGGACTCAACCATTTACACCCATAACACTCAACACTTTCTGCGGTAAATCGAAAATTTAGTGATTTTGAAGACAATTCCCGACTAAACAGCTGATCGCACGCCTCAATTTTCCACCGGATCTAAAATTCACCTAAAGTTCTCGCGGGCGATCGCAAAACCCTCCCTAAGATATAACTTAGAGGGCGATCGGTCTCACACCCGATTCAGGAGCAAATGTCAAGCACCTGAAAACCCCAAACTACCGAGCCGCAAGACAGGGAGGTTATCAAAATCATGGTACAAGCGCCGACAGGAGAAACCCGTCAGGGTCCGATCGATCAGGTGCAAGCCTTAGACCGCGATTGCACTACTCTATCCCGTCACGTACTCCAGCAACTTCACAGCTTTAGTGCAGATGCTCAGGATCTCAGTGCCCTGATGAATCGCATCGGATTAGCTGCCAAGCTGATCGCCAGGAGACTCAGCAGGGCCGGGTTAATGGAAGATGCTTTAGGGTTTACAGGGGGTGTAAACGTCCAGGGAGAATCCGTCAAAAAGATGGATATCTATGCCAATGAAGTGTTTATCTCGGTATTCCAGCAAAGCGGACTGGTCTGCCGCTTGGCTTCGGAGGAAATGGAAAAACCCTACTATATTCCCGAAAACTGTCCGATCGGGCGCTACAGTCTGCTCTACGACCCCATAGACGGTTCTTCCAATCTCGACACCAATCTCAATGTCGGTTCCATATTCAGCATCCGCAAGCAAGAGGGGGACGACGAAGACGGCTCCGCTTCAGACTTGCTGCAACACGGACACAAACAAATCGCCGCGGGCTACGTGCTCTACGGCCCCAGTACCATGCTGGTTTATTCGATCGGGCAGGGCGTTCATTCCTTTACCCTCGATCCCAGCTTGGGCGAGTTTATTCTATCAACCGAAAACATCAAGATTCCAGACAGCGGCCCGGTTTACAGTGTCAATGAAGGCAACTTCTGGCAGTGGGAGGAATTTTATCGGGATTACATTCGCTACGTGCACCGCAATCAAGGCTACAGCGCCCGGTACAGCGGGGCTTTGGTGGGAGATTTTCACCGGATTTTATTTCAGGGAGGTGTGTTTTTGTACCCCGGAACGGTGAAAAAACCCGAAGGCAAATTGCGCTTGCTCTACGAATCGGCTCCTTTGGCGTTTTTGATGGAACAAGCCGGAGGGCGGGCTACTACGGGTATTCAAGACATCTTGGACGTGGTGCCGACTCAACTTCATGAGCGCACGCCCTTGATTATCGGTAGTAAAGAAAATGTAGCGCTGGTTGAGTCTTTTATTCAAGATCGATCGCGCAATCCGAGAACACTTGAGCAGTAAAGGAAGTTCGGCAAGCGATTGTGTAACGGATGTAACGGATGTAATGGAGGTCAGGAAGCAACAATGTTTTGATTCCAAATTGCCAATTCTCAATTTCCAATTTCCAATTCTCAATTTCCAATTTCTAATTCCCAATTATCCAATATCAAATTGTAGGAGTTACAGTAATGACGGAAACTACAAAGAATCACCTGTTAGAAATCAAAGAAATTGGCCAGAGTATCTGGATGGACAATTTGACTCGCAATCTGATCGAGTCCGGCGAACTCAAAAAGATGATTGAAAGTCGGGGGCTGCGAGGGATTACATCGAATCCGGCTATTTTTGAGAAGGCGATCGCGGGCAATGTGATTTACGATGCGGATATTGAAGCTGGCATCCGGGCGGGTAAATCTGTACTCGAAATTTACGAATCTCTAGTTTTTGAAGATATCCGCAACGCTTGCGATATATTCGCTCCAGTGTACGAAGAGTCCAAAGGTTTGGACGGCTACATCAGCATTGAAGTGCCACCGACGATCGCCAACGATACCGAAAGCACGATTAGCGAAGCCCTACGCTATTATCAGGCGATCGGCAAACCAAATGTGATGATCAAGATTCCGGGAACTGCTCAAGGATTGCCCGCCGTCGAACGAGTCATCAGCGAAGGGATTAACGTTAACGTGACTTTGCTGTTCTCCGTTGACAGCTACGTCGAAACCTTTTGGGCTTACATTCGCGGCTTGGAAGCGCGAGCAGCTAAAGGTTTGGATGTCAGCAACATCGCCTCAGTTGCCAGTTTCTTCTTGAGCCGGATCGACATTAATATCGACGGTCAAATTGACGAGAAACTCAAAAATGTCACCGATATTTCTACGAAAGCCAAACTAGAAGCGGTGAAGGGAAAAATTGCGATCGCCAATGCCAAAGTAGCTTACCAGAAGTATAAAGAGATCGTAGCGAGCGATCGCTGGCAAGCATTAGCAGCCAAGGGAGCCGAAGTGCAGCGGCTGTTGTGGGCGAGTACCAGCACCAAAAACCCTAACTACAGCGATGTGATGTACGTCGATGAATTGATAGGTCCCGACACGGTGAATACTTTGCCTCCCAACACCGTTGAGGCTTGTTTCGATCACTGCGATGTCGCACCCCGGATTGAGAGCAATGTCGAAGAAGCTTACACGCTGATCGAAAGTCTCAAAGATCCCGACATCGACATCGATTTGGACAAAGTGATGGAAGACTTACTTCTCGACGGGATTGAGAAATTCGTCGGCCCCTTCCAATCTCTGATGGATTCCTTGGAAGAGAAAGTGCAGAAGCTCGCACCCGTCGCCTAGGCAGATATCTGTATCCTCAGAGGCAGAAGCATTTGGGAGTCCGAATAGATAATTGTTTAGGTTCCTAAATGCTGAGTTTTGAATCCCGAACCGGGAAAAAGTGAGACCCATGGGTCTCAAAAATCTCAAAAAGAAAAATCACCTATGATTTTGGTTCCTCAATCCTGAGTTTTGAATCCCGAACCGGGAAAAATGAGACCCATGGGTCTCAAAAATCTCAAAAAGAAAAATCACCTATGATTTTGGTTCCTCAATCCTGAGTTTTGAATCCCGAACCGGGAAAAATGAGACCCATGGGTCTCAAAAATCTCAAAAAGAAAAATCAACTATGATTTTGGTTCCTCAATCCTGAGTTTTGAATCCCGAACCGGGAAAAAGTGAGACCCATGGGTCTCAAAAATCCCAAAAAGAA
>JAHREW010000037.1:59211-69898 GCA_020883125.1 Microcoleus sp. CAWBG506
AATCAACTATGATTTTGGTTCCTCAATCCTGAGTTTTGAATCCCGAACCGGGAAAAAGTGAGACCCATGGGTCTCAAAAATCCCAAAAAGAAAAATCAACTATGATTTTGGTTCCTCAATCCTGAGTGTTGAATCCCGAACCGGGAAAAGTGAGACCCATGGGTCTCAAAAATCTCAGATAGAAAAATCTAGTCGATTCTCTAGCACGACTCTCCCCAGAAAATCTAACTCCAATTTTCCATCTACAGCCGCTGAGAAATTGCTATGCCAAATACCAATACCTTACTAAAAAGCGAGTATCCAACCGCCCAACTTGATGCCAATGAACGGGCTAGGCTTCAAAAACTGGAATCGATTGTAGAAAATGGACTTCAAACTTTTTACGAAGTGGGTAAAGCCCTTGACGAGATTCGAGAACAGAAACTGTACAGGGAAAGCCAAAAAAGTTTTGAAGCTTATTGTCAGGATAAGTGGGGCATAGTAAGACGGACAGCAGATAGATTGATAGGAGCGGCACGGGTAATCGAAAATTTGACACCCATGGGTGTCAAAATTCCCGCCCACGAGCGCCAAGTCCGTCCTCTAGCAGGATTATCGCCTGAACAGCAACTCGAAATTTGGCAAGAGGCATTAGAATCATCGCCGAATGGTATGCCTACTGGTGCAGCAGTTCAGCGCTTGGTTGACGAGCGATTTCCATCATTAGGAAGCGGGCGAACGCCTAAAGATACTGATTCTGAACTGGAGAAATTGCGATCGGACAACAAACGACTTAGAGAGGAAATTCGATCGCAAAACAGAGAGAGGGATCGGCGTGCTGCTGTGGCGTTGGAAATGGAGCAACTGCGAGCCGAAAACAGGCAGTTGAAAGCTGAATTGCTACAGCGCGATCGAGATTGGGAAATCCGTCTGGGGGTTGAAAGGAGAAAAATTCGAGAAGAAGTTAGAGCCGAACTCACAGAGGAAATTAGAGCAGAAGTCAAAGCCGAATATCAAGGTCAGATTAACTCCCTCACTCAGCAACTAGCAGAAATGACAAAAAACTATCAAGCTGTACTCGCAAGACTCACAGCATTAGAAGGAGCAAAATAGAAAATGGTCACAATTCTTGAAAACCCGTTGCGGATAGGTTTGCGAAAAGAACGAGTGCCAGAACCGCAAATTCTGGTAATCTTCGGAGCTTCCGGGGATCTGACGCAGCGCAAACTGGTACCAGCAATTTATCAGATGAAGCGCGATCGACGCCTGCCACCAGAAACTACCGTGGTGGGAGTGGCACGTCGCCCTTGGAGTCACGATTACTTCCGAGAGCAAATGCGCGAAGGCGTTGAAGAATTTGGTGGCGGCATTGCCAATGAAGAATTTTGGCAAGATTTTGCTCAAGGTTTGTTCTACTGTCCAGGCGATATTGATAACCCCGAAAGCTATCAAAAACTTAAAGCTTTTTTAGGGGAACTTGACCAACAAAGGAGAACCCGCGGCAACCATATATTTTATCTTTCTGTTTCCCCGAACTTCTTTCCCGAAGCAATTCGGCAACTGGGGGCAGCGAAAATGCTCACAGACCCCCTGAAGCACCGCTTAGTAATTGAAAAACCCTTCGGCCGCGATTTGAGTTCGGCAAAAGCTCTCAATCGAGTAGTGCAGCAGGTTTGTCAAGAACAGCAAGTGTACCGAATCGACCACTATTTGGGTAAAGAAACAGTTCAAAATCTGATGGTGTTCCGGTTTGCGAATGCAATTTTCGAGCCACTGTGGAACCGCCAATTTGTCGATCACGTACAAATTACAGTGGCAGAAACAGTAGGGGTAGAAGACAGAGCCGGTTACTACGAATCCTCTGGGGCTTTACGGGATATGCTGCAAAACCATTTGATGCAGATTTTTTGTCTGACAGCGATGGAACCGCCAAACTCCCTAGACGCTGACAGCATCCGCACCGAAAAGATGAAAGTTTTGCAAGCAACACGCTTAGCTGACTTGCAAAACTTAGAGAATTCTGCAATCCGCGGACAGTATTCCGCCGGCTGGATGAAAGGCAAGCCAGTGCCCGGATATCGTACCGAACCAGGAGTCAATCCTAACTCGATGACGCCTACTTTTGTGGCGATGAAGTTTGCGATCGACAACTGGCGCTGGCAGGGAGTGCCTTTTTACCTACGCACTGGCAAGCGATTGCCCAAAAAAGTCAGCGAAATAGCGATTCAGTTCCGCGAAGTGCCACTGTTAATTTTTCAGTCTGCCGCTCAACAAACGACTCCTAACGTGTTGACGATGCGCGTGCATCCCAATGAGGGGATTTCACTGAGGTTTGAGGCGAAAATGCCAGGACCTGACTTAAGAACGCGGACGGTGGATATGGATTTCAGTTATGGTTCTTCCTTTGGGGTGACTTCCTCGGACGCTTACGATCGACTTTTGATTGACTGTATGTTGGGCGACCAAACTTTGTTCACCCGTTCTGATGAAGTAGAAGAAGCTTGGCGGGTTGTCTCACCCGCACTCATGGCCTGGGAAGCACCGAGCGATCCCGCCCTGGTGCCTCAGTATGAAGCAGGTACCTGGGAACCCGCCGAGGCAGAGCTGCTAATTAATCGAGACGGCCGTAAGTGGCGCAGACTTTAAAAACTGTTAGTTATTCGTTATTAGTTATGGGAAATCCCTCGACAAATAACAAATAACAAATAACCACAGTCAACTGACAACTGACAACTGACAACTGACCAATAAAAAAGGAGAAAAAACCGATGACTATGACACCGATGAAAGCTCCGCCTCTAGTTTCGCTACAAAGTCCTAAAGATGTTTCGATCGACCAAATAGAAGCCGAATTAGCTAAAATCTGGGAAAGTTACAGAGAATCGGGGTCAAAGGGCGACTTTCCGATCGCCACTAGAGCGACAACATTTACCTTTGTAGTCTACGAACCCGAAGAAACTCAGCAGCTATTAGCGGATCTGGGCTTTTACGACGGGCCCATTGATGGCATCACCGGGCCGATGACCGCATCTAGCATCAGAGCTGCTCAAAAAGCCTACGGCTTGCCGAGAACAGGCAAACCTAATGCTGAATTGCTCGCGACTTTGCGGGAAGAAGTAGCCCGTAAAAATTCCAATGGCAGCAAGTTGGGTCCAACGGGTTTCGGTTCAGGAGGTTCCGCTGTAGCTGACGCGATAGTCGCTGCTAATCCCTGCCGGATTATTGCTCTGTGCCCGATGCTGGGAGAAGATACGGGCGTACAGGCTCAAGTCGCTGCTTATTGTCCGGTTCACAAGGGTGGTACGGGCAATTTGGTCTGCTGTGAGTACATTACGCTCCGGGGTACCGAAGCTGCTCTGGAACGGGTGAGCGGTGTGGTGACAGCGCTGATGATTGCGGATTTGCCGAAATTATTGTGGTGGAAGGCGACGCCGGATGCCGATCGAGATTTTTTCCAAAAATTGGCAGCCACCAGCAGCTCTGTAATTATCGATTCCAGTTGCTTTGCCGAACCCGAAGCCGAATTGCTGTTGATGCAAAGCCTGATTGAAGAGGGAATTCCGATCGCGGATCTGAATTGGCGCAGGTTGGCTGGGTGGCAGGAATTGGCGGCAGAGGCTTTCGATCCACCAGAACGTCGCGCGGCAATTCGGGAAATTGATCGAGTGACAATCGACTACGAACAAGATAATTCCACTCAAGCGCTGATGTATTTGGGTTGGCTAGCCAGCCGACTTCAGTGGCATCCTGTAGCCTATAAGCAAGAGGATGGTGACTACAAAATCAAGCGGATTCAGTTCGCAGGTGCTGATGGACGGGTGGTCGAGGCAGAGTTAGCTGCGATTCCGACTGCTGATACGGGTGATGTCCCTGGAGATTTGATTGCTTTGCGCTTGAATTCTACTAACAAGAATGCTGACTGCGGTACGGTGCTGTGTTCAGAAACCGGTGGCTGTATGCGGATGGAAACTCATGGTGGCGCTCAAAGCGATCGATTTAAGCAGGTGACTCCCCAGTTCGATCAAGTGACGGAACAGTTGCTTGGCCAGCACTTGCAGAGTTGGGGGCGCGACGTGCTTTACGAAGAAAGCTTGGCAGTGACAGCTCAATTGCTGAAATTAGCTAATTGACAGAAGAAGTAAGAAGTAAGAAAGAAAGAAAGAAAGAGTTAACATGAAGTAGGGCAGATATTACCTGCCCTACTTTCTTCTTCTCCTTTCTTCCTTCGCGCCCTTCGCGTCTTCGCGGTTCGTTAAATAGGTAAATTTTGTGCATAAGCTAGAACTATGGCATTAGTAATTGCAGGTGAACGGAGTGGTGCGGGAAAGACTACTGTAACGATCGCCCTTTTAGCTTATTTAATCCGCCGAGGCTTGAATGTTCAATCTTTTAAGGTAGGCCCTGATTACATTGACCCAATGTTTCATGCTTTTGTCACCGGCCGCCCCTGTCGGAATTTAGACGCGATATTAACCTCTGAATCTTACGTGCAGGAGTGTTTTTACCGCCATATTCAAGATGTGAATTGTGCCTTGGTGGAAGGGGTAATGGGGCTATTTGATGGAGTGAGTCGAAGGAAGAAGGAAGAAGGAAGAAGAACCCCCCCGTACCCCCCCCAAGGGGGGAAGAAGAAGCCCCTCCAAGGGGGGAAGAATAACTGCCCCCAAGCGGGTAGTAATAACTGCCCCCAAGCGGGTAATAATAACTCCCCCCTATCCCCGCCTTGGGGGGAAGAAGAATTCAATTATGATTTTTCCTTTGCTTCTACGGCTCATGTTGCTTCTTTGCTGAATTTGCCAGTATTGTTGGTGATAGATTGCAGTAGACTTTCGGGATCTGTAGCTGCGATCGCCCACGGTTTTCGCTCTTTTGACAACAACCTGAATTTTGCTGGTTTAGTATTGAATCGGGTGGCGAGCGATCGACATTTGGAGTTGCTGACAGATGCTCTGGAACCGCTAAATTTACCTGTTTTGGGAGTGTTGCGACGGGATGAGGCGGTGACTATTCCCGATCGGCATTTAGGTCTGATTCCCGCTGAGGAGTTGCCGAATCTTGAGGCTGCGATCGACAAGTTGGCTGATTTGGCTGCTGTGGCTTTTGACTGGGAAAAACTGTTGCCAATGCTGGCTGCTACTTCTGATGAGGGGGGTGAGGGGTCTGAGCAACTTTTGGGTAGATACAGTGTCCCTTACCCAATTATAACTAAAAAAAATGATTATGTCAATAGTGTGGGAAAACAATTTGGAGTGAGGATTGCGGTGGCGCGCGATCGGGCTTTTAATTTTTACTATCAGGACAATCTGGATTTATTGGCCCAGTTGGGTGCCGAGTTGGTCTTTTGGAGCCCGGTTGATGATGCTGTATTTCCTGACAACGTGCAAGGGTTATATTTTGGGGGCGGTTTTCCTGAAGTTTTTGCGCAGGAATTGAGCGATAATTTGGTGATTAGAAAGGCGGTAAAAAGTGCGATCGTTGCGGGAATGCCGACTTATGCCGAATGTGGGGGGTTGATGTATTTGTGCGATTCGATTGTAGACTTTGATGGCAATTCTTGGGAAGGGGTGGGAGTGTTGCCGTCTACTGCTGAGATGGGAAAGCGTTTGACTTTGGGATATCGAGAAACTGTGGCGGTGAGAGATAGTTCGGTGTTAAGTTCGGGAGATCTAGTTTGCGGGCATGAGTTTCATCGATCACACTTGACTGTGGAACCGAGTGACCCAGTTTATCATAGTTGGAGATACGGGAAGCGCGGTGAAGTTGAGCAGGTTGGTGAAGGTTGGGGAGTTAATGGAGTTCATGCTTCTTATTTGCACTTGCATTGGGGGGCGAGGCCTGATATTCCGGCTCGGTTTTTGCAGCAGTGTGCTGAGTTTGAGGGTAAGGGTGTTTTGGGGGATGGAGAAAGTGATTGAGATTTTTTTCTTTAACCGCAGAGGGCGCAGAGGACACAGAGAAGAGAGGGGAGTGTTTGTATTATATTGTTGATGAAATGAGTGAGGGGATGTTGGGATTTATGAGCGAATCAATTTCGACTAAGCAGTTGTTTGCACAATGGGTGACTCCGGAGAATTTTCGCAGTTATGGTCAAGTTATTTCTGCGAGTTTTGATGGTAAGTCTTTTGATGCTGGGGATGCTCTGTTGAATTTGCAAAATGGCGTTCCTAGATTCTACATTATGCGACTGCAAAATCAAGGTCGTAAGTTTCGTAAAATTACGCGACACGTTGAATGTACGCAGTGTTTGGGTTCTCTCGAAGGGAAGGATTGGTTGATTGCTGTGGCACCTCCTTGTGAGGGCGATCGACCTAGTTTGGAGGATCTAGCTGCTTTTCAGGTTCCTGGTAATTGTTTTATTAAGTTGGAAGTGGGAACTTGGCACGCGGGGCCGTATTTTGAGGGGGATTTTATTGATTTTTATAATCTGGAATTGAGCGATACTAATGTAGTGGACCATTTTAGTTATGATTTTGTTAAAAGTCACAAGCTGGACTTTGAAATTATCTGTTGAGTCAAAAAATATGCTCTGGCTGTGCTATTATCTCAAATAGCTTTGGGCTAGCTGTTTCAGGATTTTGAATATTTTGGGGAGGTTTGATATCATAGATATCAATTCCGGTTGTATCGGAATGATTTAACCGCGAAGGCGCGAAGTACGCGAAGCAAGAGAAGAGAGAGTTTAATAATTCCAATGAAAAGAGGATTTTATATGAATTATCCACTTTATTCTCTTTTGATTTTACCCTATACGCGACTAGAACTCCCTGGATGGGGAAAACTGATGAATCTGATCGGGCTATACCAGGACGATTTGTGGAAAAATGCTCCTATACGGGAGATGCGAGGGAAGTTACACGGTTATCGGATGGCGATGGATCTTTCCAAGTGGAACGATCGCATGAGCTATTTTTTAGGTCGTTATTATGATTTGCCAACACAACTCTTAATCCAAAATTCTGTACGGCCTGGCGACAGCTTTATTGATGCGGGCGCGAATACAGGTATGATTACTCTTTTGGCTGCGTATCATACAGGAAAAGCGGGATGCGTATACTCTTTTGAACCAAATCCTCTGGCATTTCAACAATTGCAAGCTGCGGTAACAGATAATGAATTGCAGCAAGTTTTTCTGCACCAGTGTGGCCTTTCTGACGAGGAAACTGAACTGACACTGACAGTGCCTACAGATGTTACTGGTTTGGGTACTTTTGCTGAACTTCCCGCAAAAGATCGCAGTTTGATTTCCAATCAGTATCGAGTACCAGTGTATCGCGGAGATGAGATGTTGCCTGACAATCTTCCTGGTGCTACTTTTATTAAAATTGATGTGGAGGGGTTTGAGGTGAATGTGATTAAAGGTTTCTCCCAAACGCTGCAAAAATTTCGCCCTGGGGTGTTGACAGAAGTTGTAGGAAGTCATCTGGAACGGGCTGGTTCTAGTGTGGCAGAACTTTTCTCTGTGATGGGTGGTTTTGGCTATGAAGGTTTTAATTTGGAGGTGCAACGGCATGGTTTTGGCCTTCGGCTAAAATTGTCTAAGGCGCAAGTAGGAAACACGACTGATGATGTGGTTTGGCTGCATTCTGAGAGTCCTTTATGCGATCGCCTCAGACAGTTGATGGTATAGGGCATTGGGCATTTGTACGCTCGCGAAACAGCCTCTAAAAATCTGTAGCTAATCAAGTTATGAAAATTCGCTGTATTGCTAATATTTTTATGATAAGCTAACTGACCAGGAAGAGGCGGAGGTTGAGATTTTTGAGAAGGTTAAGGAATTGATGGATGCTGAGGATTTTGATTTGCCTCCGCTGGATGTGGCTGTTGAGAAGTTGCGGGAAACTGTCAGTGTTTGAGTGGGAAAAGTGCGAGAGTCAATTTGTTTTGTTAACTAGCTTGACTCAGATAGCTTGAAATGGTATCAAATATAAAGCAGACATTTGTGAAATAAAATGGACGAAAAAGTTGAAATCAATAAAAACTATGAGATACTAGACGGCGATGATGATGTTTTGTTATTAGGTCAAGCTACTTTTACGGTTCGCCGATTTAAAGAGCTAGCCTCCAGTAAGTTTAGTGAGATAATTGGGATTTATGTTGTACAATACGGGGGAGCTCGCCAAGGCATAATAATGGAGTTGATAACCGAACTGTGTATTAATGAAGAAACAAAAATTATTGGAGGGGATATAAACTGGAAATCTCCTCAAGAAGGAATCGATTGTCAAGTTCTAAAAATAGGTTCTAAGGGTTGGCAAAAAGGAAAGGTTCAAATCGAAGTCAATAAAAATAGAAAGTCTGGGGAAACGCAGACATCTATAAAGTTTTGTCCTGATGAACTACCAGAGCAAAAATCGCCTCTGGATGATATCAGACAATCAGAGGAATACAAAAAGCTGCTCGAAAATAACTGATAGCCCGATCGCCCTTACAATACAATAATCGATCGCACTCAAAGGCTAGCAAGAAAATAAATGATAAATATAGAAGAATATGTCGATCGCACCGCTGAACTGATAAACTTACCCTTAGACCCAGAACATCGCCCTGGTGTTGTGGTAAACTTCGAGAGGATAGTGGCGATCGCCCAACTCGTTAGCGAATTCCCTTTACCTCCAGAAATAGAAGCTGCATCGGTGTTTGAACCTTAAATTTTTAACCACAGATGAACGCAGATCAACAACGCAGATATTTAGCACAAGCGGATGCAGTCGCTACAGCATCAGCAGTTAAGAGTGGTAAAATTACAGCGAAAGCATTTGTGAATGCGACATTAGAACGAATTGCCGATCGAGATAACGCCCTCAATTGCTTTACTACCATTACCGCAGAAAGCGCGCTGGCGGATGCTGAAAAAATAGATAGTGCGATCGCAAATAACGAAAATCCAGGCCCTTTAGCAGGCGTTCCCTTCGCTGTCAAAAACCTGTTCGATATCGCCGGAATTACTACTCTAGCTGGGTCAAAAATCAACGCTGGCAATCCTCCGGCTACCCAGGACGCGGCGGCGGTAGCTAGACTCAGACAAGCCGGGGCTGTGCTCGTGGGTACGCTCAACATGGATGAGTACGCCTACGGTTTTGTGACGGAAAACAGCCACTACGGCCCGACTCGCAATCCCCGCGATACTGCGCGCATCGCTGGCGGTTCCAGCGGCGGTTCCGCAGCAGCAGTGGCCGCCGGTTTAGTGCCATTTTCTTATTGATCAGATACTAACGGTTCCATCCGCGTACCGGCTGCTTTGTGCGGGGTTTTGGGCTTTAAGCCTACTTACGGCCGTTTGTCAAGGGCTGGCGCTTATTTGTTTTCGAGCAGTTTGGATTGTGTCGGGCCCTTTGGGCGATCGCTCCGAGATATTGCGACGCTGTATGATATCTTGCAAGGGCCCGACGATCGCGATCCAGTTTGCACTCAGCGCCCCCCACAACTGTGTTCGCCGCAGTTAAATCAAGGCATTGAAGGATTGCGAATTGCGGTTGCTGACGGGTATTTCACTACAGGGGCCGAACCGGAAGCATTGGATGCAGTAGAAATAGTTGCCCAAGCCTTGACAAATGTGCTTAATTGTGGTATTAAGGCGGAAAAAGCAACAACAAACCCCCCGAAAATTGGGGGGCTTGGAACTGTCAGCATACCGGAATCCGATCGCGCGCGGGCTGCTGCATTTATGATTACCGCCGGAGAAGGGGCAAACTTGCATTTAGACAATTTACGATCGCGCCCTCAAGATTTCGATCCGGCGACGCGCGATCGTTTTTTAGCAGGAGCTCTGATCCCGGCGGCTTGGTACTTGCAAGCGCAGAGATTCAGACAGTGGTATCGCCATCAGGTTGGCGAAATTTTCCAAACAACAGATATAATCCTCGCACCCGCAACCCCGATTGCTGCGACTTTAATTGGCGTCGAGAAAATGGTAATAGCCGGACAAGAAACAATAGTGCGTCCCAATCTGGGACTGTTCACCCAACCCCTATCATTTATTGGCTTGCCCGTACTGTGCGTACCGATACAGCGCCCAGGGGGTTTGCCCTTGGGAGTGCAAATTGTTGGTGATCCCTACAGCGAAGCGGTGATTCTCCGAGTCGCTGCGGCATTAGAATCGCAAGGCATTTTATCTGCCGAAGCAATTGGCTGCTAATTCTAGGGTTTGTTGTTGCGGTGGAAGCGTCTTTTTGTTCTTCTAGCAATCGCTTTGCGCTTTTGCTTTTCCAACGGGGTTTCAAAGTGGCGGTGTTTTCTCATGTCGGGGAAAATTCCCGCTTTGGAAACTTGTCGCTTGAACCGTCGTAGGGCTGACTCAATCCCTTCGTTTTCGCCGATTACAACTTGGGTCATTCTTTCTCCTTAGTGTTTGTTAGATCGAGTTCTATCATATCAAGGTTTTTGGCAGGGCGTCTTGCCGGAGGTGAGTTTTTCCGGGAGATGTACTAAGGTTGAAGCGAAGGGGAGGGATGCCCCACTCGCCCCCAGGGAAAAAAGGAAGAGGGGGAGAGATTAATTAACTAATAGATAAACTGTACTTCCTGGGCAGTTAATTTATTGTGTTGAGCGACATTTTTGATGTCACGATGAATTAGTTGTTGATTGACATACTCCCCGGCTGTCAAGGCACGGGGATTCTAATTGCTGGTTCATCGAAGTCCACTTGCTGCATCAAATTGCTTCTCAGCAGTAGAGGCGGTCTTCTCCCCAGCCTTTCCGCCTTCCGGCG
>JAHREW010000038.1:0-4101 GCA_020883125.1 Microcoleus sp. CAWBG506
AAATTCAAGAAAAAGGGACAAAGAGATTCCTTTTATCTAGAATCAGGAACCAAAGCAAAACCAGGAATTAACAACGATGGCAAGCGAGTCAAATTGCCATCTATCGGATGGGTAAAACTTGCCGAAGCATTACCGCTGACAGCAGTTCATAATTGTGTAATTAGTCGCACCGCAAATAGGTGGTTTATTGCTATCAAATACGAATTTGAATTGCCAGAATTTGCAATAAGTCGTCCGGCTGTTGGTGTCGATATCGGTATCAAAGAACTTGCTGTCGGCTCCGACGGCAAAGTCTTTGCAAATCCCAAAGCTTACCGACGGATGAGTAAAAAGCTTAAGCGAAAACAGCGGGATGTAAGTCGTAAAGTCAAAGGCTCCAAGAATCGCACCAAAGCGATTAAGAAACTCAGCAAGCTTTATGCTAAAGTAGCAAATATCCGAAAAGATGCCATTCACAAGCTAACAACTTATCTCGCCAAAAACCACAGCGAGATTAAGATCGAGGACTTAAATATTAAGGCATTTCTCAAAAATCACAAACTAGCGGGTGCGATTGCTGACTGCGGAATGTATGAATTCAAGCGTCAACTTGAATATAAGACCCAAAAGTTTAGCTCGAAATTGACGCTTGTAGATCGATTTTTTCCCAGCAGTCAAATCTGCTCAAGTTGCTGCAATCATCGGCATAAGATGCCATTGAAAGTCCGAGTCTTTGAATGCCCCGATTGTGGAAATTTTCAAGATCGTGACGAAAATGCAGCAAGAAATATAGAACGTTGGTTTGAAGGTATTTTTGTACCAGAGCGTTCGGAATTGGCGGTGAGTTCCACCGTGTCAGCCTGCGGAGTAGACAAGCCCGACAGCAGTCATGTTGTCGCTACTGTGAAACAGGAAGTTAACACTATAGTTACCCATGTCCAGTTAAGTCTAGACTTGGGTAGCTATGGGTAGGTTTAACGGAACGGTTTTCTATAACTAACCCGATCGACTGTTTCCAATTATTTATGTTTAATTATTTATTAACTAATTTAATTAAACGTAAGATATTGGTGGCTAAAAAGCTTTCTGTATCATGATTCTGCCCGCTTGCTTCTAGTGAATTTTTCTAGTATTTGTTGGAGGACTAATATAACGAACCCAAAAGGGTTCTTCCATATTTTGTAGCCCTACAAGTTTGTGGCGCTCTGACTCTATGCGCTTGCGTTCTGAAAGGTCAGAAAATATTTTTATGCAGCCGATAGTCTTGCCGCTGGCATCTTGCACCGGTGCGGCGAATAGCCAAAGATCGATCGAGCCACCGTCTTTCTTTAACAGAGACACTTCACAACCGTTCTGTACCTTGCCATTTAACATCGACTTGAGAATAGCCTCAAAATCTTGCTCTTTGCCTTGGGGAATATTAGGCTCAATTTGCTCCAAAACTTGTGTAACACTCCAACCAAAAATTTTTTCTGCCATGGGATTCCAGACAGTTACTTTGCCGTTGGTATCAGTACAAATTATTGCTAGTGGCGCAGATTCTATTTGTGCTTGTAACAGTTCTTTGGCCAATTGTAGTTGTAATTCTACTTGCTTGCGATCGGTAATTTCCTGACAAGCGCCCCACAAACGCACAATCCGTCCCTCAGTTTTGTCCCAAACAGCTTGCCAGCAATCTCGCACCCAGCGCACCTCACCTTTTTTATTCAGAATGCGATACTCATTGTTCCCCGTGCGAATGGAAGTACAGTCTGTTAATTGTTCCAGTAACATTTTTCTGTCGTCGGGATGAGCTAGCTCTAAACTCCACCAACCCCCAGCAGTCAATTCTTCAGGCAAGCGGCCAGTACAGCGTGCAAAAGCTTCCGTTACCCACTCACAGACAAACTTACCATCGGCTGCAACCCTAAAAGAATAAGCAAAATCTGAAGTAATTTGGGACATAATTCTGTAGTGAAATTCCGACTCCTTGATTGCTAGTTCTGCTTGCTTGCGTTCCCCTATTTCTCGCGAACTCATCACAATTCCGTGAATATTATAATCTTGCAGCAAACTATTACCAACCGCCTCCATATATACCCAAGAACCGTCAGCGTGCCGCACCCGATATTCGATCGGCTTAGCAATTCCCGGATGTTCCAACAACTTACCAAAATATGCTTGCCAAGCCAGTAAATCATCAGGATGAATTAACTCACCGTGAACTTTGCCAATTCCTGCTTCTGGCTTGTAACCCAAAACTCGTGCCACTGCGAAGCTGTGATATCGCACTCGCCCATCCGGCTCTAAAATGCTAATTATATCAGGATAATTTCGCAGCATTTTTTGCAGTTTTGCTTCAGTTTTTGTGAGTGCTTGATTATTCCTGCGGTGGTGACTGATTTCTTTGTCTAACTGTTCTTGCAACTGTCTGACTAGAGAGCCTTGTTGCGCTGAGGTGCGTTCTAAAATGCGATTGGATTTTTCTAATTCTACCAGCTTAGCCACATTGTTTGTGGCGCTTTCAAACTGGCTACTGGCTGCTAATTTTTGCAGGGAATTGGACAGATTTTCTAAAGTTTTTGTGAGAATTCCCTGTTGTGCAGGTGGTAGTTGACTGGCTTGTGATTTCAATGCTTGCAGGTGTTGAAATATTTTTTCTAGCATTTGAGTAAAATGATAAAATTAGAATTGCAATCGGCTAAGCTGTCGCGCATTTAAATTGTATATTCAGGGCAGGCGTCCCGCCCACCCCACAAGAGTTTAATGTTTTTTTGAGATCCAATTTAAATGCAGAACAGCTTACAAGGCTTCGCAACCTGAATCTTAACCAGCGGAGACAAATCTATTATTATGTATTTCTCAGAAAATAGCAAACGAGAAAACCGAACTGCAAACTACGGTACACCAGCCCGATCGAGCAATGTATACCTTCTCGGTGTTAGGCTAAACTAAATGGGTGTATAGACAAAGAGGATTTATGACAGAGCAAGCCAACGCTCGCGATTTATTTCGCGCTGCCTACGAACACCGCTACACTTGGGATGCCAACTTTCCCGGTTACACTGCCAACATCGAACTCAAGCAAGGCGACGAGGTATACACAGGTCAAGTTTCCATTAAACCAGACATGACTGTGGAAGTGAGCGGCATTGCAGACGAGGAAGTGCAGCAAAGTGTCTACACTCAAATGCGCGATATTGTTACCCACCGCAAACGCTCAACATTTGAAAAATCCCACGGGAAAAACAACTTCACCCTCGGCGAAAAGGACAGCACCGACGCTGTGGACATCTTGGTTGCTGGCGACTCCATGGGATCTAATTATAAAATCCGAGGTTTGTCAATTTGTCAAGTCAGCCGGGTGATGGGCCGTATGGCTTTCGTGATTGACACCCACAAAACCCTAGAAACACCCGAAGGTTCTTTGGCGACTCACTACGATGCTGTTTTCCGCAACCCCCAAACAGATGAAATCATCCGAGAACTGGAATTTGAAGATACCTTTGAGAAAGTAGGCGACTATTATGTGATGACTCAGCAAGTAGTGCGATCGAAAGAAAAAGGTCAAGAGACAACAACTGAATTCAACTACTCTAACGTCAAACTGCTAGAACCAGCAGTAGTTTAGAGACAATCGAAAAACCTAATTTCCTAAATAAAACAGGTTTTTCGATTACCAGCAAGTAACTGTACGATCGAGATCCAGTACACATCAACTCTACTAAATAACTTGGAAGGTTAAATACGATGACACTAGCACTAACAAGAGATAACGTTGAAACAGTTCTCGATGAAATGCGACCCTACCTGATATCCGACGGCGGCAACGTGGAACTGGTAGAAATCGACGGCCCAGTCGTACACCTGCGGCTACAAGGAGCTTGTGGCTCTTGCCCTAGCTCCACAATGACCCTGAGAATGGGCATAGAACGTCGCCTGCGCGAAGCCATCCCAGAAATCTCCGAAGTTGAACAGGTTATGTAATTAGTCAGTAGTCATTAGTCATTAGTCCGTAGTCAGTAGTCATTAGTAACAAGTAGATAAAGCAACTAATGACTAATAAATCATACTCCCGATTAATGACTGCCGATTAATAACTGCCGATTAATGACTGCTGACTAATGACTGCTAACTAATGAC
>JAHREW010000038.1:4201-63633 GCA_020883125.1 Microcoleus sp. CAWBG506
TAATGACTACTAACTAATGACTAAGGACTAGAGTAATGTCTCACCCCCTGTATGTAGCCTTCATTTGGCATCAACACCAACCTCTCTATAAATCTAGAGTAGCTGCTAAGGAAACAGAGGCTCAATACCGACTACCTTGGGTGCGCTTGCACGGAGTTAAAGACTATTTGGATTTGGTGCTACTTCTGGCAAAATATCCCAAACTGCATCAAACTGTAAACCTTGTGCCATCCTTGATTTTGCAGATAGAAGATTGCATCGCAGACCGAGCATTAGACCCCTATTTGGCTGCGGCTCTCAAACCCACTGAATACTTAAACATATCAGAAAAAGAATTTATTTGTCAGCACTTTTTTGATGCCAATTACCACACCCTAATTCAACCCCATCGCCGCTACAATCAACTCTACACTCAGCATCAGGAAAAAGGTATTCAGTGGTGTGTGGACAATTGGAATCAACAGGATTTTAGCGACTTGCTGGCGTGGCACAATTTAGCTTGGATTGACCCGCTGTTTTGGGATGACCCGGAGATTGCCGGGTGGCTGAAACAAGGACAAAATTTTAGTTTAGCCGATCGCCACAAAATCTACTCCAAACAAAAACAAATCCTAGCCAAAATCATTCCCCAGCACCGAAAAATGCAAGCTGAGGGACAATTAGAAGTCTCCACAACCCCCTATACACACCCGATATTACCGCTGCTTGCTGATACGAATTGCGCTCGCATAGCTATTCCCAACATGACTCTGCCACAACATCGGTTTCAGTGGGCAGAAGATATTCCCCGACACCTCAGAAAATCCTGGGAAATGTATCAAGATAGGTTTGATTGCGAACCTCGCGGTTTGTGGCCCTCGGAACAGGCAGTTAGCCCAGAAATCTTGCCCTATATTGCCAAACAAGGGTTTAAATGGATAGTCTCGGATGAAGCTGTATTGGGATGGACAATTAAACACTTTTTCAACCGCGATGGGGCTGGGAATGTTGGCGAACCAGAATTGTTATATCGCCCTTACCGTTTAGAAACTCCAGACGGTGATTTAGCTATAGTATTTCGAGACCATAGATTGTCTGATTTGATCGGATTTACCTATAGTTCGATGGCACCGAAAAAAGCAGCATCAGATTTAGTGGGACACCTAGAGGCGATCGCCCGCACTCTCAAACACCGACAGTCTGGTGGTGGCACATCCTTAGAAAATCCCTGGTTAGTTACCATCGCCCTAGACGGCGAAAATTGCTGGGAATTCTATCCCCAAGATGGCAAACCCTTCCTAGAATCCCTCTATGAAACCCTCAGCCTCGACCCAGATATTAAACTGGTAACAGTCTCCGAATTTCTTGACAAATTCCCCCCAACAGCCACAATTGAGGCAGCCCAACTCCACACCGGTTCTTGGGTTGATGGTTCCCTCACAACTTGGATCGGCGATCCGGCGAAAAATCGCGCTTGGGATTTGTTAGGCGAAGCAAGACAAGTATTGGCGAACCATCCAGAGGCTACGGAAGAAACTAATCCCGAAGCTTGGGAAGCACTCTACGCCGCCGAAGGTTCCGATTGGTTTTGGTGGTTTGGCGAAGGTCACACTTCTAACCAAGATGCCATCTTTGACCAGCTATTCCGGGAACACGTAGCAGCAATTTACGAAGCTCTCAACGAGCCAGTACCTCCCCAAGTGCGCCGACAAGTAGAGGCCCACGAAGCTCAAAGCGACCATCAACCGCTGAGCTTTATTCATCCGGTGATTGACGGTATCGGTAATGAACAGGATTGGGACAAAGCTGGGCGGATTGAAGTTGGGGGAGCGAGGGGGACAATGCACCGCAGTTCTGCAATTCAGCGACTTTGGTACGGGGTAGATCACTTGAATTTTTACCTTCGTGCTGACTTTGAGGCGGGTGTTCGGCCGGGAATTGATTGTCCGCCGGAGTTGAATTTGTTATGGTTTTATCCCGATCGCACCATGCACAACAGCCTGATTCCACTGTCAGATTTGCCTGATACTGCACCCCTGAACTATCGATTCCACCATCAGTTAGGGATTAATTTGCTAACTAAATCGATTAGGTTTCAGGAGGCCCGAGAACGGGATGAGTGGCATCCTCGCATCAGCCACGCTCAGGTTGGGTTGGATAAATGTTTGGAGGTAGCAATACCTTGGGCAGATTTGCAGATTATGCCAGACTGGTCACTGAGGTTGATTGCGGTGTTATCGGAAGGGGAGCGTTACTGTAGCTGTTTGCCGTTCGATTCTTCGATCGCGATCGGAATGCCTTAAAGAGTTATTAGTTATTGGTTCTTAGTTATGAGTTATTAGTTATTCGTTAGGCCGGAGCTAGCAAATAACTAATCACAAACAACAAATGACCAAAAGGATGGGATACAAGCCCCGTCCTTTTAGGACGGCTTTAATTTTTAATTATTTTATTAGCAGAAGCTAGTATAATAGAGTAAACAAACAGCCTGTGAGAAATGAAAGCAAGGTATCAATTCCGTTTCTATCCAACCGACCAACAAAAACAGAGTTTAGCTCAGTTGTTTGGTTGTGTTCGGGTAGTCTGGAATGATGCCTTAGCTCTCTGTAAGCAGTCCGAGAAAAAACCCAAATCTGCCGAACTCCAAAAGCTAGTAATTACTCAAGCAAAGCAAACAATCGAAAGAGCTTGGTTGTCAGAAGTCTCAAACATCCCGTTACAGCAGTCGGTAGCAGATTTGGAAACAGCTTTTAAAAACTTTTTTGAGTCCTGTAAAGGGAAAAGAAAAGGTCAGAAAGTTGGCTATCCCAAGTTCAAAAAACGCACAAACAGCCAGTCTGCCCGGTTAACTCGCGGGGGTTTTTCAATTAAAGGAGATGGCATTTATCTAGCCAAAATAGGAATTGTCAACCCTGTTTGGTCTAGACAGCTACCGTCGGCTCCTAGCTCTGCAACGATAATCAAGGATTGTGCTAATCGCTATTTTCTGAGCTTTGTTGTAGAGATTAATCCAGAGCGCGTAGATGCTAAAAACCACAGCATCGGCATCGATTTGGGCATTAAAACCTTTGCAGTGATGAGCAATGGCGCTCAAGCCGAAAGTCCTAGCTACAAAAAACTAGATCGGAAAATCCGCCAACTTCAGAAAAAACTAGCTCGTCAACAGAAGGACTCCAAACGTAGAAACAAAACTCGAACCCAGATAGCCAAACTACATAATCAAATTGCAGACACTCGTAAAGACTTCTTGCACAAACTGTCTACTAAAATAATTAGTGAAAATCAAACTATTGTTTTAGAAGACTTGAACGTATCGGGAATGGTAAAAAACCGCAAGCTTGCTAGGGTAATTAGCCAGCAAGGATGGTATGAGTTCCGATCGTTGTGCGAGGGAAAGTCGGAAAAATTTGGTAGGGATTTTAGGGTAATCAGTCCTTGGGAACCTACAAGCCAAATTTGCTCAGATTGTGGTTTTAGATGGGGCAAACTCGATCTAAAAATCCGATCGGTTCAGTGTCATAATTGCGGAACCGAACACGATCGAGATGAAAACGCAGCCAAAAATATAAATAAAGTCGGGACAGGGCATTGCCACGACTGTAAACGGACGCAGAGACAGAGTAAGACTACCTTTGGTAGCGTCAGTCGGTGAAGCGTCAAGAATCACCGCGCTCATCTGCCGGTGAGTATGTCAAAACACATAACTAATCACAAACAACCCACAAAAAACCACCAATAACTAATCACAAACAACCAATGAGCCGGATTTTGGTTTTGCTCGATCGCCACCAACAACCTTTGCCGATACAATGCCTCAACAGCAAACACGAGGTGTTTGCACTCGATAGCGCGACCAGCGCCAACTCTCCTGTCGAAATGGGCAACATCCCTTTTGACTTGTGCATTCTAGACAAGTCAAATTTCGATCGCATCAGCTCCCTTGTCGCCACCTTGAAAACCGCATCTGCACCCGTATTTTTACCCTTTTTGCTAGTTAGCAAAGGCATAAATTCTGCTGATACAGATTCGCCATTTCTCCTTACCCCAGAACAACTTGAAGGCAGAATCGACGATTTACTCCTTAGTCCCTTCCCTCCCACAGAACTCCACTTTCGAGTGGAAAATTTGTTAGCCCGTCGCCAGTTGTCCCTAGAACTCCACAACATTCAAGAAGTAGTTCAAAAACGGAATTTGGCTGAAAATGTGTTGACGGCCTCTCTGCAAGCAAGCAATGAAAATCTGCAACGGGAAATCTACAAGCGGGTGGAGGTAGAAGCCACCTTGCGATCGAATTCCTATCTGGATTCTCTGATGAATGCGATGCCAGATATTGTCTGTTTCAAAGATGCCGAGGGCAGATGGCAAGAAGCAAATCCAGCAATACTGGAACTGTTCGAGCTTTGCCGCGATGAATATCGCGGACTCAAAGACTCTCAGCTAGGAGAACTCAGCACCTTTTATCGGGAAGCTTTGGCTGCCTGTGAAGTTAGCGATCGAGAAGCATGGCATAAAGGTAGCGTTTCTAGGGGTGAAGAAGTGATTCCCTGATCGGACGGTACGATTAAAATCTACGACTTGATTAAAATACCCTTATTTTACCCAGACGGCAAGCGCAAAAGTCTTGTGATTTTGGGCCGGGATATCACCGAACACAAACAAGCTAGAGATGAACTCGTCCGCTTGGCATCTATAGTTGAGTCTTCTGACGATGGCATTATCGGCAAATCCCTCACCGGGACGATTATGAGCTGGAATGCAGGAGCAGAAAAGATTTATGGCTATGCCGCGACAGAAGTCAAGGGAGAGTCGATCGAGATTTTAGCCATACCCTCACGCCCCAACGAAATGTCACAAATTCTGGCAAACATTCGGGCGGGAGCCACCATCGACCATTATGAAACCCTTCATTTACGCAAAGACGGCAAAGAAATAGATGTTTCCGTGACTATTTCTCCGATTAAAGATACCACAGGAACCATCATCGGCATCTCCACTATTGTCAGAGATATCAGCGACAGTAAGCGAGTTGAAAAAGCCCTGGAACAACTCCGCCATCAAAATGAATTGATTCTTTTCTCCGCAGGAGAAGGTATTTGCGGATTGAATAAAGAGGGAAAAGTTACTTTTGTCAATCCCGCAGCGGTGAGAATGGCTGGCTGCGAATCCAAGCAACTGATCGATCGACCGCTTTATCAAACCATACATCCGAGACAGGAAGACTGCCCACAGGCGATCGACCACAATTCATCTACACAAATCAATGCGGCTTCTAATTTTCCCACCTCCACCACACCAACTGTGGATCGACTGCTTCCCAATCAAACAAACAATCAAATTATCGCCACCTTGCAAGACGGAGAGGCGCGCCGCGTCACTAACGAGGTGTTTTGTCGCCGAGATGGCACGAGTTTTCCAGTTGAGTACGTCGTGGCTCCCATGCGAGAACAAGGCAAAATCATCGGGGCTGTGGTGACATTCAAGGATATCACCGATCGCCTTGCCGTCGAACGGATGAAAGATGAATTCATTTCCGTTGTCAGCCACGAACTGCGGACACCCATGACTTCGATTCACGGCGCCCTGGCCCTCCTCAACAGCGGTGTCCTCGACAATGAACCGGAAAAAGCCAAACGGATGCGATCGATTGCCGTGACTAACACAGAACGTTTGGTACGCTTAATCAATGACATCCTCGATTTAGAACGAATGGAGTCTAGTTATCACAAAGCCGTTAAGCAAACTTGCAATGTCGCAGAACTGATGCTTCAGGCTGTGGAGGAGATGCAGGGAATGGCTGACCACGCTGGAGTTATAATGTCCGTAGTCCCTGTGAATGCTCCCTTGCGGGCTGTTCCCGATCGCATCATTCAAACCTTGACTAATTTGCTCAGCAATGCTATCAAATTCTCCTCCGAGGGCGCTACAATTTGCCTGAGCGCACAATTGCAGCCAAATCACGATTGCGCAAAAAAAGCTGAGATCGAGTCGGTCTCGTCTCCTGATTGTGCGATCGGCGATGAGCACTTGCCAATCTCCCCACAGGAAATCCTGATAGCCGTGAAAGACCGAGGTCGGGGAATTCCGGCAGATAAACTGGAAATGATCTTTGAACGGTTTCAACAGGTTGATGCTTCAGATTCTCGACAAAAGGGTGGCACTGGTTTGGGCCTGGCTATTTGTCGCAGTATCGTGCAACAGCACGGTGGCAGAATTTGGGTCGAAAGCATTTTGGGGGAGGGCAGCACTTTTTTCCTAACTTTCCCGGTTTTAACAGATCCAGAAAGTCCCAGGAAGGTAGAAAATAGAAGATAGAAGATCTAGGGTCAAATCTTTATATTTGCAGGATAAATAAGTATTATTTGAAATAATGAATTTTTTTAAATTGCACTCCGTACTTTACACAAAATTCATATTTAAGTTCTAGGCTAAGATCAGTTGTTAATTTAAAAAAAAATGTTTATTGTGGCAGTAAAACGCATATTGATTATTGATGATGCCGAAGATATTCGAGAAGTGGCTCAAGTCAGTCTCGAAATCGTCGGGGGCTGGGAAGTGCTGACAGCTAGTTCTGGTATCGAGGGTGTTGCTAAGGCAGTCGCCCAACAGCCTGATGCTATTCTTTTAGACGTGATGATGCCCGACCAAGACGGACCTACTACTTTTTTACAATTGCAAGCCAATAGTGCTACGCAGCACATTCCCGTAATTTTACTGACGGCGAAGGCTTTGGCCGGCGACAGGCGGATGTTTGCCGACTTGGGGGTAGCGAGCGTGATTGCTAAGCCTTTTGAACCGATGTCTTTAGCAAGTCAGGTAGCTCAAGTTTTGGGATGGGATCGCTGCTAGAGCGATCGGACATTTAGCTTTGTAGCCTCTACAACAAATTATTCCTGCTTAGTTTGAAAAAGAATATAAATTGGCAGGAGTATTTGACTTTTTGTGAATTATTGTCGGTCTTCATCAGTTCTTCAGGTTTTAGTTTTAAGTTTAAACCATTCATCAGGGATCACCCCTGAATTTTGACAAACACCTTGGGAGATGAAGACTATGCCTTCAGCCTACATTTTACTACTGATAGTTTCTCTAGCCGCCATCTGGGTCTATTGGCAAACCTCTCAAGATATTTTTGTCCTTGTGGCTTTGGCTGGACTCGGCTGTTTTATTTGGGGCTTCTCTTGTGCTCCTTGGCTCGTTCAACTTCTCATCGTCTTGCTACTCTTGGGCTTACAAAAGCTTTACTTCGGACACAATAAAATTTGGGAGTGAAACCAGCTTTTAGTAAATGCGTCTGGACTTAGGACGATCTGAGCATTAGTGTGGAATCAATAGTCGATCTAGTTAGTTCTTAAAAAAGGTTTAAAAAATCATGAATAGTTGCCCTTGTTGCTCATCTCAATTACTCAGACACGCTCGCCACAATCGCATTTACTGGTTTTGCTCCCACTGTTGGGAAGAAATGCCAGATCTTTCGGAGATGATTTTAGGTGACAGACAGCGGACTCGCAAAATCGACAGTTTAGTGAAAGTCTCTGCTTTGATGCCTAAGTTGACAGTTTTGGCATCCGTGGAAATTGCTTAGTTGGTTTCGCTCTCTCAGGATTAAAAATTAGTAAAATAGTTTTTTTAGTAGTGCCGTAGGCTAATTTGTTTTAATAAAGATTAAAAAGCCTCCTTCCGTATTGGTGAAGGAGGCTTTTCGATAGGGCGACACAGGCCAGAACTAAATATTTAGGCCTAATTACATCAAACCGATTTGAGAAAGAATACCTTGACCGGTGATATATTCGGTAGCTAGGCCAATAACGAAGCCCAGCATAGCCAAACGACCATTCCAGGTTTCAGCAAACTCAGTGAAGCCAACTTTTGCGTCTTTGTTTTCCATGACCAGAAACCTCGTTTAATTTCAACCTTATGTAAACTAATGTAACACAACGTTCAAAACATTGCAACATATTTTTACAATTGATTTTCAGGACTTACGCAGGTCGGCTCAGAAACCGGGTTTTTGCAACAATACTTGGTTCCAGCCCACAGATTCAGTAAAAAACCCGGTTTCTTTGCTTGCACGAAGGCTCCAGGACTGTCTCAAAAAATCAGGTAAATATACCACTACCCCTTGACATCGGATACTTAAACTGTTAGCTTCAAACCAAGCAGCTCAGATAGACACCCGCATTCAAAAACAAAAAGTGTCGGTTAAGTCGTCTCAGCGGTAGGATGTGCAGATTTCGGGTAAGCGTCCTAAAGCCCCGTTGATATAGACATTCAAGTTAATTTCGTTTCAACTGGAATCAATAGGTATCTCCAGGAACTATGTTTTTGTCTTGACACGGCAAGAGTCTCAGGTTTTTATTGGGAGAGTTGTAATAAGTCACTTGGCGCGACATTAACTTTAATAGACCTCTTGCAAAAAAATATGTGTTATACTTAAGAATTTGCTCAGGTTTAGGTCAAACTTTGAATTATTGGGTTGATTGGCGTCTCCTTAGACTTGCTCAGCCTGCTAGATTATAAAATTGGCTAAACTTTCCATAATAGCACAAAATTATTTTGCAAGAGGTCTCTTGAAAAACTTCCTTAATCTATTTATCAAGGGTAAACATGGCTACTAAAGATGAGGGCTTGTTGTGGTTATTCTATCAAAGGTACAGCTTTCGGAAAGTGCCAAACCATGAAGAATATAAGAGTTACATAAAGTCGATGCTCATTTGTGCTAATGGAGATGGTACAATAGCTCCAGAAGAAAGAGACTGGGTCGTTGGATATGCTTCTGCTTATGGCGCACCCGATTCATTAGTGGAGGAACTCAAATCTTATAAAGCTGACGAAGACATCGAGAAGATGATTAGTAATACTCCAGCAGCTAATGCTTCACGACGTTTCCTTGTTTACGATGCCATTATGGCTTGCAGTGCTGATGGAGAATATAGTGACCCAGAAAGAGCAACTATAACTAAAATGGCAGCTAAACTGGGCATTTCTCAAGATACGGTTGAACAAATTGAAAAAATCTGTCTTGAAGAAATCGAACTACGGGAAAAAAGAGTGAAACTGATGTATCCGGAGGGAGCACCTCTCTAGTGGCATTCGTGACAAGTTGGACTACCGCGGTTTTTGTTATCAGTCGCTCGAAATCGTTTTTGTATCAGGTATAAACTTTAAGTCAGAAAACCCCTAGCCGCTGAAAGGTCTAGAGGTTTTTTTTGTAGAAGTATGTCTACTCAAGATTTTTGCCACTGGTAGCAATTAAAAGTTTCTTTACAGAACTTTACGTCGTAAGCTGCTACGCATCTAAATTGAATACAGAGACGGGCTCTCCTGCCCGTCCCACAAGAATTGTAGAAAAATTGACTGTCAAATTAGATGCACAGCAGCTTATCTTATTTTGCCAGTATCTCGGCTATACCCCTTTACCAGGTAATTCCCATAAACTGACTCAGGAGTTGCAACTGCTACAGCTAGGTCAGGATAGCAACTTGTTGTGATTTAACTAGGTACCTGTTTACGCATCCTTAGTCCATCAATATAGGGAATGCGTCCTTGGTAGCGACGAGTAGCGGGTAAGTTTTTGTCAGCAAGTAATTCAACAACATAATGCTCAAACTCGTGAATATGTACTTGTACTCTTTCATTAGACCTCTTGCAAAAAAAATATGTGTTATTCTTAAAAGTTTCCTCAAGTTTAGGTCATAATTTGAATTATTGGGTTGATTGGCATCTCTTTAAACTTGCCCAGCCTGCTAGATTATAAAATTGTCTAAACTTTCTAGAATAGCACAAAACTCTTTTGCAAGATGTCTACTGTTTTTAGTTTCCCAAAAATTACAAAAATTATCTTACAGTTCCTTAACTGTAATTATCGCGCTCGAATCAAGTATTAACTGACTATCAAAGAACGGTGCAAGAGAATATAAACAAAATGGAGTATCATCAGCAGAATATTTTTTACTTAGCTGCTTTATCTTATTAATTTTGGGCAAGCTTTCTTTTTCTTTTTTGTCAGACAAACTAGCTAGAGCTAGCTTAGCTTTTAACTCTCTGATTCGCTGAGATGATTAAATAAGGTAATCCCGAACACAGTCCAATAAATCTTCATCGGGGTCAGCTTGACTAATAAAGTTTTCATTAAAAAAAACCGCCCATGTGAGAATTTCTTTACTCATTCCGCTTTCATATATTTCCCATCCACAATTTTCTAACTCAAACTTGATTTTACAATTTTCTATTTTATTGACTAACTTTACAAATTCTTTCTCTTGTTTCTTGTTTATAATAGACCTCTTGCAAAATAATTTTGTGCCCTTATGGAAAGTAGACCTCTTGCAAAAGAGTTTTGTGCTATTCTAGAAAGTTTAGACAATTTTATAATCTAGCAGGCTGGGCAAGTTTAAGGAGATGCCAATCAACCCAATAATTCAAATTATGACCTAAACTTGAGCAAGCTTTTAAGGATAACACATATTTTTTTTGCAAGAGGTCTAATGTCTATATCAACTGGTCTTTACGACGCCTATTCGCAATTTGCACATCCTATCGCTGAGACGCTAACCAAGCAAGTACACACTAAATCAATAGTGTGGCAGTCAAGAGTTTTGTTCCATGGAAAACCTCACTTTTGAGCGAAGCCACAGACAATCTTTTCTTGACTAAATGCGTAATTTACCGATGCTGTCCTTCAAACCTAATTTTAGGACACATAAAAATGATGAACGATCATTTAGCAATTGGCAAAGAAACAAAGCAGTCTCAGGCTTTAGTTCATATTTACTGGGATCTTCAGAACGTCCACTTAACGCAAAAACAAACTGAATTATTGGTCGCTTTTGCCAAATCAAAAGGGCGCTTAGATTGCTTCAAAGTTTACTATAACTCGCAGAAAAGAAATCAATTGCTCGCCAAGAATAATGTAGAGTATCTTGGTTGTCAGGGTGTTGATGTTCGCTCCAATGACAAGAATAGTGTAGATAAAGAATTGACATTTGACTGGATTAAACGAGTTTACATCAAACCTTCTCCTGAGATAATTATCCTAGTCTCAGGAGATCGGGATTTTGCGCCTTTAGTCAGTCTGATGCTTAATGTTGGAAAAAAAATCATAGTTTTTGCACAGCGTTTTAGTGAAAGCAAGAAACTGATTAAGCTAGTTGGTGATGATAACTTCCATTACGTAGACAATCTGCCTAGCTTGTTTGTAGGAAATACTCAGGATAAAGCAGACAAAATATCTGCATAAAGTGGCACGGCACGCCAGGGAATTAATTCCATGGCTAATAGCTAAAGTCGGTTAAAACCGACTGAAGACAGCGTAAAAAAATCCAATCTTCAGTCCTCATAGCGAGGAATTTCGCTATGAGCCAGGGGTTTAAACCCCTGGCGGACTAACGGTCAAAATGCCAAATATCTGTTAAAATTCACCTAGCCGCAGATAGCAAAAATCTAGTTTATTTGATAAACTAGATTCTCCAAACCAACCGCCATCTGCGGCTCTTTCATGTCCACATCACAACACCAACGATTACCTAACTTCCATGCAATTAACTAACCAAACAACAGCAAGACAAATGAGCCTACCCGAATTCCACAATCAAAAACTCTTCCGCCAAGCACTCACACACCGTTCCTATGTCAACGAAAACCCCACATCCCGCGAAGAAGATAACGAACGCTTAGAATTTCTCGGCGATGCTTTGCTGACTTTTCTCAGTGGCGAATATCTCTATCAGCGTCACCCAGAAATGGGAGAAGACCAACTTACTCGCCGACGTTCAGCCCTAGTAGATGAAAAACAACTAGCCAGATTTGCTAAAGAAATAGATTTAGACTTAAAAATGCGACTCGGAAAAGGAGCCTATCGAGAAGGTGGTATTACTAATCCTAATTTGCTTAGCAGCACCTTTGAAGCATTTATTGGTGCTTACTATCTCGATATACAAGACATGGACAAAGTTCGTAAATTTGTGTGGGAATTGTTTGATTCAGTGCCGGAAAATGTAGTCGAAACGCGATCGAGTATAGACTCAAAAAACCGCTTTCAGGAATGGGTACAAGCCAACGGTGACACCACTCCTCCCAAATACGTGACAATCCAAGCAGGAGGCGCAGCTCACGCTCCCGAATTTCTTGCTAAAGTTTATGTCGCAGATAAACCCTATGGAGAAGGTAAAGGTAAAAGTAAAAAAGATGCTGAAAAAAATGCAGCCGAAGATGCACTAGCCAAACTGAAAAAACGGGGGCTAATCTAAACTTTAACTCGTCTTTTGACTAAAACCACCTTTTCTTTCTTAAAGTTGAAGCTTTTTCAGCGATCCTAATTAAATCGGTCGGCGACATATCCTTGCTCACTGTCATGCGAGAAATGCGATAGTTATTTCTCAATCGGCTGACTCTTAACAAATTGTCATCATACAAAAACCCAGTTAAATGATATTTAGGTAAAATGCTTTCCACTTCTCTATCTGATGCACCGTAGGGATAGGCTATGTGAGCACCGACAAGTTTATTTTTGTCTAAATTGTTCATACATTTTCTCAAAATTAACTTAGATTTAGAAATTTCTAATTCTAAATTTTTCCCATTCAGGGTAGTTAAATTTTTGTGGCTGAAGCCGTGGGATTGAATATCATAAAAACCCTTTTTGTATCCCTCTCTTAAATCGTTGCAGCTAGTGTGAGGTAAAAATTCTCCGCCCATATCTACACCCAAAAAATGTGGATTGACAAACAGCACAAATTTACCCTTTTCTTTATAAATGAATGACAGTTTTTCGATAATTGGTAGTGCATTTGTATGAACGCCTTTGTAGCCGTCGTCAAAGGTAATCATAATGGGTTTTTGACCTTCATGTTGAGGTGGTATTGGCTTGGATTTTTCAATAAAATATAGATACAAGTCTTGAGATGATAAAAACCAGTAGTTTTCTTCAACTAAGTATTCTAAGAATACTGCCAAATCTTGTTTCGTGTAGTCCGTTGAAAAAGCGTTTCTGCGAGGTGGCAATTCGGCGGGATTTTGAATATCTACAATGTCGTGAAAGCCCAGAATGGGAATTCTGACGAAATAAGATTCTACAGTCCATCCAGAAATGCCGATACTGATTAAAAATATCAGCACTAAATAAATAATTTTGGTTTTGTGTAGCAGTCGAAAAAGAAAATTTAGCGGAATCTTTCGCTGCTTTAGCAATTGTTCTTTATTCATCGTCTCCTCACCAGTCTATTTATTATTCATATTTACCATCAATGCAGCCAAATTCAGTAATACTAATATAGTTTTTACCTTTTTTTTATAATTTAGTTAGACTTTCAAATATAGCCGATCGCACAATGGTATAATCAACTGTGAACCGTCAACTGTCAACTGCCTGCCCGCTCCCCAAGCCGAAGGGTAGCCGAAGAGTCTACTGTGAACTGTCTACCGTCTACCGTCTACTATCAACTATATAATTAATGTCTACTCCAAACCCGACTACCCTCACCCTGGAAGAAGCACAACAAATTCTCAAAAATTTCACTTGTCTGGATATGCAATCTTTAGCATCGCCACTGCAAAAACAAGAACTCCGTCAAGCTATTTTGCTGGTAGCGAGTTTGTCAGATTATCAAATGCTAGGAGTTTGCGCATCTTCGACAGATGAAGGCTTTTTGGCTTTAAAAACTTATTTGACAGCTTTTGGATATCAACCTGTTTTAGACCCCAACTCTGCTGCTTCATTTACCAACTCTGTTTATATTAAGTTTAATACTTTGAAAGGTTCTTATTATGTTGACAGCTATACGGGAAGTTACCGTGGGCTTTTGGTGTCGTGTCAATCTGCTTCGGAATCAGGAATTAGCGAGACATACGGTCATTTACCTCTCGATTTATTTTGTTAATTGAAATTGGAAAGTTGGCATTTAGCATGGGAACCAACTAACAAGAGTTAACAGTTAACAATTGACTGTTAACTGTTAACTCTTGTTAGTTGTCAACTCTCAACTGTCAATTCTGGCTGTTCTTCCGGTGCGGTTTCTTCCGGCGGTAGTCCCAAAACATCTCTGTACAACTGGACATATTTTCTGGCAGAAATGTCCCAGCTAAAATCTTCTCTCATGCCGCGCTGTTGCAGTTCTTTCCACTTATCTTTATAGCGGAAACCTTCCCAAGTTCGGATCATGCAGGTGAACAAGTCAAGGGGTTCGTAGCGATCGAAACAGTAACCAGTACCTGTATTATCGATCGGGTTATTGTGCGACACCGTATCCACTAAACCGCCGGTACGACGTACCATCGGCACACATCCATAGCGCAGCGCCAGCATTTGACTGATACCACAGGGCTCGAAACGACTCGGCATCAGGAAGGTGTCACAACCTGCGTAAACGCGACGGGAGAGGGCTTCGTTGTAGAGTAATTGGGTGGACATCCGGCCTGGATAACGGGCTGTCATTTGCCAGAGTTGGGTTTCGTAGTAGCGATCGCCCGTTCCCAGTACAATAAATTGAGCGTCGGTATAGGCCATGAAGCGATCGAGCATTTGGATAATCAAATCCAGCCCCTTCTGTTCCACCAGGCGAGTAACCATCCCAATTAAAAAGGCATTTTTATTCACTTCCAAACCGACTTCTTCTTGCAGCGCAATTTTGTTGGGATAGCGCTTTTCAATAGTATCAGCACTGAATTGTTGAGTAATGTACTTATCAGTTTCTGGGTTGTAGGATTCAGTATCAATCCCATTCAAAATTCCCGATACCTTACCGCCCAAAAAAGACAACAAACCTTCCAATTCTTCCCCATAAGCCGGGGTTTTGATTTGCTCGGCATAAGTCGGTGAAACTGTATTTACTCGATTGGCAAACTGTACTGCCGCGGCCATTGTATTATGACCTTGCATATACCAAGGACACCAAGTCATCTGCTCCAAACGCCAGCGCCATGGCCCTTGATAAGCTAAATTGTGAATAGTAAAAACAGTGCTGATATCAGGGTCTTGGTGCATCCAAACAGGTATCATTCCCGTATGCCAATCGTGACAATGGATAATTTGTGGCTTCCAGTAATTCCAAGCAAATTCCGCTGCACCATTAGCAAAGAAAGTAAATTTCCAATCTTCATCGACGCCACCATAAATGCGGCGAGTTGAGAAAGATGGATGTTTAAATAAATATAAAGGAACATCCGTTCCCGGCAAAACAGTTTCAAAGATGGAGAAGCTTTGGAACATGGCATCACCTTTCCAAACAGCTTCTTTGGGCACATCCATTTTGTCCGGGATGAAGCCGTAATAGGGCATGAAGATGCGGACATCGTGACCCATGCGTCGTAGGAATTTAGGCAAAGCACCGACGACATCCCCCATACCGCCTACCTTAGCTAGGGGTGCTGCTTCGGCGGATACAAATAAAATTCGCATTATTTTTTTTTCGTTCCTTAAGATAGTTAGTCTAGATTAAGTTTAAATGGGTAGCGGCACAATATTAACATGGAGCCGAAAAACAACTAAGTCAACCCATCTAATTAAACAAAATACTCACAGCCCCGACAACTGGTGCAAAATCGGGACTCTCACAAAAGAGGGTTGGGGGAGCGATCGTGTAAAATATTGTTACAAAATTACTGTAAAGTAAAAATATAAATTTATTTCTTCTACAAATACAACAGCCTCAACTACATGAACACAATATCAACTTACGGCTCTTGGAAATCCCCCATCACCTCCGATTTAATTGTTTCGGGAACTGTAGGACTCGGACAAATTGCGATGGACGGCGAGGATATTTACTGGGTGGAAGCAAGACCTTCTGAAGCAGGCAGAAACGTCATCGTGCGACGCACTCCTGACGGGAAAATCAGCGATGTCACACCCCAACCTTTTAATGTTCGCACTCGCGTTCACGAATACGGAGGCGCTTCCTTTGTGGTGGCTAGCGGTGTGGTCTATTTTTCTCATTTTGCCGACGGGCGCATTTATTATCAAAAATTAGATTCTCAGCCCCTAGCTTTAACACCCGTAGTGAATTGTCGGTACGCCGATGGCATTGTTGACAAGCAAAGAAATCGCCTGATTTGCGTTCGCGAAGACCATACACGAGAAAGTGAAGTTGTCAATACTATTGTTAGTATTAATTTAGATAATGGCGAAGATATTCAAATTTTAACCCTGGGTGAAGATTTTTATGCTTCCCCCCGTTTGAGTCCTAACGGTTCTCAGATTTCTTGGATTAGTTGGAATCATCCAAATATGCCTTGGGATGGCACAGAATTATGGATAGCGAAAATTCAACCTGACGGTTATTTAGGGGAAAAATACTTAGTTGCAGGTGGCCCAGAAGAGTCGATTTTTCAACCGGAATGGTCGCCGGATGGAGTGTTATATTTTGTTTCTGATAAGTCTAATTGGTGGAATTTTTATAGAACCCCCCTCAATCCCCCCTTGGTAAGGGGGGAAGCAGGAATAGAAGATTCCCCCTTGGTAAGGGGGGAACAAGATAAAGAACCCCCCTTGGTAAGGGGGGAAATAAATACAGAACCCCCCTTACCAAGGGGGGCTGGGGGGATCGAACCTCTGTACGAAATGGCGGCGGAATTCGGACTACCTCAGTGGGTGTTTGGGATGTCTACCTATGCTGTTGTTTCGGAATACAAAATTATTTGCACCTATACTCAGCAAGGAAAGTGGTATTTAGCAACTCTCGATTTAGTCACAAAGCAGTTGAGCAAATTTGACACACCTTACAGTGATATTTCTTCACTAAAAGCGCAAAGTGAAAAAGTAGTTTTTATCGCTGGTTCCCCGACGGAATCCTCGGCGATTGTACAACTAGATTTAGGAACAAGTCAACTAGAAGTATTGCGCCTCGCAGGCAATTTAACCCTTGATGCTGGTTATCTTTCTGTACCGGAATCCATCGAATTTCCCACGGAAAATGGTTTGACTGCTTTTGGGTTCTTTTATCCACCAAAAAATCAAGATTTTGCAGCGCCAACAGGTGAAAAACCACCTCTGATTATCAAAAGTCATGGTGGTCCGACGGCGGCTACTTCTAGTAGTATGAATTTAAAGATTCAATACTGGACAAGTCGTGGTTTTGCTGTCTTGGATGTGAATTATGGTGGTAGCACTGGTTATGGTCGAGAATACAGAAACAGGCTACAAGATAGTTGGGGTATTGTGGATGTTGATGACTGTGCTAATGGTGCTCAATATTTAGCACAAAGGGGTTTAGTTGACAGTGCAAAAATGGCGATCGCCGGTGGTAGCGCCGGAGGCTATACTACTCTGTGCGCTCTTACTTTCCGGGATGTTTTCAAGGCTGGAGCGAGCTATTATGGAGTTAGCGATTTGTCAGCTTTGGCAACGGATACCCACAAGTTTGAATCGCGCTATCTGGATGGATTAATCGGACCTTATCCTGAAAGAAAAGATTTGTATTTAGAACGCTCCCCTATTCATGCTGCGGCTAATTTATCTTGTCCTATCATCTTCTTTCAAGGATTGGAAGATAAAGTGGTTCCTCCCAATCAAGCAGAAATGATGGTAGAAATCTTAAAAGCAAAGGGTTTACCTGTTGCTTATGTTGCTTATGAAGGGGAACAGCACGGTTTTCGGCGGGCTGAAAATATCAAAAAAACCCTGGATGGTGAATTATATTTCTATTCACGAGTGTTTAAGTTTGAGTTAGCTGAATCGGTGGCCCCAGTGCTGATTTACAATCTTTAGCTGAAACTCTTTTTGTAGTAAGTACCGTAGTGGCTATATTGTGTGGTGTTAAGTAAATCCACTTAATTAAACGTAAAATACGGATGACCTAAAAGCTGACTGTATAAGTCTTCTTCACATCGATCTTCTTCCTTCTTCACATCGATCTTCTTCCTTCTACTTAGTTGGTAGTTTCAGTCGCTGCGAGATATGGGATAGAACTTGCTGATTTATGGATGGCGACGCATTTTACTGACGTCGCCAGATTGGGTGTACCATAATAGGGAATGTGATTTAATTCACAAATCTGGCGGTTTTTGGTCACAAATTTGGGTGTTTATTATCACAAATTTGGGTGTTTGCTGTCACATATTTTTAGACAATAAGATAGCGAAAATAGTAAGGTGCGATCGCCTTCTCTGAACACAGAAAGCCTCGATCGCTCGTCGAGTTCAGATTTAATAGCTATGGAAACTCCTGTCCATCTTATTCCATCTGCTTTGGGCGAGTTGTTTGCCGAAGTCAATCATCATAGGTATATTACCATAGCCGATCGCTACGGTTTGATGGCTGCTATTTTTGACGAAACTTTGACAGAGGAAGAAAAACGCTCGATCGATCGCCTATTGCGCGCCGTGTACCGAGGTAAAATAAAATTAGTGAATCAACTGTCTATGGTGAACGGATTTTAGATTTTGATTTGAGATTAAATAATTCAAGAAATCAACAATTTAGCCCTCGGATCGATCCGTGGGCTATAGTTTATTGACACTTACTCGTCTTGGGTAAAGTAGCGATCGAGAAAATTCAAAGCATAGTTACGAAGCTCGTAATACTCCTTCGTTTCCCGCAACTCTTGGCGATCGCGCGGATGAGCAAATTGCCGGCCGCGTAAATTTATCGATAAATTTAATTAACTCAGACCAAATAAAAAAACATCCTACCCAGATACCCGCAGCGCTTTCATAAGTCTCGACTCCCTATCCGTTGCCGAACTTACTTCTTCAAATCAGAAACCGAATAGTTACATATATAGCAGCCGTTACCAATTGCAGTAACATCACAGGAATTCCATAACGCAGAAAAGTATGAAAAGAAATCCGCCTGCCATGCAATTCAGAAATTCCTGCTGCGACTATATTAGAAGAAGCTCCTACCAAAGTGCCATTTCCTCCCAAAGTTGCCCCGTACATCATCGCATAAAACAGCGGTAAAACTTCCAGAGGAAACTGCCCTGCAAAATCCGGAGCTAACACTTCCACAGGGGCTAACCCGACGTTAACAACATACTGTTTGAGCAAAGGTACCATCGCCACTACTAGCGGAATGTTCGGCACCACGCTGGACATTAAACCCACAAAAAATAACAAAGCTAGGGAACCCAAAAAAATATTTTTACCCAAAATCACTGCTAGAATTCCCGATATACTGCTAATCACTCCAGTTTTTTCTAATCCCCCAATCAGCACAAAAATAGACATGAAAAATAGCAGCGTACTCCAATCTAAATCCCGCAATATATTATTCACAGAATCTATTTTAGATTGATGAGCTAATAGCATGGACAATGCCGCCCCCAACAAAGCAACGGCTGCTGGTGAAATTGGCACGGGTAACGACTCTCCCACTACAAAAAATGTCAGCACGAAAGCTATAATTAAACCGCCGACTGCTAAAATTCGTGGGTGATTAATTTTGGGATGTGGCAAGTCTGCCAAATTGTCTAATTCTTTGTGCCAGATTTCGGGGAACAACCACGGCAGAATAATGACTATTACTCCTACTGCAAGTGCGCCGCCCAAACTTAATGTCACCAAGTAGTCGGCAAAGCTCATATTAATCGCATCACCGACAATAAACGTCGCCGGATCTCCCACGATTGTCAGCAGTCCCGAACTGTTAGCTACAAATACCATTAAAATTAGTAATGGTACAAAATCTACACCGACTTCTTGTGCCATTGGCGGAATTAATGGTGCTAGCAGCATGACTGTGGTAGCATTGGGCAAAACTGCACAAATCGGGGTAGTAATGGCTACAATCCCCAGCAACAGATTTTTGCCTTTTCCTTTCGCCAACATCACCATTTGAGTTGCCAAATATTCAAATACTTTGGTAGGTTCAAAAGACCTGACCATTACCATGACTCCGAAGAATAATCCCAAGGTTCCATGACTGCGACCAATATATTCGATCGCATTATTTAAAGTCATGACGTGGGTAAAAACTAGGATCAGGGCTCCCAAAAAAGCTGCAACTGTTAGGTGTATCCACTCGGTCATTACTAACAAAATTACACCGATAAAAGTTGCCGTGGCGATCGCAGCTTGCAGGTTTTCCATTCAGTCTCCTGACAAAATTCTAAATTTTTAATTTAACATGATTATCGCGACAAACTAATTTACTACATTACCGTAATTTTGTCAATGCCTTTAAGAGGTATTTTATAGTGATAAATACTCTGAATCGGCTCATTGAGAGAAATAACAGATGCCAAAAATCACCAAAAAACTACTTCTTAAAGGCAGGGTGGCGATCGCCAAAAATTTGGTATGTCCATCGGGCGATCGCTCGACTACAATGAGACAATAGCAATATCTGTCAGACTCCACCCCCACGCAGCCATCATGGATTACAGCCAACTGCTCATCGACAAAACCGACACTATCCTCCAAAACTGGATTGAAGCAGTTAGCCAGGATCGGAAAATAGAAAGTGCTGACACCTTACCGCACTCAGCCATCAAAAATCATATTCCTCACCTGTTGGCGGCCATGGCAACAGTGCTTTCCCAATATCAAAACAGCGAAATAGGAATCATCATCAAAGCGAGTTTAGATCACGGCTTCCTGCGAGCAGAACAAGGCTACGATCCAGCAGAAGTAGCGCGGGAATACCATTTACTTCGTCAAGTCATATTCTCCCATATAGAAGCAGAATTACTAACAGGAACCACCACAGAAGTAGTCAGAGCGTTTCGACTGATAGACTCCGTAGTAGACGAAGCAATTGCCCAGTGTTTTAACAGTTATGTTGCCCAGCGATTGAGCGAACTCCAACAAATCCAAACTCAGTTAACACTCACCAATCAAGAACTCAATCGCCTAGTCAGCACCCACCAAGAAAATCTCTCCTATTTAGCCCACGAACTCAAAACACCACTCAACTCAATCATCGGTTATTCTGAACTGTTTTTGCGTCAAGGAAAAAAGCAACCCGAAATCAAAGATACTCTCCCCGGCATCGAACACATAGAGCGAGTATTACGTAACGGCAGACAACTATTACGCCTAATTAACGATGCCCTAGAACTTTCCCGTGCCGACGCCGGAAAAATCCAACTTCAATTGAGACCAACTAATGTAAAAGCTCTCATTAATACAGTAGTAGAAATAATGCAGCCCCTGGCTGACGCTAAAGGATTAAAGCTCTCAATCACTAGCGACAGCGCTCCAAAACAAGTAATCGCCGACTCCCAGCGACTGCAACAAATTATCACCAATCTGCTGAGCAATGCTATTCGCTATACAGAAACTGGTAGCATCGAATTAGATTGTCGTCAAGTCGGAACCGAAAATTGGACAATAGCCATTAAAGACACCGGCATTGGCATCTCCCCCGCAGATAAAATTCGCATTTTCGACCCTTTCTTTCAAGCAGGAGAACCTAGCAAACAACAATTTTCATCAGACAGCACAGGCTTAGGATTAGCCATAGTATCGCGACTGGTAAAACTATTGCAAGGCAATATAGAGTTAATATCAGAAATCGGAGTAGGTTCAACTTTCACAGTCATTTTACCGCTGGAAGTTAAAACTTTACAAGAAGTGGTATAAGAGTTAATATATGATAAGTATATCAAAACATCTTTAACAAAAAATTATTTCCATGTCCGCCCTCTACGCAACCCCTACCGTGACAGCCTTTCCCCTAACAGCCGTTGTCGGCCAAGAAGCAATTAAATTAGCCCTGCTTTTAGCAGCAGTCGATCCCGGACTGGGAGGAGTTGCGATCGCAGGTCGTCGCGGCACCGCAAAATCAGTAATGGCCCGCGCCCTGCATTCTCTCCTACCCCCCATAGAAATTGTCAAAGACTCTTTCTGCAACGCATCTCCAGAAGAACCCCTGGTAGAAGAGCTATCAGGCTTGTCACCAGAAAATCACGGGCAAGATATCTTAGCAGAAAATCATCAGCAAGAGACCCTGACCACAAATACTAATCTCAACACCGCAATTATTCCCACACCCTTCATCCAAATTCCCTTGGGTGTCACCGAAGACAGACTCTTAGGTTCAGTCGATGTCGAACAATCAGTAAAATTCGGCGAAACAGTATTTCAACCAGGACTGCTAGCCCAAGCCAATCGAGGCGTACTTTATGTAGACGAAATCAACCTCCTCGACGACAACATTTCCAACCAATTACTCACAGTATTAACAGAAGGAAGAAATCAAATAGAACGAGAAGGAATTAGCTTTCAACATCCATGCAAACCCCTATTTATTGCCACCTATAACCCCGAAGAAGGCCCACTCCGAGAACATTTACTAGACAGAATCGCCATCGCCCTTTCCGCCGATGCCGTACTCGAATTAGAAGAAAGAGTCCAAGCCGTAGACCAAGCTCTATCCTACTCCAATTCCCCCCAACAATTTCTCAACCAATACGCAGAAGACACAGACAACCTCAAAACCCAAATCATCCTCGCCAGAGAATGGCTCAAAGATGTCACCATCAAACGCGAACAAATTAGCTACCTAGTAGAAGAAGCAATCCGCGGCGCAGTACAAGGACACCGCGCCGAAATATTCGCAGTGCGAGTCGCCAAAGCAGCAGCAGCCATCGAAGGACGCACAGAAGTTAACGCCGAAGATTTGCGTCGCGCCGTCGAATTAGTCATCGTACCCCGCGCCACCGTCATCCAAACTCCCCCAGACGAAAACAATCCTCCTCCTCCCCCTCCCCCGCCACCACCACCCCAAAACGAACAAGAACAAGAAGAGGAAGAAGAAGAAGACGAAGAAGACAAAGAAGAAGAACCCCCCGAAGAACAAGAAGAAACGAACATTCCCGAAGAATTTCTATTCGACCCCGAAGGAGTTATTCTCGACCCCAGCGTCCTTTTCTTCGCCCAAAATGCCAGCCGCCAAGGCAAATCGGGAAGCCGCAGCGTCATTTTTTCCGAAGATAGAGGCCGTTACATCAAGCCAGTCTTACCCAAAGGTCCCGTCCGTCGCATCGCTGTTGATGCCACCCTCAGAGCCGCCGCACCCTATCAAAAAGCCCGCCGTGACAGGAATTCTAACCCCCCCCAACCCAGGGCGGGCACAGGGGCACCGCCCCTACAATCGGGGGGGCAAGAGCCAAATCAGGACGAAGGAAAGCGCCGCGTATTTGTCGAACAGGGAGATATTCGGGCGAAGCGACTGGCTAGAAAAGCAGGGGCTCTGGTGGTATTTGTCGTCGATGCTTCCGGCTCCATGGCCCTCAATCGGATGCAGTCAGCCAAAGGCGCTGTCATGCAGCTACTCACAGAAGCTTATCAAAGTCGCGACCAAGTTGCTCTGATTCCGTTTCGCGGAGAACAAGCAGAAGTGCTGTTACCGCCCACGCGCTCGATAGCTTTAGCCCGTAAGCGTTTGGAAAGGTTGCCCTGTGGTGGCGGTTCCCCCCTAGCCCACGGTTTGACCCAAGCCGTCCGCGTCGGAGTCAACGCGCGGCAATCGGGAGATATCGGTCAAGTTGCGATTGTCGCCATTACTGACGGGCGCGGGAATATTCCTCTGGCTCGTTCTTTGGGTGAACCCATTTTAGATGGAGAAAAGCCAGATATTAAGGGTGAATTGTTGGAAATTGCTGCCAAAATTCGCGGGCTAGGGATGCAGTTGCTGGTGATAGATACTGAAAGCAAGTTTATTTCTACTGGTTTTGCTAAGGAATTAGCCAAGACTTCTGGTGGCAAATACTATCATTTGCCCAAAGCTACCGAACAGGCGATCGCCGCCATGACTAAAAATGCTCTCCGCGACGCGATCGGCTAAAATGACTAGAGCCGCAGTTATCAGCATTTATCTGCGGTTCAAAACTCTAATTTTTCCATCGGCGCCGACTACGAGTCACCACCAGAGAACCCACCACTAAACCCAGCCCACCTACCATCGAAGGCTCAGGAATTTTCACCGGCCGAGGCACCGGGCTGGCTGTTCCCCCAGGCGGGTTCGAGCAACTTCTACAGGGGGTTGATTGAACAACCTGAGCCAACACCAAATTTTGAGGTTCTGCTGGGAAATTGCGCGCCACCCCTGCTTGACCACCGCAGACAACAGTTGCTAAAGCTAATACAATTCCCGCCGTAGGCTTGAAAAAAATCTTAGAAAAAAAGGTAGGCATTAGACATTACCTGTTTGGTATTTGATCATTAGATTTAGATATTTTCACGATTAATTTTTTGCATACCCTGTCTACACCTTTGAACAGCCAAATCGAACCGCATTGAAATTTGAGCGTTGAGGTCTTGGGTAAGTTAGGTTTCCCACCCTGAGAGCAAATTTGACGCTTCAACTTTGCTTGTGGTGTGAGACAGTCTCGCTCCCAAGGTGAAAGGGATAAAGAATATACTCATATTTTACAAATAATAAACCATCGCTCCCATCCGGTACATAATATGCTCCTAGTCTTTATCAAATCTTTAAACTTTGAGACGTTTTGGAAACTCATTGTTACAAATGTCAAAATAATAGATAGCCATTTTGTACTAAATTCAGGTCAAACCTCGTGAGTAACACCAGCAATTTCCGCCAAGCCTGGGGCGAGGCCAAAAACCACGCCCTGGTTGGCCCTAACGTCATCGCCAACGCCCTCCCCTTTGTCGGCGGTGGCCTCGTCTTAACTGCCATCGGCACCTATGGTGGCCTGGGAGTCATCCACAACTATCCCGGAATCTTCTTTCCCACATTCATCGCTGCGATCGTCCTAGAATTAATTCTATTCTTTGTCGCTCGTGGTGCCGCCGAACAAGGCAACAAAAATACCGCCTTGCCCCTTCTGGCAACCTACAGCCTGCTTTCCGGCTACACCCTCAGCGGATTGGTGTTTACAGCCCTCAGAACCCAAGGTGTCGGCATCTCCGGCATCGGTTTTGCCGCCCTCGGCTGTGGCATTACCTTCATCGCCGCCCGCCAAATCGGCTCTAACTTGTCGGAAACAGACTGCTTGGCCCTCACCAAAACTATCAGTTTGGGTGTCATTGCTTTGTTAGTCGTCGTTGGCGGTCAATTTCTGCTATCTCTATTTAACGTCTATACCCCAACTTGGTTAGAAATTGGCATTTCCGGCATCGGTGTATTTCTGTTCGTCGGCGCTGCAATTGTCGATTTTTACATTCTGCCCCGCAGCTACCGCGATGACCAGTATTTGCCGGCTGCTTTGTCGATGTATCTTACTTACATCAACTTGTTTATCTTTATTCTGCGACTGCTGATTGCCATTAACAGCCGGGATTAATTGAAATAGTACCTTAAAAACCGCGGCTTGTAAAAATCAAGCCGTGGTTTTTAATTTTTATTAAGCTGCGGCACTAATATAGCGATGGTTGAGTAGTCTGTGAGTAAAAGGACTGGTGAATAATAAAAAAGAATCAAGGGGAAAAAACTCATGTACTTAAAGTATGAAGATATCAGAAGAGTCAGCGTAGAAATTACCTCCCGATGCAATGCAGCTTGTCCGCAATGTCCCCGCACTGACAACCAGATTTTACCGCTGGCAGAATTAAAGATGGAGGATATTGAGAGAATTTTCCCAAAAGAGTTTTGCTCTCAGTTGGACTTGGTATATATGTGCGGCAATTACGGCGATGCTATGACTAGCAATACTACCATTGGGGCGATCGAATATTGGCACCGCATGGGCGTTCCTCAAATCGGGCTTTATACTAACGGTAGCGGACGTAATCCCCAATGGTGGCAAGCCCTGGCCAAGGCGATGACGGGAGTAAACGACAGCGTAACTTTTAGTATCGATGGCTTGGCAGATACTAACAGCATTTACCGCAAAAATACTAACTGGGATAAGATAATGCAGTCGGTTAATGCCTTTATCCAAGCTGGCGGCAAAGCTGTCTGGCATTACTTAATTTTTGAGCACAACCAACATCAAGTAGAATCGGCTCGCGCTTTAGCTGAAGAATTAGGATTTGCCGAGTTTGTACCGAAAGCTACCTCTCGTTTTGTGGCGAAAGAAATTTATGAAAAAGATTCTGCAATTCCACAAAATCGGCAGGCAGAAAACTCTCAAGTAGATGCTAATAATTCTCACCAAAATCCACCAGCAATAACTAAGGCATCAGCCCCTCAAAATCAAGCACAGACGGCTGTTGAGTTGCACCAACAAGCGGAGGACTGTTTGAGACAAGGACAGCTCTCAGAGGCGATCGCAGTCAGCCAACAAGCCCTAAAAATTCAACCGAATTTTGCAGCCGCCTACAAAACTTTAGGCAACGCTGTTCAAGGTTTGGGACGGATGCAAGCAGCAGCAGACTGTTATTCTAAAGCGCTGCAAATTCAACCTAATTTTCCCGAAGTTTATGCTAATGTCGGCAGTCTTTATGCTCAACAGCAACAGTGGCAGCCAGCTAGTGCTTATTACCAAAAGGCGATCGAGCTTAAACCCAATTTTGCAGGAGCTTATCGCAATTTAGCTAAAGTTTTGACGCAGTTGGGACAACCAGAAAAAGCAAATTATGCTTGGTATCAAGCTATAGCTCTAGAAACCTCTCAAGCACCAAAACCAACTCAGCCTGTGCCTTCAAAGCCAGCCAGCGAAGAACTTCAACCCCCATCCCTAGAACAATATCAAAATCCACAGGGAGGCGAATTTCTGAAAGTTGTAGAAACCTACGGAGGCCTAAACAATTACTACCGCAATGTAGAAATTAGCTGTCAAACTCAAGCCAGTAAAGATATTTTTATCAGTTTTGAAGCTGAACTTTGGCCCTGCTGTTGGGTGAGCCATACTAAATACGCTGTTTACAACCATACTTACAGGCCGCAGATGTTGGGTTTACTTGAAAAGTACGGAGAGGGCTTTAATTCTCTCAGAAATCAATCTGTTAAAGATGCGTTAGAAAGTGATTGGTTTCGTCAAGACCTCACAGCTAGTTTTTCCTGTTCTAAAAGGTTGGATGTCTGCGCTCACGAATGCGGTAAAACTTTTAATTCCACGGGTTCGCAGTATATTTAATTAGGAACAAGCAATAACATTTTGTTGAAATATCCCAATTTCAGCTATAATCAACAAAACACCCCACAAATAGGAGAACTAACAGTGGAAGTTCTAGACATCAAACACGGTATTGAAACATTGTGCGATCGCCTGGGTAAAACTCAGGACTATCTTTGACATCCCCGCACTATCCGCCAAAATCCAAGATTTAGAGCAAATTGCCGCTCAACCAGCATTCTGGGACGACCAAAACCAAGCTCAAGAAACTCTCCAAGAACTTAACGACCTCAAATCTCACTTAGAGCAATATCACGGTTGGCAAACTAGCTTGGAAGATGCCAGAGCTATCTTAGAATTGCTCGAATTAGAAGCCGACGAATCTTTATTTCAAGAAGCAACATCCAACCTTTCTGAGTTAACTCGCGACCTCGATTCCTGGGAACTACAACAGTTGTTATCAGGGCCCTACGACCAAAGCGGCGCGGTTTTGACAATTAACGCCGGTGCTGGCGGTACTGATGCTCAAGATTGGGCAGAAATGCTGATGCGAATGTACACGCGCTGGGGAGAAAGTCAAGGTTACAAAGTACATTTAACCGAAATCTCCGAGGGAGAGGAAGCAGGTGTTAAATCAGTAACCTTGGAAATTGCCGGCCGCTACGCTTACGGTTATTTGCGATCGGAAAAAGGCACTCACCGCTTAGTCAGAATTTCGCCTTTTAACGCTAACGACAAGCGCCAAACCAGTTTTGCCGGTGTCGAAGTGATGCCAATACTCGATCGATCCGTACAATTGGACATCCCCGAAAAAGATTTAGAAATCACCACTTCCCGTGCTGGCGGGAAGGGCGGGCAAAATGTTAACAAAGTAGAAACCGCAGTCCGCATCGTTCACCTTCCTACAGGTTTGGCCGTGCGCTGTACTGAAGAACGCAGTCAGTTGCAAAATAAGGAAAAAGCTCTGACGTTGCTCAAATCGAGGCTGTTGGTGATTGCTAAAGAACAGCGGGCGTCCGAAATTGCCGAGATTCGGGGCGATATCGTAGAGGCGGCTTGGGGCCAGCAAATTCGTAATTATGTGTTTCACCCCTATCAAATGGTCAAGGATGTACGGACTGGAGTGGAAACAACTGCGATCCAAGATGTGATGAATGGTGAATTAGACCCGTTTATTCAAGCTTATCTGCGGCAGGAAAATCAGTTGGTTAGCAGTAATTAGTCAGCAGTCAGTAGTCAGTAGTCTACGACTTGCACACTAATGCTAAAGAAACCGGGTTTTTTGATTAATCTACTGGCTAAAACCAAGGATTTTTGTAAAAAACCTGGTTTCTGATTCAGAATTTACTTTGAGTTTTATTCATACATAACTTGGGTTTTAATTAAACTATCTGAAGTTTTTGATGGCTCATTCTTGAGTGAATTTAATTTACAGCAATGCACCTGTTTATGCTATCTTATTCTAAACTCCTGTGATGAGATTTGTAATAAATAAATTCCTTGCTACTTTTACCTGCAACACCCTTGAGCTCTAGTAAAGGCTTAAATGGCAAATAATCTCCGCAATCCCCTTCGCAAAATATAACTTCTCCCTTCCTATTCTTTGCCCACACTGCCAATTGATTGTAATCAATCAGTGTGCTGCCATATCTGTAACCTTTACCAGCATTTTCTTTATAGGGCGGGTCAATAAACCAAGTTGCTTCTACGTCAGAAGCTAGTGTGTAATCTCCGCTAATAATTTTCCAATGCTTAACTTTGAAGAGATTTTCAGCCATGTATCGTTTACTGATCTCCCAATTTCTAGCTAAAACAGGAGTTATTTTAATAGTCTTGTAGTGAAAAGCCATTTTCGTGGCTGCATGAATAATGTGAAGTAACTCAGAACTCTTTTCACCAACCGCTAAATCAGGTAGGCTATTAATCTTTTGGGGTGTCGCCTCATCAATCAACCACTGCCAAATTTGAGAAACTTCCTCATCTCTCTCAATCAGGATAACTTCCTTCTGCCAATAATTTCCATAGAGTGAATAAGCTGCTGAACCTGCAAACGGTTCTATAATGGCATCAAAGTTAGGAGCAGGGTAATGTTTGGCTATTTGCTTTTTTCTGCCGTAGTAGTAGAACATTTACTATTTATTGAAAACTTAATATATTTGAAAAGTATAGTAATATAAAATCCTCTCTTCTCTTGCTTCGCGTACTTCGCGCCTTCGCGGTTAAATCATTCCGATACAACCGGAATTGATCTAAAAAAATCAACAATTTTTCTAGATGTTTATTCATTCCCATAACAGTGCGATCGCCAACCGTACCGCTTCCCCCATCATCGAACAGCGAACTTGATCCGATGCAGTTTTTTCCCAGTGCAACAACTGTCCCCGAAAACCAGCATCTTTCTTCGCACGCTGCACTATCGCCTGACAAATCACTTTTTTCTGAATCTGTTCAGTCGGGATACCTTGCTGCTTCAAATAATCCAACAGTCGCTGTACGCTATCTGTGAATTTATCCGGTGTCTGAGACATCAAAATAAAAGAAATTTGGCGCACCATTTTATGATAGATTTCTTGTCTTCTCTGCAACACATCCTGTGGCGTTTGTGGTGCTGTTGGCGTTGGTGGTGGCGTTGGCGGTGATGATGTTGACTGCTCATCCCCATTGGTTTCGGCAACGGCCAAGTCTAGCAAACCCAAAATTGCAGTACCCTTAGCTAAAACCTTTTTTAACATATCTGGATAAAGCTCCAAAATGCGATCGCTCAAAATCTTGCCATTCACCAAACGATTCGCACTCAACCGCAATAAATGCTGCTCCTGAGCCGACTCAAAAAATTGAATATTCAACTTCAGTTCGTAACTATCCAACTCTAGCCGTATCAACGTAAAAGCCAACGCATTCCAATTAGGAGCTTCAGCAAAATACACCTCTACAATTGAACTTTCATCTTGATGGTGCTTCCCAAATTCTCCCAACTCAAAATCCCGATCCACCGGAAAACGATTACCAGGAACTTTCGCAGCATAATCAAACTGATTAAAAACATATCGGCAGTCAACCTTAGACAAATCAACATCTTGAACTTGCCAATTTTGAATACAACAACCCGTAAGCTGCGCCCCCTCCAGATTCGTCCGAATCAAACGGCACTCGATCAAAAAAGCATCTCTTAAATCCGCCTCCGCCAACATCGTATCCATCAAATAAGCACCACTCAAATCAGCCTTCCGCAAATCAGCATTTCGCAAATTAGCTTCACTCAAATCAGCCCGCAGCAAATACACTTGTTGCAAGTTAGTTCGCAGCAAATGTGCCTTTTTAAAACTAGCTTTCAACAGATAAGCACCGGAAAAATTAGCTCTACTCAAATCAGCATTATCCAGCATCGCTTCCGTTAAATCAGCCCCAGCCAGGATAGCCCGGTGCAAGTCAGCCTCACTTAGATTTGCCGATCGCATTTGAGCACCATTGAGATCGGCTTCAATCAAGTTTACACGGATTAAGATTGCCGAGCGCAAATTCGCTTCAACCAAGTGAGCTTCCCGCAAATTAGCACCAGTTAAATTAGTACCAACAAGACTAGCGCGGTTGAGATTTGCCTCCATCAATTCCGCCCCAATTAACTTAGCCCCGTCGAGTTTAGCCCTTTCCAAATTAATTTGGTCTGATTTCACATAGCTCAAATCTGCCCCGCCCAAATCCGCCTCTTGTAGCACCACCCAATTCATGTCTGCACCTTCGAGACAACACAAACGCAAATCCGCTTTCGCAAAATTTGCGCCGCTCAAATTAGACTTACTCAGATTCGCCCCTGTGATTGCCGCACTGCGGACATCCGCGCGCCGTAAACAAGCCCCAATTAACTTAGCATTACTCAAATTTGACCAGCTCAAATTAGCACCAGTCAGATTAGCACCAGTCAGGTCTATTTCTTTCAGGTTGACACCGCTTAAACTAGCACCACTGAGGTCAATGTGAGCAAAGTTCCGCTCTCCCTGTTGATAGCGCTGTAAAAATTCATGTATTTGCATTCGGCAGATTTGTGGGCTAGCAATGAAGGCGTTGTATTACCAGCTTTACCAAAAAGCTGGGTTTAAAGCCCCGTCCTTAGAGGACGGCTTTAATTTAAGTGTAAAGATTTCTTGCAATCCGTAAGTTTATAGCCACAATTGCTCGTAAGCATGATAAAATCATCCCATGATTGTACTAGAGTTAAAATTCAAAGGCAAGCCACAGCAATACCGAATCATTGACGAAATGATTCGCACAGCTCAGTTTGTCCGAAACAAGGCTCTCAGATACTGGATCGACAATCAGGGAGTTAAATTATCAGACCTGTACAAACAATGCGCCATCATGGCGAAAGAGTTTGAATGGGCGGGCAAACTTAACTCAATGGCGCGTCAGGCTTCTGCCGAACGTGCCATTTTTGCTATTCAACGTTTCTTCGCTAATTGTAAAGCTAAAAAGCCAGGGAAAAAGGGATATCCGCAATTCAAAACGCATACCCGTTCCGTAGAATACAAGACATCAGGCTGGGCGCTTTCCACCGACAAAAGATCTCTGACTTTCACGGATGGTTTTGCTGCTGGGAAGTTTAAGTTAATTGGCTCTGGTGATTTGCATTTCTCGGCGCCCAACGAAATCAAGCGAGTCAGAGTAATTCATCGTGCCGACGGTTACTATGCTCAGTTCTGTATCAACGTAGAACGAACAGAGGAATTAGTTCCTACGGGTAAAGCCATTGGCATAGATGTAGGGTTAAACCATTTCTTGACCGATAGCGATGGGGGAACAGTCCCAAATCCCCGGCATCTTCGTCAAAGTGAAAGAGCTTTAAAACGGTTGCAGAAACGAGTTTCTCGGAAAAAGAAAGGTTCTGGCAATCGCAAGAAAGCCATCAATAAGTTAGGCATAAAACACTTGAAGGCTAGCAGGCAGCGTAAAGACTTCGCCATCAAAACGGCGTTGTGCGTAGTGAAATAAGCGCGATTTCGTAGCCCATGAAGACCTTCAAGTAAGAAACATGGTGAACAACCACAAGCTTGCTAAATCAATTAGCTCAGCAGCATGGTCACAGTTTGATCAATGGTTGCAATATTTTGGCAAAGTGTACGGTAAAACAGTGGTTGCTGTAGCGCCTCAATACACTTCCCAAGATTGTTCAAATTGTGGGAATCGCGTTCTCAAATCCCTGTCCGTTAGAACTCATGTTTGCAGTTGCGGTGCGGTATTAGACCGCGACCACAATGCAGCTTTGAATGTTTTGGCTAAAGGATTGAAACAGGCAGGAATTAATTTAAATACGGCGGGGCACGCCGGAATTAACGCGATCGGACAGATCGACAAGAACTCGTTGGTGGTGACATCAACGGGCAAGTTGACTGGTTGAGCCAAGAATCCCCGCGCGTTCACGCGCCCGGAGTGTCAAAGAGTATTCTATATCAAAGCAGCAGCAGGAATATTTTAAGATGTCGCGCCTTTAAATTGTCTACTAAAATCGTGGTTAAAAAAGAGTCAAATTTTCTCCCCCTCTCCCTTTTTCCCCTTTTTTCTCCCTTTTTCTCCCTCTCGCCTCCTGTACCCACACACACTTTAGATGCGTAGCAGTTGACTATTCTCGCCGGAAAATGCTTTTAGAGAAAGCGCTGCAATTCCTGCTGTAAATATTGGCACCATTTAGTCGCTAGAGGAATTTCTGTAAAGGGAACCTGGACAGCAGCAGCATCTTTAGTATCTTTTAACAAAAATTCTAGGAAGATCGGACTTCCAGCACTAGGCGGATTTTCTAAATCTACCACAGAGCCGTTAACTAAAAGTTGCAGCGACTGCACATTTTTCAAGGAAAAAGTTTGCAAGTTCACAGGTCCACTGCGAGTAGGCTTTCCCCAGGTTAAACAATCTTCTTGCTGACCGAGTACAGCATAAATATCGTACTTTGCCCGATCGAACTTTTCGGCCCACACACGATAGGCTTCCAGTTTTTGATACTCGTTCCATCCAGCCCAAGCCAGAAAAATAAAAATTGCTAGCAGTGGCAGCCACATTAAACCTCTTTCCATATTAATTGATTGTTGATTGTTGATTGTTGACTGTTGATTGTTGATTGTTGACTGTTGACTGTTGACTAACAACCTATTTAATTGGTATTAACCAATAACTATTAACCAATAACTATTAACCAATAACTATTAACCAATAACTATTAACCAATAACTATTAACTAATAACTATTAACTAATAACTATTAAGGTGACGTTCTCTGCGGGGGGGGTGGCAGTTCAGGTGACGGTGAGGGAATCTCCGACGAACTAGGAGATGGACTTTCCGGCGGTGGCGGAAGTTGACCCGGTACTGGTTCGGAATTATTTTGGAGGCTTCGCACCCACAAACCTAAACCACCGCCAACCAACACGATCGCCAACAGTCCCAGTAGCGGGAGCAAACGCTGGAATCCCGGCTGTTTTTGAGCCGGTTCCTGGGCGGCGGCAGTTTCTGGGTACAGCAACTGTTTGGAGGATTCTGAAAGTTGAGACTGAGGCTGTGTCTGAGGCATCGAGAGTGATTTCTTCAATGACACCGAGCCCGACATCGGCCTTGACATGGGCAATGACACCGACGGCGACACCGATGCTGACTCCTCAGTCGGTTGAAATAAGATCAATTTCTCCGGCGACACCCGACAGTGAGTCATCACTACAGAAGTGTTGTCATAACCGTTTTTCTCATTTCCCAGGTTAATCAGAGACTCAACGGCCACCTCCAAAGACATTTCGCCCTTAAGTACCGCAGGGCCATAACTCTCCCAAGATTGCTCCACCCAGTCATTGTCGCTTAAACCGTCGGAACATAGCAGCAACAAACCTTCATTTTCCACAATAAATCGCTGAATCGTCGGTTGCAGGAAATCGCCGTCCCGCGTGCCCAAGGCTTGAGTCAGAGCTCCTGCATCGCTTCGCCTTTGGCTTTCCCAATACAAACTATGTCCGAGTCGCACTTCCCTAGAAGCCACATCGTCATCCACAGTCAGCCGCTGGCAAGAATTTTCTGTGATCCAATAGGCGCGACTATCTCCCACATTCACCAAATAGAGCTCGTGGGCGTTATTCGATCGCACATCCTCAGAAACAACCTTAATTTTTTGAGGTAACTGGAGAGCCATCACCAAAGTTGTCCCCATGCGCTCCCGTAACTCCTTTCCCTGCTCGTTATTCTGAGCGGAAATCACATTGTTGACAACTCTCACAATCTCTTGAAGTTGTTTTATGACCATTGTCGGTGTCATCAACTCATCTTGTTCAGCGATTTCTGCCATGAAATTTTGAATCAAAGATTTCAGAGACTGCACCGCTAATTGACTGGCCACTTCTCCACCTTCGTGACCTCCAACCCCATCACAAACTATGGTCAAATAAGGAAGCAATTTGTCATTTCCAGAAATTTTGCTAAATTTAAAATCCGCAGCATTCGGATAGCAACTATCTTCATTTTGAGAACGTTGAGGTCCGGTATCTGTCATCCCAAATACATCTAGATGTAAAGGTAATTGGGCGGCTTGTTCTAACAGTAAATCATTGAGTTCGAGGGCGATCGCCTCTAAATTCATGCTACTGCGGCGCATAAACCCACAAATTTCTCCCAATCTCGACTTTACCTGGGGTTGGGCCGATTCCACCAACCCAGACCACACATCTCCCAAATCCCGCAAAGTCGGCCCAAAATTGCCCTGATGCAGTTCCAGTAACCGCACCCGCCAGCCTTCCACCCGTAAATTTTCCGGTACTAGCAAACTAGAAGCCACTCCCTGTTCGGATAGTGGTGTCCACAGTTGCAGCATTTGCCAAAGCCAATAAACTTGTCGCACAGCGCTAGTTTTCGACCAAGCTTCTAAGATAGAAGGATATAGGCGACCAAAAGTGGTGATGGGTACATTTTCTAGCAAGAGTACATCGAAGGTTTGGGCTGCTTCTGCCAGTTGAAAAAAACCGTAGACTTCAGGTATATGAAGCCGTTGGGGGTATAAGTGGAGGTAAGGCATAATTGCATCCGGCAGTTCTTCGGGGACGCTAGGAAGCAAATCGGGACGGCTATCGAGCCATATTTGGGGCGCGATCGCCAAATAGCGATCGCCGATGGCTTTACCCTGCGGCACTTCCTCCACATCAGGTCCCACCGCCCACAAATGTCGATAAATTAGAGGTGTGGAGCAAGCGGCACACTCCTGTCGCCCAAAGGTATTGCGGGGTTCGGGACACCCAAGATTCGGGCAATAAATGGATTTTGAGAAAGTGTTCATCATATCGGGTAGTTTTTGTAAAAACATTCTGAAGATATATAGTTCCATCGCCCCTATTTAATAGGGCGAGAATAAACTGATTTTAGCCCCTATCACTTTCTTAATTCCTAAAAATTGTCATTTCCACCAGGGTCGATGGGCTAAAATTGTAATCTAAGTTACTAAAACTGGTATTGAGGGCGATCGAAGGCTCAGTCTGGCGATCGCCACATCAAGTTCGTCGAGCTACCTCAAAAATCTAGCAACGCGATCGGAAATTCGCCAACCTTTACCGAGTTAGTCTTTAGCCATTCTGTAATCCTTTAATTCATCAATCAAAAATACTATTACCCCAACTCTTGTTATGCTGTGGAATCCTACGCTGTTTTGGCTGATATCTGGGGCATTGCTCTGTTTAGCAGAACTATTTCTCCCTACTGCTTTTGTAGCTTTCATGATGGGACTGAGCGCCTTCGTGGTAGCTGCAATTTCTTTAGCTTTACCTTACGTTAATTTACAAATATTCCTGTGGATGGTGTGTTCGGTTGGCAGCCGATCGCCGTAAACGGGCGGCAATTCTGACATCGGAAGGGGAACGGGAGTCGGCAGTTAACAGCGCCAAAGGTAAAGCCGAAGCCCAAGTTTTGGATGCCGAAGCGCGCCAAAAAGCGACTATTTTGGAAGCAGAAGCTCAACAAAAGGCGATCGTCCTGAAAGCTCAAGCAGAACGCCAAAGTCAGGTTTTGAAAGCTCAAGCTACTTCTGAGGCTTTACAAATTATCGGTAAAACTCTACAAAATGACCCCAATGCTCGCGAAGCTTTACAATTTTTGTTAGCTCAAAACTATCTCGATATGGGCTTAAAAATTGGCAGCAGCGACAGCAGCAAGGTGATGTTTATGGACCCGCGCAGCATTCCCGCTACCCTGGAAGGAATGCGATCGATTGTTGGGGAAGGTAGTAGTAATGAGGTAAAAAAATAGTCTGAAAATTGATAGTTTGTAACTGGTTCCTAGGCTCTGCCTGGGAACCTATGCCTAGAGGCTCTGCCTCGCTTCTTAGCACAAAAATTGGAGGCAGAGCCTCCGGATATGCGTTACCAGGCTCTGCCTGGTAACGAGTAAATTACCAATTACCAATTACCAAATTTAAGATTGTTGAGCGAGAGTACATCGATCGCACAATCCGAAAAATTCCAAAGTGTGATAATAAATCTTAAAAGAATGAGATTGCTGCAATTGGCTTTCTAAGTGGTGAACCGGACATTCATCGATCGGAATTGAAGCGCCGCATTCCAGACAAGTTAAATGATGTTGATCTTGGTGGGCGGCACCGTAAAGAGACTCGCCACTAGCAAGAGTTCTGACGTGAACGAACCCCTCTCGCTTTAAACCGTCGAGGGAGCGATAAACGGTTGCTAAGCCCATGCTTTGGTCGCTGTTACGGAGTTCTAAGTAGATATCTTGCGCTGAGAGCGATCGATTCAAGTGCTTGAGCAAGTGTAAAATACGCTCCTGACTACGGGTGCGGTTGGTTCTCATAATTTTTTTGTGTAATCTGCTGGAATCAAATCTATCGCTGTTTCTAGGCTAGCTTACTTGGGGGAAAGGGCGATCGAGCAACAGCCACCTAGTTGTAGGATAAAATAGCTCTAACTTTCGCATCACCTACACATTGCTGTGACTCAAAAATATTTTGCCCAAATTTATGTTACCCTCCGCCCTTCGGTTTTAGACCCCGCAGGCACTGCTGTTCAGTCTGGTTTGCAACACATGGGATACGACAATGTTGAGCGCGTGCGCATCGGGAAATACGTTGAAGTGACACTGACTGCTGCTGGCGAGTCGGAGGCGCGCGAACAACTCGATCGTATTTGCGACCAACTTTTGGCCAATCCAGTGATTGAAAACTATCGGGTTGAGTTGACTGAAGTTCCTGTTGCTATGGAGACAACGACAGCATAAATGCGATCGCCCCTAGGGTATGTTTTTTGCCCCGGAGATCCCCCCTAACCCCCCTGGTGGGAGGGGGGGACAAGATGTTCTCAAAGTTTCTGTTAAAAACACAAGAACTAGAACGACTCAAAGTCCCCCTCCCACCAGGGGGATGCGAGGGGGATCGAGACTTTGATACCAACGATAAAAACATAAGATTTCAGTCTTAAGTTGATACATCTTCCCTCTTCCTTCTTCCTTCTTCCCTCGGACTTATGCTTATGAAATTTGGAGTTATTGTTTTTCCTGGTTCAAATTGCGATCGCGATGTGGTGTGGGTAACTCAAGGGTTACTACACCAACCAACGCGGATGATTTGGCACGAAGATACCGATATTTCGGATATCGACATTATGGTAGTTCCCGGTGGTTTTAGTTACGGAGATTATTTGCGGTGCGGCGCGATCGCCCGTTTTTCTCCAGCGATGAAAGCGACTGCGGAACACGCCAACAAAGGAAAACTTGTACTGGGAATTTGCAACGGTTTTCAGGTGCTGACTGAAGCTGGTTTGCTCCCCGGTGCTTTGGTGCGAAATGCGGGCTTGAATTTTATTTGCGATCGCACTTCGTTGAAAGTCGAACGCAGTAATACTCCTTGGACTTCCGCCTATACCTCCGGTGAAATCATCGATTTGCCCATCGCCCACGGAGAAGGCAACTATTATGCCGATACCGATACTTTGGCCGAACTAGAAGAACACGATCAAGTGTTGTTTCGGTACTGCACAGAAGCGGGCGAAATTAACGAGGCTGGGAATCCCAACGGTTCGTTAAATAATATTGCTGGAATTTGCAATCGGGCTGGCAATGTGTTAGGAATGATGCCACATCCAGAACGGGCATCCGATCCGATGTTGGGTGAGACTGATGGGATGAAATTGTTTCAAGGGTTGTTGATCTCAACTGTGGCTGCAATTTTATAGTTGATATTGGCCATATTTGGTGTAGGGGCGGGTTCGCCGATCGAGTTTGTCACCTACAGATAATCTCGATCCACCCGCCCCGCCTAACCGAGAATCGCGATCGACTTTTTTCCCCACCAAAAATTCAATCAATTTCAAGTTTTTCTAGGACTTGCAAGGGCAACAGTTCCATATACCGAAATTCCTGACTGCTTCAATACTTGAATAGCCGATCGCACCGTAGTACCGCTAGTATAAATATCATCAACTAACAAGACCCGATCGCCCGTTCGTCGGCGGCGAAAATCCTTACCCAAAATTAAAGCATCCTTCATTTGGGCTTGCCGCTGTGCGATAGAAAGTTGAAATAGTGCCTCAGTATACTTGATCCGTTCTAAACCATGTCGCTGTAAAGGCAAACCAGTTAACTCGCAAAAACTTTCCGCCAAAAGTTCCGCTTGATTAAATCCCCGCTGTTTCAGCTTTTCCTTATGCAGTGGAATCGGTACAACGGTTAAATTATCAATAGCTAATTCGGGAAAATTTAGCCAAGCTTCCGCCATCCAATAGCCGAGGGGTTTGGCTAACTCTGGACGATCGTTATATTTCAAAGCTGCGATCGCCCGTTTCAGAGCCCCGCCGTACTCCCCCCACACAAAAACAGCCTTCTGGGAATCCCAAAATGCACCAGGATCTGCTAATCGACAGCCCTGAAGTTGCTGACGACAGTAGGGACACAAATCCGAGGTAGCTGGTCGCTGACAAAGAGGACAGTTAGACTTAAGAAATAAATTGAGAAAAGATTTGACGAATCTCGTCCATTTTCTATTGTTCATATTACAATTGCAATAAGTGATTAATCGGGAAAATTAGAATTTTCAATCAATTTCCTAGAAAGGCTAACACCGTGGACAACCTCTACTGGCTAGACAAAATTAAACTATCAGACAGAGATGCCGTGGGAGAAAAAGCATTTTACTTAAGCTGTTTAATGCAAAAAAATCATCCCGTCATACCGGGTTTTGTTGTGCCGGCAAAAGCATTTTGGCAGTTTCTAGAGTCCATCGACTGGTTGGAACCCCTGTTTGCAGACTGGCCAAACTCTTCACTGCACTTGAATGTCGATGAACCAAAACAACTCCAAGCCATCGCCCGCAGCATTCGCCGACAAATCACCTCCACCAAACTGCCAGATTCATTACTCTCCACCCTGGATGCGGCTGTTTCTCAACTAAACTGCAAAGCATTAATTTTTCGCCCTTCCCTGACAGCGCAACACCCGAACACCGCCGGAATGTTGGAATCTCAAGCAGTGCGCGCCGAACCAGCAGCCATCGAGGCCGGACTCAAAGCAGCTTGGGCTGAACTGTTCAGAGCCCAAAGACTATTTTACTGGCAACGGTGCGGCATGAATGTACAGGAAATTAATCCGGCAGTTTTGGTGCAACCACTCTCTTGTGCGATCGCCGCCGGTGCGGTGGAAACTAACAGCAGTGAAGGCTGGGAAATCCAAGCCACCTGCGGTTTAGGAATGTCCCTCGCTAGGGGAGAAACCATCCCCGATTACTATCAAGTGCAACCGGAAACAGGCAAAATTACCATCCAGCGATTGGGTTACAAAACATTAGCATATCATCTCAAAAGCGACGGGATAAAATCGGAGGAAAAACCGCACATCGGACAGGGTAACACTTTCCAAGTTCCTAACTCTCAGTTTCCCAGACCAAATTCTGCTGGAAGTTGTTTGGATATTTATATATTATGTGAAAAATTACAAAGTGAATATGTATTAAATCAACATCTATTACTAAAATTACTCGATATGAGCAAAAAAGTGAGGAGTGAGTTCGATTTCGATATAATTTTAGAGTGGACGATGAATCAGTCAGCAGAATGCAACGAACCGGAGTTTTATTTCACTCAAGTTCGCCCCTTTAAAAACAAAAAAGTCCCCCAAATATTGGAAAATACGATCGCACCAGCCCACCAAAATTTAATTGCCCTAGGCAGAAATCCTAGGGTACTCAAAGGTTTGGCCGCCAGATCGGGAAAAGTTAAAGCAATTGCCCAAGTTATGACTAATTCCCATGCAGAAAAATCGGATTTTGTAGCCGGGGGAATTTTGGTGGCACGGGAAATTTATCCCCATTGGCTACCTTGGCTCAAATTAGCTGCTGGGATTGTTTGCGAACAAGGAGGTATGACCGGTCATGGGGCGATTTTAGCTAGGGAGTTGGGCATCCCCGCTGTGGTGGGAGTTGTCGGTGCCACTCGCGCCATCGAGACTGGGGATTCGGTGTGGCTAGATGGCGACACCGGAGAAGTTTTTGCCTCCGCTCAAATTGATGAAATCGGCCCTACAAACATCGGCAATTATGCAGAAATAGCCAATGATGCAGATTTGTCCATCACAGCAGCCAAAATGTCGATCGCCCATCACCAATTCCCCACAGCATCTCCATCCCATCTAGAACCAAAATCTCAACTACCGGAATTACCTCAAAATGTTGTCAGCGCAGTAACAGCGACTCAACTGCTGGTGAATGTCAGCCAAATTAGCTCCATCGAGCGTCTCAGAAATCTGCCCATAGATGGCATTGGATTAGTGCGATCGGAATTAATGGCAATGGAAGCTTTGGAATGTCTAAATCCCCAACTTTGGTTGCAAAATGGTCGGGAATCTGAATTTGTGCATCGCATGGCGAATCAGTTAAATTTATTTGCTGCGGCTGTCTTTCCTCGTCCAATATTTTATCGTTCCCTGGATTTACGGGAATCGGGAATCCACGGTAGTTTCAGTTATACCTTTGAACCAGAGTTATTTGATTTGGAATTAAAGGTACTAAAAACATCCTGGGATTCGGGCTATACAAATATTAATTTACTTTTGCCATTTCTGCGCTCTGTAGACGAGTTTAGCTTCTGCAAGCAGCGTTTAGAAACAGTTTGGCAACAGCGACATGGTGATTTTAAACTGTGGATTATGGCCGAGGTTCCTTCGGTTTTATTTTTATTGTCAGATTACGTGAAAGCAGGAGTTCAAGGAATTTCCATCGGCACCAATGATTTAAGCCAATTCATGTTAGGAGTTAACCGCAACTCGGCAGATATGGCTAGCGCTTTCAGTGGGCCCAATCAACCGATGATGAGGGCGATCGAACAATTAATCCTTCAGGCTAAGGAGGCGGGAATTCCTTGCTCTATCTGTGGCGATGCTCCAGCTTTATATCCACAGATGATTGACTCCCTGGTGCTGTGGGGGATTTCATCGATTTCTGTGAATGTGGACGCTGTGGAACAGACTTCTAGGGCGATCGCCCGCGCCGAACAGCGTATCATCCTAGAAGCGGCGCGAGCGATCGTTAAAAATAACCATTAGATATCTGCCAAAAGTCAGAATGCCTAGGCTACCATAAATATGGTGGATGTCTATTACAAATGATTAAAAAAAAATCGCTTTCAAAGTTAGGATAGTAGTATTGAGAAACAGTTTACTCCAAGGGGGCCAAAATGAAATCAAGAATGATTACAACCACAGCAATCCTACTGGCTGCGATCGGTATTTTGACACCCCATCGAGTCTCAGCTCAACCAGCCACCGACGGTGGCACAAAACCGGGATTTTGGCAACCAGAAGCAAAGATAGATAATACTCGCAACATTACCCTCAGACTATTAAACGAGACTGGATTGAACCTAGAATACGGTCAGTCTGGTGTTGGTTTGTCATCCTTGCCGATCGGCAGTACAAAAAACGTCGTGGTTCGCATCGGCAACCGCACCGGCGATATTGCCAATATTCCCATTAATGTCAAAGGTGGAACCACCACTTTGAAATACGACTATAGCGTCGATGCTCAGAAAAACATCGTGACAGTTCGGATCACCACATCGGACGGGCGGACTAGGCAAGACAGGTCAATCTATATTGATGAAAAAGGACGAGTTTATTCGTTCTAGTTTATAGCTGAAGCGATTGATTGTTGGTGGGAGCGGGTTTATTAAGATTGTTATTTTGGGGCGATTATGGTTGGTGAACCCGCCCCTAGAGCCATGGTAAAATGTTAGATAAAATTTCTGGTAAAACATTGAATAAAATCCGTAGTGGGGGCGGGTTTATTAAGATTGTTATTTTGGGGCGATTATGGTTGGTGAACCCGCCCCTACAGCCATGGTAAAATGTTAGATAAAATTTCTGGTAAAACATTGAATAAAATCCGTAGGGGCGGGTTCACCGATGAATTTTGCCACTCACAGATCATCTTCATAAACCCGCCCCCACCCAACTAATAACCCAGTTGTAGGTTGGTTTTCGTTCCTCAACCCAACCTACCGATTAGCTCTAATGGTGGAGCAAGTGCATTAAGCCTTCTACAGTAGGACCGATCGCACCTGATGAAACTTCACAAGCGACTGTTTCGGCTGCGCATTGACTAGCATGAAGGGTGTTTTCAATAGCCTGACTTGCTCCCTCCACCGCATCACCCCCGAATTGACCGTAAGCAGTCTCTGTGACCATTTCAGCTTGAACTTTACTGTGAGTTTCCGTCGAATTTTGTTCCCACTTTTGAATTGTTTGGACAATCTCGAACCAGGTCCAAATCAACATTCCGAGCAAAACCGCAGCAATCAAATATTCCATAGTTTTCTGAAGGATTGAGGTTGGCTATATCTAATTTAACGCAGGGATTGAAAGCAAGCAGGAGAGAAAATATTATCCTTGCAAAGCAGCCAACAGACATAATAATAATGCCTCCGTCCACTCAACTACAGCACCATAGGTATCACCAGTGTGACCGCCTAAACGGTGGTTAAACCAGGCTCCAGTCAAAATTCCGATCGCACTCCCCCCCAAAGCCATCCCCACCGCCAACAGCCATCGATCGCCCTGCAAGACAACTTGCAACACACTCAAACTCAGTAGCAGCAAAACTCCAGGGATAAAATCAAAAGGAGAATAAATCGATTCCTTGTGAAAAGCCCCCTTACCCTCTGCCCGGAGATAGGGATAACGGGCGATCGCCACCAACTGGCCCCACCGCCCCCAACCAGCCACACCCATCAAAGCCAACCACCGATATTCATTCAAATCCGTCAGAGCAGCCGTTTTCAACAACAAGATTGCCACCGCAGCCATCGCCCCAAAAGCCCCTGTAACGCTGTCCCGCATCACCTCCAGCCGTCGCACGGGGTCTGGTACAGCCAGGCCGTCCGCTGCGTCCATAGCCCCGTCTAGGTGCAACCCCCCAGTCAGAGCAATACCCAAAACTACTACCAAGGCCGATCGAGTCAAAGCAGGCATCCCCAACAACTGCAACCCCAGATCCGCCAGTCCCAGCATCCCCCCAACCAACAGCCCGATTGCCGGTGCAAAGCGAGCAATACCCCGAAACTCCAAAGTCCAAGAAATCGGCACCGGCAAACAAGTATAAAAAGCGACCGCAGCAGCTAGTGCAGCCCCCAGATTCCGGAAAAAGTCGATCGTTGAGCGAACCAACTGATTGTGCACCATAAAATAGAAATTTTTTCGCATTGTATGGAGTTGTGAATCCATTAGCGTATGCCAGAATTGGATCGGTAACACCCTTAGTTCCTTCGATCAGGGATTCATCCTGGCGACAGCTCTTTTCTTTAGAAAACTGCTACCGACAGCGCACCCGAAGAACTGCATCTACTGAAACTTAACTCAAGACAAGCGTTTCCTTTGTAGGAAAATCTAGTGAATTCTGTGATTTCCGACCAGGGGAACATACTACAACAGAGGCTTTTGCTCCATGAGTAATGACCAATTAAACAACAGGGTGGCTGCTCCTTGCATCATCGATACAGGCATTGTCGTCAACAAGCGCGATATCCAAAGATTGCTCTTCGATTTAGGACGTGTCCGCTACCTACATATGCAGGACGGCAAGATTTACAGTCAAGGCGAAGGGTATGTCCGGGAAGTATTCGCTAGCCCCAATCGCTCTACTCTGATCGCCAACCGCGCTATTTATTTGAATGTTGATAGTTTTGATTATCTGGAACTGAAAAACTCCAAGGAAGAAGGTGCTTATTTTGACCTGATTCAAGAGGGACGACAGTTGCGGTTAATTCCTCTCTCCAATCCTTTGCAAGAGCAACTCAGCCGGAATTTAAATGCTGCGGCTTTAGATGCAGTCGTGGATCAGGTACTCTCAGGGAGCTGGGATTATCAATTAGATGAAGACGATTCGCCGTTTTAAAGGATCGTTGGCTAAGGCTAGGGTCAAAATTAGTTCGACTAAAGCTCAAGAACGTTTAAAATTGTTGCGATGCCCAATGCCCAATGCCCAATGCTCGATTCCTAATGTCCGAAAAATTTTCTTTTCAATCTCTTGCCCGTTGCAGCCATACCCAAGCGCGTGCGGGAGTGTTTGTCACTCCCCACGGCGTGGTAGAAACGCCTAAGTTTATGCCCGTGGGAACCCTGGCTAATGTCAAAACTCTGACACCTGCACATCTTAAAGATGCTGGCTCTCAAATGGTTTTGGCTAATACTTATCACTTGCACATACAGCCGGGGGAAGATATTGTTGCCGGAGCTGGTGGATTGCATAAATTCATGGCTTGGTCCGGGCCGATTCTGACTGATTCGGGTGGCTTTCAGGTGTTTAGCTTGAGCCAAATGCGTACTATTTCTGATGAGGGGGTGACTTTTCGTTCCCCCCGCGATGGTCGTATGATTAATTTGACACCGGAGCGATCGATCCAAATCCAAAATGAGTTGGGTGCGGATGTGATTATGGCCTTTGACGAGTGTCCCCCTTATCCAGCGACGCGACAGGAGGTGGAAGGGGCGACAGACAGGACTTATCGCTGGCTCAAGCGCTGCATTGCTGCTCACTCGCGCCCGGATCAAGCTTTGTTTGGGATTGTGCAGGGGGGTGTTTACCCGGATTTGCGATCGCGATCGGCAAACCAGTTAGTAGATTTAGATTTACCAGGTTATGCGATCGGCGGTGTCAGCGTCGGGGAATCGGGGGATTTGATCGCAGAAATTGTGAAAGTGACAGCACCCCTGTTGCCGGCAAATAAGCCCCGTTATTTGATGGGAATTGGCACTTATCGGGAAATGGCGGTGGCGGTGGCCCATGGTGTAGATTTGTTTGACTGTGTGATTCCGACTCGGCTGGCTCGTCACGGGACGGCTTTGGTTGGGGGGGAACGCTGGAATTTGAAGAATGCTCGGTTTCGAGAGGATTTTACTCCTTTGGATGAGTCTTGTCCTTGTTATACTTGCCAAAATTTCAGTCGGGCTTATTTGAGTCATTTGGTGCGAGCTAAGGAACAACTAGGCCACACTCTGCTGGCGATTCACAACGTGACTGAGTTGATTCGCTTTACCGTTCGGATGCGGGAGGCGATTTTGGCCGATCGCTTTAATGAGGAGTTTGCTCACTGGCTGACACCGTAGGTCGATCGAACATGATTGCCTTTGCTTAAGATATGCGACAATTATGAAAAATCTGTTGGATAGGTAGGTTGATTCATGGAAGCTGCATTACTTTTAGCCAAGCTGCCCGAAGCTTATGCGATCTTTGACCCTTTGATTAATGTTTTGCCGGTGATTCCTGTGTTTTTCTTGTTGCTGGCTTTTGTTTGGCAAGCGGCTGTCGGATTCAGATAATTCTGATTTTATTAAAAGCAGGGGCAATTCCACAATTGTCCCTGCTTTTAGCTGTTGAGTTTTTCGGTTGTTTTGGAATTATTTAACCGCAGAGAGCGCTCCAGAGCGCCTAGAGGGATGAATGCTATGTTTAGCCGCCGATCGCCTTTTGGAATGCCGGTCTTTCTGCAATTCGCTTCATATAGTCTAAAAGCGCCGGATAAGCGCTGAGGTCTAGTTTTAGCATCATGGGAATGTAGTTTAAAATCGATCCCACTGCGGCGTCGGCTACACCGAATTCATCGCCCATCAAAAACTGCTGTTTCTCGAAGATGTGATTAAGGGGTGTTAACAATTTGGGAGTTTCGCGATCGCGACTTGCTTCCACAAATATTCCCGGTCCTAGGGTAGCGTTAGCAAAGAGTACCCACTGCACTACTTGAGCTTGTTGCTCCAAAGTCTCCGGCATTTTACCATATTTTTGAGCTAAATAGAGCAGAATTGCCCCAGATTCCCAAAGTTTAAAATCTCCATCGGCGATCGCCGGGACTTTTCCCATGGGGTTAATTTCGATAAAATCTGGCTCCAAGTGTGATCCTGCTTGCATATCCAGCATCACGAATTCATAGGGCACGCCTATTTCCTCCAGATACCACTTGATAATTGAGGCCCTGCTGCGAGCTCCACCGTAAAGTTTCAGCACCGTTTTTTTCCTTTAACGAAATCTGATTTATTTTAGCATTTGTTATTGGTTATTTGTTATTGGTGTCGCTAATAACTAATGACCTATAACTGGCAATTCCGTCAAGTGTACAAATAAGATTCTGCTACCAATAAAAATTAAAATTGCTCCGCCCAACATCTCTATTTTATTCGCAAACAAATTTCCACACTTGTGTCCAATAAACACACCAGCAAACGCCAAAAAGAAAGTAATGAATCCTATAGCAGTCACCGCAGGAGCAATAGAATCTTTCAGAACAGCAAAGCCAATACCCACGGCTAAAGCATCTATACTTGTCGCCACCGATAGTCCGATTAAAGTACCCGTATCCAGGGGATTAAATTTCTTTTCTTCTCCGTCATTTTGCAGGGATTCATAAATCATTCTACCGCCAATGAAACTCAACAACCCGAAAGCTATCCAATGGTCAATTGCCGCAATTAAAAAACTGAAACTCATACCAATAAACCATCCGATTACTGGCATCAAAGCTTGAAAACCACCGAAAAATAAAGCAATTTTTAAAGCTTTATTGACTTTCATGTGTTTAATTGCTAAACCGCTGGAAACTGACACAGCAAAAGCATCTGCTGCTAGTCCCAAGGAAAGTAAGACGGTAGTGGCTACATCCATTTCTGTAATTTTTTTATCTGATGGGTAAACTATTAGACTTCTCCATAACAGCCAGTCTTCAACACGCAGGCGATGCGTAGTCCACAATAATTCTGGGATAGGTCTCTTGATCTTAGTCTTTAAGTTTACACTAAGTTATCGTTAAGTTAGATATTTATCATAATCAATTCATTTTTAAATCATATTTTTTTCATAATTGGCTGGTTTGAAAAATGTCGTACTAAGCTGTATTATAGGAAGACTTATCAACTAGCAGAATTGATGATGCCCGAATCTAAACCATATCAGCCACTGCTACTGAGATTACTGCACGGGGTTAACGCTGCGATCGCCTTGGGAGCAATCATCACGGCCTTCTGGGTGTACAACACCTATGACGGGCGGTTCGGCAAAGTAGCACTACCTCAAATTCCAGATATTATCGGCATTCATGGGACTTTTGGTAAGCTGTTAATTTTAGGGATCGTGCCCGGTTTTGCTTTATACAGTTTCCACAGAGGTCAAAAACGCTTGATACAGCCGGATTCTTTGGGGAAATTGACACAATTCGGAAAACCAATTTGGTGGTACACTTTGCATCGGATTGTCAATACGCTGATGTTGGTGGCCATGAGTTTTTCGATCGCCTCTGGGAGTATGGTTAAGGAAGAATGGCTACCGGCAGGGGAATTGACACAGGTTTGGTATTATTTGCACGCTTCTGGATGGATCGTATTAGTATTGTGTCTGGCAATGCACTTGTTGATGAGTGCCAAGGTAGGGGGATTACCATTAATTTTGTCGATGTTTGATTTTAAGAACCGGAAGGGTAGCTAAACCGATCGCATTTTACTTTTAATTAGAGGAACCTAATCTTATGCCCATTATGCCCAAAAATACGCTCCTAATCTTTGTGGAAATTGTGGTGATGGGAGGTTGGCTGTTTGCATTGGTGGCACCGTTGTTATTTCCCTAAGTCGAAATTTGACGGCTAACACCAATAATCATTGATGTGGAGTAAGTGGCCAAAAATAAAGTTAATTGGGTTGTTAATTTCCCGCGCAATTCCGGCAGTTAGTTTACCTAAAATTGTGATTTTTTCCCTTTGCATCAAGTGTGCTTCGGTTCTTCTGAGTTTGGCTAATACTTCTTCCAATAGCTTGAATTGTTCTTGAATTTGTCCCTGGCGTTGGGATTGGGAAATTGCGTCTCACACTTTGATAAGTAATATAACCACCGATACTGGCTGCTATAGTCCCCCCTAACATTAGCAACGCTGCGATGTATTGAAGACGGTATCCACGGCTAAATGGTGCTGGTAATAGTCTAGTTAATTTCCAGCACTGCTCTTTCGCAAAGCTTCGCATAGTTTGACCAATTTGTAAGATTGATATCAATTCCGGTTGTATCGGAATGATTTAACCGCGAAGGCGCGAAGTACGCGAAGGAAGAGAGAGTTTAATACAGGACGATGAAGAGAGGATTTTATATGAAATCTTAGCTCACCTGCGATTCACCCTGAGCCTGCTTTCAGTTTGAAACTACTAGCATTTAATAATTACGGGTTTAAAATTTCCCCGGCTGGTAAGCTCACCCTGTTAAACAGGAATTATACCATTTTAAATTTTATATTTGATATTTTATATTAAAAAATCCTAGTTAATAAGTAGAAGGAAGAGGGAAGAAGATCGATGTGAAGAATAGCAAGCCAGTAAGCTTTTGAGCGATTTGGATCTTGCATTTAATTAGGTGGGCTTACTTAATAGTTTTTTTTCTGCTAAAAAGATGCAGCGAATCAGAGAAAAAGTCACGTCTTCGTTGCCGATCTATCTACTACATCCCCTAGCAAAAGCGATGAAAAACTTACGCTGATTGGAAAGTAAAAAAATATTTAAATTAAAGAACTTTGTGAGTGTGTTCGTGTTGTTTTACATTGTCTTCAGTGCGAACAACGCGCTGGGAATTCAGCACTCTTTTGCGATCGAGAGAATAAGAAAAGTCGCTACGAACTGTTCCCAAGGGGATGTGAGATTGAGCTTGGGGGCGGATTTTGTAAGTGCGGGCCGCTGCGATCGCCCGAAAGCCAAATTCTTCGCAAAACTGAGCCGATGTGGGGAATTCCGCCAGCATAGTGGGTGATTCGCCGTCGAGCACTGCTCCCAAAGTTGTCCCCCAAGCCCTTTGATAGGAGGTGGGAATTCCCTTGACAATTGCCTCCAAAGCTGCTGAGGGGATGGCTTCAATTACTTGTACTTCGAGAACTTCACCTTCTTCTTTGACGAAGCAGGTGGCCAAACCCACTACCACGTAGTCGTCGGTAGATAAATCGGGAGCGTTGGGATAAACTGTTGCAGTCGCCATAAGAATCTTGTGAGTAGGAGTTAAAAACCTGGAGCGAAGGTCAAACCCCTGAGAGTGGATCGGACCTGTGTGTTGATAGTACCACATCAAGCTAGATGCCGGATAATTCGGCAAGGATTCCCCGCAGCTACGACGTTTGCAGGGATATTTTTGACCACTACACTGCCTGCGCCGATCGTGCTACCATCGCCGATAGTGACTCCGGGGCAAACGATACTACCGCCACCAATCCACACATTATTGCCAATATGAATCTCACTAGCCAGTTCTGGGCCCGAAAGTCTAATTTCCGGGTCAGTGGGGTGGAAAGCAGCGTAAATTTGGACTTGTGGGCCGCACACTAAATTTTCGCCGATGTTAACTCGATTGCAATCGAGAATCACGCAACCAAAATTCATATATAAGCCATTTCCAGCATAAATATTACTGCCATAGTCGCAGTAGAAAGGGGGTTCAATTTCAACTTTCGGGCCGAGGGCACCGCATAATTAGGCGAGAATTTCTAAGCGTTGGGATGCTTCGTCTTCGCCGGTAGCATTGTAAAGTCTAGTGAGACGGCGGGATCGCTGGCGCTGGCGAGTCAATTCCGCATCATCCGCTAGATACAACTCGCCAGCTAGCATTTTCTGTTTTTCGGTTTTTGACATAGGATTTATGGCTTTTTAAAATCAAGGTTTTGATTGCAAACAAACAGCTAAATCTAAATTGGCTAATTGTTCAAAAGCTCGATTTATCGATCCTGTTCCCCTCAAAAAACCTGTGTTCCCACCAGGACAAATATACTGTAAAGTTTCCGGCGAAAAGCGATCGAGAATCGACTTGACGCTGTTAATTTGTCGGGACCAGTGAAAAGTTTTTGCCGTTCTCTGCGGTTCCGGTGCACCTTCTCGATTTGGGAGCAAGTGTCTCCCCGAAAACAGAACTCCGCCACTGCGAGTATCATAAAGACAGGACGAACCGGGAGAATGACCGGGAGTCCAAAATACAAAAGTGCGATCGCTCACAGCAAATTCTCGCTCAAAAGCTGTCACTTGCAATCCCGGTAGCAAATAAGCTTCCTGCTCTTGAATCACGATTTCGCAGCCGGTGGCTTCCTGAATCTCCCGCACCTTACCCATAGCGCCCCGGTGAGTCAGAAACAACAACCGGACACCGCCATATTTGCTTAAAAATGTTTGGTTAATCTCATCCCAAGCCGGACAATCTACTAGAATGTTACTTTGGTTTTCTACAATGAAGTAAGCTGTCCCACCAAGGGTGTCCCGGTTAGGTGGAAAAGCAAAGATATTGTCGAGCACGGGCTTGGGTTGTTTGGAAGCTAAAGTCTGTTGTTTCAAGGAAGTATCATAGTTAATGTGTCTGGAATCAATATTATGTTCTTTTTATGGTTGTTTGTATTGGGACTGTTCTCATACTTCTTATTGCACAACAGTATCCGTCGCATCACGCGAACTCCGGTATGGCTGCTGTGGCTGGTAATCATGGCACCGGCCCTGATTTGGACTGGTTGGCTGTTAGTTAACAGCCCTAGCAAAAGTTCACCGCCAGATTGGCTAATTATACCTTTTTTGGTTTGCCCTTTTTTGTACTGGTTTCTGGTACAGTTGGGGCGCAAGGAAATTACCAGCGAAACCGCCCAAACCACAGTTACTGATGGAACAGAACCTGCAAAAGCCCAACGAAAACCTGTTTTACGTCCGATCGATCTAGAGGAAGAATCTAGTTTGCGTGACTGTTTTCCTTGGTCTGTTTACTATTTGCGAGATTTAGAATTTCGACCCCATGCGGTAATTTGTCGCGGACAGTTGCGGACGAACCCGGAATCTGCTTACAAGGCGATTCGGGAGAATGTGGAAAAGCATTTTGGCGATCGCTTTTTGGTAGTATTTCAAACAAGTTTCAGCGGTCAACCCTTTTTTGCCCTCGTCCCTAATCCCGAACGTAAATCTGCCGAAGATCCTGTTAATAATCAACCTTTGAATCGACCATTTTTTGCTTTAGGTTTGCTCCTCATCACGCTATTTACCACTACGATAGTCGGTGCACAAATAGCAGGAATTACCGAAACAACTGTCCAATCTAATCCGTCAATGTTAATTAAGGGTTTACCCTATGCGACCGCTTTGATGGTCATTTTGGGGATTCACGAATTGGGACACTATTTAGCAGCAAAATTTCATAAAATTAGAACTACTTTACCCTATTTTATTCCCGTGCCCTTTTTCTTGGGAACCTTTGGCGCTTTTATTCAAATTCGGAGTCCGATTCCCCATCGTAGAGCTTTATTTGATGTCGGTATTGCGGGGCCTTTGGCTGGTTTAGTGGCGACAGTGCCGCTTTTAATTTGGGGTTTGTACCACTCGACAATTGTGCCTATTTCTAATAAGTCAGGAATGTTAAATTTTGATTCTTTCAATCCCAATTTTTCTTTGATGATGACTCTATTGAGTAAGCTAACCTTGGGTGGCGCTTTAAATTCGGAAACAGCGATTAATTTGCATCCGGTGGCGGTGGCTGGTTATTTGGGTTTGATCGTAACGGCGTTTAATTTGATGCCGGTGGGACAACTCGACGGCGGGCACATCGTCCACGCCATGTTTGGTCAGGGCGCAAGTATGGCGATCGGGCAATTTGCTAGACTTTGTATGTTGCTGCTTTCTTTTTTGGAACCGGGTTTGTTATTGTGGGCGCTGATTTTGTTTTTGATGCCACTAAATGATGAACCTGCTTTGAATGATGTTAGCGAATTAAATAATTGGCGCGATGGTTTGGGGTTGGTGGCGATGGGGCTATTATTGGCTATTCTGTTACCAGCACCTAGGGTACTGATTCAGTGGTTGAATGTTTAGCAGGAATAATCCAGCAGGAAGAAGAGCGAGGTGAAGAACACTTATTAGCCAGTTTTTTAGTGACCGATATCTTAGGTTTAATTAAGTGGAATTTACTTAACATTTTCAAAATTTAGAGTATTCTAAAAAAAAAAATTCATAAGATTAACAAATGTATACATAATAAAAGTAAAATTTTAAATTAATGTTGACACTCTGGGGAAACCTATGTTAACTTATTCAGGAGCTACAGTAAATTCACTGAAGTCAAGTGCAGCTATAAATGCGATCGACTAGATAAGTTCAGTAAACTAATCTAGAAAAACATAAAAACTAGAACTCTGCACTACTTGAAAAGCTGTGTATATCTAGGTATAAAATTTTATGTTTAATTAGGTGAACGGACTTAGTAGTGAGGTAAATAAGAAAGTAGATGCCCGGAAATTCGCATTTCAAACTTCATCAAAGTTACCCTAATCCCCTGGGGTTAGCATCATCACCCCAGCCCTTTAATCAAATTTAAATCTAGCCATGAATCTTTTTCTACTTTCTTCACGGAGTTTAGTCTCAAGTGTATCCTGGGACCCGGTTTTTGAATTGGAAAATATTGTTTTACAAACCTGCAAAGCGCAACTTTTGGTTCCATTGGCTCGCGATATCATCCAGTGGTCCTCATCTAGACTCCATCCATTACCCGATCGCATTATACGTAAAGTTGTCAAATCTACTACAGGTTTTTATAAATTGGAACCTTTAGCTGAATTGTCCAACCAGCCCAATGTTTTACTGCTGATAGGTATATCAGGAGCCGATCTGGAACTCCTCTCAAGTATACCAAAGTGGAGGGAACGTTTTGATGTTGTCATCGCTTATATTTTTGATTCTTGGTGTCCAGAAATTTATTCAAAAAATGTCTATCAATTAGACCATTTATTCGTGGCTCTTCCCGAAGTCATAGATGAACTTAAGCAAAAATTCAGTATCCCAGTCTCCCTAATCCCCTTTGCTGCTGATGTTCTCACTCAGGGATCGTGTCAACAGAAGCGTTCCATAGACTTAACTAGCTTCGGGCGGATTCCCTCACATTACGATCGTGCTTTGTGCAATAAATTTAATCTACCTGGTTCCGAACAAATTTACTTTAAATCTACGCCCAGAGCAGGAGAGGAATTTCCGAAATTGCCTTACGAAATGCGTAAAGACGAGCCAGATACTCTGATGCTATTTCACATTCTCAGACATAGCAAGCTGACCTTGGCATTTGATACGCTCTATCCTGGTATGCGTCCGTTTCCTTATTCCTTTATTACACTGCGTTGGTTTTACGGTGCTGCAACGGGCGGTGCGGTAGTTGGAAAGCGTCCAACAAGCCCTCTAATGGATGAGTTGCTGAATTGGGAAGATGCTACTATTGAGTTGCCCGATGACCCACAAAAAAGTGTGGAATTCATTGATGAACTGTTAGAGGACGAAGTGCGGCTGAATGGGATATACAAACGCAACTATGTTGAGAGTTTAGCCCGTCACGACTGGAGACATCGGATTCAGAGTATGCTGGAAACAGTGAAAATTCCCCTACCCCAGGGACTGCGAGAAGAATTATCACAAATGAAGAGAATTCATGACCAAATGGTCTGTAGATTTTAGATGGGGGATTTGAAATTAGAGAATTAATTGCACGGAGCGGAGGGCAAAACTACATTACTTGATGGTCATGGTCGAGTAAATTTTTGTTAAAAATAAAGTGATTGATTTGAAGACATTTTGAGTGAATTTGAGAGCGATATATTCACCTTATTTGACATAGATTCCTATTGGCAAATAGGAAAACTAATCAATTGTAACAATACTTTGGTAGGATATACTCTGGCACTGACAGTCCCACATCTTAAAATAATCCCGAATCGACATGAGCCAGCATCCCGACCGCATTGCCCCTCATGGTGGCATCCTGGTCAACCGCATCGCCACCCTAGACCAAAGACAAGCATTTTTTGACAAAGCAGAAGCTTTGCCGCGAGTTCAGCTTTCGGATCGATCGATCTCCGACCTACAAATGATCGCCATCGGCGCCTTCAGTCCCCTGCAAGGTTTCATGAATGAGGCAGATTATCGATCGGTCGTCACCCAAATGCGCCTCTCAAACGGCCTCCCCTGGTCAGTACCAATCACCCTCTCAGTCAGCGAAGAAGTGGCAGCCACCGTGACAGAAGGGACTTTGGTCCGGCTAGACTCCCCCAACGGCCAGTTTGCAGGCGTCCTGGAACTGACTGAAAAATATCGCTACAGCAAAGAAGAAGAAGCCATTAACGTCTACCGCACCGACGATCTCAAACATCCAGGTGTCCAAGTAATAGACAAGTCTGGTCCAGTGAATCTGGCAGGTCCAGTGTGGTTGCTGGAACGGGAACTAGACGCCCGCTTTCCCCAATACCAAATTGACCCGGTGAAATCGAGAATGCTGTTCGCAGAAAAAGGATGGAAAACCATAGTCGGTTTCCAAACCCGAAACCCGATCCATCGCGCTCACGAATACATTCAAAAATGTGCTCTAGAAACTGTAGACGGCTTATTCTTGCACCCCTTGGTGGGGACGACTAAGGGGGATGATATTCCGGCGGATGTGCGGATGCGTTGCTACGAGATTCTGCTAGAAAAATACTATCCGCACGATCGCGTAATTTTAGCAATCAATCCCGCGGCGATGCGCTACGCCGGACCACGGGAAGCAATTTTTCACGCTTTGATTCGCAAAAACTATGGTTGTACTCACTTTATCGTGGGGCGCGATCATGCGGGCGTGGGAGATTACTATGGTACCTACGATGCTCAACACATTTTTGAGGAATTTGAGCCTGGAGAATTGGGAATTGTGCCGATGAAATTCGAGCACGCTTTCTATTGCAAAGTGACTGAACAAATGGCGACCACGAAAACCAGTCCTAGCACTCCCGAACAGCGGGTACATTTGTCGGGAACCAAAGTGCGGGAAATGTTGCGGGCTGGAAAATTACCACCCCCGCAGTTTTCTCGACCAGAAGTTGCTGCGGAATTAGCAAAGGCGATGAATATTTTCAGCTATGAAATTTAAATCTTAAACCTTGTTGTTGGCGACACTTAGTCTTCGGCAGAGGAGTGAGAATATTGTAAGAGCACGACGATGGGGAATCATTAATGGGACTCAAGCGGCGGGAATTTTTGCAGCAAGCGGGCTGGGTGTTAGCAGCCCTGGGTATCAGCGAGGCTGGATGGGAACGGTTGGGCGATCGCTACTACCAGGCCGCCGCCCAGCCGACAGCCCGCAAATTGGCATTGTTAGTGGGCGTTGACAAATATCCAGGATCGGTGCTGCACGGCTGTGTCACCGATGTGGAATTGCAGCGGGAATTACTGGTATATCGGTTTGGGTTTGGGCCATCAGACATTCTGACTTTGACTGACTCTCAAGCTACCAGGGAAAATATCGAGACAGCTTTTGTCAGTCACTTGACTCAACAAGCTAAACCCGGAGACGTGGTGGTTTTTCACTTCAGTGGCTGCGGTAGCCGAGTCAGTTTGGGCGAGTCACCGACGGTAATGCAAAACAGTTTGGTGCCGGTAGATGATGTTGTGCCTGCTGTGGGAAACCGGGCGGTGAACGATATTTTAGAGGAAACTCTGCTGCTGTTGATGCGATCGCTCCCAACAGAAAGTGCGATCGCCATTCTCGACACCAGCTACAGCTATCCGGGTGTAAATCCCACCGGCAACTTCCGCATTCGTTCCCGCCCCCGCCCCATAGTGGCGAGTCCAAGCATGGGCGAATTAGACTTACTCGATCGACTTAAATTAGTCAACAATCTCACTTCTAGCGGAGGAACCACACTCACCGCCGCCGCCCCCAGTCAACTCTCCGCCGAAATTCAGTGGAACGGGTTTACAGCGGGTTTATTTACTTATGCCCTCACCCAAACTTTGTGGTGGACAACTCCCGCCAGCAGCCTGCAAGTCAGTTTTAGCCGCGCCGCGGCCCAAGTCGAGCAAATCAGCGGCTTAACCCAGGAACCGCAAATTCGCCATGACGATGCAAAAGCACCTGGGGAGATGTTTGCAACTGCCATGTTAAATTCCCCTACTGCTGACGGCGCAGTGTCTGCGGTAGAAGAGGGTAGCAAAACTGTCCAATTGTGGCTGGCCGGGTTGCCGCCAGAAATTTTAGAGTCCTGTGGCGCTTCTGTATTCAGCCCCGTTTCCTCAGAGGGTCCGAGGCTGTTACTGCTGCGACGTAACGGTCTTTCTGCTAAAGCCCAAGTCTTAGAACCGCCCATCTTAAACCAGATGCAACTGACTGCGGGCGAATTAGTCAGAGAAGAAATTCGGGTTCTGCCCCGAAACATCAGTTTAACCGTAGCTTTGGACTCTGGTTTAGAACGCATCGAACGGGTGGACGCTACCAGCGCCTTTGCGACCGTGCCCCAAGTCTCGGCGGTAGCGGGAGACCAACCAGCGGACTATCGGTTTGGCAGAGTGCCAGAAACCACTGTAGCTCAAAGTCCTGGGGTCTATGAGCCTGGTTTGTATCAAGGTCGTTACGGTTTGTTTTCTGTGGGTGAAACGCTGGTTCCGCATACCGAGGGTGATGGGGGAGAGGCAGTGAAAGTTGCGGTACAGCGATTGACTCCGCAGTTGAAAACCCTGCTGGCGATCAAGTTGCTGCGCCTGACGGCGAATGAGGGGTCTTCGCGTCTGAAGGTGCGGGCGATGCTAGCAACTCTTGCGCCTCAAGCCATCACTGTGGCTGGGCGATCGCCCGTGCGAGGTGTCAGTGACGATCGAGTGTCATCGCTGAGGGGGGAAACTGAGAAATCTGGGAGTTCTGGTATATTAAGTGTGAATGCTGGGAGCCGGACGCAATATCGATTGTATAACGATGGCGATCGCCCAATTTACTTTATGGTGTTTGGGTCGGATAGTTCAAGACGGCTGCTAGTATTGAATTCTGATGGGGAAACCAATGTGCCAGGGCCGATGCAGGCGATCGCCCCTGGTGCAAATTTGAGTGTACCCCAGGCAGGAGCGATCGGTTGGGAAGTATCTAGGGCGATCGGACTTACGGAAACTTTTATTATATTTAGTGAGAATCCGTTCGATCGCACTCTGAGCGCTTTACAGGGAGGAATGCAGCAAGCCAGGGATTCCTCGCCAATTCGAGTATTGTTGAATCCTTTAAATGTGGCCAGGGCTGTATTGGAAGATTTGCACGCCGCCAGCATGACAGGGGTGCAGCAGGTGGGGATATCCACCAATGATATAGCTTTGGATGTGAATGTGTGGGCAACTCTGAGTTTTGTTTATCGGGTAGTTTAATTGTTGCTGTTGATGCCATCAATTCATGGTCATTCCCATGACTCATCCCCTGCATCCCTTTCTCAATACCGCCTAATTGCCCCAAACCGCAATAATTATTTACAATTAAAAAGACTATTCTCTCCCTCTGTGTCCTCTGCGCTCTCTGCGGTTAAATCATTCCGATGTAGCCGGAAACGATATTACCCAAAGTCCCCCTTAAGAAGGCGGGGACAAGAACTTACTCAAAGTCCCTCTTTGATCGGGGGATTTAGAGACATGTCGTAAAACCCATATTTCCCAAACGTTTGGGCCTTAAGTTGACACCAATGCCCAATGCCCTTTAACTTAAAAAACATCCCTTAAAAAATGGCTGTAAACCAACTTTCTGCAACCCCATCCCCCCTCCAAACAGCGGAATTAGACTATGATATCGCGATCGCCGGAGGCGGCATAGTCGGCGCAACCTTAGCCTGCGCCCTCAAAGATTCAGGCTTAAAAATCGCCATCATCGAAACCCAAATCCCCGCAGTCGCCGCCGCCAAAAAACAAGCCTACGCAGTCACCTTGCTGTCAGGAATGATCTTAGAAGGCATCGGCGTGTGGCAACAAATATTGCCGCAAATCACCACCTTCGAGCAAATTAGCCTCTGCGACGGCGACTATCCCGGAATTGTAGAATTCCACCGCCCAGACTTGGGAAACACAGGCAAATTACCCGTACCAAAAGCCGCTTTAGGCTATGTGGGCGAGCACCGAGTCATGCTGTCAGCTTTGCAGGAATCCTTGGCAAAAAATCCTAATTTTAGTTGGGTTTGTCCGGCGGAAGTATTGCAAGTAAAATATTTAAATAATTGCGCTGAAATTGAACTCAAACAAAACGGTGAAACTCGGACAATTCGCACCAAATTATTAGTCGCTGCTGACGGTTCGCGATCGCGCATTCGGACATCCGCCAACATCGGCACTCGCGGCTGGAAATACTGGCAATCCTGCGTTGCTATTACTATTAAAGCAGAAAAACCGCACAACGATATCGCCTTTGAGCGATTTTGGCCCAGCGGCCCGATGGGAGTCTTACCATTACCAGGGAACCGTTGTCAAGTAGTTTGGACAGCGCCCCACGCGGAAGCAAAAGCTTTGCAGTCCATGGATGAAACAGAGTTTTTAGCTTTGTTGAAACAGCGCACGGGCGGGCTTTTGGGAAATTTGGAATTGGAGAGCGATCGCTTTTTGTTTCCGGTACAGTTAATGCAGAGCGATCGCTACGTTTTGCCCAGATTAGCACTAATTGGCGACGCCGCCCACTGTTGCCATCCCGTCGGTGGACAGGGATTGAATATGGGCATTCGAGATGCAGGGGCGATCGCCCAAATCTTGCAACAAGCCCACCAAAAAGGCGAAGACATCGGTGATTTGCGAGTATTGAAAAGGTATCACAATTGGCGCAAACAAGAAAATTTAATCGTGTTAGGATTTACCGATTTCTTAGATAGGTTATTTTCTAATACTTGGCTACCAATTGTCGCATTTCGCCGCTTCGGATTGTGGTGTTTGCGAACAATTCCGCCCGTGAGGTTTTTAGCATTGCGGTTGATGACCGGCTTAATGGGGCGGCCGCCGGAATTATCGCAAAACTAAGTTTTTTCATACATCCTGTAGGGGCGGGTTTTACCAACCATAATCGCCTGAAACAAACAATCTCGAAAACCCGCCCCCACCCAAGGATAAATCATCATGTAAATTTTGGCGATGGGATGCAAATTTCAGGCTGATGTAGGCGATCGGGTGGTGTGGGGGCGGGTTTATTTAGATGGTTGGTAATTGTTATGTATTGTTGGTGAACCCGCCCCTACAAAAACCCGCCCCACCCAAGGATAAATCATCATGTAAATTTTGGCGATGGGATGCAAA
>JAHREW010000039.1 GCA_020883125.1 Microcoleus sp. CAWBG506
TTTGAACCAAATGTGCTATTACTATTTTTTGGCGGAGATCGAGAGAATATGCTTTCATTAATTTTTAATACAAGATGATATTTTGTTATTATTTATTGTACCATTATACAGCGGGAACCGCTGTATATGCGATCGCCTGTTGTCGATTTTCTGCTGTATTCGGTAGCGCTTGTTGGGAAAGTTGCCGCACTTTGTCGGAAAAATCCAGAATCGAGAAAGTATCTCCTGGATTCAGCCCGTTAATAAATTGCCGCAATAATACCTGACATTGCTGCAAAGGCGCTCCCGATTGCGAACCAGAAGTATCGACCAAAAATACGACATCTTTCGGCACAATTTCATCGGTTTTGTACTCGATCGCCGGAATCAAATAAACTGCCAAATGTCCGCCACGATCGTCGGCTTGAGTTAATACCGTAGATTGAGTTTCGCGACCCGCAATTTGATAGCGCACTATCAAATCTTTGTTGGGAATTGTATCTAAATTTCCCAACATAACGCGCACCTTCAGCCCATTTTTTTGCTCGCTGACTGGGGAATCTTGGGGAGAGTCAAAATATTCAATTTGCAGTTGGTGGGATGGGGAATTGACGTTACGAATCGGTACGCCCGCCTCAATTTCCAGCGTCACGCCGATATCGTGTCCCGATCGCATTCCCGGCGGCAAAATCGGGGCATTCAGCCGCGACGCATCGGGGACGATATCGGTATCGGAATTAAGTGTCATTGGGGCTGGGGCGCTGCCGCTAGCTGCCGTTTCATCCAGCGGCGTACCGGGAATATATCGCGGCCCGACAACCATCGGAAACACAAATTCATAATCCCCAGCGAGAAATTTCAAACTGTCGGTATAGCGAATCGTGACCTCGATTTCTTCGCCTGGTTTGATGTTGGCGAGGGATTGGGTGAAAATATTATCTCGCTCTTGTTCCAGCAAACCGGCTGTCCGCCCTTCTTGTTTGGCTTTTTCGTAAATTTTTTGGGCTTCTTCGCGTTTTTTGATGCTGCCTTTAATTGTGCGATCGCCAATTTTGATTTCCATCTCATCAACCGCTGCTTCAGTAGGTAGCGGGAAAATATAGACGGCTTCCAGCGGCTTGGTAAAAGGATTTTCAAATTTTTGCGAGACTTCAACTCGCGATAGATTTCCAGAGATTTCGGCTAGGACTTCTGTATGTTTTAGAGGGAAAACGAGTTGTTCTCCCTCGGGGGAACGCACGTATAATCCACTGGTGCGATCGGTTGGAGATGTTAATGATGGCATAAAAGTAGTCCTCCCTAGGTGAATAACTGTTGACAGTGGACACTTGACGGTTGGATTAAGGGAGTCAAAATTCTTTTCTGTTTTTTATGCTGTTTTTGCGATTTTTTATGATTTGTCTTATAATAGCATACAACATGAAGTATGCAAGCGATGGAGGGATAAAAATGGCAAGGATTCCAGCGCAACTCGTCAAACAGTTGCGAGATTTAACCGGCGCGCGGATGGGGGATTGCCAGCAAGCACTGACAGAAAATCAGGGCAATCTGGAAGCTGCGATCGCGTGGCTGCGTCAAAACGACTTAATCCGCGCTCCAGCCTTACAAAAAAATGAAGCAAGTCAAGGCATTGTCGAGTCTTATATTCATCATAACAAGAGCATTGGCGCGCTAATAGAAGTGAATTGCCAAACAGAATTAACTTTCAAATTGCCAGTTGACAGGTTGCCAATCGAATCCACCACCATTGCGATCGCGCAAATGTCCGATTCCGGGATCAGGAAAATGATAAGCAAACATTAACGTGCGATCGCGCGCAATTTTTTCCAGTACCGCTTGGCGAGTTGTAGCAGCCATCTCGCGATCGGCATCAAAAATCGGTTTCCAGCTTGGATTCCACAGATTAATTGTATTAGTGTGAACCGTATCGGCAGTATGTACCATCACCCCATTCCCCGATGCAATTCTAATCGCAACGTGACCGGGTGTATGACCGTAGGCAGGAATGGCTGTAAATCCCGGCAAAAACTCTTGGTTAACATCAAATTGAGTAACGCGATCGCGAATCAAACCTAACTGAGTTTGAGCAATTTTAATCATCTGCTGCTTCATCTCGGCGGGTCCCCCAAACTTGGGTAAATCCACCGAATTACCAGTCCAAAAATTCCACTCTTGTTTGCCGATAAAATACCGGGCATTAGGAAAGGTTAACCCACTTTTGCCATTCAAACCACCCACATGATCGCCATGGGCGTGAGTCAAAATCACCGCAGTAATATCGCTCGGTTTAATCAGTGCCTGCTGCAAGTTTTCAATTAGCTTGCCAACCGTTGCTCCATTCAACAAGCCACTGCCTGTATCGATTAAAACTTTGTTCTGTCCGGTATCCACCAACAGAACATTACAATCTAGAGTGAGCTTTTCCCCTTGAAAACCCTGCTGCAACACTCCATTAAACTCTTCTGGTTTGGCATTGCTGGCAAAGATGGCTGCGGGAACGCTCAAAGTTCCATCGCTAATCGAAATCAGGTTGAAGTTTCCCAACTTAAATCGATAGATGCCAGTATTGCGGGGCATCATGGGTCGAGCAGTTTGTGCCCATAAATTGCCGGTGACAGGTAGAGCGAAAGAGGTGGCGATCGCCCCTGTGAGAAAGCTTCGACGAGAAATAGGCATAGTTACAAACACTCTCGCTCTAGTCAAGGATCGTACAATTTTTGAAAAAAAAATATTAGCTCATAATACTACTTTATTTAGATTATTTTACAAATTTTAACATTGCTCAATAAAATCGTTAATTTTTAACAACACATTGCAGGATATTTTGCCCGATCGCCGCGTGTTTGGGGCGATCGACCGGAAAGGATATCAATTTTCAAATCTCAAATCGATTGACTCATACCAGCTCCGGGTTTGAAGCCCCCTTGATATCAAATCCTCTCTTCATCGTCCTGTATTAATCTCTCTCTTCTCGAACTTCGCGTCATGAGCGCCTTCGCGGTTAAATCATTCCGATACAACCGGAATTGATAGGATTTTTTAATCGGCGAAGGCCGATTTTGTTTGTGTAGTAGCGATTTCAATCGCCGAGTAATAAAGGGGATATCTAACCCGGACTTGATATCAATTGGTTGAACTACTTACAGGATTGTAAAATCGGTAGCATTAATCAGTCCTGTGGACACATTGGTGAGAGTAGCCAACAGTTGACCAGAACTGGTAACTCGGATTAAGGTAGAATTATTTTCTAAATTAATGCTCAATTGCGAAAAACTTAAACCGCCAATTAAGCCGATCGCATCCCTGCCACTTTGAAAGTCTAAAATAGTCTCACGGCCGTTGTCGATACCTAAGATAAATCGATCGCTCCCAGTACCTCCAATTAAAGTATCATTCCCCTCATCTCCAAACAGCCAATCATCCCCAGCACCGCCCAGTAAACTGTCTTCATCCTTACCGCCGTTAAGAGTATCATTTCCAGCATCCCCGCATAAAGTATCCATAGCTGGCAAAAGTATAGTCATTTATAGACATGGGAGGCTTCAAGTCCCTCCCCCTTCACTTTTACTTTGCCGGAAAGCTTGATAATTCCTTTCTTCAACTGTTTGCTGCTAATCGCTTGAATCGTGTAAACGAGAAGGTTTCGCCCTTTAACTTTATCTTTGTACTTCGGCAGTTTTGGGCGACCAGTGAATTTTGAAGAATCAACTTTGTAAGCTTTAACGGCTTCAAAAAACGATTTCCAATTTTTGTCTAACACCATCAAAATTTGCTGACTTACCTTGGCAGGTAAAGCCTTGTATGCTTCATGAGATTTCATCAATCGATTCATTTCGTTGTAATTGACATAGCCCCATCCATAAGGGCTGCGCACCTGCATTTTGTTAGGTTATCGGAATTTAGCTCCATTGCTCCCAGTTGTAAACTTCCTGGCCCGCCGTGAGAAATGATGTGAACGGCGGAAATATTGGTGTAGTTGGCTAGTAACTGGGTAATTTGCTCGACTCCATTTAAAAAGGTACGCATTAAAAAGGTACGCAGGGATAAAGTTTAGACGATCGATTTTGCGAGTAAGTATTTAGCCCGATCGACCTGTTGTCCACTTCCTTCTACGATTAGTAAAATGCTGCCCTGAGAAATCTGCTGCTGATAGGCTTTAGCTTGCTCTGAAGTCAGCCCCAATCCAATTAAAGCCCCCATCAATCCGCCCGCAGCCGTGCCAATGCCACCGCTCAATAGCGTAAAGCCGATCGCCCCAGACAACATGACTTGACCCACCCCTGGAAGCGCCAGGAGTCCCATTCCCAACATCAGCCCGGTAGCACCCCCAAGCCAATTGCCCAGAAACATTCCTTTCTTGAGTCCAGTTGCAGTCCCTGCGATCGCCCCCAACGAGTCACAGGGAAGATTTAAAGAATTTTGCCCTTCCTCGCAGCTAGGCCCCAGCAAGAACACCTGCGCCAATGGAAAGCCTGAAAACACAAGACAATCGAGGGCTTGTCCGGCGTCTTCACGGCTAGAAAACGTTCCAAGGACTTGTCGCTGCTGGCTCAATATCGTATTAAACATGGCTAGATGCTAATAATTTATTTTTTTCTGTATTTTTCACTACTATTTTACATATTTTTGAAAAAAAGCAACCATGAAAAAGTCTGATTGTCAGCAAAAATTGACAAAAAAGTGTCCGCAGGCTTAAGTTACCAGCGGACTCTTAGTCTGCGGAGCTTTGATGCTAAGTAACTAACGGCGAGGTGCGTACATAATCACCAAAACACCAAGTAAAGCAATCCATCCTCCGAGTAAATCGTATTTATCAGGAGCAACGCGATCGACAATCCAGCCCCACAGAATCGACAGCACAATAAAAACACCACCGTAAGCTGCATAGGCCCGCCCAAAAGTAGCCGGTTGTAGCGTTGGAACCACCCCGTAAACTCCCAAAATAACCACCCCAATTACGGCGAACCAAGGGCTTTTACCTTCGCGCAACCACAGCCAAAACAAATAGCCACCGCCAATTTCGCAAACTCCAGCTACTACAAAAAGCAACAAAGATTGAATCATTTATTTTTGCGCGAATCGCTCAGCGTTGCAGGTTCTTCGATTGCCAAAGCAGCTTCATTTTCTTCGCCGGTGCGAATGCGAATTGCTCGGCTTACCGGAATAACAAACAATTTACCATCTCCAACAGTTCCTGTTTTTGCGACTGTGACAATGGTATCGACAACCGCATCGACTTGATCCTCATTCACGACAATTTCTATTCTGACTTTGGGCAGAAAGTCAACGGTAAAAGGTTTGCCTTCCATATCTAAGAGGCCCAAAAAGGCAAGGGGTCTCCCTTTTTGGTGCCCGAATCCTTTTGCACCAGTGACAGTCATTCCCTGAATCCCTAGTTTGACTAAGGCTTCCTTGACGGAATCCAATTTACCAGGCTGGATAATGGCAAGAACTAATTGCATAGATTTCAATTACCTATCAAGATTTAGAGGAAGAAATGTTATCGCGCAGGGGATGATTCAGATCCGATGGCAAAAACAGGGGTTTGCCTTTGATTAAGCTGTCTCCAATCAGGTAAGCAAATCCTCCAACAAAGAAGGCGATCGAAATCCCGATCGCAGTCAAAGAATTTGTTTTGGCATTACCAGATCCAGTCAAACCGTAGTAGAAAATGCCACAAACCATGAGTAAATTCATGACTAAACCCAAAATAGGAATCACCACAGTTTTGATTGGGTTGTGTTCCTCATCTAGCAAATGCTCTAGAGTAGCAACTAGCGTCACTCCGCAGGTAATTCCGTAGAGCATAAACGTGCCGATGTTAGAAACTAAGGTAACAATCGTGACGTTATCCACACTCTGCACTGCATAAGCACCAATCAAAGCCGAGAGTCCACTCAGAAAGTAAATCCCGATATGAGGCGTGTTGTAGCGCCCGTGTAAAAAGCCGAATACGGCCGGCAATTCGCGATCGCTCCCCATGGCATAACTAATCCGAACACCCGTTGACAGCGACGATAGCGCCGTCCCGATCAATGCCATGACGACTGTGCTGGCGATCGTCACTTGCAGCAGAAATCCGTTGCCAAACAGCAGCGTATCCCCCAAAATTTTCGCCATATCGCCGATCGGCGCACCGGAGGATAATGCTGCTGCAAATCCTGTTACAGTTTTGCCGTCAACAGTTGCAGTGTATTGGTCGCCGATCAAAAAATTAGCAGCGAAATACTCAAAAAAATAGCAGATACAAGCCTGAATAAATAAAGATAGAATTACACCACGAGGAATATCACGCTGAGGATTAATAGCTTCACCGGCCATCGCTGTTGCCGATTCAAATCCGACCAATAAAAGAATAGCGATCGTCGCCTGATAAATCAATCCCGATAAATCGTGAGGAACCACAATGCTCAAGGCATTTGCGTGTTCGTAATTCACATTTGGATGACCCAATCGGTAAACAATCATCAACAATCCCAGGAAGGTGAGAGAGCTAATTTGGACAATGTTGATGATGATATTAATCAGCGTCGAACCGGTAACGCCCATGAGCGCAACACTGCCCACCAGTGCCGTGAAGATAAAGCAAATTAAGGCTTTGCTGAACCAATCCGCTGCAAAATCCGGGTTAAACAACTGCCCGATGTAAACGACCAGGGTTCCCATGAAGCTAATCATAATTCCGGGATATACCCAGTAATACAAGTGTGCTGCCCAGCCTGTGACAAACTTTGCCAAACGCGCCAAACGAAAGTGTTTGTGTTCTTCTTTTGCTAAGATTGCTGCTTCGGCATAGTAGTAGGAACTGCCCGCACCAGCTTCTGGGTAAGCTTTAGAAAGAGTTGCATAACAACTTGCGGTTAGTAGGGCGATCGCAGTTGCTAGGGCGATCGCGGCCCACATATTTTTAGCCGAATCCGGCGGGGCTTGCAATTGATAAGTCGTCCACAGAAAAGCGCCCGGTGCAATCAACGCCATCGCGTTAATCGTAATTCCTACCAGTCCAAGAGTAGGCTTGAGTTGTCCATTGGAGTCAGTCATAATTTTGATTTTAGTATTGATCCCGCCTGTAACGGGGCTTGTGACCAAATTACTTTCGGTCATTTCGAGCTGTTACATCGGTCATAGTTTGCATATAAACCCTATTTTTAAGGTTAAAAATGTATAAATCTGTATCTTATAATACATGAAGTAGCTAAAGTCCCGTTTGATTTCGCTATTATAAGCTTTTATTATCTCTGGATGAGATGAAATATGGACTCCTTTGTTGATTGTTCCCAGGTTGGAGCCTGGGAACGCATCTTGAAAGGCTCTGCTGTGAGATTGGCACCCGAAAGTTTACACACAAAAAAATGTACTTTTGCGTTACCCCTTCCCCTTGTCTGACTATTTCGACAGACTAGCGAGAATGCTTTCCATTTCAGCAAGCTCGATCGCCCCTGAGAAGGTTTTGCCGTTCATAATAAAGAATGGAGTGCCTTCTATACCCAACTTTTGAGCTAGTTGCACGTCTTTCCCAATGGCGGCTTCGGCAGCGGGGCTGTTGCGATCGCTGTTGAATTTATCTAATTTGAGATTGAGTTTTTGGGCGATCGATCCGTACAATTCCTCACCCAACTGTTTTTGTCCCTCAAACAAAGCATTGTAATATTCCCAGAATTTACCCTGCTGTTGGGCAGCCCAGGCTGCTTTGGCTGCTGGTAGGGCTTGAGGGTGAATGGAAGTCAAGGGAAAATGTTTGTAGGCTAAAGTAACTTTGTCCTGGTGTTTTGCCATAAACTGCTTGACAGTATCGTGAGCGCGGGCGCAAAACGGACATTGAAAATCGGAAAATTCTAACAGTACAATCTGTTGCGAGGTGGCACCGGTACTGGGAGAATCGCCGATGGCAGATTTAGGAGTAGTTTTCATCTCCTGCAAAAATGACTGCTGCGCTGCTTTCAGAGTCTCTTGCTGTTGTTGCTGATATGCTTGTACCGATTCCAAAATTGCTTGCGGGTTTTCGCGGATGATTTGCAAGACTTGCTCTTTTAACTTGGGATCGACTGGATTTCCACCGGCTGACTGGGCGGGGGAACAACCGATGAATACGAGGCAAACTGCTAACAGTACACTAAAGCCCAGGGCTTGCTGGTGGCGGAGTTGTCGCCAAATAGAGGATATCTTCATCTTTTTTTTGCTAATTCACGGCAAGACTTAATCCTACATTGGGAATTGGGAATTGGGAATTGGGAATTGGGGACTGGGGATTGGGGATTGGGCATTGGGGATTGGGAATTGGGCATCGGGAATTGGGCATCGGGAATTGGGCATCTTCGGCCCAAATAATTGCTTTTAGTAACACGAATTAAGGGGTATAAGTTGGTGATTTTAGTATAAAATATTAAAGGGCGATCGCACTGACGATCGCCATTTATTGGCCTTAAAGATTAACTTTTAGGCTTGTTTGAAAACCAGACTATTTGCGGTTGTTGAGCCACTTAGCAGCAACTATTCCTAAAATACCAGCCACCACTGGATTTCCTAAAAACTTCATCAAACTAGGCTGTTCGGCTAACACTTCTCGGAAAATATCCGGGTGATTGTGATAGGTAAACGAGGCTAATTTGGTAACATCGTCAGCATTCATGCGGCTGGCGTGGTGAGTAGAAAGCCCTAGCTGTTGTTCCAAGGTGCGATCGTTCAATCCTCTCTTGCTCAATTGCTTGAAAAATTCCCGCGCCACGTCATCCCGTTCGTTTGGTTTAATTTGGGCGATCGCTTTTTGCAATTCCGGTTCCAATTGCGCCGGCGGCAAGGAGTCATGATTCAGAGAATTACCAAATAATTGTTGGCGCTGCTGTGGCGAGGTTCGCTGAGCGAAATCGTCAAAATTTTCGTATTCTTCCCCAGATGTTTCTGGCATCATTTCTCGATCGCCACTTGCCAAATCGCTCATGATTTGACGTTTGTAATTATCGCTGGTACTCATCGTGTTTTTTTCCCATATAGACAACATCTGTGTCTCACGTAGAGACTTTTTTGCCAATAATTAGCGGTAGATTAAACTACAGATTGGCGAGATTTGTAACTGACTAATTCGGTCAAGACTTGTATTCTATTTGATTTGATTGCTGGTCATACTTGGCAGTCAAAATCAGTTTTTTATCAGGGGCATACACCAAAACAGTTACATCTTGCTTAGGAAAATTATTGTGAAAACCTTGTGCTAAAGATTTCGCCAAATCCTTGACTTCTGTAGGGCGGACTTGGGGGCTAATCACAACTCCCAGCTTGTTGTTGTCGCGCACATAAGCATCTTGAACCAGTCCCTTAGCCGTCTTTGTTACCCATTGACCAAAATCTTGACCTGCGGCGGTATTCCCCTGTTCTAGCTGCGCGTAATTACCCTGACTGCCACCAATGGCTACAGGTGTATTCATCGGTTTTTGAGCTGAAACGCTTGGGGTGCAAGCTGTGGTAAAACTGAGCACTAAAACCAAGAGTAGTCCAACAATTATTTGGCGACTTTGCTGAAATAAACTCACTTTGTTTTCCTCCGATTTAAAACAATTTTGAAGATTTGAAAGGGTCTCAGATTGAGACCCTTTCACCAAACCAAATGTTAGGCTTTGTCTATTACGTCTTTGACTGCATCTTTAGCGTCTTCGACAGTGTGGCTGGCTTCAGCTTGTTTTTGCTTGGCTTTGCCTTCAGCTTTATCCTTCGGATCGCCAGTAACATTGCCCAGAGCTTCTTGAGCTGCACCTTCGATATTTTTGGCAGTTGCCTTTGCTCTATCTTCAAGACTCATTGGTTTCTCCTTGTCTGTATTTAGCTTTACAGTTTGTACTTAAACTAATAATATTGATTGACTCTCTTATTTGCACTCCCTCTCTAGGTAGAAAGAAGTCAATCAATTTTTGATTGCAGAATTGATGGTGAATTAATTCACTTAAAATTATCCTGCTAAATTAGAAATTTAAAAATAGGTGCGATCAAGATACTGTCTTGCTCGCACCTTCTTGCTTATTCCTGCTTACTAACACCGTTGCCGATCCCTTCGACTTCGTGACAGTAGGATCGAGATAAACGTACTCGTTGCACATTCTGCCTTCTGCCTGCCTGCTGCTATGTATGGTGATGACATTCTTCATCTACTTTGTGCTGCATTTCTTCCTTCAACTGTTCCACAGCACGCATAGTGTTAGCATTGTCTTGTTTCTGCTGCCCCAGGGCTTTTTCGCTTTGCTCGGCTAGTAATTCCTGTTTGGATTTAGGTAAACTGACTTGGTTACTGGTGGGTGTCACGGTTGCGTTTTCTTCAATATTCATTAGCCTTCATCCTTTTGTTTGACACAAGTATTTTAAATGTGTTTAGATGCAATCTAAGCATATATTAATACTAAGAGAAGTAAGGGTTATGTCTATCTGTCTGAAGGGAGATTGCGGCAAAGGTTTGAGGGCGAGTGGCACTTGACCGTCCCAAGGGCAAAATACCAGCTAGTTACAGGTCGATAGACTGTACCAATTGCAAAGTTTTGTTAAGGTGGGGTTAAACAATTTAGAAAAGAACAGTTAGCATTCCCGATCGACTGTCCCAGATAGAACTAAAATTTATAAGTTAGTAAAAAGTATGTCAAACCCTATGGGAGCAAGGAGCAGTAATCCCTTGAAAGCAGCCGCCACCGATCGCCCGCCAATAAAAGTAGGCGTGTTGCATTCGCTGACAGGCACCATGTCTGTCAGCGGAATTTCAGTTAAAGATGCGACGCTGCTAGCTGTTGGGGAAATTAATGCCAGCGGAGGAGTGCTCGGACACCCAGTAGAAGCAGTTATCGCAGATGGCGCAAGCGATTTGCAAACTTTTGCTCAAAAAGCTAAGCAATTACTCCTAGAACAACAGGTGGCGGTAGTATTTGGATGCTGGACTTCGGCCAGTCGCAAAGCGGTGCTTCCAGTGTTCGAGGAGTTCAATGGGTTGCTGTTTTATCCGTTACAGTACGAAGGACTCGAACAGTCTCGGCACATTTTCTACACTGGTGCTGCTCCCAATCAACAGATTGTACCTGGGGTGGATTACTTGCTGGGACTGTCGAAGCGGAAAATTTTTCTCCTGGGTTCGGATTATATTTTTCCCCGCACGGCAAATCAGATTGTGAAAGCTCAACTGGCGGCACTCTCCGGGGTGTTGGCGGGGGAAGTTTATCTGCCACTGGGTTCGAGGGATGTTGATGAGGTGATCGCCCATATTCTAGCAGTGAAACCTGATGCCATTCTGAACACTCTCAACGGCGATAGCAACGTGGCTTTTTTCCAAAAGCTGCGGGAAGCCGGGGTGACGGCGGATCAGTTGCCGGTGATGTCGGTAAGTGTAGCAGAGGAAGAAGTACGGGCGATCGGACCTGAAAACATGGCGGGGCATTTGGTGGTTTGGAACTATTTTCAAACAGTTGATACACCAGAAAATCGTGAATTTGTGAAAGCCTATAAAGAAAAATATGGGCAAAATCGAGTTACAGATGACCCCATCGAAGCTGCTTATTTGAGTGTTTATCTGTGGAAAAAAGCAGTAGAAAAAGCGGGTTCTATAGAAGTGGTAAAAGTGAGGGAGGCTGCTAAAAATATTGAGTTTGCCGCACCCTCTGGGATGGTAAAAATAGATGCCAAAACGCAGCATACCTGGAAAACAGTGCGCATTGGGAAGGTGAGGTTAGATGGTCAAATTGACGAGATTTGGAATTCTGGCGCATCGGTGAGTCCCGATCCTTTCCTCAAAAATTATCCTTGGGCGGCAGCACTCGTTTCCAAGCAGATATCGGTGGGAACTCGCGCTTCTTTGATCGGGCTGTTTACGATCTTGGTATTGATAACTTGGATGGCCGTGGGCATCGGGTGGATCGGTACTATGGAGATGCAAAACTATGTGCTGGCGATTAAATCAGCCTCAGTGGAAGGGGGAGTTTCTGAGGAAGTAATGGCGGTGCTAGTGCAGCAGACTTTGGGGGTGGTGAGCCGCACTCAGCGTTGGCTGATGGGGGCTCTGATTTTGAGTTCGATCGCCGGCATAGTTGCTTTGGTGTCGGTTTCGGCACTGATTAGGAAGATTGGCTGGCTGCGAAAAACTGCGTCCATGATTGCCAGCGGTGATTTGACGGCTCGATCGCCGATTATTTCTAATGATGCGATCGGCGTGCTGTCTTCTACTCTCAATACAATGGCACAGCAAATTAGCAGTTTGCTCAACGGCTTGGAAGTCCGTCGCCAGCAGCTAGAGGAACGTAGCCGACAATTAGAAATCGCTAAGGATGCTGCCGAAGCCGCCAACCGGGCTAAAAGTACATTTTTGGCAAATATGACCCACGAATTGCGAACACCTTTAAATGCGATTCTCGGCTATAGTGAGTTGCTGCAAGAAGAGGCTCAGGAACTCGGCGAAGAAGATTTTGTGATGGATTTGGCAAGCATTAATATAGCAGGCAAGCAGTTGCTAGGTATTATTAGCGACATCCTGGATATTTCTAAAATTGAGGCGGGAAAAATGACTCTGTTTTTGGAGACTTTCCTGGTGTCAAATGTGGTGGAAGAAGTGGTAACTACTGTTAAACCCCAGGCGCTGAAAAATAGTAATACTCTGGTGGTGGATTGCCAGCCCCATCTTGGCACGATGCGGGCTGATTCTGCCAAAGTGCGGCAAGCGCTGCTGAATTTGGCGAGTAATGCTGCTAAGTTTACTAATGGAGGCAAAATTACGATTAGTGTTTGGAAGGAAGAATGGGCCGTTTTTCCTTGCCAAAATTCCGAGGAAAAACTCAATGTTGAGTCTAGGTTTCACCCGCAGTCCATCGTGTTTCAAGTCAGGGATACAGGCATTGGTATGACTGAGGATCAGATGATGAATCTGTTCGGGGCTTTTTCCCAAGCGGATGACTCTACTACTCGCAAGTACGGCGGTACTGGTTTGGGGCTAATCATTAGCAAGAAGTTTTGCCAGATGATGGGGGGTGATATTACTGTCGAGAGCGAGTTTCAAAGCGGTTCTACTTTTACGATCCGGTTGCCGGTGGTAGTTAAAATCGAAACAGAAGCTGGGGGCGATCGAGAATTAGAAAATGAGTCTGATTTATATTCACAAATAGATGTAGTAGAAAACGAAAACATGGATGAAGTGCGAGCGGCTATTTCCCTAGAACCAAATTCTACAGTGCTGGTAATTGACGACGATCCAGACACACGGGATTTAATGACTCGCTGCTTGTCCAAACAGGGTTTTCGAGTGCATTCCTCCGCTAGCGGTGAAGGGGGGCTGCTGTTAGCTAAGGAGTTGCGGCCCGATGCGATTACTCTGGACGTAATGATGCCGAGCATGGATGGCTGGACGGTACTTTCTGCTTTGAAAGCAGACCCGGATTTGGCGGATATTCCGGTGATTATGATGACTTTTTTGGACGACAAAAATCAGGGTTTTGAATTGGGGGCTGCGGAGTATTTGAGGAAGCCTTTTGATTACAAACGCTTTGCAGCTTTGTTGAATAAATATCAGCAGCCACCAATTAGTTAGTGGTTATTTGTTATTTGTTATTTGTTAGTTAATACTGTAGTTTTGCTTGAGGCAATCCTAAAATATATAGTCTTTCACAACTAACTAATAACAACTAACCCATAACCACGAAGGACAACTTAATCTAAAAATCCCATTAAAGTAGAGCTATCGTCAATGTCATTGGAGGCAATGGGGCGATTTCCACCCATTGTGGAGTAAACTTCATCAATGTGAAGAGTGCTGACACCCACAGGCCGCGCACCGGACATACTGAACATTTCACTGACTTGCATGGTGCTGGCACCGATCGGGCGTCTCCCCAGGGTAGCGACTACTTCCAAGTCACTGGCTTCTACCGGGCGGTTGCCCACAATGCCGTAGGTTTCGCTGATGTGTAGGGTGTTAACGCCGATCGGGCGATTTCCTGATATCGAAACGATCTCGCTCACGGTAAAATCGTTTGGGCCAATAGGGCGGTGGGGCAAGGCAGGGGGTAGATAGAGTTGAATTCCAGTTGCTTTGGCGTCGCTGGCTACTGTCGCTTCGCTTTTGGAAGCTGCTTTACCACGACGGGCGATCGCACTGCCTTTACCTTTGGGGGTGAGACTCATAATTTTTTTCCTTTTGATTATTGGGCCTTGATTGTTGGGTTCGGAAAGCTCAGGACTGAGAAAGCTACGTTTTTGAGCTTTCTGCTTTCTCTTTTGATGGATGATTAAAATAATATGATAAATCCTAACAAGTTTCTCAACTAAATTGCAAATTAATTGCATTTTTGTTAATATTTATTAGTAATAGCTACATTTTCCTATGATAACTGCGGCAGCATCTTTTCAACTGCAAGCGCCCTTTGAGCCTACGGGCGACCAACCGCAAGCGATCGCCCAACTCGTCCACAGCATCCAAGCAGGCGATCGATTTCAAACCTTACTCGGTGCCACAGGTACGGGCAAAACCTTTTCGATTGCAGCGGTGATTGAAAAGATCGGCAAGCCCACCTTAGTGCTCGCCCACAACAAAACCCTTGCCGCTCAATTGTGCAACGAACTGCGTAATTTTTTCCCCAACAATGCAGTCGAATATTTTGTCAGTTATTACGACTATTATCAACCGGAAGCATACATCGCCGTCAGCGATACTTACATTGAAAAAACCGCAGCAATTAACGACGAAATCGATATGTTGCGGCACTCAGCCACGCGATCGCTTTTTGAACGCCGCGATGTCATAGTCGTTGCTTCCATTAGCTGCATCTACGGTTTGGGAATGCCCGCCGAATATCTGAAAGCTGCTATCCCTTTGCGAGTAGGAATGGAAGTCGATCAGCGACAAATATTGCGAGATTTAGTTAACGTCCAATACAGCCGCAATGACATAGATTTAGGTAGAGGCAAATTTCGCGTCAAAGGCGATGTCGTGGAAATTGGCCCCGCCTACGAAGATAGAATTATTCGCGTTGAATTCTTCGGGGACGAAATCGATGCCATTCGCTACATTGACCCAGTGACAGGTAAAATCATCCAAAGTACAGATGCTTTGAATATTTATCCAGCCCGCCACTTTGTCACGCCAAAAGAGAAATTAGAAGCAGCTTGTAACGCAATTGAACAAGAACTAGAATTACGACTGGAAGAATTAGAAGCAAATGGAAAAATATTAGAAGCACAACGACAAAAAGACCGTACAGGCTACGATTTGGAAATGCTCCGAGAAGTCGGTTACTGCAACGGAGTCGAGAATTATTCCCGCCATTTAGCAGGCAGAAATGCCGGGGAACCGCCGGAATGTTTGATTGATTATTTCCCCAAAGATTGGATGTTAGTCATCGATGAATCCCACGTCACAGTACCGCAAATTCGGGGAATGTACAACGGCGATCAAGCGCGCAAAAAAACATTGATCGAACACGGTTTTCGCTTGCCGAGTGCGGCGGACAATCGTCCTTTGAAAGCAGAGGAATTTTGGGAAAAAGCCAATCAGTGCATTTTTGTGTCTGCAACGCCAGGGGATTGGGAAATCGAGATTTCTGAAGGCAGAGTTGCCGAACAGGTAATCCGACCGACGGCAGTGGTAGATCCGACGATATTTGTGCGTCCGACGGCTGGACAAATTGATGATTTGTTGGGTGAAATCAATGAGAGAGTCAGTCTGAATGAGCGGGTTTTGGTGACGACTTTAACGAAGCGGATGGCGGAAGATTTAACGGAATATTTGCAAGAAAGGGCGATTAGAGTCCGGTATTTGCACTCAGAAATTCAGTCGATTCAACGCATCGAAATTATCCAAGATTTGCAGGATGGTAAGTTTGATGTATTGATTGGTGTGAACTTGTTGCGGGAAGGTTTGGATTTGCCGGAGGTGTCTCTGGTGGTGATTTTGGATGCGGATAAGGAGGGGTTTTTGCGATCGGGACGTTCTTTGATTCAAACGATTGGAAGGGCGGCGCGCCACATTCGGGGACAGGCGATTTTGTATGCGGATAATTTGACGGATAGTATGGTTAAGGCGATCGATGAAACCGATCGCCGTCGGGGTATCCAGTTGGGGTACAATAAGATGCACGGGATTACGCCGCAGCCGATCGCCAAAAAGCGATCGAGTAATGCGATTCTGGCGTTTCTGGATGTGTCGCGCAAGCTGAACTCGCAGCAGTTGGATGAGGTTTACGAACAGGTAAACGAGTTATCTTTGGATGAGATTCCTCAGTTAATCGGGCGCTTGGAGACGCAGATGAAGGCGGCGGCGAAGAAGTTGGAGTTTGAGGAGGCTGGTAAGTTGCGCGATCGCATTAAGCATTTGCGGGATAAGTTATTGGGACATTAAACATCGACCATATTTACCGTGGAACAGGCATCTTGCCTGTTCAAAATGGGCTTTATAATTGTTTCTCTCAAGACTTCTGTCCAGCACGGCGTGCTAAAGCTATAATTCTCGGACGCCCAGTAGCCGTCAGTGAAAATCCTAACCCCAAACGGAAAATTTCCGGCATATAATATTCATCATTTTCACGGATGACTACACCATTATCTTCTAAGATTTTCATTCCTTCTACTGAGAGTTCCATCATCTCCCTGGTGAATGGAATTTTTCGCTTTTCTTCTGGTAAGTTGCGTAACTTAGCAAATACATTTTTTAAGCTAGTGTTTTCATTTTCAATTTCTTGTATTTTCTCGCTACTGCATTCACGCAATGCCCCTTTAATCGCAGTCGGGACAAGTATTCTGTCTTCCCAACGGGTATCATTGACAGAATTATTGGCCGCTAAATGTAGCAGACGTACTAAATCTCTTGCTTGAATTTGTCCTCTGAAATCTGACAGCGCTGCGATCGCAAATCTGGCAGAACCTGCTTCTTTAGATCGCTCACTTCCCAGTCTTTTACCCCATAAAGGTATTAAAGCTTCAGTAAGCTCGACTTCACTCATATCCTGAAGTTTTGTAATATTAATATCGGGAAGTATTTTCGCTAAATTAGCTACCCAAGCAACCAGTCTTAGAGCTTCTTCCCGATTCCACTGCAAAGCATAAGGTTCATACCTAGCAATCATTTGAGCAGGATTTTGATGCACAGCAGCAAGCACCATATCGCGTCGCACAAAAATGATAATACCTAATGGAAGACTAGGCTGTTGCCCCAGCCATTCAGGGACATCCTGAAGCAAAGATCGAATAGCAGTTTGTTGAGTGCTATCGCTCGCAAAGTTTTGGAAAAGGTCTTCTAAGCCATCAATAACCACAACCAGTTGTTTTTTTGCGAGGGCTAGATACTCAGTTAATCTTCTCCCAGCATTTTCTCTTGTAGTATCTGCTTGTTGGGATTTTGTTTTTGTATGCTCGAAGCCAACACCCCAAGCCATAACATTTAACCAGCGATCGCGCCACTCCCCTTCGTGAAGATTCAGCCCATAACCTTCTCTGATATAGTCGCGAATAGAACTGGCATCTGTCGGCTGCTCGAAACCCAACACATCTGCGGCATTTATTCGCACTTCTCGGACTATCTTTTGAGCCGATTCTTGCAGATTACTTGACTCTATAATCGGGCAAATAACCGCGTTAGTTTGGACATCTATTGCACCAGCATCGATAGCAAATTGTTGCCAATTTTTTCGGGAAACAATCTGAAGAAAAGTATAAGTTTTACCTGAACCTTTGGCACCAACTATTACTGCAATAGGCAGACGGCGGCGGTGATCTGAAGCCAAGTGTCGCAAGGGAGTGGTAGCTAAAAAGTCATTGACTTCTGCATTTTCTGCAAATACTAATTGTTTGGCTATCTTGCTCAGTTCTTCTCTTTGGGAATTCAAGCTAGAAAGGGGGTCTTCAATAGGTGCGCTGCGCTGAACAACGGGCAACCATTCTACGATAGGACGTACAGCATCCACAATTCCCGATCGCAACAAACGAGTGACTACCTCTTCCCAAGTAGGAGGCAAAACCAGTAAACCATCAGTAAATGATGTCAAGACTCTCACAGGTTCGCCACCTTCCCCTAAAAACGGACTAGCAGCTTCCAGTAATTTAGTTTCCGCTTCCAATACTATATCGCTGGGGCGCTCCTGGTCCGGAATCTGGTTAATAATCAATGCAGGCAATGGTTCAGTATCTCTCCTCGAAAGCGCCCTTTCTCCAAGAAGCTCTAGAAGTCTGACTGTTCCTGAAATAGACTGTGCGCTTAAAGTGGTAACAAAAATACGGTACACTCGCGGATCTAAAATTAGACCTGTAGAAAGTTCAGAAAGTCCAGCCCGCAGGTCTACTATCACAAAATCAGCACCTAAAGCTTGACCAAGAATAGCTAAAATATTCGTTAATATAAAAGGGTTTTTAGCACTTTGAAAAAGATGTTCTGGTCGGATTTCTAAAGCAGTAAAATTTTCGTTTGAACGGAAAGAAGGCAACACATAAATCCCATCAATTAGAGCATTTTGAATTCTATCTGCTACTAATTGAACAGCATCTACAGCGTCAGGAGAAGCATCGCCGTGAACGAGGGCGATCAGGTCAGCAAAGGAGACACTAGGATTAGGTAATCGGCGCTCAAAAACCCAACTAATTCCAGGTGCTTCTAAGTCTCCATCTACCAGGAGCACTTTATGTTTATCTTCCGTTAGAGCCTGTGCTAAAGCTAGAGCATGAGTTGTGCGTCCAACGCCACCTTTAAAGGAATGAAAAGCAACTACTGGCGGAACATCTGGGGATAAGTTATCTGGACGTTCAATATCTTGGCACCGTTGCCAAAGCACTCCTGGCCTGGATAAACTGGGCGTCAATCTAGGAATCGGCGGTTGTTCTTCTGTTTCCTCGAAAAAAATCGGTAGGGTACGTTCATTTTCAGGTAAACTTTCTAAAATAATTAAACCCTGTACTATTTCTGGCTGTGAATGAACTCGGTAGCGAGGATCGTAGACATCTTGCAGCCAAGCTGAAGCTTGTGCTTGAGTGCCCGGACGAATTCCTATCGTTAACTCATCCCAATAAGCCCTCGCCCAAACCAACCATTCTGGCCAATTATTTTGCTCTTGCATTCGCAGCAAGACTTGTTCTACATCAACCCAAGTATATAGACGAATATCTGACGGAATCATCGATTTATTTCCTCTTTAACCCAATGGCAAACTTTTTCCAACCATTCAACCACTCTTTTTTCTTTGTCAGAGTCCATGCGAATCCCATACCGCCATACCTGATGAGCTTTGGCTACTTCTAAGTCAGCTCCACCAACAGCCAAGCTGAAAGCAGGCGCATTATCAATGCTAGCAGAAATTCTGAGTTCTTTTTTCCATCTATTTAAGTTATGACCATCTGGAGATAACATTGTTGAGTCTGCAATATCATTTGTCGTTTTCAGATTATTGCGTTTTAACCACACACTCTTCATGCCACATTCAGCAGCATAAAAGAGAAGCAGGTAAGAGGAAGTAGAGAAAGTATCTCTTGTTTTTTCATAGGCGCTAAGATGAGAATGAAAGGCTTGCCGTAATCCACTTACCCCAGCCGGAATCTTAGAACTCAACTTCTCTTTTTGAGGTTTAAGGTTAGCCATCTAGTTTTTAATTTTGTATACTTTGCTATCATAATTTATTTTTATTGCACAATTAATGTGGATTTATGGTATTTCTTCCTTTGAAATATTTGTACAATATACATAATCTTAAAAAATTAGTAGGTTGGGTTGAGTAACGCAACCCAACCTACTAATTAGCTTACGGTGTCGGATTCGGATACTTAGCGTGCACCGCATTGATTTCTGCCACAATCTCCCGATCCAAATTCACCTCCAAACTACTGAGATTTTCCTCCAACTGTTCGAGGCTAGTTGCACCGATAATTGTGCTCGTGACAAACCAGCGCGATCGCACATAAGCCAAAGCCATTTGTGCCGGACTTAAATTGTATTTAGCAGCAATCTCAACATACGCTTTCACCGCATCATTCAGATTAGTTTTATCATAACGCTGACCGAATCCAGCGAACAAAGCCAGTCGCGAATTTTCAGGAATTCCCTGCAAATATTTACCAGTCAATAGCCCAAACCCCAAAGGACTGTAAGCCATCAATCCCACCTGCTTAAAACGGCAAGTTTCCGCTAAATTTAGGTGAAAAGTCCGATTGCTCAAACTGAAAGCATTCTGAATCGAAACAACCTTCGGCAAACCGTGTTTTTCTGCCAAATTGCAAAATTCGGAAACTCCCCAAGGAGTCTCATTGCTCAAACCCAAATAGCGGATTTTTCCAGCTTTAATTAAATCAGCAAACACCTCTAACTGTTCCAGAATTGGTATAGTTTCGTGTTCTTGGGCGATGTCGTAATCCGGCGCGCCAAATAGTGGCACGTAGCGATCGGGCCAGTGGATCTGATAGAGGTCGATGTAGTCCGTTTGCAAGCGTTTGAGACTGTCATTCAGTGCTGTTTCGACATTTTGGCGATCGAGCTGGTTTTTCCCTTCCCGAATCCACTTTAATCGAGAACTGCGCCCAGCTATTTTAGTAGCTAAAATGACTTTATCCCGCTGATGCTTCACCAACCATTCACCGATATATTCCTCTGTTTTCCCCTGAGTTTCTGGCTTAGCTGGCACAGGATACATTTCTGCTGTATCAATAAAATTGACACCTCTGTCTGTGGCAAAATCGAGTTGTTGTGCGGCTTCCTCCACAGTATTTTGCTGACCATAAGTCATCGTACCCAAACAGATTTCCGATACTAATAAATCGCTGTCGCCGAGCTGTTTATATTCCATGAGTTTGATTTCGGGAAAATTATCTGATTCTATTTTAGCGGAAGATTATGAACTCGTTGACAATTCACGAAAAACGCGATCGCTATTCTCCTCTCTTCCTCTTTTCCTCTGCGCTCTCTGCGCCCTCTGCGGTTAAAATAAATTCAAAAATATCCGCACTTCAATGTTAATATAAATAATTCGTATCCCTCTGATGTATGAGTAGTCGCCAGCCCAAAATTCCCCTAGTTAACCTCTCCCTGCAAAACGAACCAATTCAAACCAAAATACAACAAGTAATTGCCAAAATCATCGCTCAAGGCGACTTTATTTTAGGTCAAGCACTGGCAGAATTTGAAACAGCCTTTGCCACAGCTTGTGGTGTAAAATATGGTATAGGAGTAGCTTGTGGAACAGATGCGATCGCCCTCGGACTGCAAGCTTGTGGCATCCATCCAGGGGACGAGATTATTATCCCCGCCAACACCTTTATCGCGACCATAATTGGCGTGATTCAAGCCAAGGCTACACCTATTCTCGTAGATTGTGACCCGGAAACGGCCCTGATTGACCTCACAGCAGTCGCCACAGCTATTACCTCAAAAACCAAAGCAATTATTCCGGTGCATTTATACGGTCAAATGGTGTCGCCTACACAACTGCTAGACCTTGCCAAAAGCTACAATTTAATCATCTTTGAAGATGCGGCCCAAGCCCATCTAGCTTCCAAAGAAGGATACCGTGCAGGTTCCTGTGGCAAAGCAGCAGCATTCAGCTTTTATCCTAGCAAAAACCTTGGCTCTTTTGGGGATGGGGGAATGTTAATTACCAACGATGCAGAGGTAGCACAAAAAATGCGAACTTTACGCAATTACGGCGCACCAAGCAAATATTTACACACAGAAATCGGCACTAATAGCCGCCTCGACAATTTGCAAGCTGCCGTACTCAACGTTAAATTACCGTATTTAGAAACATGGAATCGCGGACGCACTTTAGCCGCCCAATACTACAATACCCTATTAGAACCCCTCAAACACAAAGGCATTATACCGATCGCCAACCACAGCAGCAGCGGTCACATTTATCACCTCTACGTCATTCAAGTTACTGAGAAAAGCTCAATTAACCGCAATACCCTTCAAGCAAAACTAGGCGAAAATGGCATTCAAACAGGCATTCACTATCCCGTACCTTGTCACTTGCAACCAGCCTACCAAAACTTAGGCAACCCAGGGGACTTTCCCCATACAGAAACCCTGTGTCAACAGATTTTGTCATTGCCAATGTATCCCGGATTGAGTAATACTCAGATTGAGCAGGTTGTTGAGGCGATCGCATCATCCTTTAATAGCTAATTGTTAACATAAGTTAAAGTGATGATGTATCAATCAGTATAAATTCCGTTGTCAAATCCTTTGAGTGTCAAATTAAAAAATGTTGAACTCAAGAATCACAACTAAAAAAAATTAAAATAATGCAAATCCAGCGCCCAATTCGCATCCTAAAGCGATACCTCCTAGAAGAAGGTATTACGGTACTCCTAGTGCTGCTGTATGCCCCCCTGGTATTACACTGGTATGACGGATGGTTCAACAAAAACATTAGCATAGAACACGAATACTTCAGCCACGGAATTATTGGTTTACCCTACGCAGCTTATATAGCTTGGACGAATCTAAATAGCTGGCGGAAGTTACCCAACTCCCCCCATAATTTAGGATTAGTTTTACTGCTACTAGCGACCATTTTTTATGTGAGTAGATTAAGCGATTTGGTAAATTTATCTCTGTCCCTAATGCTAGGGAGTATTTGCTTGTGTTTAAAAGGAATCCCAGGCTTCAAATTGCAGGGAATACCACTTTTTTTTATATGGCTCGGTTCGCCAAATCACATTCCTTACTTAATCGAACCCTACGCCTTGCCTTTGCAGCACTTAATTGCGGAAATATCGGGCTTAATTTTAATCAAAGCTGGTCTTAATGTCAGAGTAGAAGAAGTTTATCTGTATGTCAACGATCGCATTGTAGAGGTTGCACCCCACTGTGCGGGTCTAAAAATGCTGTTTACCAGTCTGTATGTTAGCTTAATGCTGCTGGACTGGACAGGAGTTGGGAATTCCTGCAAAAAAAGCATTTTATTTCTAGCGAGTACATCTATCATTAGTATTAGTTCAAATATCCTCCGCAATACTTTACTCACTTACTTTCACGGCACCGAGAAAGTAGGACTGTTTACTTGGCTACACGCAGGATGGGGTGGAGATTTATATTCTGCTTGTATACTAGGTTTATTGGTACTTTTGATCGACGGTATGGAAAAATATTTCCCAAGCCAGTCTGGCAATTAAAAAAATGATTTCAGCACGCAAACTACTAAGGCGATACCAGTTATTTAAAATAATCGTAATTATGTTTTTACTGGTACTGGTTGGGGCAGTAGCAATTCCGGGCTATGGTACGGGAAGGTGGCCCTGGACAAATCAGCCCGCAGTGACCAACCTCAAGCAATTAAAAACTTTACGTCAAAATGGGTTGACACTTCCCGGCTGGGAGGTAATCCAGGTGCAGAATAACGTACTAATTGGCGGTCACAAGTGGTTGGTTCAAGAAATTAAAAATCCTCAAACAATGGCAATTTTATTAATGTTGCCTCAAAATGGCCCCAAAGACCAGCCCCAGGTGGAATGGCTGGATATCAAAGGGTTTCATCGGTGGCAAACAGATGCCGATCGCACTTTGCCGTTTATAGTTAATTTAAACCCAGTACCAAACGCAGAGACTACAACCATCAAAGCTAGGTTTTTCCGCAGCCGGAGTGCCCAACACACCTTTGCGGTCTTACAATGGTACGCTTGGCAAAACGGGGGTTCTCCCGCAACAAGTAGCTGGTTTTGGGAAGACAGCATGGCGAGACTGTCAAATCATCGTGCCTCCTGGGTAGCTGTGTGCATCATTGTTCCCATTGAACCTGATACAGACATTAAAATAGCTGAACCCATCCTCAAATCTCTGGCTGAAATTGTGCAGGCTAAATTAATGGCAGAAACTTTTTGAAAAAATCCGGCAACCCCCACCAAGGGGAAGGGAATAGGAAAATACAATTTATCAAAAATAATTTAATTGAGCATGAATTATAGACATTTTAAAATGAATAAAAATTATGTTGCTTTTTCCCTGACTGCTCTTTATTCAACTACTTGGACTCTATTTTTTACAACTATATTTTGGGGTTTCAATGCCAAAGTTTTTCCTCAACAGACTTTAGCACAACCTGTGATTCCTAGTTCCGAATTGCTCGATCGCCCGCCACTACCAGTACCCACACCGCCACCAGCAACACCCAACACAGACATCAACCCAGCATTTCGCAATCGACCCTACCGACTAGGCCCAGGAGACCAGATTGCAATTCAAGTTCAGCGCTTCCCAGAACTCAATTTTACAGGTGCTATCAGCCCCGAAGGCATAATTATCATGCCACTGATAGGCACTGTAAATGTGCGCGGCCTGACGGTGGAAGAAACACAACAGCGCCTCCGCGAACGTTTGGCCCAATTTCTGAAAAATCCCCAAGTCTTCGCATCCCTGCTGGTTCAGCGCCCTGTAGTCGTGACAGTCACAGGAGAAGTTGCCAGACCCGGTTTTTATCCCCTGCAAACCCCCCAAATTCCCGCCGCCCTCGCAGCCGCCAGTGGTACTACTCCTACTGCTGAACTGCGGGCGGTACGGGTGCGGCGAACACTGCCGTCTGGCGCTGTTGCTGAGCAAATAGTTGACATTTTGACACCGTTACAAACTGGGATTTCTCCCCCAGATTTGCGTTTAGAGGACGGAGATGCGATCGTCATACCTTATCAACAGACTACCCCCGATCGCAAATCCGATCAAGATTTAGCATCTAGGTACAGCCTCGCAGCAGCCAGTACCCCTGTCCAAGTCACTGTCACCGGAGAAGTCAGCAAACCAGGTTTTTACACGCTTCCGGCCGGTGGTGGGCGAATTTCTGCCGCTTTGGTGGCTGCGGGGGGAGTTACCACAAAAGCTGATTTGCGCGCGGTACGAGTGCGACGGACACTGGTGAACGGCACATCTGTGGAAGAACCCATCGACCTCTACACTCCCCTAGCAAGGGCTAGGGATTTGTTTGATTTCCCCCTAGCTTCTGGAGATGCGATTATTATTCCTGAACTGGATGCTACTCAGAAAAATCTGGACTACGACAAGACTTTGGTTTCGCGCTCTACCTTAATCAAACCCCGGATCTATGTTCGAGTTTTGAGTTACGCTAGTGGTGGTTTGACCTCTTTCTACATAGAAAATGGTAGTACCTTTTTGGATGCTCTCAACAACTTGCCTGTAAATCTTGCGGATATGCGGAACATTGCCTTGATTCGGTTTGACCAAAAGCAAGGTCGAGCTGTCAACCGCAAGATAGATGCTAAAGCTGCTTTGGAGGGAAATCTTTCTCAGAATCCAATGTTGCAAGATAATGATGTGATTGTGATTGGTAGGAATCTGGTAGAGCGAGTTGGTTTTGCTATCAATAGTTTTACTCGACCATTTCGCGATATTTTGGGATTTATTTTGTTTTTTGAACAATTGAGAAATGGGGTAAAAAATTTGTTCGTACCTACGAATAATGGGAATTAGTTAACCAATAACAAATAACCAATAACAAATAACCAATATTCCACAGTAGTCAATAATCACTATGACTTTATCAGTTGTTAAACGTTATTTAATTGCTTTCGACCAATACAAATGGGTGGGATTGGCTACTTTAGCTGTGACTGTGGGCGTGTCGGGAGTAGTGGCCGTGCAGCCAACTCCGCGGCCAATTTACATAGCATCAGGTATGCTCGCCTACCGCCGCCCAACGGTGATTTTTTCAGCGACTACTACTAAAATTCAACAGGAAGGACAAGAAATAACTAAAGATATGTTGCTGGATAAAAAAGTGCTTGAAGGAGCAGCAGAAAAACTCATCCAAGCAGCAGCAAAAAAATCTAATAAAGAATCAGCAGCAAAAATAAATAAGGAAGAAGCTGCAAAAGAACTAGAAGATATGACTAAAAGGCTGGCAAAAAACGTGCAGGTAAAGATGCCGATTAAGAATAATGACCCCAGCGCTTTGATTCAAGTTTTATACAAAAATGCCGATCGCAAAAAAGCCGAAATAGTAGCAGAGATATTGATGACAGAAATGGTAGATCGCAGCCAAACCATTAATACTTCCCGACTGCGAGAAACCATAGTCCAAATTAACAAGCGTTTGCCAAAAGTCACTCAAGAACTCAGAGAGACAGAGGAAAAACTCGAAGCCTATGAAAAACGAGAACAAACCTCTATTTTAGCAGCTCAGAGCGGTACTTTGCCCCAAGCAATCACCAGTAGCGAACAGCAGCAGCGACAACTGCGAGTGCAGTTGGGAGCAATTGAAGCTCAAATCAACAGCTTGCAAAATCGCTTGGGATTAAATGTGGATCAAGCTTACGTCTCTCAAGCACTCTCTGCCGACCCGATTATTGGCCAACTGCGAGTGCAAATTTTTTCCCTCGAATCTCAGCTCAAAATTCTGCGGAGCGACTTGCAGGAAGAACACCCGAAAATTGTAGAATTGGTCAAACAAAAACAAGCTTTTGACCAACAATTGCAGCAGCGACAATCGGAGGTGCTAGGCGGTAACGGTGTCAGTGCTCCACTCCAAAGTGCCGATCGAATTCGAGTAGATTCTGCCTTAGATCCCGCCAGACAACAGTTAGCTCAAAATTTGATTGCTTTGCAAACACAAAAAGAAGTTGTGCAACAGCAAATCAAGGGAGTGGAGAAAACAGAACAAGAATTGCGCCGACAACACGCCACAATTCCTAATAAGCAATTAGAACAAGCCCGTTTAGCCCAGCAAGTCGGGTTCAAAAAAGCTCTCTACGATAAAATGCAGTCGGCTTTGGTAGATGCTGAAGCGGCGGTAGCCGAGACTACAGGTAGTTTGACAATTGCCCAATTGCCAAAAACTGATGACGTTGAGTCCACCAAGAGAGGTTTGTCGGTGATGCTGGCGGTGGGAGGCTTTGTGGGATTGCTGTTGGGCGGCGGGTTGATATTTTTGCTGGGGATGCTCAACGGCAAGTTTTATAGTTGGGAAGAGGTACGGGCTGCTTTGGCGGAAAAGGAAGTGGCAATACTGGGTGTGTTACCGGAAGTGTCTATCCTTGATTCCTACGGCTTGGAGATGCCGATCGCCCTGGATGCCAATTCGCCCTATTTAGAATTTTACGAGCGGTTGCGCAGTAATTTACGCCGGATTGGTCACAAACCGGTGAAGGTGGTATTGCTAACTTCCGCCGCGGCCCAGGAGGGAAAAACCTTTAGCGCGTACAATTTGGCTATTGCCTCAGCTCGATCGGGCAAACGGACTTTGTTAATTGAAGCAGATTTGCGCGAGGCTTCTCACATTGAATGTCTGCAAATCGCGATCGATCCTCTGGCGGCCGTAGAACCTTTACACTATTACGGCAATATCAGCGAGTGTGTCCGTTTAGTACCCAATGTAGAAAACCTATACGTCATACCGAGTCCGGGCTTTTTGCCCCAGGCTGCGGGGGTACTCGAATCCAGCGAAATGCGGAGATTGTTCCAGGATGTTCGCAATCGCTTCGATTTTGTGGTGGTGGACTCTCCGGCTTTGAGCGAGTGCAATGACGCCCTCACCCTGGAACCTTACACTGACGGTATGATTTTGGTGGCGCGGCCTGGTTATACTCTATCGAGTATGTTGTCGGAAGCTGCGGATCAGTTGCTCGAATCTGATGACGAGGAGTCGAGTAAATCCCCGCGCTTGTTGGGGGCGATTATTAATGGTGCTGACATTGCGGTGAAGTTCCGCCACGATATTGAGGTGGTGGAAATGCCTTTGGGTGCGATCGACAATAGAGCCATAGAAGTGCGATCGAGCCGATTACCCCAGCAGCAGTCAAAGCTCAAAAAGAAAGCCACTAAATAGTATAGCCTTCTTCGCGGCGGTTAGGAAATTCTGCTATTCCTTAGATTCTGGGCGCGGTCGTCGCTTGTTCTGGATAAACTGTTCTAAATCGGCGATCGCATCTTCAAAATCCGACAAATTAATTTTCGCAGGTTTAGGCTTCTTGGGCTCACTAGAAGACTTGGGAGCGACAGCCGGAGACTGAGGTTCTACGGCTGGACTGCTGCTGGCTTCTATATAATCGAACAATTCATCAAGAGACTCAAAAAATGATTGAGCCGAGGTCCGGCGTGAATCTTTCTGGTCATCGTCTTCCATCATAAACTACTCCATAAGACCGTAAAATTGCAAACAAACTCTACGAGATGCCAAGCCTTACAAAAATTAGACCCAAAAACGAGATTAAAATCAACAAGGGAAGCCAAAAAAGGCAATCACCGAATCCAGAAGTCCTACCAGACAATGCGACTCTCCAACCCCATTTAGCTTCAGCCCCGTTTACTTGACAATTTATACATACATACCCAACTTAAAACAATCAACTGTGAAAAATTAGTCCAAGATGCAGAAACCGGGGTTTTTTACGCAAATACTGCATTTTAGCCTTTAAGACTGGCGATCGCTTCGACCACGCGAGGGTGCTTTGGTATTTAGGCGTCCAGGACTAAAAATCTCAGTTACTGGGGAAAGTTGTCTAATTAACCCTAGTCTAGTCGAAAATAAGGATCGGGACTGATGCAAAGATCGCTGCTATTACAGGATTGCGATCGCCATGTACCAGCTTTAAATCACGAAAATACTGTATTTTTGCTTAAGTCCTCAGATAGAAATAAAACTAGGAGAATCAGGTGACTCAGGGATTTGATTACGATTTAGCAATTATCGGCGCCGGCGTCGGCGGACACGGCGCGGCCATCCACGCCGTTAGCTGCGGGCTGAAAGTGGCAATTATCGAAGCCGGCGACATGGGCGGAACTTGTGTCAACCGCGGCTGTATTCCCTCTAAGGCGCTGCTGGCGGCTGCGGGGCGGGTGCGGGATTTGCGCAATGCTCACCATTTGAAGACTTTGGGGATTCAGTTGGGAAGTGTGGATTTCGATCGAGGAGCGATCGCCAATCATGCTAACACCATTGTCAGCAAACTGCGTGGCGACTTGACCAACAGCCTCAAGCGTTTGAATGTCGATACCATCCAAGGCTGGGGGAAAATTGCCGGTTCTCAAAAAATCACCATCGAAACCGATCAAGGCGAAAAAACGATTACCGCCAAGGATATTATCCTCGCTCCCGGTTCAATTCCTTTTGTCCCTCCAGGGATAGAAATTGACGGCAAAACTGTATTTACTAGCGACGATGCTGTCAGATTGGAATCGCTACCGAAGTGGATTGCAATTATTGGTAGTGGCTATATCGGTTTGGAATTTTCCGATATTTACACTGCATTGGGCTGTGAAGTCACGATGATTGAGGCCTTAGATCAATTAATGCCAACTTTCGACCCAGATATTGCTAAGTTAGCAGAACGGGTGTTAATTACACCCCGCGATATTGAAACAAAAGTTGGTGTTTTGGCGAAGAAGATTACTCCTGGTTCGCCGGTCATTATTGAATTAGCTGATTTCAAAACTAAGGAAATTGTCGAAGTTTTGGAAGTTGATGCTTGTTTGGTAGCGACGGGCCGAGTTCCTGTCAGTAAGAATTTGGGGTTAGAAACTGCGGGCGTAGAAACGATGCGCGGTTATATCCCGGTGAACGACAAGATGCAGGTTTTGGTGGCGGGAGAACCCGTGCAGAATTTGTGGGCGATCGGCGATGTCAATGGCAAAATGATGTTAGCACACACTGCATCTGCTCAGGGAATTGCCGCAGTCGAAAATATTTGCGGGCGGACTCGCGAAGTTGACTATTTAAGTATCCCGGCGGCGGCTTTTACTCACCCGGAAATTAGCTATGTGGGGATGACTGAACCTGCGGCGAAGGAGTTAGGAAAAGCAGAAGGGTTTGAAGTAGCTTCTGTCAAGAGTTATTTTAAGGGAAATTCTAAGGCTATTGCGGAGGGTGAAACCGACGGTATGGCGAAGGTGATTTACCGGAAAGATAATGGGGAATTGTTGGGAGTTCACATTTTTGGTTTGCACGCTTCGGATTTGATTCAAGAGGCGGCAAATGCGATCGCCCAGCGCGATTCTGTGAACACTTTAGCATTCCGAGTTCACACGCACCCGACGCTTTCGGAAGTGTTGGATGAGGCTTTCAAACGGGCGGCCGGGGCGGCGGGGGGTCATTAATTTGTAGGGGCGGTGTTGATCCAGCGTGTCAATTCAAGTCTCAAGCTCTGACAAATTTCGTTTGTAGTCGAGTCTCGATCCCCCTAAATCCCCCTTAAGAAGGGGGACTTTGAAATGGATTTCCCCCTTAAGAAGAGGGGCTTTGAATGCTCTTGTCCCCCCCTTCTTAAGGGGGGCTAGGGGGGATCGAGGGTTTATTAGATCAACGGGAGACTGATAGTTTGACGTGTGAGTTGACACCAATGTGCGATCGCGATCGCCCTTTTATAGAAATTGTGTTTAAATGGAACTGAATCAGCGAAAAGAATTATTTAGTAAAGCTTACGTGCGCACTGTAGCAGCAGTGGCTGGCGTGAGAGTGGATCAACCAGAGTCAGATGATAACAGCATTGACTTGCACCTCACAGCAGTAGGTATTGAGGGGCCCGCCAACTTTCCAGAACTTAACTTACAGTTAAAATGTACATCAAGGGCTCTACTCGACACCGACTGTATCCGATATCCTCTGAGTCTCAAAAACTACAACGATTTGAGAATCGACTCCTTCGTTCCTCGCCTTTTAGTTGTTGTTTTAGTCCCCGAAAATATAGGAGACTGGATACAGCAATCAGAACAGGAAATGTGTACGAGATATTGCGCCTATTGGGTATCGCTGCTGGGGATGCCTGCAACTCAAAATACGACCAGTGTAACCGTTGATTTGCCCCGCAGTAATCTGTTTACCGTAGAAGCTCTCGAATCCATGATGCAGCGCATTAGCCAACGAGGTTTACCATGAAAGTAACTGTGCGAGACAACAAAATTCTCAAGACTATAGAGCCACAAGTTCTGGGAGAATACTTGCAGACAAACGGCTGGCATAATGAAGGCTTGTTTTATGGAAGAGCCTGGATTTGGCACAAGCATAGCGACAAGGGCGAATTATTTGAAATTAAGCAACCTGTCACCCATAATTTTGATGATTATGGTGTAGTGATGGGTGACACGATCAAGGAACTAGAACAGGTAGAAAAGCGTTCCCAATTAGATATTTTAAGCGATTTAATTACTTGTTTGGAAAATACTGAGATTCAAGGATTTGTTGTGAAATGCGATCGCGAAGCAGGCGAGGAAATTGGTAAAGTTACGATGATGGGATTTGTGGTGGGTAAGTTGCAAAAAATCTATCTCGAATTGAAAGAAAATGATTTAATTTTGGCAGAAAAAGCTTATCAGGAAAGGATTCCGGTGACTTGCGGCGGCGATTTTGTCAAAGAGGGTGGATATTTTGTTGGGAAAACTCTGCGGGAGTTCGCTTTGATGGCCCAGGAATAGGGGAAATGAGCTAAAAGTGCGATCGCGTTTATTTAGGGTGGCGGTAGAATTCCAATCATTTTTTCAGCTAATTCGAGAAATTCTTCAGCTTGGGCGATCGATTCTGCGGCTTGATTAGCCGTTACAGCATTAATTTCCCCATAGTCTCAAGCATTTCGTAATTCCTGTGATCTAATTAGGAATTGGTGAAATTTCACAGGTACTCTCCCTGTACGAGCAAATTCTCGGCCAAAGGCACTAATAACTGCGGAATGTTTAGAAAAAGATAGCCCTTCTCCTTCTAGAAATGCTTCAGCAATATAAAACATTGTGTAGTAAGCGCGAGAAGCTGCATAATCTGGGTATTGGCCATCCAGTATCAATCTGGCGGCCCCAAGGCTTTGACGTGCTTTGAGGAGTAGGTTTAATTGAGCGGGTGTCATATTAAAATTCCCTCTCTACGGATATTTCTGAGCAAAGGGCCTTGATAATTAGTAAACCGTTCTTCATTCATAAAGTGGCAGCTAATTACTACGTCATTTTGAAGGGATAAATCTGCTACAATTGGGAGAGTTCTATCAATTTCTTCACCGGCTTGAACTGGTGCTTTGAGAACCACCAAAACATCAATATCTGAGTCGGGATGTGCGTCGCCCCGCGCTTGGGAACCGTAGAGTACCATGTTGGTAAGGCGATCGCCGTAGAGTTGCTCGAAGTGCGATCGCAAGTGAGTTAGGATGGTTTTGAGTTGATCGTTGATGTTCATATTTGTTATGGATGCTTTGAGGGCGATTCACGCTCGGGATAGCATTGCTCGCGCGTACTTTGAGTCATTCAGTTAAAATGAGATATGTGTCACGAACCACTGTTAAGAATTACCTCAGCAATGTCTTGGCGTGTAGCACCGAAGGTAAGCAAGGTGCGAATCAGAAGATCGAGGGAAGCGGAAGGATCGCCAGCTTCTATTTTAGCAACTCTTGACTGACTAGACTTAATTATTTGGGCAAGCTCGTGCTGCGTCATCTGTTGGCTAATCCGGTTTTGTTTGATGGCTTTACTCAGTGCAAGTTTCATTTCTATGAAGGCTGTTTCTTCTGGTGAAAGTCCGAGAAATTCCTCTGCTTTTCCGATAGTCCATCCTGCTGCTTGTAGGCGTTGGCGTTTAGCTGTGTCCATAGTTTAGGTTTTTTGAAATTATATGTCAATTCAGACATATTAGCAATATAGCTTGTCTTATGAATGGTTGTCAAAGCGGTAAAAATCTCCTATGGTGTTGGAGAAACAGAATTAGTGATAGTCAAAAAAAGAGCGAGCGGGCCTCAAGAATAGAAGCGTGATCGCTACTATTACATTACAAGCGCTTTAGCCACCAGATGATGTACACATCAACAACGTTTCTCTACTACCTCCCTTTTCCCCGGCCATACAACAAGCGAATGTTTGATTACCGTCTTCAGGATTGGTGGCAGGAAATATATCTACTTTGAACAGATAATTGTTGGTTTCCCTTGGTAATCCCAGTAGTTCCAAGGAATCTGTAAACTGAGTATTCTCAGCATAGTAAGCCAGTTGTTTTTTCTGGCAAGTATTAATGTAAGTAATTCCCTCTACTTGTTTAGCTTTATTTATAAATTTTAACATTGCTCCCATAGCAATACTGACAAGAATACCTATGACAACAATAACAACTAGCAGTTCTACTAAGGTAAAACCAGGGTTTGATTGGCGCTTAGCCAGACAAGAAAGCCTTAAAAGATATTCCATTGATTAATCTAATTAAATGCTTAAAGTGGACTGATGATTTTCGCATCTGCTACTAAAATAGGTTTGTAGCAGACACGAATACTGGCTTATTGATATTGGTGTTTATCCAGCTAGACTAACAACAATAAGAATGTAAATCACGACAAATTGACGGTAAACTTACTGCCAGAACCATCGCCAACGGTAACACTTTGTGTCATAGCTAAACCAAACAGACTGGCCCCATACATTGTTATTACCATATCTCCATTGACAAAGCTTGTTCGCATCAGGAGGTGTAGGCAAACAAAGTCTTCCCTGTGCTTTCCAATAATTACAATTGTCTCCTGTCGAAAGGCGACCCAGGTAATCGTCTTTTCTAAACCAGGCTGCATCCGCTGGCTGAGTGTGAGAAAAAAGAACTACACTACCAACTAAGGCAGCCGCCGCTATTTTACTAAATTGTGCTGGTTTTACCATCAATTATGGTCTCCTATTTAAACAACTAACTTTTGAACACCTTATATTAAGATTATTCAACTAAAATCTGATAAATGCAAATTACAATATGTCAGAATAAGTAACCAATTTAGTCAGGCAAAATGTCAGCCAATATCATCTACTGTGGCTAATGTCATCAAATGTCAGATATTTGTGATAAGATGATATAAATCCTTGACAAATCAGAGCAATGGACGTAAAAGATGTATTACAGTTTACAGATACTCTATTTTTTTCCGAGACTGGTAAACATATAGATCGTCTGCAAGAGACCATTTTGAAAGGAACCTTGGATGGCCAGAAATATACCGAGATTGCAGAAGAAGAACATTGTACCGAAGGTCATGTAAGAAATGTCGCCTCGGAATTATGGCAAATTCTATCCAATGCTTTAGATCAAGAAGTTAATAAATCTAATTTTAGACGTACATTACAAAGGTCTAATTTATCTATTCGTTCATCACCTTTTACAAATGTTAGTAATGTTAATTTTTGCAATAATAGTAATATAAAAGACTCAGAAGTTATGAATAATCGATCGCCCGCATCTCCCTCAAACCTCGAAAAAACCCCAACTCAACCCCACCTCGACTTAAGCGACGCACCCAAAATCTTCACCTTTTACGATCGCACATCCGAACTCACCACCCTCAAACAGTGGATTCTAGACGAAGACACCCGCCTACTCGCCATACTAGGCATAGTCGGCATTGGCAAAACAGCACTCGCCGTAAACCTAGTAGAACAAATCAAGCATGAATTCGATTTCATCATCTGGCGAAGTCTCGCCACATCTCCACCCCTGTCAATACTTCAAACAAATATAATTCAATTCCTCCGTAGGGGCGATGCCCCCGTGTCCGCCCCAGAGGAAAAAGCAACCACAGGGGGATTGTCCCTAGTGGACTACTTGCAAAAATACCGCTGTCTGCTGATACTTGATGACGTACAAATGGTGAATAGCAGCGGACAACTCGCAGGTAATTACCAACCTGGATATGAAGATTACGGCACACTATTCAGACAAGTAGGAGAATTATCTCACAATAGTTGTTTACTCCTACTCAGTTCGGAAAAACCCAGAGAAATCGCCGCATTAGAAGGCAAAAATCAACCCATTCGCTCTTTACAACTCAATGGTTTAGGTGCGGGCGCGCGGGAAATCCTCAGAGAAAAAGGTTTAGCTGAAGATGAAAACTGGTCAGAATTAATTGAACAATACAGAGGCAATCCCTTGTGGTTAAAAATAGTGGCGACAATGATTCAAGATTTATTTAACGGCAACATCTCTGAACTTTTGTCTGATGATACACTATTTTTAGGTGATTTAGAATCTTTATTGGATCAGCCATTTAATCGCTTATCCGAGCCAGAAAAACAGGTAATGTCATCGCTAGCAAGTGAAACCGCGCCAGTTTCCATCGCGAAACTGCGAGAAAATATGCAATTATCTCGATCGCGCCAGCGTTGCGTAGCAGTATCGCAATTGTTGAAAATTATGCAATCCTTGGGACGGCGTTCATTAATTGAAAAAATCCAGGAAGGCGATCGCACATTTTTCACCCTTGGGCCCGTACTAAAAGAGTATGTCAAACAGACTTGTTGCTGTCAGGTTTCATCAACGAGTAATTTAGACTGACTGCATAGCAGCCGATTCAGCAACAATTCCCTCATCCTGACAGCTAAAACCCGTCCCAAACTCAGTATACTGCCGCACTTGAGGATGGCGAAAACCCAGTACAATATCTTCTTTAGGAACACCTGCCGCCAGTAAATCGGTAGCCACTCCTTCTTCAGTATCATCATATTGAATCCAGATTTTATCCTCGATTAAATTGATGTGAATTGGTGTAGCATGAAGATAATTGTCCTCATTCCAGCCAATATCCAAGACTAAGTAGCCTCCTTGTTCATCATCAAATAAAAGTTGAGACTGATAGCCGTCAGGTATAGTATTGCGGAAGTTAGCGTGTTCCCGAAGTATGGTTTTGATAATCTTTTGGTATTTCAATCGGGTATCCATTGAAGTATTCCCTCACTTTTTTCATCAAAAACAATCAGTTTAACAATCTGATTTTTTAATAAAACTTGCCCTAATTCTATGGTAAATACGCTCTTAAAAGCGGGCCGAGGAATAGCCAGATATAAATTTCGATTGATCTGCATTTCATTGAGCACTTGGCGGTAAAGAACATACTGTCCCAAAGCTTGCTCCAAATCCTTTACATCCGATCGCCCTACAAAACTCTTAACTTCAACAACAATTTTTTCAGTTCCTTTTTCAGCATTGATTAGACGTTCTGCACCGAGGTCGGCAGATAAGCGCTTGCGACCAATTTGAAGGGGAAATGGATCGTGAGTAATCGTCCAGCCATCCTTTTGTAGGGCACGCTTAACTGTATCGTGATAAATATCTTTAGCTGACACGCATTAGCACTCAGATTAGGAGGATTCACTGCAACCATTATATAATACGTTGAAACTTGTTGCGATCGCCCTTTCTCCTCTTTACTATGCTTCAAATCCGCCGCCGTCCGCCCAGCACCTCAGTCTCCGTACTCTACCTCAGCTACGAAATCGCCGTACCAGACTCCAAACCCCGGCACATCCTCGAAGAAATCGTCTGGCAAAAAGAAGCGGAAGTAGCCCAAAAGCGCGATCGCACCCCCTTAGCCGAACTTCACAAAAGACTCCCCTTTGCACCAAAAACCCGCGACTTTCTCGCCGCCCTCAAACATGGCAAAACCAAACCAGCCATCATCGCCGAAGTCAAAAAAGCTTCCCCCAGCAAAGGTGTAATTCGCGAAGATTTCGATCCAGTTGCGATCGCCCAATCCTACCAACAAAACGGCGCCACCTGCATCTCCGTCCTCACCGACGAAAAGTTCTTTCAAGGCAGCTTTGAAAACCTCAGCAAAATCCGTTCCGCCGTCGATTTACCCCTGCTTTGCAAAGAGTTCATCATCTATCCCTACCAAATCTATCTCGCCCGCATTCATGGTGCCGATGCCGTACTTTTAATCGCAGCTATTCTATCAGATAAAGACTTACAATACTTTGTAAAAATTGTCAAGACATTAGGCATGACAGCCTTGATAGAAGTTCACACTCAAGAAGAACTCGATCGCGTATTGACCCTAGAAGGCGTCAACCTAATCGGCATCAACAACCGCAACCTAGCAGACTTTTCCGTCAGTCTAGAAACCACCAGCCAACTATTAGCCTCGCGCCCAACCGAAATCCAAACCAAAGACATCCTCATCGTCAGCGAGTCAGGCATCCACACCCCCGACGACCTCGCTAAAGTCGCCAAGGCCGGTGCCGGTGCAGTCCTGATTGGCGAATCCCTAGTCAAACAGCCCGATCCGGGTGCTGCTTTAGCCAGTATCTGCGCTCCTCATCCAGGCGCATGACCCCGCAGACCGCTTGACAAACAGCCCTGAATTCTGATAAGAGTTGATGTAGAAAAAGTAGAAAAAATCAGGCATTTATAATTTACCCGCGATCGCAAATCCGGTGGCACCGGAATTAACATTACCCAAAATCAGGAGACGGCAATGCCGTTTCCCTACAATATAATTTTGGGGTAGGGAAACGGCATTGCCGTCTCCTCCGGTGCAGCCGGAATTGATATGATCCCTCATCCGAATGGCAATGGGGTGTCGCTTTACTGAGGTATGTCGTCTTTAATGGAACCAATTCCCCTTCCGTCACACGTTCACTACGAATTGTTACTTCAATTGTTGGAACGTAAAACAATGTTGGCTGTCAGTCCGCAATCACCACAGCAACAACAAGTTCAACAACTGATCGTTACTTTGCGGAAAGCCCTTGCCCTTCAGAAGCAATTAGAACAAAGTTGCGATCGCTCCAAATTACCAGTAGAATACCGCTGGTCGCTGAATGATACAAATCCTAGGGAAATTAAAACTTAAAACTTAAAAAACTTAGAGAGACGATTCCGCAACACAGCTTTTTGATCTATTCTGTTAACTCCCACAGAAATAGTTAGGACAACATCATGGATAACAAATCAATGCTGATGATTCCCGGCCCCACGCCGGTACCAGAAGCGGCTTTGCTGGCGATGGCAAAACACCCCATGGGCCACCGCAGCAAGGAGTTTGATGGGATTTTTGCAGAATGTACCGAAAACCTGAAATGGTTGCACCAAACCAAGAGTGACGTCCTGAGTTTAACCGTCTCCGGTACGGGCGCGATGGAAGCTGGGATTATTAATTTCTTGAGTGCGGGCGATCGCGTTTTAGTCGGTACCAATGGTAAATTTGGTGAACGTTGGGCCGAAGTAGCCGAAGCTTACGGTTTAAACGTCGAAATCGTCAAAGCCGAATGGGGCCAACCTTTAAACCCCGAAGACTTCCGCGAAAAACTCGAAGCAGACACAGAAAAGCAAATCAAAGCCGTCATCATCACTCACTCCGAAACCTCCACCGGCGTCCTCAACGACCTCGAAACCATCAACCGCCACGTTAAAGCCCACGGTGAAGCTTTAATTATGGTCGATGCTGTCACCAGTTTAGGTGCTGCAAATGTGCCGATGGATGCTTGGGGAATTGATGTGATTGCTTCCGGTTCTCAGAAAGCTTACATGATTCCTCCTGGTTTAGGTTTTGTCGCCGTCGGCCCCAAAGCTTGGGAAGCTTACAAGACTGCGAAATTGCCCCGCTATTACTTGGATTTGGGCAAATATCGCAAAGAAGCGGCGAAAAATACGACTCCTTTTACTCCACCAGTCAATATGTTTTTTGGACTGCAAGTTACTTTGCAGATGATGACAACTGAAGGACTAGAAAATGTCTTCGCGCGGCACAAACGCTTGATGACTACTACTCGCGCTGCTGTACAAGCTTTAGGTTTGCCCTTATTTGCCACCGATGATTGCGCCAGCCCTGCGATTACTTCCGTGATGCCGCCCGCCGAAGTAGATGCACAAAAGGTGCGGACTTTGATGAGAAAGAGATTTGACATTTCCCTGGCCGACGGACAGGACCATTTGAAGGGCAAAATCTTCCGCATTGGTCATTTAGGCTTTGTGTGCGATCGCGATATTCTAGCAGCTATTTCCTCTTTAGAAGTGGTGTTGCGAGAAATGGGTTACGAAGGCTTTGTTCCTGGTGCCGGCGTTGCCGCCGCTGCGAAAATTTTAGCTGAATCTTAATCCAAGTTGTTAAAGGATTTTGGATTTTAGATAAAATCTAAAATCTAAAATCTAAAATCCTTTTAATATGCTTGGGCTAACCAATCAAAGATTTTATCTAACTGTTCTAGCGTCACCAAACCGTACTGCCACAATACCATCGGCAGGGAATTCGGGTCGCGATCGCGTTGGCGTTGTTCGTTACCGCCCACACGTTCAGCGACATCAATTGACGCGCGAGAAATCGCCAAATCTTCTTGTAAAAATCGAATTAAACGAGTATAAGTAGCGGGTGTCATTAATTTTTCCTCCAAGTGTAGGACACCATTTTCAGATGCGAACCTGATGTTTTTGATGAGTAATAAGCCAGTTTTAAATCTGTCTTGAAACTGTGGATATCTGTTAAAACAGTATTTGCAGTTAAAAATGGAAATTTTGCGGTTGAGTGCGACTCTAAAGCCAACCTTTCCCCAAAAGTGAAAGGTTTTCGATTTTTGTCGCTGGGGTTCGAGGGATGTGCGATCGAACCTAAACTGAATACCTCTGCATCTTGGCAGCGCGAATCTCAATCAATTCTGCTACCTACTTAAGACTACTAAACCAGGTTCAGAGTTTAACTTCATCTGCCAAAATGCAGAATCCGCAAATCTACTTGATTAATCTAGGTTAGATTTTGCGATTCCAACCGCAACCTGCTATCTCAAGCAGTCCTGGACTTACTAAGATCGACATCGTAGCAAATCTTTTGGTACTTGTACTGGCTTAATTATTAATAATTTAACAGATTTAATCAATTTTTGTAAAGTTTATAAATATTTCTCAAAATAATGGGCTAGGTCCATCCACCAATTTTCAGGCAAAATCAACCTAAAATGACTTAATTCGGTTAAATGAACTCGATCGCAATTCGATCGCCAACTTTGAGACCAAGTTCAGCAGCCCGCCCGCTACGGAGTTCGATGACTCGATCGACCATCGTATCGGGGCCATAGGTGGGACAAGGATCGGCAGTACAAGGAGGTGCCGCAGGTTGGATGGCTGTCACCACTCCATCCCGCAGAAAAATCAGATCCAGAGAAATTTCACAATTTTTCATCCAAAAATTCACCCATCGCGCAGGTTTGAACTCAAACAACATCCCTCTGTCATCAGGTAGAGAAGTTCTATACATTAAACCCATAGCCTGTTGTTCGGGGGTGCTAGCGACTTCAAGTTCGATCAGGCGATCGGCTATCCTGGCTTTAGCAGAAACAGGCAAAACTTGACCTTGGGAAGCTATCAATGTAGGCTGCAACGCCAAAGTACCAGTAACCTCAGAATTCGCCACAGGTAGTGTCGGCGAACATCCTAGCAAACATAAACCTAGCCCAATACCCAGCAAATTAGCAAAATAACTCATAAGTATAAGGAAGAAGGAAGAAGGTAGAAGGTAGAAGGTAGAAGGTAGAAGGTAGAAGATAGAAGGAAGAAGGTAGAAGGAAGAAGGAAGAATTCACCCCCCCCTAGCCCCCCCCAAGGGGGGAAGTAAGAAGGAAGAAGCAAGAATTGATATCAAATCCTCTCTTCATCGTCCTGTATTAAACTCTCTCTTCTCGAACTTCGCGTCATAAGCGCCTTCGCGGTTAAATCATTCCGATATAACCGGAATTGATATAAGAAGCAAGAAGTAAGAAGCAAGAATTCAGCCCCCCTAGCCCCGCCCAAGGCGGGGAAGGGGGAAATTGAGGAACGCTATTGATACAGTAAGGTTTTGGCCCATCTGTATAGGACGTTTAATTAAAAGGACTAAGGACTGTAAGCTTCCAGAATTGCCTTAGCCGCTTGATGGCCAGAAAGTGTTGCTCCTTCCATGCTATCAATATAATCTTGCTGAGTGTAACTTCCTGCTAGAAAGAAATTGCCGATCGGCGTTTTTTGAGCCGGTCGATAAAGATCCATTCCCGGTGCTTCCCGATACAAAGATTGAGCCAGCTTCACTACACTATACCAAGTCATATTTAATTCCCGCGCTGATGGGAATAAATCCTGAACTTGCTTGAGTACGTGTTGGGCGATCGCCTCATTGCTTTGTTTAATAAACGGATCTCCAGGAGTCAAAACCAACTGTAACAGAGAACCTTCTCCTTCCTTATAATAATCCTTGGGACTCGTCAGCGCCAAATCAGCAAAACAAGAAAAATCTGCATCGGCGGAATAGAGCAAATTATCAATTCCTACAGCATGACTTAATTGTTTACGTTTAGCTTCATCTTCCAATTCCGTTACCCAACCGTCAAACCGCAATTGCACTGTCGCCACCGGCACAGCATCCAATTTGTAAATATTATCAAAATCAGACCATTTCCGCCAAGCAGGGGGTAATATTTTCTGAATTCCCGGCACATCCAATGCAAAAACATAGGCATCCGCAGTAATAATTTCTTCAGTTTCCCCGCTAGCTACAGCTAAGCCCGTGACGCGAGTTTCTGCACCTTCTTGAAACTGAATTTCTCGCACTCTGCGCCGCGTGTAAATTTTTGTCCCTTTGCTTTCCAAATATTCCACAATTGGTTTGTGCAAATATTCGCTAGGAGAACCAGCCAACATTCGCATCATTGAGGCTTCTGTTTTGGTAGCAAAGAATTGAAAGATTGTCAACATACACCGGGCAGAAATATTTTCAGTGTCGATAAAACCCAGGGCGTAGGCGATCGGATTCCACATTCTTTTGAGGGAATTTTGGTTGCCACCGTGGCTGCGAAACCAGTCAGCAAAACTGATTTTATCCAAATCGCGGATAGTTTTCATCGCCCCATCAAAGTCGATCAAACCTCGGACGATGGGGCTAGTTCCCAGGGCGAGGGAATTTTGGATTTTGTCCTGTACCGATAGCTGAGATGTAGTGAAAAATGCCTTCAATCCGTGGAAAGGAGCACCTACCGGGAAACGAAAATCTAAACTACCAGTTTCGCCACCTCGATTGATAAAAGTGTGGACGTGTTCTTTCAGGAGCAAATCGTCAAAAGCTCCCACTTTTTTCATGAGAGCAAATAAGTTATAATAGCAGCCGAAGAAGACGTGTAAACCCATTTCAACGTGATTGCCATCTGGATCTACCCAACTGCCAACTTTGCCACCGACAAAGGGGCGGGATTCAAAAATTTCTACTTGGTGGCCTGCATCCACTAAATCGACTGCTGTTGTCATTCCAGCCAGTCCTGCACCTGCGATCGCAACCCGCATTTTCCCTATCCTTTACAGTATTTTTACAAATTGTAACAAATTTAAGAATATCAGAAATTTGAGGAAAGACAGTTAACTGTTAACAGTCAACCGTCAACAGTCCACTAACTTCAAAAGGTCGGCATCAATTGCAGTGGCCCAATGCCTAAATCTTTAGCAGACACCCAGCGCACTTCAAACAAAGCGATCATATCTTTAAGTTGAGGTTGGCCGCGAGAAGCACCCATCAACCCTTTAGCAATCACCAAACCACACCAACCTTGAGTTGATTGACAGCGACGATCCCATTTTTGGCGGGCTGCTTGATGCACTGGATCGTCTTCATTAAACTCTCCAAACAAATACAAATCGCCATTTTTAGCTTGCAGAATACCCAAATCATATTGCTCATCTTGAAAAGGATCTTCTCCCGGATTAAAGCAAATTGCCTTGACTCCTTCTGCTTCCTTCAAATCCTGAATCATGGTTTTTGCCTTCGGATGGGAAGTTTGAATCATCACCACCGGCAAACCATCTCCACTGGGATTAATATCAACTTCTGCACCTTGATAAAACTGGGCATTGCCACGCAAAAAATCTACCGTTGCCCAAGGTACGACACCGAGACTCAAAAATGAATTAGGCGGTACTAAATCGTCCCGCAGTGGAGGCATTTCAAATTCATCATCATCGTCATCATCTTCCAGCATCTGCCACAATTCGTCGGATACCTCCGGCATCGTGGAAACTTTCACCGATACCTGCTGAGTTTCCCCGTCAGCAAGGGGAACGGGAATGCGGTAACGGCTGCTGAGATTGGGAAATGTTTCTGCTGCCAGTTTGCGCCGACTATTGCGGAAAAAGCGGTGAAATGCTTCGAGAGCAACTAACATTGTCAGGGCTTCTTCTTCATAAAGAATCGATCGCAAACCTTCTAAAGGATGCAGGTTGCCAAAATTCGGTTCAATTTCCGATGGAGGCAAATCGGCTAAATCAATTTCTTCCTCATCTTCATCAAGTTCCATGGCACTTTCAAAAGTGAGAAACAAACAATCTTGCCCTAAAAAAGCCTGTTCCAAATCTTCAAAAGAATCATCATTAACGACTCGCTCTCGAAACCGCTTCAACGATTCTAGGGAGCGATAGAGCAAAACTCCATAATCCATTCTGCCCTGACCCAATACAGACACGTAAAGGCTGGCGACATCCCATTGATTGACTTCAATAGATATAATCTGATGTTCTCTCAAAGTCTGCCACGGAGCATCGTGCCAAATTTGAGCAGCTTTTTCCATGAGAACATCAGCATACTCAGGAGGCAATTCAGGAGGTCTGTTGACGGCAACCTCTTCCATTCCCCGAAATATTTCGTCTATGAGGGGTAATTCCGGTACATAGTCGATCGCAATACCTAAATCTTGAAGTACCCCCCGCAGATAAAATTGAATTTCTCGGTTTTTGACAACTATTTTTTGAGGGCGGACTGCGGGAGAGGGACTTTGGGGATGTTCCATGGCTCGCAGCAGTGCCCGGACGATCGCCTCTGGGCCAGCATCCGGGCCCACCATATCCATAGCCCTGACAACCCCTTCAGAGCCATCCACCCAGAGAATGCACTCGCCACCCTCCTCTAGGAAGTCATCGTCGTCTACGATCGCGTGTGAGTCAGCATTAGACAAGGGTCGGCGATCGCCCTCCCACACGCTGGGAATTTGAGGTAATTTTTGTAGCCGACGAAGAGTAGAGCGATTCAGCGCTGCCATTAGAGTAAGCCCGTTGGGTGAAGCATGGTTGCGGTGCCCCACTAAGGGTCAACCGCTGCCTTTCAATCATAAACCCTAGGGGGAAAGGGGGGGACAACACCTGTACAATGGATGAATTAAGATGAAACTCTTAGGATCAAATAGTATCAGGAGTTCAGAAAATTATGACTCAAGCCATTTCCCAAAAGCGGGGCATTCAAATGACTGACTCCGCAGTCCGTCAAGTATTGAGCCTGAGAGAAAAACAAGGCAAAGACCTCTGTTTGCGCGTAGGAGTGCGCCAGGGCGGCTGTTCTGGTATGTCTTATGTGATGGATTTCGCAGACCCCAGCACCGTCCAATCCGACGATGAAGTGTTCGATTACGAAGGCTTTCAGGTAGTGTGCGATCGCAAAAGCATTCTCTATCTCTACGGTTTAGTCCTCGACTTCAGCGAAGCCATGATCGGCGGCGGCTTTCAGTTTACCAACCCCAACGCTACCCAAACTTGTGGCTGCGGTAGTTCTTTTTCTACATAAACCTGAAAATTGGGCAAACAATCATTAAATTGCCCAATGCCCTTTTCAATCCCAAATTCCAAATCTCAACTCCCATGACCCCTGAAGAATTGTTTAAAGATGGTTTCGATCGCTACCAAGCAGGAGAAGCCCCAAAAGACTTGATTCCCCTGTTCAAAGAAGTGTGCCTGAAAGCGCCTAAAAACGGCAATGCTTGGGCTAGTCTCGCATGGCTATACCTATTGGAAGATAAACCATCATCAGCCCAAAAAGCAGCCAAAACCGCTGTTAAATTGAACCCTCACGACCCCCAAGCCCGGATCAACCTAGCAGTCGCCATCCTCGACCTCAAAGAAAAAGGAGTGCGGCCTCATGTAGAAATAACTCAGCAACTCTTGATGGCATCCGACGAGTTGCTAGAAGAAGTTAAAAAGAATTTTGAAGATGGGTTAAGCAGAAAACCGGACTGGAAGAGTCTCACCCGCGTTCAGCAATGGCTTTTTGAGCCTTAACCACGAAAACCAGTCGATTTTTGTGCGGGGATCGCAGAAATCGGCTTGGGGATTTATTACGATGTCGTAATAAATCAATAAATAACTTTATGGAAATCTCAGGAAGGCAGTGCTAGTATTTGAAAACTTAGCTAATACGAACAGTGGGGCTGGACGCATTCCTCACTTTAAAATGCTGTAGAGGGAAACAATTGGAGTACCTTGAAGGAAGTTCTAGATATCCTTGACAGGACTCTGAAACCCAAACCAAATCGCTTGCGATTGGTGTGGGGGCGCCACACGATTCAGCAATCCGCCCAGCGGAATACAAGCTTAGCTAACAATACAGTACCAGGAGTTTGAAGACTATGAGCACTGAGAACCACGTTAATATCAAGCCAGCGACTCGCAATCACAAAGGTTTCTTTATTCAGCCAGCATCCTACAAGCTGATGAGTATTGATAAGTCTGGTTGGGCATTGATTTGCATAGACAAAGCAGTTTGTCATTATGTCGATCCTGATGACTTGCAACTACCGAATAAATCGGGAAATACTGAAGGTTAATCCAGCAGTTTTGAGAGACAATAAAATGCTTTACAGAAGTAGCTGCCCTCGATTGAGAGGCAGCATCTTTTTTTTGTTGACAGTAATTGGCAGAAAATATTGATGATATCAATTCCGGTTGTATCGGAATGATTTAACCGCGAAGGCGCTCATGACGCGAAGTTCGAGAAGAGAGAGTTTAATAATTCCAATGAAGAGAGGATTTGATATGAAGTGGGTTCTAGCCAACTTCGCCCCCCAAGAGACGGCAGCTTTGGTCAAGAAGTTTTAAGATAGAGGGTGGCTTTAAATTTTGTGATGACCTATGCGTCCTACTTCCGTTTCTCAGGTGTACTCTTCTGGTAATTCCAAGGGTGCAAATCAGTCTACCAAGACGGCTGCTTCTGGTGTTAATACTGGTAAAATTCCGCCCTTGTTGGGGGCGAGTTTGGCTGAGTTAACGGAGTGGGTGCAGCAACAGGGCCAACCTGCTTATCGCGGTTCGCAGTTGTACCAGTGGATTTATGAAAAAGGGGCTCGATCGCTTTCTGAGATTTCTGTATTCTCGAAACAGTGGCGCGAGACTGTGGCGAAAATTCCGATCGGGCGATCGACTATTCATTTGCGATCGGTTGCACCAGACTCCACCGTCAAGTATCTCCTAAAATTAGCCGACGGTCAAATCATTGAAACCGTAGGAATTCCCACCGAAAAACGACTGACAGTGTGCGTGTCTGCACAAGTGGGATGCGCCATGGGCTGCGATTTTTGCGCTACAGGAAAGGGCGGTTTTAAGCGCAATTTAGAAAAACACGAAATCGTCGATCAAGTATTAACAGTTCAGCAAGATTTCGGGCGTAGAGTCAGCCACATCGTATTTATGGGGATGGGAGAACCATTGCTGAATGCAGACAACGTTGTAGCTGCTGTCAAATGTTTGAATCAAGATGTGGGAATTGGACAACGCAACATCACCATTTCCACCGTGGGAATTCGCAATCGCATCCGCCAATTAGCCGAACATCATTTACAAGTTACCCTCGCCGTTAGTCTCCACGCTTCCAATCAAAGATTGCGCGAAGAGTTAATTCCTAGCGCCCGTCCTTATCCTTTGGATGAATTAGTAGCAGAATGCCGCGAATATGTGCAATCTACGGGGCGCAGGTTGAGTTTTGAATATGTCTTGTTAGCAGGTGTAAATGATTTACCGGAGCACGCAGCGGAGTTAGCAACTCATTTGCGCGGTTTTCAGTGTCACGTCAATTTAATTCCTTACAATCCGATTCAGGAAGCAGAATATCAGCGCCCTACTCCCAATCGAGTTAATGGTTTTGTTGCTGCTTTGAAGGAGAAGAAAATTGCAGTTAGCGTGCGGTATTCTCGCGGCTTAGAAGCAGATGCAGCCTGCGGACAATTGCGGGCATCCGAGGTTTAAGTTTCAAGAGTTATGAGTTATGCAGTGTGCGGTAAAATAAATTTACTAGCACTCATAACTCATACTCGTAAATACTTAATTTCAAGCTTTAAGACAATTAAATTGTTAATATAATCCTTTAAATATGGAACATGACAGCATAGAATATGACTTAAAAAATGAGCCTAGTCTCAATCTTTTAAGAATTGACAATGCACCATTAATTATCAGTTTTTTATATCTACAGTTCAAGTCTTCAGATAAGATTACCGTTTCCCAATCAGAACTCGTAGAAAAACTTGAAAATTATTTAGAGAAGCTGCGCGAACATGAACCGGAACGATATTGTAGGAAAGCACAGACTTACCTGGACACCTGGTGCAATAGCGATCATCAGTTCTTGAAGAAATATTATCAGACGAAAAATGACGATCCGGTTTTTGAACTTGCACCGGGTACTAATCGTGCGATTGGTTGGCTGGAAGATTTGAAGAGGAGAGAGTTTATTGGCACTGAATCCCAGTTTTTAGAGATATTTGCACTTCTCAAAGAAATTGTCAATAAAAGTACAGAAGATCCAGCAGTGCGTTTGGAGGAATTAGAAAAACAAAAAGCAGCAATTCAGAAAGAAATCAACACCATCGAACAAACTGGTGAGGTTGAGCGTTACAGCGAAGCTAAGCTCAAAGAGTGGTTTCTTAAAGCTAATGATGTGGCCCGTCGGCTGCTTGCTGACTTTGGAGAAGTCGAGCAAAATTTTAAAGCAATCACGGACAAAGTGAAAAAGGCACAGCTAAAAGAGGAGGGGAGAAAGGGGTTAGTTGTCGCACAGGTAATTGATGCGGATGAAGAAATTAGAAAATCCGATCAGGGGCGTAGCTTCTATGCCTTCCGAAATTTTATGGCAGATCCTTCCAAACAGGAAGAATTGGAAAAAATGATTGATGGGGTATATGGCTTGCCAGAACTTCAAGATTTGGGTAAAAAAAATCCCCTACTCCGAATAATTAAACGCAGTCTGATTAAAGCTAGCCAAAAAATTATTGACTCTAATTATCGTCTTGCCGAACAGTTGCGAAAAATGCTGGCAGAACAGCATATCGCAGAGAACAGGCGAGTAAAAGAACTGATTACTCAAATTAAAAAATTAGCACTTACTATGGTGGATAATCCTCCAGAAACTGAGGAATTTATCTGGATAGAAGGCGACCCGGAAGTGCAAATGGTGATGGAAAGACCGAGGTGGAAACTCACAGAAGAGCGAATCTTTAAAAGCTACAACTTTAACGATAAAAATGTCGATTTATCGATGGAGAAACTTGAGAAACTCCGAAATTATTGTTATGTGGATGAGGAAGTATTGAAGCAGCGGATTGCTGCAATGTTGGAAAGTCAACATCAGGTAACGCTAGCTGAAATAATTGAGAGGTATCCGGTGGAAAATGGTTTATCTGAAGTTATTGCTTATTTGGCGATCGCTTCTGGCGATCGAAAACACGCGATCGATGACTCCGCGAGCGATCGCATAGACATCGCCAGTTACTCAGACAAGGAAAACCTCATGCACCTGACACTGCCGCAAGTTATTTTTAAAAGATAAACACAGCAAATTTATGATAGAAAACGACATTATAGCACCCTACGCACCAGCAATCATCAAATTACTACAAGGTATTCTGTATCAGGATGACAGTGATTGGGATACGCTATTGAACAACGAACGAAACGTCAAAGAATACTTCGGGAAAATTGGCGTGACACTTTATTTAGATGAAGAAGAAGGGTATGCTTATTTACAGCAGCCAGATCGTGAGGATGACGACGAGCCAGCAAAAACACTGCCCAGGCTGGTTAAGAGAGTTGCCCTGAGTAGAGAAGTTACGCTACTATGTGTTTTATTGCGCGAGGAATTGCTAGAATTTGATGCCAGCACCTCTAATTCCACTCGCTGCATTCTGTCTAAATATAAAATTCACGATTTAATGCGTCCGTTTTTCAAAGAGCAAACTAATGACGTACAGCTTGTGAAAAAATTTGACAGTTCGATCGATAGAGCCGTCAAGTTACACTTTTTAAAAGAGTTAAAGGGTACAGAAGGCGAATATGAGGTTCGCCGCATCCTCAAAGCTAAATTTTCCGCTGACAAATTGAACGAAATCAAAGAAGAGTTAAAAGCGTAGGAAAAATCTAATGCTTGAATTTGAAAAAGACAATTCCAAAGCTGGATACCGCTTACATCGGCTTGAAGTATTAAACTGGGGAACTTTTAATCAGGGTACGATCGCCCCCTGCGGTTACACTTCCTTGCTCACGGGGGCTAATGGTTCGGGTAAATCGACGTTGGTTGACGCACTGCTGACATTGCTGGTGCCCAATAAAAAGCGGAATTATAACTTGGCTTCAGGTTCAGAAAAGCGCAAGCGAGAGCGAGATGAAAAGACATATGTACTCGGAGCTTACAGCACAATTAAAAGTGAAGATGACCACAAATCTAAACCAAAGTACCTGCGTACCAAAGATGATTATTCAGTTTTACTCGCATATTTCTATAACAAAGGATGCGGACAAAAAGTCACCTTGGCTCAGGTTTTGTGCGTAAAAGAGAAAGTTGAAAAGTTGTTTGTGGTTGCTGCTGGTGAACTCAGCATCGCCGCACACTTCAATAACTTTGAGAATTTCCCTGAATTGAAAAAGCAATTACAGTCTTTATTGCAACCAAAAATAGAAATATTTGACACATTTGTTGACTACAGCAAGCACTTTCGCAAAACCTTTTGTGTGGAATCTGAAAAAGCTTTCGATTTATTTAATCAGACTGTCAGCATCAAAGAAATCGGAGAATTAAATGATTTTGTGCGCTGTCATATGCTGGACAAAATTAATGTTGAGGAGGAAATACAAAAGCTAAATAAACATTATGAAAATTTAACCTTTTCTCATGAAAAACTGCAGAAAGCAAAGAAACAGGTAGAGATTTTAAAACCGCTAATTGCTGATTCTGACCAGTACGAAAAGGTCAAGCGGAATCAGGATGAATTGCAGGAAGTATTGCGAGTTGTTCCTGCCTATTTTGCTCTGCGTAAAATCGGTTTGTTGCAAACAGTAATGGTAGATAAACAACAGGAACATACTCAAGTCAACCACGATTTAGTAGAAATAAATGGGGCTTTAAAACGCTTGAAAGAGCAAGAGCTAAATTTAAAAGTAGACATTAAAAATGACGATAAAGGACGGCAAATAAAAGATTTAGAACAGGAAATTAAGACTTTAGACGAACGGATATATAATTATAGAATAGCAGCCAAAAAATATACTAAAATTGCTGAAGGTATAGGATTTCCAGCTTACAGTGACCTGGATACATTTAATAGTTCTGCAATCCAGGCGGAGGAAAGGCAAAAAACTGTTACCGAAGAAATCACAAAATTAAGAATTCAACGCGATGAGGAAACAAGTAAGAAGAAACAACTTGAAAATATTTACACTGAGTTAGACAAAGAACTGCAATCTTTAAAACAGCGAAAAAATCAGATTCCCGGTGTAAACTTCCAACTAAGAAAAAAGATATTAACTCAGTGGGGAATTGCTGAGGCGGAAATTCCTTTTATAGGCGAATTGCTGAAGGTAAAGGATGGAGAAGGCGAGTGGGAAGGAGCGATCGAAAAACTGCTGCACAACTTTGGACTGCGGCTCCTAGTTCCTGAAAGGCATTACCATAAATTTAATCAGTATGTCGATCGAACTAATCTGCATGGCATCGTGGTTTATGAGAAACTTTGCACTAAAAATTTTGCTCAGGAAACTAGAAAGTTAGATAAGAATTCCTTGTTTGATAAATTAGAGATCAAACCCGATCCTGAATATACTCCTTGGCTGAGTAATGAATTATTAAACAAATTTGGTAGCTGCATCTGTTGTGAAGATTTAGATAGGTTTGAGCGGGAGAATTATGCGATTAAAAAAAATGGCTTGATGAAAAAGGGGAATAGACATGAAAAAGACGATCGCCATCAAGTCAACGATAAAAGTCAATATATTTTGGGATGGGACAATTCAGAGAAAATCAAGGATTGTGAAGCTAAATTGCAGGAGTGTCAAGCAGAGATTGATATAGTCAAAAAAGCTATACAGGAGATTGAAACAGCACAAGAAGAGTGCAACAAGCAAAACAATTTGCTAGAAAAGTTATTGGAATTCAATGATTTTTCTGCGATCGACTGGAAACCGGGTGACAGCAAGAAGCAAAAGCTAGTAGAGCAAAAGCAGGAGTTAGAGGAAAGTTGCGATCGCCTAAATGACTTGAAAATAACACTAGCTGCTGTCAGCGCTGACATTCGGAAAAAGGAATCAGATAAAACTGTCGCTGACAAAAGGATTGCTATTCTCGATCGCGATATCGAGCATTACCAACAACAGAGGGATGAATGCGACAGGCGATCGACATCATGCACATCCGAAAAGATTCAGACTTACACTCCTAAAATTGAAGATAGTCTCAAAAATCAAAGTTTGACCCTCGCTAACATCCATCCTTCGGAAGTTGAAGTACAGGAGTCTTACCAGAGTCAAATAAACGACGCAAATAGCAAGTTAACTTCTTTGGAAAGAAGCATTGACAAACAGATGGATAATTACAAGCGAGAGTATCCCGAAGAAACGACCAATGTTGACGCATCATTACAAGCGATTCCTGAGTTTAAAAAGATGCTAGAAAGAATAGAATTCGATGATTTACCCGCACAGGAACAAAAGTTTAAAGAACTGCTAGATCGGCAAATTAATGACGCTATTTCTAATTTCAATGATCTGTTAGAAGACTGGAAAAGTGAAATAGAACAAAAGATTTACGAGATAAATCAATCCTTAAAAGTGATTGAGTATACAGACTCGACTTATATACAAGTCCAATCGGAAATTAACCGAGACACCCAAATTAAGGAATTTAAAAATCAATTGCATGTGTTGTGCTATCGTGATGTAGGCGTTGAGCAAACTTCAGAAGCTGACGAAGCTAGCTTTGAAAAAATTAAAGAGCTGATCGATCGCCTCAAGTCAGATGAGCCGTGGATAGCAAGAGTCACTGATGTGCGTAATTGGCTTAATTTCTCAGTCAGCGTTAAAAATAAAGATGACCACACTCAGAAGGAATATTACTCCGATTCCTCTGGAAAATCGGGCGGGCAAAAGGCTAAATTAGCCTACACCATTCTAGCGTCAGCTATTGCCCATCAATTCGGATTAATACAAGATCAAACAAAATCTGAGTCATTTCGTCTTGTGGTCATTGATGAAGCTTTTAGCAAGTTAGATGAAGAAAATGCAAAGTATGCAATGGAGTTATTTAAACAATTAAATCTTCAGCTTCTGGTAGTTACGCCCAAAGACAAAATCTACGTTGTTGAGGATTATGTAGGCTCTGCTTACTATGTTGAAAACAGCCGTGAAGAGAACGACTCCAAGGTTTATAATATATCCCTAGAAAAGCTGCGTCTAAAATAAATGGCTTCAAATTAACTGTGTCTGTTTATGATTACACCCGACGAAATCAGAAAGAAAGCCGATCGACTCTATATTCCCTTCCTGAAATCCTTGCTCCTGGGAGAACCTTTTTTCCCGCGAGATTTTCCCGCAGGCAACAAAATTCCCGATGACTATCTGAAGCTAAGAGATGCTGTACAGCAACTTCTGAAAGGCTCAAAAAAGGACGTTGGCTACGGGTATCAAGTTGAGCTAAACCAGCGGAAAACTCGCAAATTTGGTATCCAGTCTTTACCATCCCGAATTACATTTGAAACAGAGACAGATTATCTCAAATTTATGGATAAGGAAGCAGAATTTGCTGATTTTAAAGAAGCTGTAGGAAGGATTAGCAAGGAAATTCCTGAATTAAATATGTGGCTAAATGAAAATCCGCTAAAAGTAATCAATCACTTAGGCAAATGGGATAATTTATTGCGTGTATGCTTGTATTTTCATAACAATCCGAAACCTCAGTTTTATATTCGAGAACTACCGATTAATGTTCACACCAAGTTCATCGAACAAAATAAAGGAATCTTGAATGAATTGCTGTCTGCTATCCTGTCAGATGATGCTATTAATCAAGAAGAAAATGATTTTGAAAAGCGATTTGGTTTGCGATATACTGCGCCATCGATAACTATCAGAGCTTTGGATAAAAACCTACAGGTAAAGTATGGCATTAGCACCTCAGAAATGAGTATACTCATCTCTGACTTTAAAAGTCGCAGTCTTCAAGGATACCGCTTTATTATTACTGAAAATAAGATGAATTTTCGCACCTTACCCGATTTAAGCAACAGCTTTGCAATCTGGGGAATGGGATTTAATGTAGCTATTCTAAAAGATGTTGAGTGGCTAAATGATTGCCAAATAATTTACTGGGGCGATTTGGATGCCCAAGGGTTCCAGATTCTTTCGCAGTTAAGGTCTTATTTTTATGAAACAATTTCTGTGATGATGGATCGAGAAACTTTCGATACTTTTCAGGAATTTGCTGTGCAGGGAACAGTATGCAAGGTTGCTAACTTATCTTACCTAACACCGGAGGAGCATGATTTATTTGTTGATTTGTCGAACCAAACCATTCGTTTAGAACAGGAAAAGATACCGAAGGATTTTGTAATTGGCAGGTTGAATAATTTGGCTGATACCTAGCAACGGAGGACACTCAAGCGTGCCCCTAGGTGTCAACTTAACTTCTAACCCAGTCACAGACTGCTGTTTAACTATTAAATCTAGATCCCCCCTAGCCCCCCGATCGAAGGGGGGAACAAGAACTTGCTCAAAGTCTCCCTTCTCCCATCCCCCCTTGGGGGGGTAGGGGGGGTGGAGGGGTAGGGGGGGTGGGGATGCGAGGGGGATCTAGACTAGGGTAAAAACGGGATTTCTCAAGGATTTTAGTCTTAAGTTGACACCAATGGGCAGTGCCGTTTCCCTACCCCAAATAATCGTAGGAATCCCAGCCATCGCCCACCCGCCTACCACTTTGTCAACTACCAATTAAACGGTCTAATTCCTGTTGCATTTGCATTGTAACTAAATCGAAACAAGCATCAACATAATCGCGATCGCCCGCAGCATCCGCACCATACCTCTCAAAGACGATGGGTTTGCACACGCGAGTCCGAATTTGTACGGGCAAAGGTAGATGGGGCAAAGGCCCAAAACTCAATCCCCAAGGCAATCCTAAATACACCGGAAACACCACCGGATCGATGCCAAATAACCACGGCATCCCCCATTCATGCAATTGCTTTACTTCCTGATAAAAATCTCCCAGTACCATCAAAGTATCGTGGGCACCGTGGGAGATAATTGGTACAATGGGAACTTCTTCTCGCAGGGCTAATTTAATAAATCCTTTGCGTCCAGCAAAGTAAATTTTATCGCGCAAGTGATAGGGACGGAAAGTATCTTCTGCGCCGCCTGGATAGACGAGCACTGGAATATTTTTGCGCAAAGCTGCGATCGCCATTTTGGGATGGGCCTTGATCGCACCACACTGCACTGCCATGCTAGCAAGCTCAGGAGAAACTTTCCAAACCGTCGGGTGCATTAATCCATAGGCTAACCTTTCGGTGCCGTACCTGTGGAACCATTCGTATAGGAACATAAACATATCTGGTGCCACAATTCCGCCGTTGTGAGAACCCACAACCAGCATTTTTCCGCTCGCTGGGACGTATTGCCAGCCGTCGCTTTCTACGCGAAAATAGTAGCGGTATAGCCACTCCCAGATCGGCAACATCAGTTTAATGAATTCGGGATTGCGATCGTCTAAAGATAAACCGTCAAAGCGAGAGGTTGTGCTATGGCTTCTGGGAGTGGATGCAGAATATTTCATTGCTTGATGTTTCAGGGCGATCGGCGGTAAAAAAGTGTATTTTTATTATGGCAAATTATTGAAAGTTTACCTATAGTTATTTATAATAGCACCAGGGATAGAAATCTCATAATGTTTATACTTACATCATCGTAGGTATACATTTTCATATTTCCGCAAAAACCACCAAAAATCAAACACCACAATCGCTAATTTTATAAAAACATTAATTCATAATTAGGGGACATAGTGAAGCAGATTTAAAATAAATAAATTCAAAATATACCCATTAAAATTAAATTATTAACGCGCCATAAAAATTAAAAGGTAGAGACAGATTGGTTAACTGTCCCTACCCAAGCACATACAGTTAGGATACATTTCATACTAAATTTAGAGAAAAGAATTTAATGTCACAAAAATCACAAAAATAACTATGAACAGCACAGCATCTCCCATGACCGATCGCGATCGCGCTAACCTCAGCCGCCCGATCGATTATACTTCCATCCGATCCGTACCAGAAATTTGGGCGATCGTCCAACAGAAATTCGGTCAAACCGTCGCCCTCCACGACCCCCACCATTGCGGTGTCTGACCTGGCTGTAAAGTTTTATGGTTGAGTTGGTGGTTCCCACTGACAGATAGACTCTAGCTCGATTGGGCAAGTTTTGGGTGCGATCGGATTTCCGCCAAGGTTGAACTCAGTGATTCGGATAGCTAAGCAAGACAATAAAATAACAGATACTCGCACCGACTTCCTGCACAAACTGTCAACCAATCTACGGCGGGGAGTATATCAAATCTCTGAAATAAAAAAGTACCTTAAATCATGCTTCTTACGATCGACCTTCCCGATAATCTCCCCCTGACTGAAGCCGATGTGCGACTCGAACTCGCGATCGGACTTTATCAGCAGCACAACATCAGTCTAGATAAAGCCGCTCAACTTGCTGTAATGTCTGTGGACGACTTCTACCAACTATTAATCGATCGCCATATCGTCACTCCGCCCGCAGATCCCGATGACGAACCTGCCGAACTCGTCCTAGCCAGCCTCCGTACCTCCCTCCAGCAAATTAAAGAAGGCAAAGTGCATCCTATTTCCGAACAGTCGGAGGGGACTGATGACTGACGAGATACCCCAAATCCAGATTCTCTTTTCCGATGAGTTCAAAACACCTATGCGTAAGTCCTGTTTGTGCTAGATTTGAGTTTTTCCTAAGAGGTAAGTATGTCAGCAACTGCGATCAACATCGGCACGCTGGTTGTCAGTACGCCTGAAACCTGTGGAGGGCGTCCCCGCATTGCGGGAACTAGAATTTCTATCGCTCAAATTGCCGTTTGGCATCAACAAGGGATGATCCCAGAAGCAATACTTGAAGAAATTTCCTATTTAAATTTAGCACAAATTTATGCAGCGCTATCTTACTATCACGCTAACCGCAAGGAAATTGAGGCTGATTTAGCTGCCGAATTAGCTGAGTACGAACGATTGGAAGCCGATCGCAGGGCTGGGAGAATTTAATGAGCCAGATTCGTTTGTATTTAGATGAAGATACGCTCAGAAAAGCTTTCGTGCAAGCATTGCGTGAAAATGGGATTGATGTAGTAACTGTCTCAGATGCCAATAATTTAGGACGTATAGATGAAGAACAATTGATATGGGCAACAGAGCAAGGTCGAGTCATTTATACTTTTAATAGTCTAGATTTCTGTCGGCTGCATGGGAGCTTTATCGCAGTAGGTAGAAGTCATGCCGGAATTATTGTTGCGCCCCGACAAAGTTATTCTGTCGGCGAACAGTTGCGCGGTTTTTTGAATTTGATTGGTAGCAAGTCTGCTGAAGAAATGATGAATCAACTGGAATTTTTAGGTACTTACATCAGGTCTGAATAAAGGCATCTAATATTAGGTACGATCGATCGCTGGTAATAGCTGATAATAAATTAACATCAACAAGTAGAATCAGTCTTGCTTCTTATGATCGACCTTCCCGACAATCTCCCCCTGACTGAAGCCGATGTGAGGATAGAACTCGCGATCGTACTTGAGCGACAACACAGCCTCCGTACCTCCCTCTAGTAAATTATGGTTCCCAGTTACAGATAGACTCCGGCTTGAGAGGACAAGTCTTGGGGGCGATCGGATTTCCGCTGAGGTTGAGCCTATTCAATTTAGTCAAAGATTGCAAGGGTTTGATGTCTCTGATTTTATTGCCGTCGAGGTTGATCACACTCAGGTTAGTCAAAGATTGTAAGGGTTTGATCTCGCTGATTTTATTGTTGTTGAGACCAAGCGCAGTCAGGTTAGTCAAAGATTGCAATGGTTTGATGTCGTTGATTTGATTGTTGCTGAGGACGAGTTGCTTCAGGTTGGTCAAAGATTCTAGCGGTTTGATGTCCCTGATTTTATTTCCATTGAGGATGAGCCGAGTCAGGTTAGTCAAGGATTCTAGCGGTTTGATGTCGCGGATCTGATTGTCCCTGAGGACGAGTTGCTTCAGGTTAGTCAAGGATGCTAGCGGTTTGATATCGCCACTCTGATTTCCTTCGAGGCTGAGTTCAGTCAGGTTAGTCAAGGATGCTAGCGGTTTGATATCGCCGCTCTGATTTCCCTTGAGCCAGAGCTTCGTCAGGTTAGTCAAAGATGCTAGCGGTTTGATGTCGCCGATCCGATCGCCACTGAGCCAGAGCTTCGTCAGTTTAGTCAAAGATGCTAGCGGTTTGATGTCGCCGCTCGGATTATTGATGAGGTCGAGTTCAGTCAGGTGAGTCAAGGATGCTAGCGGTTTGATGTCGCCGATTTGATTTCCTTGGAGGACGAGTTGCTTCAGGTGAGTCAAGGATGCTAGCGGTTTGATGTCGCTGATTTCATTGAAGGTGAGGTTGAGCACAGTCAGGTTAGTCAAGGATACTAGCGGTTTGATGTCGCCGATTTTATTGCCATCGAGGCTGAGTTCAGTCAGGTTACTCAAGGATGCTAGCGGTTTGATGTCGCTGATTTGATTGTAGCTGAGGTAGAGATTAGTCAGGTTAGTCAAGGATACTAGCGGTTTGATGTCGCCGATTTCATTGAAGGCGAGGGCGAGCTGTGTCAGGTTAGTCAAGGATGCTAGCGGTTTGATATCACTGATTTGATCGTTGTTGATGTAGAGCTCCGTGAGACTAGAAAGTTTTCGATCGGCCGCATCGCAATCATTAGTCTCTGCTTTCTCCAACAACACATCAACAGTATGTTTAGCTTCAGGAATCAAATTTGCTCGCGTGAGACACCAGTCAGCAAATGTTATTCGTCCACTGTTTCCCGGTTGCGGTTCGGAGACTAACGCCCAAGGTATATTTGTACATGATGCTAGCCCGATCGCACTTAAAGCAATTACTATCAACCTTGATAAATTCATGTATTTCTGTGCAACTATAATTTTCATCATTTTGTCTCTCTAATTATCTAAATAGACAATGGCAGGTTTACAAACTGTCACGACACTGCCACAAAGTTGTAAAATAACTGCGATCTTAAACTTATAGCCAATAATTTTATCTCCGAAAACCCAGGAAAACACCCTATGAACCGCTCAGAATCTTACACATCCTCTCAAATGACCGATCGCGATCGCGCTAACCTCAGCCGCCTGATCGATTACACCTCCATCCGATCCGTACCAGAAATTTGGGCGATCGTCCAACAGAAATTCGGTCAAATAGTCGCCCTCCACGACCCCCACAGCAAGCCCGAAATTAAGCTAACCTACACCGACCTGCACCGACAAATCCAGCAATTCGCCGCCGGTCTCCAAGCCCTAGGCATCGAACCAAACCCCTCAGAAGCAATCCCTCCCCGCGTCGCCCTCTTCGCCGACAACAGCCCCCGCTGGCTGATAGCCGACCAAGGCATCATGATGGCCGGGGCAGCCAACGCCGTCCGAGGCGCCACCGCTGACCCCGAAGAACTCCTGTACATCATCCAAGACAGCGGCTGCACCGCCTTAGTAGTCGAAAACCGAGCATTACTCAAAAAACTGCAACACCGCCTCCCCGATTTGCCAATTCAACTCATCATCCTCCTCTCCGACGAAGAACCAGAAACCAGCCCCACCCTCAACACTGTCAAATTTTCCCAAGTCATGGCCACAGGGGCAAACCGCCCCCTCAAACCCACCAACCACAAACCTCAAACCCTCGCCACCCTCCTCTACACCAGTGGCACCACAGGTAAACCCAAAGGCGTGATGCTGACCCACGGCAACCTGCTACACCAAATCACCACCTTCGGCACAATTCTCCAGCCAGAAGGCGGCGAAGGTGTTCTCAGTATTCTCCCCAGTTGGCACGCCTACGAACGCAGTGTCGAATACTTCCTGCTTTCCCAAGGATGCACGCAAATATACACCAATATTCGCTATTTCAAACAAGACTTTAAAACCTACAAACCTCAGTACATGGTAAGCGTTCCCCGCATTTGGGAATCGATTTACGAGGCAGTACAAAAGCAATTTCGGGAACAGCCACCTAATCAACAAAAATTAGTTGAATTCCTCCTATCTAGTAGCCAAAAATATATAGAATCTCGTCGCATTGTCCAAGGATTAACTCTCAATTTAAAACCTGCTTCTGCTACCGAAAAACTCATCGCCCGCATCAAAAGCATTCTATTGTTACCCATTCACGCCCTCGCCGAAAAACTGGTTTACCAAAAAGTTCGGGAAGCTACGGGAGGACATTTTAAGTGGGCAATTAGTGGTGGTGGTTCTTTGGCCGCCCACTTGGACAATTTCTTTGAAATAGCGAATATCGGTTTGTTGGTGGGATACGGATTAACCGAAACTTCACCGGTGTTAACGGTTCGTCGCCCTTGGCATAATCTCAAAGGTTCGGCCGGACAGCCGATCGCCCATACGGAGGTTAAAATAGTGGACCCCGAAACTCGGCAACAACTTTCCCCTCGTCAACGTGGCTTAGTATTAGCACGGGGGCCGCAAATCATGGCCGGTTATTATCTTAATCCTGAAGCTACCTCAAAGGCGATCGACCCCGAAGGCTGGTTCGATACAGGCGACTTGGGCTGGCTGACACCGGGGAACGATTTAATTTTAACCGGGCGCGCCAAAGATACGATCGTCCTCACCAATGGCGAAAATATCGAACCTCAGCCCATCGAAGACACCTGTCTCCGCAGCCCCTACATCAACCAAATCATGCTAGTCGGTCAAGATCAGAAATCTGTGGGTGCGTTAATTGTCCCCAATGCAGAATCCGTGGAGAAATGGGCGGCAACTCAGAATCCTCCAATACACGAAATTGACTGGAATAGCAAGACAATTCAAGACTTATTTCGCCAAGAATTGAACCGCGAGGTGCAAAATCGCCCCGGATATCGCGCCGACGATCGCATTGGCCCGTTCCGGTTGATTTTGGAGCCATTCTCGATGGAAAATGGAATGCTGACTCAAACCCTGAAAATTAAGCGCCCGGTTGTGACGCAACACTACCGCGATATGATTGACGGGATGTTTTGAAAATATTCTCAGGGCATCGGGAATCGGGACAAGCGACAGGAGATTGAAGACGGGGACAGACTGATATCAATTTTTTGTGAAGTTGCACATATTCTGATCCCCCTCGCATCCCCCTGGTGGGAGGGGGACTTTGATCTCGTCGATCTTGTCCCCCCTTAGTAGGGGCGGTGCCAAGAGTGCCCGCCCTCTTTGTTAGGGGGGATCAAATTCTACGGGGCCTCACAAAAAATTGGTAGGACAGCTAATAGCTTTTGAAGAATTAGCAACTAGCAGTTAGTCGCATCCAATTCCCAATTTCCAATTCCCAATTCCCAATTCCCAATTCCCAATTCTCAATTGAAAATTGACAAACAACAACTTTATGGAACTGTCCACACCAAAATTACTCTTGAAGCGATCGATTAACGTTAAAGTCGTCGTTACCCCCCGCTGGAAAGAAGAAGCTCAACAGCAACTCCAAGCCCAAATTAATCAAATCGACTCTCAGCTACAACAGCTAGAAATGCAAGGACAACGGATGATTTCTGAAATCCAAAAGCAAAGCCTGCACCCCCCTGGTCCTCAAGTAATGCAGCAAATAGAAAACATTCAAACCCAGGTTAATCAACGGAAAAGCGAACTGCTAGAACAAAAAAACCAAAACCTGCAACAACTCCAGCAAGTGCAGGTACTAGACCTGGAACAAGAAGTGAGTCAAGGTCAAATTGACGGTACATTTACCATCGGGAGAGGAGAAAACTTGATTCAAAAAATGCAAGTAGAGGTTCTCCTCCGTGATGGAATTGTCCAAGAAATTCGAGGCGATATTTAGAAAATAGAAATTGGTAATTGGTAATTGGCAATTAGTAGTAATGGATTTGGAGTCATTGGTCACATATCTTCGGACTATAAACTGGCATAATCATAATTACCGATCGGCGATCGCCAATTACCAATCGCCAAACAAGCTGTTGTGCATTGAACTTGGATTTTTGGGGCGGACAGGATGCCATTTGTGTCAACAAATAAGTTAAACTAACCGTCCTCTAGTCCGACATTCCGACAGGGGTTGAAACCCCAGCCTCAAAGCTAAATTCCTCTTGCATTAGGACTGAAGAACTCATCAATCCTGTGAGCGAAGACTTTAGCTGTTAGCCAGAGACTTAAGTCCCTGGCGGACTAGAGGCTGAAGCTGAAACCAATGCACTATCGATCTCACCCACAAAAGTTTAACTGTATTCGATCGTGCAAATTAAATACCACTGAGCTTACCGATTCCCTATTAACAACTAAAAAGGACTTTTTACAGATGATTCGCGAAGTTTTCATGCCGGCCCTAAGTTCTACCATGACAGAGGGCAAAATTGTTTCCTGGGTCAAATCCGCCGGTGACAAAGTAGAAAAAGGTGAAACCGTAGTAGTAGTTGAATCCGACAAAGCCGACATGGACGTAGAGTCTTTCTACGAAGGCTTTTTGGCAATCATTATCGTCCCTGCGGGGGAAGTTGCTCCCGTGGGAGCAGCGATCGCCCTGGTAGCAGAAACTGAAGCTGAAATCGCCGCCGCTCAGCAGCAAGGAGCAGCAGCCTCAACCCCAGCCGCCGCGGCCACACCAGCCCCCGCCCCAGTGGCCGCCACAACTTCATCTCCCGGATTGCAGCAAAACGTCAGCCGTCAAAACGGCCGCAGCGTCGTTTCTCCCCGCGCGCGGAAATTGGCAAAAGAATTTAAAGTAGATTTGAATTCGATCAAAGGTAGCGGCCCCCACGGCCGAATTGTCGCAGAGGATGTGGAAGCAGCAGCGGGTAAAGCTAAGCCCGCTCCCGTTCAGCAACTGGTGACAGTGCCCGCAGCACCCGCACCCTCCGCCACAGCACCCGCAGCACCCGCACCCGTAGCAGCTAAACCAGCAGTGGCACAGCCTGTTCCAGCAGTGGCGATGACTGGCCAAACGGTACCGATGAATGCACTGCAAAATGCTGTGGTGCGTAATATGGACGCAAGTTTGAGCGTGCCGTGTTTCCGCGTCGGCTATACAATTACTACGGACAATCTGGACAAACTCTACAAACAAATTAAGTCTAAGGGTGTCACGATGACGGCTCTGCTGGCGAAGGCTGTAGCAGTAACTTTACAAAAACATCCTCTGCTGAATGCTTGTTATGTGGAGTCGGCGATTCAATACCGTGCTGACATTAATGTTTCTGTGGCGGTGGCGATGGATGGTGGCGGTTTGATTACGCCGGTGTTGCAAAATGCCGATCGCCTGGATATTTATTCCCTCTCCCGCACTTGGAAAGATTTAGTCGATCGCGCTCGCACCAAACAGTTAAAGCCTGATGAATATAGCACCGGAACTTTCACTCTTTCCAATTTGGGAATGTTTGGAGTAGATAAGTTTGACGCGATTTTGCCCCCTGGTCAAGGCTCGATTTTGGCGATCGGTGCTTCGCGGCCACAAGTAGTGGCTAATGAAGAGGGTTTGATGGGAGTGAAGCGGCAAATGCAGGTGAATATTACTTGCGATCACCGGGTGATTTACGGTGCTGATGCTGCCTCTTTCTTACAGGATTTAGCGAAGTTGATCGAGACAAATCCTCAGTCTTTGACGCTTTAGCCCTATCCTAAATCCCCCTTTTACCTTCATTGGCAGGGAGAGGGGGATTATCAGTGGGAAAATACATACAGCAGATTCCAGGTCGATCGAGTACACAAAATTCTGGAAAAAACCCGGTTTCTTTGTGGGAGTCACATCATACTACAACTCAAAGAAGAATACTTTGTTCAAAATCGCACCGAATTTCATCTACAACTTTGCGATCGCTAAAATCACGATGCCACCAGTGTTCAGGGGGCGACAATCGCCCCAAAACCATTAAAGGCTAATGTTTTCGCGCTTCAGACACACTTCATAACATAAAGCTTATTGACAAAATAATCTGTATAGCGGAAAAAGCGCCTAGTTGTGATAAAAAGGAAAAGCCTCGCTAATATCACAAGACCAAAGTTATAATATGTTACCCTCATTCTATCACAGAATCCTCGAAAAATATCTCAACCCACAACAGTTATTGACTCTTCAGATGCTCGCACAAGTTGTTACAATCTCAGAAATAAGTCAGAATAGAACGATTAGCTGCAACTCTGCCATTAACCCTTTTACTTGCATAGTCGCCGTCGTCACATACAACGTTTTTTATCAATTAAAGCGCTCAGCATACTTGTGATTTGGTTCCAGATTATTAGATAGGTCATATCTCGTCAAATCAAAGCGGGAACTCAATTAATTATTGCATTGGATAGAACACAGTGGAAAGAGTATAATGTCTTAATGGTAAGTGCAATTTATCAAAAAAGGGCTTTCCCGATATTCTGGACACTGTTAGATAAACAAGGGGCTTCTAATTTAGCCGCATGAAGAATCGATCAAAAAAATAGCATAAAAACAACAAAGCCCAATTCTGGATATCAGAAAGAGGCTTTGTATCTTAAAAATAGAATCCCAGGCATCGAGCTATTTTCTCAGGCAGTGACCCGCCAAATATCTTCGCCACCGCAGCGTTTAACAACC
>JAHREW010000004.1:0-2305 GCA_020883125.1 Microcoleus sp. CAWBG506
CCACAGTTGGTGTTACAGCTACCGGTGGTTTGGTTTCCACAGTTGGCGTTACAGCTACCGTTGGTTTTGTCTCAACCGGTGGTTTGGTTTCCACAGTTGGTGTTACAGCTACCGGTGGTTTTGTCTCAACGGTTGGTTTTGTCTCAACGGTTGGCGTTACAGCTACCGTTGGTTTTGTCTCAACCGGTGGTTTGGTTTCCACAGTTGGTGTTACAGCTACCGGTGGTTTGGTTTCCACAGTTGGCGTTACAGCTACCGTTGGTTTTGTCTCAACCGGTGGTTTGGTTTCCACAGTTGGCGTTACAGCTACCGTTGGTTTTATGTCTGTCGGCAGTTTAGATTTGACATAATCGATCAATTTTTTGCCACCATCAAGCTTCGTCCAATCTTTCTTTGGATCGATAACTTTCTCTATTGCCGCTGCTTTTCCCGTCGCACCAGTCAAATTGAAAACCAAATCGTTGTAATCTTTATCCGAACCTTCGTCAACCCGCTGATCTTCCATCGCAAATGCCTTACCATTGCCAGTGACATCTGCTACTTGACCCTCTAACAAAGCATCATCTGGATTCAGGCTAGATAAGGAAAACAGTGGCCGTTTATCGCCATCAGCATCGGGATTATTAAAGACATCTTGCACCGTCCCATTTGGCACTAGCATCACCGCAAAAGGCTCTCCCGGTTTCATGAGAAATGTTTTCGGTCCGCTGTACTGTCCTTGGTTATAATTCGCCTCTCCTAAACTGCCGTTAAATAGGGGATTTGCACCTTCTATGGAGTCAGAAATTACGACGTGTCCGAATAAAGAATTGCTCAGAGCTCGTCTTGCTGATTCTTTGATGAATTCCTCAGAACCCGGATCGAAATTCTCCATTCCCTGCACGCTAAAAATCGCAACTTCACCTTGGTAATTGCCGCCGTCGTGCAGCCAGTCAAAGCCCACTTGACCCGTTGAATCTGGTGTGAAATAACCGGAGATAACGCCTAAACCTGTCAGCGGGTCAACTTTGCCATCGGGGGTTAAACTAACTTGATAATTGGTATCACGGGAAGGTGCAGAAATTTTGAGTGCATAATTGGTTGCACCCAAATTGTCAATGCTAAATGTTCCTGAATTTGTGCCGTTGGTTTCGATGTCTTTGACGACTTTTCCCTGACTGTCGAGGAGTTGCATCCCGACAATGGAACTAAATCCTTGAGCAGTGACTCGAAAGTTGCCGGGATTGAGTCGATTAAAACGATAGGTGTCTGTGGGGTCAGTTTTACCTGCGAAGTCGATGGAGATATAGTTGTCGCCCAGATTGCCGATCGATATATTAGACATGATGCACCTCTATTAATCTGATAATTTTGGCCTGATATTTATCTATCTGGAGTGCGCCGGAGTTTTTATGCAGTTTTTATGCGTTTTGTAATATAACTTCACATAAAGTATGAGTTCAACTCGCATCAACTTCCGTCGCTACTTATCTATCTGGAGTGCGCCGGAGTTTTTATGCAGTTTTTATGCTTTTTGTAATAAAACTTTACATAAAGTATGATTTCAACTCGCATCAACTTCCGTCGCTACTTATCTATCTGGAGTGCGTAGGAGTTTTGATGCAGTTTTTATGCTTTTTGTAATAAAACTTTACACAGACCGTGCGATCGCTAGCAATAATCTCAGCGGTTGAAACCGCGTCTACACAAACAAAGTCCGCCTGCGCGGACTAAGAAATAGGGAATTTTGCTTAAATGAGTAAACTTTCTACTTCCCCTTACCCTTCGTCACAAACTCCCGCAGCCGCAACAAACTAGCCGTTTGTCCCAAATTCAGCGGTAGCAGCGACACTCCCTCCAACCGAGACTGCACCCAACCTTCGCCCCAATACCACTCGTGAAACCCGTCAATTCCCTGACTCAACAACAGTCGCAGACAATTCGACTCAGCAATATCAACATGATGCTGAACAGCCACAGGGCCCAGCCAACTCGTAAAGGTCAAACCTTGAGCAAATTCTTCTGGCAAACCTTTAGATAACTGTTGCGGCCACAGCCATTGCTGCAATTGACTCGGACGCAGCAAGCTGTCTCTAATCGCTGTTTCCGAAGCTTCAAGCTCAATCCGCAGGTTGCTTTGTTGAAAATTACCGAGCATAAGAATTTTAGATATAAGTGCAATTAACTTAAATGTAACTTATTGCATTGGTTCTCAGTTGCACCATTCCTGTGAAGTAGGGGCGGGTTCACCAACCATCTCTAACTCTCACCAACAATTAAAATAAACCCGCCCCACCTGATTGCATTGGTTCTCAGTTGCACCATT
>JAHREW010000004.1:2405-32143 GCA_020883125.1 Microcoleus sp. CAWBG506
CAACAATTAAAATAAACCCGCCCCACCTGATTGCATTGGTTCTCAGTTGCACCATTCCTGTGAAGTAGGGGCGGGTTCACCAACCATCTCTAACTCTCACCAACAATTAAAATAAACCCGCCCCACCCCACTAAAAATCCCCAATTGACATTATTGGTGCAACATCTCAGCCGGGGCGGGTTTATGAGATTGTTAGTTTTAGGCGCTGATGGTTGGTAAAACCCGCCCCTACGATATGATTGGGCGGGTTTATGAGATTGTTAGTTTTAGGCGCTGATGGTTGGTAAAACTGGCCCCTACGATATGATTGGGCGGGTTTATGAGATTGTTAGTTTTAGGCGCTGATGGTTGGTAAAACCCGCCCCTACGACTTTTTGACAATAGTTCGATCGCACATCACAGTCCATTCCTCTTCCAAATCACTGAAAAATTTAATAAATTACCTCAAATATATCCCCCAAAACCCGATTTTCGTATCGAACTGTTAAGCTCTGTTTCATTTCATTGAAATCTGCCCTGCTTCACCCCACCGCATCGAAACTCCGTGATACCATCACACATGAATAATGCCTATAGAAAAAAACTGGGGAGAAAAGCTTTGACACTAAGGGTTGCAGTAGTAGGTTCAGGCCCTGCGGGTTCTTCCGCCGCCGAAACACTCGTAAAAGCAGGCATCGAAACATACCTATTCGAGCGCAAATTAGACAACGCTAAACCCTGTGGTGGGGCTATTCCCCTGTGCATGGTCAGCGAATTTGACTTGCCGCCACATATCATAGACCGTCAAGTCAGAAAAATGAAGATGATTTCCCCCTCCAATGTTGAGGTGGATATCAATATTGAAAACGCCCACGAATACATCGGTATGTGCCGCCGGGAAGTGCTCGATGGTTTCTTGCGCGATCGCGCTGCTTCCTTGGGCGCTAAACTAATTAACGGCACTGTTCATAAATTAGAGATTCCAGGCAACAATACAGACCCTTACACTCTCCACTATGCCGACCACTCTGACGGCACTGCCATGGGAGTTCAGAAAACTCTGAAGGTGGATTTGGTGATTGGGGCTGACGGTGCTAACTCTCGCGTGGCCAAGGCGATCGACGCTGGTGATTACAATTATGCGATCGCCTTCCAAGAACGCATCCGCCTGCCGGAAGATAAAATGGCTTACTACCACGACTTAGCCGAAATGTACGTCGGCGATGACGTATCTACCGACTTCTACGCTTGGGTGTTCCCCAAATACGACCACGTAGCCGTCGGTACCGGTACGATGAAAGTCAATCAAGCCAGTATCAAAAAGCTGCAAGCAGGTATCCGCGCCCGTGCTGCCAAAAGACTCATGGGCGGTGAGATTATTAAAGTGGAAGCTCACCCCATCCCCGAACATCCGCGTCCCCGCCGGGTTGTCGGCCGAGTTGCTCTCGTGGGCGATGCCGCCGGTTATGTTACTAAGTCTTCGGGCGAAGGTATTTATTTTGCTGCGAAGTCTGGCCGGATGTGTGCTGAAACTATTGTGGAGATTTCTCAGCAGGGTGCACGCATTCCAACTGAACAGGAAATCAAGCTTTATCTGAAGCGGTGGGATAAGGCTTATGGGATTACTTACAAGGTGCTTGACATTTTGCAACGGGTGTTCTACCGTTCTGATGCTACTCGCGAAGCTTTTGTGGAAATGTGTGCCGATCGCGATGTGCAGAAACTCACATTCGATAGCTATTTGTATAAGACTGTAGTGCCGGCAAATCCTTTCATCCAAATGAAGATTACTGCGAAAACTATTGGTAGTTTGTTGCGTGGCAATGCTTTGGCGCCTTAACTAATCTAACTTACTTTGTATAAAAAAGCGGGCAGTCACCAGGCTGTTCGCTTTTTTTGAGAGCGAAGATTAACGAACCGCGAAGGCGCGAAGGGCGCGAAGGAAGAGCAAGACTTAAGCAGATTTTGCAAATTAGGAAATTTTTTTTACCAATTCTATTGAGAATTATTGGCAGTTGCGTTATGCTCTAAAAAGACGCAGCTCAGAGCTGAGACTTCTGGGTGACATCAGTCATGGACGATACTTAATGCAAAAAATTAGTGTTGTCTAAATTTAGGAATAGAGTCAACCGCTGAGGAATAATGATGTATACGTCTTACAAGCAAGTTTCAGAGTTTAGCTTAGAGGGAGAAATACTGAATCTGATTATTGAAGATGGTGACAAATTAAAATATTTGCGAATTGGTAGCGATCGCGGAGTAGAATTTCTGGTGAAACTTTGCAAGGAATTGCGGGCTTCTCTATCTCTGGTTTTAAAGCCCGGATTGAGAGTTGAAGTGGCTGGGGAGAAACAGCAAAACTTGAAAAATGGCAAAGTTAAGCTCAAAGCTTATAGCCTGAAACTCTCAGACAGCAAGCATCATCCGTCGCAGCCAGAGGTTGACACCAAGCATACACCTGTTGGGATTCTGGTAGCCGATCGCGCGATCGACTCTCCCACATCCTCTCCAACCGCGCCAACTCCGGCAAAAATCTTAGCCAAAATATTAGTATGTCAAAAATCTGACTGCCAGAAGCGGGGCAGCGGTGCAGTATGTAAAGCTCTGGAAAATGCTTTAAATTGTAGCGGTTTAGCCGGAGAAGTTATTGTGCAAAAAACCGGATGTCTCAAACAGTGTAAAGCCGGACCGAATATAGTTGTGATGCCAGACAAAACTCGCTACAGTCGCATCAAACCTGCGGAAATTCCAGCCATCCTTGATAAACATTTTGCAGTTGTTCAAGATTAGGGCGATCGGTTGACACTCCCCCACTTAAAGGTACGGGGATTCTTTAATCTACGACGTACCTTGATAAACTAGATGTGAGACTCTGTGAATATTGGGATAAAGCCATGTCAGAAGCTGATCTTCGAGCCAATCAGCAACAACCGCATTCTGCTGTCCAATCCGATGCCGAACCCTTAGAGCTAGATTCTTTAGCTGTGTGGGGTTTAGAGCCGATCGACCCCAGTCCAAAAGATCCTGGGGCTGTAGTTATAGACAATCCAGAAGCAGACTGGGAAACAGTCGATTTTCCCAACGCGATTAGCGTAGATGCAATTCCCACAACATCTGAAGCCAAAAATTTGCCATCTCAGACAGAAGTTCCCTTGACTTATATACCTCCGATTTCCGATCATCTCAAAAATCTGCTGGCGAATAGCGAACATAAGGGCAAAGGATCGACTCCTGTCACCTTGATGCAAGCCCTCCACGAATGTAACCGCGATCTCTTAGGGCGAATCTCCCAGCTAGAAACAGCCCTCCAAGAGTCCCAAACAAAGTTGCAGGAGCGCGAAGCCTTGCTCGAAAAGCAGAATGCCGAACTCCACAACACTCAAGCACAATTGACAAGGCTGTTTGGTAAACTGGAAGTTTCTAATCAAACTTTGCAAAGTCAAGAAATTTTAGTCGAAAACTTAACTCACCAATTAGCAACTAGCCAAACCAGGCTAGCCACAGTGGAGCGAGAATCTGCTGCGACAGTGATGCGCTACAACGAACAACTTCACCAGCTAGTAACTACAGAAAATGTTTGCAAGGAATTGCGATCTCGCTTGCACCGTCAGCAGCGCCACACCCTGCAATTCAAAGCAGCTTTAGAAAAAAGTTTGGAAATGCCACACCCCAAGTCGATCGCCCCTACCGAGCCGGTGGAAAATACAGAGGATACAGCTAGCGCCCAATTGGAATCTTTACTCGCCGCCGTCAAAAGCCAAAACGTCCCGGTGCCACCAATATTTAACACTTCCCCTGTTCAACCTTGGTCCGATCCATGGGAAGCCCAGCCACAGGTAGGGACTTCTGAAGCGCCGATCGACCCGGAATCTAGAATAAGTCAGGAATCCAACACCTTAGCCGTAGCATCCGGTATTGAGTTACACGAGAACGAAAACTTCTCGCAACCAGATGCAGCAGCAGAGTCCAGCCCAAGCATTGTCGAGGCTCCACCGTCGGTGGCCCCACCGGAAACAGAAAATGGTACTGCCAAATATAGCAGCCCGGAATTGGTCCGGGCTGCTAAAATTTTGAGCTCTGTGGAAACCTTTGGCATTCAAGAAGTGCGATCGAACGCAGCCCAACCTAGCGCTGTGGCAGAACCCCACTGGCTGACTTCGATTACCAGTCTGCGGAGCCCTGCTAAAAAGCGTCGATCGCTGGCTGAGATTGAATTGCCCAGTTTTCGATAGTCTAGCTAAAAACAGAGAATCCCTAGAGTCCCGACTGCTTGGAAAAGTTAGGACTCTCACTGGCTTCAGGCTTCAGGCTTCCTCCCTCTTCCCATACCGTAGGTGAGATCGTAGCTAGTAGCCAACAACCACAACCAAATAGCGGGATACCGTGGTTCCAGCCAAGGCTGTATCCTGCGGGCGAATTGGGGGAGCCATCCAAACAGCCAACTCGCCACAGCCAGCAAAGTGAAGTTGAAGTAGCTCCCCAGCCAACGCCAAATATCCCCGACACTCACAAAATCCAAAATCCACAGCAGCAGAGAAGGGTTTTTTCGAGCAGCTTTCAGCGCCAAACGATTGAAAGTTAACCAATCCGTCCGGTCTTTAATAAAAGTTTCGGCTACGCTGAGTTTTTCTTCGGTTAAAATACCGAAAAAGGTATTGAGAATGGAATTAATTCTTTGGGGTGGCAAACTGCGACCAGTGGGAACCATCATCCCTTTAGAAAACAGCCAAGTCACGGACACATTGCTTTGATAAGCACGAATTTGGTTTAAGTGCTTGGCACTCAATAAATTGTGCTTTAAAGCAGTATCTAATAGGTCTGTTAATCGGAAAAGATTGCGAACCAGAGAGCCGAAACCAGTGAAAACCAGGGGAGATTGGAGGGAAGCTGCATCGCCGATCAATATTAGCCGATCGAAAGCCACCGCGCGATCGCTGCTGTTCATGCTAAAATGTCCAGGAATATAACCAAAAGTCGGTTTTTTCCACACCAATTTATCCAGATCGCAGCGACGATACTCAGGCAAAATTGCAAAAAAATCCTCGTACAATTCCAGCAAAGAACCGGGATTTTTAGGATTTACTTGGTGGTAGTGAAACAGGTAAAAAGTCAGTTCTTTTCCAGCGCCGGGGAACAACTCCCAAATGAGCTGGCGGCCACGGGAAATATCCCCGTGAGTGTAGAGCACATCCCCGTATTCCGAATCCCAGACTCCCGGCTCAAATCCTCCATCGATGGCAGCTCCTACCGTCGGACAAACGCTGTCAAAAGCCCGCCCCTCGTTCAATTGCCAAGCTATGGGAGAAGCCGAACCCATCGCATCCACCAGTAGCCGTCCTTCGGCGGTGCGATCGCATTTTGTGGGCAAGTGGCAGCCCTGAACCACAACTTTTTCAAGCTCTACATCTGCTCTCACAAACTCGGTTTCATCCCAAATTTCGCCACCAGCTTCTGTCAGTTTTACTTCCGCTAAATACAGTAATTTATCACTATTTACAGCTACATTGAGCACCTTTGGAGTGTGCAGAACTGGTGCTTTAGCAAAGCTCGGATTGTTAGCATCAAAAAATTTGTTATAGCCATCTTTATATTCTCTAGCAATCAAAGTTTCTACTTCCGCAGCAGTAAATAAACCCAAATCAATTAAGCTTTGAATTTCATCCCGCGAAATATTCCACTCGCGATTCATCCGCCCAAAAGGCATTCGTTCCACCAACAGCACCCGGTAGCCCAATCTAGCCATGACGGCGGCGTGAATCACTCCCAAGGCCCCGCCAATATAAATTAAGTCATAAACCGCAGACTCAGAATCCTGCACTGGAATTGTCTCTTCTGCCTTCTCTCCTCTTTTTACCCTCAGCGAAGTCGAAGAGCCTTCTTCCTTCAAAAACACTACTTGTTTTGGCTGTTGAGGATTGCGAGTGCCTTCCCGCCAGCGCTGCTCCCACCAGTAGACGCGCTGAAGGTCGTATTCGCCTTTGGGCATTTTTTTGAAGTATTTGACGGTGAGGGGGTAATAGGGGGCAAGAACTTCAAAAATTGACTGTTTGGAGAGGTCTATGACCGGGGGTTCCGGGTATATATCGGGAAACTTTTTTCTTAAGCCCAAATTCAGCGATTCGAGGAATTTTTTTTCCCCAGGGGGTGCATCTTCCAAACGAAAGACTTTTAAATAAGTGGTGCGTTGAACTGACCAGACAAAGGTGGAAAGTTCTGTGGATTGATGATTTTGGCTGACTTTATTGGTGGTGGTGACGGTGGATTTTGAATTGGCAATTTGGGCGATGGAGCCTTTGGCCGCGGCCGCTGTTGGGGTCGAAAGCAGGCGAAAACCATCAGGAGTAATCACTTTTTGTCCGAGGCCGGGATCGAATTCCTGTTGCAACCAAGTGCATACGGCCGCCGTATCCGGTGTCGGGACTTCTAAATAAAGAATTTCTTGCATTTTCAGATTTCTCTAAATTTATAAAGCTGGGGGAGTTGACAAGGGAGCCAAGTACGCTAGAATCCCGAATACTTATTTAGTTTTAAATAAGTTTACAATGTTTTCAGATTTTTAAGTTTTCGATCGCTCTGGGTTAGGCCTCGGCATCGAATCAACTACTCCCTTTGGTATGCAATCTCATGAATTATCCCATTCCTACGAATCCTCAAGAAATGATTGCTTTGCGACAGCAGCCTCTGAATGAAGAATTAGTCGCAACGGCGATCGCGGGCGTGGTAAAAATAGCTCGATCGCGCTCTCAGTCTCTCGATGAGTTAAAGGCTGAGGTGCTGGCGGACGACAATCTCCTCGATTTGCCTCAAAGGCTATGGCTGAGCGATATTGTGGCTCAAGCTTGGGAAAATTTGCCTTAAACCGCCCTTGAATTGCTCCCCTTGGGGCAGGGCTGTTTCATTCATGAATCATCGCTCAAACTTCCCCTCTTCATTTGTTCCCGTTCAATAGCCTCAAACAAAGCCCGAAAATTTCCAGCCCCAAAGCCTCCAGCTTGCACTTTTAGATCGTTGACTAAGGCAATTCGGCGTTCGATGATTTCAAAAAAGAAAGTCGGTTCAGCAAAAATTGGCTGCGTAAAAATTTGTAACAGCATCGCTGCGGGAGTATCTTCTTGCCAATCTGCCAAAACTTGACAATCTACAATTTCTTGCCAATCTGTCGGTATATAGCTTTGATGTTGTTGCAATTCGGTATAATAAGTCCAGGGAACCGGCAAAAAAGGCAAACCGCGCGATCGCAAATCAGTAACAATGTCCACAATGCGATCGGTTTGCAAAGCCATATGTTGAATGCCAGGTCCCCGATTTGCATCCAAAAACTCTTGAATTTGAGAATTAGCTGATGCCGATTCATTAATAGGCAATTGTACTCCACCTTCAGCATGAACCATAACTCGGCTGCGTAAAGCCGATTTGTCAGTCTGAATATCAAAATTTTGCTGACTCTGAAAACCTAAGACTCTTTGATACCAATTAACAGCATTACACAAATCCCCAGTTTCCACGTTTAACACTACGTGGTCAATATTAGTAAACAGTGGGAGTTCAGCCGAATTCGGTGACAGTAAATTTTCACCACTTCCCTCAATCAAGGTGTGGCTTAAATCTCCCCAACCGGCAATCTTTGCCCGCTTAAAACTGCCTCCTGCATTTATACCTTTTTGAATCGGTTCCAGTAGTTGAGCGCCTTCAGCGATCGCTCTAGCTATGGCAAATTCAATATTTTTGACCCGGAATCCCACATCAGCAATACCAGGAGGATGTAATTTCAACCAACTAGCGACAGGACTAGCAGGTGTCACGGGGGAAGACAACACAAAGCAGATATTGCCACTCTTGACAACTTCAGTGTGAGTGTGGCTGCTTGGATAATCTGCTGTTGCTCGAAAGCCTAATTTGCTGACAAACCAGTCCCGCAATGCTACTGCATCTTCAGTATAAAATTGAATGCGATCGAACTCCATAATCAATAATTGAAAATGGCGAGGGAAAAATCGACAAGCTGTTTAGTCATTTCTATGTTTAATTACGTAAATTTACTTAAGATTATCCTATTTATAGGATATATGATGTCTGCCTGAAGACTGAATCCTTGAGATTGTAGATTTGGGATATGGGATGGTGGATCGAAAGGGCAAATCAAAATCTCAAACTAAATTATCTGATAAATTTACAATTTACTACCCCCAGGTTCATCTGTCGTAACAATCTCAAATCCTCAATCTCAAATCTACAATGGGTATGCTGGTTAATGTCTAGAAAAACAAATGACTTTCAGGCTGAATATTAATTTCCATTGGCACTGCTTGTGGGTCAGCAGCAAGAGCAAACATAATGGCATTTGCAGCAGTTTCTGTAGTCAACATTTTTGACCTATCTACCTTCAAACTCACATGATCCCAAAAGGGAGAATCCACCCCACCAAAATAGAATAGCGTAAACTTGATACCATAGCGGCGCAACTCATCGGCCATACACTTACTGAAACCAACTACCCCAAACTTGGAAGCACAATAAGCTGTTCCCATCGCCATCGAATGCTTACCCAAAATGCCAATGACATTACAAATGTGACCAGATTTACGGTCTTTCATCACATTAGCTGCTGCTTGAGATGTGTAAAAACTGCCTTTCAAATTCAAGTCAAGCATCGCATCTAAATCAGCGGGTTCTAATTTGTTCCACTGTTTGAGAATACCCGCACCGGCCGCATTTATCAATACATCAATTTGTCCGAAATGCTCCACAGTTTTCTGCATCAGAGTTTGGACTTGTGACAACTGAGTAATATCCGTAGGTACTGTTAGTACCTTGGTGGTGGGGAATTCGGTGGCTATGGCGTCTAAACGACTGCTGTCTCTGGCTGCAAGCACTAGGGTTGCACCCGCATCTGCCAGTTTGTGGGCTACCGCTGAACCAATTCCACCAGTCGCACCCACAACAACCACAACTTTGTTCTGCATATCCCTTTACATTTCTTTACATCGTGTTTGTATGATAACTCAAGTTATGAAAATTGGGCGAAGCGAAGCTCCGGGATGGGACATGGGGTATTGGAGGCAGAGCCAGGGAACAAGGATGTAACAAATAACAAATAACAAATAACAAATAACAAATAACTATTTCAGAGAAACTTGCCAGCCTTTATCTACTTTTTGGATTTGGAGAGAAGTGCAAGATTGCAAAAATTTAGGGAATTTTCTACTGAGATTGAATTCCTTAATTATTTGGGTAATTTGTTTGCCGTATTGTCGGTGAAATTCGCTACCTACATTTGAGAGAAATACAGAATTAGCTGGAGAGTTTCTGGTGAGGTCCTTCACGATTTCGACAATGGCTGTTTCCAAGTCTTCAAGAGAATTAATACTTGCCAAACTACCCGATACTTCCATGCTGTTAGGTGAAATGTCTTTGTTAATTATTGGTGGTTTTGGTGACTGTTTGACCTCAAAGAGAGTTACGTATGCTTGAGAAATTTCTGAGGGTTGGTGAACCACAAATTCCGTGGGATATTTAATAAATATATCCCTGGTTTTAGTGCCTAGCAGATGAGTTGCTACGACTTGATTGAGGGCTGAACCGTAATTTTCTTTAAATAAAACAGAAATTCTGGAAAGTTTTACCCACTGAGCTGAGGTGCGTTTTTGTTCTATTTTGATTAATTCTTTTAGATGGAGAATTAATTTTTCGATGGGGTCAGGTTCGGTTACAGAGACAAGGGAGTGGGTTTCTGTTTGTCCTGTTTTGCTATTTAAAACTATGATTTTATCTACTTGTTTGCGGACTTGAAAAACAGTTAATCCATGAGCTTGGAGGGTATTGCTGAGGTGGGTTAATGCCCGATCGGACGAACAGACAAAAATCTCCTTGGCTGTGGGATAATGGACGAAAATAGATGCTCCAACGGTAGCCATTTTTAAATCGGCACTGTCTTTTCCGGGGGGGACATGAATAAGTTGATAGCCGCGTTGGTGAAATTCAGCATCTTTTTTACCCATGCTGCGCCAATTGGCAAAGGCAACTTTAATTTGGATGGGATACTGGCAAATTCCCTCTAGGAATTTTTCGGTTTCGAGATTGAGTTGCAAGTTTTCGACATCTAGCAGCAGGATGGCTATGCCCACGCCAAATAAGGGTGTTGGAACAGTGGGAGTTGGAGATTTCGATGGGGCTGAGTTATTGGATTTAGCTGGTGCTATGGGGGCTTCGGCAAGTTGCTGAATTTTGGCTATTAATTTGGTGAATTGAGCCGAATTAATGAATTCTGGAATCAACAGGATTTGGAGGTATTTTTTCGCAGTTAGCAGAATGGAATCTACATCTTTTGCTAATCTGAAACTTTTGGTAAATTTGAAAATCAAAATTGACTGAAAATCAGGTTTTGCCCACTGGGTTTTCCTGTATTTTTCAGCTATCCATTCGGGGTGCTTGGATTGAATGGAAACTAGAGTTTGAGCGAGATAGCGACTGACGCCGCATTCAGCGGCAGATTCTTGAGTCGCCAGCAAGGGGTTATGAGCGGGCATAGCTCTCCACAATGCAGGATGGTTTCTAAATCTATCTTGACACTCTCAGGTCTAAAGACACGCTCGATTGGTGACTCCAGGAGCAGGGTTGCTCAGAGAGGATTGCAAGGCTCAGACTAGAGGTGTATTCTCACGCCTGTGTTGCTTGGATAAACGTCCAAAGCTTCTAGTATGCCCTATAATTCTAGTTTTTCGCCAGTAGTCGGACGATCGCGCGCCCTATCAAACCAGCCATAATTAAGGTTAACCCAATCAGCCAAATTTGGCGATCGCCACTTCCACAGCCATCACAGCCACATAGGGAATTGTCCCAGAAGGGTTGAGACGCGCCAAGACTCCCGGCATATCCAGACATCGCCAAAGAGCCAGCAACACCCGCGACCACCCTAAAACTAAGTTTAGCAGCACTCGCAGCATGGCGGTAATCACAGTTAAGACAACCAGAGTGAAGGTGGCGAGGGCGACTAAGGCTGTTAGGATGAGATAAGTGCGATAAAATTATTCATCTCTGTGTTGTCTCCCTCTGTGTTCTCTGTGTTCTCTGCGGTTAAATCAATCTTACTTATCAACCAAAACGACCTTGAATATAATCCCTCGTACTGGGATTACTTGCCGAAGTAAAAATCCGACTTGTCGGCCCAAATTCAATCATGCGGCCGATGCGACTTTCATCAGTATTAAAAAATGCCGTGTAATCAGAAACACGAGCAGCCTGCTGCATATTGTGAGTCACAATCACCACAGTTAACTGTTGCCGCAAAGTCTGAAATAACTCCTCAATCTTCATCGTAGAAATCGGGTCCAGAGCCGAACAAGGTTCATCCATCAGCAAAATTTTTGGTTTCACAGCTAGAGCACGAGCAATGCAAAGTCGCTGCTGTTGTCCACCAGAAATTCCCAGGGCAGATTTCTTCAAATTATCTTTGACCTCATCCCAAAGCGCCGCGCTTTTCAGTGCAGATTCTACAATTTCATCTAATTCTGCTTTACTTTTTTTACCAAATATTCTCACTCCATAGGCAATGTTATCATAGATGCTGAGCGGAAAAGGATTTGGTCTTTGAAACACCATACCAATTTGGCGACGCAGACTATTAATATTCACTTTAGGACTGTAAATATCCTGTCCAAAAAACTCAACCCTTCCTTTAATGATTACTTTTCCTTCCAATTCCCCAATCCGGTTAAGAGCCTTCAGAAAAGTTGATTTACCACAACCCGAAGGTCCAATAATAGCCGTGACTTGTGGGTGAGGAATATTCATCGACAAATTTTCCAGAACTTTGTGAGTTCCGTAGTAAAAACTCAAGTCCTGAACCCGCAAGGCTGGCATTGCCTTGGGGTCAATTTCTTGGGCGGTATCTGCCGAAGAATTATGGGTATTTTTTCCAGTTGTCAAGTTACTTTCAAGTGTCATTATTTTCAGTTATGTAGGGTTAATAGTAAACTTTGAGATGTAGATAATTATCTCGCTAATTGTTGGCTGACTGTTCCAGAATGGAAGCGCATAATTGATGATAATTATCTATTTTGCAAGCGTTTGCGTGTTACCGCACGAGAGGCAACGCTAGCAATCAAAACCATGCCTAAAAGCACAGAAGCCGCCGTCCAAGCCAATTCATTCTGTTCCTTGTAGGGAGAACTGGCATAACTGTATATTAATACTGACATAGAAGGAGTGGGAGTCAGAATTGTCCCCGGAATTTCTTGGATTTTCGACAGAGTTTCTGCACCAAGGGGAGACTGAGTGATTTCTCCCAATTTCTCAATCAAAGGAGGCCAAAACTGGCTGGACAAAGCAGTAACGATGAGTGGTGCAGTTTCGCCGGCGGCGCGGGAAGCGGCGAGCAAAACGCCTGTGGTAATCGTCGGGAGTGCCGAGGGAATGATAATCCTAAAGATAGTTTGAAAACGTCCGGCTCCCAAACCTCCTGAAGCGAGTCGGTAAGAAGTAGGGACTAATTTTAATGCTTGTTCTGTTGTCAAGGCGACAACGGGAAGCATAATAATACCCAAAGCTATACCGCCAGCTAATCCTGAAAATACTTTGGTTGTAACGACAATTAAAGCGTAAGCAAAGACTCCCACAACGATGGAAGGAACGCTGCTGAGAATGACGGTAATAAAGCGGATAGTATTTGCTATCCCCTTATTTTCTCTGCCAAATTCTGACAAAAATATTCCGGTCATTACCCCGATAGGGACACTAAATAACGTGGCAATTCCTACCATTAAAGCCGTGCCCAGAATCGCATTGGCAAAGCCGTTGGGCTGGTCTTCAACTCCTACTGGTGCTGGCAGGGAAACTAAAACGTCCCAGCTTAAATGTGTTAATCCTTCCCCCAGGATTTTGTATAAAATAGCGAACAAAGGTAGCAGAGCTAAGGCTGTGAGAGCAAAGGCAATAACAGTCATTCCTCGGCTAAAAAAGTTTCTACCCAGTGACAGGGGATTGTAAATTTCTGCATCCAGAATAGTTGGTGTTTTGTGTGCTTGATTCATGTTTAATTTTTCGCTCCCTTGACACCGATTAGCTGAACTAACAATACTGCGACTGCGTTCACCAATAGGGTGATAACAAATAGAATTAGCGCTAAATACATTAAAGAACCGACGTGCAGAGGTTCTTGAGCTTCCCGAAATTGGCTTGCTAAAACAGCGGGGATTGAGTAACCAGGAGCGAGGATAGATTGGTTGATTTGAATCGAGTTGCCAATTACCATGGTGACTGCCATGGTTTCGCCTAAAGCGCGTCCCAAGGCCAAGATGGTTGCTCCGATAATTCCTGAACTAGCTGCTGGTAATAGCAGCTTAAATATTGTTTCCCAACGGGTGGCACCTAGGGACATGGAAGCACTGCGCAAGTCTACGGGAACTGACATCAAAACATCGCGGCTAATGGCGGCTACTGTTGGTAAAATCATGATGGATAACAGTATTCCAGCGGGCAACATTCCTGGACCCAAGGGTTCGCTGCTAAACAGGGGAAACCAACTGAAATTGTTAAAGAGCGACTGTTGTAAAGGTAGGAGAAAGGGAATGAGAACAAAAATCCCCCAAAGTCCAACTATGACGCTGGGAATGGCTGAGATTAATTCAACCATGAATCCCAAGGGCGATCGCACCCAAACGGGCAAAAAGTTTTCGCTGGTAACTATAGCCACGGAAAGTCCTAAAGGAAGTGCGATGATTATGGCGATCGCAGAACTAATCACAGTCCCGTAAATAAAGGGCAAAGCCCCAAATTGTAACTCGCCAATATCCCACTTAGGATTCCAGAGGAATGAGATTCCAAACTTGCTAATAGCAGGCCAAGCATCTTTAAAAATTATCGCGCTCATCCAGAACAACGTAGCGGCTGTCCCTAGAGCAAAAGCCCATACAAATATGGTAAATCCTGACTCCATCCACAAACCTTCACCCGAAGTATCAGTCAAGTCTACTTCTGTGGTATTTGTGATTTGCTGATTAGTCAATTTTTTCGGTTTCTTGGGAAAATTGGTCATACCCTAGTTGTTACTGAGTAAACAGTGAAATATGTGGTTGATGGAAGAGTAATTATAGTAGATGTAGTAGGGTGCGCTGCTGCGCACCTTACTCCTGACAATTTATAAGTTGGGAGTTAGATATTTAACTCCTAACTGAGTTGTAGCGCCATCTCTTAACCTTTAGCAACTACACTCTGATTAACTGTTTGAATTACCTTTTGAGCTGTCCCCGAAGGAATTGTAGTAAATTCTAGCTGTTTGTTGAGACCTTGGCCTGTAGTCATCACCCAATTAACCATCTTTTTAATAGCATCGGCTTTCGCAGCAGGATACTCTTTGTAGATTAACAACCAAGTCAAACCAACAATCGGATAACCGTCGCTGGGATTCCCTTCTACTAAACGGAAGTCGGCGGGGTATGTTTCCCCTGCTAAAGCTTTTTCAGCTTCTGCCAAGTTAGCATCTACAAAACGACCAGCTTTATTTTGAATAAATGCTGTTTGGAGCTTGTTTTGTCTGGCATAGGTATCTTGAACATAGCCGATCGCACCGGCTGTTTGTTTCACTAAACCTGCTACACCTGGGTTTCCTTGACCGCTGAGGGGGCTTCCGGGCCAGCTAGGTTGAGCGGCGGCTTTTATGCTACTGCCGATCGCCTGTAAGTGATTAGCAAAAATAAAGGTTGTACCGCTGCTATCTGCCCGTACAACTACTCGAATCGGAGTATTTGGCAAATTTTTAGCTTGTCCAGAAATTCCAGCGATTTTAGCATCATTCCAGCGAGTAATTTTTCCTTCAAAGATGCCTTTCATCGCATCAGCGCTCAATTTAACATTGTTTACTCCGGGCAAGTTGTAAACAACCGCAACAGCTCCACCAGCGGTAGGAACAGCGATGACACCCCGTTTTACTTCAGCGATTTGCGCCGCCGTCATTAGTGCATCGCTACCTGCGAAATCAACAGTACCTGAAATTAATGCTTTGATACCAGCACCACTGCCAGTCCCTTCGTAGTTTACAGTAATTTGATTAGCGCCTCTCATCTGAGAGAAATAGCGATCGTAAAGAGGTTTGGGAAAAGTAGCTCCCGAACCGTTTAGTGTGATGGCTGCTACAGCAGAACTAATCAATGAGAGCGAAAATGCGGTTGCTGCTAGCGTAACTATAAAGGCACGTCGCCAACGTCCTGTGAAAAAAAACATACTCCTCCTCCTTAAATAACAGACTTTGGGGAATCCCCTCCATAGGATAGACCGAAAGATACGAGTCAGACCTGGAGAAAGGATAAGCTTGTTTTAAATTTTGGTTAAATTTGGGTTAAATTTTTGACAATTAGCTGTTGCGAGAGTTAATAAAAAAATTTCCACAATAGATACCATAGGCGGCCGCCTAGGATTCTTGAAGAAATTGGGGCTTGACTGGGATAGGTTTTCAATGGTTTAAACCCTGATCCGCACAGGATTTTTGCTTTAGGATCGCCACTTGATGTTTTTGACCGCTGGATTTTACTTGAAAAACTGTAGATTTAGACTGCAAATATTTTAGCAAGCTAGAATTTTTCCCCAAAAAACCTTTCACAATTAAATCGGCATTAGATTTATATTTATCCAAAAAATCTTTCTGAATTCTCACCAGACTAACAGTATTCTCGTGCAACTCATTTTTGGCAGATTCAATTATTTCTATAATTTTATTTTGAAAAACATCCAGAGAATCAATCCTATGAGAATTGACAACAGGAACGAGTTCTACATCCTGTTGTTGCGCAACATTTTGATGAACAACAACCGCCGATAAAGGCGATTCAGACACGGGAGAAAATTCATATTTGGCTGAATCCGAAACTGTTATTGCCTCAGAATTTACAGAATTAAAAGCAATAGTATGACGCTCTTTAAAAAACTGAGCTACCCTCGAAAATCGAGCTATACGATCCTCAATGGATTTATGTTCAGCCTGTAATAACTCTGCAACTTGATTAGCCAAATCCTCAAAACTAGGAATTTCCATTTCCCGATCGCAGGAATAGTGACGAGTATCACCGCTGCGACAATTTTCTATAGAAAAAACAGAATTTTGTCGTCGCACCCGAAACACAGTCAATCCCTGATTTTGCAACTGATTGCAAAGATGATTTAACAAACCATCCGAAGAACAAACAAAAACTTCTCGCACATCCCGATATCGATATAAAATAGCAGCACCAAAGGCAATCATTTTACCATCAGCACTATTAGCACCGCCCGGAACATGAATCAGCTCATAACCGCGATCGTAAAGTTCAGCATCCAACTTCCCCGTACTCGGATTTTTCCAATTAGCAAAAGCAACTTTAACTTGCAGAGGATAGGCGCACAAACTCGCTAAGAATTGTTCTGTATTAACATTAAGTTTCAGATTTTCTGCATCTAACAGCAAAATCCCAATCCCGCAGGACTCTGTGGTGGTTGCAGGGGCGATTTCCTGCGAGATAGCTGCGCTTAATTCACTTTCGGTGAATTGGCGACTTAAAGACTGTGGCCCTGGCGGCTCAAAGAATTGTTTGCGGCAAGCCTTGCAAAGATATCGCTGATGACCGTTGGGACGGCCGTTCTTACGGAGTTGGTCAGATTCACATCTTGGACATTTCATTTAACCATTATTACAGCCTACCCCCGAACCGAACAAGGCATTAGCTATCTTCTTTTTGTCTTCCTACCCTGCGGGAACGGCTTCGCCGAACGCGCCCTTAGCGTCTTCGCGGTTCGTTAAATCTGTATCCCTTGACCCGTTCAGAAGCCCCATAATAGTAAAAGAAACTTAACAATTATTAAAAAAAATGGCAAGAGACTTGCGAGGATTCCTCAAACTACTCGAAGAACGGGGACAACTGCGCCGAATTAGCGCTTTAGTCGATTCCGACCTAGAAATTGCCGAAATTTCCAACCAAATGCTGCAAAAAGGCGGCCCAGGCTTGCTATTTGAAAACGTCAAAGGGGCAGAATTCCCCGTAGCGATTAACCTGCTGGGTACAGAACAGCGCGTTTGCTGGGCGATGAACATGGAAAAGCCGATCGAACTAGAAGAGCTCGGCAAAAAATTAGGAATGCTACAACAGCCAAAACCCCCAAAAAAGATTTCCCAAGCCATAGAATTTGGCAAAGTGCTGTTTGACGTAGTGAAAGCGAAACCAGGCCGTGACTTTTTCCCAGCTTGTCAGCAAGTGGTAATTGAGGGAGAAGGGCTCGATTTGAACAAAATCCCGATGATTCGCCCCTATCCGGGAGACGCGGGCAAAATTATCACTTTGGGTTTGGTAATTACCAAAGATTGCGAAACCGGCACCCCAAATGTGGGGGTTTATCGCTTACAGTTGCAGTCAAAAAATACGATGACTGTCCACTGGTTATCGGTGCGGGGCGGGGCGCGGCACTTGCGGAAAGCGGCCCAGGCTGGTAAAAAGTTGGAAGTTGCGATCGCCCTGGGAGTCGATCCTTTAATCATCCTCGCAGCAGCAACCCCAATTCCTGTAGACTTATCCGAATGGTTATTTGCTGGACTTTACGGCGGTTCCGGCGTGAGTTTAGCGAAGTGCAAAACAGTAGATTTGGAAGTACCGGCGGACTCGGAAATCGTGTTAGAAGGAACGATTACACCCGGTGAAGTTCTGCCCGACGGGCCCTTTGGAGATCACATGGGTTATTACGGCGGCGTGGAAGATTCGCCGCTGGTGCGATTCAATTGCATGACACACCGCAAAGACCCGATTTATCTGACTACATTTAGCGGGCGGCCGCCGAAAGAAGAGGCTATGATGGCGATCGCGCTTAACCGCATTTACACCCCTATTTTGCGGCAACAAGTCTCAGAAATAGTCGATTTCTTCTTACCAATGGAGGCGCTGAGTTACAAAGCCGCAATTATTTCCATTGATAAAGCCTATCCCGGTCAAGCACGAAGGGCTGCTTTAGCATTTTGGAGTGCCTTGCCACAGTTTACTTACACCAAGTTTGTGATAGTTGTCGATAAGAGTATCAACATTCGCGACCCGCGTCAAGTAGTGTGGGCAATTAGTTCTAAAGTTGACCCGGTTCGGGATGTATTTATCTTGCCAAATACGCCCTTTGACACGTTAGATTTTGCCAGTGAAAAACTCGGTTTGGGAGGCAGAATGGGGATTGATGCGACTACGAAGATGTCGCCGGAAACGGATCACGAATGGGGTAAACCTTTGGAATCCGATCCTGATATGACGGCGATGGTAGAAAGGCGTTGGGCGGAGTACGGTTTGGCTGATTTGAATTTGGGAGAAGTCGATCCAAATTTGTTTGGTTATGAGATGAAGTAAAAACCGTAAAATCCGAGACATCACACCATCCTGAAACCACCTGTAGGGGCGGGTTTTTCCAACCATTTAGGACACAAAACGACCATCTCAAAAACCCGCCCATTGTATCTTAAAAGAGTGAGTTAGTCGATCGCCACATCAAGTGGGCGATCGTACAGACAATGTGTCGATCGTACAGACAAACCAGTTATGGGGTCGTGGCTGGTGTCAAAATGCAGGTGATTGGTGCGAGAGTCATGCGGAAATTGATGCATTTGGCTTTTGGTATTTTAAAGTCCCAAAAGCCTTTCGATCCTAGTTATGCGATCGCTACCCCTTGACAGGTCAAGACAGTATCTACGAAACTTCATCAGGAAATAATTTGACTATTTGGTTCTGCCTGCGGTAGCATCCACAAGTTCTAATTGCGACAGCCGAAATGAAATTAGTTTGTCCCAATTCCCACCTTCAAAAAGTACCGCGACTTTCCCGTCGGTGACTCGCTGGACAAGTCCTTGAAAGCCGTAGTAAATCTCGGTGGTATCTTTAACTCGAACTGCTGAACCTGGAAAAATCATAATTTTTTGAATGTTGTGTTTGGTGTTTATAGCTTACCGTTTTTTGGCGATCGAGACTTGATTACAACTGACACATGGGGGCTGAGAAACCGGGTTTTTTACGAAAATACAATGGTTGCAACCTGCTGATTTGCTGAAAAACCCGGTTTCTTTGGTCAGAGTGCGATCGCGAAGCGTTAAGCTAAGGCTGCTACGGAAACTTTACCAGCAATCCTACCCGCGATCGCCCGCAACTCCCTCGCCGAAGCAGAACCCGGTTGTCCCACCACAATTGGTACACCGGAATCCCCACCTTCCCGCAACGGAATTTCCAGCGGAATCCGCCCTAACAGCGGCACTCCCAACTCCTCCGCCGTCCTTTCCCCGCCACCAGAACCGAAAATATCGTATTGCTTATCCGGCATATCCGGCGGCACGAAATAGCTCATATTTTCCACAATTCCCAACACAGACACTCCCAACTGCTGGAACATCTTTAACCCTTTGCGGGAGTCCAACAGCGAGACAGTCTGTGGCGTAGTCACAATCACCACACCGGCCATTGGTACCGCTTGGGCCATCGTTAACTGCGCGTCTCCCGTACCCGGAGGCATATCTACAATCAGATAGTCTAAATCGCCCCAATTTACCTGGTAGAGAAACTGCCGGATGATCCCATTCAACATCGGGCCTCGCCAAATTACAGGCTGGTCTTTCTCAATTAAAAATGCCATCGACACCAATTTGACGCCGTAATTGAAGGCTGGTTGAAGGGTTTCACCACTTTTTCCCTCTTGAACCATGACTTTTGCATCACCGAGTCCCAACATGGTCGGGTCGTTGGGCCCATAGATATCGGCATCTAGCAAACCGACTTTAGCACCGGTTTGAGCCAGGGCTACTGCGACGTTTACCGCTACTGTACTTTTGCCGACGCCACCTTTGCCACTGGAAATTGCGATAATGTTTTTAACGCCTTCTATGCCTTGGCGATCGCCTACTCCCTTCTGCTGCGGTGTTTCTGCTGTCACCTCCACAGCCACTGTTTCGACACCGGGCAATTGTTTGACCGCTTTTTTGCAATCATCGACAATAAATTCTCGCAGCGGACAAGCTGGCGTTGTTAGCACCAAGGTGAAGCTAACGACTCCGCCGTCGATTTTGATGTTGCGGATCATGTTCAATTCCACCAAACTCTTTTGGAGTTCGGGGTCTTGGACTGGTCGCAGGATTTCTAAAACTGAACTAACATCTAGTGTATTGGGCATTATGTTCTCCACCATAGCTCTGCAATTGGGTCTGTAATTTGCGATCGATCTTTCAGTATATTTTTATTGCCATTTTTTAATCTAACTTCATAGAGATCTTTTACCGACCAACGGTGGCATAATTACAGTGCCGACTGGATTTGGGACTCACGGTCAATCTGAAACTCACATCCGACGATCGGCAAGAATTTCTACGACTCAAAGCAATTTGGTCACAATCGCCGAATTGAGCCGTGGTCGCGATTCTTCAATTCTTAAATTCTTAAATCTAAAATCGGATGACAGTTTCTACAACTCTTAAAACAGCGACTTCCCCGTTTTTGCCACCCACTGACTCCAGAGCTAGAGTCAGTGAATTTATGAAGACCATACAAGATGAAATTTGTCAAGGTCTAGAACAACTCGACGGCAGCGGCAAATTTAAACAGGATGCTTGGGATCGCTCCGAAGGTGGCGGTGGACGTTCTCGTGTCATGCGCGAAGGGGATGTGTTTGAACAAGGCGGAGTGAATTTTTCCCAAGTGTGGGGCGAAAGTTTGCCTGCTTTGATTTTGGCCAAGCACCCAGAGGCTGCTGGTCACGATTTCTATGCCACGGGTACTTCCATAGTGCTGCACCCCCGTAATCCCTATTTGCCTACGGTTCACCTAAATTATCGCTATTTTGAAGCGGGCCCCATTTGGTGGTTTGGCGGTGGTATCGATTTGACTCCTTATTACCCGTTTGCTGAGGATGCTACTCATTTTCACAACACTCTGAAAGCAGCTTGTGACAAACACCATCCGGCCTATTATCCGGCATTTAAGCTCTGGTGCGATGAATATTTCTATCTCCCACACCGCCAAGAAACTCGCGGTGTAGGTGGCATCTTTTTTGACTACCAAAATGGTCGATGCCCGCTTTACCGCGACCACAATGTCAAAGGAAAGGCCGCTGAGTACAGCAATCAAATCGGGCAGCCGGACGATCGCAGTTGGGAGTCGGTGTTTGCGTTTGTACAAGAATGTGGTAAGGCGTTTTTACCGGCTTATGTGCCAATTATTGAAAAACGTCGATCGACACCCTACGGCGAACGGGAGCGCAATTTCCAGCTATACCGTCGCGGTCGCTATGTCGAATTTAACTTAGTGTACGATCGCGGTACGACCTTTGGTTTGCAGACAAATGGACGCACTGAATCGATTCTGATGTCTCTGCCGCCTCTGGTACGCTGGGAATACTGTTTTGAGCCAGAACCCAACTCTCCAGAAGCCGAACTGTACTCCAAATTCTTAAAACCACAAGATTGGGCAAATTAGATGCCTCTGTAGTTACCGACCTGAGTTAAACTACTGGGAAAGTAACCACCGCGATAGATAATAATTTTGAGGGAAGGGTCAGTGATTCATATTGATCAAAAAACCCACACGCTTCAAGACGGTACAACAGTTATCGTCTTAGCACCGACAGGACGGCTGGACATCACAACAGCTTGGCAATTCCGCCTCAAGTTGCAAGAGTGTATTTCCAAACTCAGCCGCCATGTTGTAGTGAATCTTGGTCAGGTTAACTTTATTGATAGTTCTGGCCTGACCTCACTTGTAGCTGGTATGAGGGATGCGGATAAAGTCAAGGGGAGTTTTCGGATTTGCAATGTTCATCCAGAAGCCAAACTGGTGTTTGAAGTCACCATGATGGATTCTGTGTTTGAAATTTTTGAGACTGAAGAAGAAGCTTTGGAGGGGGTTCCTCGCGCTAGTTGAGGACATCTTGCATCGGTTGCGGTGTAAGCAAATCTGAAGATTGAGAGTCCCCGACTCCCAGGAACACAGCAGTGGAAGAAGAGGCTAAAGGTAAATTTTTGCCTTCTCTCCTAGATAACTAAATCTTTCTTCCTTCTTCGAGAATTTCCCCCATTCCCCTCTAGCCCCCCACCCCCACGGCCCCCCAAGGGGGGAAGGGGGATGAAAGATCCATGAACGGTTCCCCTTCAATCGGGGGGGCTAGGGGTATCTAGGCTTAATATTCAAACCGCAGTCTCTGACTCGGTTTAACGTTAAGTTGACACCCGTGGGGGGCGACTTTTTCCTTGTTGGTTCAGACCAATATCTCAGAAGCGAAATCCTGACGCTTGACATACCTAAAAGGGCCCATTAGAGCTCCCCAAATAGCCTTGCCTGTTTTGGGGTCGATTCCCTTGTCATAGCTGAGAAATTCGGCGGCGGCGGCTTCAAATCCCAAGTCTACTTGGTAATTTTGCCCTCCGTAGGCAAAGCAGCATGGAGTACCCACGGGCAAAGATGCCCGAAACCGATAACGGTTGGGGCCTAAATTTTGCACCGCAACTGAAAGGGTACAGCCTGGAAGGAGTTGGATTTCCTCTCGATTTACTTTTCCTAGTAAGTCTGGGTTGCGACCAGCTCCTTTGATGGCTTCAATATCCTTGAACATATAATACTGAGCTTCTAGAAGTCCTGGCGCTGTCTGTGATTGCCTCAGTTGCACGATGCGGGGACGGTATGGTTTGTCTAATTCCAGAATGTTGGCTTGTTCTGCAAACAGGGCAATGCTGGGTTCTGGAAATAGAGCAACGGGTACTGGTCTTTGCCAAAAACGAAGATGCACGTACCATACCGGCTCGGCAAGTGCTTGTTCCCGATTGTCAAAATCGCCAGCCATGTACTGGGCTAAAGCGATTAATTCTGGAGAGAGTGTCATAGTAGGATTCTAGATTTGAGATTTTGGATTGAATTAAGTAGTCCCGCAGGGGAATCAAGTGGCTGGGGATCGAAGTGCTAGAGCGCGATCGCCATCGTATATTAGACCTTATAGCTTGACATTAAGACTTGATTGTGCAATCCCAAAGCAAATTTCAACTAATCAGAATATTAAGTTTGTTAACGATTCCAACTAAGATATAATTGTACAAAAGCCCCTAAGAAAATTAGGAAAATATGTAAGTCAGCGCCTGTAGTTGATTGATCAGGTCAAGTTTTGACTTCGGTAGTGGCGATACCGACGTAAAAAATGGCACTTTTTGTCAGGCTGATCGCACGCAGTTCAAATTTTCCAACTTTACTCATGCCGCTCGGCACGCCCGCTACGGCAAAATTATTAGATATAAGACTCAGGTGAACAAGAACCGTACTGTTTCAGATACTAAGCGAAGTTTCTATACGATTCACACTCGGCCGATCAATTCTATTTACCGTCGAGTGGTAGAAGAGTTGATGGTAGAAATGCACTTGCTTTCGGCCAATGCCGATTTTCACTACGACTCAATCTATGCTTTGGGTGTAGTGACAGCATTTTATCGATTCATGTTGGGATACGTCCCAGAACAAGACCAGGATTCAATTTTTAACGGTTTGTGCAAAGCTGTAGAGGACGATCCCGATCGCTATAAGCATGATGCTCACAGACTAGAAAGCTTGGCCCAAAGACTTTCGGGTAGTGAGTTGCTGTCGTGGCTCGATCGCTCGACCAGTTTTGATGATACAGGAGATTTGCAAGGATCTTTAGAGGCGATCGCCAATAACCCTCAATTTAAGTACAGTCGCTTATTCGCGATCGGCTTATTCTCCATGTTAGAAAAAGCTGACCCCAACTTGGTCAAAGACCAAGCAACGCTCAACGATACACTCAAAAAAGTCTGTGTGGCGTTGCATTTACCCGAAGACAAAGTTAGCAAAGATTTGGACTTATACCGCAGCAACTTGGAAAAAATGGCTCAAGCACGAATCGTGCTCGAAGATGTGATCCAAGCAGAACGGAAAAAACGGGAAAAACGAGAGCTAGCCAATCAAGCCAGTGCTAATCCCTCCCTCGACTCGACCGAAAGCACAAATTAACGATTTATGCAATAGACAGAGCCTTTTTGAGACAGGCTATAATTTAGATATCCGACTTTTTAAAGAGGTCGGATATTTTCATATTAGAACTAATTTGGCTAAGGTTCTTGCTCAAAATTAGTAGCATTCGCCTGCAACAAATTGCTTAAGTTAGAGATAACTTCATTTCCAGAAGACTGCTTAGTCAAAGCTGTAGGGTTGACAGGTTCTGGTCGGTCTAAGTTGCGGGCGATCGCTGCATTGACTTCTTTAGAAATTAATTCATGAAGTTGCTCTTTAGCCCTAGCCCTTTGAAAGTGCGCTCCTTCCTCAGTCGTAGCATAAAGAGGCGGCAATCTATTTAAAGCATAAGCCGCAATATCTCCCACATCTAGAGTCTGGTCACTACTGGCCTCAATTTCAGCAACCCTGGCGATCGCATCACTAAGCACCAACTCTTCCATCACATTGATGAACTGTTTGCGAGGAAGAACCACAACTTCCCCAGTTAATAAAGCTCCCATCAAACGATCGAGAGCCATATACTCTTCGATCGACAATTCGGAAGCCGTATTGCAAATTCGTCCTACTTCAGCTTCCATAGACGGCGTTAAGTAGCCGTCCTGCAAAGCTTGTTCAACAATTTTTTCAATACTCATATATGCTTCTCGCTCAACGGCATCATCAATAAAGTTTTGTGAAGACGCGATTACTGGCGTCTGGAAATTGGAATTTGGAGGCGGTCCTTGAGAATTTTTATAAAAATTCTAACTTAACACTTATAACTTAACTTACAAGTGTCATCGGCACGCCCCAGCCACAAACTTACCCCATAATGACTGGTAAATTGGTCAAACTCTGGAAAAATTATTACTCAATTCCCTGAAGTCGCCAAGGTACCGGATCGATCGCCTGTCCATGAACATAAAGTCCCCAGTGCAGGTGAGGGCCTGTGGAAGCCCCCGTGGAACCCAGAGCGCCAATTACCTGACCAGGCTTGACGAAATCGCCTTCCTGCACATCAATGCGACTCAGGTGCATCAAAATACTAGCTAACCCTTGACCGTGGTCAATACCAACTACATTACCGTGGATTTTAAACCCTTGGGATTCGCGTCCCACCAGAGACACCCGACCGGCCGCGGGTGCGACAACAGGAGAACCATAGGCACCAGCATAATCAACACCACGATGGTAGTAATCCTGGGCAAACACCCCATTATAGTATCGGCGGACACCGTAAATAGTAGTAATTTCGCCAGCATTGGGGCGCAACAGAGGGCCATTCCAAAACTTTTGGGTTGTCACCAGTGCTTTAAAGGCGTCTACGCGATCGAATTCGGCATCAGTACCTTCACTGTCTTTCCCTGGTGGTAGCGTGATAGATTGAGTCGGAAAATTGCGATCGCGCACTTGTACACTCAAGTTTTGCACCTTTCCGTCACCAGAGACTTTGATTTGGCGAGCACCGGCTTTCTCCAGGGGAGTAGTAGGTAGCAGAGCCCGAAAGCGGTTGTTACCCATCGGAAAAGCTGGGTAGTTTTTCTGCTGTAGAGAAACCGTTGGAGTTTCCCCAGGGCTACCATCTACCTGAATCAAGACTGACAAAGTGTCTCCTAATTCGGGATTTGGCGGACTCACCTGAACCTGCAAAGCTTGCACCGGCAAGACAAAACTCAGAATGCTAGCAATAATTCCGCCACTCACAACCGCCATCTTCATGTTTTTTTTCAGCAGCCTACAGTCCAAAATAGCACCCGCAACTATTTCCCCACTAGACCCGGAGTTGGCTTGATTCACAGTCGTTGTCATGACTGATATCCTTAAATGTTGGTCTAGATAATATTACACAAAGTAGCTAAAATCTAGGGCGCGAGCGCCACAAAAAGTACGTCAAGCAAAGCTATCCCTAGGGAATCGCCCTTTCCGACCAAGTAGAAAATAATTTCTCAAAACAGAGAAAATTCCCATTCATGTGCATGGGCGAGATTTATACAAACTCAGCCAACGAAAATATCGGATCTCTTAGTAAAAACGACCCATTTGTCGGTGGGCTGATGACACTTCTGTAGGACGAGTAGAATCAGGTTATATTTATAGAGAAAATAGCAAAGAAATCGGTTGTGCCGATACCTATTTAGAAGGTGCGGCACCTATGTTATTTGCCGTTCACGGCGGGACTTATTAAGGAAAAAAACAAGTTTAAGAAATACTTGACCAGTGGCAATGACCACCTAGGGTTAAAACCCCTCATAGGGAAAGCCCTCCCTAGGAGGAATAAAAACCTTTTTATCCCAAATTTGTAGTCGGTTTTAACTCATATCTTGTACCATTCTAAAAAGCCTATAGGGACAGGTTTACCAAAAGCTTTAAAGGGTGCAGACAGGTTAAATAAACCGGCCCCACCCACAAAAAAGCCATTGAACTGGTTCCCAGTCAGAGCCTGGAAACCCAGATCTAGAGGATCTGCCTCCCATTGTCTGGGCTTCACGGAAATGGCTATTGCTTAACTTTCCCCCACAGCTTGATTGACTAAGACTTACACATTCACATACCCAAAGGAACACAAAAATGACAAAAGCACTACGAGGAAACGAAGGATGGGGAGTCAAAGCGGGTAAGCTTATCAAAGCGGCATTCCTGCCTACAGTTTATAATGCCGATCGCATTGGCGAAACTCAAGCCAGAAACACAAACTTAACACTACAAACCAACAAGGAAATCGAAGCAACTAGGCAAGAAATCCGCAATAAAGAACTCGTACTACAGGGATTTAAACGACAAGCAAACCTCGAACTTCAACCCGAAGAAGGCAATTTAAACCGCTCCTTACAGTTAGAATTGGCAAGAATAAACCGCGATTTTCAAGCCCAAGAAGGACTGCTAAACCGCCAACTAAAAGAACAAATTGCCCAACTAAACCGCGAATTTCAAACGAAGGAAAATCAACTCAGCAGCGCACACCAAATACAATTAGCAATCTTGAGGTCGCACCTGCAACAATGGTGCATAGAACAGCAAAAAGAACTGCAATTACAACTAAAAATTCTTGAGGCTCAACTGGCCCGCGAACTCCGAATTTATGACAGAAAAACTGCCATTGAAACTATTCAAGAACAGAAAAGACAAGGCAACTCTCCCATTTGGTTGATTGCCGAAGATATTGTTAAATCTAATCCGGCTCAAAATCCTATTCCCCTGCGAGTTTTCCTATCGCCACCTACTTTGCAATTTGACCGTTCTGGGGATGGAAATGATGCAGCAAAAGACTTTCCAGAGATGGAAAAAACTCTGGGAATTTACCTGCAACAATTCTTTGAAAAATATTTAACCCAAGGACGACCTGTAGAATTCTTATCAGGTGCTTGGACAAGTAAGCTTTTTCACAGTCAAGCAGCAACACAATCATTGTTTCGCAGCTTAAGAACTGAGCCGACATTAATTTTAGAATCCGCTGCCGAAGGCGATATTTTCAACCTCAACTTTGGTTATTGGGGTTTGAATTGGGCAACTTATCGCTACAAATCACCGATTCCCATGCTACCTTGGCGCGAGGTGCTTTTTGATTTTGCTAAAGAGCGGGCATTGCAGTGGCAAGCTCAGCGACAATCCCACATCGATCAGGGTAATAGCGGTGAAGAATTTGATGAGCTTTTCGGTACTGAAACTGTTAACAGTTTCTTGCACAACCTCAAAATCATTGAGAGAGAAAAAAAGTGCGAAGCAATGGGAATTGACCCCAGCGACTGCCCGCGTCCCTACAGCATTCACAAAAAAGATTATGAAAGATTTCAGCAATTTATCGGTGTTTGTCACTGTGTGATTGCCGGATTGCTAGCCGATGAATACTTTTTGATTCACGTCTCCTCAGACGTGCGAATGCGGCCTCTATTGCCTCAGTTACTCCCAGATTTACTGCGAGATATGCCATCGGAGGAACAAGCACAATTGGTAGAAATAGCGATTAATTTCTACGAAATGTTGTATAATATTATTGCTGAGTCAGAATCGGCATGGATTCCTGAACTGAAGTTAGATTTAGCTGAAGGTTTGCTAGATTTGCCCGATAAGCATTGGGCCACAGCGCAAATTTTTGAGTCCGTGAAAGCTTGGCTGAAATTGCGCGAATTGTCGGTACCGTCAGGAAACAAAGAAATTTTGGAGGCCCTCGATGCCGCTTTGACAATCGATGATTTGAAATATGTTGGAAAACTGAATAGCTGTTTTGCTGCTGTTGGCCAAAGTCACCAACTGAGTGTGATTGAATCTTGTTACAAGCGAGCTATTGGGCGCTGCCAAGAGGAAAAATATGCAGCAGCGATTGTTGATTTCAATCAAGTCCTTCAACTCAATGCTAATTTTGCTAATGCTAATTTCAATCGGGGGTTTGCCTATGCTAAGTTGGAGCAGTATCGAGCTGCTATTGAAGATTACACTCAAGTTTTGCGGCTAGAACCAAATCATGCTGATGCTTGGAACAATCGAGCCAATGCTTGTTACAAATTGGGAGCCTACGAATCGGCAATATCTGATTACACTGAAGCATTAAATCTTAATCCGAATTTGCCGGGAGTCCTACACAACCGCGATGTTGCACAAGGTGTTTGGGATGAGAAAAAACGCCAACAGCGATTAGAAGAAGAGGAACAGCAACGTCATGCTGAACAAGAAAGTCACCGCCGATTAGAAGAAGAGAAACGCCAACGTGTGGCCCAAGAGGAAGCTAAGGTTGAAGAATTCCATTTCGAGATTATTACAGTTAACAATCAAGGGCAAGAAGTTAGTCGCCAACCAGGAAAGGCAAGTCAAAAAGTCGAAAGATTGGGCAATTGGGTAAATTTGGAAATGGTTTATATTCCCGGTGATACATTCCAGATGGGTTCATCTGAATCTAGTTCGGAACAACCGATACACCAAGTAACTGTCCAACCTTTTTATCTGGGCAAATATCCCATTACTCAAGAACAGTGGGAAGCGGTGATGGGAAATAACCCTTCTGAGTTTAAAGGCGCAAAACGTCCTGTAGAACAAGTAAGCTGGGATGATGCTGTGAAATTCTGCCAGAAACTTTCTCAAAAAACAGGCAAGACTTATCGCTTACCTACGGAAGCGGAATGGGAATATGCTTGTCGCGCCGGAACCTCAACACTTTTCCATTTTGGCGAAACAATTACGCCGGATTTAGTTAATTATGACGGCAATTATCCCTACGGTTCTGCACAATCGGGACTTTACCGCCAACAAACAACGGATGTGGGGAGTTTTCCGCCGAATGCGTTTGGACTTTATGATATGCACGGCAATGTTTGGGAATGGTGTAGCGATCGCTGGCATGATAACTACAATGGCGCACCGACTGACGGAAGTTCTTGGGAAACTGGTACAGACGATCGCCGAGTGCTGCGTGGTGGTTCCTGGCTCAACGTTGCAGTCCTGTGCCACAGTGCCCTCCGTAGCAGGGTTTCGGCTGGCCTCCGTAGCTCGTTCTTCGATTTTCGCGTAGCTCTTGTTTCCGCGTAGTCTCCGGTTTTTCCTTCTCTGCTTTAGTCTCCCGCGAGGACTCTTCTCTAGTCTTTTGCCCTTTTGTTCTTTTCCCTCTTTCCTCTTTACCTTTTGCGCGAGTCAGCGCCCTTTAAAATTTTTTTGGGAAAATGGGGGTGATATCAAGTTCGGCGGCCGTAGGGGCTGGTTTTACCAACCATCTATGGGGAAACCAACTACATCATAAACCCGCCCTCGATCGCAAATCTGTATTTTTTGGGTGGTAAATCTAGTTAATCGGGGTTATTGGTTGGGTGGGGGCGG
>JAHREW010000004.1:32243-47732 GCA_020883125.1 Microcoleus sp. CAWBG506
AATAAAGGGTATTCAACACGATATTAATCAAATGTTTCCCGATACTATCTGTGTGAGACTAGAAAGGTGTAGGGGCTGGTTTTACCAACCATCTATGGGGAAACCAACTACATCATAAACCCGCCCTGGCTCGATCGCAAATCTGTATTTTTTGGGTGGTAAATCTAGTTAATCGGGGTTATTGGTTGGGTGGGGGCGGGTTTATACAGATTGTTGGTTGCTCTCAAATATTATTTTTCAAACCCGCCCCTACCGAAAAATAATGTGTTCTCTCACATCTAAGCAATTACCTAAAGCATTGTCCGAAGCAATAACGAGAGCCTTTGAGCAAGTTGAGGAGCAAGACTTCTGGAATTGGTTTACTCACTGCTGTTATTGTACCTCATCTACCTGAGAAAGGCTATGGTTCCTACCCCTTGACAGGTCAAGACAGTATCTACAGCAAAGGAAACCGGATTTTTGATGACGATTGTGTGTCGAATAAATCTAGATAAACTTCTTACAATTTCTGTTGTCCAGTCCGAAAAACAACTATTCCATTCTCCACAGCAACTAGATCTATTTTCAGCGGACCGGCGATATATGTAACGTCAGTAGCGATCGCCTTGACCTCCAGAGGTTTATCGTATTGTTTGAGGCGATCGACAAAACTAGCCACAGTTTCAATCCGATTATCGGCAACTTGGACTCTACCGCCGACAACACCAATCAAACGAGCGCGAAATTGGCAAGCTTCAATTAATTGCTGCAACTGCTGTCTTACCTGTTCATCTTTTAAGACGACGGGATCGATAGAAACTCCTGCAATCACATCTCCAGCCCGGAATACAACTCGATTGATTTCGGCTTCTGCAAATACTTTGATCCGCTTTTCTTCCCGCAGGTAGTTAGCGCCGGCTACAATTCTGACTACATAATCTTGACCGTCTTTTATTTGATTAATGAGTTGTTCAATTTCGGCATTGGTAATTTGAACTATCTGCTCTTTTACCTTGGTATTTCCAGGCTGCATGAGTCCGACAGTGGTTTTATTTGCTTCTTGCAATAGTCTATCGATGGCGCGACTGGCTAAGGCGGGTTCGGCAATGCTAACAACTCCCGCAGCTAAAATTTGACCGCGCCTGATGGCAACAGTCCCCTCGCGAATTGCCTGAAAGTCTCTTTCTAAAACTTGTACTTGCTGTTGCAATAAAGCTTGTTGCTGTTCCAGTTGTGTTTGTTGCTCTGCTAGGGTTTCTAAGAGAGCTTCTCTTTCGGCAATTACTTTGTCTCGATCGACTATCGCTCGATCGCGATCGGCTAGATTTTGAACCCGCTGGGCAATTTCCTTGTCTCGTTGAGCAATTAGTTCGTTGCGCGATCCAATTTCCTGGTCCCGCTTGGCAATTTCTCCCTCTCGTTTGGCAATTTCTTGGTCCCGCTGGGCAATTTCTTGGTCCCGTTGGGCAATTTGAGTTTTTACTCGTTCTCGTTGTTCAATTAACTGTTGTCGTTCGGTTTGTAGTTGGGTGATTTCTGAGCCTAAAGCTGTTTTTTGAGTAGAAACTGTTTTCAATTGATTTTCAGTGCGATCGAGCTGAGATTGTGTGCTGGCTTTGGCTACTTCCACAATCGTCAGTTGTTCTTCAGTGCGCAACTTAGCTCCTTCCATCGTCGCAAGCTGTTTTTCGGTTTGAGATTTAGCCGCTTCTACCTGAGTGAGTTGCTCTTGAGTTTTGGACTTGGCAGCTTCCACATTATTGAGTTGGGCTCGCAGGGACTTTAATTTGGTTTGGGTCTCGGCTTGCTCGGCATTAGCCATTTGCAACGAACGATTAATCTCTTCTAAATTGGCCTTAGCTTGAGCTTGAGCAGCCCTAGCTTGGCTTAATTCAGTTTCAACTCGTTTTTTTTCTTCAGTGGCCAGATTGAGTTCTCTGCGGGCGTTATTGAGTCTTTTTTGAATTTCATCTATTCTAAAAACCCCTGTGCGAAGCGGCTTGCTGGTAGCAAACAAGATGCCAAGAGTTGTGGCTGACAGAATGCTACCAGCCATCACTGTCACCACAACAGCAGTATCGCGGGGGCGAAGTTTGAATAAACTTAATCTGGCCTTGCCGACTTTTGTCCCAAGGCGATCGCTGACAGTAGCGATCACACCCCCCAAAATTAAAATTACAAATACTAGGATGTATCCAGCAGTCATTCCGATTCCATAGCTTGTCTAAATCATCCAGCAAATATGTAGGGGTAGTGGATGGTGCGTGCCTACCCCTAACCGATGGGGGCAACCGGGCGTGGGATTGCCCCTACAAAAATTACACAAATCATTTAGGCTGGCTATGAATTTGGGATTTGGGATTGAATCCCAAATCCCAAATCCCAAGTCCTATAGTCTCTCGGCGTCAAGTGAATTGCTGGCCTAAAGCCACCGGGTTATGGACTGTGATCTTTTTCTTGTGGATCGAGATCATTTTTTCTTGTCTGAGATCCCCCAGCAAGCGAGTCACCGTTACTCGCGTTGAGCCGATCGCCTCTGCGATCGCCTGATGAGACAGCTTTAAATCAATCGTAATCCCTTCAGTACCGGGCATACCAAAATCCCGGCACAAAATCAGCAAAAAGCTGACCAATCTCGAACCCATATCTCGGTGGGCTAACGTTTCGATCATCATCTCAGTTTGCAAAATCCGAGAAGACAATCCGCGCAGCATCACCATTGATAATTCTGGGTCTTCCTTGAGGGCTTTTTCCACTTGTTCGATCGGCAATGAGATCAATTCCACCGGCGTAAAGGCTACGGCGTGGTAAAACCTGTCAGAGCGGTGTCCTGTAATCAGAGACAGCACCCCAAATACGCTATTTTCCCGGAGAAGGGCCACAGTAATTTCTTCTCCGGCTTCATATACCCTGGAGAGCTTAACAGCACCTTTAATGAGAACGTAGACGCGCTCAGCCGGGTCTCCAGGGAAAAAAATTGTCTTGCCCCGTTCAAAGGTTTCCACAATGGGTGGGAACGCCCCGCCGCTGATTTGGCGGAACACGGCTGCTAGCGGTCTATCATGGGTCACGACCTGATCCTTTCTACTAATCAATGCTCTGTAACTTGAAAATTAACATTTTTGAGTAAATATACTTTCCAACCTCCTGTATTGGATGATTCAATAACTTCCATCTAATGTTAAGGTAAACACACACTGTATGATTAAATCTAGCCCTTCTCTTAACTTTTTTAATTCCGCCCCCAAGTAGCTCCACAGCCAAATTAATCTTAATTGTGTCTCAGTTGTGTCTCAATTGTGTCTCAATCAGTGATATTTCAATCAGTTGTGTCTAAATAGGTGGCGTGGTTGAATCTAGCCAACGAGAACGGTGCAAGTTGCTTCTAGATAAACTACAGATGATAGATTTGACCGGAAAAAATGCTCTTGTTACGGGCATTGCCAACAATCGCTCGATCGCCTGGGGCATTGCTCAGCAACTCCACAAAGCAGGGGCCAACCTCGGCATCACTTATATGAAGGACGAAAAAGGTAAACACGAGCGGAAAGTCGCCGAACTCGTAGAGCCCCTCAATCCCAGTCTGTATTTGCCCTGCAATGTCCAAAATGAGATGGAAATTGAGTCTACTTTTGAGGCGATCGCCGACAAGTGGGGCAAGTTAGATATTCTGGTTCACTGTTTGGCCTTTGCCGGCAAGGACGAACTCTCAGGAGACTTCACCAACACTTCGCGCCAAGGCTTCTCCAATGCTTTGGATATTAGCGCTTACTCCCTAATACGGCTGTGTGCCGCGGCTAAACCCCTGATGGCCGAAGGTGGCAGTATTATAACTTTGAGTTATCTCGGCGGTGTCCGAGTAATTCCCAATTATAACGTAATGGGAATTGCTAAGGCTGCATTGGAAATGAATGTTCGCTATCTGGCGGCGGAACTTGGCCCGTTAAATATTCGGGTAAATGCAATTTCTTCTGGCCCAATTCGGACTTTGGCTTCGTCAGCAGTTGGCGGCATTCTGGACATGATCCACCACGTTGAGGAAGTCGCTCCCCTACGACGCACGGTGACTCAACAGGAAGTAGGAAATGCTGCGGCTTTTCTGTGCAGCAATCTCGCTAGCGGGATTACGGGTCAGATTTTGTATGTAGATGCTGGTTACGAAATCATGGGAATGTAACAGTTTGCAAACAGTTGACTGTTGACTGTTGACTGTTGACTGTTGACTGTTGACTGTTGACTGTTCGATTTCCACAGTCTGCTGGAAAACTGCTAATCCCAAATTACTAATTAATTACTAATGAATGACAAATTGCAAAGTATGGAAACAATCGATCGCCCTTCTGTTCCTCCTGTAAATTCAGTTAGCCTGCTGAGGGCTGCTTCGGTGAAACGCACGACACTGGAAACCGATGTGAATGTGAGCCTGCATCTCGACGGTTCGGGAACTTGTAAAGCGGCGACTGGAATTCCATTTTTAGATCATATGTTGGATCAGATTGCTTCCCACGGATTGATTGATTTGGATGTCCAGGCGATCGGGGATTTAGCCATTGACGATCATCACACGAACGAGGATGTGGGAATTACGTTAGGACAAACCTTAGCAAAAGCTGTCGGGGATCGATCGGGCATTTCTCGTTTCGGCCATTTCATCGCCCCGCTAGATGAAGCTTTAGTTGAAGTAGTCCTAGATTTTTCGGGAAGGCCTCACTTAAGCTACAATTTGCAGATTCCCAATCAGCGAATTGGTACTTACGATACGGAGTTAGTGAAAGAGTTTTTTGCGGCGATTGTGAATCACAGTCAAATGACGCTGCATATTCGACAATTGCAGGGTGGAAATTCCCACCACATTGTGGAAGCGGCGTTTAAGGCATTTGCGCGGGCTTTGCGGATGGCTGTGGCGATCGATCCACGGCGCGCCAGTCGGATTCCGAGCTCTAAAGGGGTTTTGTAGTTTGGGGTTTGTAGTTGCGCTTGTGGGCTACTGCAAACCTGTAAATTAAAATATATCTGCTATGTAATTAAAAACACCTTGACTTCCCTCGCCGTATTTTCCGATGAATTCAGCGATTAGTCGATCGCTACACCTTTCTATAGCTTCAGCAATAGAACTTTGTGCTAAAACTTGACTCGCAGATTGACGCAAAACCTCAAACAAATTGACAGTAAAATCAGTATCTTCACTAACAAAATCCCACAGTTCTCGACCGATTAAAGTGCTCATTTCCGAATTGGGCAGAAGTTGCTTCAGCAGACCAAAAGTTACAGTTTTATTAGTTCTCTTACCGTAAGCTATGCCAATATAAGCGCGATCGCCTGCATTAATTTTTTCCTGAATTTTGTCGGCCCAATATACTATCTGGTCTTTATCCATATCATTCGGGCCGCTTTTGACCTGTATCCAACAGCGATCGCCATCACGGGTAGTTTTGATTGCATCCCATCCTGACTTACCGGGCGGACTTTCTGCACTTTCAGAACAAGATATCAATAGTTTTTCAATAAAAAACCCCATTGAAGTAACAATAGACCTAGTGGCAGCCATATAAACATTAAGTCTGACAACTTCTGCTGGAGTATCAAGATTTAACGCCCTAATTAAAAATGGATTGGGATGAATTTTTTCTAAGGTTAGATTGTCAACCATACTTAGCTGCCGCCTTGTAAAGTCCCGACAGATACTAGCTAGAAAATTTTCGGCTATAGTAAGTTGCAGCGAAAGCTTACCTGAAAATGTAAATGCTAAAATTCGTTCAATCTCATCGGGAGTAAATTTGAGTGCTCTTTTCCCAGATATGCTGCTGATGCCGTTTATGAGTGTTTCTGCTTGTAAGTTAAAAAATTCTTCTAACTCCGCAAAATGACTGGCAAAAGATCGAGACTTGCTAGCCGGCAGTCCTACTTCTTTTTCTAAAACAAATGCTAATAATTCATGAAGTTGCTCTGACACTTATATTTTTCCTCACTCTATTTTAAATATTAGTTAACTGAAAAGAGACAACTGTTGACTTATTTCTCTTCCTCTAACTCGATCGCCTTTAATTACCTGGTAAAGGTATTGACCGATCGCCTCTCCTAATAATACAGGAACAGCATTCCCAATTTGTCGGTATTTAGAAGCAGTCGATCCATAAAAAACCCAATCATCTGGAAAAGTTTGAATTCGCGCGCACTCTCTGACACTCAAAGGACGCAATTCATCAGGATGACACATATCTGTAGCCTTTTGATGGGGACTGGTTGTGACAGTAGGCGACGGTTTATCCCATGCCAAACGTCGGTAAAAACCAACTTTACCGCCTTCAGATTTATAAGCTCCTCCCATTGCTTCTTGCTGTAATTCGCTGGGTAAATTCCTCCAGTTTTGACCTGCCGTTAACAGACGCAGATACTTGAGGCGATTTTCTGAATAAGGGACAAATTCTGGCTGAGAATCTACTAAATCTTTGAATCCTTCTCTAATCGTCAACCATTTTGGTTTTTTACCAGTACCTTTCTGACTGTAAGTTGGCAGTGGCAAAGTAACTGAATCATTACCTTTATAACCAATAAAGATTACTCTTTCTCTAGCTTGAGGAACGCCATAGTCAGCAGTATTGAGCAAATCATACATAACTTCATAACCAATGCGTTTCATCTCCGCCAAAATCACTTGTAAAGCTGCACCTGGCATTTCATCATGTTCTAATTTCGGGCAGCCTAAACCTCTGCGATCGTGAGGTCGATGTCGAATCGGAGCTGACAGCAATCCCTTGACATTTTCCATGATGAAAAAGCGCGGTTTAATTTCATCAACAATGCGTATGAAATCCATAAATAAGCTGCCACGCGGATCGCCAACAGACCCCCGTTTTCCGGCTGTGCTGAAGGGTTGGCATGGGGGGCCGCCAGTCACTAAATCTACTTCATCAGCGCGCAGAGGTCTATCTAAACCTAAGATTTGTCCGCCTTCTTCTAAGAGAGTTTGGGCGCTGACTTCGCAAATATCTCTCGGTACAGCACATGGGGATAAGTGAGGACGATTTAGAGAGATAGTTTTGGTAGCATCGGGTTCAATTTCTACTAAACTTACTGTCTGAAATCCTGCTTTTTCTAGACCTAAATCTAAACCGTAGGCTCCAGCAAAGAGGCTAATAGTTATCGGTTTGTTATTAATCAATTGCATAAATTGTTGCAGATACTCGATATAATTAGTAGAACACAATTAGTAGGGTGCGTCAGTTGGAAAACCCTAATTCTTCGTAATAACCTTAAGACTGACGCACCCGGAGGGCTTCCAGGGATAACCTCAGTCAAGAGGTATTTTAAGTTTGACAGATATAGAGTGCGTCAGTTGGAAAACCCTAATTCTTCGTACTAACCTTAAGACTGACGCACCCTACAGCCTACAAACTGCGGTCACAAAACATCGGCTAAAATCAAACATTACCAACTTCTGCCAATTCAGCAACATTAGTAGAATCTTCCTCTTCCCCAGTTTCCCCTGCATCAACCGCGACTGTTAAGTTCAATCCCAGAACCTTCAGCCAACTAGCCAAAGCATAAATAGTCGCGCTTCCTTCTCCTGATAACAAAGCATCTAATTTTTCCAAATGCAATTTAGCGTCATCAGCAGACATATTTGGTTTTCCCAAACTCTCAAATACATTGCTAAGTGCGAGTTCAAGCAAACCTGGTTCATTCTCTTCGTCTTCCAAATGCGCTGTTAAATAAGCGGCAGCGTGTATTTTATCCTTGAGGGCTTCAATCAAATAGTCCTGATAACTATCGCTCGTTGGCATTTTCGCGTTCTTCATATTCTTTCCAATACTCCTTAGCTTTGCGAATATCTTGTTCTTGACTGCTTTTGTCCCCACAGCAAAGGATAAGCACTATTGTTGACCCAAATTGTCCGAAGTACACGCGATACCCAGGCCCAAAATCAATTTTTAATTCACAGACTCCTTCCCCAACAGACTTACTGTTTCCTAAATTCCCCAAGCGAACTCGATCGAGCCTTTGCTCAATTTTAACCACTGCATTCAAATCCCGCAGGGAACTAAGCCACTCTGCGAAAGGATTTCTACTGTCTGGGGTAATATAACGCCGAATTTCCTTGGGTTGTACTTCCATAAATGCGATCGCAACTACTCACCAATCATAATATGGGCGATCGGGCAAAATCAAACATTACCAACTTTGGCCACCTGGACACAATTAGTAGGGTGCGTCAGTTGGAAAACCCTAATTTTTCCGACTAACTGGAAGACTGACGCACCCGGAGGGCTTCCAGGGATAACCTCAGTCGAGAGGTATTTTAAGTTTGACAGATATGGAAGAGTTCGTGTAAAATTTGTATAAATTTGTGACCAGCGAATGGGGTAAAAATTATGGCAGACCTATTAAAGTGTATGGAATGCGGAGGACTGGTAAGTTCTGAAGCTTACAAATGCCCACACTGTAACACAGGTCGCGATGGCATCCGGGGTGTCAATTGTACTGTTTGTGGCGAAATTTTGAAAATATCGGAAGCCCGCAAAATGCAACACCATTTATTGGACGACAGAACAAATTTTTTTCATGATTCTTGTTATCAACAAGTTAGCCGCAAGAGTGTAGAAAATCCAACAATAAAAATAAATTGCCCGGTCTGTACCCAACCAAACCAGTTTCCTTACAGGAATCGTAATAAATATATAAATTGTTCTCAGTGTGGACATCCTTTTGAATGCAAAGTACAAAATGATCCTTACACTTCGTGTTTCTATTGTGGATATACTCTTGAAAAAAATCTAGAAGTGCGTATTGGAAAAACCTATAATTTCTATGCCCACAAACTTTGTTATACCCCTCAAAGACAATCGGAGCAACTTCAATTCGCAATAGATAAAGAAAATAGGGATAAGAAGATAGCAGAAGAAACACGTCTCAAGATGATAAAAAAAGCTCAGGAAAAATTTGAATCAAAGCTAAGAGGCGCTTTCTGGCCTGCGCTATTTATAGGTGGGCTTAGTCTTGCGATGGGTATTTGGGCGATCTTGTTGTTTGGGATATTATTCGGTCTTTATCTTATAATTGGGAATGAATAGAGGCGATCTCTGGGAGCATCTCAATGAAAGCAAAATAAGTAGGGTGCGTCTGTTGGGAAAAAACTAATTTTCCGTACTAACCTTAAGACTGACGCACCCTACAGGCTACAAGCTGCGGTCACAAAACATCGCCCCAAATCAAACATTACCAACTTCCGCCAATTCAGCAACACTAGCAGAATCTTCCTCTTCCCCAGTTTCCCCTGCATCAACCGCAACTGTTAACTTCAATCCCAAAACATTCAGCCAACTAGCCAAAGCATAAATTGTCGCACTTCCTTCTCCTGATAACAAAGCATCTAACTTTTCCAAATGCAATTTAGCATCATCAGCCGACATATTTGGTTCACCAAGAGCCTCAAATACATCTCTCATCGCTTTTCGCATAATTTTTAATTCCAAATCTCCTTCTTCTTCCTCAAATATCTCTGTGAGGTAGCCAGCAGAATATGCCGGATCTTTGAGCTTTGAAATTTTATAGGGATGATAAGGTAAACTCTTAAGCATTGTCATTGTCTTAACTCCTATAATCTGTCCAGTATTTTTGGGCTTTGCGGATATCTTGCTCTTGAGTGCTTTTATCCCCGCCTATCAACAAAAGTACAATTGTTTCTTCTACTTGTCCAAAATAAACCCGATAGCCAGGGCCGTAATTTATCCTCAACTCACAGACACCTTCTCCCAAAACGCGATAATCTCCAAGATTGCCTTCCTGAACTCTATCGAGTCGTCCGTCAATCTTAAATTTTGCCTTGAGATCGCGGAGGGAGTCTAACCACTCCGAGAAAGGAACTTTGCCGTCTGGTGTCGTGTAACGCTGAATTTCCTTGGGTTGTACTTCCATAAATGCGATCGCAACTACTCGCTCATGATCATAAAGGCGATCCTCTCCGAGGGCTGCGCTAACGCCCAAAATCAAACCTTCACAACCTCCACCAACTCAACAGCACTAACAGAACCTTAACCCTTATTCTAGCGACGATCGCACGCCAATATTGCAGCCGCCCGATCGCCCCTTGACTTAATGCGCTACAATCATTAAGAAATCTTTAGTTAAATCCGTTTAACGTCCCAGACGCATTATGAGTCTTCCCATTCGCAACGTTGCTATCATTGCTCACGTCGATCACGGCAAAACCACCCTTGTGGACGCTCTTCTCAGACAGTCCGGGGTCTTCCGCGAAGGGGAAGAAGTCCCAGATTGCGTCATGGACTCCAACGACATCGAGCGCGAGCGTGGCATCACCATCCTTTCCAAAAATACCGCCGTCCGATACAAAGAAACCCTGATCAACATCGTCGATACCCCCGGACACGCCGACTTCGGTGGCGAAGTTGAACGAGTTCTCGGCATGGTAGACGGTTGTTTGCTGATCGTAGACGCCAACGAAGGCCCGATGCCACAAACCCGCTTCGTGCTCAAAAAAGCCCTGGAAAAAGGCTTGCGCCCGATCGTATTTGTGAATAAAATCGATCGCGATCGGGCTGACCCCCACAAAGCAGTTGATAAAGTTTTAGACTTGTTCTTAGAACTAGGTGCTGACGACGATCAGTGCGAATTTCCCTACCTCTTCGGTTCCGGCCTAAGCGGTTACGCCAAAAAACACCTCGAAGACGAAGGGCTAGATATGAAGCCCCTCTTTGAAGAAATCCTCGATCACGTACCACCCCCAGTCGGCGACCCCAACAAGCCACTACAACTGCAAGTAACCACCTTAGATTACTCAGAATACGTCGGTCGCATCGTCATCGGCCGCATCCACAACGGCACAATCAGAGTCGGTCAACAAGCCGTCTTAATCACAGAAAGCGGCGCCATTGTCAAATCAAAAATTAGTAAATTGATGGGCTTTGAAGGCCTGAAGCGGATTGATATCGCAGAATCTTCTGCTGGTAATCTGGTCGCCGTTGCTGGTTTTGCTGATGCCTATATTGGCGAGACAATTACCTGTCCCAACGACCCACAAGCGCTACCTTTAATCAAAGTAGACGAACCAACTTTGCAGATGACTTTCTCGGTGAACGACTCGCCATTCTGCGGTCAAGAAGGTAGTTTGGTAACATCGCGTCAAATTCGCGATCGGCTAATGCGAGAACTCCAAACCAACGTCGCCTTGCGCGTCGAAGAAACCGAATCTCCAGACAAATTTCTCGTATCCGGCCGCGGCGAACTCCACCTCGGAATCCTGATCGAAAATATGCGCCGCGAAGGATACGAATTCCAAGTATCTCAACCGCAAGTAATCTTCCGCGAAGTCGGCGGTCGTCCATGCGAACCCTTTGAATGTTTGGTCTTAGACGTACCCGAAGAAGCAGTCGGCGGCTGCATCGAACGCCTCGGTCAGCGCAAAGCAGAAATGCAAGATATGCACGTCAGCAGCACCGGTCGTACCCAAATCGAATTTTCAGTCCCCGCCCGCGGTTTGATTGGATTCCGAGGCGAGTTTATGCGCTTGACTCGCGGCGCTGGAATTATGAACCACAGCTTCCTCGACTATCGCCCCCTCGGTGGAGAAATTGTCGCCCGTCGCAACGGCGTATTGATTTCCTTTGAAGAAGGAACTGCAACTACTTATTCACTGAAAAATGCTGAAGACCGTGGCGTATTTTTCATTACCCCCGGAACCAAGGTTTACAGAGGGATGATTATCGGAGAAAACAACCGAGATGACGACATGGAGCTGAATATTTGCAAGTCGAAGCAGTTGACAAACCACCGCGCATCTGGCGGTGAAGAATTGGCACAATTGCAAGCACCAGTCGATATGAGTTTGGAGCGTGCTTTGGAATACATCGGCCAAGATGAATTGGTGGAAGTAACTCCGAAATCAATTCGCTTGCGGAAGGTGTCTAAGAAGTTGGTGAAACGGTAACAGGACTTACGCATTATGCTTTAACGACAGAGGACGCAGAGAACGCAGAGAGATATAGCAATCCTAAATCATTTGTGAATTTCTTACTCCCGGACCGCGAGTTCGGTCCGGGTTGGGGTGGGGTAAAAATATTTGCTACTCATTAAGGGATTGCTATATAGCGGTCGCCAAGGCGCTTTGTTTCTTGCTCCCTTCGACTCCGCTCAGGGATCAAGAAACAAAGCACGCTAATGGCCTTGGCGGTTGCTATATATGGGAAAATCTTGCATCTTCCACACTTAAACAACTTGCACTTAAACGACTTGCACTTCTTTTTCCGCAGCTACAGGTTGTTGATATACTGTCTGAGATTCATTAGCCAAAAACTCAGCTAATTGAGCTTCAATTTCATCTCGCACAATCTGACGGTATTCCAGAAAATGCTCGTTGTGAGCACACACAGTCAAGTAATGATCCCAAACCGCAGGATTGCGCTTGAGAATGCTGAACAAATGATGCCAGAATTTCCAGCGAGTGCTACGCTTGACTCCTTGTCGCCAAACCACTGTTAGCAGCGCCCGCAAATCGATTAAACTCGGAATTCGAGCGGGTATCTTGGCTGTGGGTGCGCCTAACATTAAGAAATGCCGATAAGTTCGGTCTAAATATTTCTGGGGATCGTATACATCAGAAAATGCTTGGACATACTCCCTCGCAATATCTTCTAAAGGCCGCGTCGGGATAAAGTTCATTAAAGTAGTCTGGTTGAGATTACCAGATTTGTCGCGCAGTCGCCCTTCTTTGGCGAGTCTGTGGGACAATGCAGTGTGGGGCAAAGCTTGCAGCATTCCAAAGGTTGTACTGGGAATGGCGGCTGCTTCGGCAAAGTCTACAATCCGCTGACCGGCACCGGGTTTTTCGCCGTCAAATCCGATGATGAATCCTGCCATTACTCGCAAACCTGTTTTTGCAATCAACTGTACGGATTCTATTAGGGAATTGCGGGTATTTTGGAATTTTTTGGTCATTTGCAGGCTTTCTTCATCGGGAGTTTCAATCCCTAGAAATACTGCATTGAAATTGCAAGCTACCATCATCTCCATCAATTCTTGGTCTTGGGCTAAATCGATGGAGGCTTCTGTGTTGAAAGTAAAGGGGAATTTGTGTTCTTCTTGCCAGATTTTTAAGTCTTTTAGCAATAGCTTGACGCTGCGTTTGTTGCCGATAAAGTTGTCGTCTACCATGAACACGCCGCGCCGCCAGCCTAGGTTGTAAAGGCTGTCTAATTCTGCGATTAGTTGTTGGGGGTTTTTGGTGCGGGGTTTGCGCCCGTAGAGGACGATGATGTCGCAGAATTCGCACTGGAATGGACAGCCTCTGGAAAATTGAATTGACATGGAGTCGTAGGCGTCTAATTCCAGTAAGTCGAAGCGGGGCACTGGGGTTGTGGTAACATCGGGTTTGATGCCGTCCGATCGATACATTCCACTTTTTTCGCCCCGCAGTACCGCTTCTACGAACATCGGTAAGGTGATTTCGCCTTCGTCGAGAATCAGATAGTCTATGCCCGCTGCTTGAGGTTCTTCGGGTACGGAAGTGGGGTAGGGACCACCGCAAGCAACGGATTTACCGCGCCGTTTGGCTTCGCGAATGATGTCTAGCAAGTCTTCTTTTTGGACTATCATGGCTGAGAGAATGACGAGTTCGGCCCACTCCCATTCTGCTTCTGTGATTTGTCTGATGTTGCGATCGACTAACTTAAATTCCCATTCTTGTGGTAGGATAGCTGCTACTGTTACCAAACCCAGCGGTGGTAGTAGCACTTTGCGATCGACTAATTCGAGGATTTTCTCGTAAGACCAGAATGTTTTCGGGAACAGGGGGTAAACTAGGAGAACTCGCATTGTATGTTAAACCTCACATCAGTAAACAAGTTGCGATCGGGCTGGCGAATTGAAAGTGCGATCGACTTTCAAGGCATATTGCAGATATCTTATCCTATTTGACCGTTGACTGATATCAAATCCCCGTAGCATCGGAATTTTTATTAGCCGAAATTAGGAGACGGCAATGCCGTGTCCCTACCCAAAATAATCTTGTAGGGACACGGCACTGCCGTGTCCTCTATCATTCCGGCACTTTAACTTTTAATATCTTTGCCCGGAATCCCGCTAGTCTTTAACATATCGGCAATCGTACCGCAATAACTCGGCAATCCAATAGTTTCGGGATTGACAAAATTTTGATAGGTAAAATGGCGATAGCTAATACAAAATCTATCCCAAGCAGCTAATTGAATTCGGAACAGCCAAATAAAGAAATTCGCCAGTCCTAGTGACAGAGTAATCCGAAAAAATATCTTTTTATTCAAATAAGCACAAGCTTGTTCTACTGCTTGATTAGCTGTAATCGGAGCATTTCCTAGCACAAAATGTCGCGGTTCATCAGAATCCGCCGGATGTTCGACTAAATAATTAACTACTGTGGCAATATCAGCCCCGTGGATGAAGTGAAAACTGCCATCTGCCTTCAACCAACGAATCAAACCAATCCATTTTGCGACTTGTGGAATGCCGGATGAAAGGTGAGAAACTGGTTTATTTGTATCTCCTCCTAACACTAATGTGGGGTAAAGTGCTGTAATCGGAGGCACATTTTTTAACTCGGATAATTGAGTCATGCAGTCATATTTCGAGCGAATATAATCAGTACCTAATTCCCCTGCTTCTTCGAGCAAATTATTATCATTGCCGAGAATGCTGGCAGTTGAAAAGTAAATTACTTGTTGACAAGTTTGTGGCGAAAGTAACTGAATCAGGCGAAGAGTTTTGTTGACATTAACATCAAAAACTTCTTGGGTTCCGCCCCAAGCAGTCGCCGCCAAAATTGCGACATCTATTGTTTGTAGAAGTTCGGCATATTGCTCGATATCTCGCATATCTCCTTGCAATATGTTGATGCCGGGGCGGGCTTTAGAGTCAAATTTTAATTTGTCGGGATTGCGAACTAATAAATAAAGTTCGTGGTTTGTCTGTTGAATTAAGGTTTCGGCCATGTAGTGACCAATACAGCCACTTGCACCCGTTATGAAAATTTTTTTTGTCATTTGCAAAAGGGGAAGGGTTTTTCCACGAGTAGGGAAACGGCATTGCCGTGTCCTTTTTCCACGAGTAGGGAAACGGCATTGCCGTGTCCTTTTTCCACGGGTAGGGAAACGGCATTGCCGTGTCCTTTTTCCACGGGTAGGGAAACGGCATTGCCGTGTCCTTTTTCCACGGGTAGGGAAACGGCATTGCCGTGTCCTTTTTCTTTCTTACAAATATTGTGTGTTGTTGGCACAAATATTGTGTGTTGTTGGCACAGAAGGAGACGGCAATGCCGTGTCCCTACGAATATTGTGTGTTGTTGGCACAAATATTGTGTGTTGTTGGCACAGAAGGAGACGGCAATGCCGTGTCCCTACAAATATTGTGTGTTGTTGGCACAAATATTGTGTGTTGTTGGCACAGAAGGAGACGGCAATGCCGTGTCCCTACGAATATTGTGTGTTGTTGGCACAAATATTGTGTGTTGTTGGCACAGAAGGA
>JAHREW010000004.1:47832-50135 GCA_020883125.1 Microcoleus sp. CAWBG506
CACAAATATTGTGTGTTGTTGGCACAGAAGGAGACGGCAATGCCGTGTCCCTACGAATATTGTGTGTTGTTGGCACAAATATTGTGTGTTGTTGGCACAGAAGGAGACGGCAATGCCGTGTCCCTACGAATATTGTGTGTTGTTGGCACAAATATTGTGTGTTGTTGGCACAGAAGGAGACGGCAATGCCGTGTCCCTACAAATATTGTGTGTTGTTGGCACAAATATTGTGTGTTGTTGGCACGGAAGGAGACGGCAATGCCGTGTCCCTACAAATATTGTGTGTTGTTGGCACGGAAGGAAACGGCAATGCCGTGTCCCTACAAATATTGTGTGTTGTTGGCACAAATATTGTGTGTTGTTGGCACAGAAGGAGACGGCAATGCCGTGTCCCTACAAATATCGCAATCAAATCAAATTTAAGCAGTAACTGCGAGCAATTTGTCGGCTTGTTTTGCCGTTTCAAAGAAGAAACGCACGTTGTCTTCGGGAGTTCCTGGTAATACGCCGTGTCCCAAATTCAGGATGTGTCCGCGCGGGCCTGCTTTGCGAATTGTATCAAGAATTCGATCGCGAATAAAGGCTTGAGAACCAAACAACACACCGGGATCTAAATTTCCCTGAACGTTCATGTTGGGGCCCAAACGTCGGCGCGCGTCGGCCATGTCAACTGTCCAATCGACGCTGACAATATCCGCGCCGGATGTAGTCATGCGTTCGAGAAGGCCGCCGCTACCACTTACTAACAGAATTAGTGGCGTGTCGGGATGGGTTTTTTTGACTTGCTCGAATACTTGTTTCTGGTAAGGTAGGGCGAAGGTGTCGTAGTCTTGGGGGGAAAGTTGGCCAGCCCAGGAGTCGAACATTTGTACTACTTGGGCGCCACAGTCGATTTGATAGCGGACGTAAACTGCGATCGCATCTGCAAATTTCGACAGCAACTGATGTAGTAAAGTAGGATCGGAAAATGCCATGTTTTTGATAATCGCATAATCCTTGGAACCTTTGCCCTCAACGGCATAGGCTGCCAGCGTCCAGGGCGCGCCGACAAAACCGAGCACGGTGGATTTGTTGCCGACTTCCGCGCGCAGGGATTGGAGGATTGTTTTGATAAACGGCAAGCTTTCTTCGGGATTCAGCGGTTGTAATGCGTCGATTTGCTGCTGAGTGCGGATTGGTGCATGGATAATCGGGCCTTTGCCTTCGGCGATGTCCATGTCGATGCCCAAACCCGGCATGGGGGTGACAATATCGGAAAATAAGATTACGCCGTCGGGTTGAAATGCGTACCAGGGTTGCAGGGAAACTTGAATCGCAACTTCGGGTATTTCGGAACGTTCGCGAAAGGATGGATACTTTTCTCGCAAATCTCGATAGGCTTTCATGTAGCGACCGGCTTGGCGCATCATCCACACGGGCGGGCGTTCTAGGGTTTCGCCACGGGCTGCGCGGAGTAGCAAGGGAACTTCATTTAATGCTGACATCTTAACTTTTCTGTGATTTAACTATTTTAATGCCTTTGGTAGCTTACCATTGTGCGATCGTCCTTTTCGACAAAATCGTTGTGTGTACAAATGTGTATTTTGCGATTGCAGAAGAAAGTGAGACAAGGGCTAGAACTCGAATATAGTCCCGAACGCACGGGTGGTCAGAAACCGGGTTTTTTGCGAAGATGATACGTTGTTACTCGTAGATTAGCTGAAAAACCCGGTTTCTTTGGGCTTGTTTCAATTGCGATCGAACTGTGGTAGTTTGCGAGGGTTAGGGGAAAATGGCTGAGATGACGCTGTTTCGTCGCGAGCCTCGCAGGATTACTGGGCAAGGGTTTCAGCGATTTTCTCTTTGGGGTTGAAGGAGTTTTGACGGATAATTTTGGGAGTCCTTGCAAATCTCCCCACTCGCTGGGGAAAATAATTGAATGGAAACTTTATCCAAGAAAATCAATAGGAATATAATTAAATTATACGAACTTAAAGAGTAAATAAAGATGAACTTTGATTGGATTGTCAAAACCGTAGCGGATGCTTCTGGGGTAACTAGCCAGCTAAGAGTAGCTGAATGGGCCAGATTGAATCAGACTAATGCTTTTGATATGGGCCCCAAAAACTACCAGAGGTGCTTACATGATTTAGGTTTAGGTGGCAAGTATCATGAGCTTGAATACAAGGAAAACGGAAGCCTTAAATATCAATAGTATCCATTTTTTTTGAAACAAAATTATTTGCTTCAGAAATTTTAGCTGGTAAACAGCAACTGATTCACAAATCCAAAATTACATCTAAAATACCAAGATTTGTAGGGGC
>JAHREW010000004.1:50235-136395 GCA_020883125.1 Microcoleus sp. CAWBG506
GGGTTCACCCAAATCTACAATGAAATCGACGGACTCAAAAACCCGCCCCCACCCATCGCAAAACCCCAAAAACTTGTTTCCAATCGGAGTTGGTTGGTTGGGTTGGGGCGGGTTTATAGATATTGTTCATTTGAGTTACAAATCAGGGTGAACCCGCCCCTACAATTCCTCGGAAAAGATGGTTGGTTGGTTGGGTTGGGGCGGGTTTATAGATATTGTTCATTTGAGTTACAAATTAGGGTGAACCCGCCCCTACAATTCCTCGGAAAAGATGATTTTTTCGGGCTTACCTAGTCACACACACTCCGCTTCACAAATCCAAAATTACATCTAAAATACCAAGATTCCTAGGGGCGGGTTCACCCAAATCTACAATGAAATCGACGGACTCAAAAACCCGCCCCCACCCATCGCAAAACCCCAAAAACTTGTTTCCAATCGGAGTTGGTTGGTTGGGTTGGGGCGGGTTTATAGATATTGTTTGTCCCTCTCAAATATCATCTGTAAAACCCGCCCCTACCGCCACTAAATGTAATATCAACCCCATTTACCGCGTTTATAAGCGATAATCAAACAGATCCAATCCGACGCTCGATCGCATTATAGAAGCGATCGCCCATATCAACCATCCCCACCTGAATCAACCCTAGATTATCCGCACTCACCACCCCCAAAGGCGAATCAGCACCCCCAACCACACCGATTTTCTGCCACATTTTAGCCAAATGTTCTTGCAGATAAGCTTCCCAAATTCCTTGATTTTTAGGCGCGACAGAAACAACAATACAATTGCCCATTTCACCAAACAAAACCTCATCCCAACGGCTAACACTTGCCGAATTCCAACCTAGATGAATCTCCGCACCCAGTTTACCAGAAATACAGGATTCCGCGAGGGCGATCGCAATTCCACCCTCCGCACAATCATGGGCAGAACATACCCAACCTTGCTGAATCCCATCGCGACAAATTGATTGCACCTTCCTTTCTAACTCAAAATTAATAGTTGGCGGTTTCCCGGCAATAATCCCGTGAATTGATGCCAAATATTCCGATCCTCCCAAAGTAGGATAAGTTAGGAGATTTGAACTTTCAGATAACGCAGATTCAGTGGAATTCATGGTAGTGGTATCGTCTGATTTGCCGATTCCCAAAACATATATTAAATCCCCTTTTTTCTGCCAACCTTGACCGCAAATCTTCGTCAAATCTGGAATCAATCCCACCATTCCGATGACCGGAGTGGGATAAATTGGCTGAGGATTGCCATCAGAATCGATGGTTTCATTATAAAGAGAAACATTGCCACCAGTCACAGGAGTTTTCAACTCCCGACAAGCATCAGCAATCCCGCGACAAGCTGATGCTAACTGCCAATATCCAATGGGTTTTTCGGGACTGCCAAAATTCAGATTGTCTGTAACTGCGATCGGTTCCGCACCCACACAACTTAAGTTTCTGGCTGCTTCGGCTACGACGGCTTTTGCACCTTCATAAGGATCGAGATAAACGTAACGAGAATTGCAATCAACCGTGGCTGCAACTCCGGGAATAACCCCCCCCGGCCCCCCCTTGCTAAGGGGGGGAGAAAGTTCCGGAGTTTCTCTACCTTGTGCCTTCTTAAATAAGGGAATAGCCTCTGCTTCCTCTTGAAGCGTCACCTTAGCAAGGGGGGGTTCTTCTTGCCCCTTAGCAAGGGGGGGTACTTCCTCTTGAAGCCCCCCCTTAGCAAGGGGGGGTTGGGGGGGTTTTTCTTGACACGGTTCCAGGGGCCGCAATCTGACAACCGCAGCATCCGCACCACCGGGCAAAACAACAGTATTATTTTGCACTTGATGGTCATATTGACGATAAACCCAGCGTTTAGAAGCGATGGTGGGAGTATCTAAAAGTTGGAGCAAAATCTGATTCCAATTTTGCAAATTTCCATCTATTTCAATGCCGGCAACCGTACATTTTGGCAAGGAATCAGCAGTCCATTCCCAAGCTTTTATAGCATATTCTGGCGGTTCTGTCAACAATTCTCGGTGATAAATTGGCGTATTATCTGCTAAAGCAGTTGCCGTTATTTCTGCTGCAATCTCACCTTTAAATAGAATGCGGACGATCGGCTCTTCAATCACTGTACCGGCAACTACGGCGTGCAATCCCCAGCGGTGAAAAATATCGATTAATTCCTGTTCTCGTCCCTTTTCGGCCACAAATAACATCCGTTCCTGGGATTCGGAAAGCAGGTATTCGTAGGGAACCATGCCGCTTTCTCGGACAGGAACTTTGTCTAGATCGAATTCAATTCCTACTCCACCTTTGGCAGCCATTTCTGATGTCGAACAAGTAATCCCGGCTGCACCCATGTCTTGGGCGGCGACGACTGCACCAGTTTTGAAGGCTGCTAAACAAGCTTCAATTAAGGACTTTTCTAAGAACGGATCTCCTACTTGCACGGCGGGGCGATCGTCCATGGATTTGTCGGTTAATTCTGCACTGGCAAAACTGGCACCGCCCATGCCATCTCGCCCGGTAGTCGAACCGACATAAAGCACGGGATTTCCGATTCCTGAAGCGCCTGATTTAACTATTTCTTGGGTTTCCATTAAACCCAGGGCCATGACGTTGACTAATGGGTTGCCGGAATAGGCGGCATCGAAGTAAACTTCGCCACCTACTGTGGGTACGCCGATGCAGTTTCCATAATGGGAAATTCCTGATACTACGCCTTTGAATAACCTCTGAGTTTTGGCATCCTCTAGGTTGCCAAAACGTAGGGAATTTAAAAGGGCGATGGGGCGTGCACCCATTGTGAAGATGTCGCGGAGAATTCCTCCGACTCCTGTGGCGGCACCTTGGAATGGTTCGACTGCTGATGGGTGATTGTGGGATTCGATTTTGAAGGCTAATTGCAGTCCGTTTCCTAAGTCTACAACGCCGGCATTTTCTCCGGGCCCGACGAGGATGCGATCGCCCTCTGTGGGAAACTGTTTTAATAGCGGCCGCGAATTTTTGTAACAGCAGTGTTCGCTCCACATGACGCCGAACATTCCCAATTCTGCTTTGTTGGGATGGCGGTTAAGACGTCGTACAATGTCTTCGTATTCTTCGGGCTTAATGCCTTCGGAGGCTATTTCTTCGGGGGAAAATGGAGATTCGGAGATTACAGACATGGAAATTCGATATAAACCACAGGCTTTATTTTAAATGACCTTGGTTTGTTATTCTCAAATCTCAAATTTCTCATCTAAAATCCAAAATATTAAATATATAATTTCTATGATTGAACCTGGAAATCTCAATTTTTCTCACCAAAATTTACGAAATCGCTCTTTTAAAGGCATGGATTTGTCAGGGGCAAATTTCAGTGGTTCGGATATTCGAGGCTGCAATTTCACTGGGGCGATGTTGAGGGGGGCAAATTTTCAGGGTGCCAGAATGGGACAAACCCGCAGACGGGTGAGAAGTTTGATTGCTAGGGCTGGGGTGACTGCGGTGACGGTGACGCTGGCTGGGGCTTTGATGGGATTGATTCGGGGTGCGGATGCGGGGGCGGCGGCGGTGGCGGCGGTGGCGGCGACTGCGATTGCTGCGACTAGGGCTGAGGCTGGTATTGTGGCGGGGGCTGTGGCTGGGGCTGCTGCTGCGATCGGCGCTAGTGGTATTGTAACTTTTTTTGGGGGGGATGCGATTAGGGGCATTGTGTTAGTTTTGGTTTCTGGAGTGATCCTTGGCTTAACTGCGATCGGTTTTTTTATTGCTGTTGAAGAGATAGAAAAGTTGTCGGTGACTTCGTTTAGAAAGGCGGATGTAACTGATGCTATATTTGATGAGTATGCCCTGGTTAATGCTGATTTTTCTGATGCGCGAGGATTGCGGTGGTAAATAATCTGGTAAGCTCAATCTCACTATATAACAATTAAAATCTCCCATCTAAAATCGGATGACTAAGTTTCCCCACGATCAATTTGCGAAAGAATACTTACAAGAGTTATTGTCGCCTCTTGGAGAAGTAGAAACCAGCAAAGATGTCACTGCTGAAGTTAGAGAAATTGATGTTTGGTTTCAACCGACTTCTGTTGCTGAGGGCGAATATGTCCAAAGTTTGGGTTTGTTAGGTAAAATGGCTGCGACGGCTGCAATAATTGAACCGTTTCGCAATCCTGTGGCTGCTGAGGGAATTTTTAGTTGTGTGGTTAAATTATTAAATAGTAGGGCTGAACTGGGACGGCGGGCTAATCGAGAAGACCAACGTTTTGAGGAAAGACAATTACCGATGTTGTGGATTCTCACTCCTACTGCTTCGGAACTTTTAGTGAACAGTTTTGGTTTTCGGACTCCCGAAGCGTCTGAGGGCTGGGGGAAGGGAGTTTATTTTTTATCGCAGGCTTGGAGAGTTGGGTTAATCGCGATTCACCAGCTACCGAGGACTCCAGAGACGATGTGGTTGCGGATGTTGGGTAGGGGTCGGGTGCAGCAGGGGGCGATCGCAGAATTAACTGCATTTCCCGTGAACGATCCGCTGCGAGTGAATGCGCTACAATTATTATACAACTTGCAAGCAAATTTGCAAGCGAATACACCAACTAATCCCGCAGGGGATGATGAAGATCAGGAGTTAGTTATGGCGATCGTACCCCTTTTTCAACAACATTTACAAGAAGCACAACAACAAGGTATCGAACAAGGTATTGAACAAGGAAGGGAAGAAGGAAGGGAAGAAGGAAGGGAAGAAGGAAGGGAAGAAGGACAGCGATTGATTTTGGAGAGTTTCTTGCAGGTGAGATTTGGGGAATTAGACCCCCTAACTCTCACCTTCTTGCGCCCGGTATCGGCTTTGCCTACTGCCGAGTTTACGATGTTGTTAGTACAATTGTCCATGCTGCCGATCGCCCAAACCGATCGCCAACCAGTCCTGAATTTGCTTGCAGAAAGTATTTTGAACAACCGCTTCAGCGAATCAGGACAATTAGAAGCACGCCCGGTTACTCTCATCCCCAATTTGCTGAGCTTATCCCCAGAAAACTTATCATTACTGCTGTCAGAATTGCCTCAATTATCGCTGGAAAATCTGATAGCTAGATTGACAAAACGATCGAGTTAAAAACTAATAACGTGGCGAGAACCTCGGCTTCTTAAACAAGTCCGGGTTCTGGGTGTATAATGAGAGACTGTGGTAAGTAAGTCGTTTGCTGATGAAGTTGCGTTCGTTCTTCTATTTTCTAATTGCCGGTGTCTTGGCGCTGTTAGCCCTGAGTGCAGGCGGTTTTTACTGGCTGACAACTCAAACTCCCCTCAATTTACTCAACGGCGGGCCGATAACTACTCCGGCTGCTGCTGTGTTTGTCTCGAAACAAGCACCTTTGTTAGCGTCAATGCTGGTAAATCCCGATCGCCTGGAATCCCTGCGACAAGTTTTTGCTACTCCCGCAGAAAGAAGCCGATCGCACGCTGAATTTGAACAAATCAAAAACAGCCTCCTCGCCAATACAAACCTCAATTACAGTAGAGATATCCAACCTTGGATAGGTGACGAAATCACCTTCGCGATCGCTACACGAGACATCGATCGCGACAGCAAAAATGGCAAACAAACTGGATTTTTGGTAGCCCTTTCCTCCCAAAATCCCGATCGCAGCCAGCAGTTTCTCGATTCCTACTGGAAAAAACAAGGTCAGTTTGAACAATATAAAGGTGTTAAACTCAGTTATAAACAATTACCCACAGTCCCCAAAAAAACTGAGCCGTTCTCACCTTTGAGTCGCTTTTCTTTGCCAAGTTCCAGTTTAACCTCAAGCTTGGCTACTGCTTTAGTTAGTGGCAGTTTAGATGGCAAAAATTACCAAAGTTTTGTTTTATTGGCTAATCATCCGCAGGTGATCCGAGAGGCCATCGATAACGTAGAAGCAGCCAACCTCAATCTTAACAATAACCCCGAATATCAAAAAGCTTTGCAGCAGCTAAAACAAGGCAGAATAGCTTTAGCATTTTTCAATCTACCCCAGTCGGAAACCAAGGAAAAATCTGATGTTTCCCTTTCTTCCCTAGGAGTAGCTGTGGGAGTAAATAGACGGGGATTAGTGGCCGAAACTGCTTTAGTCAGCGATCGCCAAAACAAGGCAATTCCAACACTCTCGGAACCTGTACAAGCCTTACAATACATTCCATCAGCCAGCCCTTTGGCAGTGGCTAGCACCAGTTTAAACAATTTTTGGACTGAATTTTCATCGGCTATTTCTGGCAATACAGAAGTGTCAAAATTAGTCGATCGCACCCTCGCAGATATTCAGACAGCTTGGGGCATTAACTTACCCCAAGATATATTCAACTGGGTAACAGGAGAATACGCTTTAGCAGTGCTTCCAGGTGCATCAAACAGCAGCGATTGGATTTTTGCCGCCGAAACATCTGCTGATTCCCAAAAGGCGATCGCCCGCTTGGACGAAATTGCCCGTAGCAAAGAATACAGCATAGGTAGTTTCACTCTCAGAAACCAAAAAATAACCGCTTGGACGCAGTTGACAACTACCCAAAATTATGGTAAGGAAAAAAAGATGAAAAGTGCGATCGAAGCCGAGGCAAAAGGAGTCCGAGCGACAGTTGGTAAATACGAAATTTTTACAACCTCAGTAGAAGCAATGGACGAAGCTCTGAAAGCTGCTGAAACAGGTTCTTTGGTGGCCAATCAAGACTTTCAAACCAGTATTGAACCCTTACCCCCATCTAATGACGGCTATTTTTATTTAGATTGGCCCTCAAGCAGAGGAATTTGGGAAAAACAAATTCCTCTGTTGAGGTTAATTGAACTTTCCGCAAGACCATTGTTCGACCATTTGCGATCGCTCACAATTACTAGCACCGGAGAAACAGCAGGCATTCGTAAAGCCACCATATTTATGCGATTGTATTAGTTATTGGTAATTGGGAATTGGGAATTGGGAATTGGGAATTGGGAATTGGGATGCTCCCAACAACCAACAACCAACAACTAAGGACTAACCACTACTGACTCATCCACCTTTTTTGGCTTACCAAAATAAGCTTGAAACACCTCTTTGGCGATCGGGGCCGCCGCCATAGAACCAAAACCACCATTTTCCACAACCACGGCGATCGCAATTTCTGGTTTCTCCGCAGGTCCATAGGCCACATACAATGAGTGATCCTTCTGTCCGATTACCTCCGAAGTCCCGGTTTTGCCCGCAGTCAGCGGAATGGAACCGTCATTGAGTCCCCGTCCCGTACCCTCCGTCACCACCGCCGCCAGTCCTTGCTTAATCACCTCAATCGTCCCAGGTTTAATCCCCGTAGCCACGGGTTTTGTTTCAAGTTTACCAGTCATCGAAGTCAAAAGATGGGGCTTGACACGATTACCACCATTGGCGATCGAACTCACCATCACCGCCGCTTCCAAAGGAGTCACCAACACCAAACCCTGGCCGATAGACATCGTTACCGTATCTCCCGCATACCAAGGTTCCTTATAAATTTTCTCCTTCTCCTCCGGTGTCGGCATTTGACCGTGATCTCCGCCACTAAGGCCCAAAAGCTTCAAATCCGTATCCTTACCAATTCCCAAGCGGTGTCCCCACTTAGCAATTGCTTCTGGCCCAGCACTGATGCCGATTTGATAAAAAAACGTATTGCTGCTAAAAGCCAAAGCCTCCCGAAAGCCGATTTCGCCGTAACCACCACTGTGTTCGTTAAAATCAATTCCCCCCACAGTAATGTAAGCCGAAGTGTTCAAAATAGAGTCCGGTGAAAACTTACCCGATTCCATACCAGCGACGGAAGTCACAATTTTAAAAGTGCTACCAGGGGGATAGCCTTGCATGGCTCGATTCAAGAAGGGATTTTCCAAATCTTGGAGATTTTGCCAATCTTCCGTGGTGATTTTTCGCGTAAACAGATTGGGGTCAAAAGTAGGGTGGCTGGCTAACACTAATACTGCACCAGTTTTCACGTCCAGGGCTACTACTGCCCCTCTGCGATTCCCCAGGGCCTCTTCAGCCGCTTTTTGCATCTTCAAATCTATAGTTAGCTGCACTGTTTCACCTGGTTTCGGAGGTGTCTCTCCGATCAGGCGCAGTTCTTGATTTTGGGCATTCGTCTCGATCAGTCGATAGCCCCAAACTCCGGCAATCTTGCTGTTAGAACTCGCTTCTATGCCCATTTGACCCACAATCATTCCCATCGGATATTCTGGATGAGTTTTCAAGTCTGCTTCGGTAGCTTCGCCAATATATCCGAGAACGTGAGCAGCTAAACTGCCTTCTGGATAGAAGCGTCTGGCTTCGGGGCGCACTTCCACTCCTCGCATTTGTCCCACCAGTTCTGCTAGTGGCACAAATACCTCTGGTGGCATTGCTTGTCTAAGTCGTACCGGTCTGTAGGATGAAGGATCGACTTGTTTTAATTTTTCGAGAATTTCCTGGGCTGGGATTTTCAGCAGCGGACTTAACTTGTCTGCTGTTACTTTCCACTGTTCCGGCGTTTGTTCTTTGGGCCACAAATAGATCGATCGAGCTAAATTGTTCGCAGCTAGCAGTTTACCTTGGCGATCGACTATATGTCCGCGATTGGCTGGTTTTGGCACTTCCCGAACCCGATTGTTTTCGGCTCGTTCCCGGTTTTGTTTCCCTTCCACCAGTTGCAACTGCACCAGCCTACCGACGTGCAGACTCAGCAAACCCGTTGCAATCAACATCAACACGATCGCCCGCTGTATCGGACGGGACTGTTTCCTAGGAGTTTCCCCCAGGGTTAGGTCAGAAGCGCGAAATCCAGATATGGCAGAAATTTGTCGTTGCATCATTACTATACGTAGATCTCACATCCTAGATGTGAGATGACTAATTATTAACTATGAAATATCAGGCATGGGGAATTTGACTACTGACTGCCGGTTCCTGACAAATGAATAATTTCCCAAATAGCCAGAAATAGCCCGAAAAATTAACAGCGGGGTCTCACCCTTGGGGGATAAAGCCATCTCGATCCACCCATAAGTAATAATACCAAAAGTTGTGTTAATCAGGAACTCAGCACTCAAAACAAGCCCAAAAGTATCCAAAGCAGGATCTTTGGTGCACTGTTAACTGTTGAATGGTCAAATATTTGGTGATTCGGTTTACACCATCGGCAGCTATCTTCCCTCATCCGGTAAAATAAAATGGCGTGTTTAACCAAAATTGGTAACTCCGAAAGTGCTAAAGACTCTTAGAGCTGACTTCAGTATTATTTTCGATCGAGACCCTGCTGCTCGCAACTGGCTGGAAGTTTTGTTTTGCTACCCTGGTCTTCAGGCCCTGGTATTCCACCGCATCGCACACTGGCTGTACTTGGTCGGAATTCCCTTCATCCCCCGCTTGATGTCCCACCTGGCTCGCTTTTTTACCGGAATTGAAATTCACCCTGGGGCAACAATCGGTAAAAGCGTTTTCATTGACCACGGTATGGGAGTAGTCATCGGCGAAACCGCGATCGTCGGCGATTTTGCCCTCATTTACCAAGGAGTTACCCTCGGTGGTACTGGCAAAGAAAGTGGCAAGCGTCACCCTACCGTCGGCGAAAACGTCGTTATCGGTGCTGGTGCTAAGGTACTCGGAAATCTTCAAATTGGCAATAACGTGCGCATCGGCGCAGGTTCCGTCGTGCTCCGGGACGTACCATCTGATTGTACAGTGGTAGGGATTCCCGGCCGCATAGTTTATCGATCGGGAGTACGAGTCAATCCCCTAGAACACGGCAGTTTACCAGATTCCGAAGCTGTGGTGATTCGCTCTTTAGTCGATCGCATCGAATCCCTCGAACAGCAACTTAAAAGTTTGCAAACTCAACAGCCTGTTTCCTTCACATCCGAACCAAATTCTCACAATTTCCATTCAACATTCCCAACTTTACATCAAACCACTAATTTAGCCCTAGCCGAAACAACTAAATTAGCTGTTGCTAGCACTTGTCAGTTAAAAGATAAAGCAATTCAAGAATTTTTCGACGGCAGTGGCATCTAACCATTGGGAATTGGGAATTGGGCAACCCCCCCCAAGGGGGGATCGAATTGGGCATTGGAAGCAACAAATAACCAATAACCAATAACCAATAACCAATAACCAATTATTTCAAGGATTCACCTCGCGCGCCGACCAATTTCCCTCCCCATCGATCCCATAAAGGAACCTATTCTGGGGCGCACCTCGCAACTCCAACAAATCCACAGTTTCCGGTTCCAACAACAGCAAACAAAAATTAGACAGCGGCTCGATCGCATCTGGGACAGTAGGTTCAAAAGCGCTGGAAACAGCCCTATTTGCCCCTGGATGCGGCCAAGCAAATTGCACCCGCGCCGCGTCAGAAATTTGCTGCCAAGCCCTTCTACGCGACGCACAAAGTGCAGGATCGGGATGTTCCGCACTTACCAACACCAGTTGTCCAGCAATCCGAAATTGTTCGCGAGTTTGCGGGAAATACCAACAAATCTCCCCCCAAGGATAGAAATTAATTTCTTCTACCTTTTGACTCCGAATATCTGTAATAAACTGTAACTGGTTGGTATCTTCCAAAAACCCTCTAAACACAACCGTGCGGTTAGCCGGACGCCCGTCAGCCCGGACTGTTGCTAGTTGTAAGTATCGGGAAACAGGAAGACTCCGATTGCGATGGAGAGTACCAGCAAGATGCGATCGCCAAGGTGCTAAAGTCATAACAAAAGGAAGAAGGAAGAAGGAAGAAGGAAGAAGGAAGGAAGAAGGAAGAAGGAAGAAGTCACCCCCCCAAGGGGGGAAATTCAGGAAGAAGGAATCAAGCCATTGAGAAAAGGTGAGTCGATAAGAATAAAAAATAAAAAGACAGTTTTTGTAAATTTACCATCCTCCTATTCATAATTTTATGTCAAATGCACTCTCAAAATACAAAAGTATTCAAACTCCCCACAGCGGCTATCACTGGGACGGCAGTTACCGTCGCTTTTTTGAAGGTTGGTACTATCGCATCACCTTACCAATCCACAAACAATCCTTTGCATTCATGTACTCCATCGAAGACCCCAGAGGCGGTCAACCTTACAGCGGCGGTGTCGCTCAAATTCTCGGCCCCCAAGACCAATATTTGTGTCGCACTTTCCCCGATGTAAACAAATTTTGGGCAGATAGAAACAAACTGGGTTTAGGACATTGGGGCAAAACAGATTTACAAATCAAACCCGAATATTTAGCACCACAAGCATTTGATAACCACATCGAAGAAGGCTATCAAGCTACAGCTACCTTGCACCAAGGCTATTTACACGACCCCGGAAGTGGCAAACACTGTTATTGGCAATATGAAATTCAACCAATTTACGGCTGGGGAAACTCCGATTCCATCCAGAAATCTACCGCAGGAATGCTATCTTTTCTGCCCATATTTGAACCCGGTTGGCAAATTTTAATGTCCCACGGTTTAGCCACAGGCTGGATCGATTGGAACGACCAACGCTATGACTTTACAGAAGTTCCAGCTTACAGCGAAAAAAATTGGGGCGGTGCTTTCCCTCAAAAATGGTTTTGGATTAATTGCAATTGTTTTCAAGGCGAATCAGATTTAGCTTTAACTGCCGGTGGTGGCAAACGAGGCGTTTTGTGGTGGATGGAATCGGTGGCAATGATTGGTATCCATTATCGAGGAAAATTCTATGAATTTGCACCTTGGAATTCCCAAGTTAGTTGGCATATCGAACCTTGGGGATACTGGAAAATGCAGGCAAAAAATAGTCAATTTGAAATTGAGTTAATTGGCACTACCAATACTCCGGGTACTTATGTCCGAACTCCCACAGCCAAGGGGATGGCTTTTTGCTGCCGGGATACGACACACGGTGAATTGCGGCTACAACTGCGAGAATTTTTGGGGGGAAATATTGACAAAAGTGGCAAACAGCCTTCTAGAATTATTTTAGAGGCTGAAAGTTCTTTGTGTGGTTTGGAAGTTGGGGGTGGGCCTTGGGATGAAGTTTGGCAAGCCAACAGATTTTAGATTTGATATCAAATCCGTTGACATCGGAATTATTATTTCTCTCTTCTCTTTCTCTGTGTCCTCTGTGTTCTCTGTGGTTTAATCATTCCGAAATCATTTCGATCGCAATTTTACTGCTAAACACTTTGCGGATGCGATTTGGACACAAAAAGTAGAAGCTGGGAAAGTGGAAATTAAAGGAGCTATTCACGAGTTGGAACTTAAACCCGGAGCTAGGGCAGAATGGGTATTCATCCCCATGAAGTCTGGAACTTATAACCTGCGATGTACGGTAGCCGGACATACAGAGGCGGGAATGATTGGCCAAATTGCGATCGCCCCTTGAAATCCCATATCCCAGTTAATATTAACATCCACTTAAGCGGACTCTAACGGTGCCATGGTCAGTCCAGCGCGGCTCAATTGCATATGATAAAGTTCTGCTTGCTCTTGTGGGCCAACCCATACCGTAGCTTGGCCTTCGTGATGGATTTGATTAGCAAGCTCCCAAGCTCTATCGCTTGTCATCCCTGGAATATATTTGGTCAAACATTCAACAACGTGCTGGAATGTATTGAAATCATCGTTGAGAACAATTACCCGATAATTTGGATAAGGCTTGCGGGTAACTTGACTCGATCGAACTGGAGCTATGGTCGGTGAAGAAGTCATCGCGCGAACAGCCACTGAAACTACAAACAGCATAAAAAATTTACCCTTACTATGCTAACACGATCTCAGCCGATTTTAAATTTTAAATTTGAGATTGGACAATTACTCGCACGGCTCAATCTGCGTGGCTGTGAAGTTGACAAAAAGGCAGTCACTTTTCACAGAGTGACTGCCTCTAGGACTATTTTAGACTTTTACCAACAGCGCGATCGCCGAGGGCAAAACCTCTATTAAGCCGCAGCCAAATTTGCTGCTGCAAAATCCCAATTAGCCAAGTTATCCAAGAAATTAGCAATGTAGTCAGGACGGCGGTTTTGGAAGTCCAAATAGTAAGCGTGTTCCCACACATCCAAAGTCAGCAACGGGATTTGACCATGGGCTAAAGGAGTATCGGCGTTGGCAGTTTTGGTAACTTTCAAAGTGCCATTGTCTAAAACCAGCCAAGCCCAGCCACTACCGAACTGAGTTGTCGCAGCAGCCTTGAATTCTTCTTTGAATTTATCGAAGCTGCCGAAGTCAGCGGTAATTTTGTCAGCTAAAGCTCCTGTCGGAGTGCCACCACCACCTGGTTTGAGAGAATTCCAGAAAAAATTGTGGTTCCAAACTTGACCTGCATTGTTAAAAATGCCTGCTTTGGACGAGTCTTTGGCAGATGCCTTGACAATCTCTTCGAGAGATTTGCTGGCAAGTTCAGTGCCTTCAATCAGTTTGTTGAGGTTGGTCACGTAAGCAGCGTGGTGCTTGTCGTGATGGAACGAAAAGGTATTGGCCGACATATGGCCTGACTCTAGAGCGTCAGCGGCGAAGGGTAATGGTGCAAGTTCAAATGCCATTGTGTTCAATCCTCTCTGGATTACTTTTAGTTTTTGGGTTGACTCTCAGGCTTTTGTGTGATTAGAGCCTTTAGTCCCTAGCCTGAGTTGATCGAGCTATTTGACACTCCCCTGCCTAAAGGCGAGGGGATTCTTAATTCAGCGACAGACCTTTAAGTGTTACGTCCTTTCGGCAATACTCAAACCTTTTAACCGTGGGAATTCCACCAATTAACGAGCCTGATTCGCAGCCACCCCAGAGGGTCTATCTCCAAAAGCTTACTAGGATACTGACCTAGAGTTTGGGTGTGCCCCACCCTACTTAACAAGACTAGAATAGTTTGTTTTTCTGGTTTTGAGACTGTGTTAAGCCTCTAGCTGTTTAAAGAGTTTTCGCCGCTCTTTGCCCCCCCGTTTATGCCTAAAAGTGTGTCTCATGTCCCGTTTCACGATGGCAAAGGAGTTTAACCTCGACTATTGCAGTATACTACGATTACTGGAATTGGCAGAAGTTTTAGGAATAAATTAAAGCCGTCCTAAAAGGACGGGGTTTTCGACCCGACTCCTTTGATAACAATTACAGCATTTAAGCATTTTCTGTTCTGGCTTTTACCTGTAAAAACTTTCAAACGCCAGCATTGAATACCATAAAGCTTGGCAAAATGTCAACCCACCTGCGATTTACCTAAAAGTTTGTGTAAAATTTTAAAGTGACGGAAGTTTTATCATGGTTATAAATAAATTAAACCATTGTCTTGTCAAATATCAGCTCTATTTAACTTAAGCTGTAAACAAGTCAAACAAGTCGCAGGAGCCATCCATGCAAAAGCCTTTAAACAAGTCCACGAGCCATGCCTCACCATGGTTAAATCTGAAACTAATTGTTAGCGCTCTGGAAACAGTCCAAGACTTAATTGTAATTTCCTTATGTATCGGTTTGTTCTGCTTCATGGTATTGGAACTTCGAGAAATGTTTTTCTCGCTGTTGCCTCCGTTGAATTTCAAGCAAGTCACCGCTGATATTCTATTTCTATTAGTTTTAGTTGAACTATTTCGATTATTAATTATTTACTTGCAAGAGCAGCGAGTTTCCATTGGTGTTGCTGTGGAAGTTTGTATTGTATCAGTTTTGCGAGAAGTAATCGTGCGGGGAGTGCTGGAGACTCCCTGGGTTCAGATATTATCTACAGGTGGATTTTTGCTAGTTTTAGGAATGTTGTTGGTAATCCGAGTCTGGTTGCCCCCAACCTTTGAGGGAATTGACCCAGAACGCCGGATGTCTAGGAGCAATAGAAATCTTTACGACCAGGACTAAAATCCTGAGTATGCACCTATTTGTCATGGAGGCGATCGCTTTGCTAGTCAGGGATTGAGTCTGGAATGCTCAATTTCTGACTAGCCACCTATTTAATTCGTATGATTCCAGGTAATACAATATTATCTCTGAACTTGCAACTCACCCAACTTTGCGAGGACTTCTTGAGAGTGAATTGCCGGATTTATCTTCACAAAAGTGGCCCGCAAAATGCCCTTAGTATCGATAATAAAACTGTGCCGTGCCGAGATAAAATTCATCCAAGAACCGTAAGCTTTACTCACTTTTCCGTCCGTATCAGCTAACAGCGGAAATTTCAAACCTTCCGAATCACAAAATTCGGCGTGGGAATTGACATCATCAGCGCTAATGCCGATAATGCGAGCATTCTTTGCCAAGTATTTGGGCAAGTCTTGCTGGAATCGGCGCGCTTCGATCGTACAACCGGATGTAAAATCTTTGGGATAGAAATAAACTACCAGCCACTTACCGCGATAATCGGAGAGAGACACTTGTCCGCTACCGCTATTAGTCGGTAAAGTAAACTCCGGTGCTGGTTGATTTACCTGGGGAAGCTTGCCACCGAGGGCGGCAGCGGGGGCTGCAAAATTAAAACTTAAAACAACTAGACAAATTGCCACGAAAGTGCTAAAAAAGTAGCGGCGGGAGAGCATAATTTGAGAACTAGAACTGTACTTAACACAAGTTTACAGTTTTCTGATTAAATAGGTAGGGGCAATTTGTGGATTATTCTTAAATTGTTCCGAAAATCTAAATATCACTCACTAAAATAGCAATTTACTTATGGCCGCTGCACTCCCGTTATCAGGCAAAGCTACTGTAGTCCAGGTAATTAACGGTCAACCCGTTGCGATCGAAGTTGATGGCACTAATGCCCCAATTACGGCAGGCAATTTTGTAGACTTAGTTGAGCGTGGTATCTACGACGGGGTGATGTTTCACCGAGTTGTGCGTCAACCCACTCCTTTTGTGGTGCAAGGTGGCGATCCTCGCAGCAAAGATACCACAATTCCGGCAAGTCAATTAGGAACGGGTAATTTTATTGACCCGGATACCAATCAGGCCCGTTTTATTCCTTTGGAAATTAAGCCCCAAGGAGCTACGGAACCTGTTTACAACCAAGTTGTTACCCAAACTCCGCAGTTAAAGCACACTGTCGGGGCTGTGGCCATGGCTCGTGCTACTGCTTTGAATACGGCTTCTTCTCAGTTTTATTTTGCTTTGGATGATTTGCAGTTCTTAGATGGTAATTATGCTGTTTTTGGCTATGTTACTCAAGGTTTTAATACGGTAAATGCGGTGCAGCAGGGCGATCGCATTTCCAGCGCCAAAGTTGTTCAAGGAATCGTCCCCAGTCGGGTTTCTAGTATCATTAGCGATGTTACTTTACTGAACAATTTCGTTAATACTACCAATCTGGTCAATCTGCCTTTGCGATCGCTCAAATTGGCCAACACCCCCAATAACTATCAAGTCACTTCCCAAGATTTTCAGCAAAATCCCAGCGGTGTAGTAGGAGGTAATGCCAGCGATCGCATAACTGGTTCACCAACCAATGATGCAATTAATGGTAGCCAAGGCAATGATACCATCACTGGTGAAGTTGGTGACGACTTTTTGCGAGGTGGCAAAGGTAATGACTCAATTAGCGGTGGTGTTGGCAACGATATTTTGATTGGAAATCTGGGTGACGATAATCTCAATGGAGATGCTGGTAACGACTTTTTGCGAGGTGGCAAAGGTAACGATGTTTTAGTTGGTGCTGAAGGCAACGATATTTTAATTGGAGATGCTGGTGCTGATACTCTGACCGGTGGTGCAGGTGCGGATAGTTTTGTTTTAATTACTGGTAACAATATACCTGTGGATAATACTAGCGATCTAATTCTTGATTTTGTACCAGGAGAAGATCGCATTGGCATTACCGGCAGTTTATCCAGTATTGCATTTACTGCCTCTGGAAGCAACACTCTGATTCAATTGGGAGGGGCAACTTTGGCAACAGTTCAAAATGCCACCCCTACCGCAGTTCAAAACGCGGCGTTTGCTATTAACTTTGCTACTATTTCTCGTCCCAATGACTTGCCAGTCGGTGATGCAGCTTTTAGAATTGGCTAAGTTGGCGATCGCTCTGAGAACCCCGGCTTTTTTAAGAAGTCGGGGATGTGGGTAAATCTATTACCATACTTCTGTAATTTTAGCAACAGCTTTATGATCATCTTCAATTTTATCCTGAGCCTTAAACAGCTCTGCTGATTTCTGAAAATCCTCCAATCCTCCGGGAATATCTTTCAAGTTATATTTAGCTATTCCTCGGTTAAAATAAGCTTTACCAAATTCAGATAAGAATTTGTCAGCCAGATTAGTTAATCCTAAAAAATCCATCGAATTTACAATACTTGTGACAATTAATCTGCTGGGAAGGATGGCGATAGTGGGCATAGGAAAGTCATGATTTAACTGTACTCTTTTATTTTCTGCGATTTTGTAGCTCTAGGCAGTGATATTAATACCGTCAGGAAGGTGATTATATTGATGAGATGCGGTGATGGTTGGGTATTCACTTGTGGGAGGAGATTTGGCCTTAGTGAGTGAGGCAGATCGCAAGTCAGGGCAATTTCCCCTAGAGACTATCTAGTCTAGCCTTTGTAGGTAATTGATCCGATCGACCAACAGAATACCCAGATATCCTAGTGCTTACAGAAGTCTGGTATCTAACAGCAGAATTACTTTTCAGTAAAATTTCTGATGAAAGTTGCCGATTATTTGCTATGATTTAATTATTCATTAAGAATCTCTTGCTCAACTTAGTGTCAATGAAAATAGTTCTGAAGTTAAAAAAAATCGTGGTGACAATAGGAGCGCTCGCCCTGTTCACTCTTGGTTTAACTCTTCCAGTGATGGCAGCTAACGATCGAGATATTAGTCAAATTAAAAAAGATAATTGGTGCGTCAGCTTTTTGTGGAAGCAGTGCGATTTAAGCGGTGCTGATTTAAGCGGTGCTAATCTCCAAGACGCTAACCTCAGTAGGGCAAATTTAAGCGGAGCTAATTTGTCCGGCGCTAACTTGAAAAATGCCGACCTTTCTGATGCCGATCTCAGTGGTGCAAACTTAGCAGATTGTGATATTTTTGGTACAGACCTCAGTAAAGCTAACTTGACGGCAGCTAATTTCCATCGTAGTCGATTGTGGGATGCTAATTTGACTTTAGCGAATTTGAGTAGGGCAAATTTAAAAAATGCTAATGTTTTAGATTCTCGACTCTGGGGGACAAATCTTACCAAAGCTAATTTAACTGATGCGACGCTCCATGGCGCTGATTTGCAATATGCCAATTTGGCTGACAGTAATTTAACTGGTGCGGACTTGCAGAGCTTCTTTTTCAGAGGTTATAAACAACTAACCAACCTCAGTAATGCTAATTTAGAAGGTGCTGTTTTAACCAGAGCTAATCTCGAAGGTGCATTGATGTCGGGGACTGTGATGCCGGACGGTTCTATTAATGACGAAATTGCGATTAATTTAAAGTCTAGCTCCTTGGATTAAGGTCGATAATAACCAAGCTACCAGTGCCACTTTTTTGGGGTGCGGTCTACTTTTTTCCTGTTAGGTAGTCAATTAATTTAACTAAAATGTATATTTTTTAACCGAAGTACACCCGATCTGTTACAATTTTCAATACAGCCAGAACAGCACCAAATACTCGTAATGGAAACCCTGCAAAACAAAATTTACGAACTAGCACAATTTGCTAATACTTTAGTCAACTCTCAACTTACACACCTCAGTTTCGTTAGCGTCGGAGTCATCTTTTTGGCTGGGTTGCTAACTAGCTTAACTCCCTGTATGCTTTCCATGTTGCCGATTACCATCGGGTATATCGGCGGCTACGAAGCCAAAAGTCGTCTCCAAGCTGCTACTCAGTCGGCTTGGTTTTCCCTAGGATTGGCGACAACTCTTGCTGGTTTGGGTATTTTAGCTTCCTTTGCTGGGCAGGTTTATGGCAAAATAGGCATCGGTTTGCCGATCGTTGTTAGCATTATTGCTATTTTAATGGGGCTGAATTTACTGGAAGCTTTACCTTTGCAAATGCCCTCTTTTGATGCTGTGGCTTTGGTGCCGAAGAATTTGCCCGCTGGAGTGCGATCGTACTTATTGGGCTTAACTTTTGGTTTGGTGGCCTCTCCTTGCAGCACTCCTGTTTTGGCTACCCTCTTAGCCTGGGTTTCCAAGACTGGAGATACATTTTTAGGTGGTGTTTTATTACTATTTTATGCTGCGGGCTATGTGGCTCCTTTGATTATAGCAGGAACTTTTACTGCGAGTATTAAAAAGTTGTTGGAATTGCGCCGTTGGTCTAGTTGGATTACGCCTGTTAGTGGTATTTTATTGGTAGGATTTGGCGTTTTTTCTCTACTTTCTCGCTTACTTCCTACTTAATTTTTGTACTCAGGACTTAACGTAGGTTTTCAAAATATAGCGATCGCGGTGGTTTTGGTGATTTTTTTACGAACCGCGAAGACGCGAAGAACACGAAGGAAGAAAGAAAAGAGTAGGGAATCTAAGTTGATAGAGTTGTCTGAGGAAAATAAGATCGCGGTTCTCTATTAAGTGATGTACGTCAGCTACTAATGGCCTATTACCTATTACCTATTACCTATGACATCTAAAGAATTATTTCTATCTAAGTTATCGGACTGGGCGACTGCTCCTCAAAGGTTTTTTAAGCGAGAAGTTTTGCCGGTGCTGGCTGATTTGCGGTTGGCAATTATTTTGTTGTTGGCGATCGCCTTTTTTAGTATTTCTGGTACTGTGGTCGAGCAAGGTCAATCTGTGGCTTTTTATCAGTCCAATTATCCAGAACACCCTGCTCTTTTTGGATTCCTCACTTGGAAAGTTTTATTAATTGCAGGATTAGACCATGTATACCGCACTTGGTGGTTTTTGTCAATCCTGATTTTGTTCGGAAGCAGCTTGACGGCTTGTACTTTTACTCGACAGTTTCCGGCGCTAAAAGCTGCCCGTCGCTGGAAATTTTATGAAGAACCGAAGCAGTTTGAAAAATTAGCCCTGAGTGCGGAGTTGGGAACTGGTTCTTTAACTTGTTTAGAAGAACTTTTGCAGCAAAAAAAATATCTGGTGTTTCGAGAAGGAGAGAAAGTTTATGCTCGTAAGGGCATAATTGGTAAAATTGGCCCGATTATTGTTCACGCCAGTATGCTGATTATTTTAGCTGGGGCGATTTGGGGTACGATGACTGGTTTTATGGCTCAAGAAATGGTTCCGAGTGGTGAAAATTTTCAGGTGCAGAATATCACGGATACGGGACCTTGGGCGGGGCCGCAAATACCGAAGGATTGGTCGATGCGTGTCAATCGGTTCTGGATCGATTATACTCCTAACGGTGCGATCGACCAGTTTTATTCTGATTTATCAGTTTTGGATAAAGCAGGCCAAGAGGTCGATCGCCAAACTATTCATGTTAACAAGCCTCTGAGATACCGAGGAGTGACTTTTTATCAGGCAGATTGGTCGATCGCTGCTGTGCGGGTTCGCCTCAACAAAAGCCCGGTTTTGCAACTACCAATGGCTCAGTTAGATACTCAAGGTAAAGGCCGGATTTGGGGCGCTTGGATTCCTACTAAACCTGATTTGAGTGCTGGTGTTTCTCTCCTAGCCAAAGACTTGCAAGGAACTATGTTAGTTTATGGTATGGATGGCAAGTTGTTAACTACTGTTCGCGCTGGTAGTGCTATAGAAGTTAATGGAGTGATGCTGACAATTGATGAAGTTGTTGGTAGCACGGGATTACAAATTAAAGCCGATCCGGGAATTCCGATTGTTTATACTGGCTTTGGGTTGCTGATGTTGAGCGTTCTGATGAGCTATCTGTCTCACTCCCAGATTTGGGCTTTGGAAACAGAGGGCAAACTTTATGTTGGTGGCCGGACTAATCGGGCTCAGGTGACTTTTGAAAGAGAGGTTGTGGAGATTTTGGATAAGTTAGCTGCATCGAAACAACAGGTTGAACCAAGTGCGATCGCCCCGACTTCTTTAGCTAATCAAAACTAATTTTAGGGCCGCTAACGCTCACTTTCTGGCTTTCTCAGGACATACCCACGGGGACCAAAAACCCGGTTTCTCCATCAACATCTATGGAAAAAGGGAATATTTGTGGAAGAAACCGGGTTTTTTGCCTAAATCCTCTTTTTTTAGATTCTATTGCTGAACTAGCTTGCGAAGTTGTTGAGGGCGGGTATCCGATGTTACCGGGGGGCGATCGCCTGATCGATCTCCGGTAATTTACCTTAATATCTAGAGATATAGGCGATCGATACTACAATCCCGTTCCATCTCTCACCGTGACTGCTAGAATTCCAAAAAAATTGAAATTAATGTTCGATCCGTGGCAATATTAAGGAATTGTTAAGTTATGCGACGGTTTCGCAAACAAAACTTCCCGCACAAATAGTCCCGCAAATTCACCGTTCCCATTAGGAGCCAACCCATCTATGATTCCCAACCATTCCTTCGCGGCTGACGAGCATTCTAGCAAACCTGACAAGCCCGAGGAAGCTTGCGGCGTTTTCGGTATCTACGCACCTGGTGAAGATGTCGCCAAGTTGACCTATTTTGGTTTGTATGCGTTGCAGCACCGAGGCCAGGAATCCGCAGGTATTGCCACCTTTGATGGCGATCGAGTATACCTGCACAAAGATATGGGACTGGTTTCCCAAGTCTTCAATGAATCTAGTTTAGGTCACTTGCCCGGTAATTTAGCCGTAGGTCATACTCGCTACTCTACTACTGGCTCGTCGCGGGTTGTCAACGCTCAACCTGTGGTCGTCCAAACTCGTTTGGGAAGTCTGGCTCTAGCACATAACGGGAATCTTGTCAATACAAAAGAATTGCGGGAAGAATTGTTGTCTCGGAACTGCGAGTTTGTCAGCACGACGGATTCAGAGGCGATCGCCGTGGCGATCGGTTCGGAGGTAGATAAGGGTAAAGATTGGCTCGAAGCAGCCATCACTGCCTTTGGGATGTGCCAAGGAGCCTTTAGTTTGACCATCGCCACCCCCAAAGGTGTCATGGGAGTCCGCGATCCCCACGGAGTGCGCCCCTTGGTAATTGGCACTCTACCCACAAATCCGGTACGGTATGTTTTGGCATCGGAAACTTGCGGATTAGATATTATCGGTGCGGAATTTTTGCGCGACGTAGAACCGGGAGAATTAGTTTGGATCACAGATGAAGGTATGGCTTCCTTTCACTGGAGTCAGCAACAAAAACGCAAACTTTGCATCTTTGAAATGATCTATTTTGCTCGACCAGATAGCATGATGGAAGGTGAAAGTTTGTACAGCTATCGACTACGAATCGGGCGTTTATTAGCCGCTGAATCTCCGGCAGATGCTGATATAGTCATCGGCGTTCCTGATTCTGGAATCCCAGCGGCGATCGGTTTTTCTCAAGCTTCCGGCATTCCCTACGCGGAAGGATTGATTAAAAATCGCTACGTCGGACGCACTTTTATTCAGCCGACTCAAACTATGCGGGAGTCAGGAATCCGCATGAAACTAAACCCTCTGCGAGATGTGTTGGAAGGGAAACGGGTAATCATTATCGATGATTCGATCGTCCGCGGTACTACCAGTCGCAAAATAGTCAAAGCCTTGCGGGATGCTGGTGCTACCGCAGTTCACATGAGAATTTCTTCCCCCCCTGTGACTCATCCTTGTTTCTATGGCATTGACACCGACAATCAAGATCAGTTGATTGCTGCTACTAAGTCTGTCGCTGAAATCGCAGATCAAATTGAGGTTGATTCTTTGGCTTTCTTGAGTTGGGAAGGAATGCTTAAGGCGACTAATGAAGATACGAACAGTTTCTGTTCTGCGTGTTTTACCGGCGATTATCCGATCCAGGTTCCCGAATTGATTAAACGAGCGAAGCTAATATTAGAAAAAGCTGCAACTTAGAAGAAGTCATTAGTCAGTAGTCATTAGTCATTAGTCATTAGTCATTTGTTAATTGCTACCAAGGCCCGATGCCCAATACTTCGGCTACGCTCAGCACAGGTGCCCGATGCCCTTCTGCCATAACTCGTTGCCAGACTGTGTGTAGAAATGTTAAATTAAATTAGCTTTGCCATTGGCAGGCTGGAAGCTTTGCTTCCAAAACCTCACTCTCAGATCGAAGTCGCATTTCGCACTTCCAACGGGCACAGGAGATTTTTTCAGATAACAGGGTCGATCGCACAAATTTTCCCCCTACCAGCATTCCCCAAGCCACTGGGCTGGAGAATCGCCGACGGATGATTTCCTGCGAACTAAATAACTTTAGAAACCCTTACTGAGTATAAATTATGGCTCCTTGGAGCCAGAGTGACTGATAAGTAACGAAATGCGGTTTCTCAAGTCAGCTTAAAATCGGAAACTTCGTGCAATCAAATACTGTTCTCAATCAGCCGAGCGATAAAAGCTCATCCTCTCGTACAACAGAGTTACCTTTTACTCTTGCTGATATCAAATCAGCCATTCCAGCCCATTGTTTTGAACCCTCGGCGGGGAAATCCCTTGCTTACTTCTTCTTGGATCTTGGAATCATCGCAGGTTTATATGCGATCGCCTATACCCTTGATTCCTGGTTCTTTTATCCCATATTCTGGTTAATGCAGGGAACCATGTTTTGGGCATTGTTTGTAGTCGGCCACGACTGTGGACACGGTTCCTTCTCTAAGAGCAAATGGCTCAACAACCTGATCGGACACCTTTCCCACGCTCCAATTCTCGTACCCTTCCACGGTTGGCGGATCAGCCACAGAACCCACCACGCCAATACAGGTAGCTTGGATACTGACGAAAGCTGGTATCCGGTGTCCGAGAGCAAATACAATCAAATGCCCTGGTATGAAAAACTGGGACGCTTCTATTTGATGTTATTTGCCTATCCAATATATCTATTTCGTCGATCGCCCGATCGGGTAGGTTCTCACTTCATGCCGAGTAGCCCCATTTTCCGTCCTTCCGAAAAATGGGATGTGTTAACCAGCACAGCATCCTTAATAGTAATGGTCGGATTTTTGGGTGCGTTAACCTATCAATTTGGTTGGCTGTTTTTACTCAAATTCTACTTGGTTCCCTATGTAATTTTCGTGATGTGGTTGGATTTGGTAACATTCCTGCACCACACGGAGCCGGATATCCCCTGGTATCGTGGAGATGACTGGTACTTCTTGAAAGGTGCCTTATCAACGATCGATCGGGATTATGGCATCATCAACCCTATCCATCACGACATCGGCACCCACGTAGCCCACCACATTTTCTCGACAATGCCACACTATCACTTGAAGGAAGCAACCGAAGCCATCAAGCCAGTGTTGGGCGATTATTATCGCAAATCAAGCGAGCCAATTTGGAAGAGCTTTATTCGCTCTTACTGGGATTGTCATTTTGTTTCCGATACAGGATCTAAAGTGTACTACGAATCGCCTAACAGTCGGAGTTATAGCCAAGTGAAGTAAATCCACTAGGACTTACCAAAAAACCCGGTTTCTGAACCTAAATTTGTCATTTCAAATTGATAAAAATGTTCAGAAACCGGGCTTTTTATATCAAATCCGTTGACATCGGAATTATTATTTCTCTCTTCTCTTTCTCTGTGTCCTCTGTGTCCTCTGTGGTTTAATCATTCCGATACAACCGGAATTGATATTATTTTTTATATTTAAACTTGTTATATTATTGCCTCTGACTTCTTCCTTCAAAATCTGCTATAAAATTCAACAAAATACGTTGGTGAGCAACACCAAAAGGTCGCACATCTCCTGACTGCTGGGAAAAGCATTTTCCAGCCCGAATCTCCTCCGGTGTCAACAACTTCAGATCCCAACCCTCAAGCAAAACTAAATCATTGACATCGACATCAAGTCGTGCATGAAAAACATGGCGGATCACATCTCCTTCTACATCCTCACAAAAAAAAGAAACACTGGGAGGAGCATAACTAATTTCCTCCTTCAATTCCCGTAGGACAGCAACTTCCGGCGTTTCTTCCGGTTCCATATGACCACCAAACAAAGCCCAATGTCCGGGATATCTAATATGAGGCACATCATCCCGCAACTGGCACAGAAACTTGCCATCTCGGTACAAAATAGCGATCGCAACGTGAATTTTAGTCATTAGTTATTGGTTATTGGTTATTGGTTTACGTTTAAGCAGTTCAACTTCTTCAATATAAACCTCACCTAAATCTTCAGCCAAACCCTTGAGCTTAATACTTTTATAGCGAACTTGCCCCTTGAGCATGATTTGATCTCCTAGCTGTGGCAAAGCCTGCTTAGTTAAAACCCAAATACTACCACTAGCATCTTGAAGTTGATAAGCGGCATTCCCCACAAACGGAGCGCGATTTTCCACCTTTCCATCGATATAAACCTCCGCATCCACTTGCCGTTTTTCTTGAATAGCACTAATTTTAGAAACATTAAAACCAAAATTAAATTGAGACGCCGGCAAATTTGCACAACTTACTAAACCGCTAGCGATCGCGAGGAATAAACAACCCATGGAGAACTTTTGAAGCCAAACTTCCTTAATTGCATTAGTCATCTTTCAAATGATTTGAAATGTGAGATACGACTCAACTTTAACCAGAATCCTGAGAATCGATCGAAACTAAGCAATTTCGATATTATAGTCCTTGGCGACGGTTAAGCTAAAATCTAAAATCGTCAGCCCTAACCCAGAGTCTACTATGGATGCCAAAACTGCTCAAATACTAGATGGCAAAGCTTTAGCAACAAAGATTCAAAACGAGCTGAGCGATCGAGTTCATTCCCTACAAACCCAGATTGGGCGTCCTCCGGGACTTGCGGTACTGATGGTGGGCGACAACCCAGCCAGCGCAGCTTACGTGCGAAACAAAGAACGAGCCTGCGCTAAAGTTGGCATAGCTTCCTTTGGTCAGCATTATCCCGCAAATGCAACTCAAGCCGAACTCGAACTGGCAATTCATGCACTCAACGAGGACGATCGAGTAGACGGGATTTTAGTACAACTCCCACTTCCAGAGCACTTAGACGCAATTTCTCTACTCTACCAAATTGCCCCCGCCAAAGATGCAGACGGACTCCACCCTGTAAATTTAGGCAGCCTGGTACGGGGAGAACAAGGTTTACGCAGTTGTACTCCCGCCGGAGTCATGCGACTGTTGCAAGAATACCAGATTGATTTAAAAGGAAAAAATGCCGTAGTTTTGGGGCGGAGTATTTTAGTAGGTAAACCGATGGCGCTGATGCTATTAGAAGCCGATTGTACAGTGACAGTAGCTCATTCGCGGACGAAAAACCTAGAATCCATAACCAGCCAAGCCGATATCTTAATCGCCGCCGTCGGCCGCACAGAAATGATTACAGCTAATATGGTGAAACCAGGAGCCGTAGTCATCGATGTCGGTATCAACCGCGTTGTCAATCCAGACGGTACTAGCCGGTTGGCGGGAGATGTGGACTTTGATGCTGTTAAAACAGTAGCGGAATTTATCACACCAGTGCCAGGAGGAATCGGGCCAATGACTGTGGCGATGCTTTTGGAAAATACCGTTTCTAGTTACAGCATCAAGTAGTCATTAGACATCTCCAATAATTCCTGTGGAACAGGCATCCTGCCTGTTCAAGACATTTTTTTTGGAAGATGTCTTTTGGCTTTAAATTCCAGAACTATCATTTGACGTGGAAAATACCAAGGATTAAGCGATGCAGGCGACTCGCAACCAATTTCCGACAAAACACTCAAAATTGCCCCAACTATAGCCCCCACATTGCCCTTACCCCCAAACTCAGCCACAAAACGCCCACCCGGCTTCAGTGATTTTGCCACGCAATTAATCACAGCATCCGCTTCCTTAACCCAATGCAAAACAGAATTCCAAAAATCTTGTAACATCCTTCTTTCCTCTTCACAGAAAGACCTCGGTATGCGGGAAGCCCAGCGTCTTCAGACCTGGGAGGGAAGCGACTCGCGGGACTTTAGTCCCCTTGTTCTGCCAACAGTTCATCAATAAACCTTCTAACTTTGTTCTGCCAGTCATCTACAGTCATCAATCGCTCTCGGACACCCGGCATAACCTTAAGTTGGACAGGGGTTCTAGCGTAGGCAATTCCCTTGTCTGCCTTCCATCCGAGATTAGGATTTCCACCTTTCTTCATTTTGCTATTGAAACCTTGTGATTTATGGTATACCATATAAGAATACAACACATTGAAGGTCGAATCAATGGCAAAAACAAAGAAAAAGATGGGAGTTCAGCAAGTTCTCTTGAATCCTGACCCAGAGACGAAAGCAATCTTGCAATACCTCTGTGAGCAATCAGGTAAGGTCTACAACAGCGGTGTCTATTTTTCTCGTCAGACTTTTTTCAAGACTGGGAAGATGATGACCGGGAAATATGACCTTGATTTTGAACCCACTGTTTCCAAGACTCAAACGGCTCAGAGTATGCCGTCTACTCCTATGCAGCAAACCCTTAGATCTGTAATTGAGTCTTGGAAATCCTTTAAAGAACTTCGCGGTTTGCACTCTAAAGGTCAGTTGCACTTTCGACCTAAACCTCCGGGGTATCTTGAAGGTTCCAAGCTCTTCAAAGTTGCATATCCCAATAGCGGTGGTCAAAAACCTTTGCTTAAAGATGGTCAACTTAGATTCAGTTTGGGGCTTACAGTTTCCCGATGGTTCAAGGTGAAAGAGTTCTTTCTGCCTACTATCTCTAATATTGAGATGTCAAAAGTGAAAGAATTTACGATTCTTCCAAAGAACGGTGCATTCTACCTTGAATGCAGCTATGAAGTCCCAACTCAGCAAGCCGATGTAGACCCTTCAGAAGCCCTAGGCATTGACTTAGGGACTTCTGCAAACATGGCGGCTTGTGTGGATACCAAAGGTAATTCCTTCTTGATTGACGCTTTCAATATGAAGGCTATGAATCAACTTTGGAATAAGCGAGTCTCTACCCGGAAAGAAGGAAAGTCTTCGGACCACTGGGATTCGTGGCTTGATAGAGTGACTCGTAAGCGCAACCATCAGATGAGGGATGGCGTAAATAAAGCTGCAAAATTGATTGTTGACCATTGTATTAAACATGGTATCGGGACAATTGTTTGCGGATGGAATGAGGGATTCAAAGTCAATTCCAATATAGGAAGAGTGAACAACCAAAAATTTGTTCAGATGCCTTTAGCAAAGCTGAAAGACCGTATCCAACAGCTTTGCGATGTGAATGGACTTACATTTGAAACGACCGAAGAAGCCTATACGTCTAAGGCAAGTTTTCTTGATGGCGACTCCCTACCCAAGTATGGCGAAAAACCAGAAGGGTGGAAAGCATCAGGTAAGCGTGTTAAACGTGGTTTATATCAGTCCGGTGATGGCTCAAGAGTGAATGCAGACCTAAATGGTGCAGCAAATATCTTGAGAAAAGTAGCCTCCAACTTAGGTTTAGATCTAAGCAGAGTGGGTAGACGGTCTTTGACAACCGTAGCGAGGATTAAACTGTGGGCAAGTCCTACGGTTAAACCCCTGTCAGCAGAATCTCAGTCTCTTTAGAGCTGAGAGTGTCAATTCGTGTCCTTAGCGCCTTCGCGGTTCGTTATCATCCATTTTTTCGATCGCACAAGTTGACAATTAAATCATTAAATTTCCAATTACCTATTCCCAATTCCCCAATTCCCCAATTATCAATTCCCCAATTATCAATTACCCAATTACCTATTCCCCAATTATCAATTGCTAATTATCAAAATGTCCAATATCTTTCGATCGATCGGCCACCGTAAAAGTCGGCGCGATCGACCTTAATCACTCATCGATTAGTCCCAACCGGAATCCCTCCTAGCGCCCAATTTCAACATCTTCAAGGATACCAAGTGCGTCAGGTACTAGCACGGCTGCGGAGTAATATGCAGTAACAAGGTAGGACATAATCGCCTTTTCACTAATACCCATAAATCTAACAGATAGGCCTGGTTGATATTCGTCGGGTATTCCTGTTTGTTGTAAACCGATCACGCCCTGATCTTCTTCGCCAGTACGCATCACAAGAATAGAACTGGTTTGGTTCTTGGTGATGGGTATCTTATTGCAGGGAAGAAGAGGTACACCACGCCACGCAATAACTTTACTCCCGTCCATGTCGAGGTTTGGTGGATAGATGCCCAAGCGGTTACACTGCCGGCCGAAGGCTGCAATAGTGCGAGGATGGGCTAACAAAAACTTCGACTTTCTGCGGCGAGTAAGCAATTCATCTAAGTCGTCAGGTGTAGGCGCACCAGTGCGGGGATGAAGACGCTGTTTAAGGTCAGCATTGTGCAGTAAACCAAATTCACGGTTATTGATCAATTCATATTCTTGACGTTCCCGTAATGCCTCAATCGTCAGACGTAATTGTTGTTCCGTCTGGTTCATTGGTTCATTATACAAATCAGCGACGCGAGTATTGATCCTTAACACAGTTTGGGCAATACTTAACTCATATTCGCGGGGAGAAAGTTCGTAGTCAACGAAAGTCCCTGGTAATTGAGTTTCTCCAGTATGTCCTGAAGATAAAGCAATGGTGGCTTCACCCTGCTTATTCTGTGGTAATTGTGCGCGAGTTACGGCTCGATCGATATGAGTCTGTAAAGCCTCCGACTGGTTCAGAATTTCCCTAAACGCTTGTTGTGGTAAGCTTAATACTGTGCATCGAGTCACAGCTTTAACCGTAAACTTCCAATTGCTTTGAGATGCTACTAAAGCTTCATCGCCAAAATGATCCCCATCAGCTAACCCACCTAATAAAGGTTCTTCTTCATATTTGGGAAGACCAAATTTATTAAGTTTACCATGAGCGATCAGGAAAAGTCGATCGACTGGTTGACCTGATTGTACAATAATGTCACCAGAAGCAAACTCCTGTTGCACGAAGCGACTAGCTAAAGCTGTTAAGACTTCAACATCATCAAAACCTCGCAATAAGGGTAATTCGGTCAGTTCTTGAGGAATTACCTCAATATTTGCACCTGTATTCGTAAAAGTAATTCGTCCATCACCTAAAGTATAGGTTAAACGACGGTTTACCCGATAATTACCACCTTTGATCTGCACCCACGGCAACATCTTCAACAACCACCGCGAGGTAATTTCCTGCATTTGCGGTGCAGATTTAGTTGTTGTTGCCAAATTACGGGCTGCTGCTGTACCTAAACTCTGTTGAGGTTGTCCATTCTCAACCTCCAAACTCGAATCATTAGAATATGTCATTACCTCATCCTTTACTTACTAACAAAAATACCCGCTCTAATAGGTGATATCAAATCCGGTTCCATCGGAATTAATATTACCCGGAATCAGGAAACGGCAATGCCGTGTCCCTACAATTAATTGGGGTAGTCCAAGGGCAATGCCGTGTCCCTACAATTAATTGGGGTAGTCCAAGGGCACTGCCGTGTCCCTACAATTAATTGGGGTAGTCCAAGGGCACTGCCGTGTCCTCCATATCATGTCTGAGTGCAACCGGAATTTATATGAGAGGTTAAGACGATTGTTTTGTCAATAATTACTGGATTTAACGCTTAAAATAGAGCGTAATTACCGATTGACAAAAATCAATTACCTTAACCTCTCAAAACCAATTAACGACCGATTTCGACATCTTCAAGGATGCCGAGGGCGTCAGGAACTAGGACGGCTGCGGAGTAGTAAGCTGTGACGAGATAAGACATAATTGCCTTTTCGCTGATGCCCATGAAGCGGACAGATAAGCTAGGTTGATATTCGTCAGGGATACCAGTTTGATGTAAACCGATAACGCCTTGTTTTTCAAGACCAGTGCGCAGTAAGAGGATAGAACTGGTGCGGTTATTGCTGATGGGCATCTTGTTGCAGGGAAAGATTGGTACACCACGCCAAGCTGGAACGTGGTTGCCGCCCATTTCCACACTTTGGGGATAAACACCCATACGGTTACATTCACGCGCGAAGGCTGCGATCGTGCGGGGATGAGCGAGGAAGAAACCAGGGTCTTTCCATACTGTCGCCAACAATTCGTCCATATCATCGGGTGTAGGTGCGCCCGTGCTGCTATAGATACGTTGTTTGAGGTCTGCGTTATGTAATAACCCAAATTCAGGGTTATTGATCATTTCGTGTTCTTGACGCTCCCGTAATGCTTCCACTGTCAGACGTAATTGTTGTTCAGTCTGATTCATTGGTTCATTATACAGGTCAGCAACGCGAGTATTGATGCGTAAAACGGTTTGTGCGATGCTTAAATCATATTGACGAGGTGAAAGATCGTAATCAACGAAAGTACCTGGTAACTCAATTTCACCGCGATGTCCCGCAGATACATTAATAGCAGCTTCACCTTCGCCAGTTTGTGGCTGACTGAGGAGGACGCGGAATTGATCGACTTGAGTTTGTAAAGCTTCTGACTGACTAACCAGTTGTTCAAATGCACTTTGAGGTAATGCTAAAACAATACATCTCGTGACAGCTTTGAGGGTATATTGCCAAGTATCTTCAGATTGTACTAAAGCTTCATCACCAAAATGATCGCCATCAGCGAGTACATCTAAAACAACTTGTTCGTCATACTTGCCAAGACCAATCTTGTTAACTTTACCACGGGCGATCAATAATACTTGATCGGCTGCTTGACCTATTTCAACGATCGTGTCCCCGGCTGCAAATTCTTGCTGTACAAATTGGTTCGCCAACGCGGTTAAAACTGCTGTGTCTTCAAAACCTCTTAACAAGGGCAATTCAGTCAATTCTTGGGGAATTACTTGGACAGTTGCGCCAGTGTTGGTAAAAGAAACTCGTCCATCACCTACGGTATAGCTTAAACGACGGTTAACGCGATAGACACCACCTTTGGTTTGTACCCAAGGTAAAAGTTTTAATAACCACCGTGAGGTGATTTCCTGCATCTGTGGTGCAGATTTGGTGGTTGTTGCCAGATTACGGGCTGCGGCTGTACTTAAACTTTGTTGAACCTGTTGATTCTCAAGATCTGAACCTGAATCATTAGAATAGGTCATGATTTAATTCTCGACTTTCTGGTTACTACAAAAACGCGGTTTCACTTTACCAAATACCGATAAAGAAAAACCGAAGTGGACAAGAGAGATTATCTGGTAAAAAGGTTACGATGAGATTTTTTTTTACAAAAATATACAATCTCAACATTTTGACAAACAGAGATAATTTGAATCAAATTTTATCCATTTTTGACAAAATGATTGCCTTTACTTATGAATGAGCCGATTTGTAATGTTGAAGTATCAAACCCTTTAGAAGTGTCGATCGCTCGGACTACTGGTGAAGCACTATCACGCAATTCAAACTCTTTATAACGATCTACCTTTGTATGCCATTTAAGTACGCCACACATCCAATGTTCTAATTTTTCAACATATTTCATTAGTTTTTCGCGGGTACTTTCATCCAGGTTAAAATCCTCAAAAAGGACTGGTAATTCTGTCTTAACGATGTGTTGAAACTGTTGCGCTCGCGCTGTCATCAAATTGTTAACAATTTCGACGGCTTCGACTATACCGCAGTTAAGGAAATTCTGCACCACCAACACACAATTATGAATTTCGCCTTCAAATTCAATTTCTTTTTGATAGGAAAAAATATCATTAGTGAAACAGGCAAAATCAGCCGCAGAATTTTCCAGCGATCGCATTGGTCGGCTATAGTAAATTTCCATTGGTATCTCGCCACCTTGGGATAGTCGAGACAAACTCATCGTTAAATCCGAACCAAAGGTTTTGCGACGCATTTCAATATAATCTATAGGATCGGGAATGCGATTTTGAGTCTGGTTAGCCAATTCCCACACCCAACTATCAGTCATATCTTGAATAGCACGGCGAAATTCACTTCGGGCGGTAGAAGACATGGGGCCAGCCGTGCGGGACCAAATATCAGCTAAACCCTTTTCTACGGGATTAGTTGGCACAGCAGGGGGTGTAGAATCGTCGAGAGGCATAAAAGCACCTAATCTGGCGTTAAACACTTTTGCACCCGCTAGATCACGTATATTTCCGTAAATGGCGGGGAAATAATCATCAGCATAAGTTCCCCAAACCAGCCAACAAGCTGTTAAATTTAGTTCATGTTCAGAACCATTGGGATGTATCCACGCACCACATAAAGCTACATCAGCCACATCAAATTTGTGGTCATTCCAGATAAAAGCATCAGGAATACCAGGTAAGGTCGCCAACATTCCCATCTGACGCGCCCATTGCTTAGAATGCTTCCTAGCAGCATCTAAATTAGGATTCAAAGTCGTGGAAAAGGGCATATAAAACTTAGGTAATTTCACGGGTCCCACAGCTTGGTAGGGGACGTGAGTAAAACTATTAAACCTTCCTAAACCCAAAGTAGCGTATAACGATTCAAACCGTATCCCTGATGTACCTAAACCTGTAGGCCAGCCTAAAATCGTCGGTTTTACCTCATGATCATCTTCCTGTTGATTCATGTAGCGACTCGATCTCATGTGCCATTCATGACCGCCAGATTGCCAATCCTGAAGTCCTTTAATATATAAAAGGACATTAACACGCTCGACCGGATCGACTCCGTGTTCCTCAAACAGGAAGGGTAACTCAGTCACCGCCGTATTTTCAAATTGGTATAAACGAGAGTTAAGTAAATCATTGGTGAGATTAGCCGCGTCTTGGGTACTAATATTCAAAAATTTCTCAACTACAAGCACACAATTCGAGTTTTCGCCCTCATCTTCCACTTCTCTTTGATAGGAAAATAAGTCATTGCGTAGATGTACGCCATCAGCAAAGGTATCTTTTAAAACCCGCATTGGTCTAGTAGCCGCAATTTTAGCCGGAACTTCGACAAAACAAGCGTGTTCCACCAAATCGGCTGACCAGGGTGCGCCACCAACTTTACGACGCATCTCAATGTATTCAATGGGGTTAGCAATCCGATCTTGATTAATATTAGCAAGTTCCCACATCGACTCATCTAAAAGATGTTTGGTACTTTCAAAAAAGCGTCGTCGCCATTCCACCGACTTAGTAAAAACAGTGCGGGCCCAAAGGTTTAATAAACCGCGTTCGACTGGGTTAGTGGGAACAGGAGGTGTTTCATCGGCAAAAATGGGCATAAATGCGGGTAATCGGTCAAGATACTGTTTCGCCCCAATCATGTCTTGACTGCGTTTGTAGATTTCCAAGAAATGATCGTCAAAAAAGAATACCCACACATACCAGTCCGTTACTAAGTCTAATTCCGTACCTGGTGTATCTGGATGAGTATAAGCGCAAAGTAAAGCGTAGTCATGGGCATCAAATTTACGTTCGTCCCAAATTGGTTCGCCATTGGCTTCCTCTTTTGAACCAAGTATGCCCATATCGTAAGCCCAAGCTTTGGAATGCACTCGCGCTGCTTCTAGGTTTGGGTTAAGTCTTGCCGGCCAAGGCATATAAAAATCTGGCAGTTTAAAGGGTTGCATAATTTGTGTCTATTTTCTAGCGTTGATTGACAAAAGGATTGCTTGTAACGACTAAAGAGCCGATTTTGAAGGCTGAATTTCCCAAAAATGGGGTTTTGCTGACTACTGGCTCTGCTTTCGGCAGATTAGGGACAGGAAAGTCATTATAACCACGGGTTTTGTTCGTCCAAACAAAATTACCCGCGATCCAAATTTCCAATCTTTTGACATACTCAAAGCATTGCTGACGGGTATTTTGGTCTAGGTTTAGTTGTTCAAAAAGAGTTGGTAATTCAGCAACAATGTGTTCAAACTCATGGAGTCTAGCAGTCAAAAGATTATTAACAATATTGACAGATTCCTGTAAAGGACAGTTAAGAAATCGCTTGAAAACTAATACACTATTGTGGATACCACCTTCAAACTCCATTTCTTTGCGATAGGACACAATATCGTTAGATAAACCGATCCAGTCAATTGTGATGTTGTTTAATGATTGTATCTGTCGATTAGAGTGAATTTCCGGCGTAATTATCTCGCTCAGTCCGTATTGAGCCAAGGCGATCGTAATATCTCCCGCAGCCGTCCGGCGACGCATCTCAACGTAGTCAACTGGTTCAGGCACTCGATCTTGGACAAGATTGCTAATTTCCCACCATTCTGCCTCAATATAACTTTGCATATAATTGGCGAATTTTTGTCGCCATGTTAAAGGTAGATGGGAGGCTGTGCGCGGCCATAAATCAATCAAAGCCCTTTCTAGGGGGTTAGTTGGCACAGGAGGAGGCGTTAAGTCCACTGGCATGAAAGCTGGTATTCTTTGAATAAATTCCCTAGCCCCAACTAAATCACGAGTTCGTTTATATCTTTCGTGAAAATAATCATCTTCAAAAAACATCCAAACACACCAATCAGCTACTATTTCTAGTTGTATAATTGTCATATCTGGGTTAGTAACTGAGGCAAAAAAAGCTAGATTCATTAAATCAAACTTGCGTTCATCCCAAATACCAAGATTTAGACTATCCTCCGTTGGGCTTAACATACCCATGGCGATCGCCCAAGCTTTGATATGTAATCTAACTGCTTCCAAATGGGGGTTGACTTGAGCAGAAAAAGGCATATAAAAGTTAGGAATTTCAAATTCGTAGGTAAATTCGTCTTTAACTTGAGCTTCTTTCTTCAATCCACCTGGTCGCTTGGTATCTCTTGGTAAATCGAAAATTATCGCTAAAGAAGTTCCTAAACCTGTGGGACCAATAACTAATCTTTCTGTTATTGGAGAATCTTCGGCTTCTTCGTTCATATAACGGCTCGATCTTTTATGCCATTCATGGCCGCCAGATTGCCAATCTTGCAGTCCTTTGATATATAAAAGCACATTTGCTTGTTCTACGGGGTCTATGCCATACTCAGCAAAAAGTAAGGGTAGTTCGGTGATAGCTGTATTCTCAAACTGGTGTAAACGGGAGGTAAGCAAATCATTAGTAAGATTAGCAGCCTCTTGGGGGTTAATATTCAGAAATTTCTCAAATACCAGCACACAATTGGAATTTTCACCCTCGTCTTCTACTTCTCTTTGATAGGAAAATAGATCGTTGCGTAGATGTACTCCATCAGAAAATGTGTCTTTCAAAACTCGCATGGGTCGAGTAGCCGCAATTTTAGCCGGAACTTCGATAAATACGGCGTGTTCTACCAAGTCGGCTGACCAAGGTGCGCCACCAACTTTACGACGCATTTCAATATATTCAATCGGGTTAGCAATCCGATTTTGGTTAATATTAGCCAATTCCCACATAGATTCTTCTAAGAGATATTTGGTACTCTCAAAAAATCTTTGTCGCCATTCTACAGATTTAGTAAAAGCGGTACGAAACCAAAGGTTTGACAAACCGCGCTCGACTGGGTTAGTAGGAACAGGAGGGGCTTCCGTAGGATATACTGGCATAAATGCGGGTAATCGGTCAAGATACGCCTTTGCCCCTAACATATCTTGACTACGCTTATAGATTTCCAGGAAGTGATCGTCAAAAAAGAATACCCACACATACCAGTCCGTGATTAAGTCTAACTCTGTTGCTGGTGCGTCTGGATGGGTATAGGCACAAAGTAAGGCGTAGTCATGGGCATCGAATTTACGTTCGTCCCAAATAGGCTGGCCTTGGGCTTCTTCTTTTGAGCCAAGTATGCCCATTTCGTAAGCCCACGCTTTGGAATGAACTCGCGCTGCTTCCAGGTTGGGGTTTAGTCTTGCCGGCCAAGGCATATAAAAATCTGGCAGTTTAAAGGGTTGCATAATCGGCGTGTAACCTTCTGTTGAGTCTTATTGCTATTTTTTGCCGACCAATGGCTGAGCTGTGGCGGTGGGCGAGCTTTCTCGTCGCCCTAGCCACGTCCCATCTGTGGTTTCTTTGTGATTGTACTTTAGGCTAGTTCATATCCACGGTAGCGCTCGACTCAATAAAATTTAACAAAATACTTTTGTGAAGCAGAGCGAGCGATCGCACATCTCTTGACTGCTCAGAAAAGCAGATTCAGTCCCGAATCTGTTCCGGTGTCAACAAATTCAGATCCCACCGTCAAGCAAAACTAAATCCTTGACATCCACACTAATAAATTTCTGTGCAACAACACCCGTAAAATGATTAAATTGAGTCTCAGATTTAGGTCGATCCGCCCCCCTAAAAGTCGGCGCGATCGACCAAAACAACTCAAAGTATCCTTTCGTCACATTAAGTACAAGAGAGCAAGGGATGGTATTGGCAACAGAAATGGATTCGTCCCAACCGGAATCCGCTTTCGACTTATCTACTTACCTAGTCGAACAGAAAAAGGCGATCGAGGTAGCTCTCGACAGTGCGCTACCGGTCATCTACCCAGAGAAAATTTACGAAGCCATGCGCTACTCGCTCCTAGCAGGTGGCAAAAGGCTACGTCCCATCCTGTGTCTGGCAGGGTGCGAAATCGCCGGTGGCACGAACCACATGGCAATGCCAACAGCTTGCGCTGTGGAAATGATTCACACCATGTCGCTGATCCACGATGATTTGCCGGCAATGGACAATGATGACTATCGGCGCGGCAAACTGACTAACCACAAAGTCTACGGCGAAGACATCGCAATTTTGGCTGGCGATGGTTTGTTGAGCTATGCCTTTGAATTGATCGCCACTAAAACTGAGAACGTACCCCCCCATCTGGTATTGCAGACGATCGCCCATTTAGCGCGGGCATCTGGCGCTCCTGGACTCGTAGGCGGTCAGGTACTTGACCTGGAATCGGAAGGATTGAAAGATGTTTCTATAGAAACTTTGACCTACATTCACGCTCACAAAACCGGCGCGCTGTTAGAAGCCTGCGTAGTTTGTGGGGCAATTCTGGCTGGAGCGTCGGCTGCGGATTTGCAGCGGCTTTCTCGTTTCGCTAAAAATATTGGGCTAGCTTTCCAGATAATTGATGACATTCTGGATATTACTGCTACGGCAGAAGAACTTGGTAAAACCGCTGGCAAAGATGTTCAAGCTGGAAAGGTGACTTATCCTAGCCTGTGGGGCATTGAGGAGTCAAGCCGTCAAGCTAAACAACTTGTTACTGATGCTAAGGCTCAACTGGCAGTGTTTGGGAATAAAGCCCAACCGCTGTTGGCGATCGCAGACTATATTACCAGTCGCAGTTATTAAAAATGCCAAACACTATGCAGGAAATTTGTAGCGGCATCTTAAACAATCATGTACTCGTGGTTTCTCTAATCGCTTGTCTGGCTGCCCAAGTATTGAAATTGCCGATCGAATTAATCAAAAATCGGAAATTTAATCTTCAGTATTTAGTAACAACCGGAGGAATGCCTAGCTCTCATTCGTCTTTTGTAGGCGCTTTGGCTGCTGGGGTGGGACAAACTTTGGGATGGGAAAGTCCTGAGTTTGCGATCGCCACAATTTTTGCCATTATTGTAATGTACGATGCAGCCGGAGTCCGCCAAGCAGCAGGAAAACAAGCTCGAATCCTCAACCAAATTATTGATGAATTTTTTGAAGAACACCACAACTTGAATGAGGCTCGTCTAAAGGAGTTACTCGGACACACTCCTTTTCAAGTGCTTGTCGGTTTAGGGCTAGGAATAACTATTTCTTGGCTGGCCGGGCCAGCTTATTAGGTTGAGAGTACCGATTAGATTTGTGGCACTGCTGTTTTTCATTGCAGTGCCTATTCCCTAATTAAGCAGATCAAAAAATTCAAAAAGTTTTTTCACTTCTCACTCCTTGGAATTGTTTTGCTATGCTCCAAAGACTATATGTAAACAACTTCAGATGCCTAGAAAACTTTGAACTGCTCATAAAGGGAATGCCATCTGCTCTCTTGATTGGAAAAAACGGTGCAGGTAAATCAACTATTGCCTCTGCATTAGAAGTCCTTCAGAAGATTTGTCGAGGCATCAATAGAATGCGTGACCTTGAAAAACTTAACCTTATTAGCCCGAAAGATTTCGCTCGTGGAAAGTCTGATGTTCCGATTCGGTTTGAAATAGAAGTATTACTCGAAGATAAATTATATAAATATGTCCTTGCCTTAGACTTGCCAGAAAAATTTAGAGAGCTTCGAGTTTTTGAAGAACAACTGCTAGTTGCAGGAGAACCAATTTACTCTCGAAAAGAAGCCCAAGTCACTCTTCACACCATCTCCCAAAATCGTGAAGCTCAGTTTATGGTAGATTGGCATCTTGTTGCCCTGCCAGTAATTCAGAAGCAATCTGAGACTGATCCGCTTCATATTTTCAAGACTTGGCTTGCTCGCACGATCATTTTAGCCCCGATTCCCAGCTTGATGACTGGAGACTCAAACGGTGAAACTTTGGAGCCAAAGCGAGATGGTTCAAACTTTGGGGAATGGATTTCTGGGTTACTCAGTCGCTATCCTGCCGCCTACACACAGGTTGATAAATATCTCCGAGAAGTGATGCCTGACATTCAGGATTTTCTGAATGAATTAATCGGCAAAGACTCGAAAAGCATGATTGTTCGGTTTGAAGAAAATAATGCGAATCTGAGTATTGAATTTAATGACTTATCAGACGGGGAAAAATGCTTTTTTCTTTGTGCTGTCGTCTTGGCTTCCAACAAATTTTATGGCCCACTTTTTTGCTTCTGGGATGAGCCTGACAACTATATCTCATTATCAGAGGTTGGAGATTTTGTCACATCATTACGACGCTCATTTCAGGGTAACAGTCAAATTTTAGTGACATCTCATAATCCTGAAGCGATCCGAAAATTTTCAAATGAAAATACCTTTGTACTCGATCGAAAAAGCCACTTGGAGCCAACTTTAGTCAGATTACTCAGTGATATACCTGTACCGGGCGACCTTATAACGAGTTTAATCCTGGGCGATATAGAACTATGAAAGTAAATAGGGAGCAACCACACCTTCTTGTGTTGCCAGAAGATGATGCCAATCGCCAGATTTTCAATGGATTTATTAATCACCTTAGCGTTAATAAGAGTGCAATTAAAGACCTACCGATTGCTAATGGTTGGACAAAAGCTGTGGAACAATTGCGGAAGAATCATGCGCATGGAATGCGACAATATCTACAAAGAAGGATTGTTTTGATCGTTGATTTCGATCGGGATGAAAATCGCTTGAGTTATGTAGAGAGTCAAATCCCAGACGATTTAAAAGAAAGAGTATTCATTCTTGGAGTGCAATCTAACCCAGAAGATCTAAAGAGAGCCACCAAAAAGAGTTTTGAAGATCTCGGAAAAGCTCTGGCACAAGATTGCTCTGATAATACGAATGAATTATGGGGGCATGAGCTCCTGACACACAACAAAACTGAGTTAGAGCGTATGGTTTCATCTGTTAAACCATTTTTGTTTAATTAGATACACCCAAAAGTCTCCCACCCTACTTAAATTTTAGGTGCGCGACTGCGAACGATCGCGCTCAAAAGTCTCGCACCTACTGACTACAGCCCATATTCAGCTTGCAACAGATCATCATTATCATCGGCGATAGTCGCGACAATCGTAATAGCGCGAGAAATTTCCCCAGTCGAGATTTCTGCGATCGTCCGAGTCGATAGTACCGCAACTTGACTGTCAACGATCGCAAAATGAGATTCCAAAGTAGCCAGCCAATTCATTTCCAGAAGTTTCCGCATTAATTGAGCTTCATTCTTCGCCGGCAACTGAAGCACAAAAGCCCAAACAGTCAAAGTATCATCTTCGGTTTCGCCCGTGAGTTTCACCAACACTTCGACACTACCGTACTTAAATTTCCAAAGATATCCGCCAGCCTCATTTTGACCTACCATCACTTTTTGGTCTACAGCCATGCTGGCGATGACAGTTTCAATTTCTTCTGCATAGGTGACGGCTGTGGCTTTTTCGACCTGGGCATCGGCGATCGCGCTTTCACTCAAAAGGCTTTCTGGAGAAACTGTTTCTTGGTTCGGCTCGCTGGTAGTCATGGTTGTAATTAGATGGAAACTATTCCACTAATTATTTTAGCTTAATTGGTAATATCAATTGCGATTGTTCGCGATCGCTACCAAGGTCGGAGACGGCAATGCCGTTTCCCTACCCCAAAATAATGTTGTAGGGAAACGGCACTGCCGTCTCGTAATTTCTTAGTCTGCGGAGGCAGACTTCGTTTCTGTAGCCGCGGTTTCAACCGCCGGGTTATCTGTTCATCCCATTCAGGAACATCGGCACAAACTTCTCCACAAATGCCTGCGGGTCACGGTTCCAGGCCCGCTGAGCCACATCAACCCTAGTCATCTGCAAATCCGGGGCCAGCAAAGTCCCAGCCAACCGTTCCATCAAATATTGAGGCCGTTCCCACATTGGCATGGTATTGGCAATATCCACCAAGCGAGTGACACGGCGCAGTTCTGCCCCCAGCATGATATCCATTCCCGACGCAAATGCAGCTTGTTCGATCGCCACATACTTCCGCTTAGCCCGATCGACCTTCTGCGCGTGTGCGGGGCTCTTAGCAGCTATTTTGCCCAACCAGCGATTACCCCAGCGGACGTGGCCAGCTTCTTCAGGAAAAATCTTTTCGATAGTTTCGCGGATTTTGACGTTTTCATCAGTTTGCGGAGCCATTTTCAGGGCGTGGATGTGCGCTGAGAAGTATTCGCAGCCCCGCTTTTCAGTGACATTAATCGCCGCTAGAGAAGAAATTACAAAATCTTCCCGGTCTTTAGCGGGGTCTTTTTGGTCGCTGTCGAGCAATCTCTCAAACTCATCAATGTAGGATACTCCTGGCGGCTTACCAATCCCACAGCCAATGTCTACAAGCAAGTCTGTTAGCCACATAGCGTGTCGCGCTTCATCGGAAATGTGCCGGGAGAGGTCTCGCACCAGTTCTACTGGGTTCCCGTCTAGCTGTTCGATTAAGTCCGTGAGGTCTTTGCAACTGCGCTGTTCGCTAAAGCGGTAGCGGTTGAGAGTGATCAGGTGAATTTCGCGATCGCGCACGACTTGAGCTAAAATTTCACGGGCTCCCATGCCATTGCGAAGCTTGCGAGGATAAGCAACTGTCATTGTTTTATGTTTTTTTGTAAAGATACTTATACAAGTGTAACTCACTTTTTCGGGTTGCGGATTCACAAAGCAAGGTAGAAGTTTGTTATCAATGCCCTATTCCCAATGGCCTATTCCCAATGCCCTATTCCCAAACTTATACCAATTTGCCAAATTAATGCAACAGTATATGTAGGGTGTGTCGCCATCGATAATATCTAAAAAAGAGTAAAAATCTAATAGCGACGCACCTTATGGAATAACTTTAGCTGTCATGCCCACGTTACTCTGATTGCGGATCATCACAAAAATATCAGACATCGTTTGGTCATTGGTCATTGCTAATTGCTACTTTATACTCAGAGCAGCACCTGACCAACAAATAAGCATGAAAACTGTGGATTATTTCAAACCTTTGCTAATTTTGACGGTTTTTGCAGCGGTTCTCGGTTTGGGAAAAAGTGGGGGGCTAGCTGCTGAGTGGAATATCTCTGAGACTGAGCCTTGTTTGCAGCTTCACAACGTGCAGATAGCAAAAAAGACCGATCGCAATTTCAAGACTTCAAAAGGTACATTAAAACCAGGCAGTGTCCTCTCTGTCGATCCAGATGAAGTTAGGGGCATACCAAAAGCTGACGCGCGGAGGCGTTTCATCCTGAATAAAATATATCGCGTTCAGGAAGGCACTAGCGCTGACGATTTATTCATCGTCGATCAGAAAGCAAATAAATGGGCAGTAGAGAATGTCTCTGACGCTACAATGGGTGCTACTACTCACAGCGTCGCTGAGATAGTTTCCGGTAAAGGCAAAGTCTGGGCGCTGATCCAGAAATTCTAAACCGCAAAAGAATGCCGCTTTTAAGGGTGGCATTCTTAAGCTTTGGCGACATTTGAATTGTGTATCAAGAATTAATCAATCTCTTGTGGAGTGGGCTTATAGCCCGCTCCGAATATGCAATTACAATGTGCAACAACTTATCAATTAAAAATGGGAATTATGCCGTTTTTAATGCTTAATTTTCTAACAATCGTAGTACAAAGCAAACTCGTAAGGGTGAGGACGTAACCGCATCGGGTTGACTTCATTATCGAGTTTGTAAGAAATCCAAGTTTTAATGAAATCTTCGGTAAATACACCAGTTTCAGTCAAGAAAGCATGGTCTTTTTCCAAAGCTTCCAGAGCACCTTCCAAGGAACCGGGAGTCGAAGGAATTTTGCTCAATTCTTCCGGGGATAAATCGTAGATATCCACATCCAAAGGTTCACCCGGATCGATTTGATTCTTGATACCATCTAATCCCGCGCATAGCATGGCTGCAAAGGCTAAATAGGGATTGGAAGTGGCATCGGGACAGCGGAATTCTAAGCGCTTAGCTTTGGGGTTAGTTCCTGACAGCGGAATCCGCACTGATGCCGATCGATTCCCTTGAGAGTAAGCTAAGTTTACAGGGGCTTCAAAACCTGGAACTAACCGCTTGTAGGAATTAGTTGTGGGATTGGTGATTGCCAAAAGTGCCGGGGCGTGCTTGAGAATACCGCCGATGTAATGCAGTCCCATTTGACTGAAACCAGCATATTGGTCGCCAGCAAATAACGGTTGACCGTCTTTCCAAATTGACTGGTGAACGTGCATCCCGGAACCGTTGTCGTTAAACAATGGTTTGGGCATGAAGGTGATGGTTTTGCCGTATTTTCTGCCGACGTTTTTGATGACGTATTTGTAAGTTAACAAATAGTCTGCGGCTTTGACTAAAGTGTCAAAGCGGAAGCCGAGTTCGCACTGGCCACCGGTGGCGACTTCGTGGTGGTGCTTTTCTATGGGTACGCCACATTTTGCCATTGTCAGCAGCATTTCCGTTCTCATGTCTTGAGAGGTATCGGTTGGTGCTACTGGGAAATAACCTTCTTTGTAACGTGGTTTGTAGCCGAGGTTGCCGCCCGGTTCTTCTTTGCCGGAATTCCAACGTCCTTCTACTGAGTCTACATAGTAATAGCCACTGTTTTGGGTTTGGTCGAAGCGAACGTCGTCAAAAATGAAGAATTCTGCTTCCGGGCCAAAGAATGCGGTATCGCCCAGGCCGGTGGTAACTAAATATTCTACGGCTTTTTGGGCTATGGTGCGGGGACAGCGGCTGTAGGGTTCGCCTGTGCGGGGTTCTTTGATGCTGCAAATGAAGCTGAGGGTTGGTTCTGCCATGAATGGGTCGATCCAAGCGGTGGTAGGATCGATGACCATTGTCATGTCTGATTCGTTGATGGCTTTCCAGCCGCGAATGCTGGAACCGTCGAAGGGTACGCCGTCTGTGAAGGCTGTTTCGTCGATTTGGTCGTGGAACAGGGATAGGTGCTGCCAAATCCCTGGCATATCGATGAATTTGAGGTCAACTATCTGGATGTTATTTTCTTTTATGTAGTTTAAGGCTTCTTGGGGTGTCTGGAACATGACTTACTCCTGATATTGGTTTTGTCTGGGCCGCGCACAAGGCATTCATCAGAATTAGGGCTTTTCTGCCTGGGTTTAACCTGTGTCAGAAAATCCTATCTCAAATCTTAATCAAACGCCGATTTGTAGTAGTCTACAATAGGCGGTCTATCTTAGATAGCAAAGTATTGATAAAGATTTTTGGGAGAGAAACTTATGCGGGATGCAGTGACGAGTCTGATTGAAAATTATGATGTTGCTGGTAGGTATTTAGACCGAGATGGTATCGATCGGTTGAAATCTTATTTTGCAACGGGTACAGCACGAGTACAAGCAGCAGCAGCAATTAACAGTAATGCAGCGGCTATTGTCAAGCAAGCTGGTATTCAATTATTCGCAGAACAACCGGAACTGATCCGCCCTGGTGGAAATGCTTACACGACTCGTCGCTATGCGGCTTGTCTTCGGGATATGGACTACTACTTGCGCTATGCTACTTACGCTCTAGTGGCTGGAAGTACAGACGTGCTTGATGAGCGGGTTCTGCAAGGGCTACGGGAAACTTACAATTCACTGAGTGTACCCATTGGCCCGACGGTTTTGGGGATTAGCATTATGAAGGAGATGGTTAAGGCTCAAGTGGAAGCTGCTGGCTTGTCTGTCGGGGCTTTTCTGGAGCAGCCTTTTGATTACATGATTCGCGAATTGAGCGAACAGGATATCTAAGTCAGTTTGCTAGTGATTGGTAATTGGTAGTGGCGCTTCGCCACTCTCCAATGTCGATTGTTAAATTTTGTCAATTTTGACTTGATAACTAGCAGTTTGATGTATCTAAATTTAATCCCTTAATATTGCAAAGAGACTGGTAATTTTTTGCCAGTCTTTTTTCAAAAAAAAGGAACTTGTGGTGGTGGGTTTGTGTAAATTGGCTCGATCGCATCACAGTATTAAAGGGTGCGATCGTTGTTCAAGGACTAAAAATCGCCGATACGTCCCCAGACGAGACATTTGTCTAGGGAAATTTTTGTTTGGCGACGCTCGACCTGTTCGACTGTTGTTGCTTCTACATCCCCATTTGGGTAGAGAATATGAACTACCTTACCACTGAGAAATGCTAGAGGATTCTCTTGACAATTGTCGATATTTTTGATAGGGAAATTAAATTTTTTCATGGTTGAGCGATGCAGGTCTAATCAGTCCAAAATAGGGCATTGGTTGACAAAGCATTTGATTTGTAACGGTTTGACCTATGGTTACATCATCTGTTAGTCACCAAGGTTTCAGTGCGATCGTACAAAGGTATATCTGTGATCAAAGTACACCCATCTCGTGATATGAGTCACCAAAACAAGGGTGAGGGGAAACACCCATCAGTCTTGTTTTGGTTTAGTCCTGATGCTGCGTGCTGTTGACCAGTTGTTTGGGAGATGTCTAATAAACTATTGTTAACCCTATCTTTAAACATTAAAAATCTTGGCTAAACAACGATTAGATACTTTATTGGTCAACCTAAATTTGTGTACTTCCCGACAGCAAGCTCAAGCTTTGATTCGGACGGGAAAAGTTGCAGTCAACCAGCAGGTAGTTGACAAACCGGGCACAGAGGTTGATATTGCAGCCCAAATTCAAATTAAAGAGCGATCGCGCTACGTTTCTAGAGGCGGCGACAAATTAGCTAAAGCATTAGAAGTTTTTGCGATTCCCGTTACAGATAGAATTTGTCTCGACGGCGGCATTTCCACAGGCGGTTTTACCGACTGTTTGCTACAAGCGGGCGCAGCCAAAGTCTATGGGATAGATGTGGGTTACGGGCAAGCAGATTGGGGCTTGCGGAACGATCCGAGGGTAATTTTGAAAGAACGCACAAATTTGCGCTACATGACGGCTACAGAGCTCTATGGCGACTCTGGGCGAGCAGATTTGGCGGTAGTAGATGTGTCGTTTATTTCCCTGGATAAAGTTTTACCAGCGCTGTGGGAGTTGTTAGCACCACCGCGAGAAGCCGTGTTGCTGGTAAAGCCACAGTTTGAAGTTGGGCGCGAGAGAGTAGGGAAAAAAGGGGTAGTGCGAGACTCAGCCACCCAAGCCGATGCGATTTTCCAAGTGTGGAAAGCAGCCACTGGTTTAGGATGGGAACAACGGGGCTTAACTTGGTCGCCTTTACTTGGCCCGGCTGGCAATATCGAGTATCTTTTATGGTTGGGGAGCGATCGTCAGCAGTCGGAGCAAAATGCTGTGGAAGATAGTGTGATGAAAGAAAGGATTACAGAAGTGACAAAGGGGGCTAAAGGGGAACTGATCGATAAATTTTAGATTTAGCAAGCTTCGGATGCGACACTTCTTAACGATAGATTGTTCAACGATGAGCTAGGATGACCTCTGCCTCCTGCTATACTTCGACTTGGCGATCGTACAATTTTTAGAGTTTATACGGGAGAAATAAAAAATTGAGTTCACTGATAAATCGGTTTTTTAACCTTTTACTTAACTAATAATTTCATGCAGTCATTCAAACAAGTTGGTTCGCTTTTTTTGTACCTGTTAGGTGCTATCGGCTATGTAGCTAGTGCAGCGATGATTGTGGGGATTTCAGTGCTGATTAAATTTGTCGCTCTGATGTTGGCAGATAAAATTTTATATACTATTTTTATTATCGGCGATTTGTTGAGAGGCATCGAAGTTATTGAACTATTAAATATCTTAGTATTTGCTTTCATCGGCATGGGGTTTGGTTTGGCTACCAGACTTTTAAAACCTGAATATTGTCGCCAAGTTAGTGCTATTTTGTTAATTTTGATAGTTCCTTTTATTTTCATGAGTACGCCGATAATTCGCTACAATTCTTGGTTAGATAAAGTTGAAGAATCAGATAATTTATCGCCGGATGAAACTACCAAAATCACTAACTTATTTTTGAAAAAACAGATAGGAGTTCCCGGCTTCTTGGGTTATTATTTATATACAGGTCAGTTTCCAGTGATTCCTACGACTCAATCACAGATGAAAGACCTCGATAGCTTTGAAAAAAAAGTTAACTCCAGATTTGTGCAGTTAACAGGTGCTGCGCCCACTATTGTTTCTTGGTCGATGTTGATTTGTTTTTGGCTGATTAGACTATTTTATTTTTCGATCGCAGTAATTGCTACGATTGCCCATTTTAGGCAAGGTGTGGTGATTGCTAGAAGGTAATAGGTTAATTTTTACTTGCCTATTTTTAATTCTTGTTGTAGGCGATCGACAAGTGTATCACGTTCTATGGTGCCGAGAATTTCTTGAATTACCGTATCTTGTCCCAAGGGGCCCCAAGTGCAGCCTTTTTCTAAATAAACTTGGGCGGCGCGACCCACAGCATAGGTTCCGTAAGCTGCTAAACTAGCTTGAGTTACCGCAACTCCTGCAAAAGTAGAAAAGCCAATTTGGGGAGCAGCAATCGCCGCGCTTTTCCCGAATCCCAACAAAAAACTACTACCTAATTCTCCCAAGAGTACACCACCGGCACTCGAAAAAATAGTTTGCCAAAGTTTCCCCGCTTCATAGCCAGTCATGGGTAAACCGTAAAGTCTGGATAAAGAGCGAATTAAGGCTAAATCAGCGACAGTTGCTCCCATGACATCGAGAAAAGCAATCGGATTTAAGCCCACAGCCAAAGCTTTATATTTAGCAAATTGCCAGATTAAATCCTCGGCTTCGGTATGTCGCAATTTGATAATTTGATGGGCAATATTTGCCTCTGCATCTCTAGCTTCCATTAAAGCATTGAGAGCGAGGAGCGATCGACCTTCTCGGTTAAGAATCGTGAAAATTGTCTGTTTGAGCTCATCTATCTGCGGCGGTGGCGAGTCCCACTCGTGGGTAATGCTCCCATCAGGCCATTCAATGCGCACCTGCATCGGTGCCGGTTCCGCCGCTACCATGACTATTTCTAAGGATTTGGGGTGATTATTTGTAGTAGATTTAGGCGAGGGATTGTTTGAGGATAAATTTTCGCTATCAGATTTATCTGTCACCCCATCGGTGGCTAAATTTTCGCTATTATTTCCGAGATTTTGCAAACTTTTATAAATAGTTTGCCTATCTAATTCTGGATAGAGGTCTATTTTATTAAAAACTAAAATTAGCGGTTTTTGAGCTGTTTGTAATTCGCACAGTGCTTGATATTCAGTGCGGGTGATATCGCCAGCGACGACAAACAAAATTAAGTCAGCTTGGCGAGAGACTTGCTTCGCCATATCGCCCCGCACTTCGCCACCAACTTCATCAATTCCTGGAGTATCAATTAATTCTATTTGCACTTTTTCTGGGTCTTTTGTGCCAGAAATAGCCGGAATTGTCCAAGCCACGGAACGCGGCCACTGAGTCACACCGTTAAGAGGGCCTGTTTGCAGGATTTTTTTACCTAAAAGCGCGTTTAATACGGCTGACTTGCCGCGGCTGACCAAACCAAAGGTAGCAATGCGAATGATGTTTTGGTTAAGTTTTTCTGAGGTAGAATTTAAGATATCTAACTGATTTTGTAGCGTAGCTGCCAATTCTGTATTTGAGTTGTTTTTGCTTGGGCGCAAGTTAGAGTAGCGCGCCAGGGATTGGCGCAAACTGGCGCGGGCAAGGGATAAGCGATGGTCTTGAATCGATTTGTCAGCCATTGGCGATCGGCTTTTTTAAGCAAGTATAATTGAATATCTAACCAGGGATATTCTTATTCATTCTAGTACAAATTTTGATAATTTGCTAAACAAATTTATTCTCCATCAAAATTACTAATTTATCTCAGATCTCTCTCTGTGTTCTCTGCGCCCTCTGTGGTTAAATAATCACAATACAACAGTAAGCGATATAATCTCTATTGCGCGTTCCACAAGGACAATTTTTTTGTGTGGAACAGGCCGCAAAGCCTGTTCCTAAATAGAGTACAAAATATGATTAATATTGTACTTAATTGAGATCTGAATTAACTGCTTTAGGCTGAGATATTTGCGGCCCAAGACGACTCCCCATTTGGTTGATGAAAGATTGCAAGAACGAAACTTGCTGATTTTGTTGAAATACCGCTTGCAAAGTTTTAGTCAATTGGTCAATATTGAAACTGCTATTTACAGAATTTTCCAGGTCTCGACTTTGGAAATATTCCACTAAACTGAGTCCAGCTATTCTGGTAAAATAGGCTGCACTAATTCCTTGCACTGCGCCCCCAGCGACAAAAGTTACAGCATTGCTTTTGAGCAATCCCGCAATAGTTTGAGTAGACAATTCAACTAATCCCAATTTCAACATTTGGGTAGCCAAAGTTGCCGCTACTGTCTTAGCTTGGTCTAGGGAAAACTTTTGCTGATAAATAGTGCCGAGATCGATTACAAGTTGGGTACTGATGGCTGTGGTTGCTAACAAGTCTAGGGCTGCAACGGGATTAGCAAAAACGGCTGCGGCTGCGATATATTGATATTGATCGATGATGGGCATTGCCCGATCGCGCCTGACTGCATTTAATAAAGTTTTTGCTTCCTGTTTAACACTTCCAGCGCCCCGCACTGTATTAGCCCACACCAATTGTTGTCTTTCTGCTGTTAAGAGTTCCGTCAGTTTTGCCGTCAAAGGCTGAATTTGAGTTCCCGGATTTTCCATCCGTTCGCTGATTGTACCATCAGCTTGATGCTGCCGCACTTTCAGGGAATTAGGGTTCGCTGCGATCGCAATTATATCTTCTTTCGGCAGTAGGCCGTCCATTTTTTCCTGCAAAGAATGCAAAATTTGGGAATGCTGTGCTGGCAAATATTGGTCTTGTTTGTTCCAAACTAGCAATAAACGTTGACCTGCTAAAACTAGCTGAGATAATACTTGAAATTCCGAATCCGTAATGTCGCCTGCTGTCACAAACAGCACTAAATCATCGCTGATTTTAGCATCGGCATTGGTGCTAGTAAATAGCGGGGTTGTTTCCTGGAAAGTTAGCTTGTGTGGCTGTTGGGATGTCCAGTGAGAATTCAAAACTTGAATTAAGGTACTTTTGCCTACTGCTTTGCCGCCAGTGACACTAATTCTCAAATCTGGTCTGTCTAATTCGGCTGTGAGTCGATCGAGCTGTGCTTTAAGCATAGCTGGAGATTCGGATATTTGAGCTTCTGAAGCCAGCAAATTAATCGAGCTTTCTGCCGCCCCGATCGCCTTTAAGGCTGCTTCCCTGTTGGCTAGGGCTTGGGGGAGTGGAAATTCCAGTGTAGGCGATTGTCGCTGCCACCACCAATATCCGGCGCTAGCGGCCACCAAGCCGATGAGTGCCGTTTCGCCCATTTCTGAAACCGAGTGCTGTAGACTTTCTAACAGCCAGAGTGCTGCTGAGAGTCCGATTCCGCCAATTAAAACCGGTCGCCGCAAGTTAAGTGTCATTTTTCCCTTCCTGTGGGTATTCCCGCCAAGCTTAACTTTACCGGGCTTGGCATTCCCCCTAGATTCCATCGTACCTCAAGACATTTTGAAATACCCGACGCGATCGCCGAGTTAAGTTTTTGATTTAAAAAAAATTGAGCAACCAGATCAATTAAACAAGTCTGGCTGCTCACTCCTTAATGTGGGAAAATTCCGATGACTGCTTTTCTAGTCTCCGAGGCAAATTTCCAAACCACGGGCTGTTTTCACCAGAGTACCATCGAACTCTACTGCTCTGTATTTGGCGATCGCATCTTTCAAGGGAACGCTGACTACTTCCCGTTTTTGCCAAGATACCATGCAATCGTATTTTTCTTCAGCAATTAAATCAACTGCTGCTACTCCAAAAGCCGAAGCAATTAATCTTTCTAGCGGTGAAGGCGTTCCTCCTCGTTGAATGTGTCCCAAAACAGTAACGCGAGTTTCTGCGCCGCTACAATCAGAAATTTGATCCGCTAAATACTGACCGATACCACCCAACCGACTTTGACCTAATCGATTTGTGTGCATCACTAATTCGCCTGCTTCAGTGCGAACTGCCTCGGCTACTACAATTAAACAGTAGTTTTTTCCCTGTGCTTGACGTTCTTGAATTTTGGCACAAATTTTGGAAATTGTGTAAGGAATTTCGGGAATCAAAATGATATCAGCGCCCCCAGCAATGCCCGCACTAATCGCAATATGTCCCGCATCGCGTCCCATGACTTCAATAATCATGACGCGACTGTGACTTGCTGCGGTAAAATGCAAGCGATCCAGTGCTTCAGTGGCAATATTGACAGCAGTATCAAACCCGATGGAACGCTCGGTAATACCGACATCATTATCAATAGTTTTAGGAATAGCAACTAAGTTCAACTTGCCTTGTTGAGCTATCTTCCTGAGAATAGCTAGACTACCATCGCCACCAATGCCAATTAGGGCATCTAGACCTAGTAGATGATAGCCTTCGATAATATCATCAGAGCGATCGCGCAAAGTCCCATCGGACATCGGATATGCAAAAGGATTACCCTGATTAGTCGTCCCTAGCATGGTACCGCCAATCGTCCGCCAATCGTCTACTTTTTCAATATCCAAAGGAATGGCTTGGGGGGGACGACTCATTAAGCCATTAGTGGCCTGACGAATTCCCATCACCTTCCAATTGTAAGTTGCTGTTGCGCGGTACACAACGGCTCGAATCACTGCATTTAAACCTGCACAGTCACCCCCACTGGTAAGGATGCCGATGCACTTTTGTTGTCCCATAGTTGATAATTAGAAGGAAGAAGGAAGTTAGCCCAATTTACTTGGGATTGAGACGCTTAGAAACTTGGTTAATAATCCCACTAACAATAGCGCCTCCCATGAGAATTCCTAGGGCGGGATTAAATACAGGCTGCCAGAGACTGTACCACAGATCGAAACCGAGATTCACACCGGTCGATCTACCTAATACTGCGATCGCAAACCAAGCAAAGCTAGCAAAGACAAAAAATACGTCAGCGACTAAAACTATGTTCAGCCAGTTCATAAATTTCTCTTTCATTATGTTAGAGTTCCTTGTGAGTATATGTCTGTTAACTTTTGAAAACCGATTTGCCCGCTTGACAGGAGTGATAGCTGCAAGTGGCGATCGAATCAAGATAAAATATCATTAATTGTTGTCGCACAAAGGCTGTCAAAATATGGTTCGCTATACACTTCCTCAAAGCCCCGAAACTATTTTAACTGTTAAAGGGAAAGATTCAGCCAAAGCCCGCGAAGAAGCTATGGATCAGCTTATGCAGCTGATCGACTCTGACAAGCTACCTACGGAGCTCCAAGAAGGATTTGGCCCAAAACAGTTTGTGGAAGTTAAAGATATGGAAGATGCGACATCTGAAACCGAGGATGCGATTACCGAAGCAATACAGATTTTGAGCAATTTGGCAAGTCTCAAATTGAAAGTCATGGAATCCCGCGAAGAAGCCCTAAAAATCCGGGCGGCGATCGACATTTTGTTTACAGATGAGGCTGTCAGTGCTGAGGAAATCACCAGTCTCAAAGACGGTTTCAAGGTGCTCAAAAACTTCGCCCAAGCTAATGTCCGCTATCGAGAAGCTAGGAATAAAGCAGAGTCAGCCCGTGCAATTTTAGACGAAGCTTTGCAATCTCCTGAATCTGAAAACAAAGCCTCAAAATCTGCCAAATAAGGATTTTAGTGGTGCGTCGCCACTATTCAATCTGCAAATTCCATCGAAAATCTCATAGTCCTGGACGCAAAAAACCCGGTTTCTTCCAAAAATAGTCGTTTTTTTCGACAAAGATTCACGCATAAACCGGGTTTTTGACGGGAGCATCCCGATTTCGCCTATGCGAATATATTTGCAAAATTGAAATGCACGCTTTTTGATTCCCCATGCGTCCAGGACTGTCTCACATTAAAAAAGGCACATTTACTACTTCTCCGACAATTTCTCCTACCTGCACTTTCAATCCTGCACCACCAGCTTTGGTGCGGATATAAGCAAGACCAAAAAAGCCAGATTGTGTTTCTGTAACACTGGTAATTTTGCCTACTTTTTCCTCTTCAATGGTGACTACGCTTCCTGGTTCAACAGCACCGCTCAGTTGTATGCCCCAAAGTTGTTGTTTGACTCCTTTGTAGGTGTTCAATCTAGCAATTGTTTCTTGACCGATGTAGCAGCCTTTGTCATAGGTAATGGTGTGTAACAGTCTTGCTTCTAGGGGATTGTAGTCATCTGTAAGCTCAAAATCTGCGGCGGGGCGGCCTTGTTCGATTCGCAGTTGTTCCCAGACTCGATCGCCCATGGGTACGGCCCCTGCTTGCACTAATTCATGCCACAATTTAGCTGCATCCGTGGCTGCGGCAATTAAGGTGTATCCGGGAGATGCTAACCCACTACCCATAGCAACTCGAACTTCTATCCCAGCTAATTCGATCAATTTGTGACTGGCATTAGGTAAATTTTCGAGTTCGCTAACGCCCAGTTTTTCTAGTAATTTCCTGCTTTCAGGACCGATCGCACTGAAAGCGACTGTGGTATCAGTTAAATCTGTTAATTCTACCCGATCCATGGGGAAAATATAGCGATCGAGTAATTCTAGCAACTGTCGGCGACGGTTGGGAGAAACTAAGATCAACAAAGCATCTTCTGTAGCATAAGCTGTGGCGAGGTCAATCGTCCGGGCGGTGGAAGTCACAAACACAGTGTCGCAGCCTTGACCGGGTTGGAGTTTATTGATATTATTGGTACTTTGATTGTGCAAAAACCGTAGGCGATCGGTATCGGAAATTTGTATGCGTCCCCAGTGAGTGCGATCGCACAGCGCTACACTTTCTTTGGTGGCGGTGATGGCGGCGGCATCATTAGCAAAACTAACGGGGACTGTTTCTGTGGTTGTTAATTCGCCAAAGATAGCACCGAAAGATGTTTGGATATCGTGCAATTCTTGAATCAGCATAAGAGGTGGTTGACGGTTGACGGTTACTAAAACTAATGACTAACAACTACTGACTAATTAGCTAAATTAGCGAAGATTTCCTGTATTAATTGGCTGGCCTTGGCATCAAGACGATTCCAATCTACATCGCCAGTATCCTCCTCAATCAAAAAAGTGTCAATTTCAACTTCCTGACTTTGGATCTCGGAGTGGGCTGGTTGGTAGTCAACAAAACAGACTCGATAACAAAGTTCCCAAATATCGATGGACCTTTGCTCGCCTTGACGCTCTAAAATCAGTTTATAGCCAGGAAAAGGAGTTTGTACTTCTTGATAAGTCCCTGTCCAAACAGAATCTTCTAGTTGTTTGCGGATATTGTCGAGGACTCGAATCAAGGCGGGCTGCATTAGCAGTTCAGCTTGCTGCCATGCGATCGGGGTAGTTATTTTCGGCTTCATATATCAGGATTCTAAAAAAGAAAATCAATCATAAATCAATACGGGATGCGGGAAACGAGGGAGACTTCAGTCCTTCCTAGGGAAGCGGTGCGAGGGATTTCACTGGCCCGTGTTCTTTCTTTCTTTCTTTCTGTCTTTCTAAATATTTTGTCCATCGAGCTTGAGATATCTAGTATAATAGCTAAAAGTAGACAAGTCAACCTATTTTTAGGAAAATAGAGGTGAATCAAACCCAAAAAACAATGGGACTTCAGCAAGTATTGATGTCTCATAACAAAGAAGTTAAAGCATTGTTGGAATATCTCTGCCAACAATCAGGTAAACGGTAAAATAGTGTTGTTGATTTGGTTAGTTAAACTTTTTTTAAGATAGGTAAACTGTGCGATCTGCTATTTTGGTTGTAGGATATCCAGATAAAAAGGTGATAACACGTAATGCAAAAACAAACAGACTCTCTTAATCAGCGGTTAGAATCACCTCGTTCCAAAATTATTAATTCCTACCTTGGAACTATTGAAGATAGCTTTAAAGAAAACCGTCCCCAACTAAAACTAATCAATTATGGTACGGGGTCAGGAAAAACTCACCAATTGTTTGAAGCAATTTATCAAACAATAGAAGAAAATAAAGATATTCAAATAATCGGTATATATGTTGCCCCATTGAGAGAACACTTATCTGTTCCTACTTCAGTTGAGATCAAATACCAAAATATTACCGTCTATAAACTTCTTTCCGAAGAAATGAAAACGACGGATGAGTATCTCAAATTATACAAACAATTGATATCTTCAATCCTCAAAAACACCAAAACTTGGAACCTCGCTAAAAAAGTATGTCCTGATGAAAAGGTTCAGGAAAATCGACGAAACCTTGAGAAAGTAAAAGATGTGATTAAACGCCTTGAATATGTAAAAAACACAAGTTTTGGAGATGAGGCTTTTAATAAATCTGAGATTAAGAAAATAGAACAGGAACTGAATAAGTTAATTGAAAAGTTTTTAGAATTTTTCATCAAATGTGAATTAGATCAAAAAAATTGTCCTGATGAATGTTTACAGTTAATTGAAATATTTTTGCCCCTTCATCTTCTGCAAAAAAAATCTGGGATTTTGATGCTCACCTATGCTAAATTTGAAACGGCTATTCCGTACTTTATCCACAACGGTACAAAATGGGTCAAGAAAAGTAGTTATCTCGATCAATACGTTATTCAGCATACAGACAACTCCCGAAAGTTTATCCTGGCCTTAGACGAGCAAGAAGATGGCTATCAAATTATGCTAAAGGAGAAGATTGATATCATCTCTCCTGAAAAACTGGCAATCAATAATGCGCTATCATCTATGAATAGAGAATTTTCTATGCTGTTTTCAACTAAAAACAATGAAAACAGAGATTTTTTAAATTTCATAGATAAGAATAAGGGAGCTTTTTACGAATTTCAAGAATACTTTGAAAAAGACAAAACCCTCGAACCCAAACTGCAAAATTTTGCCCAGACATATCAACGGTTGACCTTTGAGGAGGGAAACTCTATCAATTTTTTAGAACAAATAGTAAGAATTCAAAAATCTCTTGACAAATCAATGGAAGAAATTGTTGGAATTTTCGACAATAATGATGAACAAAATTCCATCATAGTAGATTTTGAAATGTTATCCAGAGTTATTTCAAAATTCGAGAATAATAGAAGTTTATTGATTCCTCAAAAGCTTTACAATAAAATATGTGATGATTTAATGAACATTTTTGCATACAACAACCTATACATCTACAACCTCGAACCCCTGCAAAAATTGTTTTTAACCAAACCTTCTGGCGGGCACGTCCAAATCGCCGAGGAAAAAGTTGCAGATAATACTTCTGTAGCAGAGTTAATTTATGCCATTCTAGCTGTGCGATCGCAAATCAAAACCATCAAAGATTTTCTAGCTAACGTCTTAGATGCTGAAGATTCTCAATCCCATTCTTTAGAAATTTGGTCAGAACAAATAACTAAAGTCCAAAAGGCAATTGAAGAAAGCCCCTCGCAAAATAAACTGCTAAAATACTTAAATACTGCTTATGTCTATGAAAGTTATAAGTCTATCATAAATATCAAAGAAATTTCTCGTTATCAAAATCCTAAAAATAATCTGATAGATCGCGCTCTTAGAGAAGTTTCTATTGGTAGTACGGCTATATTGACTTCGCCTGAATTCAAGATAAAATCCATGTTATGCAATAATAGTAATGTGATTTTTCTGATTTCAGCAACAGGAGGAATTTTAGGAGATTTAAGCACTAGCTATGATATGCAGTATTTCAAAGATAAATTGCGGAATGCTAGTGAATCCGGTGAAAGTTCCTTCAAGGAAATGAGCGATGAAGAAGTGTCGCTTTGCGAAGAAATCAGAGAGAGTCGTGAAGCGAAGCGACAGATTGCAGTAAAGTTTTTCGGTGAGGATTTATTGTCTTTCCCAAATAACGAAACTCAACAAGTGGTGGAACGATTTGAAGAAACTATTTTAAAAAGTTTTATCGACGATCTCAAACAGGATGGGAATTGGCTGGGTATTTACAAAATCCAAGAACTTCAAAAGTTTGTTCGTTTCTTGTTTTACCTGTTTGAGGATGACTCAATTCAAGAAACAATTGCTTTTACTCAAACTCTACGCTGGATTGAACAGTTAATTCAACATTGCGAGCGGCTCAATCATGCTAACTTTCTATTTGAGGTGTCATCAGAGCATCCAAACATATATTATGTGGAAGTGAAGCATAATAAATATCAGAGTAAAATTCGGATTAAAATAATTTTGTATAAGGCATCATTCAACAGTCTTTACTGCGACAAACAAGCTCATCACACGTATTTGGATGAGCTTGTTGAAAAAGAAGGGGAAAAAATCTTCTTTATATCCGCTTATCAATCAGCTTCCAAAGGATTGAATCCTATCATAAAAAACCCTAACGGCGATGAAAAAGATTTCGACTCTTTAATTTTGTTAATGGACAGTTACTATACAGTAATGAGCCCATCGGTTAACAAATCAAAAGATTCTGGATTATCTATGACGCTTTACCATTTTGCATTAATGAAAAGTATTGTAAACTTGGGAGAGTCTGATCTTGAAATCAAAGATTTTAACAAATACCTCAGCAAACCAGAAGCTGGAGCATTTCGAGAGCAGCAACACCAGATTTTATTAGGGAAACAAGTTTTGCAAGCTATCGGCAGATCTGAGAGACGCGATTTTCCAAGCCAAGTGGTAAAAATATTTGTTAATGAAGAAACTAGAAAAAATTTAGTGAATTTTTACAGATACCTGGAAGGGAAAGAAAAGGAGGAAATTCGTAAGTTTTCTGTTAACAACCACACAGTTTACTTAAGCGTTCGAGAAGAAGAGAAAAAACGAGCAATTAAGGATTATGACGATCATGTTATTGATGAGATTGATGCCACTCTGGCTTTTCAAGAGTTTAGAACAAAAATGTTGGAGGAAATCGATCGCTTTCATCTTAATAAACATACTTTTGATATCGCAAAAGCGTGGGATGCGTTGCGTGACCCAATTGTTTTCAAAGATCCAGCCAAGTATCTGGAAAAGTTGCGAAATTCAGGGCTATTTGCTGATGATTTTATTGAGTCATTATTCTATCACAACCCAGAACAAGTTGAATTTATGCCATATTTAGCTTCCGAGGAAGAAAGCGGCCAAAAGTTCCAGATTATTAGCGATAGTATCAATGGAGAAAAAATATATCCTTATCAAAAGCGGTTATATCCTGAATATCTAAAGATAAATTATCGAGGCTATGACTTAGAAGGTAATGAAATTAGTTCGCTAGATGCTTCGACTGATTTAATCTACAGACTGTACAACAAGTTGATGCCACAACCGGAAGTTTTTAATACTTATATTCCGCGCCCGCATTTCTTTTACGATGTCTTGTATCCCTCACTGGCTGAAAATTTTGTGGAACGCTGGATTCAAGATGTAGTTTTCAAAGGCAAAGACTGGAAAGACATAAAAGCCACCTATGGTTTTGAGCCATTGCAAAATTTCAAAAAATATCGTAAGCTATACGAGCGGTTTGATTTGTACTATGTCAAGGATAATACGCTATTCTGTATTGATGTTAAAGCTTGGAGCGTAGCTTCGGGTAATCGCCTGTCTAAAAAGACGCTGGATAAAACCGAAAACAAGCTGAAGGCGATTGTTTCAGACTATCCAGAATTTAGCACTGCGAGAGGGTTACTTCTTAACTTGCACGCCGCCCAAGAAAAAAATCAACAATACTCACCCATGTTATTTTCGGGAAATTTGATTTTTTTTGACGATCGCAATTGTCCAGTAGAATCCAATATCCTCAGAGATTTTTTGTTTCACAAGGAGAAATAAAATGAAAAATAAAATAGCAGCTTTATCAGATATATCGCGAACCAACCAACTAAAAATATCAGAAAATCTACAACAAGTTCCCGAAAAACTGTTTCAGTATTTATTTAAAATGGGACAAGGGATAGAACATTTTATTCTTGAATATCGGCTTGCTGAAGATGAAAATTCTGAGAATGAAGATTCACGGGCTAGCTTTTATAAAGAACGGCATAAATACATTAAAAATGAAATCAAAAAAAGGCTGGCTGAATATGGGAAAGAACGGGAAAATTCAGACATTCAATACTTCCTATCCTATACGGGTGGCAAAAAATATGTGTTCTTTTTATCGCCCAATAAAAATCATTCTGGATGGCAAAAGTTATTTACAGACAATTCTAGCGATCGAGAAAGAATCTTCAACCTCATTTTCAAGTTTTATATTCTGTCTCAAGGCTTATCCGTTGAAACAATTAATGGCTTTGAAGAATTACTCTTACTCCATTCCAGATACATTCCACCTAAATCGAAAGACAAAGATCTTTTAGTGTGGGGCCAAAATTTATTAGTCAAATACAATCAACATGGTGTACTCACATTAACCTTATCTCGAAAAAGGCGACGCTTTTTACCAAAGGATCAGTACAGTACCATAGATGGTGATGATTTAGGAGATTTGTTGGTCTACAATAAAAAGAACTACTACTTCGATCGCGATCTAGATGCTCGCGCAAAAAATGATATTTATTTTATGCAATTCGATAGCGATCCCAAAAATTACGATAAGTTCAAAAAGACTCAGCTTTATCATTACCAAAACCTCATGACAAAACTTGAGGGCTTTTTAAGTGAGTGCCAGATTAAATTTAAATCTCTTGATTTTCAGGCTGACCACTACTTGGAAAACCCTTTCATCAAAAACATAGGATCTGTAGAATTCTTAGAGATTATTAACAATACAGGAGTCGATTTAACTGAATCTGACAGACCATTTCTGCAATGCTTCCTGAAACATCAAGGGGTATCTACGATTGTATTTTACAAGGATGGGAAAACTGTCAGTACCTACGAACAAGTACCTGACGGTGAGGATGAAGTTTGCTGGAGAATTACGGAATCTATTAAATGGTCAGATATTCAACTCGAAGCAGGAAAAAACTATCTGGTTTTAAATAAACTTTTGGAGGAAGAAGCAGGTTCGATGGCTTATCAGACAAAAGACAATCTGTGGTATCCATCAACAACAATAGATAATAAATCGTCAGTAGATTTCTATTCACAGTTAAAGAAAAGATTTAACTATTTGGAGACGGGACAGTTTTTTAGCACACAGGGGATAAATATACCAGAATTTCGTGCTGTGGGAGATGAAAAAACTAATTTTGCGGTTTTTAATTATACAAATTGGAAAATCGATCGAGATCGAGATAGTCTACACAAGGAGACACAAGATTTTACAGAAGGGAAAATATTGGATGTAGAGGGCTCTATTTTTTGTTATCTAAAAGAACAAGCAGATAGCAAACAATGGGAAAGTTTCTGCGAACGATACAAGATAAATCTTTCCCCAGAATTTCAGAAGGTATTGATTGAGTTGGGAATTAAGAACTGGATCGCACAGAGTCTTGCAAATCCGAACTTGGGCTTGCGTATTACTACTCCTCAATCATTTTCTGAAAAACAATTTTTTAGTATTTATGTACGCAGCCCCAAAAAAAAGGAAGCTAAAGCGGTTGCGGTAGAATTTCTGTACAAAGATGGTTATATCTATATAAAAAATGTAATCCGAGATATGAAACAAATAGAAACGAAATTTCGATTTTTAAGAAAGCGAAAAAACAAGTCAGAAAAATTAATTAATGATCAGAAAATTTTTGTAGATGACGCAGAAAAGCTGTATATTAGTTGTTATAAAGACGACTTTTATACGCCAACATTAATTGGACGGACTGGTATTATTGAAGACTTGGAAAGCGGAGAACTAACAATAGATCGAAAAAATAAAGGTGAAAATAGTAGTAGATTGTTACCTTTGGTATCCCATTACAACAGCGAGATTAAACCTATTAACAGAATCCAAAAGATGATATCTTTGGATTTGAAGAAGGAAACGTTTATTCAGTATTATGTTCCTCTCGCACAAAGTGTTGGGGAAGTGATAAAGAAAGGTTTTAGAGTCTATCATTTGATTGGGAAGACATATTCAGGAGAGTCAATTCCCACATCTGAGCTGATCGAGCATCCCATCACAGCTTTACATTTGAGTACGCTAACTCACAATGTTTTAAAAATCGGGGAAAACAGTCAATCGTCATTGTTACAAAAAGTAGCACAAGTATTAATTGAAAATTGAAACAAGGCTGAATTTGAATGCTGATTCCAGAAAAAATCCAGATATTTCAGCGATCGGAGAAGATCGTCGGATATACTCACATCTGGTCTGAGGCCGGAGACAAGTATCAATGTCAGCTAGAAGCCAACCTGTTACTTAGAGCCGATCGAAGAGTGCGATCGCCATTTAGACTGGTAACTTGGCCAACCATACGTGCCATAATCAGCCATATTCTCTGGTATGCGATCGCCCGAACCTATGGATGCGCTAATCGGCAAAACTTTACAGGGTGGAAAATACACCCTCGAACAAGAATTGGGAAGAGGCGGCTTTGGGATTACCTTCAGAGCAACTCACCGCTATTTAGGACAATTTGTAGTCATAAAAACCCTCAACGAATCTCTGCGACAGCAACCCAATTTTGCGGAGTTCGATCGCAAATTTCAAGACGAAGCCAGACGCCTAGCCTCCTGCGTTCATCCCAATATAGTCCGCGTCAGCGATTTCTTTGTCGAAGACGATCGCCCTTACATGGTAATGGACTACATTCCAGGGCAGAATTTGGGCGATGTCGTATTGCCAAATCGACCGCTTCCAGAAGCAGTCGCCATTATATACATACAGCAGATTGGCGCGGCTTTGAAGGCAGTTCATCAAAAGAATTTGCTGCACCGAGATATCAAACCACAAAACATTATTCTGCGCCAAAACACCCAGGAAGTTGTGTTAATTGATTTTGGCATAGCCCGCGAGTTCACTCCCGGTGTCACCCAAAGTCACACTAATATGGTGTCCGACGGTTACGCGCCGCCAGAACAGTATTTTGCCCAAGGAAAATACACGCCCGCTACAGATGTTTACGGTCTAGCTGCGACGCTTTATACTTTGCTAACTGGACAAGTGCCGATGCCGGCAGTTTTTCGCCCCAGTCAGCCGATGGCTACACCCCGCGATTTACAGCCTCAGCTAAGTGCGGCCATCAGTCAAGCGGTGATGCGAGGGATGACTTTAGATGCTGAAAATCGCCCTGGTACTGTGGATGAGTGGCTGTCACTGCTACGGAATTCCCCGGTGTCCGTTACCGGCCCGACGCTGGCAGTGATGCCGGGACACGGGCCTATGATGCCTGCGGGATCGAGAACAGCGCCTGCTGTCGTGCCTTCTGGGGCTGGGGAAAGTAAAATTTGGTTGATTTTGGGGTTGGTGGCGATCGCCCTTATTTTCGCAGGATTTGTGGGTATAGCGAGGATTTTGCTGAACAGGCCCTCAGCAGCACCCGCACCGGTGGCCAAGGACGATCGCACTTCTGCACCCGCCACTCCAGAACCGCGCGATAATAACCGACAGACTCCAATCCCCGAACCGGCCTTAACTCCCACACCCGCGCGACAAACTCCAACTCCGGAACCAGAAAAGATTCCAACTCCCAAACAAACTCCCACGCCGACGGTAGAAACTCCCACGACGCCAGCCCCAACACCAACTCCTGCGGCCGAGTCCCCCGCACCAAGGAATAAACCTGTTGAAGAACAAAGACCGATCGATCGAACCTCGCCTACACCCTCACCCTCACCCCGCCCAGAACAACCAGCCACAACTTATCAAAAAGTTCCTACAATACCTGGTTTTCCGGTTGGTACAGCGGAAAACCAGGTAATAGCTGCCTTGGGAACCCCAACAGACACTCAAGCCAAGGGCTATTGGCCCAATACTCGCACCGCACTTTACGAAATATTGCCCAATCGGATTACTCTCGGCTACATATACGATCGCGATTCGGGCCAGTTAGTACAAACAGAGGGTTCTTTTGCTCAGTCTGTGGATGACTTGGTAGTGCGAACCGCGTTAAACGGGATGTTGGGCGGGGCCGATCGAGATATCATGCAAGGGTTCCTCCATGTGCAGCAGCGGCGGACTAATCGGTTTACTTTTAAGAAGGGTTCCCTCGAAGGTACGATCGAACGCAACAATCGCGATCGAATTTACATCGGCGTCTGGGACGAAAACTTGCATTAAGAAGGAAGAAGGAAGAAGGAAGAAGGAAGAAGGAAGAAGGAAGAAGGAAGAAGGAAGATTTCAGTGTGGAACAGGCCCTCCAGCCTGTTCAAAAAGAATGCTGCTCAGCTTCCTACCAAAGTCTAAAATTTAAAATCGAGTTGACGTCATACACAATCATGTCTATCATGAAAGTATGCACGAGGGGCTGTAATGGTTTCGACAGGGTGGCGAAAGCTGCTCCGTGATGCAGGTCGAGAGGGAGTCTACTCTCGTAAATATCGGCTCAAAAAAATAGTAAATGCGAACAACATCGTTCCTTTCGCTCGCAAAGCCGTAGCTGTAGCCTAAAAACTTCTTGAGCTTGGTTTAGAGTGTATGCAACCTAACTCCGTTAACGGTAGCATAACAACCCCCAACGGATGCCCTAGCTAAACGCTTCTAGTCGGCTAGCTGGGAAAGCAATCACTAGAAAATCCTCCCATTTAGGATAAAGATGGTTCCCGCCCCGAGGGTAAGAGGGGATAAACCTGTGAACGATCGGAAAGTTAATACCCATTTTGGACGGCAGTTCGATTCTGCCCAGTTCCATAAAAAAGGTAGCGTAAAATCAATGGTTTAAACCATTTGAAAGTTACCTTAAAGCATAAAAAGGGCAGAGAGTTAACTCTCTGCCCTTTTGTTTGGGCTATATGTCGCTCTACGCACGGGTAGTCAGAAACCGGGTTTTTGGGAGAAAACTTCGTTACAATTTTTGCAGAACCCATAAAAACCCGGTTTCTTTGGTCTTTCCATAAGTTACCAACCCATTAATTAAGCTGGCGGCTCAGATAACTAGAATTTCACCCCCCTCCATCCGTTCTTGTAGCCTGTCGGGCGATATACTGATATGCGGTAAAGCATTAAAAATCTTTACAAATACCTACTCTCCCAGCGTACTCCTACTAAGGGTGGGTGCAAAAATATATGCGATCGCTCATTCATCTGGAAACATGAACCCAGGAATTGACTTACAAGGAAGTTTTGTAGAAGCCCTCATGAATTTGGGCTTACCGGCGGACATCGCCCAAGTGCTTTGGCTACCACTCCCAATGGTACTGATGGTTGTCGGTGCCGTATTCGGCGTACTCACTAGCGTCTGGCTAGAACGGAAAATTTCCGCCGCCGCTCAACAGCGGATTGGCCCGGAATTCCTCGGCCCTTTGGGAGTGCTAGCACCCGTTGCTGACGGTATGAAGTTGGTATTCAAAGAAGACATCGTACCCGCAAAAGCTGACCCGCTGCTGTTTACCCTGGGCCCGGTAATTGTGGTGATCCCAGTTTTTCTCTCCTACTTAATCGTGCCCTTCGGAGAGCATATGCTGATCGCCGATATGGGGACAGCAATATTTCTGTGGATTGCGCTGTCTAGCATTCAGCCGATCGGCTTGCTGATGTCCGGCTATGCTTCTAACAACAAATATGCGCTACTTGGAGGACTCAGAGCCGCTGCTCAATCCCTTAGCTACGAAATACCCCTAGCTTTGGCAGTATTGGCAGTGGTGATGATGTCTAACAGCTTAAGTACGATCGACATCGTACATCAACAAGCAGGCTACGGCATCGTCGGCTGGAATATCTGGCGCCAACCTGCGGGATTCCTGATTTTCTGGGTAGCAGCACTAGCAGAATGCGAACGTTTACCCTTTGACCTTCCAGAAGCAGAAGAAGAATTGGTAGCAGGATATCAGACTGAGTATACAGGCATGAAATTTGCTTTATACTACATCGCTTCCTACGTTAACCTCGTCCTTTCTTGCCTGCTAGTAGCCGTTTTGTACCTCGGTGGCTGGGAGTGTCCGATTCCCGTCGGAGTGCTGACCAATGCCCTAGGAGTCAGCGAAAATACTCCTTGGTTGCAGGTAATTACCGGCTTGCTGGGCATTACAATGACCCTGATCAAAGCCTACTTTTTCCTGTTTCTGGCAGTTCTGCTCCGCTGGACTCTGCCACGAGTTCGGATTGACCAATTGCTCAATTTGGGATGGAAGTTTTTGCTTCCCGTTGCTCTAGTTAATTTACTATTGACCGCAGCTTTGAAACTTGCCTTTCCCTTTGCTTTTGGCGGTTAATTCATAATAGGTAAATGGATCTGTAGGGAAAAGGCACTGCCGTGTCCTTACTACCGGATACGAATGTAGGGAAACGGCACTGCCGTATCCTACTACCGGATACGGCACTGCCGTGTCCCTACCTACCAAAAAAATACCTGTTAACCAATTACCTATTATCAATTAGCAATTACCAAAAACTCAAGTACAGAGAGAGAACACGATGCTAAAATTCCTCAATCAAGTAGGCGAATACGCCAAAGAAACTTTTCAAGCTGCTAAGTATATCGGTCAAGGGTTATCGGTTACTTTTGACCACATGAGGCGGCGGCCGGTTACGGTGCAGTATCCTTACGAAAAACTGATTCCCTCCGAACGTTTTCGGGGTCGAATTCACTTTGAATTTGACAAGTGCATTTCCTGCGAAGTCTGCGTTCGGGTATGTCCGATCAACTTACCGGTAGTCGATTGGGAATTTAACAAAGAAACTAAGAAGAAACAACTCAAGCACTACAGTATCGATTTTGGGGTGTGTATCTTCTGCGGCAATTGTGTGGAATATTGTCCGACTAATTGTTTGTCGATGACAGAAGAGTACGAGTTAGCCGCCTACGAACGTCATGAGTTGAATTATGACAACGTGGCCTTGGGACGTCTACCCTACAAGGTTTCAGACGATCCAATGGTGACACCGTTGCGGGAATTCGCTTATTTGCCGAAGGGTGCGATGGACCCTCATGAAGTCTCTAGTGGCGATCGGCGTGCAGGTCTTCGTCCAGAGGAAATTATCGAAAAGTAGGTAATTAGTCATTAGTCAGCAGTCATCAGTCATTAGTGAAATAACCAATTATTAATGACTGCTAACTAATGAGTAAAAACGCACAATAGAAAACTAATGATTGAGGATTAAAGATTGTGAATCTAGCTGAAGGGGTTCAAATTGTTTCATTTGGCATACTGTCCGTAATGATGATTGGAGGAGCATTAGGAGTAGTGCTATTCTCCAACATCGTTTACTCAGCTTTTTTGCTGTGTGGGGTATTTACCAGTATTGCTGGTTTGTACCTATTGCTAAATGCCGACTTTGTAGCAGCAGCCCAGGTATTGATTTATGTTGGCGCTGTTAACGTCTTGATTTTGTTTGCCATTATGTTGGTGAACAAGCGAGAAGAGTTCCGCACTATTCCTAATGCTTGGGTGCGTCAGATAGCAACAGCAGTAGTTTGTGTAGGTTTGTTTGCACTGTTGAGCACAATGGTGCTGTCTACTCCTTGGGCGATTGTCGCCACGACGGGCGCACCAGCCGAAAGTTCGATCGTGACGATCGCCAAACACTTCTTTACAGACTATTTGCTACCTTTCGAGTTAGCATCAGTGTTTTTGCTAATGGCAATGGTAGGAGCAATTGTGTTAGCCCGCCGCGATTTCTTCGCCGATGAATTGTCCAATAAACTATCTGAAACACCAGCTTTTAGTTTGCCAGAAAGACCACGCGAATTAGTTTCTGCTGGAGATGTTGCTTCGCCAGAATCTAAGTAGTATTATACTCGTTCCCCGGCTGTGCCTGGGAACCAGTTAATCTGTTACCGAACTTCCTTCTTACTTAAATTTATGCAACTACAACTCCAGTATTTCCTGTTATTAGCCGCTGCACTTTTCTGTATTGGTATTTACGGTTTGATTACCAGCCGAAATGCAGTGCGCGTGTTAATGTCGATCGAGCTAATGCTGAATGCCGTCAATCTGAATTTGATGGGTTTCTCTAATTATCTCGACCCAGTGCACATTAAAGGTCAAGTATTTACCGTATTTGTAGTGACGGTAGCTGCTGCGGAAGCTGCGGTAGGTTTAGCAATTGTGTTAGCGATTTATCGCAACCGTAATACCGTAGACATGGAAGCATTTAATTTGCTGAAGTGGTAATTAGTCAGTAGTCATCAGTCAGCAGTCATTAGTCATTAGTTATTGGTTGAATCATAACTGACTACCGCCAATAGCCAACAGCCAACTAACGAATGACTAATAACGAATGACTAATGACTAATGACTAATGACTTCTAGTAATTTCGAGAGTAATTCGGCCACCAAAATCAGGGATAGGGGCTGCTGGTTTTGAGAGTTGTAATTTGACTTTATCGACTAACGGTAGTTGTAAAAGCGATTGGGCGATGGTATCTGCTAGACGTTCGATCAATAAAAACTTCGACTCTTTGACTAGCATTTGAATCATACTAATAGCGCTACGATAATCGAGAGTATGTTCAATATCATCACTTTTTCCAGCTTGCGATAAATCCAGCCAGAGAGTAACATCCACTTCAAACCACTGCCCCAAAACCTGCTCTTCGGGCAGATAGCCAGTGTATCCGTAACAGCGAATGCCTGTAAGTTGAATAGAATCCATTGTGCAATAAACTAAAAGTGCGTTGCCTATACCAATTTGTATTAAACCAGATAAAGTTATCTTCCTCTTCCCTCTCTTTCTTGGCCCCCTCTTCCTCTTCCCTCTGCGCCCTCTGCGCCCTCTGCGGTTAAATAAATCTTATTCTATCTTAAATTTCACAACTGTCCTCCCTTCTCCAACTTGTCCAGCAAATCTTCAGCAACTTCACACCATTTCTGCCTGATTTCAGCATCTTCTGGCTTTTCTGTCAAGGTACGACCTTTTAATTCTGGATATTTATTGTAATATAATTCATCAACTTTTTGATAGAATATATCTTGATCGATGTTGAGATTTTTGCGCCGTTTACCAATCTTTTCTTGACGAATTATTTCTGCTTGATCTAAGGATGTATCGAGAGGTTGCGGGCGTGAGGAAAATTTCGGTAAATCAGGCAACTTTGGCAACGTAAAACCTGATTTGACTACACTAAAAGCTAACATTCCCGGCACCAAAACCACACTCAAACTCGCTACTGCTTTCCAAGGAATCAACTTGAAAATGTTGATATTGACAACTTGAGGGTTTTGGTTAACAGGAGTATGATTGCTGGTAGGGGTTTGAGTGCTGTGTTTGAAAGGGCGGCCGACAAAGTTCATTGTCACCATTTGGGAGATGATGCTGCTAATTTGAGATAATTTTGGATCTTTGAGTGCTTCGCGGATTTCTTTTGCAGACTGATAGCGATCGCCCGCATTGTCTGCTAACATCCGATCCAATACAGTACCGAGATTTTGACTGACACTGACGTGCGATCGCCAATCCCAAGTTTTCTGATTAACATCATACAATTTCTGAGGCTTTTTCCCTGTCAGCAAGACTAAAGCGGTGACAGCCAAAGCATACAAATCGCTAGCCGGAGACACTTTACCCTGTCGCATTTGTTCCATTGGCGAATATCCCTGTTTGCCGATCGCCGTATCCGATTGTCCTTTAAACTGAAATACAGCAGTCGCTGCGATTTGTTTGACCGAACCAAAATCAATTAAAAATGGTAATTTGTCAACATCATGTTGAATAATATTGTCCGGGGAAATATCGCGGTGAATTAAATTTTTTGAGTGGATGTATTCTAGAATTGGCAAAATCTGAAATAGCAGTTGAGTAACTTCAGCTTCGTTAAAATTTTTACCTTGTTGCTGACGCGATATCAGTATTGCTTCGTAGGTTTGACCAGGGATATAATCTTGGACTAAAAATAAACATTGATTCCCGCCGATATCGGTTCGCAGAAGTTCTCGAAAGCGCGGAATTTGGGGGTGTTGGAGGTTGTAAAGGATACTCGATTCGCGATCGAACAATTCCGCGGCTTTGGGGCTGTGAATCACCGGAGAAAACTCTTTGAGTACGCAAGGTTCATTGTAGCGGTTGATGTCTTCGGCGAGGTAAGTGCGGCCGAAGCCACCACGGCCTAATTCGTGGATAATTCGGTAGCGTTTTTCGAGAGTTGAACCTGGGGTGAGGAGGGAGGAGTTAGACATAAACAACTGAAATTTGTTCGAGTTGGGGAGCTCAGTATAGCTTAATTGTAGCCAAATGTGTGGACAAGGGGGAGAAGCAAGGGCGATCGCTTTTTTTGAAGAAGGAGAAGGGACACTTTGCTAAAGATTTATAGCAGTAGCCAAAGCGCCTTAACAGCTTTGGCTACTGCTATGTGTCATTCCGAGTCGTGAGTTTTGGGAAGGAACCAAAGCATCTCACACCCTCACCAAACCATTAAAATGCGTAAGTCCTGTTGATTAATCAATTCTAAGGTAAGGTCAGAATTTCCACCCCAGAATCAGTCACCGCCAAAGTGTGTTCAAATTGAGCCGAAAGCTTTCCATCTTGAGTCACAGCAGTCCAACCATCGGCGAGAATTTCAACTTCCCAAGTACCCTCATTAATCATAGGCTCGATCGTAAACACCATCCCTTGTCTCAACTTTTTTCCAGTCCCCCGCTTCCCATAGTGCAGAATTTCCGGTTCCGTATGAAACACTCGATGGACACCGTGGCCGGCAAAATTGCGGACTACCGAAAAGCCCTGTGCTTCTGCATACTCTTGAATCGCTGCGCCGATGTCGCCAGTACGAGAACCGGGTTTAACTTCCGCAATTCCTCTTCTCAAACATTCCTCGGTTACTTCCACTAACCTTTTCGCAACGGGCGAAGGTTTCCCAACAAAAAAAGTTTTGGAAGTATCGCCATGATAACCATCAACTAAAGGCGTTACATCAATATTAATAATGTCACCTTCTCTCAGAATTTGTTTGGCATTGGGGATGCCATGACATACTACTTGATTTACACTAGCGCACAGAGACTTAGGAAATCCTTTATAACCCAACGGAGCACTTTTTGCACCATGTGCCAAAGTCCAACGTTCGGCTTCGTCATTAATTGCTAAAGTGCTGACACCGGGCTTAACCATTGGTTCGAGATGTAGCAGAAGCTGTGCTGCTAAGCGGCCTGCTTGGCGCATTTTTTCTATTTCTCTACTAGATAACAACACTAAACGTTCCGTGGCCATAGTTATTTTTTTTGTGGTTTTTGTAGTTGAGTAAGAGTTAATTTAACTCAAAGGGGACTTTTCCAAAAGCTTCCATCCAGGGTGTTCTCATCAACAATGGTGGACATGGACACCCTCGGACTTGTTCTTGTATTTAGGTTGTGGTCAGAAACCTTAAATATTCTACCGGAGCATCGGGGTAATCTGCACATTTTTTTTGCCACTGATGTTCATCCTGTATTTTGCCCATAATTGGGAAAGGTGCTACTACTTCTATTTTATGCTGGCGCTTGTGCAATTATTTAGCAATATTAGAAAATAGAGAGATGAATAATTTCGAGGGTAACAAATCATTAACTATCCTTCCCAGGACGAGGACGCATGAAACTCAACTGATTAATTGCCCAGCGAGCTGTTTCCTGAACTTCGGGATCGGGATCGTCAGTAGCATAATTCAATAAGTAAGTAATTTGATTTACTAATTCATAGATGCGTGTCAAATCACGAATTGCATTTTTACGTACTTCCGGGTTTTGATTTTGTAAGGAAATTGACCAAGCATTATTCATCGGCTTGAGGGTGCGAACGCCTATTTCCGAGAGAGTTGCCAAGACTAAGCTGTACTGGTTAGAGTCAGAATTTGCTAGCAGATCTACCAGTGGCTTAATAGCTCTGGAATCTCCATTTTGCCCCAGTTCCCAGATTGCCTTACGCCGCCTATCTGGATTGAGGTGCTGCAAATCTTCAATCAATAATTCAATAATATCAACTTGATTTTTCTCATCATTTTGTGTAAGGAAAATATCTTTGGTAAGAGGGGCTAGGGAATCGGCAAGATGGCTCTTTGGGGAAAGATTCAAATCTGTGTCAGTGTATAACCCGTTGCTGTTATTTTCTACATATAAGGCATCGGAATTGATTCGATCGCCTTCACTTCCTTTTTCCTCCGTTTCTCTACTGTCTGGATTGTAGCCTTTCGAGAAATCAGAACCATCGGGCAATACTGGTGTGGTTTTTTTGATTCCTAAATAAATGCCTGCTGGTCTAGTTTCGTTGAGGTTTCTGGGAGAGTCGGGAGTTTTAAATTGAGTATTTCTTGGTTTATGGCGATCGAATCTACCCCGTTTTCGCTGAGAATGATTTGACTCGTCACTACCCACTAATTTGAGCATGATAAATACTGCCGCTGCCGTGATGACAATGGCGACAACACCCAAGATTAACAACCCTCGCTGGCGAGACAAAATGACGATTAAATTCGAGATTGATTTGGGGACTTTGGAATTAGATTTTTGGGTTTTAGAGGGCTGAGATTTGCTTCTATCGGTTCCTGGAGATGGTTTTGAAGTCTGGGAGTCGGGGCGATCGTCCGAGGGGGAGTTCGCCTGAGCAATTTCTGGAGAAGCATCGCGGTAGGACACATTTACGGCGTTTTTACCTCCGTCCCCATCGGGACTGAAGGCTGCCCCCAGACAGGCGATACAGGTAAATAAAAGTAAAGTGAATCGGTAGTACGCCATAAGACTCAACCGGGTTTTTTAGAGGCAATGCCACATGACAGGCTTTAGCTGTAACCTTGAGCTAGCTCGATCCTAGCTGCTATGGGCTCAACTAATTCAAAAATAGCCCCAGATTATGAAAAAATAATAGTTTGAGATTGCCTCAAGGAAGGCAAAAGGCTTTCGGCAGCAGACAGAAGGAAAGAAAAATTGGGAATGCAAGACTTTTGCTGTTTTTTCGATCGCACTTTAAAAGTCTGTCTTGAGTTGACACAATTGCCTCCTTGCCGGTTAAGTCATTGAATTAATTATCGTAAACAGCTACTGGGACTCTTGTGGGTAAAACAGCACAATCTCGAAAATTTATTGCGACTGAACCACTAGGAAAAACCGGAGAAACGGCTGAAAAAAAGGTTTGGGATGCCGTTTGCGAGGCTTTTGCCGATCGCGATTGCATTGCCTATTAGCGATATCCTATTTTTTCTTCCTGTGGAAATTTTCGCAAAGAACCTGATATTCTAATTGCTGATTTTGAACTGGGTTTAACTATCATTGAGGTCAAAGCGATCGCGATCGACCAAATTGTCGCCATATCTGGTCATAGATGGGATTTCCAACATTTTTATACTACTGGGGGCAACCCCTATCAGCAAGCAGAGCATCAACTATACGCCTTACTTGGTTACTGCGATCGCGAAACAGCTTTGCGGGGCAAAGTCAGCGGGCGGGCGATCGTTGCCTTACCGTCAATTTCTCAGCAACAGTGGCATAATAAAGAGTTTAACAAGCTTCCGAGCAATCCGCCGATCCTTTTTCACGATCGCCTCCACAGAAATTCAGGACAAACAATAATTGGTGGAATCGAAAAACCAGGAACCGCCCCAAATTTTGTCATTTCCTCACCGGTAAATCCTCAATTATCTATTCCCCATACTCCCCATCTAATTGAACTAATTAAAAATACAGCTTGTGTTTTTAAAGGAAGCCAATTAAACCGGGAACAGTGGCAGTTACTGCTAGCTGTAATTGGCGGAAATCCTATTTTTAAACCACGACCAAGACGATTTTTTTTTAATCAGCAGCAACCAGCACCACCAACAAATTTGATTTCTTCCCCTCTGGCAAATTATACAACCCGTGCAGCAGTTTTAGCTACTTTACAGCAGCAGTTTTCCCAACTAGATTTGCAACAATAACGCATTGGCAAACAGATTCCTCCTGGGCCGCAGCGAATTCGGGGAATTGCTGGTTCTGGCAAAACAGTTGTGCTCTGCCAAAAAGCAGCTCTGATGCACTTAAAATACCCAGATTGGGATATTGCCTTGGTCTTTTTTTCTCGCAGTTTGTACGAGCAGATTGTCGCACAGTTAGATAAGTAGCTCCGCCGTTTTAGCCATGGTGAAATTGGCTACGATGCTAATAATAATCAAAAATTGCGTCCGCTCCATGCTTGGGGTGGACAAGACAGTCCCGGACTTTACAGTACAATTTGTCGCGCTGCGGGAGTGGGACGTTTGACTGTTGGCGACACAGATTTTCAGGAACCAAGTCAAGCTTTAGCCTATGTCTGTCGCCACTTGCTAAAATCTGCTAATATACCCCAAATTTTTGATGCTATTCTAATTGACGAATCTCAAGACTTAATGGTTGCGGCAAATTTTAATATACAAGGAAAACAGCCATTTTTTTGGATGGCCGATCAAGCTCTACGCCTAGTAAATATTCCCCCAACCTACCCCGATCAAGAAGGGGGGGCTAATCAGCTAAAAACATTCGAGAATTTCTCCCCCCCTTTACAAGGGGGGGGTTGGGGGGGGTCAAGATTTGCGCCGTTTAATTTGGGCTTACGATGAAGCACAAAGTTTGGAATGTCTAGAGATTCCCACCGCTAGCAAATTATTTGGTGAAGAGTTAGGACATTTGGTAAATGGCGAGTACAGCGACGGTATCAAAAAGACTGAGATTATGCAAAAATGTTACCGCGTTCCCGGCCCAATTTTAACTGCTGCTCACGGAATTGGTATGGGTTTGTTGCGACGGGGGGGAATGCTGACTGGTATTACTCGCGTGGAAGATTGGAAGGCGATCGGCTACGAGGTAGTTGTCGATCGAGAATCGGAAATAAATACAGAAATAGTCAAAAATAATCAATATCAATTAGCTCAAAAACTTACTATTTACCGCCCTGCTCATAACTCTCCGAATTTAGTGCCTAAATTGTGGTTAAATCCGGTTTTGGAGTTTGAAGCATACCGCTCTCGTCAAGAAGAATTAACTGCTCTAGCTGAAGATATTTTATACAATCTCAAAGTGGACGGTTTGAGACCCTCCAGGGAAATTTTAGTGATTATTTTAGGTACGGGCTTTGAAGCAATGGATCTCGAAACTTATACCGCTAATTTTTTAATGAAGCAAGGAATTGATATTTACATTCCCAGTACCCCAAGTTGCAATCTCTTGAAAGTAAATAAAGACAATTATCAGCCCGATCGCTTTTGGTGCGAAGGCGGAGTCACGGTGTCTAGAATTCACCGTGCTAAGGGAAATGAAGCTGATATGGTTTATCTGGTTGGTTTTGACTCGATTGCTAAAACTGAAAGTAATTTGAGTTGGCGAAACCAATTATTTGTAGCATTAACTAGGTCAAAAGGTTGGCTGAAATTGAGTGGAACTGGTGCATACCCTATGTATGATGAAATGTGGCGAGTTATGCAGAGTGGCGATAGTTTTACTTTTACTTGGAACCAGCACCATCAGAGAAATATTAGTGTTACAGATGCGGGAGATTTGGTGGCTAGATATGCAGCGGGAGGGAGGAATTTTCAGGGTGTAAATTTATCGGGAGCAGATTTAGTTGGTGTAAATTTACAGCGAGCTAATTTAGTTGGTTCTAAGTTGATTGGTGCAGATTTGAATGGTGCTAATTTAGATGATGCCCGGTTGATTATTGCTGATTTGAATGGTGCTAATTTGAGCGGTGCTAGTTTTAAAAAAGCCAAGTTAGTGGGGGCTTTTTTAAATAATGTTAAGTTAAATAAAGCTAATTTAAGCCGTGCGGATTTGAGCGATGCTCAGTTGAAAAATGCAGATTTAAGATGTGCTATTCTGAGTAAGGCTAATTTGAGTGGTGCAGATTTGGAAGGTGCTAATCTGGAGGGGGTTGATTTGACTGATGTTTGTTTGAGTGGGACAATCATGCCGGATGGAAGCGTTTGGGCGATCGATTAATATTTACATTCCTGGACGCAAAAAACCCGGTTTATGAGAAAAAATCGTCGCTTTATCCAAGAGATATTGACGCAGAAACCGGGTTTTTGACCCCCCGTGCCTCCAGGACTGATTTATTTACTGATATGGTGTAATTTTGGTATAAAATTAACCTAAATTTTTAGTGTGAGAGTAGAGGCATTTGTGAGCCAACAAGATATTGTAAATTTAGCCAAAGAAGGGGATGCTAAGGCGATCGCATTTTTGCTCGGCCAAGCACTCCAAAGTTTTGGAGTCACCGCTAAAGCCAGCCGCGAAAACAACACCTTGCATCTGTTGCTCGAAGGTGAAAAATTACCCGCCCAAGATGCTTGCATCCGAGTCGCAGTCAAAGGCTTGCAGAGACTGCAACCAAATCACATTTACTTCCTGACAATTTACGGGCGACAAAATGGTGAGGAATTGCCAGCTTGGACTCAGAATGTCGAATTAACAAAACCATTGAATTCCGCACCAGCAGTTACAGGGGCTGCCCGAATTTCTGCGGTTTTACAAAAGGTTGAACCACATCAAAATGTCAAAATTGATGCTCCTCAAATCAGCGCTCAAACAGCACCAAAACCACCTGTAGTTACTACTGAAAAACCACATAATCCTCAAATCACGGAACTAGCTGCACCAAAACCACCTGTAGTTACTACTGAAAAACCAAAGAATCCACCGCAGCAACAAAAGCTTGTCAGCAGCAAAACTAAGCATCAAAAATCTTGGCTTTACATGGCTGGTTTGAGTCTAATTTTAGTGCCGATATCTGGGATTGTTCTAGCTACTCAACTTTACAAATCGCCAAGCACCGCTGCTACTGAGACTGAAATACCCCAGGCGGAGGTACCGGAAGTGCGATCGATAGACTCCCCATCACCAACTCCCCAAGCCATCCCCACTCCAAAAACACCGCCCGTAGCAGCGAAAAAAACCGTCACAGCACCCGCAACTGTCAGCATCAAAGCAGTGGGCGATATTATCCCCGGTACGAATTTTCCCTACAACAAATTACCTCAAAAAAACGAGATTTTATTTGAGTCAGTTAAACCGCATTTGAAAGGAGCTGATATTCTATTTGGCAATTTTGAAAGCACGATGACGGATCATCCTTACAGCTCGAAAGGAGGCGGCGGAGGTATGCTGTTTGCCTTTCGCACACCTCCGAGTTATGCAAAAATCTTGAAAGATGCTGGTTTTAATATTTTGAATATTGCCAACAATCATTCTTACGATTTTAACGAGCAGGGATTTAAGGATACGATTAAAAACATTGACAGCAATGGGATGAAAGCCGTTGGTAAAAGAGACCAAATTGTCTATAAAAACGTCAAAGGTGTGAATTTTGCTTTTATCGGTTTTAGCAACTACGGCGAAGTTCACAATTCGTTATTGGAACTAAAGGCTGGGGCGGAAGTTGTCAAAAAAGCTAAGCAAAAGGCTGATATTGTGGTGATATCTGTTCATGCCGGTGCGGAAGGGACGGGGGCTTTGAATGTGCCAAATAGAACTGAATTTTTTGCTGGTGAAAACCGGGGAAATATGGTTTTGTTTTCGCGAACAATGATTGATGCGGGTGCGGATTTGATTTTGGGACACGGGCCCCATGTTGCGAGGGCGATGGAACTGTATAAGGGGAAATTGATTGCTTATTCCCTGGGCAATTTTATGGGTTATCGTACTTTGTCAACTGTGGGAGAATTGGGTAAATCTCTGATTTTGGATGTGAAGATGAATCCGCAGGGTGATTTTGTATCTGGTAAGATTATTCCGATCGCACTTAATGGCCAGGGTATTCCGTCTGTGGATGATGATTTTAGGAGTGTGAAGTTGATTCGGCGTCTGACGAAAAGCGATTTTCCTAATGCTGGTTTGAGTATTGGCGACGGGGGACAGATTGTGAAGCAGAGTAAATAGTTGATGGTGGAATTTGCCCATACATGATTAGGGCTTAGGTGTAAATATTACAGAAACCGGGTTTTTTGGTTCTAGTTGAAGGCTGAAATGCAGCATCTAGGTAAGAAATCCGGTTTTTGGGTGTAAAACTAAATTAAGTTTTTGGGATAGGTAGTGAGAGATAGGGCGATCGTGTAAATGTTTGTTACAAAAGCTGGAATTATGCGTAAAAACATAGGGCTATTTCCGAAATCTATATAGAGGCTGAAATTTAGGGAGTCAGAAGCTATGAGGTTTGTATCAGAGGATGCAGCAGGCGATCGGGCTGATAAAGCAGGCGACAGCAACAGCAAAGCTAAGTCAACTCAGAAGGTGGAAACAGATATGTCATCAGCGCCAGAAAACAGAGAGAATCCGATTAATAAGGTTTTGAATCAAGTTGAGAAGATTTTGTGTGAAACTTGGGCAGAAACAGGGTTTGGACAGGTGACTATTGAGAGTGAGAAAGCGGAAAGGGGTAAAGGTAAAATTCAAGTGACTGTGAAAGGTTCAACTTTTTATCGGTATCACATTTCTGAGGAAGATGTTCGGGAGTGGAATTCAAAGGAATAGGTGCGATCGGCGGGGTTGGGGCGGGTTTAGATAATTTGTTGACGGGTGTCAAATATCTAGGCGAACCCGCCCCTACAGGCCTCTAAAATATGGGGATAAATTTGTAGGGGCGGGTTCACCGATAATTTTTGTCACCCACAGATAAATTTTATAAACCCGCCCCCACCCCACCATGAAACTCTGTACAATAAAGATAAGGGAAGGTATTGACAGGTTAAATTAAATGGTGTAGCTTGTTCTTAATTGACGGGAAGTAAACCCACAAGCATCTACCCTGTACGGCTTCAATGGTCGGCAGTATCGTATTTTCAAGCATCGTATTTTCAAACAATTGAATAGAGTCCGAGACGGATGTGATGTTCGCGGGGCTGGGGAAGTGGTGATTTCGCATTATGTGCGATCGACCCTTCTCCGGCCTTTTGTGTTTTTGGCAAACAAATAGACTTGACAAATTGGAGATTAAATATGGCTCGTTTAGATGGAACAACGCAAGACGATCAACTCATTTGGGAGCAGTCAGAACCCGTAGAAATTTACGGCTATGCTGGCGATGACACGCTATGGGGCGATGCGGGAGACGATCTGATCGTTGGCGGTGCTGGAAGTGATTATCTGTTGGGTGATGCGGGTAATGATGTAATCAGTGGCGGTCGGGATAGCGACTACATTGAAGGTGGATTAGGTGCAGATCAACTGTTTGGCGGCAAAGGAGCTGATTACTTAGTCGGCGGTGGTGACACAGATACGCTGATAGGTGGCGGCGGAAGTGATACCTTTGGTCTCACGAGCGATGGGTTAGCTATTATCCGCGACTTTGATGCTGGTTCTGATTCTATCGAACTGTTAGATGATTTGACTGGATCTCGCTTTTTAGTAGCTCGTAATGATAGCAATAGTGTGGGAGTTTATGTTAGCAGCAATGGGGGTTCTGCTTTTGATAAAGTCTTAGCATTGTTGACCAATTTTACTGGGGATGTTGGGAGTGTTTCAAGGAAAATTATCGGTGGAAATGTGACAGCAACTCCGACTCCGACTCCGACTCCGACTCCGACTCCGACTCCGACTCCGACTCCGACTCCGACTCCGACTCCGACTCCTATTCCGACTCCATCACAAAATTCTGAGACAGATAAATTTGATGCTGAGTTGTTACAACTCACAAATGCGGAACGGAGCAAAGCTGGTTTATCACCACTGCGATTTTCCGATCGGTTGGATCAAGCTGCTGATTTACACGCTATTGATATGGCGAGTAAAAATTACTTCGATCACACTGGACTGGATGGTTCTGATCCTGGTACTCGCATTAGCCGTACTGGTTATCAATTTAGTTGGTGGGCAGAAAATATTAGTGGATACCCCGATCCTAAAAGCGCTATCGTATCGTGGATGGACAGTCGCGGTCATCGAGAGAATATCCTAAACCCCAACTTGAAAGAAATAGGTTTTGGTTATGCCAGCCAGGGAAATAAAGACTATTTCGTACAAGTTTTTGGTACACCAATATAGCCTGAAATATGTTTTTGTAAGGTGGTAATCTCCACCTTACTACTTTTCACAAATCAACAAAAAGACTAATTCAGAAGCGTGTTGAGTATCTTTCAGAGTAAACCAAATAGGTGGGAAAATTATGACTATCAAACGACAAGGAATTTATTTGGTCGGAGAAGATACAGCAGACAATGTTGCACTCGAAGCTGGACAACTTCAGGATTTATCTGGAGGATTGATAACTCGAAAAGGCAATGATACTGTCAGCGGTTCCTCTGATGGTGAAGTTGTGTATGGTGGCAAAGGAAATGATGAAATTGAGGGCGGAGGTGGCAATGATTCCCTTCGCGGCGATAAAGATGAAGATACTGTTATCGGAGGAGATGGAGATGATTGCTTGTGCGGCGGTCAAGGTAATGATTCAATTGTCGGTGGTAGTGGCAATGATAGTTTGCACGGCGATCGCGGTATCGATACTTTAACAGGTGGCAGTGGCAATGACACATTTTTCCTACTGCTAGATGATGACAACATTGATTACATTACTGATTATCAAAATGGAGGCGATCGCATTGCCAGTGACAACGGCATTTTGAATTTTGATAACTTCACTTTTAGTGCGGGTACGGGTGCTAATGGTGCTGGTAGTGGCGATACGGTGATGATAGATAAAAGTAGCAATCGGGCGATCGCGGTTTTGCTCAATGTTGCCAGTAGCACGTTTGCAGCTAGTCCGACACCAACACCAGCCCCAACACCAGCCCCAACACCAGCCCCAACACCAGCCCCAACACCAGCCCCAACACCAGCCCCAACACCAACTCCGGTGACAACACCAACTCCGGTGACAACGCCAACTCCGGTGACAACGCCAACTCCGGTGACAACGCCAACTCCGGTGACAACGCCAACTCCGGTGACAACGCCAACTCCGGTGACAACGCCAACTCCGGTGACAACGCCAACTCCAGTTACAACGCCAACTCCGGTGACAACGCCAACTCCAGTTACGACTCCAACTCCAGTTACGACTCCAACTCCAGTTACGACTCCAACTCCGGTGACAACGCCAACTCCTGTTACAACACCAACTCCTGTTACAACACCAACTCCGGTGACAACGCCAACTCCTGTTACAACGCCGACTCCTGTTACAACGCCGACTCCTGTTACAACGCCAACTCCGGTGACAACACCGACTCCGGTGACAACGCCAACTCCGGTGACAACGCCAACTCCGGTGACAACGCCAACTCCGGTGACAACGCCAACTCCGGCTACAAATACAGGCACTATTGCATTCAGTGCTGCTAATTATCGAGTTGATGAGCCAATCGGATTAGAGAAAGGAGGCCAATTTATCAGACCATCTAAAGTCACTCTTCTCCGCACTGGTGGCAGTCAAGGACAAATAAGCGTCACACTCACACCCACTGATGGCACAGCTAAAGCTCCTGGTGACTACACCAACACTCCCATACAAATCGCATTTGCTAACGGAGAAACTGAAAAAACTGTCTCAATTCCTGTACTCATAGATGATTTGTTAGAAGCTGATGAAAATGTCAACTTAAACCTCAGCAATCCCACTGGCGGTGCAACTATCGGAACGTTGCCTGCCACTCTGACAATCGCTACTGCCGTACAAGGAGACAGCCAAAACAATATCATGGCTGGAGTTGGAACTGGTCAAATTGTAGTTGATAAACCTGTAGCTTTGGATGGTCAGGCAGGCAATGATTCTTTGGAAGCTGGTTCTGGCAATGATGCTTTATATGGTGGCGATGGCAATGACATTTTAGTCGGTATGCGCGGTAGCGATAGCCTTTTTGGGGAAAACGGCAATGATGTACTTTATGGCTTCAGGTATTACGATCTTGCGGGTCTTGCAGGAGTTGGCGAAGTCGATACTCTTGTTGGTGGAGCGGGTGCAGATTTATTCGTCATAACTTATCGAGAAATTGGAGGGCTTAACACGGCTTATGACAATTCTAAAGACAGCCTTGACAATGAGGATTACGCTCTAATTACAGACCTCAACATCGGTGAAGGGGATTTAATCCAGCTATTTCGGCCTGGTCAAGGTTTAGTGCTAGGTATTGATTATCGACTGGCACCATCTCCTGTTGGAAAACCAGCAGGTACAGGCATCTATGTTGTGGAAAATGGCGTTGACAATTTAGTTGCAATTGTGAAAGACCTTACTATAGGTGGCGGTTTATTGAATAAAAATGCTCCGCCTCCTGCTGGTATCACTTACGACCAAAATAACCCTGTTCCCAATTTTACGCTTACCAGCTAGTAATTTCTGACAAACAAGACCATTGCGATCGCTTTATGCTTGCCCGTCAGAGATGGGAAGGGCGATCGCTATTCTTTAAGGCGAGGATCGCTAGAGGGAGGATGCCACCCTGCTCTAATCCATAAACGACGAGCTCTGATAATCGCTCTTTCATTATGATATCGATCGTTAAGGTCTAAGCGATCGCACGTCCCCCTGCCTGTTGGAGTAATACCCATTATTTCTAAACCATCCGCAGACCAGATAAAATGATCGAACCATTGCTGTTGACGGGGATTAAATAAAGTTACTTCCTGTTCAGTTTCCGGGTCAGTACCAGTAATAAAGTTATAGCGATTATTATTACAGCGATGACAAGCTAAAGCTAAGTTTTCAAGTTCATCGCTACCACCAATCGAGCGAGGTACAATATGATCGATCGTAAATAGAGTAGAACTACTTTCTTCCGCAGAGTGACAATACTCACAAAGAAAACTAGCTCTACTTCTTACTAAATTTCGAGTAGCACGGTTTATGGACATGAGGCTGCAATAACTTTAGCATTAATTAAGGTAAAAATCCGATCCAGTTCTAGTAAACTTGCTAGTTCTACAACCTCTTCTGAAGTTAAAAGATTAGCCTTTTTCCCCTCGGCCAGTTCTTCCAATCTAGCTTGGAGATTTTCCGTAAATTTGAATAAGTAAAGATTTCTGACTTTCTGAATCGAAATATCACTATCAATCCAGTAGGAAGGTTGTACCATAAGTTCAGCTATCATGGTGATTTAATTACTAAATTGCTACATGGATAGTTTTAATTATATCATAGAACTCTTAGATTCAACAAGCTTTTTGTTAAGTTTTATAGCGACTTAACCACCACTAAAATATGGCAATTACGAGCCAGTAATTCTGGTCGTATGTGGATTAATAAGATGGCGAATTGGTGCAATAGTTATATGTCAATAAAAATTGATATAAACCAAAAAAAGGCGACGGCATCCCAGACCTCGTAATTGGTGCAGATGGTGGCACTACCAGCGGCGGCGTAAATGCAGGGAAAACTTACGTAATCTTCGGTCAAAAAGGAGGATTTTCTGGCAGCGTCAACGTCCCAGAATTAAATGGAACGACCGGATTTGTCATCGCCGGCCTCAGTGCCGAAGAACGTTCTGGAATTGCTCTCAGTGCCACAGGAGATATCAACGGCGACGGCAATAAAGACCTGGTAATTGGTGCGCCGGGGGCTACCGTTGGCGACCGAATTAATGCCGGAAAAACCTACATCATTTTTGGCGGCAAACAGGGATTTCCTGTCATCGTCAACCCCGCCGAGCTCAATGGCAAAAATGGCTTTACAGTCTTCGGTTTCGATCCAGAAGGTTCATCAGGGAGTGCTGTCAGCTATGCCGGAGACATCAACAAAGATGGCTTTGACGACTTATTAATAGGAGCCTCCGGCGCAAACTCTGACGATAAAAACAATGCCGGCAAAACATTCGTTGTTTTTGGTAAAAAGGAATTTCCAGCTAATTTCAGCTTGGCAGCAGCCAACGGTAAGAATGCCTTAGTTTTAAATGGAGTAGAAACCGATGGTTTAGCTGGCACTGCTGTCAGCGGTGGAGGAGATATTAACGGCGACGGCATTGACGATATAATAGTTGGCGCACCAGGCAGTTTATTTAACGATTCTCCCGGCAAAAGTTATGCCATTTTTGGTAGCCGAGGTTTCGGTTTGGCTAACCCGAATAATGGCTTGCAAGGCACTGTACAAAATGACATTCTCAACGGCACAAATGCCGATGATACCATTTCCGGCCGCCAAGGAAATGATAAAATTTTTGGCAATTTAGGTCAAGATGTGTTATCAGGAAATCTCAACGATGACTACTTAGATGGTGAAAAAGGGCAAGATATTCTCATCGGTGGTGATGGAAATGATAGCCTTTTTGGTGGACTTGGTAACGACTTGCTTAAAGGCGACAATGGTAACGATATTCTCACCGGAGTTGACACCAATGCCATCAACCCTGGAATTGAGGAAATTGACACTTTAACTGGCGGAGGTGGTAGCGATATTTTCGTCTTGGGAGATGTCAATAACACTTACTACGATAACGGCGATAGTGATTACGCGCTCATTACTGATTTTAATGCCGGTGAAGATAGTATTCAATTGAACGGGAAAGCCGATGATTATCTGCTAGTTCCTTTCTCGCAAGCTAATCAAACTGGTACGGCAATTTACCACAAAAATTCGGCTCAAAATGAATTAATTAGTATTCTCCAAGGAGGTGCAAATTTAAGCTTAAGCGGTAATTATTTCAAATTTGTAGGGGCGGGTTAACCGATCAATTTTGCCACCCACAGATAATCTTGATAAACCCGCCCCCACCCGACCAATAATCCCAATTGACTATCCCCACTTAACGTTTAAATTCAATGAATTTTTGATTTCTGGGTTGGGTGGGGGCGGGTTTTTATAATTTGTTGGTGGGTGTCAAAGATTTGGGCGAACCCGCCCCGTAAGGCCTGTAAAATATGAGGATAAGTTTGTAGGGGCGGGTTAACCGATCGATTATGCCACCCACAGATAATCTTGATAAACCCGCCCCCACCCGACCAATAATCCCAATTGACTATCCCCACTTAACGTTTAAATTGAGACTTACGCACACGAGGTTAGAAACCGGGTTTCGACCTAGATATCTAGTTGAGAAGCAGAGATTTTTCTAAGAAACCCGGTTTCTTTGCATAAGTCCTGTTGAATTAATTTTTGATTTCTGGGTTGGATGGGGGCGGGTTTAGATAATTTGTTGGTGGGTGTCAAAGATTTGGGTGAACCCGCCCCGTAAGGCCTGTAAAATATGAGGATAAATTTGTAGGGGCGGGTTAACCGATCAATTCTGCCACCCACAGATAATCTTGATAAACCCGCCCCCACCCCACCGTGAAACTGGCTACAACAATGCACGCGATACGGTTTTTCCATCCATGTTTATCTGGGGTAAAAGAAGCGCGATTCCTTTGATGTCAATATCAATGTGGGGGCGATCGCGTTGGTCACGAAAATATCGCGATCGCCTTTCTGGATGGGAAGGGCGATCGCTATTCTTTAAGGCGAGGATCGCTAGAAGGAGGATGCACCCTGCTCTAATCCATAAACGACGAGCTCTGATAATCGCTCTTTCATTATGATAGCGATCGTTTTCTAGTAAACTTGTTAATTCTACAGCCTCCTCTAAAGTTAAAAGATTAGCCTTTCTTCCTCTGCGCTCTCTGCGCTCTCTGCGGTTAAATCAATCAAAAACAATCGTGACGCATCAAAACCCAAGAAACCTATACCCAATGCCCAAAACTACCTTTTCCAATATCTACGCCAATGAAACAAATTCTCCCATAAATTACGCATAAAAGTATTACTACGAAAACGCTGTAATTCCCAACCAGCAGAAGTTTGTCCAATAATATCCGAAAAAGTAGAGCAAATAAAAGGAAGTTCCGCGATCGCCCCAACAGTCATTCCCTGACGCACAGCCAAAGCAACAACATGAATCAACTCAGCAGCCTGCGGCCCCACAATACACGCCCCCAAAATCTCCCCATTACCCCGTCCCACAATCTTACAAAAACCAGTCATCTCCCCACATATTTGAGCCTTTTCAACATTCTTAAAATATTCCCGACTCACAATAATATCATCACCAAAACGACGTCTTGCTTGCGCCTCAGTCAAACCCACCCTCGCCAACTGTGGCTCAGAAAAAATAGCCCAAGGAATCCCGCGATAATCAATTTTTAACCTAGGCAAAAACAAAGCATTTTTCACACCCACCAAAGCTTCAGAATTAGCGATGTGAGGGAACGGATAACCGCCAGCAACATCACCAATTCCATAAATCCGAGGATTAGTTGTTTGCAATTTCTCATTTAAAATCAATCCCTGGTGATTGCATTTAGCACCAGTCGCTTCTAGATTTAATGATTGAAAATTAGGCTTGCGCCCCGCTGCGATAAAAATCTCCTCAGTTTCGATCGCCCAATCCCCCGCTTGAATCCACTTCCTCCCATCAATCACCCTAGCTTGAGTCACCTCAGTAGCCGTCAAAATCCGCACTCCTTGGGCTTCCATTGCAGCTTGAACCAAGCCAGCAGCCTCTGGCTCCTCTTTCCCCAAAATACGCGAACCCTTCACCACCAGAGTCACAGCCACCCCTAATCGAGCAAAAGTTTGAGCCACTTCCACACCGCTAGGATCTGCACCAATTACGACCAAACTTTTAGGAACTTGTTTAAGTTTTGCTAATTTCCAGACAGTTTCCGAAGTGAAATAACCAACAGACAAAAGTCCTTCAATATGGGGAATCGCCGGGAGACTGGGACAAGCGAGCAAATAACCAAGCGATCGCAATTTCCGCCCATTCACAGCAAAAGCCAAATCCGGTTTCACCACAAACTCGCCATCACCACAAATAACATCAACCCCGCGAGTCGCCAAAACACCCAAATCGTTGATTTGGGACAAATTAGAAACAACACCTTCTGTCCACTGCATCACCTCATCAAACCGCAATTCCCTGGGCATTTCCGAATTAGTATTGTCCCAACATACACCGAATTTCTGGTTAGTGATTTGTTCAGCAAATCGGCCACTGTCACTCAAAACTTGGTTGTATTGCAAACTTAAGGCGATCGCATCTTGGCTAGCAGTCGGCAAATTTTGTAAATCACTCAACGGTTCCACCAAAGCAACACGAGCTTGGAAACCACTTGCAGTCAAAGCAGCATAGCGTCCGGCGGTTGTACCACCAATTATTACTAAATCGTAGTCAATCATAAATTGTCAGT
>JAHREW010000004.1:136495-237081 GCA_020883125.1 Microcoleus sp. CAWBG506
TAGTAGTTAGTAGTTAGTAGTTAGTAGTTAGTAGTTAGTAGTTAGTAGTTAGTAGTTAGTAGTTAGTAGTTAGTAGTTAGTAGTTAGTAGTTAGTAGTTAGTAGTTAGTAGTTAGTAGTTAGTAGTTAGTAGTTGTCAACTATAGCAGTCGCCAAGGCGTTTGGGTTATTGCTCCCTGAGCGGAGTCGAAGGGTTCAATGACCAATAACCAATAACAAATAACCAATAACAAATAACTACTAACCAATGACTAATGACCAATGACTAATGACCAATGACTTCTTTAAGTGCAGAAATTAGTCGTAAATTGTCAGCCCGATCGCGTACAGCAACCCGAAAAAAGCGATCGCCCAACTCAGGAAAACTCAAACAATCCCGAATCAAAATCCGGTGACATTCCAGCAGACTTTTTTGAATCTCACAAACCGAAACCGACGACTCAACCAATAAAAAGTTAGCTGCGCCCGGAAAAGGTCGCAAACCCGGTAAACTAGCCAAACCCTCAAACAGCTCTTGTCGAGCCACTGGTAGCCAATCCCAGGTTTGCCGTTCAAAAACATCATCTCGCACCACAGCAGCCGCAGCAGCCGCAGCCAGAGCGTTCACAGGCCAAGGATCGCGCTGTAACTGCCATCGACGGAGGCGATCGGGATGGGCGATCGCACAACCCAACCGCAATCCCGGTAGAGAATAGAATTTAGTCAGCGATCGTAAAATCACCAAATTCGGAAACTCCGCCACAGCATCGATCGAACTCTCCTGTTGTTCCGGCGGTAGAAAGTCCATAAAAGCCTCATCTACCACCACCAGACCCAACTGCTCCACATAAGGCCTAATCGCCTCCCTACTGAACAGCAAACCCGTAGGATTATGCGGATTATTCAGCAGCAAAGCTCGATCGCGATTCAGAGCAAGAGGCACCGGGACTTCTTTAGGAAGAGGAAAGATGCCTGTTGCACAAGAAAATTCATTTCTTGTGGAATGGGCATCTTGCCCGTTATTGACCATGGTGCCAGATGTAAGATCCAAAGGACATTCCAGCACCTTCGCGCCGAAAGCCAAAAGAGCCCGCCAGTAATCACCAAAAGCCGGAGTCACCAAATAAGTTGCTTCCAGCTTCGACAAATCAAGAGCCGCCCAAGTCAACAATTCCGCCGAACCATTCCCAGGCAAAACCCAATCCGGGTCAACATTCAAAGCCTCACCCAAAACAGCCCTCAGTTGTCCATAATCAGGGTCTGGGTAAGCAGTCAGACTGCCCAGGTGTGCTTGAATCGCATCCAGAGCCGACTTAGGAGGGCCCAAAGGACTGATACTGGCAGAAAAATCGAGAATAGCAGAAGCAGGGCAACCAGCCAGTGTGGCTGCCCAAGCTAAATTCCCACCGTGAACAGGTCTAGTCAAAGCTTAGTTTGCCGATATTTAGGAGTCTTTATCCGGTGCAACTCTGTCCTTAAACAATTTCCCTGCGGAAAAAGCAGGAACTCTGGTAGCCGGAATTTCCATTTTAGCGCCAGTTTTCGGATTGCGACCCTCACGAGCCTTGCGTTCCCGTGACTCAAAGGAGCCAAAACCGACCAATGTCACCTTGTCGCCGTCGGAGACAGCTTCCATGATTGCTTCCAAGGCGGCACTCAAAACAGCATCTGCCTGTTTTTTAGTCACGCTAGCCTTTTCCGCGACTGCATCAACCAATTCACCTTTGTTCATTAGGAACTCCTTCTGGATTTGCAAGATACGTTCAACAGAGTTTAACTATTAGCTGTGAGTTATCAACTGGATGGGGCTGTGCCTGGGGAGGTTTCGGTTGTACCCGATCGCCCCTGTCCGCTTCCCCGAATCAAAACTCCTGCTGAATACCAATTACCCTAGGATAATTGGTCAGAAAAGGATTTTTGATTTTTGATTGCTGAAAACCTCACAGCATATAATTTTCACTGAATCATTCTAAAGTCTTCCCGACCCTTATGGATCGGTGGAACCTTTAATTTATATGGATTTGGACAATTTTTAGCTAGACAGACGGGAATCCACCCGCTTCGCGCGTGGATGAAAGGCGCGTGAGATGAGGATTCCACCCGCTGGCGCGTGACGTGAAAGCGTAGAAGAGTGGAAGATGGGCGGGTGGATGACGAGACAAACAAATTCCTTTTATGGTAGATTCAAAGAATACTACAGGTAGCATAACCGCCGATACACATGAGACACGCCTGCTCAAACGACTGGTCGGAAAATAATAATGGTTAGTGGGTGGCGAACACCACGAATAAACATAGCCGGCCTGCCTAACGTAAGCCTTGCACCAGAAAACTCAAATTTTGAATGTTAAACGTACCGTGGGGCACACGGAAACACGGAAAAAAATCTCCGAAAGCTTGGGGAGACAAGCCCTCTGGGGCTATCTAAGTTGGACTAGATGCACAGGTTCAATCGAACGGGTATTTGGTTTAAATATTGCCGAAAGGATAGGTAGTTTTAAGGTATGTCTGCGAACCAAGAATCCCCGTACACTTCGACTACGCTCAGTGCGTCGCTTTTAAGTCGGGGAGTGTCAAAAAAATACCACCTTGGAGAGCATATTTCTCCCCTCGGTGGATTTGAGAACCGGAAAAAAGCAGAAACAGAAGGAACAAAATGTCATTTGTCAAGGGCTAAAGGGGAGATTTTCCTTCTTCCTTCTTCCTTCTTCCGACTTCCATCGGACTTCGGGCTACTGCCGCGGCTGGACGGGCTGACTCCGCTGCAACAGTTGGCGGGCGTCGGGACTGATGTTGTTTTGGTAGCCAAAGTTCGATCGATCGCTATCATCCAAAATCTGCGGAGTCAGCAATACAATCACTTCCGCCCGCTGGTTTTCCTTATTAGTCCTCCTGAACAGCGAACCGATAATCGGCAAATCTCCTAAAATCGGAATCTTCCTGGCTGTCACCCGTTCTTGGTCGCTGATAATCCCCGATACAATCAAAGTCTGACCGTCTCGCAGGCGAATTAACCCCGACTGCAAAGAGCGCTCAGAAAGCAGTCTGATCGTATTGGTATTCGCGCCCGTAGAGAGTTGTTGCTCTGCGCCAGGAGCCCTGACGATCGGATTCACCCGCAAAGAGATAAAACCGTTGTCATCGATGCGATCGATCGCCACCCCCAACTGCAAACCCGCCTTGTCTTTGACCGCCGTAGTTGTTGTGGTACTGGTATTTCCGGTCGTCTGCGTTTGTTGCGTGATGTTAGTAAGCACCTCGTCGGTGATATTCACATTCGCCGTTTCCCCTTCTTGAACAACCAGAGTCGGATCTGTCAGAATTTTAGCGTTCAGGGTGTTAATCTGTGCCTGCAACGCAGACAGGAACCTCCTGGGATACTGCAACAACGGGAACAATCCGAAAGTTGCACTTCCCGAACTGGTCGCTCCTCCAGGTGTGTAATCGGTAATTCCAACTTGTGTAGGGCTATTACTAACTGGGGCGATCGGCTGAAGGAGCACACCTTTAGCTGGACCGTTGACACCTTGACCTGTCAATGGGACGGTAACGCGACCGTTCGCATCGTAGAAAACGTCTCCGGCTAGGGGGTTGTTGACGATCGGCGGAGTCGATAGGCTACCGCTGACTTGCTGACCGTTAGCCGGCTGCAAGCCACCAAAATTCAGACTTGCCGCCCCGTTGTCATTGACAAAGAAATTGTTATTAACTCCGAAAGAAAAACTGCTGCTACTGTTGTTTACTCCCGACAAATTGATATCGATCACCTTGACATTCACAGCCACTTGACGGCGGCGCAAATCTAGCTGCGTCAAGAAATTTACAGCGACATCAACCTTGCGCGGATCTCCCACCAAAGTGATGGAATTGAGCCTCGCATCGGCCAGCACCGACAGTCCCCTCAGCAATAACGGGCCATTACCATCCTTAGCCCCGATCGCCTTAATATCAGGTTCCCGAATTTCCACATCCCGCGCCGTATTTCCCTGTCCCACGGTTTGAATAGTCACGCGAGTAATCGGGAGTTGAGTTTCCGCACCTTGAGCGCTCAAAAAGTTAGCTGCATCCGTAGACCGAACTTGATTCAGTCGCAGAGTCCGAACGATAATATTCCGTGAGTCCAGTGGCAAATTAGCCCCAACAAAAATCGTCCGTCCCACCCGATTAGCTTGCAGCCCACTCAGGCGGAGCACGTAGTTAAAGACATCTTGCACCGACTCATTTTCGATGTCCAAAGAAATCTTCGGCCCTTCATCCGAACCTCCTGCGGCACCCGCCGCCGGTGCAGCCGCTGGCTGGCCTGGCTGACCAGGAGCGCCGCCACCGGTAAAAGCAATATTCAACCCCGCAGCACGAGCCAGTAGAGCCAACACGTCCCGAACAGGGGCATCCCGTAGGACTAACCGAGGGATGCGTTCTCCAGAACTCAGCTCGATATTTCCCGCCGCTGGAGCGATGTTAGAAACGGCGATATCTCCTAGGGGCGGAGCAACCGCCCGCGGTAGGAACGGCGCGGCCTGACTGGTCGGAGATTGAATTTCGCTGGGGAGTGGTGGGCGATCGTTTCTAGTGATTGTAACTTCAGGATTTTGCAATACCACGTTCGGGTTTTGCGCTGTACGGATTTGGGGAGCAGGCACTGGGGCTGTTTGGCTCAGTGGCAGGCTAGGAGGTGGTGGCGGTGTTTGGTTGAGCGCGGGGGTTCCCGGCTGTCCAGCTTGAGTAGTCTGGGGTGTACCGCCCTGTCTGGCGACGCTCAGAACGATGCCATTGCCTTGTCCCTGAACGATTTGTCCGCTGGGAACGCCGTTAGTCCCTGTCACCAACACGCGGATGCTGTTAGCGTCTGCCGGGGTGACTTCTACTGAAGAAATGCCAGGAGCTGGGTTTTCTTGCCGGAATGTGCTGCCTTGGCTCAAGCGGAGCTGGGTATTGATGATTGTGGCTTGGTAGGTATTGCCATTGTTAATGGCGAAGACTTGCGGCCGATCGCCCTTTTCGGTCGCCAACACAATATTTACCCCATTATTGGCTTGACTTACTTGCACTCCTGTGACTTGAGTTGGCGCTGCCCAAACGGGGGCTTGGGCCATCATCACTCCCGCCACACTGCTAAAGAGTCCTCCAGTTAATCGTAGATGCTGTTTCACGTTCGCTCCTCAAATAAACTTTATGAATTATTGTCTGTTAGCTGCTGGGTATTCTGTTTTTTTAGATGGGCTTAACTAGCTGCTTATTTAGCAACAGGAGTTGCCGCTGCACTGGGACTTGGAGTCGGTGTCGGCAGTTTTTCCTCTTGTTTTAACGGCAGCAGTGCGTGTAAATCAAAAGCAGTTTTAATTTTAGTTTCCGGTGGCTGGATGGGGACTATTTTCCCTTTCAAAACGTCAACTTCTATGGTCTGATTTGGTTCTGCCAATTCAGATTTCAAATTTCTCACTACCAACAGCGACTGCATCAATTCCAAGTTACGCATAAAGCTGCGGGTTTGAGCAAAATTCCCTTCAAACTCTACCTTATATTTTTTGCGTCTGAGCTTGCCAGCCAGAGACGACCCAAAAGACGTATCTTTTAGAATATCAGGGTCTGTGGCTCCAGGTCCGGTAGCCGAGGGTGCAGTTGTCGGCAAGATATCTGGCTCAAATTTTGTCAGTTTAGCTTTGCCCTGATCCCCTTGTACGCCTGCGTTGATTTTGTTCACCAGTTGATTCATGTCCAGCAACAAGGTGGTGCTACCCTCGTCACTAGCAAACATTGCCGTCACCTCTGCCCTGCGCTGTTTTGCTTCTTCTTGTTTGGATTCCGCTTCAGCCCTTTTTTTGATTTGAGCTTGCAAGCTCAGTTGCGTTTCTTTCCCTTCGCTAAGTTTTTGGTTGATGTCGGCGGTTTTCTGCATTTCTGGCATCACAAACTGGTAGCCGATACCACCGGCAATTCCAAGCCCGATAACGGCGATAGCTATTGCTTTGACTTGGGGTGTCAGCTTAATCCCGAATAGTTCCTGACTAGATGATTCTTGTCCTTGTTCTCCGCTGGGAATAAACTCATTTGCTGCTGTCATGGTTTTTTAACTTCTCCTTTTTGTTCGCTTTTTGGTGTTTCTAGCACTCCTTTTTCTTGAAGTGTTTCTATCCGTATTGCCAGCCCATCTGCTTGCTGACTTCGCAGTTCGGGAAGCAACTCGGAGGCTACTGTCGGACTGATGCTGGTTTCAATTTTATATTCCACCACCGGCCGCAGTTTGGGAATTTCTACCGCACCTAGGGCGCTTTGGTTCCTTACTTGTACTTGTGCTGGGTTGTTTTTTAAGGTGGCTGCTAGCAGTCTGGTATCAGTATTGAGGAAAAAAGGAGAGCGTTGAACTAGCAGCATGAAGTCGTTAACTTGAGCGAAGGTACTGGCGACTCCAGAAATTACTACCTTTGATGCCTGAACCGGGGCTACGGGGGTGGCCACTGCCACTGGGGTAGCGCTGGCTGCTGGGGACGGACTCCCTCCGGCTGGGGACGGGCTGGCTGCTGGGGTGGCGGCGGGCGGAGGGGGAGCTGCTGCTACTGGGGACGGGCTGGGGTCTATTTGCTCGATTTTGGCAATTTTTACTCCCGCCGGAGTTCGGTTACTTAGGTCTTGCAGCATTGCCGACCAAGGTTTAATTTGGTCGAATACTCCTGCTAATGCTTTGTATTCTGCCGTAACTTTATCGGTTTCGCTGTTGATGGCTTTGATGGCACTGGCTTGAGTGTTTAATTTTGCCACTTCTTGGTCAAGGGCTGTTTGTGCTGCACTCAAGCGATTATTTTCGTTAGTTGCCCACCACCAGGCACCCATGACGGCGACGTTGATGCCCATGGCAAAGAGCACGGCACCAATTAACGGAAGTTGGTCTTTTGCTGAACCCGAACCTTTTTTGGTTGGAGCTTTGCTGGGTTCGTCCTGTTTGTATTCGGGACGGTCTCTGAGAAAGTTAATATCTAGGCTGTACATGGCTTTGCTCGATTTGAGATTTTAAATTTGAGATTTTAAGAGGCTGTTCACAAAAGCTCCCTTAGTCCTAAACCTAAAGCTACTCCTAAACCTGCTCGCTGTTCAGGGCTAATTTCTTCACTGACTTCCACTCCTAGGGTGTCGATGGGATCTACTTGAGAAGCTGGCAAGCTTAATCTTTGCATGAAAAATTCATCTAGTTTGCCGATCGCAGATCCTGGCCCTGCTAACAGGAGTTGTGCTACTTCTAGTTCTTCGCTCTGGTTGAGATAAAAGTCTACTGAACGACGCAGTTCGTCTGCGAGTTCTCCCAAGACTTTGACAATCGCATTTGTGCCCGGATTTGTATCCCCTGATGGACCCATTGTATCTGTGACGGGTAAGGTCATGCTTTGTAGTTCGCTGGTATCTCTGGTTGGTGGCAGATTCATGGCTTCGTTGAGGGCGGTCTGGATTTGGTAAGTGCCGATCGGGATGGTACGGTTGAATTGTGGTATGCCGTCCACCACTATAGCTAACTCAGTGCTGTCAAATTCTATATCTGTCAAGACTGCTGCCTCTTGGGAGGAAAATTGTTGCAGTTGGTCTTTGAGGGTGCGGATCAGGGCAAAGCTGGTTACTTCTAGCACGTCTATAATCAGTCCGGCTTCTTTGAATGTTTCTAGATAGGTGTCTGTCACTTCTTTGCGGGTAGCTACGAGTACAACTTGCACTTTTTCTACGCCGTCGTCATCGACAAATAGGCCTATTTTTTGATAGTCTACGTCGGCATCTTCTCTGGGAAAGGGCAAGTATAGCCCTGCTTCTGAATTCATGTATTCTCGCAGTTCTTCGTTGTTGAGTTCTGATGGGACTGGAATTAACCGAATGACGGCTTCCCGTCCGGGAATGGCTGTGGCTACGTGCTTGGCTTTGATTTTGTTTTCGGCGAGGACTGAACGTATCAGTTCTGCCATCCCTGGCGGGTCGGCTATTTGTCCTTCTTGTACTATGTCTTCTGGTACTTCTATGGAGGCTAATGTGGCTATTTTTAATGCCTGAGCTTTCTTTTCCAGTTGAATGATGTTAATTCGGTCTGAGGCTAGTTCGATGCCGATTCCGGGCTGGCGTCTGGAAATTAGATTTTTGAAAAAGTTAACCATGTGATTGGGTCGCTGGTATTTGCTATTTTCTTTAACTTGTGTTTGGCCAGCCTGAGTCAGCAGTTGGCTGTGGGAAACTTTGTTTCCACGCGGCGAGGGTGCTGACATCTCGCTATTGGGCAGTACCTAAACGGTGGCCACTGTGTGTGTTGCGCGATTGTCCGATTTTATCCTATCCAATCTACTTGAGATTGAGCATTTTGATGTGAATGTCAACAAATTTCAACTTGGGTCGATCGACCCGCCGGCCAATTCTGGAAACAACCCAGAGGAATTACCTAATAAATTACCTAATAGTTAAAACAAGGAGGCAGAAAGATGAAACGTAAATCTTGGCGATTATTTACTATGTTTGGGCTAGTGGGGCTACTGTTGTCTGCCTTGGTCAGTTGTGGCAAGCCTGCTGTTAATTCTCCGACCAAGAATTCGGCGTCTCTTGAGTTCTGGACTATGCAACTGCAACCTCAGTTTACGGAATATTTCAATCAGACGATCGCCAATTTTGAAAAGGAAAATCCGACCGTGAAGGTGCGCTGGGTCGATGTCCCTTGGTCGGCGATGGAAAGTAAGATTTTGGGCGCTGTTTCGGCGAAAACTGCCCCGGATGTGGTTAACCTTAATCCTGATTTTGCGTCGCTGTTGGCGGGGCGCAATGCTTGGCTGGATTTGGATGCTCGGATACCGGAGCAAGTGCGATCGACCTATCTCCCAAATATCTGGAAATCTGGCGTTCTCGACGGCAAGAGTTTTGGTATTCCTTGGTATCTCACAACTGGGGTAACAATTTATAATACGGACTTGTTGAAAAAAGCGGGAATTGCTAAGCCTCCTACTACTTATACTGAGTTGGCTCAAGTAGCAAAACAGGTGAAGCAGAAGACTGGTAAGTTTGCTTTTTTTGTGACTTTTGTACCGGAGGATTCGGCGGAGGTTTTGCAATCTTTGGTGCAGATGGGTGTCACTTTGGTTGATGCTCAAGGTAAGGCTGCTTTTAATAACGATAAAGGTAAGGCTGCTTTTGAGTATTGGGTAGATTTGTACAAGGGCGGATTTTTGCCCCAGGATGTTTTGGTGCAGGGCCATCGTCGGGCGATCGAACTTTATCAATCTGGGGATACTGCTTTGTTGGCTTCTGGACCTCAATTTTTGAAGGCGATCGCCGAGAATGCTCCTAGTATAGGTGCTGTTTCGGCTGTGGCTCCTCAAATTACTGGTCCAAACGGCAAGAAGACTGTGGCGGTGATGAATTTGGTGGTGCCTCGTGACAGCAAGCGCCCTGATGATGCTGTCAAGTTTGCTTTGTTTGTGACTAATTCTCAGAATCAGTTGGCTTTTGCTAAGGCTGCTAATGTTTTGCCTTCTAATGTTGATGCTTTAAAGGACTCTTATTTTAAGAGTGTGCCGGCGGATGCTCCTACTGCCGATCGAGCTCGGATTGTCAGTGCTTCTGGGTTGGAAAAAGCTGAGTTGCTGATTCCGCCTCTCAAGGATGTTAAGAAGTTGCAAAAGGCGATTTATGACAATTTGCAAGCGGCTATGTTGGGGGAGAAGTCGGTAGAGCAGGCTGTGGCTGATGCGGCAACTGCTTGGGATCAAAGGTAGCAAATATATCCGTAGGGGCGAAGCATTCCGGCAGTATGTCTCTGCTTCTGACTAATAAATTATCTGCCGGAATGCTTCGCCCCTACAAAATTGGGATGCACGCGGGTTTTTTTGGCGATCGCCCCTTGCTTTTTTTTGTAGCTTGACGTATTATCTAATAATCGAAATCTGTGCGCGCATATATACAGCTTAAAGTTAATATCATACACTTCAGTATAGGACAAAAAATATCAACTATCAAGAACTTGGAGGAAGATAGGGGAATTTAAGAGTTTTTTACCGCAGAGGGCGCAGAGGACACAGAGGAGGAGAAGAGATACATTAATCTTTTTGTCCGCCACAGATGATGGTAATGGAACACTAATGAATTTAGGATGTTTTAGGCTGGGATGTGCGATCGCCAATCGCCTAATTTATTTTGGTTTTTCCTATTGCAATTTAGCGGGATGTGACATATCATATCATCATGGGAATCTGTGCCTGCATATAAGCTAGCTGTGCCTTAAGTTTGAAGATAATTTAGACCGCAGATGATGGCAGATGGAAGCAGATAGAAAAGAGATATTTTTAGAGTTGGGTTTTTTGTAGTTGCAGAAAGTGACCTACTAGGTAAAGGGAACCACAAAGGACTGTAAAATTGTGTTCTGTTACAGCCGTGTCTAAGGCTGTTGTTAAGTCGGGGAAGGTTTGGCAGAGTGTTAACTGCGGACAGATGTTTTGGGCGAGGGCTGCTAATTCTGTTGGTGGTGTGGAATTTTGGTCGGGTACGGGTACTAGGTAAAGTCGATCGCCCTTTTTGAGTAATGCTTTGAATATATCATCGCTGTCTTTAGTAGCCAGAATGCCGATTACCCAGTTAATCGGTTGCTGATTATTAAATTTATCGACATATTCGCGCAACGCAATCGCGGCGGCTGGGTTGTGGGCTCCATCTATTAATATTGTCTGGTTTTTCCAGGTTGTTTGTTGGAGTCTTCCTCGCCATTGAGTTTTGGTGATACCGTTTTCAATCGCAGTTTGGGATATTTGCCATCCTCTGTGTTGCAGAATTTCGATAGTTGCGATCGCCATTGCTGAATTCATCAGTTGAATGTTTCCTAGCAATGGCAATTGATATCTTATTTTAACCCCATTTTGAGGTAACTGATACAGCGCTAATCCTTGTCCTAAATCTAGGGCTGGTTTTACCCAAGTTGCGGGACAGTCTAATTGTTGAATGCGTTTTTCTATGACTATTCTAGCCTCTTCTGGCAATTCTCCGATAATAGCCGGACAATTTGCTTTGAGAATTCCCGCTTTTTCCCCAGCAATGTCGGCGACAGTAGGGCCAAGTATTTGCCAATGTTCGAGGCTAATGGATGTGATGATGCAGGCTAGGGGATTTTCGCAAACATTAGTCGCGTCTAGTCTTCCTCCCAATCCAGTTTCGATGATGGCGATGTCTGTTTTTTGTTCGGCGAAGTACAACCAAGCTGCTGCGGTGATGATTTCAAATTGGGTGGGGGTTTCGGTGTTGTTTTGGGTGGTGGCGATTACTCGTTTGAGGTATGCTTGTAGTTCGATCGAGGAAATTGGTTTTTGGTTGATGCAAATTCTTTCTGTCCAATCAATTAAGTGCGGGGATGTGTAGCGCCCGACTCGATATCCTGCTGCGGTTAATATTGAGGATAGGTAAGCGCAAACGGAACCTTTCCCATTTGTGCCGGCGACGTGGATGATGGGGAATTTTTTCTGGGGGTTGTCTAGTTTTTCGAGAAGGTGTTTGATTCTTTCGAGACCGAGGTGGATGCCGAAGTGTTGGTATGATTGAAGGATGGATTCTGCATTCATTGAGGTGGGAGTTTTTTACGAACCGCGAAGGCGCGAAGGGCGCGAAGGAAGAAAGAAGAAAGAAGATAGATGTTAATTATATGAATATTATTTCTCTGTTTGCGGGTTGTGGTGGGTTGGATTTGGGTTTTCGTTTGGCTGGGTTTAATCCGGTTTGGGCTAATGAGTACGATAAGTCTATTTGGGATACCTATCAATTTAACCATACTGACACTCTGTTAGATCGCAGGGATATCCGCCAAATCAATTCGGAGGAAGTTCCCGACTGTGTTGGGATTATCGGTGGGCCTCCTTGTCAAAGTTGGAGTGCGGCTGGTGCTAAACGGGGGATTGATGACAGTCGCGGTCAGCTTTTTTGGGATTATATCAGAATTGTGCGCGACAAGCAGCCTTTGTTTTTCTTGGCGGAGAATGTCAGTGGCCTTTTGGCTGCTAGAAACAGAGATGCTTTTACTTATATATTATCGCAGTTTGAGGAAATTGGCTATCGGGTTTCGTACAAGTTGTTGAATGCTAGAAGTTTTGGGGTTCCCCAGGATAGGAAAAGGGTGATTGTGGTTGGTTATCGGGAAGATTTGGGTTTTGGTTTTGAGTTTCCCGCACCTGGAAATGAGGTTTTGACTTTGCGAGATGCGATTGGTGATTTGGAGTCGATCGCACCTATTGCTGTTCAAGGTAAGTTAGATAAGTATCACTCGCTAATTGCCAATCATGAATGTGCTGATTTGGGATTTTCGAGTATTTATATGTCGCGAAATCGAGTTAGAGGTTGGTCGGAATCTTCTTTTACAATTCAGGCGAGTGGGCGACACGCGCCTATCCATCCTCAAGCTAATAAAATGATTTTGATTGCGAAGGATAAACGCATTTTTGACCCAAATTCGCCTCAGCCTTACCGCCGACTTTCGGTGAGGGAATGTGCGAGACTTCAGACTTTTCCCGATGAGTTTATTTTTAAGTATCAGCAGATTTCTGATGGTTACAAAATGGTAGGGAATGCTGTTCCGGTAAATTTTGCTAGAGTTTTGGCTAGTAAGATTTTTGAAGATATTGTCATTGGGAATCGGGCATTATCTTTGTTATCTGTCATCTGATTTTTCTCAACTCACCTAGGTTTTTAGGGGGTTGGGAATTCCTAAAACCATCGGTTTTGTCGTCGCTTCGTCCTAGCTGTAAAGTCGATCGAGTTTTAAGAAGGTTTGCAGCAGCGCATTTGCTCCCTGAGTACACTGTTCTGGGGATGTATATTCATCTTCTGCGTGGCTGATGCCGCCACGAGAAGTCACGAAAATCATCCCCATATCAGTAAACCTCCCGATTTCTTGAGCATCGTGTCCAGCCCTGCTGATTAAATATGTTGAACTCAATCCTAGTTCTTGGCAAACTTCGGCGATCGCATTTTGAATCTTTGGTGCTGCTAATGTCGGCAATACGTGCAGCATTTCGGTCATTTCAACTTCGGTTTTGGTGGCTAGTGCGATCGCCCTAAACTCTTCTTTCATTTTAACTAATAATTCCTCCAAATTAGTTTGAGATATATCCCGCAAGTCGATTTTAAAATCAACTTTTCCTGGTACAATGTTTGTAGCATTCGGCGACAGGTTTAAGTAGCCTACTGTTGCTACTTGTTCCCCCGCTGCTTCTACTCCCAGTTTGTTGACTGCCAGTACCATTTGTGCAGCCGCCACCAGTGCATCTTTTCTGGCGTGCATCGGTGTTGAACCTGCATGATTGGGGCGCCCCGTTACCGTTACTGCGTAGCGGTATTGTCCGACAATGCCTTGAACAATGCCGATTTCATCCCCCGTACTTTCTAAAACACCCCCTTGTTCGACATGGAGTTCTACAAAAGCTGCTATTTCTTGGGGATGGCGTTTTGCCTGGGCAATTTTTGACCAATCTCCGCCAATTTGTGCTAAACAAGTTTCAATGGAAGTACCGTCGCTGCGCCGATAATATTCGGCATCGCTGACTGTATTCCCGGCCATCGCTTTGCACCCAATGACGCTGTTTTCTTCGTCGGTAAATACGATGATCTCGATGGGGTGTTCCAAGCGCACGTTGTTTTCATACAGTAACCGCACGACTTCAATCCCTGCTAAAACTCCCAAAACTCCGTCGTAATGACCGCCAACGGGAACTGTGTCAATGTGAGAACCCGTGGCTAGAGCTCCACCCTCGCCCTTTCCCGGATATCGACCGATCATGTTCCCCGCGGCGTCAATCCGAACTGTCATCCCTGCTTCTACCATCCAAGATTCCACCAGTAGGCGGGCGAGTAAATCTTCTTTGGTAAAAGCTACCCGACAGACTCCGCCTCCCGGCAATTTGCCGATTTGGGCGAGTTGAGTAATGCTGCTGTTGAGGCGAGCTCCGTTGACTCCAAGTGTTAATATAAGTGTCATTTAAAGTTTTCCTATTGATTGATTTAACTAATTGCTGTATACTGTATTTAATAACATTTAAATGGGCGACATAATGTAGCCTTGTTTACCAAAAACGATAGCTTTGGCAATTTAACTGATGTCGCTAAAATACAGCAGGGAAAATCAAGGCGATCGCGACGATTTAACTGTACAAAAAAAAGCACAATTTTTAGATCGGGTGTATATGAGTCAAACAGCAATTGCAACTAAACGAGTGTTCATTTGCGGTTCGGCCCTTCGGGGTCAGCCGGACAACAGCAACCTCGGAGATGCTAAGTTTATTAGAGAAGCAAAAACTCGTCCGATTTACCGCCTGCATTCAGCAGAAAATGGCTGGCATCCTGCAATTTATGAAGTGGCTACCTCCGGTGTATCGATTCCGGGCGAAGTTTACGAATTATCGTCAGAACAATTTGAACAGCTTGCAGCGGGGGAACCGCCACATATGTATCCATCCGATGTGGTTTTGGAGGACGGGGAAGTGCTGACGGCTTTCTTGTACCCCCAGGAGTTGATTGAAAAGTACCAGTGGGAAGATATTTCCGATCGCGGTGGGTGGGCCGCTTATAAAGCAAGTAAAGGGCCAAATTAGACCGCAGTTGCGCCATGGAACTAAAGAAACCGGGTTTTTTTGCTGATGTTATTGGTTTGAAGCAAATATGAGGGTTAAAAACCCGGTTTCTCGCCACTCAACCTGTGATCTTGATGCCAGTGTCGGGCGATATCGATGCGGCGGCATACCCACACCTTTTCGTGCTGCTGCACGTAATCCAAAAAACGCCCTAGGGCCGCCGCCCGCCCCGGCCTCCCCGCCAAACGGCAGTGCAGCCCCACACTCATCATTTTGGGGGCTGTCTCGCCCTCGGCGTAAAGTAGGTCGAAAGCATCCCGCAGATAAGCAAAAAATTGGTCGCCGGAATTAAACCCCTGACTCGTCGCAAACCTCATGTCGTTGTTGTCGAGGGTGTAGGGAATGACTAAGTGGGGTTTGTCGCCCTCGTGTACCCAGTAAGGCAAGTCATCGGCGTAGCTGTCGGAATCGTAGAGAAAACCGCCTTCCTCGACTACTAGCTTGCGAGTATGGGGGCTTGTGCGCCCGGTATACCAGCCGAGGGGACGGCTACCGGTCACTTGGGTATGAATGTCGATCGCCTTTTGCAAGTGCTCCCGTTCCGCCTCTTCCCCAAAATACTTATAATCTATCCAGCGCCACCCGTGGCTGGCAATTTCCCAATCGGCTTCTAGCATTGCTGCTACTGCTTCGGGATGCCTTTCTAAGGCCATTGCTACCCCATAAACTGTGAGTGGCATTCCCCTGGAAGTAAACATCCGGTGCAGTCGCCAAAAACCCGCCCTACTGCCGTATTCGTAACAGGATTCCATGTTCATGTGGCGCATCCCGGATAAGGGAACTGCCCCGACAATCTCTGACAAAAATGTTTCGGAAGAGGAATCTCCGTGGAGGATGCAGGTTTCGCCGCCTTCTTCGTAGTTAATCACAAATTGTAGGGCTAAGCGCGCTCCTTGGGGCCATTTAGGGTCTGGGGGATTTTGGCCGTAACCGATTAAGTCTCTTGGATAATTTTGTGGCATATAAGTTATTTGTTATTTGTTATTTGTTATTTGTTGTTTGTTCTATCTCTTGAATTTCTTTGATTACCCGCGCTTTGCTGGCAATTAAATGTTCTTTAATTGCTTGGGCTGCTGCGACGGGATTTTGTTCGATGACAGCTTGAAAAATGTGGCGGTGTTCGGTGCGGATTTCCAATACTCCGGGATTGTATTGCATTGTACGGAGTCGCACTAAGATCATTTTGTCAAATACCTGATCTAACAGAGTTACCAACCAAGAATTGCCGGAACATTGGGCTAGCAATCGGTGAAATTGATAGTCTGCGTACAGCAATTGGTAGTTTGTCAGTTCGCCCGATCGCGCTTGTGTGTTATTTTCTGCTTGAGAGACGATGGATTCGAGTTGTTTCAATTGAGCCTCTGTCGCATTTTGACTGGCCCCGGCGGCTGATAATTGTTCCAAAGCGATGCGACAATCGTAAAGATCCGCAGCATCGGCGATCGACAAGCTAGCAACTCGCAATCCATGATGGGGATCTGCGGTGACTAAATTCTCTCGTTGCAGTTGGCACAAAGCTTCTCTCACCGGAGTTCTGCTGACGTTTAACATTTCGGCCAGTTGTGTTTCGATCAATCGTTCTCCACCTGCTAATTCTCCTGACAGGATAGCAGTTCGGAGAGCTTGGTATGTTTGCTCGTGGAGGGATTGAGTGCGGCGAATCGCGCGAAATGACAGGCCCAAAATTACTTATCCTTAAGTTCAAACTACAGTAAATTCTCTATTGTTAAAAATTGTTAATTCAGCATCAAAACTTATGTTTTTATGTTATGTAACAGGAGGTTTCGGCTGACTCATTATCAATGATACAGCACATTGAAGCTTCTGTAGCAGGTAGGTATAGATTGCCGGTGACTGGTCTGTAGGGACTTGAGCTCGGCGCCGAGGTGTCAACAACCACGCGCTTGGACGAAGTACGGCAGCATTCCGGCAGGGGTTTAAACCCCTGCCTCAAAGCGAAAGTCGGTTGAAACCGACTAAAGAGGTTGATGGAAACTGCGATTCATTTTAGTCCTCTTTGAGAGGACTTTCGCTATGAGACAGGGGTTTTTAACCCCTGGCGGACTATGGGAATAGCACTCCCTTAAAAGCTAAACTGAGTGCGCAGATTTCCGACAAATACGGTGGGGTTGCCATCAAAATTGTTGGCATTAAAGATAGCATAAAATGCCGGGACGATCGCAATATTATTCGTAATCGGGTAGTAGTACGAACCCTCTACTTCGTACTGAGTACCTCCATTACCCCCGCCTGAGAGCAAAAATCTGCGGCCGGATATGTAATCCTGGGGAACCACAAATGAAATTACTCCCAACGCGCCCTTTTTTCCCAAATCGGGAAATCCCATGCCGACTTGAAAAGATTGTACCTTAATATCTCCGCCAGAGCGATCGCGATTTACTGGATTTACCTCAAGTTGGCCGTAGGAATAGCGCCCGAATAAACCAAAATTACGGCTCAGCAACCAATCAAAATTAACTACAAAAGTATCGGCGCCGGAGTCTCTAACTTTCCCCCCGAAACCGTCATCTGCATAGCCGTAAGGGAGCGGTTCGCCCACTGCTCCGCCGATGAATCCATTATAAGGTTTGAGGCTCGATCGCGCGTAAATCAGTCTCAGATTGAAAGAGTTGCTGGGGGCGTATTCCAACTGGGCTGTCATCGTGTTGGAACTGTTGAACAAACCATCGCTGGGATTGCTAGCGGTATTAAATACCGCAGGATTCAAAAATTCGGTATTTTCCGCCATATAAGCAGCGGTGAATTTCAGCGGTTTGGCAATTTGCCAAGTTATAGCAGCGCCCGATCCGCGATCGACTGCATTTAACAGTGTACTGCCGTTGGAGTTAAAACTCGTCGCTCCTTTCATGAAAAATGTGAAACGATTGCCGTCAAAATAGCGATAATAGTTTAACTGCGGTCCGATCGCAACTTGCACCTTATCTCCAACAGGAAACGTGTAAGACATCTCGCGAATTCCCACAGTATTTGCCGTCGGTACGCCAGTTTGATCTAAAAACGGCGTTCCCCAAGAGTTGTAAAAACCCGCTGATACCAGTTCATTTGCAGGGGAGTTGCCGTTCCCAAATACTAACTGAGTTACCAGGGAATCTTTGCCTGTAAATGAAGTATTTAGGGTCAAAAAAGCGTAGTAGCTAAAAGTAGTTTCCGGGCGATCGCGTTCGACGCGAGTCGGTCGATTATTGGCATCGCGAGTTGGAGGAGCAAAGGCACTACCTGGGGCGGTGCGGCTGCGTTCAGCAGTGATATCGCCTGTGGGAAATGCTGATGTCAGGTTGAACCAAACCGTACCATTTAGTTTGGTGGTGGTCGAGAATTGATTGGATTCTAGCTCGGCTGTGCGAGCTTCTAATACATTGATTCTACCGCGAAGGATTGCTAGTTCGGCTGCAAATTGTTCTTGCAGTTTTTGGACTTTTTCTACATCTTCTTTTTTGACTAAATTAGAACCTCCGGCTCTGATTAATTCCGTAACTTTATCTAGACACGCATTTAAGCCGGCGGCAAATTCGTAGCGCGTCATGGCTCGATTTCCGCGAAAGGTTCCGTCAGGATATCCTGCGATACATCCGTAGCGTTCAACTAAGGATTGCAGTGCGCCAAATGCCCAGTCTGTGGGTTTGACATCGCTGAGTTGGGAAACGGAGGTGACTTGCTCGATTTGGGAAGCGTCGTTGATTTCTAGGCTGTCTGTTTGTGGGATATCGGTGATAGTTGTAGCCGGATTTTGCTCTGTTTGAATTGACTCTGCTAAGTCGTTAGATGCGCCGGATGCTTGGGCTGTTGTTTCTGGATCTTTTATTTCGCTGTTTTGAGATATTTCGGCAGGTTTTTCGCTGTCGGTAGCGACGGAAATATTCTCAGTTTGTGGAAGTTTTTCGAGTTCGATATTCGCGGTTTTTTCTGGCGTTATCGCAGGATTTATCTGTGGTTGAGTTGGTGCGATCGCCTCTGGTGATGCTGCTAATTCTGCTGTCGCCGCTATGGCTTCTTCAGTAATGGCAATTTCCGCAGCATAGCTGGCCGGAGAATGCAGCAAATGAATACAAAAAAAGGCTGGCGTTGCTGTCAGCAGGATTTGGAAAAACAAAAATTTAGACATGATCCTCACACCGTAAATATCGAATAGCGAAACTGGAGGCAGAGCCAAAGCATCTGCGTTACCAGGCTCTTTCTGGTAACGAGTAGATTCGTTTGACTCTTGAGCGGTTTGAACCGCCGATCGATCGATCTTTTAAGTCAAAGGTTTGCGATCGCCCGCAGCAGGTAAAGCCCGCTCTTCTTTCGGAGGTAAATAGCTCTCATCAACTATCTTATCAACTGGGGGAGCTGCAATTTTCAAGACTTCTGCTACTTGTTTTGCTGTCGCTTCCAGACGAACTGGATCGACTCCGCCCAAGCCAACTTTTTCAACTTCTGGAGTTATATATAGCCTTTCTAAAGCAATTTGCAGGCGACGCTTTTCCGCATTTTTGTCCATCAAGCTATCTCCAGCTTTCACCACCGATTCCAATCCGGCTGTCGGATCTTTTAACGTATCTTGGAGTCCTTTAAAATACGCTCTCAAAAAGCCTTTTACTACTTCTGGATTTTTATCTAAAAATGCTTTTTTGACAACGATCGCATTTCCGTACAAATCTAAACCGTTATCGGTATAGTAAAAGACATTCATATCTTCTGGCTTTTTGCCTGCTTTTTCTAACGCGGGGATGATGGTGGTTGCAAAACCGCTGACTGCATCCACATCGCCTTTAATTAATAATGTTTCGCGCAGCTTTGGTTCCATGGTAATCCACTCTACGCCATCGGCGGGTACGCCCACTTTTTGGGCAAATACCGGCCACAATTTGCGCGGTGCATCTCCTGCGGGTGCTCCTAGCTTTTTGCTGGCTAATGCTTTGGGATCGGCTATGTTGCTCGATTTGAGGGTGACTATGGAAAAGGCCGATCGATTGTAAGGTACTGCAACTGCTACTACTGGATCGTTGGGATTCTTGGCGTTGAACTCCATCATGGAGTAAATATCGCCAAATCCGATCTCGAATTGACCTGCTGCAACTTTGGTAATTGTATCAGATGAACCGTACCCCCGTTCGATTTTGACATCCAATCCTTCGGCTGGAAAATAGCCTTTGTCGATCGCCATTGTCAGCGGTGCGTTGTCGCCTTGTAACAGCCAAGATGGATTGACTTTAATGCTGCGTTTCTGTGACGTATCGGCGGCTGTGGTGGCAGTTGCTCCCCCCGATGCAGGGGTAGTTGCGGCATTCGGCTGCTGAGATTGGCAGCTACTTAGAATTAGTAGCGCTGCGATCGGCACTAGGGATAGCGATCGTCCTAACCACGTATTTTTCATGAAAAAAAGCTTGCTATTTGGACCACAAACTGAGGGGAAAACCCCTGTAGCTCACCAAACGCGATCGCTTATGTTTGCGGATTTCGCGTCAAAGTAAAGCTGCTAATCGGCTTCTTGTATACTGTATTGTTTTGTTTTTAAGCATACTGTATACAAAGACACAGTTTTTCGGTTTTTGTCAAACAATAATCAAATAGACAAGGGGAGATTTGGGGCAGTATTTGCTGATACTGCGATCGCTGGCTAGATTATCCAAAAGTTTGTATTTTGCGATACAGACAATGGAAAAGTTATCTACAATAACTATAAGTGATAAGTTTTGAAGAAATAAGTGTATACAGCATACGTTTAAGAAAACACTGTTGAGTTTATCCGAAAAAAAGGAGGTAAAGTAACTGTGGTACAGCCGAAAATGGTAACAGATGCGCTCGAAACGCAAGAACCGACTCTTTTGGAATTCGATCGCGTGGGTTTAGAGTATCGAGTTGACGGTCAACCCAGACGAATTATCGACGAGATTTCGCTGTCGATCGCCCAAGGAGAATTTGTGTCCTTTGTAGGTCCTAGCGGTTGCGGTAAAACATCTATCTTAAGGATGGTTTCCGGGCTGTCTCCAGCGCCGATTGGCGAAGTTAGGATGCGGGAAAAGAAAATTATCAAACCGCTAAAAAATGTCGGAATTGCCTTTCAGAATCCAGTGCTGTTACCTTGGCGAAATACCCTCGACAACGTACTTTTGCCGCTGGAAGTAGTGCAGCCTTACAAGCGAGAATCAAAAGATCCGAAGCGGCGCGAAATGTTTGTGCGCCAAGCCCAAGAATTGTTAGCTACCGTCGGATTGCAAGACTTTCAAAAACAGTTTCCCTGGCAATTGTCAGGCGGAATGCGACAGAGGGCTTCCCTGTGTCGGGGATTAATTCACCAACCGGAAATCCTGCTGTTAGACGAACCTTTTGGGGCGTTAGATGCTTTCACTCGCGAGGAAATGTGGGTGATGTTGCAAGAGTTGTGGATGCGGGTGAAGTGCGTTTGCATCCTGATCACTCATGATTTGCGCGAGGCAGTTTTCTTGTCAGATACAGTTTATGTGATGGGCCCGCGTCCGAGTTCCATCGTCTACAAAGTAAAAGTCAATCTCCCCCGTCCTACCAATCTAGATATGATGATGTCGGATGATTTCAATCACATTGTAGCAGAACTGCGTCGCCACATTCACCGCAATTAAAAAACACGAGAAAGCAATGGATAATTTAGAGAAATTTGCACGCTCAAAAACAGCAAGTGTTGTGATGCCAATTGCTGCGACTATCTTGCTGTTCCTGGTGTGGGAAATTCTGGTATTTTTGTTTAAAATTCCTCCCTATAACTTGCCCGCACCTTCGGCGATTCTGGCCGCTACTTTCAACCAAAGTCAGGCACTGATCGAAAACAGCGGCCAAACTTTGTTTACAACTTTAGCGGGTTTTCTCATCGCCATTGTCGCTGGCATAGTGCTGGGGTTTCTCATCGGGTATTCGCGCATTGCCTATGTAGTTCTTTACCCGCTATTAGTTGGGTTCAATACTGTACCGAAAGTCGCGTTAGTGCCGCTGTTTGCGCTGTGGTTTGGCATCGGCACAGTGCCAGCAATTCTCACTGCTTTTTTGCTGGCATTTTTCCCGATCGCGGTTAACGTAGCTTTAGGATTAGATACAGTGGAACCAGAGATGAAAGATGTGATGCGATCGCTTGGTGCATCCCAGATTGAAATTTTCCAAAAAGTGGGTTTCCCCCACACCTTACCCTACGTCTTTGCATCCCTAAAAGTAGCAATTTCCCTTGCCTTTGTCGGCGCTGTAATTTCGGAAACAGTAGCATCCAACAAAGGCTTAGGCTACTTAATTGTCACGGCGAGTTCTAACTTTGACGTGCCTTTAGGTTTTGCAGGATTGATGGTTTTGGCGGTGATGGGAACCGTGCTTTATGGCTTGTTTGCGGCGGCGGAGAAGTACCTAATTTACTGGGCGCGGTGATGGGATGGATTCAACCAAACCCAGTGCCGGAAATTGCGGTGCATATGGCCCATCGGTTCTTCGTGCTCAGCCTGTTTGATGTCTGCTACAGGTAATGGCGCGGGGGATTTTTTTGTGAATTTGCGATTGAAGAATGTCATAACTTTGCCTCCAAGATAGTTTTTCTGGGAGGCACATGGAAACCTGTCACCATACCAGCTTGATTTGGTATGTCCGAATCTTTTTCTGTGCCTTATGATACTAATATACAACTATTTTGGTGGAAAGTATCGCCCGATCGGGTGATATTTCCTGCATTTAAATTGTGATTGGGCCCCAGAAACCGGGTTTTTTGGGAATCTGCGGGCTGTAACGCAGTATTTTCGTAAAAACCCGGTTTCTTGAGTCGGAGTGATTAATTTCGGATTGCTGACTCGATGCGAAAGCGGGCTATTTCGCAAATTTCAGCTACAGCCTGCTGCATTTCAGTTTCTGGGGAATTGTCCAGGCGCTGTTTAAATGCTGCGAGAATGCTGGTTTTAGTATGGTTTTTCACCGCCACAATGAAGGGAAAACCAAACTTTTCGCGGTACGATCGATTTAGGGATTGAAAGCGATCGAACTCGTCAACTGACAGCCTATCCAAACCCGCACCGGCTTGTTCGCTAACGGAGGCTTCTGCCATTTTTGCTTTGCTTCCTAAATCCGGGTGGGCTTGAATTAAAGCTAGTTTTTCGCCGACATTCATGGCGCTGACTACTGTTACCATTTTGGCGTATAAGTCGGCTGTGGATGCAAAAGGGCGATCGTCCCAAGTGCGACGGGCGATGTCGGGCGTGTGTTCAAAAATCGCGCCCAAAGCTTGGGTAAATTCTTCCTGGCTGAGTTGGTTGAGTTGAACTAAAGAGTATGGCATTTTGAATCGGGTTGATTATGTTCAATTTTTGTTTTACTTTTTAGTACATCGAACCGCGAAGGCGCGAAGGGCACGAAGGAAGAAGAGGGAAGAAGAAGAAGAAGGAAGTAGTAAATAATCTTCAACTGTTGATTGACTATGATTCCTGTAGGGGCGGGTTTCACCAACAATAGTCGCCAAAAACCGACTATCTCAAAAACCCGCCCCGGCTATGTATTATGGACTGACTTTGGTTTTTTCGGTTTCGCCGTGGGCTTTTAGGAGTGCTGCAATTTTGCGGCGCATGATAATTCCCGGCTTATCTGTTAGCATATGTTGTTCTTGGTTGATGTCGAGGGGTACGTCCCAATCTGTTGTTTCTAAAATGCGTTTGTCTTCTAATGTAACGGCGCGATCGAAGGCAATAATGTCGCTGGTTTTGGCATCTGTTTCGGTGTCGTTGCGGAGGCAAAATTGCACCATTTGAGAAGTGGAATCGTTAATCGGAGTCATGGTATTGACAATGATGTGAACGAGTCCATTTGGGTAAACAATCCTGAGTTTGACGGTAAATGGCATAAACCAAATTCCATCGATTGTCCGCACTGTTTCCTGTTCCTCCATTTTTAAGTTTTGCTGTTGCTGGGCAGGATTGACTACACCTAAAACGCTGTGATAGTGTAGTTCCCATTCTGTTTCTTGAAATTCCATTACATCCGGTGTCAGATGTGATTCGCTACCGAAGGTTGTGGTATGTACAAAAGTAGGATGAGCCATGTCTAATTCATTTTCCATTACTCGCAATCCTGCGCAATTCCATGGTTCGTAAAATTCGTGAATTTGGCGGTAGTTGGGGTCTGAAGCTTCGGGAATATCGGGAATATCTGTTAGGGGTTCTCCCAGACAAACCCAAGCGTATCCGTAGCGATCGCACGTTTGGTATGCTTTTACTTTGTAGTTAGGAGAGATGGTGTCTTTTTGCTGCTGCGGAACGCAAACACAGGTTCCAGATGAGTTAAATGTCCAGCCGTGGTAGGCACAGGAAATGTTACCATCGACAACTTTTCCTAGGGAAAGTTTGGCTGTGCGGTGACAGCATCTGTCTTCAACTGCTGCGGGTTTACCTTGGGAATCTAACCACAAAACTATGGGTTCTCCTAATAGTTCAAAACCTTTTGGTTCGCCGGACAATTGGGCTGTGGGAATGACTGGATACCAGAATTGTTTGAAAACAGGTTGCTTTGTAACTAACATATTCTCTCCTATTCTAAATAATAATTAAACCCTTCTTCCTTCTTCTCTCTCCCCTCTTCCTTCTTCCTTCTTCCTTCTTCCCTCTATTCAACTACCGCGATAGGTGCTATAAGACCAAGGAGAAACTAGCAAAGGTACGTGATAGTGTGCCGTGATATCGGCAATGCCGAACTGAATCGGAATGCTATTTAAAAAAGGCGGTTCTGGCAAATTTTTGGCAGATTGCGCGAAGTATTCGCCAACGGAAAAGACTAATTCGTAAACTCCTGGTTTGAGTTCGCTTTCTGATAGTAACGGGGCTGCGGTGCGGCCGTCGGCATTCGTTGTTACAGTTTTCAACAGGGTTTTTGCGCCGGATTTTGGGTCAATAGATTGCAGGGCGATCGACATATTTGCTGCCGGACACCCGCTGGCTGTATCGAGAACGTGAGTAGTAAGTTTTCCTGACATTATTGAATGATTGATTAACTGCTAATTTCTACTCGTCAACTCGTTACCAAGCAGAGCCTGGCAACCAGACTAACGGCGCTAGTTTCTATTAGTGTAACGGGCCGGCCGAGATGACTTTGGCGATCGCATCGGTGACATCAGTAGGCTTTTCATAGGCCAATTGTGCATACCATTTTTCTGTTACAACTGGATCTTTGCCGTGTATTTGTTCCGCGCGCTGTCGGGCTTTTTCGACAACGGCATTGGCCCGCTGTTTGCGCTCGGTTTCGTAACGTTTGAGCGCGTCTTCTACCCCCAAATTCGTACTCAAAAGGTAGTTACTGAGTACCAGCCCATCTTCCATGGCTTGACAGCCTCCTTGGCCGAGATCCGGGCAGGTGGCGTGGGCGGAATCTCCCAGCAAAGCTACTTTACCGCGAACGAAATGATCGATCGGTCCTACGTCGTGAATTTCCGGCCGCGCCACTGCTGCGGGATCTAACCTATCTATCAGCAACTGTACTGGTTCTGCCCAACCTTTAAAGTGTTCTTTGAGTTCCGTTTTGTAATTATCGGGATTAGCGGGAGTGCCTTTGGGTAAGGGAACATCTAAGAAAAAGTAAAATCTATCCCCCGCCACTGGCATCATTGATGCCCGTTTGTGCTCGCCGACATATATCGCCCAAGTGTTTTTCGGCGCGAGTTCTGCATCGGCTGGAACTAGCCCATTCCAGTTGATATAACCGCCGTATTTTGGCTCTACTTCGTAGCCCAATACATAGGTACGCAAAATAGAGCGCACGCCGTCAGCAGCCACTAATAAATTGCCCTGGGCTTTGTCTCCATTTTCAAAAATTGCTGTTACTTTGTTTTCATCTTCTTCTACAGCAATACATTTGCGATCGAGCTTGACTTCTCCTTGAAATGCCGATCGCAACATATTTTGCAAATCGCGGCGCGCAACGGGATAGGGGCGCTGACCAACTTGTTCAATTAGTGGCATTAAATCGATGTCGTTGAGGAGTTTGCCTGTTTTGGTGCGGTATTCCATGCGCTCCATTTGCCCGCCGATTTTTGCCATTTCTTCGCCTAAGCCCAGGCGGTTGAGAACTTTGACTCCATTGGACCATAGGGAGATGCCAGCGCCGGCGGGGCGCAGTTCTTTTACGCGATCGTAAATCTCAACTTCATAGCCAGCTTGTTGTAGGGCAATGCCCGCAGTTAAGCCGCCAATTCCCGCACCGATGATGACAACTTTCAAGTCGTGCATTCTGTGTTTCTCCTACTGAATGACATCTTATTTCAAAAATTTATCACAGTTCAATAACTTTTGTTTGCGACCTGCCGGAACTTTAGAAACTTAGTATATTTTATAATACCATAAATGTGGTTGTGACTGTAGCAAAAATTACTAATTCATGCGGTTTTAGACAATTGCGATCGCCTTTGGTGCGACATATCCCGTAGGGACACGGCATTGCCGTGTCCTGTGGGTATCTTACTTAGCTATAAACTTTGTGAGCTCGCCGAGATTTTGTTGAATCGTATTTATCCCGCGCAGGTGAGAAAGGGGCGAACCTCCGTATAAAAAGCTGTTCAAGCTGACTTGATAGTTTTGCTGAACTGCTAAATCCAGCCACAAATTGTTAACAACATCTCCGGGTTTGTAGTCGGGAATGTTGTGCTGGTAGTAGGGAAAACTGTCTATACAAGTATTGAAAAAGTTCTTGCGCCCGCAATGCTTTAAATACTGATATCGCGGTTTGAATTCTGTCCGATTTTCTAATACTGTATATATAGTATCAGCGAGAGATTCTGGGTCGAATTTAGCATACAGCCCTGCACCTTCGGGGAAAATAGGTGCGTTTCCTCTGGCATATTGGTTGAATTCTTGGAAGCAAATTACTGGTACGTTGCAACTCATGGCTTCGGTGATTCCTCGGTTTTTTCCTTCGAGGAGGGAACCGAGAACAAATGCTTTGGATCGCGAATAATACAGAGGCATTTCGTTGTAGTAGTCAACTCTCGGCAGTAAGTTGATGTAGTCTGAGGGATTACCTAAAATTGTCTCGACTTGCTGCCATTCTTTTAAGGCGTACTCGTCGAGGGTTTTGAGGTTGTTTGCATCAAAATCGTGTCCGCTGACAACTGTTAATTTTATTGGTTTTTGCGGGTATTTTTGGCGGTAAATTTTTAAGGCTTTGGCGATTGTGGGTAAGTTTTTTTCTTCGGAGATGCGGGCGACGGCTAGTAAGTCGATGTCTTTTTCAGGGACGTTTCTGGGGGAAATTAGGTATTCGTTGATGAAGTCGGTGTCTTGTAGTGGTATAATTGGTTTGTGGGCGCGATCGGGATAAGTTTCGCGAAACCATTTCTCGCGCTGTGGGTTTTTGTACAAGCTGGAATATGCCTCGGCTACGGGGGCCCAAGAATAGGAGATTCCGGGAGAATAGGTAAAGGCAAAAAATACTGATTCAAGTTGGGGAAAGAGTTTTTTGATGAGTTCGACTCCTTCGCTGAAGTAAATGCCTTTGATGAATTTTCCTTCGTAAAACAATGGGGGAAGTAAGACGTAGAAACTTACTGTATCGAAGCGGTGAGGTTGATCCTCGAATATTTCCCAGCTAAAGGCGTCTAAGTCTGCATAAATCTCGGCGATTGGTTTGTTGATGTGGGGGTTGCTTAAATAGGGTTTTTGTCGATCGTAGTTTCCGCGTACCATATAGTTTTTAGTATGATTGTCTGGCTTTTTTTATTTAACCACAGAGGGCGCAGAGGGCGCAGAGGGGAGGAAGGGAGGTTTATTCTGGTGATTGGTTGTCGTCTAGTGTGAGGGCGAGTTGGTAGATTTGGCGGCGGGGGAGGGATGTTTGTTGGGCTAGTTGGCGGCTGGCTTGGGAACGACTGATTCCTTCATTGATTAATGTTTGTAATTCGGCTTTGATGGCGTCTTCGGAGAATATTGGCGCGGCTGTTTGGAGGCCGCCGATGATGAGGGTAAATTCTCCTTTGGGTTCATTATTTGTGTAAAGTTCGATCGCACTTTCTACACTACCACGCCAAAACTCTTCGTGCATCTTGGTCAACTCCCTCGCCAGTACAATCTGTCTGTCGCTTCCCAGACTATTTGCTAAATCTTGTAAAGTTTGTCGCAATCGGTGGGGAGATTCGTATAAGATAATGGTGCGGGATTCTATTTGCAAAGCTTCTAAACTTTGTTGGCGTTCTTGACCTTTAGCGGGCAAGAAACCTTCAAATACAAATCTGTCGGTGGGTAATCCTGATGCACTAATTCCTACTATGCAAGCACAGGCTCCGGGAATGGGGATGATGTTAATATTAGCATCGGCGCAGGCTTTGACTAACTCGGAACCTGGGTCGGAAATTCCGGGCATTCCAGCATCTGTAACTAGGGCGATATCTTTGCCTAAAAGCAGTTTGTCGATGAGTTCGGGAAGTCGTTGATGTCGGTTGTGTTCGTGATAGCTGATTTGGGGAGTTTTGATTTGGAAATGTTGCAAAAGTTTACCTGTATGGCGGGTATCTTCGGCGGCGATGAAGTCGGCTGCTTGCAAAATTTTGATGGCGCGAAATGTCATGTCTTCGAGGTTGCCGATCGGGGTTCCGACGATGTAAAGTGTTCCTGTATTAGGATTTGCTTGCATTTTAAGATGTAGATTTTTTAACCGCAGATAAACGCGGATTAACGCAGATATGAAAACGGGATTGTTTTTGGGATTGGGGACTTTGGATTTAATTTATTTAGCCCAGCAGCCTCCAGGTGAAAATCAAAAAGTTGTTGCTTCCGATTGTACCATTGCAGCGGGCGGGCCGGCGGCGAATGCTGCGGTGACTTTTAGTTATTTGGGGAATAGGGCGATATGGGCTGGGGTTTTGGGCACTCATGCGATCGCCCAATTAATTAAAAATGACCTGGCTGAGTATAATGTGAGGATAATCGATTTAGGACTGAGGCGATCGGATCAACCGCCAGTTTCTTCAATTATTGTAACTCAAGGAACCGGAGAGCGATCGGTGATCTCGATTAATGCTACAAAATCCCAGGTTGACACTCAAACAATTAACCCAGATATTTTAACATCCGTTAATATTGTCCTGATAGACGGACACCAAATATTAGCCAGCACACAAATTGCTAAAATTGCCAATTCCCAGAACATCCCAATGGTACTCGACGGAGGCAGTTGGAAACCAGGATTAGACAAAATATTACCATTTATTGAATGGGCTATATGCTCCGATAATTTTCATCCACCCAACTGCTACAACCCAGAAGAAGTGTTTGCTTATTTATCAGCAGCCGGAATTCCAAATATTGCCATCACTCGTGGCGAAAAACCGATTTTATACCTCAGCAATGGCAACTATGGCAGTTTAGAAATACCTCAAATTCAAGCCACAGACACTTTAGGTGCAGGCGATATTTTTCACGGAGCTTTTTGTCACTACATTCTGCAAAAAAAGTTTACAGACAGTCTCAGCGCAGCAGCCAAAATCGCTGGGGATTCCTGCCAAGAATTCGGAACCCGTAGCTGGATAAAAAATAGTTAATCTTCAAGTAAAACTTACCAAAATATCCGGGGAAAACCACTCCCCGCCAGAAAACTTGAACAGACAACACTCCCTAAGTTAAAATCTTAAAAACAACCCCGACAAAAATTCTAAACTTCATCCCAATCTTCCTTCGCGCCCTTTGCGCCTTCGCGGTTCGCTAAAATTGCTATACTTAGTCCCAAAACAACATACAAAAATCATGCAAAAATTGTAAACTTCATCCCAATCTTCCTACCCTTCGGGAACCCCTGCGGGGAACGCGCCCTTTGCGCCTTCGCGGTTCGCTAAAATAGCTATACTTAGTCCCAAAACAACATACCAAAATCATGCCTGATACCCAACCCCTAACCATCACACTTCCCCCTTTGCGGATTACCATGACTGACCAACAGCAGGTTAATCTAGAATGGCTGACGCAAAACCTGCAAAATCTACTTACTCCAAGCAAAAAAGAAGTCCCCGACAACATGAGACAGTGGGTAGCAGCCAACAAATTATTAAATAAACCCGACGCCGAAATCATTCAAGCCCTAGTAAGTACGGGTATAGATGCAGAAACAGCCACAGCAGAAGTCCGGGAAATATCCTCTCACCCCTACTTCCAAGCCGGTAATCAATACGTGCAGTTATTGCAGAAATTAGAATCCCAACTTAGCATTAACAATCAATTAGCATCCCTGTCGGCAAAATACGGGACAATCGAACGCAAGAGCAGCCTTTCGCGAGAATATTTCCTAGAAAATTACTACGCCAAAAATACGCCAGTAATTATTACGAACATCATGCACAATTGGAAAGCGTTGCAGTTGTGGACACCGGAGTATTTGCAGCAAAAATACGGCGATGCAGAGGTGCAAATTCAAGTCAACCGGAACTCAGACCCGGATTATGAAATTAAGATCGAAAATCACAAAAAAACTGTATTATTCCGCGAATACGTGGATATGGTGGTCAATGGTGGCCCCACCAATGACTGCTACATGGTGGCTAACAACCAAACTTTGGAAAGAGCGGAATTCAAACCTCTATTTAATGACATCGAAATTTTTCCAGAATACTTAAATCCTGCGGAAACAAGCGGTAGAGTTTTCTTTTGGTTCGGTCCAAAAGGTACGATTACGCCCCTACACCATGACCCAGTTAATTTAATTTTAGCGCAAGTTTCGGGTCGAAAATTAATTAAATTAATTTGTCCCCAACAAACACCTCTGCTTTACAATCATGTGGGCGTTTTTAGTAAGGTGGATGGCGAAAATCCCGACTATGAAAAGTATCCTCTTTACAGAGAGGCGAAAATCATTGAAGTGATTTTGGAACCGGGAGAAGCTATCTTTATTCCTGTGGGTTGGTGGCATCATGTAAAATCCTTGGATGTGAGTATTTCGGTTTCCTTTACTAATTTTGTATTTCCCAATTATTATGAGTGGAAATATCCTCATATTAATTGGTAATTTTCAGGGGCGAGCACGGAGCACCGCCCCTACAGAAGTTCTCTCGTTACTAGGCAGAGCCTGGGAACGAGTAACGAGTATGATTAAGCTAATATTAGGGGAAGTTTGAGGATGAAAAAATTAGAAGAAATCAGCGAAATCGTGCGATCGATCGCCTGGGGTGCATCAGATCTCTTACAATCCTACTATCGCCAGGATTCCCACACTCCCAACCTCAACATCCAAGAACAAAAAGATGGGCCAGTCACCGCCGCCGATGTCGCTGTCAATTCTTATATTCTCGCTGAATTACAATCATCTTTAGGGAATGCAGAATTTGGGTATCTTAGCGAAGAAACTTACAAAACTTATTTAGAAAAAAACGGGAAAGTTGCCTTAACTCAAGATTGGGTTTGGATTATTGACCCTTTGGATGGAACGCGGGATTTTATTGATAGGACAGGGGAATTTGCAGTTCATATTGCTTTAGCATACCACGGAAGACCTGTTTTGTCAGTGGTGGCTTGGCCGGAACAACAAAAGATTTATTACGCCATCAAAGATGCTGGTGCTTTTGTGGAAAGTCGAGATGGTTCTAGGGTAAAGTTGCAGGTTTCTGATCGCAATATAGTGGCGGATTTATCTATAGTAACCAGTCGCAGTCACCGGGACGATCGCTTTAATAAATTATTGCATAAACTGCCTTGTCAAAATCAACTAGCTGTGGGAAGCATCGGCTGTAAAGTGGCGACAATTGTGGAACAAAGGGCTGATGTTTATATTGCGCTGTCGGGAAAGTCTGCGCCTAAAGATTGGGATTTGGCGGCACCAGAATTGATTTTGACCGAAGCGGGCGGCCGATTTACTCGTTTTGACGGTTCTGCTTTGCAATATAACCGGGGAGATGTGAGTCAGTGGGGGGGATTGTTGGCTAGTAACGGTTGCTGTCATGCTGCTTTGTGTGGGGAAGCTGAGGCGATTTTAGCAGGGATAGATATGGATTTTAAATAAGTGCGATCGCCTTGAGAAAATACCTTATATTATCAATATAAGGTATTGTTTGGTTTGGGATAGGGACTCATGGTGATTACGATATTTTGGTAGATTATTAAGAAGTCCTAAAAATCTATTTCATCTTCTAAAATCTCGATCGACAAATTCATCTGTTCCTTTCCCCGCGCCAAAAAACTTTCGCACTCCTGCAAATATTCGACAGCTACCGAGAACTGCTCAAAAACCTGTTCTAGAGGCAATTGTCCCGATTCTACTCGCTGAATTATTGCTTCTATGCGATCGACTGTTGCTTCATAATTCCAGTCTAACTCTGAATCAATCATAACTTTTTTCTGCATCCAATATTTCGACAATCTTAACTTTCAAAATGCCCCGACTCAACTTAACGGTCAACTCCTCTCCTAATACTAAACCATCTGTTGTACGGACAATCGTAGCATCACTTTGGATGACCGCAGCATAACCTCTTTGCAAAACCGCCGCCGGATTTAAGGTCGATAACTTTTCTTGCAACACCTCCAATTTACCACTGGCTTGCTGTAAACTTCGAGATGTCGTAGGTAAACGCTTTAATCGATTTTGTAGCAGTTGTAAATGTTGCTCTTCTGTCTGAAATTTTGCTCGTACAGCGTTTCCTAAATTGACGACTCGCTGTCGATGTTGGAGGTAAATATCTGCTAAATTAGGTACTGATTGTTCCGCCGCCGCTGTCGGAGTATGAGCTCGTCTATCGGCCACTAAATCGGCGAGAGATTCGTCTCTTTCGTGACCGATGCCTGTTATAATTGGAATGGCACAATTCGCGATCGCCCTGACAACTCGCTCATCATTAAAACTAGCCAAATCTTCGGCAGCACCGCCGCCCCGCCCTAAAATGATCAAATCAGCCCTACCGTCCAATTCCACGCGGGCGATCGCTCTCACAATGCCCACAGGAGCCAATTCTCCCTGCACCCCAGTCGGCGATAACAATACCTGCAAGCCGGGATATCTTTGAGCCAGAGTGCGTTGAATGTCTCCCCAAGCCGCACTGGTATCGGATGTCACCACGGCGACGATTTTCGGGTGTGTGGGAATTGGGCGTTTTCTCGCGGGTGAGAACAAACCCTCAGCATCCAAGCGCGATCGTAATTGTTGCAATCGCAAAGCTTGTAAGCCTTCCCCAGCGATTACACATTCGGAAACAGTCAACTGGTACTCGCCACGGACTTTATAAACCCGGAGGCTTCCCATTACTAGCAATTTCGCTCCTTTTGTCGGCTTCTCTATTAATTTTATTCGCTGAGATTTCCAGACTACGCAGCGAATAGCAGCGCTTTTGTCGGCATCGCAGAGGGTGAAATAAGTACCGCTGGGGTGTTCGGAAACGCTGGCGACCTCCCCTGTTACCCACAGGGATTGCAAGTGGCGATCGCCTTCCAACAAGTCTTGGAGGTAAGATGTGAGTCGAGCAACAGATAAAGCTATGTCGGAAATACTTGAATTCATCGATCGTCCTAATTTGGCAAATCTAGGCTAATATATCTAAGGTGATTTATTCAACTTGTTTGGAAATAATATATTAATGATATCAGTTTCTATGACTTCCATGAATATGTTGCGCCAAGAGGCGGAGGCGATCGGTATTACTGAGGAAGAAGCCAGAAAATATGGCAACATTCGACACAGAAGAACTTGGTCTCTGGCGATCGAACATCACCTCTCCATACAAGCAGAAGCCGATCGCATTCAACCATCTTTCACCACTGGCGAGCCCAATTCCTCCTTTCCATCCACAGAATCTCAGCAGAAGGATCATCGCCAAGAGTTAAAGGATTACGGCATTCAACTAACTGCAAATCTAGGGGAATCTGGACATAGAATAGCACAGCAAACAGCACCAATGATTGCGGCCGCACCGCCAGCAGAACATTCCATGTCGCGCAGCAAATCCATCCACCACCTCAAGCAAGCTCGAAGTTTTGACCAAGTAGTTCAAAATCACATTAAAGCCTTAAAAATCGCATCAAATACTCGCACAAATTCGCCACATTTATCGAGCTGCAATTGGGTTTGTCCTGAGTGTGGCCCCCAAGCCGGAATTAGCTGTCACCTTTGTGAAGGGACCGGAAATATCACTGACATTGCAGCCATTGGATGGACCCTAGCTTATATGGAAATGTTGGGCTGTTCCGCCCGCGAAATTGAACCAATCAGGAGATTATTCCCGGACTCAAATATACTGGAATTGAATTTAAAAATTTGTGTAGCCATCAAACAAAGTACCGAAGTTTTAGCCCGCACTGAAAAATGGTTATAGAAGAAGGAAGAAGGAAGAAGGAAGAAGGAAGAAGGAAGAAGGAAGAAGGAAGAAGGAAGAGGGAAGAGGGAATGGGGAAGAAGGAAGAGGGCCATTCGACCCTTCGACTAGGCCGCGCACCGCGAAGCTGACTGAAGCGAGTCAGTCCGAGAACCGAGGGAAGAAACAGTCAACATTCAACAGTCAAAACAGATTCCAGCCCTTTTAAAGCAACTTCCAAATCATCATTAATAACTTGAAAATCAAATTCTCCAGCAGCTTCAATTTCTGCTTTAGCCCGTAACAACCGACGGGTAATCGCACTTTCAGAATCTAGACCCCGACTCCGCAGACGGCGTTCCAATTCTTCCCAAGAAGGAGGTAAAATAAAAATTCGCAGCGCCTCTGGAAACTTATCTCTAATTTGTCTAGCACCTTCGAGCTCAATTTCTAGCAATACCAACTTTCCCGCTTCGATACCCCGCTGGAGAGCAAAATAGGGAGTACCGTAAAAATTACCTGCAAACTCAGCCCATTCAACCAATTCTCCAGCCTCAACCATTTGTTGAAAGCGACTGCGACTGACAAAATAGTAGTGTTGTCCGTCAATTTCTCCTTCACGAGACCCACGAGTTGTCACCGATACAGAGAGATGAAGTTCGGGATGGCGCATGAGGAGCGATCGAACTAAGGTGCCTTTCCCCACACCGCTAGGCCCTGTCAGAACAATTAATTTCCCTGATTTCATGTTGACAATAGAAACTTTTAACAATTTAAGTTGTCGCTCAGTCTAGACTGTAGGCGCTCAAATTGCAACCGTCACAAGCTCAATCATCCCGACTTTGGCCCTCTTTGCTCACCACAAAGCGATTAGCCACGGTTTCCGGCTGAATCGCCGAGAGAATCACATGGCTTGAATCCGTAATAATAACCGCTCTCGTGCGGCGTCCGTAGGTAGCATCCACCAGTTGTCCTCGCTCCCGCGCATCGGTAATAATCCGTTTAATTGGCGCTGACTCTGGGCTGACAATGGCAATCACTCGATTAGCAGACACAATATTACCAAAACCGATATTAATTAATTGAATATCCATGAAAAGCTGAATGTATAGGTGAACGATCGACTGTTATTCCTGATTTATCATCATATATACAAATATTGTTTTTTTACCACTTTCAAACTCAGCTCAAATACTTTTTTAGTTTTAGACTCCTGGATTGATTCGATCGCAAACTGACTGACAGAAAACAGCCCAAATCCCCATCAGTCGCAGTCCCCCTTCTTTATCAAAACTTTAAGAAATAGCAGCTATTTTTCCCGGTGTATGAAAAATTTTGTAAAGTTCTCGATTTATAGTTGCCAATAAAAGCATTATCTGTATCCAAACAAAATCCACTCAATAGGAAAAACTATTAACTCCTATTTTTAAGTAAAATTACATACTTAATTCAACAAATACTCAAGGGATAATAGCCGTAATAATACTGATACTACAAAACCCGGTTTCTGACAGAAACCGGGTGGGAGCATCCCGATTTTGCATAGGCGAAGCATGACCGCAGACAATTTATTAGCTCGCGCCAGAGATTTACAGCGGTCATGCTTCGCCCTACGAATATACTTGCAAAATAGAGATGCACCCAACCGGGTTCTTTGTCCCTTGTGGGTATGTCCTGAGTGGATTAAGCCGCCACTAAACCGCTATGTCTTAACAAAGCTTTAGTGCTCGGTTCCCGTCCCCGGAAACTTTTAAACACTTCCATCGGGTGCAAACTGCCACCCAATCCTAATACTGTATCGCGGAAGCGCTTGCCTGTAGAGGCGATCGCACTTTCATCCTCCAAACCCGCTTCCTCAAAGGCCGCAAAAGCATCAGCACTAAGCACTTCTGCCCATTTATAACTGTAATAACCCGCTGCATAGCCACCAGCAAAAATGTGTCCGAAAGCGCACAAAAATGCGTCTTCTTCCAGAGGAGGTAAAACAGTAGTAGTTTTAGCAATGCGGTTGCGGACATCTATCACAGTTTCGCTACCTCCGGACTGATAGCGGTGGTGCAATTCGATATCAACACTGCTAAAATGTACTTGTCTGAGCATGGCACTACCACTCATGTAATGCCGCGCTGCTAACAGCTTTTGGTAATAATGTTCTGGCAAAGTTTCCCCAGTTTCATAATGCTTTGCCATCCCGAACAACGTAGCGCGATCGTAACACCAATTTTCCATAAATTGACTGGGCAACTCCACAGCATCCCACTCAACATTATTAATGCCAGATGCTCCCGCATAATCGACCTTGGTCAACATATGCTGCAAACCGTGACCGAATTCATGGAACAAAGTTTCTACTTCCAAGAAAGTCATTAAACTCGGTTTACCATCCACGGGCGGACTTTGGTTGCAAACCAAATATGCCACAGGTAAGCGCGTCTTAGTAGCACCCGCTTCCACAAAGGAAGCCCGGACCACGCACTCGTTCATCCAAGCACCGCCACGCTTTTCTTCCGGGCGATTGTAGGCATCTAAATAGAAATAGGCGATCGCATTTCCTGATTCATCATTTATTTGGAAATAACGCACATCTTTGTTCCACACAGGAGCTTGACCGTCCGCAGCAATTACTGTCACGCCGAACAGTCGTTTAACTAATCCAAATAACCCCTCCAATACCTGTGGTAAAGCAAAATAAGGACGTAATTCTTCCGCACTAAAAGCAAACAATTCTTCCCGTCGTCGTTCCGACCAAAAAGTGACATCCCAGTGCTTCAATTTCCCAGATTCCAGTCCGCCTTTTGCCTCCGCAAAAGCCTGCAATTCTTCTAAATCTTTAACCGCAGCATTGTAACTAGAGAGGCGCAATTCTTCTAATAAAGCTTCCACTGCTGCAACGTTGGGAGCCATTTTGCTCGCCAAACTCAATTCTGCATAACTACTGAAACCCAGCAAAGCAGCTTGTTCCTGGCGTAGTGCTAAAATGCGATCGGTCAAGGGCCAGTTATTCAATTCCCCACTAGAAGCGCGGCTAATAAAAGCTTTGTACAATTTTTCCCGCAAATCAGCACGGGTGCTGTGCTGCATGAAAGGGCCGTAACTGGGAAAGTCTAACGTAATGCGCCAAGGGCCATTTTCAGCATCAGCATTTTCTGCGCCGGCGCTGCGAGCAACTTGGGCTGCTAAACTCAACAAACTCGGAGGTAAACCATCAATTTCATCTTTGTTGGTGAGGGTGAGACTAAAGGCTTTGGTAGCGTCGAGAACGTGATTGGAAAATAGAGTAGTAGCTTCTGCTAATTCTAATTGAATGGCATTAAAACGCTCTTTTTTTTCACCTTCTAAACCAACGCCAGAGAGTTCAGCATCTCGCAGAGCAGCTTCTACAATTCGCTGTTGAGCTGACTCCAGGCTATCCCAACTTTCGCTAGCCCGCAGTGCTTTAAAAGCTTCGTAAAGAGGCTTACTTTGACTGAGCTTGCTCCAAAATTTTACTACTTCTGGCTGTACAGTTTCGTGAGCCGATCGCAATTCCGGGCTATTTTTCACCCCCATCAAATGTCCGACAATGCCCCAAGTCCAATTTAAACGCTCTCCGAGTTCCTGTAGAGGTTCTACTAGGCCACTCCAAGTGGGCTTGACAGAGACTTCTAAAGCAGTCAGTTCTGCTTCTAGTTGCGGCAGCAGGTGGGCGATCGCAGGGATAATGTGTTCGGGGGCGATCGCTTCAAAAGGAGGCAATCCTTTGCCAATTAGTAACGGATTCTCAGTCATTGTAACGGTTGCAGTCATTGAATTTTCTGGTAACAGGTTGAAAAAAAATCAGCTAGATAGATTAGCTTTTAATTGTTTAACACAAATAGCATAATCCTGTCTTCATCTCACTGGAATCTCCCTCTGCGCTCTCTGCGTCCTCTGCGGTTAAATAATTCCGATCCAACCGGAAACGACACTACTAACTTTTACTAAGTATTCTGCAACTGCTTCACCACAGAAATTAAGCGCTTGAGGTGAGGTTTGACAACCTCTTGATGTTCCTGTTCCAAATTATCGACTTGCGCCTTGACGAGGGATAAATCTCCCGATTGTTGTGTTTGAGCCTGCACTTGGCTTTGGAGATTAGCAATTACTTTCTGGACTTCTAAAAATCGAGTATTGACTCCTTCCCAGTCATCTTGGGTGATCGAAGTTTCTCCCAATAGTTGAGTCACGCTTTGCAATTCCTCAATCGCCTGTTCAACTGCTTCGAGATTTGTCGGCGATCCCACGGATAAATCTTGGAGTTGTTCTCTCACCTGGTGGCGGACATCTAGGACAGCGGAGGCGACAATTTCCTGCAAAGAAGCTACCGACTGCCCCAAGCTCAGCAACTGCTGCTCTATATTGATGGAATCCTCAAAACTTTCGGGCCGTGGTAGTGCAGACATTTGCTGGCGGAGTGATTCTATATCTGCGGACAACTGCTTACGGACTTTGAGAATTACCGTCGCCGCAGTTTTCTCGACTTTGTTTACAGACTTTTGCACTGTGGCAATTTCCGAGTTTTGATAAAGCCGCACTTGCTGCTCAAATCGATAACGGTTGGCAACATTCAGCGACAAAGCTAAAGTTAGGGGGGCCACACCGTAAAAAGCTTGACCCGACAGGGCCACGGCTAGGGAACCGACACCAGAGGCTGCGAGGGAGGCGTATTCTGCCAACTCCAGCCAGTGTCTTTGAGGGGCTGTTTGTCTCAACTGCTTAGAGGCTGAGGGGTTTGGCTGCCGCAGGACTCTTTGGGTCATAGTATCTTCTCGTTGTTGGTAAGGTTGCGAGATTGGGTGGAGCATTGATTTTTATCCTTTTTAAAACTATATTTCTTAGATTATTTCCTGCCACTCTTAATATTTTTACCTGAGCGAGTCAGTTAAAGATGGCTGGCATATTATGATATGTCTAGTGTATTTAGCGGTTTGTGGCTATCGGTCAGAGCGCGCCCCTATTCTACAGGATTTTGCGCGTAAGTCCTAGTCAACATCCATTGCCCATCCCAAATTTATGGTAATAATTGACCGATGAACTCAGAAAAACCCGGAATTGGCGATCGGCTCCAGTCTATTTTGAGTATCACAATCTTTGTGATTCTGGTATTAGGAGTAGGTTTTTTAAGCGTTAATTTTATTTTAGCTCTTTATGCAAAATTTTCTTAAACAAGACTAGATAGCGCAGAAACCAGGTTTTTTGCGAGAATATTTCGTCGCAGCCACAGATTTAGTAAAAACCTGCTGGTTGAGCGAAGTCGAAACCCGTTTTCTTTGATAGCACAGTCACAGTCATTTATGATTGGGCGGTTTTAACCGCTTCTACATAAACAAAGTCTGCCTCCGCCGACTAAGAAATAAAGGAGGTATTTAAGGCGGATTGGGTATAATTGAAATCTTACCCTCTGTCAAAAAATTGTAGGGGCGGGTTTTACGAATAATCATCGCCAGAAACAAACAATCTCGAAAACCCGCCCTCACCCAACGGTAAATCGCAACCCATTTCTTGAGTGCTCTGTGTTAAAAATGTGTAGGGGCGGGTTTTACGAATAATCATCGCCAGAAACAAACAATCTCGAAAACCCGCCCTCTAACTCTAAGCCAACGGTAAATCGCAACCCATTTCTTTAGTGTGATCGTCGAGTTTTGATATACTGCTTCAGTACAGGTGACAGAGTGTAAAGACTTTCCTGTTTTTCGATCAAGCAGCGGCGCGATAGAGATTGCAAGGCGTTGAGCAAATCTGATGATGATATTTGTGCATTTTGGAGCAATTTGGCGAAGTTGACTGGCTGGTTTTCTGTCGCCAGCAATGACAGGACTTGTTTTTCTAGTTCGGAAGTGCGATCGAACTGCTCATGTAAAACATCTTTCAAATCTTCTGGTAACAATATGGTATCATCTATTAATAAGTCAGTCGCGCCGATTCCCAACTCTTGCATCAAAGTCGCCACGCTTTTTAACCATAACGGATTGCCTTGGTAGCGGTGAATGAGTGCTTCGCAGTTGTCGAGTTCTGCTAATCCTTTATCTCTGAGAACTTCCCGTGCGGCTGCGGTGTCTAAACCAGTGAGTTGTAAGGTACGAATGGGAGTATTTTGGCTGGTGAGTTGAGGAACTTCTTTGGGCGGTTCCCAACCGATTAGCAGGAAGCAACTTTGATGGGATATTTTTTCTATTTTTTTGAATAAAGAGCGATATTCTTCGTATTCTGGCTGATATTTTCCTGCTAATTCGCCGCTGCTGAACAGGTTGTGTATGTCATCTAAGATTACTAAGCAGCGATATTTTTGTAAATATTTAATTAGGGGTAATGCTTTCTGGTTGGTTGTGGGTGATTCTTGCTTTTCTGACTGGGAGAAAAACTGGATTAAGTGGGCTTCAAATTCAGGGAGGGTGGGGGATGTGTCGAAGTTGCACCAAATGACGTATTCAAACTCGTCTTTGATTTGTTGGACGAGTTGCACTGCTAAGGTTGTTTTGCCGATACCGAGTCCGCCGGTGATGGTTATGAGGCTGCTGTTTTGTTGTAGAATCGAGGTTGTGAGGGTTTTGAGTTGTGGGGTGCGATCGAAGAAAGCCCCTAATTCTGGCATCTCGCTTAAGTCGTGATGGGATGTTTCTTGATTTGGTGGGTTTGAGTTTGGTATGTTTGGCGGGTGTTTGGTTTCTCCACAATAATTAACTAAGCCTATTTGTGCAGAGTCTTGTGCATAATGTGAAACTATCGAGACTTGGAATCTTTGCATTGCCGATCGTAAATTTGATTTACTGACATCTTCTCCTAACTGTTCTGAAAGCATTTTCCATAGTTCCGAGCCTACTTTTCTCACACTACTTTCAGAACAGTCAAAGTCTTTGGCTATGTGCTTGTATGTCTCACGTTCTACGGTGCCTTTTAGTACCGCTTCCTGTAAGTCGTCGAGGTGCTGACCCGTTTTCTCGAAGACTATGCGATCGGCGAGTTTTAAGGCTTCTTTTAGGTTCATGGAGATCGGGGACTGTAAGTTATTTTGTATTATAGCTCACATTAACGAACATTTTAATACATTTTTGTACATTTTTGTACATAAATAGATGAAATGAAGCCACTGGGGGGACGGGCATGGAGACAAAGTTGAACTTTTTTGGGGTAGACAAAGCTTTGATTTATAGGGATCATGAGAGAAGTATGAAGCGTAACTTTAGGGATTGAACAGTTGCTGCTTTCTAGCGTGTAACAGTGTGTTAGATATCTGTTACAGTCTAACACACTGTTACCATGCTCCAGTTGCTGCTGTTGCGACGCTTGTACATTGTCTACTTTGAACTTAAGGAGTCCTGAACAATGAAAAATGAGATCAAGACTTGCAGCAAGGGAAAAAAGAATGTCAACGTAATGCAAATCTCGGTTGAGAATTACCCCAGTATGCAACCGAAGTTTACAAAGTTGAATTGGAGTAGCGGGGAGGGTGATGATAATGCCTAATCTAGTGTGAGGTCGGATTAATCAATTTTATGAGGTGTTTGCATGAAATCCAAGTCGAAACAAGAGAATAAGGTTCTGTCGGTCGTGATTGGAGTTAAACCTTACCCAGTCGCCCGTCCAAAATTTACAAAGCAAACTTGGGAAAGCGGTGAGAATGGAGGAGAGGGGGCAGAATCAGGTTAGTGGGTTTAACAGCATCTAACGGATATATCAATTCAGCCAAGTTAGGAAATTATTACTTCAAGCTTGGTTGAATTTACATTTTTTATCAATTTGCCCAAAATCTATTTCGATGTATAATATGGCAACAACTTTATCAAAAATTTTGGCACCAATTACTCTAAAAGAGTTCAGAGAACTTTATTACACAAAGCGTTCTATTTTAATTAGAAGCGAGGGAAAAAAGTTTGATTGGTTGTTTGGATGGTCTTCCTTAAACCAAATAATGAATAAGTCTTTCTTTCCTCTTCCTACGATGAAACTTGTTTTAGACGGAAAACCCATTAACGATCTATCTGAGCAGTCGAAGATTATTGATTGGTGTCGGAAAGGTGCTACAGTCATCATCGACCAACTACAGAACTATGACTCACAAGTTAGAAGAGCAGTTGATTCGCTATCCAAGGAAATTGGGGAGCCTGTTAATGCTAACCTCTACTTCTCTCAACCAGAGCGGCAAGCATTCAATGTACACTACGATCATCATGATGTGATTATTCTTCAAATTGAAGGTCACAAAAGGTGGAAAGTCTATGAAGACTCAGAAGATACAAAGTTCCCACTATTTGTACAAAAGAGTCATAGCTCTGACATTCCTGATTCTCCTGTCCTAGATTGTCTCTTATCTTCAGGAGATGTTCTATACATTCCAAGAGGTCATTGGCACGCTGCAACTGCAAAGGATGATCAGTCGCTGCATCTGACTATCGGTATAGATGCAAGAACAGGGATTGATTTTGCAACGTGGTTGACCAATGAATTGCGTGATGATGTCTCTTTTAGGCAATCTTTTCCTCTAGTTTTTAGCCACGAAATTCATGAGAAACAATACTATCACGAGCTTCACTTACAACATTTTAATGGCTTAAAACAAAAGCTTATTCACAAATTAAATGACAATCAACTCTTTGATCATTATACAAGGTACTGTGTAAGCAAATCGCAAGTATTTGAACCATTCTATTTACCTTACTCTACTGACAAAAACAGAATTAACTTTCCTAATACTTCTTCATTTGTACGATATAATAATCAGCAGTTTTTGCTAAATTTAGATGACGATAAGCTCATGATAAATCTGATAATTTATGGAAAAATCCATCGTTTTAGTAGTAAGGCGGAACGTCTTCTTGAATTTATATTTAGCCACAATGAATTCAGCCTTCAAGACTCTCTTCAAGTGTCTGATATTTCTGAAGATGATGTTGCTGCTATATTGGAACATCTGCTAAGTGAAGCATTGATAAAATTTGCTTGAAGGCATTATGTGAATTTTTCTCACTAACATTATCTTGAGCTACTCTGATGAGGTAAGTATGGTAACATCAAACAAGTTTTTTTGCTCGGCTCAATCTTTACTTCTTAACGAGGAACTTATTGGTACAGCACTTTTAACAGAAGTGTATATTTTGATTGAATGTAAAAAACCCTGGGCTAACGAAGCATTTGAATCGAAAAAAATTCCTCACAAGTTACGCTTAATGGTTAAACAATATCGTGAATCTGCACGTTTTCTTTTAATTCAAAACAACAATACTAAGCATATAGATCATATTCAAGTTTTGTTTTATTTGCGCTCCAGTAATTATATTTTCTCCAAGGGATTTACTTTATATAAAGCAGAATGTTCAGATTACGATCGGGTATGTGATACCATTGAAGATTACTTCATTAATCAGAAACTTCCATCACAAGACAACTCTGAAAATAATCGTAACATCCTGATTTGTACTCATGGAGGATTTGATCAATGCTGTGGCAAGTACGGAACATCATTCTACATAAAATCTAACGATATACTAGACTCGAACAATATTCATGAAAAAGTTGAAGTATGGGAGTCGAGTCACTTTGGAGGGCATCGTTTTGCACCAACCATGATTGATTTTCCAGATGGTAGATACTATGGAAGAATGAACGAAGATGTTTTTACTGCAATCATTAGCCGAACCGGAGACTTAAACACAACTGTATCCTCTTATAGAGGATGGGCAATACTGCCTAAAGTAGCACAATTAGTAGAGAAGCAACTGTTGCTCGATTTTGGTTGGCAGTGGTTTAACGCCTCTGCTGCTAGTTACGTAAAACTATTAGAAGATGGTGTGTCCTACGACGTTACAATCAGATACTTACTGGGGCATGATGAGGAGAGAGTGTACTCTGCTAGAGTATCAAAAAAACATTCTCAATCTTTGAGCATGAGAATTCGCTGCCAAAATCCAGTAGAGACCGTAGTTCCTCAATTTTCCGTTGATAGCCTTGATTAAAGCTAGTAGCAATCCCAAAAAGTATGATGTGTATTTTGAAAAGTCTGTCACGGTCTAATTAACTGTTTTAAGATTATGCTGATAAATCTTGGTGACTGACATTCATCGCGATCGCCCTTTCCTACATATTCCATTAACCCTCGTGTCACCCAACCTCTATTTTCACTGACAATCCGCTCCATTTCCACCATTTCAAAGGGTGACGATTGCACCGAGGGTGTGAAGCGTAGCTATCCTGTAGGGATCTCGCCCTTTCTATGTTCTCATGAGCGATCGCCCAGCGTACAAAAGGGCGATCGCACTTTTTAACATTTCGGACTGTTTTTGATTGCCAAGAGTAGAATAAGGATTTAATCGGGATTTAGCGATCGAGTTTCCAAGGGAGAATCAAGGGTGTTAGACTACTACCTAAAAACAGTCCTGATTATTGTTACCTTTACCGAAGAGGCTAATATAAAAATCCCCAGAAGAATAGCCTAAATTTCTGGTAATATATAGCGCGTACTTGAATCAAACAATCTACATTTGTGGAAAGAATTCCAAACGAAGCCTTAGTAGTTCGTGGCGGTCGTAATCGCCCAGAAGATATTAAACGCAGCACCGGAACTCACCCCAGCGGCATCACGGGTATTTCTGTAGAATGTGCAGTAGAATTATCTGTAGCAGAATTAGCAATGACCATCCCTCATGGACAAGTTGGTGTGACAACAGTGGGTGAGGTGCGATCGTCCAATGGAGATGTCATCCGTACTTCTGGAAGAAGCCCAAATCATGCAACATTAACAGGCTTAACACCAGAACAAACAAGTCTGCTGCTGACACCAACGATTGCTAACCCATCACAACCATCCTGAGTGGAGCAAAAATATGAATTATCCCAGAATCTTTGCAGACTTTCATAATGCAGATGAACAAGGTCGCCTTCGCCTAAATTGCGTTGGTACAATTGAAGATTTGAGTCGCCAAAATATTAAGTTGCAAGATGGTCAATTACTAGCATTTTATGACGAAGAGTTAGAAGTCGATGGCGTGGTGCAATATTCAGAAGAAGAAAGTCTTTGGGTTGCAGCAATTGATTGGAAGCAAATTAAGCAGTTAGAAGATATGCTTGTTCAAGCAACAGTCTAGTGCGATCGCCCTTCACACCAAATACCAAACACTGCGATAATTGTACGAGTTGCGATGCTTGAGTAAAAAAGAGCGATCGCCCTTTTTTTTTCAGACGCTCGATCGCCTAAAACGAAAGATCGATCGCCCTTCACACCAAATACCAAACACTGCGATGATTGTACGGAGTGCGATCGACAGAATAAATGAGAAGTAAAATCTCACGAATTTGCTGCCCAAAGAATAGTAATATCGCTGTATTGCTTGAACATTGAATCAGCACTCACAAGCGTCATCTCCTCGATCTGAGCCTGGGCAATTAGCATTCGATCAAAGGGATCTCGATGATGTAATGGTAACGCAGCCGCCCGCAGGGCATGAGGTGCTGTAATTTCCAACGATCGCACATCTAACTGTATCATACGGCTAGAAATGTAGGTATCTATCGGTTCTGGCAGTGGCAACTTTCCGAGCGCAACTTTGATACCCATTTCCCAGATACTAGCAACAGAAAACCACAATTCGTTCGTTTCATCGGCAATCTGTGCGATCGCCTCCTCATTCAATCGCTCTGGTTGGGCAAACCACCACAAAAAGCACTGCGTATCCAGCAATAGTTTCACTTTTCATCCCCCTCGAATGCGGTCAAAATATCTTTTGGCAAAGGATCGTTAAAGTCCTCTGGCAAAACAAATCTCCCTCGATCTTGCCCTAAACTAGCTCGTCGATTAGATGAAGTACGAAACGGCACCAACTTCGCGATTGGGATGTCTCCGTTTGCAATAATGATTTCTTCTCCCAATTCTACACGCAACAGTAGTAGTGAGAGATTTGTTTTAGCTTGATGGATATTTACAGTTTCCATGCTCTTAAAAAATTAAGTCTATAAGTTAAGTTTAGTTCGATGGTGAGAGTTCTGCAAGATCGAGTTTATGAATGCTCTACAAATACCACCCGGCGCATACTCTCACCAAAATTAATAGCGATCGCCTTAGTTCGATCGCCCGTCACAGCAAATACCTTCTGACTGCAATTACAGTATAATGAGTAAACATGATCAGCGTAAAAATTGCACAAAAATCATGACTATCGATCTAGAGATTTTTCAAACAGTCGTCAAGATGCCAGAATCTCTCAAACAAGAGATATTGCATTATGCAAAATATTTACTTGAGAAACACGCAAAAACTGAATCATCTCCAGAACAACTTGAACAACCTCATGGTTATGGTAGCTGGGCCGGTCAAATCGTTATGTCTGATGATTTCGATGAACCGCTGGAAGATTTAAAGGAATATATGTAACATGGAATTTCTTTTAGATACTCATGCCTTTCTGTGGTACTTGCTTGGCGATTCCAATCTCGGTAGTAAAGCAAAAGAAGCGATCGATACTAAAACAGGTTTGTATTTTAGTATTGCCAGCCTGTGGGAAATATCCATTAAAATTAATGTTGGTAAGCTGCAACTGAATCGGTCATTTGAATATCTGCCACAAGAATTGGAATACATTAACGCTCAAATTTTACCAATTACGTTTAAAGACACTGAGATTTATGCAAGTCTTCCTCTGCATCACCGAGATCCGTTCGATCGCATTTTGGTAGCACAGACGATGAATAATTCGCTGGTTTTGATTAGTCGTGATGAGGCTTTTGATGCTTATCCAATTCAGCGGGTGTGGTGATGAAGAAGGCAAAAATGTGAGATTAGCGATCGCCCTTGGCACCAAATACCAAACACTGCGATCGTTGTACGGAGTGCGATCGCCCGTAACACCAAAAACTGCGATTATTGTACGGAGTGCGATCGTCCTTTGTTGTTTCTGATGAGCGATCGCCTAAAACATTGTTTCCATATAAGAATCCAGAAACTTCGAGCAATTCTAGTTTAATTCAAAGCTGTTCACTTTTGCCAGTATCTCGTGACTGATGACGAATGACTAACTAATGCAAGAACTTACGAACTTGATATTCGCGACTTTCGGCGATCGGCATTTGTAAATCCCCCATTTTAGCATCCAACTCATCGATTAGACTTTGCGGCACCGACTTCCACAACTCTCTAGTTTGCCAGCGAATCAACATCACCACCTCATTCTCCACCGGATCTACCCAAGTTTCCTTGCCCAAAAAACCGGGGAAACTTCTTAATCCAGCAGTCCAAACTTCCTCGTCTCGCTGAATAAATGCTTCCCACTTTTCGTGAGGTACTTTAAATCTCAGCCACTCGATTACCATATTATTTCCCCTTTGTAAATAGCTAATTAACCATTGCCGATCGCAATTTTAACAATTACCTCAGTTCCCCGTCCCGGCTCAGAAACGTATTCCAATTTGCCGCCATGTTTTTCTACTACTAAATGTCGGGATATTGACAAACCCAAACCCGTACTCGTGCCTGGAGGTTTAGTTGTAAACAAAGGGTCAAAGATGCAGCCCAGGACTTCTTCTGTCATGCCTGGCCCGTTGTCGCTAATGGCGATCGCCACTTCGCTTTCCCCTACCATTTCCGTCCGAATCCGAATTTCGGGATTTAGTATTTCACCTGCGGAGCCGTGAGGGGATAAATAAGCATGGTCTTTGATTGTACCATATTTATCAGAATCTTTTACCCCTTTTTCCAAGGCATCGATCGCATTTGTTAACAGGTGCATGAACACTTGATTGAGATGTCCAGGATAGCAATGGACTTGTGGCAAATCACCGTATTCTTTAACTAGAGAAATCCCGGTTCGTCCGCCTTTCGCTTGCAGGCGATTTTGCAAAATCAGCAAAGTGCTATCCAACCCCTCGTGGATGTCTGCGGACTTCATTTCAGCTTCGTCGGTACGGGAAAATAGGCGGAGCGATCGCACGACATCGCGAATTCTTTCCGAACCTACCTGCATAGAATTTAGCAGTTTCACCAAATCTTTTTTGAGAAAATCTAAGTCTAATTCTTCGATGTAATTTTGAATTTCTGGCACTACACTGGGATAATATTTTTGGTAAAGTTCCACCAATTGCAACAGATCTTCAATGTAGCCTCTAGCGTGGCTGACATTGCCGGAAATAAAACTAACTGGATTGTTAATTTCGTGGGCGACTCCAGCCACCAATTGTCCCAGAGATGACATTTTTTCCGTTTGAATCAATTGAGTTTGAGTGCGCTGCAACACCCACAGCATTTGTTCCAATTTTGCTGCTTGCTGTCGCAGGCGTTCCTCGGATTCCTGCAAAGCTGAGAGAGCTTGTTTCCTGTCTGTAATGTCCAATCCTACAAACACAGCCATGGTATTTTTTTGGTATTTTTGAGCAACAATTAAATAAGTTTTGTTTTCTCCTTTAACGCTGGCTGTTACTTCTTCCGATGTGGTTTTATCAGTGCTGGCAAAAAACTTGTAGACTAAATCGTTAAACTTGGAACTTGTTTCTAAAAAACCTACTTTTTGACCTACAAATATTTCAGCAGGCATTTGGTAAGCAGCAGCTAAATGGCGGTTAACTCCCAAGTACCGCAAATCTGAACTTACCCAAGAAACTAATCCGGGCACGGCATCCAAGACGGCTTGAAGTTGCTCTTTGGCTTCTAAAAGTGCTGATTCTGCTACTTTGCGATCGGAGATATCGCGGGCGATCGCGCAGTAGTATTCTTCACCGTCGGATTCAAAATAATTGACTTTTACTTCTACGGGCAAACTTTTGCCTTCTTTGGTTTGACACAGGGATTCAAAAGTCAGACAATTTTGTTCCTTAATTTGACTACAGTGAGTCTGCCAATCTACTAAGGATAACTGGGGATTTATGTCGCTAACTTTGAGTTGTTGCAGTTCTGACTGAGAGTAGCCGAGATTGCGACAAATAGCTTGGTTGGCGTAGCATATTTGACCTTCTGAGGTAGTGAACAGGACTAGATCGGGGCAGGTATCGATCGCCAGTTTAGTGATGTGTGCTGGTGTTTCTGGGCGATCGGTTTTGATCTCCGATGGCAAAGGGCGATCGCCATGATGTGAGGAGATGCGATCGGCTAAGGATGAAGTAGATAGAATCAAACCTCCGATCGCCCCGTCGCTATTTTTCCAAGGTTTAAAGGCCCATTTGATGGCTTCGGCAGTGGCGCCGGGCCCGGTTTTTTTGGCGATCGATAATGTCGATGGCGCTTCGACAAACTCGGTATATTCTAAAACACCAGCCAACATAGCGCGGATGGTTTGCTGCCAATATTGGGCCAGATGAGGAAACAGTTCCCAATGAGACTGGCCGATGACATCTGGGGCACTTAAGTTACAAGCTGTTTCCCAGGGACGAGAAACAGACAGATAGCGCATTTCACAGTCTACCATTGCTACGGCGTCAGGGGAATGCTCCACAAACCGCCGAAATTGCTCTTTAATCTCAGACACGGTTGCCTCTGTCAGTTTGTGGGTAACGAAGGTTGGACGATCGGCATACCTTTCCAGTACCTGACTTTTTTGCTTAACTGGCCTAGTTTGCACGGTTGGGGAAGTCCTCCTGATCTGTCTAGTTGGCAAAAAATCAACGCAGAAATCTGGTTTTTCGATCCAAATACGGCGTTAAGACTTTTAATTCTGTCAAAAAACCGGTTTATTTGGTCAGGAGTGGGTAAATCCTGAAAAATTCTATTTAATACAAAAATGCTTTGTCCCTGATGAACTCGATCGGCTAATACCCTAGAGGGGGTCTCACCCATCATTGATATCATTTTCGATCGGGATCTGTCTATAGGCGATCGGAAAATTTCGCTTTAAATATCAGATTCAAGTCTTAACAGCCTGTTTGGGAAATGTCTCAGACTCAGTATTCTCAGTATTATTGCGTATTGCCAGAGGGTAAATTGATGCGCTCGCGCAGATTTATAAAGACTCTGAAATTTAATTCAGACAAATTTGTACGTAAATTCACAGGTAAAATCCACTCTTCCTTTCCGTAATATTGCGGGGTCTAGTCTTTCTGTGGTATTGCACGTCATCAAAACTACGAGTTTTTGCTGAAATTGAATACCATGTTCATCTATGACACTTTGATACAAAGTTCCATCCAACAAACTCAGAATATGTTCAGTTTTATTACTACGTTGGGCTGAAACAGTCGATCGATCCTGAGCCAAATTATCAGCTTCATTGATAATGATACAAATCCGCTCTAAATAACTCGGCGGCACAAAATTTTCCACAGCATCGTGGTCTAAGATACAAATCACATAACCAAGGGGAACTAAAATTTCCTTAGCAACGGCTTGAGTCCAAGCAGTTTTGCCAGTCCCTGGTGCGCCGCTGATCAGAACAGCCAACTGATTTTGGTCAAGAATTGCCTGCTGAACACTATCTGTAAAACTTTGAACATCGGCGGGAAAAGTCCGAATTTGGTACTGACTATTCACCTGTCCAACGCGGCTTTTGTATCCACTCAGAATCACTGCTAAATTGTAAGTTGCTTTCCTGACCATTGGCGCAATGTTTTGGCAAATTAGAGTGTAGCGCCGCTTTCCCCTATCGTAGCTGTCTATTTGTAACCAGCAGGATGCGTCAGCCCAATAAGCATACACAGTACCCAAAACTTCCAAGCGTTCCCAGCTCATAAATCGTTCCGGGGGATAGGAAAAATTTCTGTCCATAAATAGCTGGGTAATGCCATCGGGCTTACCCAACAAATCCAGAATTTTGAAAACAGTAATTTCTTGGAGTTTATTGAGAACATATTCGATGGGAATGCTGGCGCGACTGACTAATTGTACCACTGGTGTTTCGGTGGTCAATACATCTTGGAAGCGATAATTTGGGTAAACTTGCTGGGGAGTGATGTAATCCCAATATTCGTCAATTTCGTAACGAGTATTTTCGGAAAATATATTTAAAATATTGGCAAACCAACTATATTGATGTCGTCCCATTGCATCGGCAATATCGCTGGCTATATCTAAGGTTTTTTGAGTTAATTCCTTGGGGTCTGTTGCCACTAAGTGCAGGAAGTGTTCCCAGTCAAATTGTCGATATAGAGGTTGCCACCCCGCTCCTAGTAAGCCTCGGTTTTGAGGATTTTTTTGATTGTAATTGTTGTCGAAATCGTTCATATATATTTTGAAGGTCATTGTATATTTTTCTTAACTTATGCTCATTTATTTATTTAGGCTTCGTTTGTGAATTTAGATACACAAATATTTTTTATTAATATGTTAATATTCTAGTTCCTCAATCCTCTGTTAACTAAATTTTAATTTATTGTATTATACAATAATACAATAAAGATACACATCTGTCAAGGTGTAGAAAAAAAATGATAAAAATTGCTACCGATAGGAAGATGTGCCATGGATTACTCCAGGAACATAAATTATTTATGAATAATCTATACCTCTGTATTGAGTGCGGTAATTACACAACAATTACCATAAAGCTAAGCAGGGGCTGACATTGCACACCGAATAATAAGAGTAGGCAGCGATGGAGGGGATAGTTATATAATTGATGTGACTCCAGACTAGGGGCGACTAGGGAGTCCCGTTGAAAATCAAAATCTAGCAAGTATTTCACTCCCAGGCGCGGTAAAAAAAACAGGGTAATGTCTGTGGGTATGAGTAAATAAGGTGTTAGCTATCAGGGAAAAAAAACAGCAATGAATATCAAAAAGCAGATTCAGAATCAAAAAGAATTCAAAAAACAGCAGGGAGCGGCTCGCGAGGGCATTAATATTGCCAAAGGTATAGACTCATCTATTCAAGAATGTTTAGATTTGAAAGTAGCGATCGACCGCTCGGCATTGGCGGTAAGAACAGATGGGAAGGGAATTATCAATTACGTGAGCGATCGAGTTTGCTCGATTTCTAAATATCCACGAAGCGAACTAATCGGTTGTCACTTTGGTATCCTCCATTCGGAAGATCAATCTTCGGCATTAATGAGAAATTTGCGGTCAACGGTAACAAAAAGTGAAGTTTGGCAAGGGGAAATTAAAAATCAAACCAAAGATGGCACTGATTATTGGGTACATGGAGTAATAGTTCCGTTCCTGGATTTTCAAGGAAAACCCGATCAGTATTTAGCGATCGGATTCGACATCACAAACCACAAAACCGAGGAAGCAGCATTAGCCCAACTCAACCGCGCCAAAGATGAATTTTTGGGAATCGCTTCCCACGAACTACGATCGCCCCTGAGCGCCATTTTGGGATGGGTGCAACTAGCGCGATCGCGGAAATTAAACGAAGCCACTACCAGTAGGGCTTTGGAAATCATCGAGCGCAACGCCAAGATACAAAACCAGCAAATAGACAATCTCCTAGATTTGTCGCGGCTGCTGCGAGGTCAAGTACGCCTGAACATGCTTCGAGTCCACCTCCCATCAGCGATCGAATCGGCGATCGAAATTCTCCGTCCAGCAGCAGATGCCAAAAACCTCCAAATAGAAAAATCTTTCGATCCGGCCATCCACTATATTTTGGGAGATGCAGAACGCTTGCAGCAAATAATCTGGAATTTGCTTTCCAACGCGATCAAATTTACCCCGAAATCGGTGGCGGGGGTAGTTCAAATCACAATGGAGTCTGTCCCGTCGGGGGTGCTGATTCAAGTCAGGGATAGGGGTTGCGGGATCGATGGTAAATTGTTGCCCCACATTTTTGACTACTTCCGCCCCGGAGATAACTGGAATAGCAAGGAACAAAACCGTCTGGGTTTGGGGCTGTCGATTGTACGCCAGTTGGTGGAACTCCACGGAGGAAGTGTGTGGGCTTCGAGTCCTGGTATTGGTGAGGGGGCGACCTTTGGGGTGCAGCTACCGATGGTCAATCACCAGAATGTACCAGACGATCGCCTTGGTGCGATCGGTCACAGGAAAAATAAAGACTCATCAGTTCCCCAAGCCTTGGCCGGAAAGCAAGTGCTGCTGGTGAAGGACAGCGCCGACAGCGGGGAATATTTGATTTCTGCCTTAGAAGCATGGGGAGCAAAGGTAACAGCGGTTCGTAGTGTCCCGGAAGTAATGGCAGAGTTAACAAAGTCATGGCCTGACCTGTTGGTGAGCGATTTGGCGATACCGGAAGCAGAGGGCTGGGATTTGATTGGTCGCGTCAGAGCCCTGGAAATTTCTGAGCGGAGGGAATTGCTGCCGGCGGTGGCGCTGACTCCTGGTGCGGCGGAAGATGATGCAGCATGGGCTCAGGAAGCAGGTTTTCAGAAACATTTGTCCAAGCCCGTGGAGCTAAATCAGTTGGTGGGTGCGATCGTTCAACTGGCGGGACTCAATGGATTTGGGAATTCCCCGTGGCTGAGGGAAAATGTGACAGCGATCGGCCAGGAATGCCTTCTGGCCGGAACTAATAGTTTGCAGTCGCCAAAAAACGCAGCCGAATGTGTCGATGACTGCCGAGAATTACCGCTGTTACTGGTAGTAGAAGACAACTATTTTTTGCTGGTATACTTGCAAACTTTACTCACTCCTCATTACCGAGTGGCTGTAGCGCGGGACGGAGTAGAAGGTTTAGAAACTGCCAAAATATTGCGACCAAATTTAATTATCAGCGACCAAATAATGCCCAGACAAGACGGGTTGCATTTACTGAAACAAATTCGGAATACAGCAGAATTGAACTCAACTCCGGTCATTTTTTTGACGGCGCGCACGGGGATGGAAGCTCGGATAGAAAGTTTGGATGCTGGTGCGGACGATTATATTTCTAAGCCTTTTGATGAGAGAGAATTGCTGGCGAGGGTGAGAAATTTGTTGCGATCGCACGCGGCGGAACAGCAGTTGGTAGCGCTCAACCGTCAGTTGCTGGAGCAAAAACAGCAGTTAGAAACGGTGAATCAAGCCTTGCAGTATTTGGCTACCTATGACAGTTTAACTCAGGTAAAAAATCGTCGGTGTTTTAATGAATATCTCGATACTGAATGGCGACGTTTGGCGAGGGAAGAAGCTACGCTGTCTTTGATTATGTGCGATATCGATTATTTCAAGCTTTACAACGATACCTACGGCCACCAAGCGGGGGATGAATGTTTGCTGCGAGTGGCTGCTGTGATTCAGCGTTCGGTGAAGCGTTCTGCTGATTTAGTGGCGCGTTATGGTGGCGAAGAATTTGTAGTAGTTTTGCCGAATACGGATATTCAAGGTGCTGCTTGCGTGGCTGAATTTATCCGCGAACAAGTGCGGGATTTGCAGATAGTTCACGCTAAGTCTGCTGTTAGCGAATATGTGACGCTGAGTTTGGGTGTCGCTTGCTGTATTCCGGCACCGATGTCGCAGTCTGGGACGCTGATTGCGATCGCCGATGAGGCACTTTATCGAGCTAAAAAAGCTGGGCGCGATCGGGTATCAGTTGCCTCTTTTCCAGAATAGTCTCTGGTTTTTTGTTGGTTGGGAAACCTGGGCGTAAAAAAGGTGTTTTTACCTATTGATTTTTGGTGTTTTTGGGTTTATATTTTAGATAATGGGAGTGGTGACAAAAATAATTATTTTTGTCACCACTCCCATTATTAGATAATACCTAATTAACTAGGAATTGTCAACCTTTTAAGCTGAAAAAAAAGGGCGATTTTTTTTAATTCTTATCAAAAAAAAATCTTGAAATGATTTAAGTAGAAATAGAAACAAAAGAAGAGGCGATGGATAGTCAAAGCTAGAGTTGTGGCGAAGCAGAGCCAACTTGAGTGAAGGCGCAAACTAGCTGGCAACCACATAATAAATTATCACGAATTTGTCCTCTAATGTACGAAATGTAAGGAATGTACGGAATGTCAGAAAAAGGGCGATCGCCTGAAAAATTCGAGTAGATTGATTTTTCCGACAAGGGATTTTCGCCTATACTATTCAGAGTATAAAAACTATCACTCTTCAGCAATTATCTATGAATAGGAGTTATTCGCGGTTAGATTCCCTCGCCAGCATCCTAGCAGGAACAGTAACGGTAGCAGGAATAGTCATGTTTGCGCCTGCACCGATTTTCGCGATGTCTTCGCCAGAAATTGCCAAATTAGCTCAATCTGTCACCGTTCAAATCAATGGTAAATCTCCAAATTTCGTGAGTAGCGGAACAGGATTTCTTATTGCTAAACAAGGCACAACTTACACTGTACTGACAGCTAATCACGTTGTTGTAGATCCTAAATTTACTTATACAATTCGCACATCTACAGGAAAAGACTATCAAGTAACCAGAAGTGTACTATTGCAGAAAGGCCAGAATGCTCCAGATTTAGCAGTCGTAACATTTAACAGTGCAGAATCTTATCCTGTTGTCACTTTAGGCGATTCCGAACAAGCGGCAGTTGGTACACCAATTTTTGTGTTTGGATATCCAGGTATTCCGGCTAGCAGAAAAGATCAAACTGAACGTAACTTTGAGTTTTCACCAGGCTTTGTTACCAGCCGTCTCCCGAATCATTCAGACGGTTATACTTTGCGCTACAATTCTGTCACGAAAGGGGGAATGAGTGGAGGGCCGGTATTTGATGGAGAAGGGCGTGTAGTTGGAGTTCATGGAGAGGGCGATCGCGATTACGATCCTGTCACAGATAGCGACAGAAAAGTCCGCACGGGTTTAGCAATTACTAAAACAGGGTTTAATTCAGCGATTCCTATTAACACTTTTATAGCTAAATTATCAGAAGCTGGTTTAAATCGATCGGCACTTTTGATAAATACCTCCCCAACAGCTAATGTACCTCTGAAATTGAATAATCCCCAAGATGCTAAAACTTATTATGTTCGGGGTTTAACTCGGTTTGATAAGGGAGATGCGTCAGGGGCTGTTGCCGATTTTAGCAAGGCGATTCAAACTCAATCGGATTATGTAGAAGCTTATTTTTATCGGGGACTGGCGTATTTTGATTTGAGGGAAATTCCCAGAAGTATTGCTGATTATAGCAAGGCGATCGCCCTAAATGGCAGTTATCTCGATGCGTACTACAATCGGGGGCTGGTTTTGTCGGCGATGGGGGACAAACCGGGGGCGATCGCAGATTATACTCAAGTCATCCGTCAGGATCGCAACTTTGCAGCGGCTTACAACAACCGAGGCGTAGCGCTTTCAGACTTGGGCGATCAAAAAGGGGCGATCGACGATTTCAATCAAGCGCTGCAAATCAATCCAGGTCGCGCTAACACTTATTTTAACCGAGGATTAGCGCTATTTCGCATCAATAACGATCGCTCTGCCTTAGCTGATTACACCCAAGCAATTCAACTCAATCCCAGCTATGCTAAGGCTTATGCTAATCGAGGGATTACGTTGGTGAGAATGGGAGATAGGCCAGGGGCGATCGCAGATTTGCAGCAAGCCGCCCGTTTATTTAGAGTTCAAGGAATGAATGCAGATGCTCAAAAAGCATTAGATTTGATTAGTCAATTGCAAAGACAATAAACTGTATGATATCATCGACTATAATATCGCCGTTAATCCTGTAGGGGCGGGTTTCACCAACAATATTTGACACAAACAAACAGGTGAAATAAACCCGCCCCAATCCCACGAATAGGGTTGGGGCGGGTTTCACCAACAATATTGGAAACAAACAAACAGGTGAAATAAACCCGCCCCAATCCCACGAATAGGGCTGGGGCGGGTTTTCGAGATTGTTTGTTTCGGGCGATGATTATTCGTAAAACCCGCCCCTACATAATGTCGTAATATAGATCGTCGCGATGCTGATTTCCCCTAAAACCTCACAGTCACCAAAATCACCCGCCGAGGCTGATTTTCAGCTTCAATAGTAAACTCAACACGCCCAAAACCTTTCGGCCCCGGTTCAACTAAATCATAGCGAGATGTCACCGTCCCCGCCGCTGTGTCATATTGAGCAAAAACAGCACCAGGATTTCTCCCAGCAGACGCATCGCTATCACCTCCCCAGGAAATGAAATCATCCACTCGCGATCGAGTTGGTAATAGAGAAGCTGCGATTTCTGGCGGTGTTAATCTTTGATCGGCTAAGACTCTTTGGGCGTTATCAATCGCGCACATTGTCGGCCCAGAAATTTTGGCATCGCTATATTGATCTTCCCACTTTTGTACGAAGCCAAAACCGACATTCGGGCCGACTTTATCCTGTCTTTGCCGCCCCCACAGCCGACTGGTATCGGATGCAAAATTAGAACCGCTGCCAGTTACGGCTAATTCGGTTCTTTTGCTGGTAAAATTGCGATTGACAAATTCTTTATCTGCCGTGCGAATGGCGTTAGCGGCGGCTGATTCTATTTTACTGCTAACATTACTATTTCCTTGTAAGATTGGTGAGAGAACGCCGGGGATGGGCTGTGCTCCACAATATTTTTGAATACCGCTGAAAACGCGATCGGCTGATAAGGCACTAATCGGAAATTCTAGGGAATAAGCCTCGGCGGGTTTGGGGAAGAAAATGCCCGATGTTGCGGAAGCAGCAAAAGAAGCTCCACCCCAGATAATGATACGATTAAATTGACGGCGGCTGATACTCATAATTTATCGACCTCCAGGAGAGGATGCCCCCGGCTCAATCTGAGCTTTCATAAACCAGTAAGTATCTCCTCTGCTATTGCAATTTGTGGCCCTAGCACAAAATACTTCTATTGCTAAACTTTTGCCATTACTAATATTTACTAGCATTGTATGTACTTTACCTTTATCACCAGTCCGAGAAGCTACTTGATTTCCGTCTACATAAACATCTATTCGTGCTGGTGGGGCTGGCGAGGTGTCTGTAATCGCAAACTCGAATCGGAGAGTAGCGGGGCCGCCAGGAAGCCTACAAGTAAAAGTGGTACTCGGATCAATATATATAACAGTGGTGTAAATTTGTCTGCCTACAGAAATATCTCGTTGGTCAGGACCCCAGCTACCCGATCGCTTAACACATTGCAAGTCAGTCAAAGGAATAGGGCGCTGGGCCTGGGCCACCTGTGCACCAACAGTCGCTAGAGTAAAAGATAACACCCCAGCCGCGAACAAACCACTGAGCCACCGAACTCGCTTCATAAAATATCTTGCCAAAACTTTAATAAACTACTATAAAGGATGAGCTGTGTAGGAAAAGTCCTGACTTTAGATCGATCGCAAAATCTAAATTGTCTCATTTGTACGAAATGTCACGTATAATAAATCGTGTAAACTCCAGCGTCTCCTTTATGTATGGATATTGCCGCAGCTTTAAAACTGGCAGATGACCTAGTTTTTGTCCAAACGGGAAAGCGCTTAGATTATGTGCAACAAGCTATCCTGCGGGGAACTCTCAAAAAACGCACCTACACGCAAATTGCTAAGGAAGTTTACTCAAGTTCAAGTCATGTCAGAAATGTCGGTTCGGAACTCTGGAAAATACTTTCTGAAGGATTAGGCGAAAATATTACTAAAGCTAGTTTGAAACCAATATTAGAAAAGGGTACATTTTATAATTATCAATCAGCTATTGTTGAAAATATAACAGGTGAGACTGTAACAGTTAATAATAAGCTTAATATTTGTTATAAAAAAGCCCATGAATCTAGGGAATCGCCCAAAACACCCCAAAACCCGCAACCAACAGCCAAACAGCCCCGCATCGACTTAGGCGACGCACCGGAAATCCTGACATTTTACGATCGCACTTCCCAACTCACCACCCTCGAAAACTGGATTTTAGCAAGTCGCACCCGTCTGATCGCGATCCTCGGATTGGCTGGAAGCGGCAAAAGTGCGATCGCCCTCCAACTCATCCCACAAATTCAACACCAATTCGATTGCATCATCTGGCGAAGTCTCCGCAACTCTCCACCGCTGAGTGCACTCCAAACCGACTTAATCAAATTCTGTAGGGGCGGTGCCCCCGTGCCCGCCCTCCCCGTGCCCGCCCTCCCCGTGCCCGCCCTCCCCGTGCCCGCCCTCCCCGTGCCCGCCCTCCCCGTGCCCGCCCTCCCCGTGCCCGCCCTCCCCGTGCCCGCCCTCCCCGTGCCCGCCCCAGAGGAAGAAGGGGCAACCACGGGGGGATTGCCCCTACAATATTTACGATCGCACCGCTGTCTGATCGTCCTCGATGATGTCCAAACAATCTTCAGCAGCCAACAACTAGCAGGAAACTACAAACCAGGCTATGAAAATTATGGCACTTTCTTCAAACAAATAGCAGAATCATGCCACAACAGTTGCATGATTTTGCTGAGTTGGGAAAAACCCAGAGAAATTGCAGCATTAGAAAGCCAGCAGAAAAGTTGTCAAACATTGCAACTCAATGGTTTAGGAGAATCAGCACGAGAACTCTTCACAGAAAAAGGCTTTGCAGAATCAGAAAAATGGTCAGAATTAATCGAGCTTTACCGAGGAAATCCCTTCTGGTTGAATACAGCAGCCGCTGCAATTCAAGACTTATTTAACGGCAAGATTTCTGATTTCTTATCCTATGATAGCTTAGTTTTAGGAGACTTAGAATACTTATTAGACAAACATTTTCAGCGCTTGTCAGACACTGAAAAACAAGTCATGTCCTGGTTGGCAAATCAAAACAAAGCAGTCGAAATCTCCAAAAAGCCAGCCCTGCTCGAATTATCGCCGTCAGAATTTCTAAAAGCCGTCGAATCCTTGAGACGGAGGTTGTTAATCGAAAAAGTCCAAAAGGGCGATCGCACCCTCTTCCAACTGCAACCAGCCATCGCAGAATACATAAAAGAGCGCATCAAATAACCGCCCTTAGTTGAGAATTTGGGAGTTTTCACCGCAACCTGGTTTTGGGGATTTTGCTATAATTTGTATCATGTAACTTAAATGCCGATGAGCTTATATGGACAACCAGTTTAGGCCCCAAACTCCTCTCGTCATCACCTTTGCACAAACCTTAGAAAATTGCTATCCCGATGCGCTAAGTTTACTCAATCCCGGTGTAGCAGAAACAGAAATCGAATTATTCAAAAATCGTTACCAACGGGAACTTCCTCAAACATTCTACGATTTTTACCGCTGTTGTAATGGTTCAGCCTATGAAAGTTTAGAGGATAATTGGCTGTTTCCTTTCGAGCATGGTAGGAGTCTTTTACCTTTGGAATGTATTGCGAAGGAGAAAGTTTTTTGGGATGGGGAGAGTAAGGTTAGTTTCTCTGAATGGAAACCAGGGGAATATTGGAATGAAGCATGGATTCCGTTTATGAAAGTAGATAGTTGGTGGCTGCGGGTTGTGGATACTGAAGGCTGTTTCGGCGGTATTCCCGGACAAATCATCAGTTTTGACTACAAGAGTTATCCGTTTAGAAGTATTGAATATGATTCCTTTGACAAGTGGCTGGAAACTGTGATTGCGAAAATTGAGTCTGGGTTTTTGTTTAAAGAGTTTCATGAAATCGGGTTGGAGGAGGATAAGGCAATATTTGCGATGGAAAAACGGATCAATCCCCAGCGCCGCAGTATTGAACTAGAACCCAACAAAGTGTAAAATTAAGATGGAGTTGATAGTTGCACTTTGAATCACGACTAAGCTAACAACCAATCACCAATAACAAAATGATTAAAATTTTACACCTTTCAGATATCCACATGGGAAGCGGCTTTTCTCACGGGCGCGTCAATCCTGAAACCGGTTTAAATACACGCTTGGAAGACTTCGCAAATAGCCTGAGTAAATGTATGGATAGAGCGATTTCTGAACCGGTAGATTTAGTCATATTCGGCGGGGATGCTTTCCCCGATTCCACGCCACCACCGTTTGTAAAAGAGGCTTTTGCGCGTCAATTTAGCCGCTTAGTTGATGCGCAAATTCCGACGGTTTTGTTGGTGGGAAATCACGATCAACATTCCCAGGGACAAGGTGGGGCGAGTTTGGGGATTTATCGGACTTTGGGTATACCTAAGTTTATTGTAGGCGATCGCCTGGATACTCACCGCATCGAAACCCGCAACGGCCCGGTACAGGTGGTAACATTACCTTGGTTGACGCGATCGACTTTAATGACTAAATCAGAAACCGAAAACCTTTCCGTGGGAGATGTTAACCAATTATTAACCGAAAAACTGACGATCGCCCTAGAAGGAGAAATCCGCCGTCTCGATCCAAACATCCCCACTGTACTTTTAGCACACTTAATGGCAGATAAAGCCAGTTTGGGTGCAGAGCGTTTTTTAGCAGTGGGAAAAGGCTTTAATATTCCCGTCTCCATGTTAACTCGTCCGTGTTTCGATTATGTGGCTCTCGGCCACGTTCACAAACACCAAAACCTGAATGCTTCTAACAATCCGCCGGTGATTTATCCGGGAAGCATTGAACGAGTTGATTTTAGTGAAGAGAAAGAAGACAAGGGTTTTGTGCTAGTTAATTTGCAACGGGGAAAAGCAGATTGGGAATTCTGCACTTTACCTGTGCGGAAATTTCAGACTATTAAGGTGAATGTGGCTGAAGCGGACAACCCGCAAACTGAGTTGGTGAAAGCGATTGGGAAGAAAGAGATAACTGACGCGGTGGTGAGATTGATCTACCAATTGCGATCGGAACAATTAGACTTAATTGATAACGCAGAATTGCACGCACTTTTGGGCGCAGCGCACAGCTACACCATTCAACCGGAATTAATCAGTCAGTTAGCAAGGCCGCGGTTGCCAGAATTGAATGCTAATAATAGTATAGACCCATTGGATGCTTTGAAAACTTATTTGGCAAGTCGTGAAGATTTGAAGGATGTGGCGGAGAGTATGTTGGAGGCGGCGCAGGGTTTGTTGGGAGGGAAAGAGGAATTTGTGGCAGATTTTTAGGTAGGGGAATTATTTAACCGCAGAGAGCGCAGAGAACACAGAGGGAGATAGGAGAGATAGGAATAATTTTGATGAAGAGTTGATTTGATTTTATACTAAATTCTGGTTTTTTACCCCGTTTATCTCTTAGTTAGTCGGCGTAGGCCGACTTTGTTTATGTAGACGCGGTTTCAACCGCCGAGTCATATCATTTCCGATTGTATGGGAATGATTTAACCGCAGAGAACGCAGAGAACACAGAGGAAGATCAGAGAGATAGGAATAATTTTGATGAATAGTTGATTTTATGTTATATCGTTTTCGTTCTAACTCTTAACCTCCACACCACCAAAAATTTCGCCCGCAGCCAATCGAGTTCCATTGGCAAAATCCACCCCAGACTGCACTTTTTTACCCGCTAACTGCACCTCCCGTAATAATAATAGACCATTGCCAGTCTGCACGATCGCCCCTAAGCCCTTCGCAACCTTCACAACCGCCCCATTCTCCCCGGACAACTGGGACAAAACAGGCCAATCGCGTTCCAACACCCTCAACTCTGGCGGTAATTGCAGCCAATATTCTGGTCCGACTGGGGCTGTAGCCATCACCTTCAGAGAATTACCGCGAAAAGTCGTTGTACAATCCGGGTGAAAACCCCTAACTTGATTGTGCAGCGCGATCGCACTTTTCGACCAATCCAACACAAAATCAACACCCTTAATCATCGGCGAATAAGTCGCTTCTGCCTCATTTTGAGGAATAGCTTCTATTTTCCCATCCCTCAACTTAACCAAAGTTTCCACCAACAAATCCGCCCCAATTTCTGACAGCCTATCTCCCAAAGAATCAGCATTATCCAACAGCGTAATTCCCGCAAAATCCTTCAACAACATCGCCCCAGTATCCATCCCCGCATCCATCAACATCGTAGTAATTCCGGTTTCCTTTTCCCCATCATAAAGACAGCGCTGAATCGGTGCCGCGCCGCGATACTTGGGTAAAATTGAACCATGAACGTTGATGCAAGCTATATTAGGAATATCCAGTATTTCTTGAGACAGAATCTGACCGTAAGCTACCACTACAAACACATCAGCTTCGGCTGCCCGCAGTTTGGCAATTGTTTCGGCATCTTTCTTGATTCGCGAGGGCTGCAACACCGGGAGGCTGTGATTTAAAGCAGCCATTTTGACTGGTGAAGCCATCAATTGATTGCCTCTTCCCCGACGCTTGTCCGGCTGAGTGACTACAGCTACCACCTCGAATTCGGGATGACTTAGCAGGCTGGATAAAGTAGGAACCGCAAATTCTGGAGTGCCAAAAAAGATAATTTTCATATAAATTTGTAATTGGTAATTGGTAATTGGTAATTTGTAATTGTTATTAGAACCAAAAACTAACAACGAACAATTAACAAAAAATAACCAACAAATGACTAATGACTAATGACTACTGACTAATGACTACTGACTAATGACTACTGACTACTGACTAATTGCTACTTCAATGCGGCGATTGCGCTGCCGATTGGCATCGGAACCATTATCCACCGAAGGGCGACTGTCTCCATAGCCGATCGCCACCCAATGATACTTCTCCCCAAGCACATTAGACAAATAGTTCGCCACCGCCTGAGCTCGCGCAAAAGACAAATTGCGATTATCCACCGCTTCCCCCACATTATCAGTGTGTCCAGAAACCTGCACCGTCGCCCCCTGGTAATTGCGCAAATCCGCCACCAAATTATCTAAAATCGCATTGGTTCCCACGCGCAAGGAAATACTGCCAGTATCAAACAAAACATCACTAGGCAAAGTCACCATCAGCGCCTCCCCTGCAAACACGGGATTATTATCGCTTGGTTGCGCCTCCGTCACAGGCTGTGGAGTTGGAGTCGCGCCAATGGCGGGTAAAGCCGGAGTAGGAGTTGTGGCTGTTTCCGGTGATGCTAATTCCCGCGACATCAACTGCAATCGCTTTTCCAAGGTTTCCGTCGGGCGACTGCTACCCAACTGACTTTCCAAAGCAGCCGTGCGCCCGATGAGGGCGTTCAACTCTCCCTGTAACTGTCTCAAATCTGACTGCAACTTTTGTTTGACGGCGGGATTGAGTTGCGACTGCGGGCTCGGCGTAGTAGTTGGTGTTGGTAGCACCGGAATTTGCTTGGCTCGTGGGCTTTTCGCACCGGGGGTCAAATTTTGAGTTAGACGCAGGAATCTCTCGGCTAGGGGCATTTCTGTGGCGCTAGATGGGTAAATTTGGGCGATCGACATTCCCAAAACCCAGGCAAAACCGCTGCCGACCCCCAGCAGTAACAGTCGAAAAATCAGCGATAGTACGAAAACACCTTTCCCCCGCGACTTGGGGACGCGAGTTGGGGGAATTGAAGGTTTTTGATTAAAAGATGCCGTCATGACTCCTCCCTCTCGGTACACTTACCAAAAAACTGGGTCTAAAGCCCCGTCCTGATAGGACGGCTTTGCTTTTCCGAATGTGAAAATTCCTTGTACACTACCATCTCGTCTTATAGCTCCAATTGTCTTTAAACCTGATAGAATTTTCCTATGATTGTACTAGAGTTTAAGTTAAAAGGTAAGCCACGGCAATACCGGGTCATCGACGAAATGATCCGCACAGCCCAGTTTGTCCGAAACAAAGCTCTTAGACACTGGAGCGACAATCAGGGAGTTAAACTATCAGACTTGTACAAACAATGCGCCATCATGGCGAAAGAGTTTGAATGGGCAGGAAAACTTAACTCAATGGCACGTCAAGCTGCTGCTGAACGTGCCATTTTTGCTATTCAACGTTTCTTTGCTAATTGTAAAGCCAAGAAGCAGGGAAAAAAGGGATATCCGCAATTCAAGAAACAGACTCGTTCTGTAGAATACAAGACTTCGGGTTGGAAGCTTTCTACCGATAAAAGATGCCTAACTTTCACAGATGGCTTTGCTGCGGGAACGTTTAGGTTGCTTGGTAGCCGGGACTTGCACTTCTATGCACCTACCGAGATTAAACGAGTCAGGGTTGTGCGTCGCGCCGATGGCTACTACGCTCAGTTTTGCCTTAACGTAGAACGAAAAGAAGAGCTTGTTCCTACAGGCAAAGTAATTGGTATAGATGTGGGATTGAACCATTTCTTGACCAACAGCGCTGGGGAAGTAGTTCCAAATCCTCGACATTTGCGTAAAAGCGAAAAAGCTTTGAAACGTTTACAGAAACGAGTTTCTCGGAAAAAGAAAGGTTCCTGTAATCGCAAGAAAGCAATTAATAAGTTAGGCAGAAAACACTTGAAAGTCAGTAGGCAACGTAAAGACTTCGCCATCAAGACGGCGTTGTGCGTAGTGAAATCTAGTGATTTCATAGCCTACGAAGACCTTCAAGTGAGGAACATGGTGAAGAACCATAAACTTGCTAAATCGATTAGCGATGCAGCATGGTCACAGTTTTCTGAATGGTTGCAATATTTGGGGAAGGTGTACGGTAAAACAGTGGTTGCTGTTGCCCCTCAGTACACTTCCCAAGATTGTTCAAGTTGTGGCAATCGCGTTCAGAAATCGCTGTCAGTTAGGACTCATATTTGTAGTTGTGGTACGGTGTTAGACCGCGACCACAATGCAGCGAAGAATATCCTAGCGAAGGGATTGAAAGTCCGTGCTGGAATTAATTTAAATACGGTGGGGCACACTGGAATTAACGCGATCGGACAGACCGACAAGAACTCGTTGGTGGTGACATCAACGGGCAAGCCGACTGGCTGAACCAAGAATCCCCGTACCTGTATGTCGGGGAGTGTCAACATATCAATTTCGATACTATCATTCGATTTTAGGTTTAAGATTTGAGATTTGAGATGAAAACATAAACAATCATTCCTGTGGGGTAGACATCCTGAGTACCCTTGACAGCTTTTTTGCCAGATGTCTATTTTAGATGTGAGATTTTAAATCTGAGGATTTTAGATGTGAAATCTGTTAGATAATGCAATATAACTTTTGGAAAAAACTCGATGAACGACCCTTTAAATAGCCCTTATCCCGTTCCTTGGGAATGGATCACCACTACTCATGCTAAGGTTAGCTCGACTATGGGTTCTGGTGTCCGCTACTATCGCAGTCCTTCCCTAGTTTCGGTTAATGGTGAATACGCCGCTTACAGTCGCATTGAGTTACAAGTGCAGCCGGAATTATTCCAGTGTCGAGTTAGTAGTGTCATGTTTGTGGAAAATCTGAAAACGGGGGAACTGCAAACCGTGGCTGCTGCTTCGCCATTGGCTGAAAGCGGGTTTTACGCTACTGACGAAACTGATATGTCTGGGACGATCGCCATTTTAGTACCAGTTGGTTGGAATCAAACAGGTTCCCGCCTCCTCGCCCGCGAATTTGAAGCCATTTTCTGTTCTTCGGATATGTCTGACTACGCTGTCATCTGGGACAAAAATGATAATTACACCTATACTGTTGCTCCCGCTCGCAGTCTTTACACTCATGCTGTATTGTTGGGTTGGAGTCAAGTTTGTCCTGGACAAGTTTTGTTTTGCGCTGGCAATTTGGGGGATGGAACTTGGCCTCTTTGTGCCGTTGATACGACCGGCCAAACCGTAGCTGTCAACGACGATCGAGCCCTAGTTTTCGGCACGCAAACCAGCACCGACTGGATCGAACCAAAAACTCGTTTTTAGATATTATTTTATGACAGTATGTGTTGTTGCATGGCCCCAAAGTATTCTGTTGTCAGGTCAATTTTTAGATAGGTTGATTTTCGGCATTGGGTTGATAATTTTGACGGTAATTTTTTCGTTAACCGCTTTTATTTTTATGATGATTTTCATCAAGTGGTTGCAGGCTAGTGTCCAAAAATACCGACAAGATTTAATGCCGCAATTCCGAAAAAATATCAGCCATGACCGGTTTGATATATTTGAGGAAAACAGCAAGGTTCCCCCGCCATTGCAACCTGGGGAAACTCTCTACAAAAATTACCCTGCCATCGCTCATTTATATCAGCCCATCGCTCTTTGGTATGGACGTTTAATATTGCCATCAAGGGAACAACGGGAACCCTACGGATCGGTATTTTTTGAAGTTTTTAATGCACCGAGAAAGTATCAAAGATTTATCGGTAAAATAGTGAATTTAAAATGGAGTAGCAATCGCGAAGTTCAATTTTTTGTCCACGGTGTCACCCAAGATATTAACTTCACCAAACAGGCGGAAGATAGTAAAAAAGCGGGCAACATCCATCCAGATAGATTGAACGGATTAGCGAATGTCGGCCCTTTAGAAACTCTGGCAGGTAGTAGACTAGAAGACAACGTGACAGTGATGCTGCGACGTCCAGCGATCGCTACTCATTATAGCAGCAGCGATCGCTATGAAATCACCATCGAGCGCGAACCAGTACAAATTATCGGACGTTGGTGCGCCCTCATCTCAATTCTCCAGCGAAAAGAACCCAACAGCGACCAATTTATTGTCCGCCATTTTAACAAAAAATCTCAACGGTTTGATGGCCCGGCCGAAATCATTCGGATTCCCCAAGTCAAGCCAGACAAAAATAGCGTAGCGAGGTCTACAAATCACCAGATAGAAAAATCCCCATTAAATCCCGAAGGCTGGTACATTTACGGGGAAAAAGATCCCGACAATATTTTTGTCGTCCAAGCAATCGAACCCCGAAGAATCACAAAACTAATCCCCGATGAAACACATTTGGGACTGCCCAAATCCCTAGCTTATTTAAACAGCAAAAATTGGCAAAATACACGCCAGCAAAAAGGGCAAGCCAAGATAGTATTGTTATCGTCGTCAAACGAAGCAGAAAACGATCGTACTTCCGCTTGGGAAGAAGGAGATATCGGTATCGTGATTCACTGTTTCGGCGGTATCGGTGGCAAAAAAGCGGAATTCGCCCCCCTGGGAATTGTCACGGGACATTTTGCTTTTGGCATAGCCAAAGTAGTGCGCGATCGATTTACCGATGAATTACGTTTTGACATAGAATACAAACAAGTGTACGCCCACAATCCCGACGGAATTATCGCCGGTGCGAGCAAATGGCAAAGTTATATGGGAGACTTGGCAAGAGGTTGGTTGGGCGATCGCCCAGTTTGCGATATCATTTGTAAATTAGATTGCGTGTGTCTTGACTACCAGTTTGACAGCATCCAATTGTCACCTTTAGACGAATTAAACCAGCAATTAGATATCATGATGGCGCGTTATCGCAGCGGAGACGGTACCGGGGCGAGTTTAGTCACCCCTGCAACTTCCTGCGTGCAAGATTCCAGTCAAGCAATTTACGCTACCATCAAAAAAATCACTGCCGAAATTGAATCAAATCCTCAGATTCAAGACTGGCTAAAAACCCATCCCACCGACGCACAAACTCAAAGATTTCAAGAATTAGTAGCTTTAGGCAAAAGTTTAGAAAAAATCTTAATTCCCCTGGGCATTGTCCGTCCCGATTGGCGCAAAAATGCTAGATTAGTGGGGATTCATGCTCACCATAAAAAAAGTCACTTCAGGAGTATAACTAATCCACTAAAAGCTGCGATTAGTTACCGAACCATGTTACCCAGACGCACCCAAGATGAACTTGCCAAAATTTTATTAAAACAAGCATCATTCCTATGGATAATTAGGACAAATCAAGTCGGCGGATTTGATGCTAATATTGAGCCTGTCCCACCGACAAGGATTTAAATATTTGAGATTAGAGAAAGTCTATTTAAAATCTTTTTATCCAATCTTCACCGATGCGAACTGTCAAATCAGAATCGATTTCACCAGTAGAAGCTGCCTCAATTTTACCATCCCCTAATGCTTTTTTAAGCATATTTGCTCCCTCTAAATCACCTTGCTGGACAATAATTTGGCTTTGAAGCTGCTTGTCTGGCCAATCCGGGACTACCGATACATTAGAAAAGCCTTTTTTTCGGAGAAATGCTGCCACATTTTTAGCTGTTTTGGGTTGACTATTCGCGTTTTGGACAGCAATTTTGAGGTTGGTTGGTGAAGCAAAATCGCCAGGATTGCGAAATCGTCCTTGGGTGAAATCCGATGTGCCTTGCTTGAAATATTGTGTCATAATGCGATCGCGCCCCGTCTTATCTAAAATCCAATAACTCCTAGAATCCCCTTCTGCTGAACTAGAACGCCCTGGCAACATCACCATTTTAAAATTATCTGGTTCTAATTGCAAACTAAAATTGGTCAGGGTCAATACTTCCTGAAAGTTCAAATTAGTATTGACATATTTTTGCATCACTCGAATAATTTGTGGTATCTGGGGTAATACCGATGGACTTGCGAGACGATTTCGCATCGCTTGAATCAAAGATTGCTGGCGTCCAATGCGGCCGATATCTCCCAAACCGTCATGGCGAAATCTAGCAAATTGCTCTGCTTGTTCTCCGTTGAGAGTTTGCCAGCCCTGTGCTAATTTGATGGTTAACTTTTGAGCATTATCTTGATAGGACATGGTGTGAGGTACAAATACTTCAACAGGTCCCAATAAATCGACTAATTCCCGCAAGGCACCGGTGTTAACTCGCAGGTATCTATCGATAGTAATATTGTTCATCATACTGCTAATTAATCGTAAGGCTAAGGCTGAACCTCCTTTAGCGTTGGCTTCGTTAATTTTGCTGAAGCTAATTCCGGGGAATTCGATTTTTGTATCTCGCGGAATCGAAAGTAAATTAATAGATTTATCTCTAGGATCGATGCGGACTAGGAGTATTGTATCGCTGCGCCCGTCAAATTTTTTCGGGGAGTTTAGCGAAGTTTTGGGTGCGCCGTCAACACCCATGATTAAGATATTAATGGGGCGTGAGAGTCGATCGCCCGCAGCAGAGGAGGAGATATCGTTAAACCCTGTGGCGTCTAAGACTTTACTCATTATTTGCGGTTCCACGGGGGCTAAGAGTGCGCTAATTGCCGCGATCGCTGCGGAGACTGCTGCTAGGATCGACAGCGCAAATACCCCAAACAGATACAGGGTGTTTTTGGGCTTGTTTCGAGATAGGCGATCGCAGGGTTTAAATAAGTTTCTTTTAAAGATTGACAAGTTTTTCATTGACTTGTTTTTGTGATTATGGCATTTTTTCAGCTTTGCAGTAGAATTTGGGCGGTGCTTGGGTAAAATATTTGAACAAAGCCGGACAAAGCCAGCCTTCCATATTTTTCGATTCCCACCGATACCAGTTGCCGCCGTATTCTTCTCTTAACAACAACATTTCTGCTTGATATCCGGGAAAAGGTGTTGCTGAAAATAACAGTCGAAAACCTGTTTCGGCATTGGGAATGTCTGCGACAAGCACGTTAATCATTTCGGGTACGCCCTGAACAAATGGTTCCCGCACAAGTCCGACTTGAGCGTCGTCAAAAACCCAGGTGTACTGTTCTCGATAGGGGAATATTACCATTATGGCGTTGGACATGGGATTTACTTCCTTTAAACTTTTGCGTTTGTTTTTGCTAAAGGCTAAGGCTAGGATTCATACATTATATTATGCAGCCTGCTATAATAATGGTGAAATCCTCCCCAATCTCATAATTTTATGGTTGTAAGCAAAAGCTGCACTTACGTCTCTCCCGAAGATTATTTAGCAGGCGAGAAAATCAGCCCGATCAAACACGAGTATAGACAAGGTGAAATCTACGCAATGGCAGGGGCAAGCAAAGCTCATGTTACCCTTACTCTCAACGTAGCAATCTTACTGAGAAATCATCTTCGGGGTACTGGCTGCATACCTTACATGGTAGATATGAAAGTTATGCTCGATACATCAAGTTTTTATTACTATCCTGATGTAGCTGTGACTTGTGATGAACGGGATAAAAATGCTGCGGAAGATTTCATTTGCTATCCGCGCTTAATTGTCGAAGTTTTGTCGCCGACAACAGCGGGTTTTGACAGAGGTGAAAAGTTTGCTGATTACCGCGCTTCTGAAAGTTTACAAGAATATGTCTTAATTAATCAAGAAAAAGTTGGTGTTGAGTGTTTCCGCCGGAATCCAGAGGGTTTGTGGGTGCTTTATCCTTACACTCAAGGGCAAGAAGTTGAGTTAAAGAGTGTTAATTTTAAATGTGCGATCGCCTCAATATACGAAGATGTCATAGGGCTTGGTTGATTTTAACTAATGGCTATTTTTTTTTCCTAGCTTTCCAAGTGCCACCATAGGCGTACAAAGGATTATTTTTACTTAGGGATTCCCAACACTTAAGACATACAAAAAACCACAGCCCCGATTCATCATACCGCACACGGTAGAGAATCGGGGCTGCTAGGAAACAACGATCGCAATTTTTCATCCTAATTGCTCTAGCCATGTTACTTTATTTTAAGCAATAACCGACTCTTGAGGGCGGGCAAAAATCATTCTGCCTGCGGTTGTTTGCAGGGCACTGGTAACAACAACTCTAGCTTCAGCACCAACGTAGCTGCTACCAGCTTCGACGACCACCATTGTGCCGTCATCCAAGTAGCCAATTCCTTGAGAAGGTTCTTTCCCTTCTTTGCGGATTTTGAGATCGATGGTGTCTCCTGGTAAATAAGTCGGACGGACGGCATGAGTCAAATCGTTAATATTCAAAACAGGCAGTTTTTGAACGGTAGCTACTTTCGACAAATTGTAATCGTTGGTGAGCAAAATGCCGTCGATATCTAAAGCAAAACGGACTAATTTGGCATCGACTGTGGCAATATCTTCGTAGTCAGCCGAGTGAATTTGAATCCGTTCTGGATAAGTTTCTTTGATGCGGTTGAGAATATCTAAGCCGCGTCTACCTCGTACTCGTTTTTGGTCGTTGGCGGAATCAGCTATTACTTGCAATTCTTGAAGAACGAATTGGGGGATGATAATTTGACCTTCTAGAAAGCCCGTTTCTAATAGATTTTCAATTCGACCATCAATAATGCAGCTTGTATCGACAACTTTGGCACTGGCTGGTTTAAAAGTACCCTCGGCCATTAACACTGTGGCGTCTAAGCTTTTGGGGTTGATCAGTCGCAGAAAAGCGCGGCCGTGGGTGTCGGTTAAGCTGACTCCTGTAAAACCGAACATGACGCTACCCAATACTGCGACTAGAGGTTTGATGAAGCCAAACTCGCGGGGAATTGGTAGCAGGAACAGGGGGGCTAGCATTAAGTTGGCTACTAGGAGTCCGATGATTAAGCCGATCGCCCGTGTCAGCAGCATTTCCACCGGCATATCGCGGAATTGCTTTTCTACCCGTCGGTAGGTAGTTTGAGCCACTAATCCTAGCACGAAGCCGATTAATGCCCCAAAGGCTCCGAGTACGGAACTTAAACCTTGTATATTTGTAACTTGTTCTAGGAGGTTATTGGGTAGGAGATCGACTCCGTAAAAGCCGATGCCTCCGCCTGCGATTATGAATGAGATAATTATGATTGCGTCTAGCATTGTTCGAGGTTAATGAATTTACCACCATTATATCTTTCAAGTGCTGAGAGTTTTTTTATGCTTACGGACGGATATCGCTATATTTACTGATTAATTTTCATAAACTTATTTTTCGCGGTTGTCACTTTTGGGGGATGTGCGATCGCCCTGTAGGCCATCAGTCGCGGGCGATCGCATCTACCAAATTTCTGCAAAGGGTTGCTAGGCGGTCTATTCGGGAATTACTGCTACTCAAAATTGTTTGTGGTTAAACTGCAAGAGGCGATCGCCCCATTCTCATTCAGTTAACAAACTGTCATAAAATACATAATTATTATTGACAATTTAATTAAAATTTAAGATGAGAAATTGCAATTTTCAGGTGATCTTGAATGAAAATTACCACAGATTATTTAACATTTGAACGGGACAAAGGGGCGCAAAGGGCAAATTATGGGATTCCCAGTTCGGCTTACCTGCACATACCTTTTTGTCGCCGTCGCTGTTATTACTGCGATTTTCCGGTGTTTGTAGTGGGCGATCGCAAAAATGGCGATAATTCCGGCACAATCATGCAATACGTAGAGGTCCTAGGTCAAGAAATTCAGAAAACGCCCCATAAAGGGGCATCCCTGAACACAGTTTTTTTTGGTGGCGGTACACCTTCGCTGCTTTCAGTCAGTCAGTTGAGCACTATTTTAGAAACTCTCGACACCAAATTTGGTATTGCTGCTGAGGCGGAAATTTCTATAGAAATAGACCCAGGTACCTTTACTTTAGAACAGTTGCGGGGATATGTAGCAGCGGGAGTTAATCGAGTTAGTTTGGGTTCCCAAGCTTTTCAGGATGAATTGTTGCAAGCTTGCGGGCGATCGCACTCTGTCGCTGATATTTTTGCATCAGTAGAAATAATTCGAGCAGCTGGTATAGTCAATTTCAGTTTAGACCTAATATCGGGACTGCCGCATCAAACGGCTTCTGAGTGGGAAGCTTCCCTGAAATCGGCCGTAGCAATTTCCCCCACTCACCTGTCGAGTTACGACTTAATTATTGAGCCCGTCACAGCTTTCGGCCGCTATTTTCAAGCAGGGGAACAACCCTTGCCTGCGGATGAAACCGCTGCTCAAATGTACCGTTTAGCGCGAGAAATTCTCACCGATTCTGGATACGAACATTACGAGATTTCCAATTATGCTCGGCCCGGTTATCAGTGTCGCCACAACCGCGTGTATTGGGAAAATCGCCCTTATTACGGTTTGGGAATGGGGGCTGCGAGTTATGTCGAGGGAGTGCGGTGGACGAGACCTCGCAAAACTCAAGAATATTATGAATGGGTGCGATCGATTTCTCCCATGGATTCCCAGGATGATGCTGACTCGACAATTAAGCAAAATTTGCCCCTGTCAGAAAATGAAGTTTTGTTAGAAACCTTAATGCTGGGTTTACGTTTAGCAGAAGGGCTGAGTTTGTCAGATTTAGCTGATAAGTTCGGTCAAAAAACCGTTGAGAAAATTTGGCAGTCTTTGCAACCGTACTCGCGGCAAGGGTGGGTGGAAATTGTGGCTTCTGATGGGGCGATTCCCGACGGGATAGCTTCGCTTCACACAACTTTAAATCAGGGCGAACTGCTACCACTCTCCGGGACTTTGAGGTTAAGCGATCCAGAAGGTTTTTTATTTTCCAATACTATATTGGCTACTTTATTTAACAAGTTACAGGAGAATATATAGCGGTTCTCAAGTAAATTATTGCTGGGTCTATGCCGTGTTTTTTTTCGTCTTAGATCCCACCACCCCTAGGGCTGGGGGGGAGGGTGTAGGGCATAGTTTCTTTTTCTTCCTTATTCCTTGTCCTACCGAACGAACAAAGAAGTCGAGTATCTCACATCGGCTCACTGCCTTTTAAATTGATCCCTATACTTTTAACACAGACCAGGATATTGTTTAGCTCGATCCTAAAAAAAGCTAAACATTAAGTCACCCTTAAGATAGACGCAGGGTATTAAATTTTACTGTCATAATTTAGAGCAATGATTTAAAAATAAAAAGTAATTTAATGAACACTCTACTTCTAGACCGCAATCAAATTGCAAATAACCCCAAAATTGTAATTGCGAAACGCCATTGCAATTATATTTCTAAATGTACTTTTTGCCATCACTATGAAATGCAAACAGGTTCCTTTGGTCAGTGCCAATTGTTGAACGCACCTGTTAGTGGTACATGGGAATCTTGTTCTTTAGGTACGCCTGTATTTACACAAGATAGAGAGTAAGTTAAGAATTTTAAACAGAAATTAAACAGTTTAAATACCTAGGTAAATAAGATAATTATTGCAATTTAAAAAGTTGTGTGTTATCTTAGTAAGTGTAAACTTTTTGATTAAATTGCCTCCTTGCAAAAATAGCAGCTTAAGAACATGAATTTAACAATTAACTCAGTAAAATCCGCTCCCACTGTAAAAATTCTGTGTTGGTATATCAATACTACTAACAAGATTCAAATTGCTCGGATTACCAATATTCAAAATTGGTATTTTGAGCGCACGGTATTTCCGGGAGAACGTTTGTTGTTTGAAGCGCAACCGCAGGCTGAGTTGGAAGTTTCCCGGAGTACCGAGAGTGGTGCAATTGTGTGCGAGCGCATTGTGTGCGATCGACTAGAGGTTGAAGAAGTAAGTACAGTTGATTAAATAACAATCCTAGCCAAAAGCCAGTGACACAGGCCCAAAAGCCGGTGAAATCACTGTGGCACAGGCTTATGGCTGTGAATTACTCCATTCAAGAACAGGCAATATGCCTGTTCCATTTTTAATTAAAAAAAGTTAAAAAAAATTAAAAATACCAATAGCTAAACTATAAAACTAACCATATTTAATATTAAAACCCGATGTCCCTCACCGAAAAAATCCTCTCCCAACTACCTGGAAACGCCCTCGAAGGCTTACGAAAAGTCGATCGACTCTGGGAAAACCTCAAACAAAACACCGCACCCACACCCCAAGTCGTCGAGTACAACCCACAACCTCTCGAAACCATAAACTTCGACATAGTTATCAGTGGCGCAACCCTAGGAATACTAATCGGTACAGCCCTAGCCCTACAAGGCTGGCGAGTTGCCTTACTCGAACGTGGCATCCTGCGAGGGCGCGATCAAGAATGGAACATTTCCCGCAAAGAATTAGACGTATTCTTAAAACTAAATTTGCTATCCCTCGAAGAAATAGAAAAAGCCATTGCTACCGAATACAACCCAGCCCGCATCAGCTTTCCCGATACCCCAGACATTTGGGTGCGGGACGTACTCAACATTGGAATCGACCCAGTTTACCTCCTCGAAACCCTCAAACAGCGCTTTCTCGAAGCCGGAGGTAAACTATTTGAAAATACACCATTTAAAAAAGCAACCATTCACCCAAATGGAGTTGTCATAGAATCTACCAATACAGATGCGCAAGCAGCCCCAAATGTATTTAAAACCAGATTATTAATAGACGCAATGGGGCATTTTTCACCCATTGTGCGACAAGCCAGACAAGGTAAAAAACCCGATGCCGTCTGCTTAGTAGTCGGTAGTTGCGCTCAAGGATTCCCCAAAAACGACACCGGCGACATATTTGCATCCTTCACCCCAATGCAAAATCAGTGCCAATATTTTTGGGAAGCATTTCCCGCGCGAGACGGGCGCACCACTTACCTATTTACTTACCTAGATGCCGACACAGAAAGATTCAGTTTAGAAACATTATTTGAAGAATATCTACGCTTGCTGCCCCAATATCAAAACGTCCAACTTCACCAGCTTAAATTTCAAAGAGCACTCTATGGATTTTTCCCTTGCTATCGCCAAAGTCCTCTCAAAACCCCTTGGAATCGAATTCTCCCCGTCGGAGATAGCAGCGGCAGTCAATCTCCCCTCAGCTTTGGTGGTTTCGGTGCAATGGTGCGTCATCTTCAGCGCTTAACTCTGGGAATTCACGAAGCTTTGACAAGCGACAGTCTCAGTCAAAATTCCCTGGCACTTTTGCAGCCCTATCAGCCAAATCTATCTGTCACCTGGTTGTTTCAGCGTTCAATGAGTGCGGCAATGAATCAGAAAATCGCCCCCAATCAAATTAATCAACTTTTGTCTAGTGTGTTTCAGGTAATGGAAGAGTTGGGGGAACCTGTACTAAAACCATTTCTTCAGGATATCGTGCTGTTTCCGGCTTTGTCAAAAACGCTGTTTAAAACTGCAATTAGTCATCCTGGATTAGTGATGAAAATCATCCCCCAGGTGGGAATACCTAATTTGTTGGATTGGATGGTTCATTATGTAAATTTAGGGATTTATACGGGATTGCAGCCTTTGGCTAAAGCTGTAGAACCGCAGGTGAAGCAGTTGTCACCGCAGCAGCAATATTATTTTCACCGATTAATTGAAGCCTGGGAATACGGCGCTGGGGGCGATTATTAACTGATCGACAAACAGGCAAGATGCCTGTTCTACAAGACACATATATATAAGTTGTGAGTTATTACGGTGCTATAACTATTAAAGCTTTAGGAATAACTCGAAATTTCGCCGGAGTATGAGTTGTGATTTCACCATCGGTATTAATCGCAAGACCTTTGCTAGTATATACCTCAATTTCTTCAGATTCCAATGTGCGAACATTAGACGAAATAGCATGATTTCCTTGCCTCATGGCAGGAAGTAAAGCGATTATTTCCCACAAATTATTTGTTTCCAAACTGTACAAGTCTAGTCGCCTATCGTCTATGGTTGCATCTTGCGCAATCGTCATGCCACCGCCGTAGTAGCGACCGTTACCAATCGCAATTTGAATAGTTTTTACATAAAAAACTTGGTTATTTGTATGAATTTCCGCTCTAAAAATTCGGGATTTCCAAATTACTTGCAACGCAGTAAAAGCATAGGCTAAAATTCCCCAGCGCTGCTTTACTTCTTTAGTCAGTCGTTCGGTAATTTGCACGCTCAATCCCAAACTCGCTACATTAAAAAAATGCTGGCCGTTCACCCAACCTAAGTCTATGCGCCGGACTTTGCCGCTGGCAATTACTTGACAAGCTGCTGATAAAGAGGTAGGAATTCCGAGAGTGCGAGCTAAGTCATTGGCAGTTCCCATGGGCAAAATACCCAAGGGTAACTGAGTTTCAATTAAACCTTCGATGGCTGCATTGAGAGTGCCGTCTCCACCGCCGACTATGACTAATTCCACCAAATTTTGGTAGGATTTTATGATTGCTGAAAGTTCGTGAGGATGGGTGCTAGACTCTACAATTAACTCGAAACCTAGTGCTTGCAATTTGGCAGTGGCTTGAGATAATAGATTTTTTCCTTTTCGGGAGTGCTGGTTTATTAACAGTAGTGCTTTTTTCATTTGTTGATTGTTATTGGTGATTGGTTATTAGTTATTGGTTGTTAGTTATTGGTGATTAGTTATTGGTGATTGGTTATTGGTGATTGGTTATAACAATAAAGGTAAACTATCAACGGCCCACGGCCCACGGCTGACAGCCCACGGCCAACTAATAAGTGGATAAAATTGATGCTGTGTTTGTATGTTACCAGTGAGGATGGATTGACCAAAATCTCAAAGAATGTGTAATTGTAACAAAAGATAGTTGAGAAGTATTTAGTATTCTTAGCTAGCGTTCATCTACCTCCGTTCTGAAAAAAGCTCAACTAAAATTATGTCTAATATTTTAGAACAAGCGCAAGCCGCTGCCGATCGCCAAAACTGGTCTGAACTTGTCCAATGCTTGCAACAACTGCCACTCAAGGGACAGCAGGCGCTGGAAACACAAAATTTAGAGAAGGCCGTAAGCTGGGCCATAGAAGTCTTAGAATGGGGCGATTTTCAAGATCGATGGGATATTGCGAAAATATTGCCCAATCTGGGAACTGCGGCGATCGCACCCTTAATCGATATACTCGAAAACGAAGACGCAGATACCGAAGAGCAGTGGTTCGCCACCCGCATCCTCGGAAAGTTCGATCGCCCGGAAGTGATTGAAATTTTAGCAAAATTAGTCAAAAATTCCGACGAAGAATTAAGTCAAATCGCAGCGGAAACCCTGGGGAATTTAGGACCAACAGCAGTCGCATCCCTAGCAGCTCTGTTATTGCAAGCAGACTCCCGACAGTTTGCAACAGAAGCACTGGCTCAAATTCGCCACACTGAAACCATCGTACCGCTGTTGAGTGTAGTCGGAGATTCCCAAGTTGCAGTGCGGTTGGCTGCGTGCGAGGCCCTGAGCACCTTTCACGACTCGCGGATTGGGCCGGTATTGATAGCAGCACTCACAGATCCAGCCACAGCAGTCAGAAAAGAAGCCGTGCGAGCCCTAGGAGTTCGTTCGTACCTAGATGCAGAATTCGATTTAGTTAATTTGCTGAAACCTTTGTTGTGGGATATCCGTTTGGAGGTTTGTTACCAAGCTGTGATGGCTCTGGGACGGCTGAAAACTGATGTAGCGGCGGCGGCTTTATTTGAATTATTGCGATCGGTAACAACTCCGGTGGAATTGCAAATTGAAACTGTTCGGGCTTTAAGCTGGATGGAAACGAGCGTCGCTTGGGAATATTTGCAACAAGCGCTAACCGGAGGATTTAGTAACATTAATTCTGCTGTTTGTCAAGAAATTATTACGGTGTTGGGGCGTCTGTCAAAGCCGGAATTAAAAGGCAAAACTGCGAAGATTCTGATCGATTTTCTCGAAAGTAGTCATGCCGCAGCCCCGCAGGTGGAAGTCCAACAATCTTTAGCTTTAGCTTTAGGTCAATTAGGAGATATTAGGGCGCTAGATTGTTTGATTCAACTGTTGGCTAACCCAGATACCAGAGTCAGGCTGCACAGTTTATCAGCGCTCAAACAGCTAGGTGAGGCTCAGGTGAAGCAGAAATTAGAAAGTTTACTGAAAGAAGATAATTTGGAACTGGGGTTGAGAAAGGGAATTGCGATCGCATTGCAAGAATGGTAGGAGCATCAATCAAAAAACAGAATACCGATATCCCCGACTTCTTCAATAAGTCGGGGATATACTTTGGTATCGTCCTGTATTCATCTCTCTTCTCTTCTGGAGACTTTGCGGCCAGAGCGGTTTAATCTTTTCCAAACAACCGTAAACAATATTACAGAATCCGTTGGCGAACTTTCTTCGGCTAGATCATCCATGTTCTTTGTGAATTTGCGAGATCGCACTTGTCACTCGCCCCAAATCCCCATCATTTAAATTAGAACCAGAAGGTAAACAAAGCCCATACTCAAATAACTCTTGGGCTACCGCACCGCCGATACATTCACAATCAGCAAAAACAGGCTGTAAATGTAAAGGTTTCCAAACCGGACGAGCTTCTATTTTCTCTTGGGCCAGCGCGAGACGAACCTGTTCTCTATCTGCACCGAAAGCGGCTGGATCGATTGTCAAACAAGTTAGCCAGCGAGTAGCTTTGCCAAAAGCTGCTTCCGGCATAAATTCGATTCCCGGCAAGTTTCCTAAAGCTTGTTTGTAAACTTCAAAATTGTGCCTTCTCGCCTGTACTCGCTCTTCCAAAACCCGTAATTGACCGCGACCAATTCCAGCTAAAATATTACTAAGACGGTAATTATAGCCAATTTCTGAGTGTTGGTAATGAGGAGCGGGGTCACGGGCTTGGGTTGCCAAGAAACGAGCTTTTTCTATTAGTTTTTGGTCGTCTGAAACTAACATTCCGCCGCCGGAAGTGGTGATAATTTTGTTACCATTGAATGAGAAAATGCCTATTTTACCAAAGCTTCCAGGCGATAGACCTTTGTAGCTAGCCCCTAGAGATTCGGCTGCATCTTCTATTAGCGGAATTTCATAAGCATTGCAAGCTGCTAGAATTGGGTCGATGTCGCAACTTTGACCGTAGAGGTGTACGATGACAACAGCTTTGGGTAATTTACCAATTTTTGCTCGTTTGTCAAGGGCTTCTCGGAACAAGTTGGGGTCGAGATTCCAAGAAGTGCGATCGCTATCCATAAAAACAGGTTTTGCGCCAAGATAAGTAATCGGGCTAGCAGTCGCAATAAAAGTCAGAGTCGAGCAAAAAACTTCATCTCCCGCACCGACACCAATTAATTTGAGGGCTAAATGCAAAGCTGCGGTACCGGAAGTAACAGCCGCTGCGTGTTTAGCGCCAACTACTTCGCAGAATTCTTGCTCGAAAGCGTCTACATGGGGACCAACGGGGGCGATCCAGTTGGTGTCAAAGGCTTGTTTGACGAACTCCTGTTCGAGGGAACCCATGTGAGGTGTTGATAGCAGAATTTGTTTTTTCACTATGTAAAATAAACTGTAAGTAATGTTTCCAATTACCGCTTTGGGGTATTTCAACCTGGAAGCAATAATTTTTCGCAGACTAAGTATACAGCACTTTTAATCTGCTGGTTGCTAATTGCTTCCACCACAGGGATACAAACCAAATTCATCAGTTATAGACTTACTCAAAAATACCAATCTATACTTAAAAATTTTTTTAATGAGAGAGCCAATATCTGTCATCAAATTTGTGTTGATAATCTGTGACGTTATTTGTTTGTTCGCTAAAATATTTTCACCATTTTCAATGGTGTAAACAGATCCGACAAAGGGTAAAGGTTGGATATTGGCACCTGGTAACACATTAAAACTATGAGCATACAAGTCAGGATTTTCAAAAAGCAGCTTATGCAAACCATACTTAATAATCACCGAGGTGCCTGTGGTCTGATTAAAAGTTTTAGTGTTCATGTAAATAATTTTACTATTTTCTCGATAGATGTATCCTTTTCTGAACACCCAACCATCACCATCCTCATGTCTATCGACATACTCAGCGAGTTTTTTACTAACACAATCATCAGAATCTACAACCATAATATGTGAAGGCTGAAATTGTTGACTAAATTCTATTCCTGTTAAAATCTTTCGGGCTTTGTCTGCATTTTTCAGGACAATTTCTTTGCTATGCAAAGCATAGTCATAACCCTTCAGTCGTTCCGGTTCGGTGTCCTTATAAATAGGTACGGGAAAATCTACTTCAACATAGTAAATATGAGGATGTTGAAACAGAATATTCGGTTTTTCGTTACAAACCACAACTACTCGGAAATTAGGTGATGTTTGGTTACAAGCAGACTTAACGCATCGTTCCACTAATTTAGAGAGGATTTCCCAGGAATTTGTAATTTCCTGACTCTTGACCGGTATAATAAAGACAAGCATGAACATTTCTCCTAGTATTTCATTTTTTTAGGTTGATTAAAACAATTTACCTTAATTAATCAACCATTAATTTATAGCTCGCCTATTACCTTCTCTCGCACTTAGCATGAGCGAACTCGAACTTGATTTCTGAATTAGATTAATGAAGTTGATTTTTACACAAAAAAATGTGAATATTTTAGTATTATAAAGACCTCCCAAAAAAATGTCAAGGTGATGAGGATTAAGTTTGTATCTAAAACCAATATCTTACTCGTAAAACATAACTAATGAGTGGGTAAAAATACACCCATTTTGGCAGCTACTCGCTCAATATCGTTGTAGGAATAACGATGATCTGTGGGAATTATCAAGAGGCGATTGGATAAATCGAAAGCCACGGGATCCTTACCCGATACTAGGTCTGGCGGTTGTGGCCAATGAACTGGAGCGAAAATGTTTTCGCCTATCAAAAATCGGCGCAGTTCTTGTCGAATTTGATGATTTTTACACAGGATAATGCTGTTAAAAGGTACTGCACCTGGTTTCCACTCAGTACAAAGGGGTTGCCAATAGTCATTTTTATTGTTCAATACCAAATCTAAAAATTTTCTGATGTTGGCTTCTCGCCGTTGCCTCATTTCGTCAATTCTTAAACTTAACACGATACTTTTTGTCAGGGTAGAAATGGCGCGATCGCCATCATTAATTAGATGTTCCTCGCCTTGCATTTGCAGGATTCGATAGCTATCTTTTGAAATATCCGCACCCATCAAATATGCTCGTTTTAGTAGCATAGCGGTGAGTTTTTGGGAAGCCGCGGGTGATTCTGATTGAGAAGGTCGAGGAAGTTCCATTTTTTGCCCAGACCACACCATTCCTCCGTCGGGAATAGGGAGTGTTTTTCGCAGGGATGCCATCGCGTAGTGAGCGCTAGTCTGCTGTGCCCAAAGCGAGAAGGGATCGTGGCTGTGGTCTTCAATTAGGATAATATCTTCCTGTTGAGTTAGCCAATCTTGCCAAGCTTTCTTTTCTTTCACCCCAAACAAATTAACTGCCAACACCAAATCACCGGCTAAGGGGCGAAGCGTGTTAAAGTCTGGTCTTGCTTCTGTAGGCAAATCTCGATACCAACACAGGTCGAAAACTCTACTCATTTTCTGTGCCACTTCCATGCAGAAGTAGGTTGGCAAATGCAGCCTCAATCGAGATCCATCGCCTTTTAACAAACGTTGTATAGACAATAAAACGCCTGTCCCCGTGGCAAATAGTTCATATTTTTCTGGAAATAAAGTTGCCGATGATGATGGTGCTAGAGCATCATCCGACCAATGGAATTCTGAGCCGAATTCCCATCTTGTTGTGATTGATTCTAATTCCTTATTCATTACCTTTAAATTCTTCGCTTGTAGCATGATATTCTTGGGTGATTTGTTTTTGTCCCAATACTTGACCTACTGTTAGCCAAAGTATTTTCAAATCCAGCCACAGACTCCAATGATCGACATACCAAACGTCGAGCCTAAATTTCTCTGACCAATTTGCATCTAGTAGTCGCCGACCGTTCACTTGCGCCCACCCAGTGATACCAGGCATAACTTCGTGGCGGCGTGCTTGTTCAGGGCTGTAGCGTTCTAGATATCTTACTAACAAGGGGCGAGGGCCAACCAAACTCATATCCCCTTTGAGAACATTCCAGAGTTGAGGAAGTTCGTCTAAGCTGGTGCGACGCAAAAATTCACCGATCGCGGTTAATCTTTGTTCATCGGGGAGTAAGTTTCCTTGCCCATCGCAATCGCTGGTCATGGTGCGAAATTTGTAGAAGCTAAAAATGCGACCGTCTTTGCCGGGGCGCGGTTGCGTAAAAACAATCGGTTGGCCCATACGCATATAAATGGCGATCGCCACAATTAGTATCGCGGGAGAGAAAGCCAACAGGGCGATCGCAGCAACTAATCTATCTAATACCCACTTAACTAATTTGGCAAATTTGGTGATTGGCGATTGGTGATTATTCATGTTCCCTGATTGATTACTTATTTTCACAGAAACCGTAAACTATTCCTTTGTTCTTGAACTGTCCAACTATCAAATTATAGTTAGCTGTACATTTTGTTTTCCATCATACAATTATCCTCATCCGTTCGAGCGATAGGCCGGAAAAAAATTGGTATTCAGTAGCTTCTCCACCTCAATATTCATATATTTTGCACGTAATTTAACTAAATGAAGATATTTTTCTTCATCTGTAATTAAGCGGAGGGTAAAAAAAGTTTGTCTTTCCTTAGAAAAGCCAGCCTTAAAATCGTAAAGACTATCTTTTGTACCGCCCACACCACCACCTAGATGCAAAACTCGATCGCCCCGTTCCTTAGCCCAGAATCGAACATAATCTAACATTAGAGTGGTGGGTGCTTGTTTCAAAAAGCTTGACTTTGTACCACTTAGGTGAAATTGAACGATGCCACAACATTCAGTAAACAAACCACCACAGGTAATTTCCCCATGCAATTCTACCATACATAAATGCAATTTATCTCCTAATGCCTCCCTCATTTTTGCAAAATATTCGACTCCAAAATAATATAAATTTGACGCGCCCACCCGATCCATTGTCTCTTCATAGACCGCATTAAACTCATTAATATATTCCTCGATCGGAACCATTTTTGCCGAAAATTCTTCGCGTTTTCGTTTATTTATTTTATTTCGATGATCTCCTCTAGTTTGATGCCATATTTCACTTTTTTCATGTTCTAAGTTGATAGAAACAGTTTCTCCATTAAGCATAAATAAATCCTCATTTTTTACTTGATTAATGTCAAAATTTAAAATAGGATGCAGTCGCACAAAAGCTGAACAAACATTTCTACAGCGCCATTCTTTGATTAATTCCTTCATTGCTAAATTCAAAAAATTAGGAGTGCTAGCTGCGGATTTATTCAACAAAAATCCGGGATAACCATAGGGCGATATAACATCAAAAATTTCTACTGTATCTGCAAATAAATCATCGCAATCTCGCCACAAATAAGGCAAGAAAAATATTTGTTCGCCATCGGAAATCAAAATAGCTTCTGCCTTAGCGTGGGTTCTTGTTGCTTCTAAATCTACGTAACCAGGCAAATGATAAAAATCGTGGGGTATTTGTTCGAGAGTTTGTATCCACAAAGGATTGCTTGAATTAATAATGTTTACTTTCATAGATTTGGGATGATTGTTAGTGATATAGAGAGATAAGGTTTCCTAATTCAAAGGGAGCAATAGAGAGATTCATATAGTTCATTAATCGGTTTTTCGGCATAAGCCATCATCTGTTTTCTTGCTCCTTTACCCATGGTTTTAGCTGACTCTGGATGCTCTAAAATCCAGGTTATTGCCTGGGTCAATGCCTGAATATCTCCCACTTTTACTAAGATACCGTTGCCATTTTGCAACAGATCGCGAGTCCCTCGAATCTCAGTTCCAATCACAGGAACTTCTGCACATAAAGATTCCATGACACAATTAGGAAGACCTTCTTGGGACGAAGCCAAGATTGTTGCCACAGATGCCCGCAGCAAAATCGGAATGTCGGAACGTAAACCCAAAAAATGTACCTGATTTTTGAGTCCTAAGTTTGATGCTAATTGTTGCATTTCCTCAAACAGAATTCCATTACCCGCGAAGGCTAAATGCACTTCGGTACGTCCTAACTGGGCAAAAGCCCTAATAATATCTTCTGGTCTTTTGCGGTGTATGAATTCTCCCACAGACAAAAATAAAGGATTTTCCGGTGTCAGTCCCAACTCTTGACGCACCCGTATTACCTCTGTTTCAGGAATATTACTGGGATTAAAGCGTTCCACGTTTAAACCAGTTCCGGGGATATAATGAACGCGGTCGGGGGCGATGAGTCCATAGCGTTTCGCAGCTTCCTCATCTTCGCGATTAACCACAACTAACTCATCGGTCCACAGACCTGCTAATTTTTCGAGAGTCAAGAAAATCGCATTTCGGTGAGGAGAACCTCCTCGATAAAAGTGAAAACCTTGGGCTGTATAAATGATTTTGACTTTACCTTGCTTGCGTAAATTTTTAAGGCTATAGCGAGCGACAAAAGCGGCTACAGGTGTAGAAACATTGACCAAATTATAAGATTCTTCAGCCCACACTTTTTGGATTTGTTGGGGCGCGATCGTTAAGTTGCGGGGATCTAAGGGATTTCTTGACCATTTGACATCCCAAACGCGATCGAATGCTTTTAGATGTTTGGGACTCTGGGACACCCGATCGGCCATCCCATCCACTTGCCACCCCTGAGCACGCAATTTAGCAGCAATGGGTAAAAAGAAATTCAGGGTTTCTGGGATAGTTGTCACTACTAACAGTTTTTTCATTATTTTTGTTTTAACCACGCTTCAGTCATCTCTCGTACATAGCGGTAAAATTCATTCCGCTGTTTCTGGATAATTTCGTCTCGATACTGTTGGGATGTCTCTAGGTTGCGCGCCGACATTTCAGTCATCCGTGGCGGGTTAGTCACCACTTCACGAATTTTCCGCGCTAAACCTTCGACATCGCCGGGGGAGACCAAATCTTCTGCTGCCAAAAGTTCTGGAATCCCTCCCACTGTTGAGCCAATACAAGGCAGAGCTCTGGCCATTGCTTCTACCATTGCCCTAGGTAATCCTTCTTGATGGGAAGGTAAAACGAAAACATCTGCTCGATCTAATTCAGTACGCACAGCATTGCCCGCAGTCAACTGTCCGCGGAAACAAACTCGCTCCTCCAATCCACGGGTTTTGGCTCGCGCTTCGAGTTCTGGTCGGTACTTGCCGTCTCCAACAACCATTAACTTCAGGTCTAATCCTTCCTGCACGCAGACAGCAACGGCATCAATCAGTACGTCGGGAGCCTTGTAAAGTTGAGCCAGCGAAGCCACCGTAATCAAAATCAGCGGGCGCTTTTCTAGCTGGAGACAGCGAGGAGCAGATACAAAGGTTGACTCGGACAACTCAGTCATCGAAAAGTGAGTTATGAAAGCGGCTGGATTGGGCGGATATCGGCGTTGAAGCGCTTTTTCTGTAATGTAGGCAGTCGCATTAGCTGCGGTGCAGTGTTTTCGCAGCCGATGCGGAGACCACCATCGGAAGAACGGGCGCAAAGGACTTTTAACTGAGCCTGGGGCGAAGACATCATAAGGATCGGCGATGACGTACACGCTATAGGGATGTCCGCTTTTGAGCAGCATCGGTTGGATGCAGTCAGCAATCTGAGAAGCAGCGTAAAAAATGACGGCATCGTTCGCAGCAACTGCTTGTCTAGCAGTACGCTGAACTTGCGCTGCTTTTAGCAGATACTGCCACGGGCCTATGTAGTAGGGTATAGCCACAAATGAAACTCTTTCACCATCGGCGTGGAGCCAGTCTGAAGATACGGTGGGGACTTCACGGATGCGGGCTACCACAAGCACTTCATCAAAAACGTCAAAGTAACGCATCCAGTACGAATATGCGAACATTGTTTGCGTCCATACTGCTCCGTCGGGCGTGCGAACAAAGCGGTGTTCAACAGTTACAACTACTCTCATACAATGGCTAACTCCTTTAACAAAAATATTTCTAGATTTGATGGTTTTTTGGTGGTCATTCATCCTGCTAATAGCGATCGCACTTATCAGCAATGGCACTCTGGTATCGTCACAGAATAAGTCTGTAAACATGAACATCTAAAGGCGCGATCGACCCAAAAAGTTTACCTTCCTTGACTGCCATACCGGCTGGTCGATTTTGAAACATCGATCGCGCTTCCCTAACTGCGATCGGAAGCTCTAGTGCCACAGATCTTGGTTTGCCGTAATTGCTGTTGACGACAACAGCGACACCTTGGTTTTTGTTTGTCCATATCCCCGCTACTATATTCGACATCTTGGTATCAATTTTTTGGAAATTTCCATCAAGCAATAGCGGACTAATTGATTTCAATTCTGGTACTAAAGATTTGACTCCCTCCCATAATTTTTGGTTGGATGGCAAATGCCAAGACGAATCGTGATAACTGTAGTATAGAATTCCTTTTGTCCCTGCCAACAAAGCTTGATATGTCATATTTCGCACTTCTTGAAAGCTAGGGGCTTGAGAACCCTCATATTTTTTAGAAGGGTGCGATTGCCAGTTATATGTTTGTAAATTAGCATAAGTGGAACGATTGAATTTAGCAGCGGCTGCCCGCGCATCTGATATGTCAGAATAAGTCGCGGGTAATTCTTCTGGTTTTCTCCATTTAATCGGATAAGACTGCCTCGCAATCACATCAGAACAATTAGCAAACTGCTGGATTTTATTTGAGTAACCGCTCACATAAGTGATGTGGTTTGGATCTGCGGTCTTCGCTTGCTGGTGAGATTTCAACAGATTATCTACACTCCATTTGCCGTTGTCAACATCGTCAGCTATACTCCAGCCAAGTACAGCAGGTTTTTGCTTAAAAGCGTTGATTAAATTTAGAAGTCCGATGGAATTTTGCTCGGTTAAAACATAGACTCCCAGCCGTTCTGCTTCGTCTAAAAATTCTCCATAATCATCTAGGTTGGTAGCGGAAGCGTGAATAGTGTTAAATCCCGCAGCAGCGATGTCCCTGAGTGCTAATTTTCGCTCTTGGGCAGTGGATTCCCAGGAAACATGATAGAAACCGAAGGGAAAAAATGGTTTGTTGTCAATCACGGTAGTTCCGTCAAGGCGAATCTCGACTCTTCGCTGATTTTTGGGAGTTTGAGCGATGGGTGCGGCAACAGCAGCAGGACATGATGAGCTAACCTTGAAAATTCGAGCGCAAGCTAAAGACAAAATGATTACCGATATTGAGAGAGATGCGAAGATAATTAATCGTCGCAATTTATTTCTATTTTCTGGATTTGTTCTGTGGTTCATATCGGCTGCTTTTTTATTTAAATAGGCTGAATCGTAACAAATTATTTAAACCAGAAGTATATTTTGCTTAGGGCGCATTCTGCCTTCCTAGTCCTGCATTTTGCCCGAAAGCGGTCTTGATATCACAATACCTATAGACAGCATATAGGCAAGTGTCATGGCATTGCCTAAGGAGCCAAACATCCCTTCAGCCATAGATAAAAACCAGAAGCATACTGTAATCAGGAAGGGAGCGATCGCAGCACAATCCTCTTTGGCATAAGTTTTGAAATAGGCGTAAGTATAGAAAAAACTCGCGATCGCAAAAGCGACTAGCAAATTTGCTGCTATAATGCCATTTTGTCCGATGACTTCAATAATTGTGTTGTGTCCTCCCAGTCCAAAATTTAACTGAAAGTAATTGCTGCCGTGACCCAGTAAATCAGATTCATCTAATGTTTGTCCCCAGATGTGATCTCTCCCACTCAAACCTTCCTTAGCTTCAAAGTTGTTGTTGAGATTTTTATTCATAGCATCAATTTGCTCGCCTCCAAATAGCAAGACTGCCGTCATGGTCACAGTGGCGATCGCTATCATTTTTTTGACGGCTTTGGGATTTTTAACCACTTCTCTAAAAAACAAAGAAAACATGATAAAATATACAATCATTGAAGTCCGGGAGTTGGCTAAAATTATCAGCACAAAAATGCTCAGTAAAGCCGCAGAAATCGGCAATAAATACCGCGCATCTTTTTTGGCTGACCAAGCACCTATCAACAAAATAAATAAACCTCCCGACATTGTGGCACAGGTAAATCCCATTTGATTTGAGTTGGCAAATACCCCGCGATACAGCGTACCAGTGCCGGGTGGATAGGAAACAAGAGACGTAACAATATAGGGGATGTGACCGAATAAAAGTCCCATTCCCATTAGCAAGTTGGCATTTTCTTTCATCGCCTTTGGGACTGCATTAAACAGAATTAACGGTACTCCAATCATTTGCCACAACCCGTCCCTAAAAATATTTTGGTCATTGTTAGCAATTCCAGATATCACTAAGCCACTGCCGAATAGCATCCACAGCAAGAGGAGAGGTCGAGCTTGACGGTGGAAACCCCACTTTTTCAAGGGGGACATGAGGATGAGAATTAGTAAACTTGAGGCAACTAACAGATAGCGCAATTTGAGGACGGCTGGATCGAGAGGAATATTATAACTGCCCAAGCCAATCAGAGATGTACCGCCAAATAGCACAGATAGTGCGATAACTATAATTACTTGTCTTAGCATAAATTAAATAACTGGTTTAAGGCGAACTATCCGAGGGGATTGCTGTCACCTCTTTGAGAGGTTAGCCTCGTAAATCTCTGTCAATTTTTTGACGCTGGCTGTTATATTGAAATGGCTGTTTTCAATGACAGCTAAGGCATCTCTTTGGCTAATCGCTGATGCGCGGCTAGTGGCTGACATAACCGCTTCTGCCCAAATTGATGCGGATTCTGACAGGGAAGTTCGTTGCAACAGAGGTGTGACTAAATCAGCTTCTTCTGGAACAACATCTGAGAAAATGCAGGGTAGTCCAGCAGCTTGTGCCTCGATTAATACTAAGCCCAGACCTTCATGGAGGGATGGAAATAGAAATACATCTACAGCATTTAACATTAGTCGGGGTACGTCTGATCTATTGCCGGTAAAGGTGACGCGATCGCTCAAACCCATTTCCACCACTTTCTGTTCGAGATCCGAACGCAGTGAACCGTCTCCGATCAGCAACAGGTGCATTTTCAGTTCTTGTTTGGCAACTTCGGCTGCAATTTCTAGCAGAAACAGATGATTTTTTTGCGCTTCAAATCGGCCGATATGACCGATCGCAAAAGCATCCGGTGGAATGCCGAATTCAGCGCGAACGCTACTCGAATCTACCAGATGGTAGAACGGTTTCAGGTCAACGCCATAGTAAAGCACCTGCCAGCGGCTGTCTGTTTTCCAAGCTGCACCAAACAGATCGGCTACAGCATTACAACTGCATCCCAAACCAACTGTTCCGCACCAAGAAATCCACCATTTTGTTAAAGTTAGATACAAACGCCGATACCATCCTGCTTTTGCCTGAACTGAGGAGGTATCGTTATGGCTGTGGGCAATGCGGACAGCTATACCTGCTTGTTTTGCCAACCAAAGAACGTAACCGCTGAAGTGGTGGACGTGACTGTGAACAACATCATAGGGCCCGTATTCGCGTAGAATTCGTTTAAAATTGCGAGCGTACAGCCAAGGTTTTGCAGGACTGAGACAGGGGATAATCTTGCTACCAAGAGCGATCGCTTCGTCATCGTAAGGACAGGGTTCAGTTGTGTGAACCAAAAAGTCCATGTGAAACCGATCGCGATCGATATTTCGCAAAACGTGCATCAGCCAAGTTTCGACTCCGCCCCGATTCATACCGCCGACAACATGAAGAATACGGATGGGACGCTGCTTAGTTGATATTTGATTTTGTGCCTTGATATTTATTGAGTCTGTATAGTGCATAGACGATAACTCCCAAACTAAAAACTGCTTGAACGATCGCCCCAACGATCAGCGCGATCGCCGCCCCTCGCACTCCCTGTGTCGGAATTAACCAGAAACAGGCGATCGCACAACTCCCCGTTACCAAAACAAACAAAGGCATTTGCACCCGAAAGTATCTAGCCGCCGTCATCCCGTAGCCCAAGAAGGACGACAGGTAACCAATACCCGCAGCCACCATCAGCCACGCGAACAAATCTGTTCGATCGGCATACTCCGGTTTATAAAGTAAAGTTAGGATTTCCCGGCCCGCAACAACAGAAACAAAAACACCCCCCGCACCTAACATCAAGCCAACCCCCACCAGCTTGAGCATTAGCGTGCCAAAAGCAGTGCTATTTCCCGCTGCATAATATTTTGCCAGCCGCGGACTTGCAGACTCCGCCAGCGCACTGACAACCATACTTCCAACCACCATCAGGTAAGAGATGGCAGCGAAAATACCCAGTTCCCGTTCGCCCAAATACCGCTCGATAAAATAGCGAGGAATATTAGTATTTAGCGAAATCAACATCATCACAAAACCGAGAGGTAAAGCTAGCAAAACTAACTTGCTCAAAGTTTTGCGGTGCCAGCGCGGGTACAAGGAATTGTGGCTGTTTGTAGGTTCAGCATCGGCAACTAATAAATCTGCTTCCTCTGTCTGATGCGAAGCATTATTTAAAATTAATTTACCATTGCTAAAGTCCCAGAAGCAGAGGACTAAACCCCAGGCAATTGCTAGCCCCACAGCTCCCCCTACCACACTCCCAGTTACGGAAACTCCGATGCCTAAAAGTAACAGCGATAAAGGGCCTTTAATCATCAGGGCGATCGCAATTTTATCCATCCGTTCGTGCTGCTGAATCAGTCCGTAAAATATATCGCTGATAGACTCGAATGCCTTTGCTAAGGCGATCGCCAAAATCACCAGTGAAGTCTCCCACCGATATCCAGCTTTCAGCGTGATTCCCGCAATTATCAACAGGGCTAAACCAGTGCCAATTAACCTCAGACCTAAATAGTCGGCAAAAACATACTCGCCTTTGGCATCCGTCACTTGGATACTTCGCAGTTGCAGATTAGTAAACATCATCACAGGTGCTGTCACCGCTAAACCCAAGGTAAATTGACCCACCATTTCAGGACTCCCCAATTTAGCAAGCACCACCAACATCCCCCACTGGGAAGCTGCATAAACTAGATTCCCAGTGAAAGTCCAGGAAAAATTTCGGCGTAATGTTAGTGGTTTCAACTGTTGCATTAGTAGCTAATTTCCGGCTGGCTAATTGGTTAATTTCAAATCTTGTATTTTGCTAGCAATTTTATTCACCAATGCCCAATTTAATTTTATTAACTTTAGCCCCCATCAGTTTACCTGCCGCAGCGCATTCTACAGGCTTCGAGAAAAAGTATCCCTGTCCGTAGATGCATTTCAGCTCTTTTAGTTGAGCTATTTGCCATCTCGTTTCTACTCCTGTGGCAATCATCCCCATACCTAACTCCTGAGTGATCGCAATAATTTTGTGAAGAATTTCTAAGTTTTGGTTGCTAGCATTCAGGCCGCTGACTAGAGAGCAATCTAGCTTCAAACTGTCGAATTTTCCATACTTCAGTCGCGTCAATTGGTAGAGCTGAGTTAACGATACATCACTGAGACCACAGTGATCGATTTGTACTTGCACGCCTAAAGTTTTTATTTGAACTAAAACAGACCCAGCAAACTCAGAATTTTGGGTGACAACATCTTCGGGAATTTCTAACCTCAAACTAGAAGCATCAAGATTTGTTTCCTTCAATATTTTGGAGATAGTCTGGATTAAGTCAGGGTGAAAAAACTGTTTGCTAGTCAGATTGACACTGACTGTTAAAGGAGTTTCAAGACCAAATTGCGACTGCCAAATCCGGATCTGGGTGCAAGCTTGCCACAGTACCCACTCGCCAATCGGAACAATCAAGCCTGTTTCTTCTGCCGCTGTGAGGAATTCGTCTGGCCACAGCAAACCTCGATGCGGGTGCTGCCAGCGCAACAGCGCTTCAAAACTACTAATTTTATTGGTTTCTAGGCAGACGATCGGCTGATAATGAATCCGAAACTCTTCATTAGCAAGAGCCACGCACAAGTCATTCTCTAACTGCACAAATGCTGCACTGCTAATCTTGACTGGTTCAGTTTTTTCTGTGGCTGTAGTTTCGTGTAAATTTGCTGTGGAATATCCTGGTATGTATTCAGGGACTAACTGCTTTAAGAGCGAGACAATTAAATTGGCATCATTGCGATCGCCTGCTTGACAAAGGGCTTCTATTTCCCGATCGATATTATCTTTCACTAGCCGGCTGGCATTACCCAAACTGAGAATTTTTGCGTGTTGAGTTTTGTTATATTGCTCACCAGGAATAAATAGCTCTTCAAACAATTTTTCTCCAGGCCGCAGCCCGGTGAACGCGATTTCAATGTCTTTGCCGACTTCATATCCTGAGAGCCGAATCAAATCATTTGCCAAATCAACAATTCTCACTGCTTCCCCCATCTCCAGCATGAAAACTTCCCCACCACCACCGATGACTGCGCCCTGCAAAACCAGTTGAACTGCTTCGGGAATTGTCATGAAGTAGCGACAGATATCTGGATGGGTAATGGTAATCGGCCCACCCTCAGCAATTTGTCGCTTGAAAGTTGGTACGACGCTACCCCGACTGCCCAAAACATTACCGAAACGCACCACTACAAAGGGGTTTTTGCTTTTTTTGGCTGCTTGCAGCACGAGCATTTCGGCAACTCTTTTACTAGCTCCCATGATGCTAGTTGGATTCACCGCTTTGTCGGTGGAAATCATCACCAAGTTTTGCACATTATATTTCAAGGCCATATCCAACAGATTTTTCGTCCCCCGCACATTGTTGGTAATGGCTTCCGGCGGGTTTAATTCCATCATGGGTACGTGTTTGTGAGCAGCCGCATGAAAAATCATGTCTGGTCTAACTGTTTCAAAAACGTACTCTAGTCGATCGAGCAAACGAATGTCGGCGATGCAAGCTGTAATGCGAGTAATATCTGTTGTGGTTTGGCTGGTCTTTTTGAGTTCTGACAGAACTTTGGTTAGTTCTTGTTGAATGTTGAATACAGAATTTTCTCCGTGTCCGACGATGATGATTTCGGCGGGAGCACACTTTAATATTTGCCGACACAGTTCGCTACCAATGGAGCCACCGGCACCAGTAATTAGAACTTTTTTGCCTCCAATCAATCCCAAGACTTTCTGGGTATCGGTTTGGATGGGAGCGCGGCGGAGTAAGTCCTCAATTTGGACTTCTCTGAGGTTCCCTATACTGACTCGACCGTTGATGATCTCATTCAGGCCGGGGAGGGTGCTGGTTGGAACTCCAATTGACTGGCAAATTTGAACGATTTCCCTAATCTCTTGTCCCGGCGCTGACGGGATAGCAATCATGACTTTGCTGATATTTAGGGATCGAACTACTTCGGGAATGTTATAACGATTGCCGAGTACAGTCAGTTTGCGAATCTTTTTGGTGATTTTTTTAGCGTCATCGTCAACGAAAGCGATTGGATCTAGTCCTAACTCTGGGCTCCTTTGCATCGTTTGCACCAGAGATGTGCCTGCACTACCGGCACCGACTATCAGGATGCGATCGCGTTGCTGAACTTTCCACGGTTTTTGGTTCCATCTTTCCAGGGTGGGAATGCTGAAACGAACTGCCGCCACTAACAAAAAGCCGATCATAGTGTCTACCAGTGGCAGCGATCGTGGCAGAATGGCGATCGCCGAATTATTTAGCTGGTAGAGTTGGTGAAACAATATAACTTCCACTGCTAGGGATATACCTATCAGCATCGCTATTTGTGTCATTTCTTCGAGACCAGCATACTGCCAGTAACGATTGTATAAGCCACCAACATAAAAAACTGCTAGTTTGACTGCTACAAATAATACTGTAACTACCGCTAAACTGTTTAGATAGGGAGCCAGACTCGTATCATCTAAACGAATTGCCAGGGCTAATAACGGTGCGATGCCAAAACAAATGGCATCGACAAGTAAAAAATGACGCGTTCTTAATCCCACCAACACTTTGCTGATTTTTTTGACGATGCTATTCATAAGACGCTATGAGAAAACAAGTTTGATCGAACTAGATATCTTCATCGATTTTTTTGTATGTTTTTATACTGCCATTAACGATCTAAATTATTCGTACTTAAATCAGAATCCCCTTCTGTGATAGCATTAAGGGGATGTGGCAAAGCATTTGTTACATCTCCTAATTAGCTTGTAAAGGATTTATTTTTTTTATCTTCGACTTGATATTGGGTCTATATTCTCCTACTACGGGTTATATATTCCATAATTTTATAATTCTTTACTTCTTTGTTACAAAAATATATACTTAAGTAGGGCTGTGAGTGGAAGTAACATATTTATTAAAATAATGAGATTGTGGAAATTAAGTGATAGAATAGAAATCTTAAATCATCAGTTTAAAACCCCTAGATTGTGACTATTTACCCAAAATATATCTTTTGGAGAAAATTATGGAATCAAGTGAAAATGGTCTGGGATTTCAGGAATACTGGCAGATTTTGAAGCGTCGATGGCTGCCAGCCCTAGCTGTATTTGCCTCAGTGGTTACACTCGCCACCTACACCACCCTTAAGGAAAAACCAGTTTATGAAGCAGAAGGAAAGTTGTTATTTAAGAAAACAACTCCTGGATCGGCGTTGACAGAATTGGGAAAGGAAATCGGACAGTTGACTCCTGCTGCTGAGCAAAGTAATCCTCTGACAACCGAAATTGAACTGATTCGTTCTGTCGAAATTGTCGAAAAAACTATCAACAAGCTTCAGTTGCAAAATGAAAAAAATCATCATCTTAAAGTCAAAGATTTTTTGAAAAATCTGACAGTAGCTACTATTAGGGGAGCGGACATACTAACAGTGTCATACAAAGATCAAAATCCCCAAGTAGCAGCAAATGTCGTAAAGACGATGATGAATTTTTATATAGACAACAATCAAAAAGTAAATCGCCTCGAAGCTGTATCAGTGCGACAGTTTATTGAAAAGAAACTCCCTAATTCCGACAAAGCTATGCGAAAAGCCGCGGCAGAATTGAGCAAATTCAAAGAAGATAATAAAGTTGTAAATCTGGAAGAAGAAGCTAAATCAGCAGTAGCCGTAATGGCGGGACTAGAAAGTCAAATAGACCAAGCTAAATCGGATTTTGTCAAAGCAAGTGCTAAGTCAAAAGCATTTGAAAACCAATTACAAATGACTCCCCAACAAGCATTGGCTACCAGTACCATCAGCCAATCTAGCACTGTGCAGGAAGCTCTGAAAGAATACAAACAAATAGAGCGACAGTTAGCTATTGAGCAAAATCGCTACCTGGATACTTCGCCTGTAATAACTAGGTTGGAAACTAAAAAAGCTACGATGAAAGCTTTACTAGATGAACAAATTAAACAAGTTTTAGGCGGTCAACAGCCCTTGGAAAATCAAAGCTTACAGATAGGAGAAGTAAAACCCAAGTTGATTCAAGAATTTATCAGTGTCGATGTAGAACGCCAGGGTTTGGCCGATCGCGTTACTATTCTCTCAAATGCTTTAGCAGCCTACAAGCAGCGGGTAAAAGTTTTGCCGGCGCTAGAGAAACAAAAGCGGGAACTAGAAAGAAAACTCCAAGAAGCCGAAGCTGATTATGAAGAATTGCAGAAAAAGCTCCAGCAAATTCGGATTACCGAAAATCAGCAAGTCGGGAATGCTCGCATTATCCAAAAGCCGAGTGTTCCTGAAGAACCAGTGCGCTCTCGCAAGTCTTTATTGTTGGTATCCGGTAGCTTGTTGGGAACTCTGCTGGCGATCGCTGTGGCGCTGCTTTTAGAATCTCAAGATAAGTCTGTCAAAACTATTGAAGAGGCGAGGGAGTTGTTTGGGTTTACTTTGTTGGGAGTGATTCCTTTCCATAAAAAGCCTGAAAAAAATACGAGGCGCAATTCCAAGCGACTTAAATCTACTTCCCAGGATTTAGAGCCATCTCCTCAACAGATTGTGGTGAGAGATAGTGCTCATACTTCCAGCAGTGCTGCTTACCGAATGCTTCAGGCAAATCTCAGGTTTCTGAGTTCTGATAAAGAGCTGAAAGTGATTGTCGTCAGTAGTTCGTTACCGCAAGAGGGTAAGTCTACTGTATCAGCTAATTTGGCTGTGGCTATAGCTCAATTGGGACGGAAGGTTTTGCTGGTAGATGCGGATATGCACTGTCCTGTTCAGCATCGGATTTGGGAACTTCCTAATCAAGTAGGGTTGAGCAATGCGATTGTGGGACAAGCTGAATTGAAAAGTGCGATCGCACAAGTTATGGAGAATTTAGATGTGCTCCCTTGCGGGGTAATTCCGCCTAATCCCATGGCTCTTTTGGACTCCCAGCGGATAACTTCGTTAATTAAGCAATTTGCCGCTAGTTATGATGCAGTGATTATTGATGCTCCTTCTTTGAATGTCGCTGCTGATGCTCTGATTTTGGGGAATAAAGCCGATGGGATTTTATTGGTAGTCAGGCCTGGAGTTCTTCATTCTGGTACTGTGGCTTTTGCGAAGGAGCTTTTGAAGAAATCCAGTCAACAGGTTCTGGGCTTAGTGGTGAATGGAGTAATTCCTAAAAATGAACCTCACAGTCATTACTATTTTACCAATGAATCTTACGCTCAAGAGCAGGATGCTAATTTCAATCACAAGATTTTGCGATCGCCAAGGGAGATGGGGAGATGAGGAGATCGGGAGATATTTAACTGATAATTAAGGGCGATTTGGAATTGTGGATGTTGTCGAGTTCGATCGCCCATAAATCAAAACTAATCTGTAGCTGTATCAAAGTCTACTAAACTTGGGGAGCAAATCGGTTAATGTCACTGTTATTCTTCAGTCACTACTGATGAAGATCGCGCCAAATGTTACCTAGACTTAAACATCCATGCGTTTAGAGCAGATTCAAGCATTTCTTTCCGTTGCCGAAACCGGAAGCTTTCAGCAAGCAGCAGGGAAATGTGGCGTGACTCAATCGACTATTAGCCGCCAAGTGCAGGGACTAGAAGCTGAACTCGGCCTATCTCTGTTTCATCGCATGGCCCATGCCAAGCTCACTTTAGCTGGGGAACGCCTGTTACCTCATGCTCGCAAAATCTGTCAGACTTGGCAAAATGCCAGTCAGGAATTGGGAGACTTGCTCGCGGGTAAGCAGCCGGAACTTTGCGTAGCTGCTATTCACTCCGTGTGTGCTGCTTATTTGCCACCTGTGCTCCAAAAATTTTGCCGGGATTATCCAGAGGTACAGTTGCGGGTAACAGCCCTAGGGAGCGATCGAGCTCTGAAAGTGCTCAAAGACGGTTTGGTGGATGTAGCGGTGGTGATGAATAATCGCTATTTTACTCAAGGTGCCGAAATGTTGGTTGAGGTGCTTTACAATGAGCCGATCGAGGTATTGATGGCCGCGAGTCATCCCCTAGCTAAATACGATCGAGTCCCAACTGCTGAATTGATTTGTTACCCGCAAGTCGTGTTTAAGGATGGCTACGGAATGCAGCGGATGGTGCAAGACGAATTTGGACGCATGGGTGCTAAACTGCAAGCTGTTTTGGAGTTGAATACTCTCGATGCTTTTCGAGGTGTGGTGCGACAGGGAGAATTGATTGCCATGCTGCCACATTCGGCTTTGCTAGAAGCCCGTGCCGATCGCACTTTAGCAATTCGCCCGATCGAAAACCAGAGACCAAATTCTAAGGTTTCTGCCATCGGCACTGCGGCGGCAGATCCGATTTGGACTCGCGAAGTCGTTTTGGTGACAACTCACGATCGAATGCAAATTCCGCCCATCGCCCATTTCTGCCAATTAGTACGCGAATTTGTGCCACCGCAATTGGATGTCTTAAAAGTCGGAACAACTAACAAATAACCAATTACTAAGTCCCCAAATTATGAGTAACGCTTTTAGAGAATTGCTGCGAAAAATTGGTAGTGGCGTACACACAGGAGAAAACTTGACTCGCACCGAATCAGCCGCAGCAACGCGGATGATGCTGTTAGGAGAAGCAACACCGGCTCAAATGGGAGCTTTTATGATTTCCCACCGCATTAAGCGACCGACGGGGGAAGAATTAGCCGGAATGCTCGATGCTTATGAAGAATTAGGACCGAAACTCGCCCACCCAAACAGGGAAAAAGGGTTTTCAGTATCAAGCGTGGCAGTGTTTGGAGTTGCTTACGATGGGCGATCGCGCACAGCCCCAGTTAGCCCTTTAACTGCTCTAATTTTAGCAACCGCCGGCGTTCCCACTCTCATGCACGGCGGCGATATCATGCCGACAAAAGAAGGTATTCCCCTGATAGATATTTGGCGCGGTTTGGGTGTTGACTGGACAAAATTGACTTTAGAAAAAGTCCAGCAAGTTTTTGATAATACAGGTTTGGGTTTTGTCTACCTTCCCACCCATTTTCCCCAAGCTGAGAGTTTAGTTCCCTACCGGCGCGAAATCGGCAAACGATCGCCTTTTTCGACAATGGAGTTGATGTGGTGTCCCTGTGACGGCGATGTTAACGTCATCTCCGGCTACGTCCACCCACCGACGGAAGGTATGTTTATCAATGCTTTTGAGTTGCGAGGAGTCAAGAATTACACCACAATCAAAGGACTGGAAGGAAGTTGTGACTTGCCGCGCGATCGGACTGCAATCATCGGTATTACTAAGCCCGATGTTGAGTTTGAGCGAGTGCTGTTAGCTCACGGCGATTACGGTTTCAGTAGCACAAATCCCGCCTTTGAATCGACCTCTGAGTTATTAAAACAAATGCACGAAGTGTTACAGGGAAAACCATCGGAATTAATGCAGTCTACTATTTGGAATAGCGGATTTTATCTCTGGCGCTCTGGATTTTGTTTAGATATAAATTCTGGTTTTTTTAAAGCCAAAGTTTTGTTAAGTAGCGGTCAAGTTTATCAAAAACTTGAGGAAATTAGCAATTTAGTCAATAGCTAAATGTTGACATTAGACAGTAGATAGTTCACTTTTGACTATAGGGAAAAATAACAAATAACTAATAACAAATAACTAATAACAAATCACAAATGACTAATAATAAAATTGCTGTAATTTTGCTAGCTGGCGGTCAAAGTTCCCGGATGGGTAGAGATAAAGCTCTTTTAGAAATAGAGGGTAAATCCCTATTAGAGCGAGCTTGCGAAGTGGCTGCTAACTTAACCTCAGAAGTTTACGTTCTAACTGCTAGGTCCGATCGCTATGAATCTACCTTAAATAAAAAATGTCAATTTCTGGTAGAATACAATCCCGGTTCCGGGCCCTTGATAGCCTTGAGTCAGGGATTAACTCAAATTACTACCGAGTGGATTTTACTCCTAGCTTGTGATTTGCCTTTGTTGGATGCCGAGATAATTCAGCATTGGGCCAATCACTTAGCAGCAGTAGGGCCATCTACTTTAGCAGTAGTACCTTATCAAAATTCGCGGTGGGAACCTTTGTGCGGATTCTACCGCCAGCAATCCCTCTCAAGTTTGCAAATTTTTATTGAGAAAGGCGGGCGATCGTTTCAAGTATGGTTGAATCAAATTGCAGTAGCACCTCTGCCTATAGGAGAACGAGAAGCACGAATGTTATCAAATTGCAATACACTAGAAGAGTTTGAGAAATTAAAAGGTCAAATGGGGAATAGGGAATGGGGAATAGGGAATAGGGAATAGGGAATGGGGAATGGAGAATAGGGAATGGGGAATGGGGAATAGGGCATTGGAATTAACAAATAACCAATAACCAATAACCAATAACCAATAACCAATAACCAATAACCAATAACCAATAACCAATAACCAATAACCAATAACCAATAACCAATAACCAATAACCAATAACCAATAACCAATAACCA
>JAHREW010000040.1 GCA_020883125.1 Microcoleus sp. CAWBG506
CCAACTACCACGTCCATGATTGATCAAATAATTGCAGTTGCTCTCAACTTAATCAATCCTCAACATCTAAGAAATTGGTTTGCTTATTGTTGTTACTGTACCTCATAACAGCGGGAACCGCTGTAACATTAGATTCCGCAGCCAAGGCGCTGCAAGGAATCCAAGAAATTTTTGAGATTGTCGATCGAAGATTAGCAGGCGGAAAAACCTATTTAGTGGGCGATACAATATCCGCAGCAGACATAACTTTTGCAGCCCTGGCCGCTCCAGTTTTGCTACCACCAGAACATCCAGTCATGGTATCGAAAATTGCAGAATTGCCGATCGAAATGGCAGCGGTAATTAAACAATTGCAGTCAACTGCCACCGGAGTTTACGCCCTCCGCTTGTATCGAGAGCAGCGCCAAGTTCAGTAATAATAGTCTTGCTGTCTAACATTCTATGCCAGGTGTCAACTGCGCCCAACAACCGCAAGAGCCAGCCGATCGCCCATCCTGAATATATTGCCAGAAATCCAGCTTGCAGAAAGTACCACAAACGTGATACGGTTATAGCTTGTGTCCAAATAACACCAGTCCATGCCAAAACTCAAAACTCGCAAAGCAGCCGCAAAGCGCTTTAGAGCGACCGGCACCGGTAAAATTGTGCGCCGCAAAGCTTACAAAAGCCACTTGCTGTCCCACAAAAGTTCAGCCCGCAAAAGTCGCTTGTCTAAATTGGTCGTCATCGACGAGACCAACGACGATAACGTGCGGTTAATGCTTCCATACTTGTAAAGTTTAACGGTAATCAAAGATGACACGGGTAAAACGCGGTAATGTCGCTAGAGCGCGCCGCAAAAAAATTCTCAAACTAGCCAAGGGATTCCGAGGCGCACAGTCGAAACAGTTCCGCACAGCTAACCAACGGGTGATGCAGGCCCTGCGTAACGGTTATCGCGATCGCAAAAAACGCAAACGCGACTTCCGCCGCCTGTGGATTGCTCGGATCAATGCAGCATCTCGCTTGCACGGCATGAGTTATAGCAAACTCATCGGCAACATGAAGAAAGCAAACATTGAAATCAATCGCAAAATGTTGGCACAAATGGCAATCCTTGACCCCGCAACATTTGGCAAAGTCGTGGAAATGGCCAAGTCAGCCGCATCGTGAAAGCTTGAATAGTTTTCTGAAGGCAGAAATAAGAAGTAAGAAGGATGTAGTTATCTGCCAGAGAAGGAAGACTTCTTAGATAAATCTAGGAGATTGAGACCGCTTTTCCTTCTTTGTTCTTACTTCTAGATTCTTGCTTTTTGAAAGCGCTATCCTGGGTAATTACCTCAGCCATTTCCCGGTTTTTAGTACAAGTTATTCGTCAAATATCAAGGATTTTCATTGCATTCAAATACATAAAAAAATCCAAATACCAACCAAATTTTAAAAGCATGGATAGCAATTTACTCATTATTTACTTGTCAGTCTTGCTACTCATACTAGGCAGTGCTTCCTGGTTTATAGTCAGCCAGATATTCAAAACTCGCAAGCGGGAAATGTCCCTGGAACGCTTAGAAACAAAGCTCACGAAAGAGAAGGGAACTGCCCAGGAATACTACCAATTGGGCAGTATTTATCTAGACAAAAGTCTTTATTCCCAGGCGATATTGCTATTTCAAAAAGCCCTGAAATCCGAAGATTTAGAAGGTGCAGAAAATGCAGCGATAATTTATAACGCTCTCGGTTTTGCACACTTCGGTCAAGAACAGTACGATCTAGCAATCCGTTATTACAAAGAAGCCATTAAGTTGCAGCCCGGCTACGTCACATCGATCAATAATTTGGGTCACTCCTACGAGCGTAAAAAATTAGAATCTCAAGCTTTAGAAATGTACGAAGAAGTCCTAAAACACGAGCCAGATAATGCGACGGCAAAACGACGAGTAGAAGCTCTTCGCAAACGGTTGGTGAGCTATAGTTAACCCAAGCTTTCAGCAGCAACATACATCGTGTAAACCGGGTTCGATGAAGAAACCGGGTTTTTTGTTATTTGTTTGATAATATTGCCGATACCTAAAACAGGGAGTGATAAAACAAGGTTTCAATAGCACAAGTAGGTAAATATTGCAATTTGGGAATGTTTACCATGTCATTTCCTAGAAAGTGGTTAAACTTTACTGATGATGGGTTCAGGATTGCTATAGGAACCTAAGAAGCTGTCTTTGGATTCTTAAGAATCTCCAGAATTTAGCCGAGGAGATTCGGGAAATTGTCAAATTAAGCGACGATAATTGTAGATGTGGTTTGAGTCTAAGCCGCGATCGTAATACTACAGCGATAAATATCAAGAACAGAGCCGCCCGTCATCCGGTTCTCAAATCTCAACGCCTAAGCTTTGGAATAGCTCGATTGGTTGAGAGCCCCTCACTATATGATGGATATATTTATTCCTGTTAGCCTGCTTGGTCCACTAATGTATAGAGAGTTTTTGGGCTATGCAGGGGCGTCGCGATCGCGACACCCCTGCATAAAATACTGTCAAAATAAAAGCAGTACCTGCCAAGCTGGTTACTCATAAACAATAGAAGGAGGAAAACGTAGTGACATCAATTCTCGTTGTCGAAGATTCGTGGTTGACTCGCAGGGTAATCTGCAAAATCCTGCGAGCAGAAGGATACGAGACTTGGGAAGCATCGAGTGGCCCAGAAGCTCTGGAACTGCTAGATACTCAAACCCCAAACTGTATGCTGTTGGATCTCCTAATGCCAGACATGGAAGGTAGGGAAGTCTTGCAAGCTATGCGGGAGAAAGGAATTAAAGTTCCTGTGATCGTAATTACCGCAGACATCCAATCCACCACCCGCTCCGAGTGTATGGAACTCGGAGCCCTCGCAGTCATTCACAAAATGCCCAACTCCGACGAACTGGTTGGGTGGATCAAAAAAGCTCTCAGTGCCAGTGAGGAGAGCGCCCCATGAAATTGACCGCTCGACAGCTCGATGCTTTGCAGGAACTCGTCAACATCGGGATTGGTCAAGCAGCAGGGATCTTGAACGACATGATTGACTCCCCCATTCGCTTGCAAATCCCCTACCTGCAAATCCTGACTCCCAACGATGTACTTGTACAGTTACAGCAACACCTCAACGGCGAGCAAATCGCCGCCGTGCAGCTAAAATTCACAGGCACTTTTGGAGGTATTGCTCAGCTAGTATTTCCTACAAACAGCGCAGCCACCCTCGTAACGATGCTAACTGGGGAAGAAGCCGGAACTCACGACCTAGATTCGGTGAAAATTGGTACGCTAAGTGAAGTGGGAAATATTGTAATCAACGGGGTTATGGGTGCTATCAGCAATGTACTTCAGCAGCGCTTGAACTACTCAATTCCCAATTACACCGAAGGGACGATCGCCACTTTGCTAGTATCTGGCGGCTTGACTGCCGATACAGTAGTTTTATTGGCCCAGACTCGTTTCATTATTGAAAAGCTTCACATTGAAGGAGATATTATCCTCATTTTCAATGTCAGTTCTTTTGATACCTTGTTGGCTGCTATCAATCAACTTGCCGGGGGTCTATGAGCCAGGAGAGCAAAACTATTGAGCAAAAGTTTGGGGTTCTCGACAGCGTACCAGTCGGCGCTTGCCTGCTGCGAGATGATTTTGTAGTTCTGTTTTGGAATACCTGTTTGGAAGACTGGACGAAAATTCCCCGCAGTCAAATGTTGGGTACAAAAATCACCACCCATTTTCCTCATTTAAACCAGCTAAAGTACGCAACTCGCTTTCAGCAAATCTTTGCAGGAGGTCCACCAACAATTTTTTCTTCTCAAATTCACAAACACCTGATTCCGGCAACTTGGCAAGACGGCCAGCAGCGCATCCAGCAAACTACTGTGACGGCTGTGCCGGCCCAAGAGGATGGCATCCCAGAATTGGAGATTGGAAAGTTGGTTGTCCAAAATGTTGAGTGGGAAGCAGAAGGTACGATCGAAGTCCAAGCGGCTCCAAACAATGTTTTGTTAAATAACTCTCCGTCCGCTATGGCTTCACTGACATGGCCACCGACCAATTCCCAATCGTTCTACGCCCTGTTGGTGATTCAGGACGTCACGGAGCTAACTCACCGTATTCAAGGTTATCGGGCGATGCGGGATCAGGCTTTGGAAGAAGTGAAAGTGCGTCAGCGGGTGGAAGAAGAATTGCGAGCGAGCCAGCACTTCATCCAGCAGATTGCTGACGTGGCACCTTTTTTACTATATATCTACGACCTGACCGAACAGCGCAACGTTTACGTCAACGGTCAGGCATTGAAATTGCTGGGCTACACTCCCCAAGAAATTTTAGAGATGGAAACGGCTTTCTGTTTCTGTCTCGTCTACCCAGAGGATTTGCGGACACTGCAAGAGCACCTGGAACAATTTCCCTCGGCCCAGGATGGCAGCATTTTGGAATTGGAGTATCGGCTTCAACATCGATCGGGCCAATGGCGCTGGTTTCGCTGTCGCGACCAAGTTTTTGACCGCACCACCGACGGCCAACCCAAACAAATTTTTGGTACTGCTCAAGATATCACGGAGTACAAGCGGGCCCAAGAATCGCTGCGACAGCAGAACGAACGGGAACTGTTGATGGCAACCATTACTCAGCACATTCGGCAGTCTTTGGATTTGGACGAAGTGCTGCACACGACTGTCAACGAAGTGCGCCAGTTTCTGATTGCCGATCGAGTGATGATCGTCCGCTTTAACCCATGTACCGGCAATGGCTGCGCCACACCTGCAACGGGGGCGGTAACAGTGGAATCTGTAGCTGCTAACTGCCAGCCGATGCTGGGAGAAACCCTGGAAAATTTTTGTTTTGACGAGTTTTATTTGGAAGCGTACCAACATCGGGCGATCCGACCAATCGCCGATATCTGCGCCGCCGATTTACCACAATATCAAATTGATTTGCTCGCACAATTTAATGTCAGAGCTTATCTAGTAGTGCCACTGGTGCAAGGGGAGGATTTGTGGGGGCTGCTGATGGCCCACCAGTGCAGGCCTCGACAGTGGATGCAGTTGGAAGTCGAGTTACTGTCTTCTCTGGCGGCCCAGTTGGCGATCGCCATCAAGCAAGCAGAACTTTATCAGCAGTTGCAAGAGGCCAACCAAAAGTTAGAACGCTTAGCCACTTTGGACGCCCTCACCCAGCTAGCAAACCGCCGTCGGTTCGATCAATATCTGGAAGTGGAGTGGCGCAGACACTCGCGGGAACAGACACCACTGTCCCTAATTCTGTGTGATATTGATTCTTTTAAAAGTTATAACGACACCTATGGTCATCCAGGGGGAGACGAATGTTTGCGACAAGTAGCTGGTGCCATTAGCCATGCAGTCGATCGCCCCGCCGATTTAGTAGCTCGCTATGGTGGCGAAGAATTTGCCGTTATTTTGCCCAATACCCACATCCAAGGCGCTGTGAAAGTCGCCGAACACATCAGGGTTAAAATCGCAGCCCTAAAGCTTCCTCACGCTGGTTCCCACGTGAGTGAGTACGTCACCGTCAGTTTGGGCGTAGCAAGTATGGTGCCGGCCTCGGAAGCGGGAGCCGAAATTTTGATTGCCGCCTCGGATCAAGCCCTCTACCAAGCAAAAAGAGTTGGGCGCGATCGCATCCAACTCTACCAACCAGACCCTGATTCTGGCAAGCCGAACGGGACAACCACTCCCATCATCCCGGTAGATTTTTCTATATCCAATAATAATTTACCTTCTCCCACCAGCGCTTGACTTTTTCGAGTATTTGTGAATCAGGAGTTATATCACATCCGGTTGAACCGGAATGATTAAACCGCAGAGGACACAGAGGACACAGAGGAAGAGAACAGAGAGATCAATGATTCCGATTTGACATACTCCCCGTCGTAAACGAGCGTGGATTCTTGACACTTCAACGAGTCCTGCTACCTTGGTAGTCTTACAGTCCCGACCTGTCCGTTTAAAGTCTCCCAATGCCCTATGGCGACTATCTGTATTCTAGCAAAAAGCCGTCAAGCGAAGGACGGGGCTTGTATCCCAGTTTTGGGTCAACGGAATTGATCTGATTCCTTCGCAGACTCAATACGGGAGTAATTCTCAACTTGAAATTCTCAAATCTAAAGCCGAAGGCGGGATTGAATGTTAATGTTTTGAATCGTACTCTGCTCACCGTGAATATTTCTTAACAGTTTTAATTGACCTTTTGCTTGCAATTTTAATTCAAAACTTTGGGTGTCTACGATCGTTTTATAAATGCTTTCTAGCACGTTAATCTGATTAATTATGTGAACCGTTGTGATTTCTTGGCTTTGATAGCTAGTAGAGGCAGTAACGTTATACTCTTGCAGCAAGTCTTCGGAGTTAGTTAAGATAATCCCAAAGATGAGAGAGGCGAATTTTTCAATATTTTCTAAATTAGTGTCGTACACCTCAATAAAAAACTCTTGCTCAAATTCCCGCATTACGGTTATTTCCTGGCGGCTTTCCTCTGGGTACTGCTTGAGAGATTTTAAGTTTCTCATGCTTTGATCTAGGGTAAACTTACCTAAATAAACACTAATTTGGGGAAAGGGTTCTGAAGGAGATTCCCTTAACTGTTTAGTGGTAAAATGTTGGTCGGACTGAGGAATGTCTGCACTCAGTTCGGTTTTCAGCAGGTTGGCGATCGCCGTCAGTAGCTTATAAATCATAATTCATCAAAATTAGCTTTGACTACTTGGGGGAGAGACTTCTCTAGCGGGGATTTCAGAATCGAGAGCATAAGTATTTTCCGAGGGAGTGTGGATTGTATTGCTGTCAGCTTTGACCAGTTCTTCTTCCAACACTTGAATTGCACCAGCCATGCGGAGTAAAGTATCTCTCACATTGGCTTGTTTAGCTTCTAAATCTGCTAGGACTTTTTTACCCGATTCGTATTCAGCTTTGAGTTCTTGCAGACGTTGTTGGAGTTGTTGTTTCATCACAGTTTTACATCAATTACCTAATGACTATCAGTAATTCCAGGGAATTTCTAGATCGTGAGTGCCAATTTCGCGGAAATGAATAATGCTATTTTGCTTGCTCATATCAATTTTGACACTAAGATAGGTGGTGAGATTACTGGTTTTTGGAATCAGATCAGCCGGGATACGAGCGGCAATATATCGCTGACCAAATTTGCTGTTCCAATGGCGGGCGAATGGGTGATCGTAAGTTGCTAGGAACCTTTCAATGGGATTTCCATTGACAGTAATGCCAGAGTGCATACAACCATTCCAGTCACTGTTATGTTCGACAAGATAGAGCAACTTGTCACGCCCAGACGGTACGACTGGAACTTTCAATTCCAAATTCGTCTTGGACGGAATCATGGCGAGTACATCACTTTTCCAATTCTCTGAGTTCCAGGTTGTGGCATTACCGCCATTAACTGCCCAGTGGTATCCGACTGCTGATTGAGTTGCATGACTCCAAGGGTTTTTGCTGAATGCTAACCCAGAAAGCCACAAATGGTTCGTACTATTAGGTTTAGAAATCAGCGCTAGTTTCCGAGTTTCTCCCGCCGGTAGTTGGGCGAGATTTGTCCCGATCGCGATCGGCAGCCATTGATGAAAATTGGAGTAACTATCACTGAGGGAACCGTCGGGACAGTAGCAATTTGTGGATCTGTATCCACCAGTCCACATTCCGAGTTCTTCGGTTTTTTTGTTGTCTTTATCTAGTAAGTAGGCCTTGATCAAGTTCCATCGTTCGCCTAATACCCTTACCCAGACGGTATTGTATCCATCGGGAATGTTGACAACAGCACCGTTTCCGTCCGTCTCATTGCTACCTCCGTAGGCAATAATGGGACGATCGTTCCACAGGTTTTTTGCGGTAAAGGTGGTATCATCGTAGTATGATGGGTTTCCTAGTTTCGCGATCGCCCCTGCATTTCTGGCAGCAAAAATATCTTGATAAACAATTGGTTCACTCGGATACATCCGGTGTCGGAGCGGGTTACTAGACTCAACATTTTTGGCTCGAATGCTGCCGTTAACCTCTAATGTCGCCCCTGGATTTGTTGTGCCAATGCCAACTTTACCGTCATGATTAATACAGAGAACGCTCCGACTGTCTCGATCGAGAAAATTAACTAAAGTAGCATCACCACTTCGATCGATATCCGAGCGGAAAGTTAGGGTTCCCAAACTTTTAATTTGCCCGGAATCAATGCGGAAATCTCCATTTTGAATGTGCAGCTTGTCACTGGGAGATGTCGTACCCAGACCTATCTTACCATCCACAATCAAATTTTCGGTGACTTTTAAAGCAGTTTGCACCTGAAGAGAACCGGAGGAATGTCCCGATCTGATTGTACCAAAAACGGTAACAGTATCTCCATCATCATTACCGAGTTCGACGTTTCCTTCCATTTTTTCGGTGCTTTTGGAAATTACATTTCCAACTACGGTAAGATTGCCGTAAACTCGCAAATCTTTGGCTTGAAAATCTTTGGTTTCACTGCCTTGCACTACACTATTGACATAGTTTTTTGTAGCTGTGTCTAAGGTAGTTACAGTTGTTTCCACATAGGTTTTGACAGTTGTATCTAATTTTGTTACAGCCGTATCTACATAATTTTTGATCGCTTTTTGGGTAGAAACAATACTATCGCTATTATTGCTCAGACTATCATCAGCAGAAAACTGATTGACTGCTACTCCTTCTGCTAGTTTGAGAGCGCCTTTGATTTCTAAGGGAGTGCTGGTGGTTGGGGCGATCGCGCTTACAGTCAAAGCTTGGGCTATGGTGAGGGGGCCTTGTAAAGATTCTGGTCCTTCTCGGTTGATTTTGGACGTTTCTAGCCGGACGATTTCCTGCATGGCTGCATTCCAGTCTGCCGATCGAACTGGATCGCCTGTTTTTTTGACTTCGGGTGTGAATTTAGTGCCGTTGTTGGTCATTGTTGGATTTTCCCAAAATTGTTAATTATTTAACTTATTGTTGGTCATTATTTATAGCTTCATAATCAAAGCAAGGGCATAATATGGAGGTCTGTTTTCGTGTGCTTGATTACCACCTACAGTAGTAGTATCGAAGTCCCAGAGGGGAGAATCGTTATTATTTGCTGGGAAATTCCCACCCCCATCGCTAGATGTGACAATGTGTGAATATCTGTGGCTGTGAGCAGGCATTTGTTCTACGGTAAGAGCTACAGTAGCAGCACCACCTGTAGATGCTACTGCATAACTATTACCAGCACCTACAATAAATCTATCTCTCAAATCTGGTGTGCCATTTTGACCATTACAAAGCGCCCATCCTGTAGGAATTTGCTCGACAGGCCCGGACCACATCACAATTATTCCTTTGACAATCGCACCGTCACCAATAAAAGCTGGCGCGACGATCGCATTATTCACAACCAAGTTCTTTGTGGAATGTCTTGAACTGATTGTGCCAAAAACAGTAATAATATCTCTATCTTCATTACCGAGTTCGACATTACCCTCCATTTTTTGGATATCTTTCGATATCACCTCTCCGTCCACGGTAAGTTTGCCATAAACCCGCACATCTTTGGCTTTAAAATCTTGATTTTCACTCCCTTGAACAGCCCTATCTACATAAGCTTTAACAGCTTTTTGAGTCGGAACAATAGTATCTCTATTATTGCTGAGACTCTCATCATTAGAAAACTGATTGACAGCCACTCCACCGGCCAATTTCAACGCGCCTTTAACTTCTAATTGAATGCTGGTAATAGTTGTCGTATCAACTGCTAATGCCGATTCGATCGTCAGAGGGCCCTGTAAAGAATCCCCGCCCTGCCGGTTAACTTTCGCACTCTCTAAGCGGACTGTTTCCTGCATTCCCGCATTCCATTCATCAGACAAAATTAAATCGCCTGGTTTTTTATGTTGGGGAGCAAATTTGCCGTTATTGGTAGTCATTATTTTTACCTATGCTGAATTTTTGAATCGCCAATTTAAAAAATGATTTCCCAAACTAAAGTCAGCTTGAAATCAGCCGTTTTAGTAATGTTGGGAAATACGACTCGATTGTACATAATTCCCCCTTGGGCGCTATTAAATAGTCCGGCTTCAGTCAAAGCTAGCGGTTGATTGGGGGGTTCGGCAAAGTCTAAGTCAACGCACAATCTCACCTTGCGATTTTTTTGTCTGACGGTTCCGCTTTCAACTTTAATCGGGATTTCATCGGCATCGCTTAAATCTCTGGCAAGATCCAGGGGTTTGACTTCTTTGCGAAATACTTCTTTTTGCAATGCGGTATCTTCAACTGGATTCACCGGATTACTCCCAGTACCGATCGCCAGATAACGGATCGGCTCGATTTTTTGATTTAAAAACATTTTCGCAACTAAATCTCGTCCGCTATAGACGATGAAATTATTGGCTTTAACTTCATCGACAAGTTCACCTGCGGGATTAAATTGTTGGATAATCAATCGTCCTTTCATGTCCATTGCATCAGCCATTTTCATAGTTTTAGTTTCCTCAATTGCTAGTTATTCAAAGCCGTTACCTGAGTCGAAATCGGTATAATCAAATACACCGGAGATTAAGAAATTATCGGTCATTTCATGGTAATTTTCGTCCGGGGCGGGAGGTGGGATAGAGGGAAAGCGATCGCCATTGTCAAATATAGCATAATCAAACACTCCAGTAGTTAACAATTTCTCACTTATTTCGTGGCGAATGCCGTCGGGATAGGGAACTTTTAAGCCCAGAAGATTAAATTTTTCTTCGGCTATGTGAGTTTCCAGAAAAGGCGATCGCACGACGGTTAACCTGAGTTGTAAATCATGGGTTTCTCGGAAAACTTTTTCATAATTAATCAGGGCCAAAACACCGGCACCTTTCACATGATCAATGATATTAGCAATTTGGTGTCGCGGATGATCTGACGCTTCACCAAACTTATCAGAATATCCGGGAATATCCCAAGGAATTGTCACTTCAAACATCCCTGGATTAAGTTTGTAAATTCGCATCTCTAAATGGATGGCGACTTCAGCAAAACCTAGGGTACTGGAATCAAACTTTTGCCGATCGAATAAGCCGACAGGATAATCGCCGATAATTTGGGCTTCAAAGCGCCACCGAGAGTTACTGATTGGTAGTAATGGCGTGTTTTCTTGAGTGTGAAAAGGTTGTCCATTGACTAAGACGGTATTCCCTCGAAATAATAACTTATCACCGGATTTTATCCTGCCTTGGTAGCAGATAAAATTTCCCGTATCGAGATGAACTATTCGGGGATTATACAACCCTTCCACAGGTAAAGTTAGTGGAACTTCTAAGAAAATTTCGATTTCCGATGGTTGGGGGTTGAGGCTGGCGGCGACAAACTCTTCAAACAACCTTAAAGGATAGTGATAGGCGACTATACCGAAGGAAGTATTCGGAGGACGTATCCAGGTTTTTTCCGGGTCAAATTCTTCGATCCGAATTTGCTTTTTGGCCGCTAAAGCAGCCTCTGAATCGCCTAAAATTCCCAAGTTAGCTGCGACTAAATCGAGAATACCTTGGCGAGTGGCAGCACCTTGCCGCAAAATCGCGATAATCCCTTTCAGTCTTTCCCGATAAGGGGCATAACTTTTTTCTAGTTCCCTGGGATAAGTGGCTTCTAACAGCAGGCGATTTTGTTTGATGCGATTGGTAGTATCTAGGGGATCATTTTCGGGTTTGTAGGATTCTAAAAAGCGATTTAGTTCGGCAATTAAGGCTTGTTCAACTTCACCTTTTGAGGGAATGTTGCTAGATTCAATATATTCGGGATAGGCTGCTTCTAATAGGAGTCGGTGCAGTCGCAGGCGATCGTCGTGATTAGTGGGGGCTGCTATGAGTTGTTTAACGCTTTCCAGCAGTAGTATACTCTTAAAGTATGCCTTATTTTTGGCGTAAAAATCTGGTTTTGTGAGTTGCTGGTTTAGTAGTGTTAAGAGTATTTGTTGTAGGGGTTGGGGTACGGATTCGCTACCGTCATATAGGCTTAAAAGTTGTTTATTTTCTGAATTTAATTGAGAGTGGAGATACTTACTGACTGGATGTTGGGCGACGAGAATTGAAATTGCTAATTGGGGTAAATTTTTAAATGAATCTTCGTGAAATTTGGGCTGAGTTACTTGGTAGCGATCGAGTATTTGGTTAGTTTCAAGAGTCAGCTTTTTGCGTAATTCCTGGGATACTATGTCGGTATTCGTTTGCAGTTTCGCGACGAAACTATCAACATTTTTGATCGAACCGATGCTAAAGCGATCGCTAACCTGAATCAGTTGAGATGTACCACCCAAGGCTTCTAAATAGATGGTAAGTAATTTATCTAAATCGCCTTTTTGCTGACCAATAAAACCTTGAGAACCTTCATTAGTAGCGGTATCTACGTGATGGGCGTGCATCACATCCAATAAGTCAGTTTCTGCTTGTTCGATGATGTAGCCAAAAACATCGATAAATTGATATAGGACACTTTCGACATTTTGGGTGTCGTAAAAGTGCGGTAAGCGACTGGCGATGTTGAGGGTTTTACCGAGTTTTTCCATGACAATTAACCTCCGGTAATTTCCACGATAATTTGTAGGTTATCCCCGCTGAGATTGAGGGGTTCTAGTTGGGCGCGTTCCATAATCCGCATGGGGATATCCTGCTGGGTGAAAATGCTTTCCCGCGCCGTAAGTTCTAAAGTATCTAGGGTATAATCTGCCCCCCGCAGAAAAATCCGGGTAACATCAATGAGTTGTGCTTTGTTGTCACCGTCAGGAATCAAGGTTTGCAAGGTGGCTAGGGAAAGATTGTTAGCCCGATCGCGAATTAATGATAGCAAGTTAGTTCGCAATTGCTCGTAGTCGAGATTTTCGCCCAGATTCAAACTCGGCAACTGTTGGGTAAAACTGGGGGTAAACAGACTGGTTAAAGTCTCTTTCATGGCGGTTTTTAGCTGTTCTGGATTGATATTTTCCGGTGGTAATCCGGTGGTATTCAGTCTCAGTTTTAACTTGCTAATGGCGATCGGTACTACCTGGACATCACTATCGATCGCAAAATCAGTGGCCAACTGGGTTTTTTCAAATGGTTCCACCCGAATTTCTTTTTTCTGAACATCTAGGCGATCGCGAGCATTTTCTAAATCTAATACCTGAAAATCTCCTAATTTCCAATTGACATCAAGCACCGATTCAACGTCAAGTGCCCGATTGACAAATTTGTCAATTTCGATATTTTCTTCCGGCTTTAGCTGTTCCAGATAATCGCTCAATTCTTGTCTGACTTTGGTTAATACTGTCTGTTTTTCCAAAGCAGTGATGGTAAGCGGCAATATCAGTTTAATCGCACCACTAATTCTCAGGAAATGAGAGAATATAAAAGTTTTTCCTAGCTTGCCTTTTTCAACAAAACTCACCTCTACTTTTTGGCCATCAAAACTCATTTTGGGATTCCATAAATGGGGATTCAGCCACACTTCGACTTCGGCATTTAGTTGAGCTTTAATCGCACTGACACTAATACTTTCACCCACCAATAGACGCTGGAAATAGGTTTGCAGTGTTTCGAGGAAAGTATTGTGAGTTTCCTGGGTTAAACTAGGGGCTTTTACTTGCACATCTACAGTTAAAGATTTAATTTCCGAAGCAACGCGGATGGATTTAACAGTGAATTTTTCCAGAATATCTGCCTCCAATCGCTTCACAGTGGAAGCATAGGAATCGACTTCTGGTTTTTTCCCTACTTGGCGCGTCGTTTTCAGAGCAAAATCTAATAAATCGCTGACGTTTTGACAGTCTAAAATTTTGCGAGTAAGTTGGGATATCAACAGCGGTTGTCCCATTTTCTGAGTTTTGAGGTGGGCGGCGATCGCCTTTTCTACCTGTTCCTCAATTTGTATCCTTTCCGCAGCAGATATCCGCAAATTTGAATTTAATTCAATGCGGAAAACACCATCAATTTCAATGGCATTCGCTGGCTTTAAAATCGCATAAATTCCCGCAGCCCTTACCCGTTCAATCTCCTGTTTAATTTGGCTAACTTTATTGGTATCTTCAAAATCTATGCCATCGACGAATACTTCAATAACACCAAACTCCCGCAACTCGATCGGTTCACTATTACTGAGATTAAAACTAAGCTCATTAATGCGTAATGGTTCCCACTGCGTAGTATAACTTTGGTTTAATTCTCCGGCTTTTCCTGGGATCGATGCTTCAACACTCACTTCTACCGTTTCAACGGTAAAATTGATGCTTTCCGTTGTAGCAAATTGTTTTCTAGTAGTGGTTTCCAGAACAATAGTTAATTCTGTCCCTCTGGGAATGCGAAGGGGCAATTTTTCCGCTGATACTGGCGTACTAGACAGACTGACTTTTCCTTTCGCATTATGAAAGTTTTCTCTAACCTTAACTTCCCTAACTCCCGGTAAACTCAACAGGGCATTTTCAATCGATGTCGTATTGGCATTACTAGCAGCAATCAAAGCTTTTTTAGCCCGTTCCCGCAGTTGTTCGTCTGTCTCCCGCAGCTTACCAGTAAAGACAATTGCTTCGGGATTATCAACTGTTTTCACCCCCGGTATCGGCTGGGGCATGATTTTTACAGTTCCCGCTTTCGTAACTTCTGTTTCTCCTGGCTGTATGGCTTGTACCCGCACTTTGATCGATGTTTCCGTGGGGGGAATAATTTGCGCTTCAATGGTTTTGTAAGCTTTTTTCGGTGATTCTTCCTTATCTTCTGTGGTGACTAATGTTCCGATGGGAATCGTGATATTTTCATCCAGTCCCAAATCGCGATCGAAAGTAACTATTCCGGTAGCATAATCTGGTTCGCCGCGTTTAATCCCTAAAATCGCGACTACTTTATCTAGATCAACTTCGGCGGCGGTATCCACATAAGCAGATAGGTAAACCCGCTGCATTTCTTCGTACAAAATCGCCATTTCATAAGCGAAGGATTCGTACAGGGTGCGAACCACACTTCCGGTTTGAAAGTCGCTGACGGTGGAGACTGTGCGATCGCGCATCGCCTCAAATATTTGGGTAAAATTCTTCTGTTCAAAAACCATAATCAAACTTCTTAATTTCCAACTATCGATATATTCAGAGTCAGCGGTGTATCTAAATCTACCACTTTTACGATGATTTTAGCTTTTAAAGTGTTAGGGTCTTTCAAGCGAGATGGCGGTTCAAAAACAAGATCAATGATCTCATCTATTCTGCTTTCTTGATGCAAACATTCCCGGATATAAATATTGGCTAAACCTTGGGTTTTTATGTTGTTTAGTTCGCCCACCAACAGATATAAGCGCGAACCATAATCGGGATGTCCTAAACTAGCTAGTTCTCCTTTGCGGGTATAAAGTCGATTTAAAATCGCTTGACTTAAATTATCTATTTTTGTTACCGTTGCTAAGTCGCGATTCTCGGCTTCTAAATCTACGTTGTTCCAATCGGCAAATCTGAGCAATTGACGATTCTGCGATTCTAAATCTCTGGAGTAGAGAGTTAGTTTTAAATCTAAATTTTGTAAATCATCATCCATAATTTATCACGATTTTTTGATGGTTTCTATGGTTGCTTGAGAAAAGGTTACATCGGCTTGACTCAAGTCAACTTTTCCGGTGATTTTGACATTCCCAGCGATCGCTAAATTACCAGAAATTTGAATGGGTTTCTCATTCTGACTAGATAACTGAATGTCACCATCGGCAATTTTGATAATAGTACCACCAAAGCTAACTGTAATCGATCGCTCTGTCACCTCGATCGCTCTTTTGCCATCATGCTCAACGGCAAAATTACCTTGAGCCACAATCCGATTCTTAGTCACCAAAGAAATCCCATCTTTTTGATCTAAGCAAATCTTGGCATGACCGGACTTTTGGGGATCTGGACAAGTTTCATCAGTCCCCTGACAAAAACCCTTAGCATGGGGTTTTTCTACCCGACTCGGCATATCGTTGGGACAGATAAAAATCTCTAAATATAACGGATCGGCATTGGGCTTTTCCTGAATCGTTTGACTCCCTGTATCATAAACATAATCGCTATTAGCACCTTTAATTCTGACCATCTTCTTAATATTTGGGGTGGAAAGTTGACTGAACAAACGAGCATAGGATCAAGGCAAAAAAACCCGGTTTCTTAGAAAAATAGTGGCTCTCCACCAGAGATATCCAGGCAGAAACCGGGTTTTTGGCCCCGCCTGCGTCCAGGAATGGAGCAATTAACCGACTTGAGTATTTCTAGCTTTGGCTTGAATAGAATTAATCTTTTCAGTTGGGACCATCACCGGACAAGGCGCACCTAAATTCCCCATGTGAGTGTGCATACTGAGAATAATATCATCACCATCGCCCACTGCATTAGCTAATAATCGGCCGCCAACTTGGATCGAACCGGTCGCAGCATCACCAATTTTAATGCTACCCATACTTTTGACAGTGACATTGTTACTAGCAGCGTCAATAGTAATGCCCCCAGCTTCGATTTTAATTTTGCAAGTACCATTATCAATGGTAATGTTGCCACCACTCAAAACTACTTTACATTGTTCATTTTTGAGCGTAGCATCTCCCCCCTCTAAAGTTAAATGACATTTCTCATTCGTCAGATCAATTTTATCATCATTAACCGTAATTACCTGCTTTTCATTTTTGCTAGTGACGGTAATTGATCCCTCTCGATCAATTTTAAAACTGCCCCCTTTTTCTCGATCGTGTTGCAGCAAAAATTCCTTTTCTTTATTGACTGGAGGTTGGTCTTCATCATTATACAACCGCCCAATAATTATCGGAGCATTAATATCGCCTCCAATAAAACTCACCAAGACTAAATCTCCCACATTGGGAATATTCGCCAGTCCAATATGGGGCGTAACAGTTGGCACTTTCCGCAATTCAAAATCTTTGCCATCGGGCTGCTTTTTATTCTTCAATCTTACGGAACATTGGTAGTTATCTTGATCGCTATCCGAAGCATGGGGAAATATTGCCGTCACGATGCCAAGTTCGGTAGTATAAATTTTTTGTGCTTCTTGCTGGGCAACTTTTTGCATTACCCCAATAATTGAATCCATTATTTTTCCTCCCAATCAATCGTGGTTAAAAAACCCTGATGGCGGTTCAGGATATGCTTAATTCCAGTCACTTTAAAACTGCCATTTTGCTTGCTAATGGGCATTTTTGTGATTTGGATACCATCGCCTAATTTGACATTGGCTGCACCCATCGCCACGATCTGTCCCCGTTGCTTTTGTTTCAGATGACTTAGCACCCCCCGTGCAATACTTTGAGCAACAGCTTGGCTGCGTGCGGTGGGATCGGCTATTCGCAGAAGGTTTCCACCCGCACCCGCCGTGGCTTTCACTTCGTTTTTAGTCAACCAAGAATAAGCCTGTTCTCCTTGTCCTTGACTGGCTGGACTTTCTCCATAAATTTCTACTTTTTCGATGCCTTTTTGGGGTTGTTTTGAGCAGTATTTGAGCAAATCTTCACCGTAAGTAAAAGTATGAGTTATAGCCGGACTGTACTGGGAAAAAACTGCCCGATCGCGATCGTTAGCATAAACATCAAAACCGCACTGTTTAGCTAAGTTATACAAGCAATCGGCCGCATTTTGGCGATCGCCCACCGTATAAACCGAAAATTTAATCCCATTCTCAACTTTGCCAATAGTCAACTTCGCTTGTCTGAGAATATCTTTAACAATATCCCCCCCATGAGATTTTTCATAAACCCGATTCAATCGCAGCAAAGTTAAATCAGTAAAAGCACTAGCCGCCTCAATCTGAACGCGATCGATTTCCCAATCTACACAAGTCACTCTACCTGTAAATACTAAGGTAGTTTGTTTTTCGTAACCGATTTCTATAGATACCGGATCTTTGGGAGAAACCTCCACATTTTTCGGGATACCTAACACAATCCGACAAGTGTTGACAGGAATATGCAAAGAAGCTTGCGATCGCAAATCGAGTAACAGCGTTCCATCGTTCGCCGTGTAGGTAGTTCTGCCGAGTTTGATTTTGTAACTAATCTTTAACATAAAAATCACCCCTATACTGGTAAAGCATTTACAGCAGATTGCAGGTTTATGAAGTACATCCCAGAGCGAGCGATCCCCGTAGGGACACGGCATTGCCGTGTCCTTTAACATAAAAATCACCCCTATACTGGTAAAGCATTTAACAGGCGATCGAAAGCTTCCTCCACATCTTCTAACCCAATATTGAGTTCACTTTTTAGCTGTTCCAGCCTCGCCCTTAAGTCTTTAAACAACTTATTAATTGCCTCCCGTAGGGCTTCAGTTTTCTTGACAACTTTCTGATACTGACCGTCGAGGCTACTGGCGACAGCACCCAGAATATCGTGGAACAATTGAATAATCTTAGCGTGCAATTTATCCAATTCATCGACAATATTTTGCGGATAAATCTCTGCTAATTGCTGCTGGAGATAGGGGAAAATTGACTCAACATTCATCACCAATTCCCCGGTATAATTCGATTCTATCAACACCCGGTTGAAGTGAACAATATTATTTCGATAGTCACCTTGAGATAACTTTTGCGCTTCAGGAGACAGTTGTATTCCCTGTAATTGGTCTGGTTTATAGAGGTTTTCATCCAACAGTAAGCGATTTAAATCCCGAATTAATGCTACTTTTGTGCCGGGGGAGTTGACAGCAAGCAAAGACTGAGTATTCGCAGTCAATTGAGATTTGATATAAACAGTCAGACTGTCTTGAGATTCCCGCAGTTTTTCCAGAAACTTATCAAAATTGATAAAATCGCTGTCTTCAAAACTATTAATAATTCGGTGCGGGCTGAGGGATTTTACAGTCTCCAAAACATTGTTATAGGTTGCTTGCAATGCCGTCACCACTTCGCTAACTAGACTATTAATTACAGCTTTCACTGCATTAATAGCATCGCGGATTTGAGCGCCTAAATTCGTGGCAATATTGCTCAAAATTTCTGCTAATCTTCCTGGTGCTTCTGACAATGTTTGAATCACCAGTTTGATATCACCAAGCACGGAACGAGGTTGTGCTAGTAAATTATCTAGGGAATTGAGCAGGTTTTTGATCGGATTAATCAGTTGTCGATCCAATTCCTCTGGTAAGAATTGTTTGAAACTGGTAAGCATCTGCTCGGTATTAAAGTTTTGAATCACTTCAATACTTTCGGGTTGATTTGGTTTGAGTCGATCGCCATTTGTTGTCAGCAATTGCTCCACTCGTTCATAAACCGACTGCGGATTGGTGGTGTTGATGCCATCATAAAGTCTTTGTAGGCGATCGCGCAAATCTTGATAATCCACCGCCAATTCTGCTTGGGGACTAAATTGAGCCAAAGTCAATTGCTTTGCTTCCCACAACATCTGCACTTCAACCATCACCGGAGCATATTCGCTGACAGCCGCTTGCAAACTGCTCAAATCAAAACCAACATTCGGGTTTTTATGAATTTTCACATAATCTGTAATTGCCTGTTTCAATCCTCCTACAGATACCGTTAACTGCTCTGTACCCATCGCATTAACTCGCTCCACCACGCGATCGCGCAGAGATTCAATTTGCTTAATTTTGTCAGCAAAACTATAGCTCAAAATACTTTCTAAAGTTAGCCAAAAATCCGATTGCACCACATCTGCCAAACCCACACTCGCCATCAACTTATCAACTTGATTCAATCCCTCATTCACTTTTGCTACTAAAGCTTCTACCGGAATCTCATCCAAATTTTGAGTCACAATTGCCAACTGCTCGTTCAGAAAATCAGTCATCCTATCTGGAGACAAAGATTCAATAATTTGCACCAGTTTTTGATAAAGCTCATCTAACTTATCAACTAACTGTTGAGGGTCGATCGCATCCAGATTCCCAAGCATTTCATCATAAAAATCCTTAACTGGTTTCAGCAAAATCGAAGGTTTGTACTCATCAATTTTCGCTACCACCGTATCTAGAGAAGGTTTGACAACTTTTTCAATTAAACTTCCCGGTTTAAAAGATTGAATTTGTGCATCAATTTTATCAACTTCTCCCTGAATCAATCCTACCAAGTCTTCTATCGGCTCCAGAATTTCTGCAAAAGCCAAGTTCAATTCTGGATTGACAATCCCCGGTACATCCACCTCTTTAATAATTGTCGTCCCCACTTTCAGAGCCACTTTAGTTGGGGTACTAAGCTTAGCGGCATCAATCCCGCGCAACTTAGTTTCTAGATCGCCCGTTTTATCAACTACCGCCTTAAATGCAGGTTTAAGTGATACTTTTCCTAAGTTATCAGTAATCAATTTAATCCCACTTTCTGCCTCTTTGAGACTGTGTTCTACCAGGGGATTATCTAAGACTTGCGTAACTCGATCGAGTAATTGATTGATTTTATCCTCTAAAGCTTGCCTGTTAAGATTAGTTTCAATTTTGGTGTTTAATCCCCCGATACTGCTTCTTACTTCCTCCGTTGTTTTGTGAATTTCCACCGAAATTTTATTAATATTATTGACCACAAATGTTGAGGCTTCGTTGCAACTCCGCTTTAGAGGTTTAACCAACTCCATTGATTCCGCGCAAATTTTGTCAATGAAATCTTTAATTTCCCGGATTGCATCAGACAGAAAACTTTTGATTTGACTTAAAACGTCCTTACCTTTGTCGATCGCCTGAGCAATGGCTGTAGTCGCTTGTCTGGCCAATTCCTCCGCCTTGCTAATAGCAGTATCAATCAGTTGGGGAATTTTTTGGGTAAACTGTCGCAGTTTAGCCGTAATCTCTGCAACTTTTCGATCGATCGTGTCGATATAACCTTGAAGCTGATTAAATAGCGGCACTAAGGAAAGCGTATTTTCATCGCTTGCTGCCATTTGCGAAAGTTGAACTAAAGCAGTATTGAAACTCTCGATGGTGAAATTATTTAAATTAGCGATCGCCCTTTTAATTCTCGCTTCATTTTCCTCAAGATTTAGAGAAAGTTTCCTGGTTTTTTGACGCAACTCTGCCATCGATAATTTGTCGAGTTTGTTGGGATTTTCCAACTGGTTCAGAATAGCTTGATATTCACCCAAATATTCACGACGCTGATGAATATTCGTTTCAATACTCTTAATCGCCTGGGAAGGAAGTTGTTGGCTTAAGGATAAAACTTGATCTGTAAAAAGGCTGGTTAAACTAGCCGAACCCAGTTGACTGAGTAATTCATCAGGATTAGATAGTTGATCTAGTAATTTCTGAAACACCTTTAACAAAGCATTAAATGTCAGCACTGGCAACATTTGGGCCTTACTCAGAAATTCGTTAAACTCACTAAATATCGAGTTAGCAACAGGTGGCAAATCGCCAAGGCTGATACTGAAGCTCAAATCTTGAGTCAAACTCACAATTGTTGATTTAACTTCACCCACCAAATCTATATTTTTAAAACTATCAGCACTAGGAATTGGAATAGCTGCGGATAAACTTGCCAAATTCAGCGTAGTGAGTTGATGGAATTTAGTAGTTACTTCTGCTTTCAGTTCATTGGCTGACAAAGGAACTGATGAAATGGTCTTTTCTATATTGCTTAAATCTAATTTTTGCAGATTTATGCCCTTTTTGAATTCATCAAAATCTGGGAGGTGCGGTGTTACTTTACCCAGAATAGTTTCGGGGTGACTAAGTTGATTTGTGAAATCAGCCAAGGCCGCTTCAGGGTTAATGGAATTTAAATCTTCTAATAGAGAAAGTGCCATAAATTTAATTCCCAAGGTAAAGATGAAATGTTTTTTTTGAGCAGATTTCCAGAATTTCGGGGAACAATTGAAATCAAACAGGTGGCTGGTATTTACTCCTAGGTCTACTTTAAGATTTCAGCACTAAATGTTAAAAAGTGCTTTCAATCCAGCCGTCGCTTGGCCAAAGTTTTTAGTGGCTTCTTTCACAGGTTCTAAACCTGTTTTCAAAGGTGCGATCGGGTTAGTAATTTCTGGCAGATTCCCCATTTGCAAAGCATCAGTCAGACTCACAACATCCATCAGTTTAGCAGCATCAAGCTTAATTTTTTGATCTAGATTAGAAACTCCTGGGGATGCAATGGGTTTGGGAGGTTCAACATACTCTTGAACAATCAGCCGATAGCTAAATTCATCGGGCGATCGCGCAAGTTGCCACACTTCCATTTTTTCTAATACAACTTGGCTAAAATAGGCTTGACCGACTATTTCCGCCACAAAGTCAACGGCTTTTCGCTGTTTGTGGATTTTTCGCAGAAAATCTAAATCATCCCCTGCTTTTTGTCCGTAAAAAATTCCGCTAATTTCCAATTGTACCGAATCCCTTCCCAAATCTTGCACCAGATTTCCCAATTTACCAGGAATCCGATGAGTCACCCAATCCGCTTGTTCTAGAGTGACAATTTTATGCACTTTATTGAGTTCAACTTTTCCTAATTTGATGGCCATAATTACTCCCCATAAAATCGGCGATATTCTCGATTTATTTCTTGGGCGATCGCCTCTAAAATTGTCTCCATCTCTAGTTCGGGATGGCGATCGCTATGCAAAGATGCTTCTACCATAGCGTACCTATTTCTACTATCATCAGCTATTTTATTCCTATTTTCCACCTCACTCTCTTGTGGTTCCAGCCATCCACCCTTGGCTGCTACAAATTCTTCGGAAACATCCGAAAAATAACTCATTTTTTCCGATGTTTCCATCTGATAATCGGCTAATTCACTTTCGGAAAACAGGAGATTTTCTAAAGAATCATGTTTGAGTAAATCCGCCTCAATTATATGTTCTTGATTTGGCTGCGATACCAAAAAAGCCGACAAATCTTTTAAGCCTTTCATTCCCAGTGAATTTTGGGCAAAATTCCTCTGAATGTGCTCTGTTTTTTCTGTCGCCTTATCCAAGTTTGGTAGATTGACATTCTTGGCAAATTGTGTTTTTATTTCCCTTGGTTCATCCACTACAGGCAAAAATTCTGAAGTTGGGTCTGAATCAGATTTAGACAAGCCTAACTCCTGAGATAAAACTTCCTCACCTCCCTCAGCATCAGATTTATCAAAACCTAAATCCCTAGGATTAATCCTTGTATCTACCAGGGGAATTTCTGCCACAGAATCTGAATAATTCCCCAGCGCAGGATGATTTTTTTGCCCTTCTCCCGGCGCCACAACTCTCTGGGATATCACTTGAGGTTTTGACGAAGTATCCCCCAGAGATAAAGATGCCGATCGCCTTTTTGCATAACTAGATTGGCTATTAGCAGTAGGGATTGGTCGATCGGGATGAACCAAAGACTCGTATCTTTTCCAAGTTTCTAAGTAAGGATGAATTTTTGGGCGATCGTCCGATGTAGTTTCCTCCCCTACATTGATATTATTTGAACTTCCCAAATCTGGCGGAATAAACCCTGTAGTCAGCAATTTTTCCCAAACTTGAGATTCATTGATGACTCCCTCGAATCGCTCAGTTTCCTGATACAAAAGCGCGATTTCCGCCCAATCTTCGCTACTCAAAAGATTGTCAGTTAACCATCCACTCGTATAGTTACACAATAAAGCTTGAAATTCATTGCTCAGATTGATGCCAAGATCTTTTAAACTTTCATCACCCATCTTCACTTTGTTGCTCCTCTGTACTTCACTAAAACAGGACTTACGCACGCGGCGCCAAAAACCCGGTTTCTACATCAATATCTCTCGGCTCAAGCCACGATTTTCAAAGAAACCGGGTTTTTTTGGCCTTATTCCTATCAAAAAAGCCATCCCCACATCGCCACATCCCCTCATTTTTCCGAGCGATTTTCCTCATCTAACAGTTGTAGATACATTGACACCTGCGCCATTGTCATCGATCCCACCTGTTGAGGAGTCCAACCAAAAGCACGCGCTAATCGAAAGCTAGCTAACACCAGTGGCGAATTACTTAACTCGAACTCATTTTTTTTTCCGTCAATCCGCTAATTTGCCGAATCTCAGCGATCAGAAAGTTAACTAATCCTAGATTCATGCTTTTAACTTGTTCCAAGGAGAGACTAGGTTGTACTAAGGATTCTTTAATCATCAACAAAGGAATCAGGGCGGGATCACTTTTCGCTGCTTTCATAATCAGCCCAAAAGCCCCAATCGTCAGCGGACGCAATTGCACCACTAATTCCCGCTCTTTATTAGTGCTACTTGTGCTATGTTCCAATACCTCTGGGGGAATCGCGACATCAAAAATAATTTCTGAACCACCTAGCAGTTCTTCCGGCGTTAAAAATTGCATTTGAGGGTGAGGATTTAGGAAAAGTTTAAGTCAGGAATTACGCAGAAAAAGTCAAGGGTTCTGTTTTTTTTACCGAGGTGATAGTTGTCACTATATTAGTCCTGGACGCATGGGGACTCAGAAACCGGGTTTTTTACGAAAATATGCGATCGAGCCCGCACCCAAGGTAAAAAACCTGGTTTCTTTTGTTGATAGGTAAACTATCAACCTGTCTCCTCAGAACTAATGCGTAAAGCTTTAAACGTCACTCCTTCCATCACAAAATCATCTTCAGGTAAAGTAAAACTCCAGCTTTCAAACTTGACCCCAAAGACTGTCAGCGTACTGCTGTTATCTGGTAAAGCTGGATTTTTCAGCGAGATGACAATATTAAAAGAAGGCTGAGGAATTGCGCCGGTAGGAGGAGGACTCGTCGCCCCATCACCTAGGAGTAAGTGTAACAGGGCTCCATTGATGTGCGCGCGATCGATAAAACCCGAAACGCTAATATTACCCGGACGTAATTCTGTAGCAAAGCGTTTTCCTAATTCGTGATAAGGTCGTAATTCGTTTTCTACCTTTACCTGGACATTTTGTAAACGTCCCACTACGCTAGATAATTCGTACTGACCGATCAAAGCTTCTGCTAATTTCCCCTCAACAGATTCTTGATTATCGACCGCTAAAACCAGCGAAGCATCCGAGCCGCGAAAAACATTGACATTAGGCATAATTTTCTCTTCTATTCAGGGCAAAAAATCTTGAAAGTCCAGTTTTTGCGATCGATGTATCCTTGATCTATCCTAGATACATTGTCACTTGAATAAAATCAATACTGAACGTCGGTTGCAGAATCATTTTTACGGCAACTTCCCCAGCAATTTCTTGTCGGCGAGTAGCAGAAACTTCCAGTTGATAACTTACCAGAGATTCGCTGTCTACCATACTGGTAAGAAACGCATCCAAGGTGGCTTTCATTGCTCCTCGCACGCGATCGTTATTCAGCTTGCCAATATAAGGATCGCAAGAGGAGCGCACTCCATAAATTGCATAGTCAACAATGCGGCGCGTGGTGATTTGATTCCAAGGACTATCGGCTGTGGTGATGCCTTTGACGATTCGATATCCACTGCGGGATTCTACCGTCAAGACTTTTTTTTGCACCAGTTCTTTTAGCTGAGCATTGTTAAACTCAGTGGTGATCCCTTCAATACTCAGAGTTTTATTAGTGGGGCTAGCTTGCACGTTCAAAGAAGCAATTAAGCCAGCTATAGCAGCGGCTAAATAACCCCCAGGAAGTTTGTGTTGCTTGCCTTTAGCCGTTAACAAAATTCCGGGTGCTGTAAAGATCAGCCGACCTTCATCATCGCTGAGATTGTGGCCGCTAATTTGCGCTAAATCGTCTTTACCGTTTTTAAACCCACTACCAATAATTCCAATTCTTTCGCGTTTAATTTCGGCCGTAGTGTTCAAATGTCCTTTGAGGGCATCTACCATCCCAGCTTGGTTAGAATCTTGCCCCGCTAGGACAACTATATTGACAATTTTGTTTTCTAATAGTGCTAAACTTTCTTGATAAGCATCAGTGGTTGCTCCCGAAGTTCGCACTGCATAAACCGTCTGTCCGCCATTTTTATAAATCAATTCCAAGGCGCGAACTAAAGTTAGTTCGTCTCGATCTCCGCCTTGCCATTCATTGCTCTCACCAAAAATTTCTTTAGCTTCCGAAAGACTACTGAGTAATGTTACTTCATTCTCAGTACCCTGACTGGCAGTACCAACAATACCAATATTCCCTGTAGCAACTCCACTGGGCGCAATTAAGCCTTCCGGGCGCACTTCAACGTAAGTGCCCGGTAAAATCATTGTTTGAGCCATAAAATATCTTTTGTATTTCTCACGAAATATATCACCTCTATCTTATTTGAATAAACAATGTAATAAAACTTATTTTTTTGAGTTTGGTTATGCTTTCAAAGTAAATCTAACAACTAAGCTACCGAAGATGATGTGATCTCAAATCCGGTAGCATCGGAATGATTATTAGCCGAAATTAGTCCAAGGCAGTAAAGCTTCTAAGGCGCAGCCGCAGCCCTGCGGTTAGCAACTACCAGATTTGACTTGTACTCTGCTGCTTTTTGCTGAGCTTTTTGATGGTTCGGGCTAGTTGTCGGCACGGCATTCATGAGTCCAACCGCTTTCTGCCACTCGCTTGCTACGGCATTCCACTCTGCTTGGGACTGAGCCGTTTGCGCGAGAATTGCTGCACTCTGAGCCTGATTGACAGCTTCTCTCCAAGTGTCAGACTTAGGCGCGGCGGCCTTGGGGGTGGGAGAGGCTGTTGCCGGAGCTGGAGAAGTTGTCTTGCGTACGGGAGATGTGCCTGCTGGAGCTGGGCTGGCTGGCTTCGTAGCAGCGTTGGGAGCGGCTGCGGGGGCGGGAGAGACGGGAGAGGCTGCTGGTGTCACGCCCTTAGATGCGCTGGGAGAGGGTGAGGCAGGTTTAGACGCGCCAGAGGTGGCTTTCGAGGAGGGCGAAGGAGGGACTGGGGCGGTTGGTTCTGTGGTCGAACTGCTCGAAAATGGTAGATTTCCTGTAAATAACAGCCCAGCCAAGGCCATCACGGGTACTAATATCCCTACAGGTATTGCCCATTTGGGGAATTGCTTTTTGGGAGGGGGAGTTTCCTCTGCCTCGTCGTCTACCTCATCATCTTCATCCTGCTCGAACTCTTCGTCTTGATAATAATCTACACTTTCGGGTTCGACATCATCCAAACCTACGGAGTCGTTAGGCATAGAAGTCTCATGTTCATAAAGCATTGGCGACTCAGGCATTAGCTCTATTTCGTCTTCCCATGTCGGCGAGTTGTCACCGATTCGACGCCCGTAAACTTTTACAGTGTGAATAGATTCTAGTCCCAACTTCGTCATCCCAGTGCGGATGAAATCCACCAATACCATTTGATCCGGTACTTTGCCTGACTCCAGAAATATATGGAGGCAGCCGTTGTCCCGCGTCACTCCGGCGTTGATGCCTTTGGGTTTGAGTGTACGGTTGATGCTAGATGCGATGGCTTGTGGATCGCCCTGCTTGAGAAGTTCCCGCGGGTTCTGTTGTGTCATGGCTAGCGCTCTTTTGGGGGGCTTATAGCTGCATAATAGAAGCTATGCACATCTTTTTTACTTCAAATTGGTGCTACCGGACAATATTTATTTATGAGATTATCTACTATTATACAAGACTTAGTTAAACTTATTTAAGATTCACCATTGAATTAGAAGGAATTTTTAGAATGTCACCAGTACCCCCAACTTAGCATAAAATGAGAACTTTGTCAACACTACCAGCATCAATAAGAGGGGACTAGGGATCGATCGCACATAATGAAAAATGAATCAGACTAAATCTATCCAAAGGTTACGGTGTATATGATGCAGATCTGGCAGAATTGTTTGCGGTTGATGCAGGAAATGTAAGACTGGTAATTGCTAATTGATCAGACTGCGATCGCCAACGAGAAAAACGAGTAAAATAAGCAGATTCAACTCCAGCGAAACTCATCATCCACCAGACAATATGTGCATATTGAGCGCCGTCGAACCAAGTGAAAGTAAAAATTAGATAAGCAATAGCAACAGCTTCAATACCGCCCCTAGAATAATTCAGCCCTAAACATACATAATATCCCCAAAGTGCAATGCCAGCAACCAGCCCGAAAATGCCCACAGATAGCGTTGTATCCAGCATCCAATTGTGAGCTTTGTAAGTAGGAATTTCTCTAGTGCTGATTTCACGTTTTATGTTAATATAGTCATAAGTGAACTCATCTAAATTTACAACTATCGGAGTTAGTTGAGGATTTCGGATATAGGGATAGGCAATGCCGAAACCGTCAAATCCCCATCCAAATAACGGGCGTTTTTTGATGCCACGCACTGAGAGTGTCCACATCGGCGATCGGCTAGACATGATTTGTGCGATGGTCGGTTTACTCCAATCAAGCGGTCTGGTGACAGTCATGATACCAATAGCAATTACACCGCTCAGAGCAATACCTCCAAGGATTTTGTAATATTTGCCTCTCAGCAAATAGGCACTGGCAACCATCAAAGCTAAAATAGCACTTCGGGTAGAAGTTAGCAGCAGTGCGGGAACAGTTAAAATCAAAGTAATTGCCGTTAATTTAGTTGTGGTAAATCTCGAAAACCAACCGACAAGAGAAGTGATTATTATTAATGCTAAAACTATAGCTGCGTGACCTCTGTGGGAATACAATCCGATGGGTTGCTGTCCTTGAAATATACTGCTGGCATTAACATCGGCTCTGATAATTTGCCCCATTGTCGCCGTATAGTCGAGCCGCCAGTCAATGATTTGGGGGAAGATACTAAGAGAAAGAATAATGCCGCCAATTAGAAGTCCTTGGAATTGGGAATTAATCAGTTGTGGGTGTACGGTTAAGAGCAAGCTGTTGCTGAGAGTGAAGGCGGCAATTAACAGCCAGTAGAGCCAGCCGTCTCCCATTTGGTCTTGACCGAAGAAAGAGGTTAAGGGAAAAGGACTTTGTAGAGTGGAGATAGCTCCGATTGAGAGAAATATTGTCCAAAGTATTAGCGAGACTTTCCATTGTCGGGAAATGGTTAGGGCTTTTCTTTGTTCCCACAAGAGGGCGAGATTGACTCCGACTATTAGCCAAATAACGAACACTTTGGGGGAAGTCCAGATGATGCCCCGGCTGTTTCCCCAGGGGTTAATGAGGATGATGCTGATGGTATATAACAGGGTATAGAGGGTTTTCATTACTCTTGGTTTTTCCGGTTTTTGAGCTTTTTAATTACAGGCAATATAGCTAGGGCTAATAAAGTGCCTAATCCGGTGGTTGGTTCGGGAACGGCTTCTGCCGAGAGTGCGTCATCGTCGGTATTTTTAGATAATAATTTCTGAGTTTTGGAGACCAGGGAATTGCTATCCTCAGAGGATAATTCTGGGTCTTCTAGTAGGTCGGCGCTGATATTTGCGATGTCTGTGGTATCGCTATCAATTTTGGTATTTGCTGCGGCAATATCGATTTCTGTATCAGAAATAGGCAACTGTGACTCTACAGAATTGCTAGCAAAAACTCCGTTGGTGTTGGCAGCGCGACTTGACGAACTGAGTTTGGAAAAGGTTGAGGGTGATGTAGTCGTTGTTGATGTTGAGACAATGACAGTTGATGATGTTGACCCCAGTGGAGATGTTGCCCAAGGTGCAGGTGTTGGCCAGGGTGATGGAGTCCAAGGTGAGGGCGTGGGCAAAGGCGATGGAGTCCAAGGTGAGGGTGTCGGCAAAGGTGATGGAGTCCAAGGTGATGGTGACGGTGCAGGCGACACTACTATTACTATTGGCGATGGTGTTGGTGACTGGGTTGGTCGAGGTGTTGGAGAGGGTGTTGGGCGTGAGGGTGTTGGTGTTGGACGTGGGGTTGGAGAGGGTGTTGGTGTTGGGCGTGGGGTTGGTGATGGTGTTGGTGTTGGTGTTGGGCGTGGGGTTGGCGATGGTGAGGGTGTTGGGCGTGGGGTTGGAGAGGGTGATGGTGCGGGAGTGACACACCCACCGCCACCGCTGGCACTGGAACAAGGTTTAGTGCTAGAAGTTGGGGTGAATTTACTTGTCCAACCCCATGAAATCCCATTGTAAATTGTAACTTGGTTTGGGTGATTAATGGGGTCTTTTACCTCAGCCAGATAAAGTTCTGCACTCCAATTTTTGTCGTTGTAATAGATATCATCCCTAGATGAGGGATCCACAAAAAGAATTGTTTGATTTGGATACCTTCTCACCTGACCATAGGTGTCGTAAAAAGGGTTAAATATTGTTTTTTGGGGATTTTGAGGGTCGATCAAACCTAGTTTAGTTTGCTCTAGTACCGTATCAATTTTATCATCAGGAGTTCCCGGTGGTTGCTTGATGACTCCCTGTAGGGTAACGGTATAAGCATGATTGCTAACTACCCGTTGAATAAAATGGACGTTACTTCCTACTGGATCTTGACCAACAACAGGGTTATAAAGAACTTGTATTTCAGCCCCAACATTAGGTAAAATCAAAGGAGCATAAACCCCAATATCAAACCTACCTTTTAAAGACTCCACAGGTTGCGCCTTCTTAAACGTCCAACCGTTTTTTGCCCAAACAGATGACGTTAGCAGGTTCAAAAAAGCATCCGTGCCGCCTAATGGGAGTTCTGAGACTGGTTTCGTATAGGCAGTAACAGTACCAATACCTGGCTGCGTATGGGATATTGAAGAACAGTAAACCGATGTTGGAGTAGCGCATATCGAATCTGGTTTTTGGGATGGCATTGTGAAAGAGAATGCGAAACTGGCTCGACCTGTGAGCAAAATCAGTAAAGGCGAACTTAATAAAATTATCCAGTGTTGCGATAGTCTCATTGTTGACAACTCCTTTGTATGGGCTAGGAAATATCTGTTTCGGTCTGAAATCGAGTAAAAATTGGCTCTTAAGTTTTATTTAGATTAAGACTTGACTAGGCGGATATTCACAAGTGGTGTTAACATCTGACCTGTCCAAATCCCTCGTGTTAATTTGTATTCATCCATGTGGGGTTCATCACAAAATAATACTGCCCTAGAACTGATATATCTCAACCTAATTTGATAATTACCAGGCTTAAGATTGTCAAAACTCCATCCGCCACCCAATCCATCCGCGCCTCCGAATAGAAGCTGATTGTTCTGCCAGAATAGTTGCGCTTTCAGAAAAAAAGTTACACTTTCTTGTGGTTGAACTAAGGGACAAGCCAGTTGGGGAGATTTAAGGAGGATATCTCTCCCTCCTTGTCGCTGTAATAACTTACCATTAGCATCCATTATTTCTAGTGGAAATACCATTAGGGGATCGAGTGGAGGAAAGCGAATGGGGTAAGGTGTATTGTTCTTAATTTGAAAACCGATCCGAACAGGGGTAGTAGCATTTGGCTGGTTTTCAGGTATGCGCCATACCCGGTCTGGTACTAAAATTTCCAACCGAATACCATCTATTTCAACTGCATTGCTGGTCGCTTCTTTAGATGTCATGTTGATAACTCTTTTTACGGTAATTGTACTGGGGCGACCAGCGGCATCTTTATAAGCTATAGTTTTCGAGCTAATGTCACCACTCAAAGAAAATGCAATTGCTTTATGACTTGTCAGTCCGATCGCTAAACTCGTTGTCAAAAACACTAAGGCATATTTTTGTAATCGCATTTTTTTAACTCCTTCTAGGCTACTAATTTGAAAAACACTCAACTTTTATTGAATTTATCCCTAAAAGACAATGGTAATGTCACTAAGGTTCAAGGCTTGAATAGCTAAACTCTACAAACGGCGTAGCTCCCAAGCCTTTCCAGGTATTTCCTAACAGACCAGATGCACAGCCTCCCTCTGTCATAGGGGGGTAATATTCAATACCTATTTGATACTTACCAGGTTTCAAATCGTCAAAATACCTAACAGCACCAAAGCCATCGGCTCCTCCCAAAAAAAGTAAGTTATTCTTCCAGAATTGGGTATCTAGACTAAAAGTAAGGCTCTGCTCTTGCGGGACTAACGGACAGTTATATCCGGTCACAAAATTACCCACACCGCGTCCTTTCCACTTTAGTTTTTTACCATCCTGCCCCATAATTTGTAAGGTTGTATTAGACTGTTCAAACCGAAGTGGAGTAGCTATTTTATTGGTAATCCGAAGACTAATTTTTACAGGAGTCATAGCATCAGTCTTATTTTCTGGAATAGTCAAGACACGCTATCTGGGCTATTTTTTAGCGTGATGATTAGTTGAATAATCGCAAAGCAATACGAAGCCAGCTACTAAAAGTAGCGCCAACCTCTTGCTTCAATCCTGATGTTCTGGATTGTCACGTTGAAAACAATAAAAACTGTGGCAGTAGCGCCTACGCTAATTTAAAAGAAGTTTGCTGAGATTATTTCCAAACATTATCACAGTATCAAAGCTCACCACAATCCGAACATTTACTGAATTGAGTGGCATCCAGAGAACGAAATCAGATTTTACCTAGTAATATTATCTACGCATGAAGGAAGATTTAAGAGAAAATCTTGACTTTGGCAGCTAAAAACTTTCAATGGATACTGTTTTTAGTGGGAAAGTAGTAAACTAAAAAACGCAATAAATACCTCATCGCGTTCCTTAAGTGGTGGAACACAATTAATTACACAAAATTTTGGCTACAAGCCTTCCTCCGTAAAGAAGCTGTATGTAATTAATTCTGTGCGATTACTTATTACCAAATCATCAGCGAAAAAACCAGAACCACACCGCCGCACCAATTATCATCAGCCAAAACAACTTTCTACAACTCCGACTCGACTCTCCGGGATATTCAACCAAAGTATATTTGTAATATCCCAACACAGGCTCACAATCATTCTTTTTGGGTGCAGGAGTCGGCCAAGTACGGGTAGATGACGGCCAATAATCGTCTGGTATACTCTGCCGTCTGCTGGGCAGATAACCGTAAGTTAAATTCAGCCTTGAACGAGGTGGTAAGCGTTCTTGAAGAGCAAGTTCCTTCTTCGTTACCTGCACAAACTCTGACTTCAGTTCCGTGGTGCGATGAGGCCCAATTGTTCGACTGCAACTGATACAAAACTGATTACAAGTCAGCTTGAGAGGGTGAGGACAGTGAGATTGGTCGCAGTAATTCTTTTTGCTGGGGTGTTTTTGACCGTAGTTCATAACTATTCATTAGATTTCCCTGATTAATGAATTGATAGCTAATACTTGAACTGATGCACTAAAATTACCATAAATATTTGGATATGGATACAGGGTTTATACGGAGCTTTTTGGAATTTAATTTGTATCCGAGAATAAGGTTAAACTAGATATTTTTCTGTTACAAATAAGTTAAAATTACACAATATTTATCAAAAAATCTGAGTTCCGGCGTTTAGGATTATAGCAACCGCCAAGGTAGTTAAGGCATAACTTTGGGGTAAGGGCGAAGCATTCGGGCAGATAATTTATGGGTTTTACTCAAGGATTTTCCGCCCGAATGCGAGAGCCCCTACAGCCTTAATAGCCTTGGCGGTTGCTATAGTTGTTGTCAAAAGCGTTAAAAGGACTGCTGGAAATGAAATTGGTAGTCTGGTACGCAAGCTAATTTTACACAATATTCACAAACAAGAGAAATTGTGTCAATTTAACACTTATGTAATAAGACTTACTTATTATTAGGGTGTTGTAAAGGTTTGAGATTGGGAGTTTACTTGCAGAAGAAAGTGAATGGATTCACTCAGATAACAATTAACAATAGACATCTCCTAAAAAGCAGGTTTTGAACAGGCAGGATGCCTGTTCCACAATAATTATGGGAGATGTCTAATTAATTTTTTGCCGGTTAGCGAAACAAGCTAGAAAGTTCTATAACTTTGGTTTGGAGGGTTGATTTTTCTTCTCGGCCCCGCTTTAAAGAGGCTTCTAATTCTAGCAGTAAAGGTAAGGTTTTTTGGAGTTTTTCTAAGCTGGCGTTTTTGACTTCTTGGCGAAAATAGTATACTCGTTTGGGATTGCCGAGGTCTAGAGCTTGAGCAATTTTGTCATCCCGATCGCCCGATTCGATCATTGCTTTCACCCACAGCCAAATCCGAAACTTACCTGTCAATCCCGCCACAATCCTTAATCCAGGCTCGTTGCGACCGGTTAAACCCGCCAATAAATCCAAGGCTTCCTCGGTATGTCCTTGGCGAATCGCATCGGCTAGCTGGAAAGTATTCTGGGCGTGAGAGTTGACCAATTTGCCCACATCTTCTGGTGTCAAAGGTTGACTGCGGTTCCCGGCAAATAGTCGCAATTTTTCGAGTTCGCTGTATAGCTGTCGAGTGTCGCTACCGATCGATTCTGCCAAAAATTCGATCGCCGTGGCGGTCAACTTTACACCCATTTCGCCAGCGACTTGACGCACCCGCTGAGCTAATTCTTTGTCATTCCAAGGCGGAATCGGCGAAAATTCCCTTACTTGGGCGGACTTGACAAGTAACTTGGTAGACTTGAGCCGACTGTCGGGTTTCTTGACCGATGTCAGCAGCAGCACGGTAGTGTCGGGAATAACTGGCAGTGTTCGTTCCAATTGGGCTAACAGTTCTGGAGAACACTGCTGGGCTACAGTGGTATTGGCCAGCCAGACAAAACGGCTACCTGTACCAAAGGGTGGTGTCAAAGCTCGATCGAGTCCTTCAAGGACAGCCTCGGCGCGATCGGCCATAATCTTGTCATAGTTAAAACTAGCCCAGTTGGGATCGACGGCACTTTGGCGTAAACTGGTCACAGCTTGCCCCATCGCAAACTCGTCTTCTCCCCAAAAAAGGTAAATTTGCATTTCTAGCATAAAGCCACCCCAGAATGGTGTATTATATAAACTTTGTTGGGAATAGTTAAAGATTCTATTCGATAATTTTTACATCTTGCACTATTGTCGAAAATCTAGAATTTAAAAGTTAGGATTTGTGCGATCGTGACAAATTCTGTCACACTCAACAGTACGAAGGAATCTCAAACATAGATTTTTCGCTCTGGGCGCGCAAGTCCTAACAGTTTTCAAGTCGGGTAAGTGCCCAAAGCTATTAATTAGCACGAGGAAATGGAGATTGGACGATACTTATCAAGCTTATGTAAATAGGGTAGCGCGACTGACGCTGCTGGACTCCTACAAGTCCCAAGTAGAGCACATCCAGGAATCTCCTAAGTTTAAATTGGACGAAACTGGTGTCAAAGTTGCCGTGCCTTTTCCCGGCTATTCGGTGATTACGCCACCGGCGGGGGAAGATGGAGAAAATGCAGCACTCTATGAGAACTTGCACTCTTGTCAACAACGGCTATTGCAGGAACTTCATCCGGGTTCCTTGATCCCACTACCTCCCGATAGCTTCCATGTAACGGTGGCAGATTTGATTTGGAGCAGTGCTTTTCAAGATGCTTCCGATAAAAATCCTGAATTTGAGGTGCAACTACGATCGCGCATGGCCGATGGTTTTGCAACTTCAAAACCAGTCCAGGCTGGCGGTACTTCCATTCGCTGGATAGTGCTGGGTTTTATGGTGATGACTAGAGCTGTAGGTGTGTGTGTGGCACCGACGGACGAAAACTCTTACAAGCAAATTCTAGAGTTGCGTCGATCGATCTATCAAAATCCAGATTTAATTGGTTTGGGAATTGAACAGCAATATCACTTTACAGCACACATTACCCTGGGCTATTTCGGGGACACCGGGCCAAACCTAAACCGCGATCGCCTGTGTGCTTTGCTGTCGGAGTTAAACGATCAATGGCTGGACACGCCGCAAGAACTCTCCGTACACCGAGCCGAACTGCGGAAGTTTGACGACATGAACCGCTATTATCGGGAACCAGACTGGCCTGTTTTTGAATTTTAACCAACGAGGAAGGAAGGGAGAGGGTTGATTTTCCCCCTCTCCCATTCTCCCCATTGCCCCTTAAATGGTTTAATTATTTTGGCTTGGTAACAAATTCCAGTACAAAAATATAATTACTCAAGAAAAATTAGCTAGTCTAGTTTTTTGATTTTTGCTGAAAAAGTGACAGTACACGTAGTTGGTATCGGTTTAGATGGAGCTGCTGGGCTTAGTGCATCGGCACGGCAGGTTATAGAAATGGCCGCTCTGCTAGTAGGGAGCGATCGCCATTTAAGTTATTTTACCCAGGAATCCTGCGAGCGCTGGGTGTTACAAGATTTAAACACCGTAATTCTAGAAATTCGGCGTTGGCTGGCATTAAATGCGAATCTAGAGCCAGATGGAGAGACTTTTTCACACCCATCTAGAGCCTCGGAGCAACACATTGTAATTTTGGTGGCTGGCGACCCCCTGTTTTACGGCTGGGGAAAGTTGTTAATTGCTCAATTACCAGCAGCAAAATTGATTTTTCACCCCCATGTCAGTTGCGTGCAGTTGGCTTTTAATCGCTTGCAAATTCCTTGGCAAGATGCGCACTTTGTGGGTTCCCAGGGACTTTATTTTGAGGAATTGACGGCAAAACTTAAACTCGGTGTCGAGAAGATTGCGGCGCTAGTAGATGAAATTCACACTCCGGCTGCACTGGCAAGTTTGGTACAAGCTCTAGATTTGCCTACACGCTACGAATTTTGGGTTTGCGAAAATTTGGGGTCGGCCGACGAGCGGGTGGGGCCGAGACCTCTGTCAGCTTTGCTGGAAGAGTCTTTTGCACCGCTGAGTGTGGTGGTGATGCTGCGGGAGTCCCAGATGGACGCGGCATCTTTGGATTTGGAAAAGTTGCCTTTGTTGGGTATACCGGATGGGGCTTTTATTGGTTGTGGCGATCGCCCTGGTTTAACGGTGGAACGGGAAGTGCGGGTGTTAGTATTAGCGCAATTGGCTTTGCAACGAGAACAGGTGGTTTGGGATGTGGGTGCTGGGAATGGTGCTGTGTCGATCGAAATTGCTCGCTTATTCCCCCAGTCTCAAGTTTATGCGATCGAACAAACAGTTTCTGGTACCTCTGCGATCGAATTCAACTGCACCCGTTTTCGGCTGCAAAATCTGCTCTCGATTCACGGCACCGCCCCGGAAATCTTGCACCGATTGCGTCCTCCGCACCGAATTTTTATTGGCTGTAGTGGTCCACCATTGACTAAAATTTTGGGTGTTTGCGCCCTGCGGCTGCTCCCTGGGGGTTGCATCGTGCTAGTTTTGGATGTTTTGGAAGATATTGCTACTGTGTTGAGCTGGATGGGCGATCGAGTGCGTCGGGAACCCCACTGGAATTATCGCATTGTACAAGTACAGTTATCACGTTCTTTGCAGGGAGTGAATTTGACTCGTTTCGATTCCTTGCGGCCTGTTTCGATAGTTACCATCGATCGCCTTTTAGATTAATGTGCAATGATTTAACCGCAGATTTCAGCAGATTTACAAAAACCCAGTTTCTCCCTCTTCTCTTCCTCTGCGTTCTCTGCGCTCTCTGTGGTTAAATCATTCCGATCCAACCAAATTTGCCATAAATCCTAGATGATTCCTTTTGGAATAACAAAGAGTACCGCTGCTGTTCCTATTAATAACAGAATTCCAGTGACACCAGCTAGGGGTTTTTCGGCTATTCCTGTAATCCATTCAGGAACCCTTTGACTAGGCTTAATTAGTTGAGCTGTATCCAGAGTAGTTATCCCCCAAATCCAGCCTGCATGGAGTCCGATCGCCATACCTAAACTACCATTATCTACGGCGCCAGCTAAGGCTAAAACCATGCCCATCAGCCACAATCCGGGGAGTTGGGGTACGGTTTCTTTAGGAGCCCAGATCAGGTGGGCGATCGCGAAAATGAAACTGGCGATCGCTGCTGCTATGATTATTGAGTAATCTTGTTGCAGTAAATTTGGCAAACAGCCGCGAAAGATTAACTCTTCTGTGGCACTAATCCACAGTGCTAACAACAAAATCAGGAGAGTAGAAGGGTTGAGAATTGCCGCCCAAGGATTGATGATTTTTTCGCTAGTTTTGCTTTCAACTTCGCTACTTTTTAGTTCGAGCCAACCCCAGGTTAATTGTAACCCAAATAAAATAGCTAAGCTGACTAATCCTAATCCTAATCCTAGGAGTGTAGAGATTAAGGTTGTGGGTTGCCAAAACAAACCCCAGTCGGCAAAGGACACGCTTTCTATCAATGTTGTCGCCCATAAAATGAAGGGGACTAGGAGGTAGAGGGAGGCTACTAATGGTAGTTTTTTATTTCCCAAGGGTTTGGGTGGTTGCCATTTCACGGCGATCGCGACCATAATGGCGATCGGCAACCATAGACAAGTCCAAGTTAAGAAAAAAACCATTACTTTCACAAGTGCTGGTATGGACGGCGACAGCAGTCGCAGGTTAGTTAGACTGTTCCACATTTAAGCATTTTTGCGATCGGTTAAAAACAGAATAAAATCCAGGATAAATGCTTTGGCAGGCAGATTCTGCTACCCTTAAATTTTACCGCTATTTTAGCAATAGCAGACAGTACCGCTCCACAAATATTGAGGAAAGTTTTATGCCTGCGATCGCACAATCTCCCAATTTACCCATTTTAGAAGAAATCAAATCAGGATTACCCAATATTTGCGGCCATGAAGCAGAAATCAGCGCCACAGCCAATAGCAAAGAACCAGTCTTTCTACCTACCACAAATCTGCGCATCGAAAACATTCAAGCCGGATTCGCCTGCGCCCTGCATATGCACCAACCCACAATTCCAGCCGGTGCAAACGGCGAACTAATCTGCAATCTCCAGCATATGTTTGAACATCCCAACCAAGGAGACAATCACAACGCCGGAGTCTTTGCTTGGTGCTATTCCCGCATGGGAGAATTCATTCCCCAACTGATTGCTGAAGGTTGCAACCCGCGCATTATGCTTGACTATTCGGGCAATTTACTGTGGGGATTGCGCCAAATGGGACGTGACGATATCTTCAACAATCTCAAGCGCATTACCTGCGATCCAAAATATCAACCTCACGTAGAATGGCTGGGGACAATGTGGAGTCATGCCGTTATTCCTTCGACTCCCATTCCCGACATCAAACTCCACATTCAAGCATGGCAACATCATTTTGCAGCCATTTTTGGCATTGATGCCCTGAAGCGCGTTAAAGGTTTTTCGCCCCCAGAAATGCACTTTCCCAATCATCCTGACACGCTTTATGAATACATCAAAGCTTTGAAAGAATGCGGCTACCGCTGGCTGATGGTCCAAGAACATTCTGTCGAAAACATTGATGGTTCGGGATTGTCCCAAGACCAAAAATACATTCCCAACCGTTTGATGGCGCGCAATTCTCGCGGCGAAACAATAAGTATCACTGCTTTGATTAAAACCCAAGGTTCCGATACAAAATTGGTCGGTCAAATGCAGCCTTATTACGAAGCCAAAGGACGCAAGAAACAGCAAATTGGCAATGTCACAGTTCCTTCTTTAGTCACTCAAATTGCCGACGGCGAAAATGGCGGCGTGATGATGAATGAATTCCCCAGTGCTTTTATGAAAGCTTGGCACGAAAACCGGGAACAAGGTGGCGGAAAATCTGGTGTTGTCGGTTTAAACGGCACTGAATATTTGGAGATAATTGAGGCTGCGGGTGTTAATCCTGACGATTATCCGATTTGTCAAGGGGTTAACCAGCACAAAATCTGGCAGTTAGTCGATCCTGATAGTACGACACCGGAAAAGGTGGAAAGTGCGATCGCTCAAATCAAGCAAACCGACCATAATTTTCACATGGATGGCGCTTCTTGGACTAACGATTTGAGTTGGGTAAAAGGCTACGAAAACGTCTTAGAACCGATGAATCTACTCAGCGCTGCATTTCACCAAAAATACGATCGGCTGGTACAGCAAGATGCGACAGTTACCAAGCAGTTTGAATACCAACAAGCTTTGCTTTACAACTTGCTGCTACAAACAAGCTGTTTCCGCTATTGGGGACAGGGAACTTGGACTGATTACGCGCGGGAACTTTACAACCGCGGCGCTGCTTTAATGAAGTAGGAAAAGTTGGTAATTGTGGTGTGGGGAAAAACCCGGTTTCTTTGGTCTGTGTGCGATAAGTAAGGGGTGCATCTCATTTTGCAAATATATTCGTAGGCGCGAAGCATGACCGCAGTAAATCTCTGGTTCTCACTAATAAATTGTCTGCGGTCATGCTTCGCCCTTGCAAAATTGAGATGCACCCTAAGTAAGTCGTGTTACATAAGTGTTAAATTGACACAATTTCTATTTTTTGTGAAAATTCTGTAAAGTTAGCTTGTGTGCCAGAATCCCAATTTCTTTTCCAGCAGTCCTGTTGACGCTTTTGACAACAACTGATCCGAAACGCCGGAACTCAGATTTTTTTATAAAGATGCTGTGAAGTTAACTTTTTTCTAACAGATAAATCTCTAGTTAAGCCTAAGTTTCGGATACAAGGTAAATTGCCAAAACTTCCGTATAAACCATGTATCCTGAACCAAATATTTATGGTAATTTTCGTGGATCAGTTCAAGTGTTAGCTATCAATTCATTAATCAGGGAAATCTAATGAATAGTTATGAACTACGGTCAAAAACACCGCAGCGAAAAGAATTACTGCGAGAAATCTCACTCTCCTTCACTAAAAAAGCTCGCACGTAACGAGTTTTAGATCAATTGCCATCAAACAATAGAAGCCTTTCCAACCTTGACGCTCAACACAAGTCTCAAAACCTTGTTACACCGTTACAATGCGTCCAGGACTGTGGTTGTCTGTCTGTCAACTCATTAATCAGGGAATTCAAAGGCATCGTTATGAACTACGGCGAAAAACATTACTGCAATAATTTTCATTGCAGTCAACCGAAAAATCTGCATTGCAATCAGTTTTGTATTACTTGTTCGAGAACCATTGGCCCGCATCCAATTTTGGAGATAAGATCGGAGTTTGTCGCGGTGACAAAGAAGGAAATCGCTTCTCAAAAGCGCCTACCAGAGCATTTTCGACCCCAATTATGCTACGGCTATCTACCCGGTAGGCTGCGAGATACAGCGGAAAATTATCGCAATCCTTCCTTGTATCATTACCAGAGTCCTTCGGATTATTGGTCGAATTCTAGACCACTTCAAAACGAATCCGGGCAAGTTTTGGGATATTACAGGTATACTTTGGTCAAACAGCCTGGAGAGTCGAGTGGGAGTTGGGGAAAGTTATTTTGGCTGATCATAATTGGTGTGATGGTTTGGTTCTGGTTTTTTCGCTGATTGTTCGGTAATCCAGAGGGTGAAGTTATGAAGTATTTTTTCCTGTTTATATTGGCTTTAATTCTTTGTGCAGCAATGACACTTAGCTCTGTTTTACCTGGAATTACTGCTTATAAGCAGGGAGAAGCTGATAGCAATATCTACCTCTCAATACCCGAAGTTCTACCGATTCCAGAAAATAAATCCCGCGCTACGACATCCACACAAATTGGTCTGGTAATTATCGACGGACGAACACAATCTGTCAGTAACTGCCGTCTTGATACTTTAATTCCAGAACTTGTTACGCAAGATGATCGAGTCATTCAGCGACAAGAACATACAGAAACAGTAAAACAGTATTTTGCTGAGGGCGATCGTCGGCAGCAGGAGATAGAACAGTCTATGTATACCTCACTGTATTGGGCAAATAACTCCCTGCAACTGAAGATTCTCAAAAATACTCCGACTGGTTTCTGGTTGTTTAGCAATCTTTTGCCTGGAAATTATAAGCTACGATTTGTCAACAAAAAAAACGGAGAAATGCTGACCTGCTTTGACAGAGTTACCAAGAAAATAATCCCAGCACCGGGGATTAATCCAAACGTGCAGAATACGATGTTTATACCAATTAAATTAGTCCAGCCTGTATTAATTAACAGCAATACAGTTGAATTAGATGGCGTGCATTTTGAAGCGATTTTGTCCCAGCATTTCTTGACTGTGCCACCAAATCAACTTAATACAGCAACTCCCGTAAAGTTTGGAATCCGCATTACCAATCACCAGCTAAAACCTAGGCGATTCGATCGATTTCTTACTCTTTCTATGAGTCTAAAAGGAGAAAATGAAAAAACTTTCGATTGGGGTTATGTATCGGATTCACCTAGATCATCTAAAGATACCGATCGTCCCATAATTCAACCCGGAGAAAGCACAATTTTTTCTTTGGATGGAAATCTTATTTGGCAAAATAACCAACTTCGACTTCAAGGGTCTGATGGATTTGGTGGAATCTGGTATTTTAGCGATCTCAAACCAGGTAAATATCAAATACAGATGCTCTACCAAACTAACTACGGTGGTGATTCAACATCAACAAATTTTTGGTCTGGTATTTCGGCTACACCCTTTCTAGAGATGCACTTAATTCAATAGTTAATTGAACTTTAATTTCGTTTTTTGTCATGGTCTAATGACAAAAGATCCTCTTCCATTATTGTTTTTAGTTTATCGAATAACAAAATGAAAATGCAACAATATACCATGATTTTTTCATCAGCAACTCTGTTGCTTGTATTCACTGGTCAATCTTCCTTAGCCTTTTCTATTACCGGTCCGAGAACAGGTATTTCTGTTAGCAAGCCCTATGGCAATGGTTCTGTAACAGTACAAACGATTGATTTACAAGAACTATCTCCGCCATCAAAAGATTCCGATTTTATAGCGCTTTTACAAAGTGATTTTAAGAAAAATAAAGGATGGGTTTTTGAGCGCAGTAATAAAAATTTAACTAATAACTTGATTGTTACAGATTACAAACCGTGTCTATTGGAACCTAACTGTACAAGAGATATAAGTGACCCCGATCAAGTCTTCATAAAAAAAGACTTAGGAGCTGCTCTCGCTGTACAGTATCAGCCCACTCAATCTGAGAATAACCTAGCAGGAGATTTTTCTTGGATTCAGCGAATATTCACTAATGATAGCGGTAGAACTCAAAATCTTGGCAATACCGATATATATATTGATAATGGTAGTTTTTCTACCCCATTTTATCCTGGAATCTCTGTAATAATAGGTACTCAGCCAACGCCTACATTTGGTTTTGTTGATGCTGTAAATAGAGTAAATTACAAAAAAGATATTTACTGGTACGCAGAACTATATCTGGTTAAAGCATTAATAGAGCCAAAAAAAAACAGAAACACAATCACAATTTACAACGGGATTAAATGGGGTTGGACAAGTAAATTTACCCCAAATCCTACTCCTAAACCTTGTTCCAGTGCTAGCGGTGGCGGTGGGTGTGTGACTCCGGCGCCAGTACCAATCAACAGTGTACGTCCAGTTCCCACTCCACGTCCGATCCCACGACCAACCCTGCGTCCAACACCTCGGCCAAGCCCGTCACCAACACCGTGGACTTCGACACCGTGGACTTCGACACCTTGGACTTCGACACCTTGGACTTCAACACCGTGGACTTCGACACCTTGGACTTCGACACCTTGGACTTCGACACCTTGGACCTCATCTCCACTAGGATCAACATCATCAACTGTCGTTGTCTCAACATCAACAACTACTATTACATCACCCTCACCCTTTCAGGGGCCCAGTTCGCCAGCACCGAGTCCACGCCCAGCACCCGCACCAGCACCCCGTCCGGGCGGGCGTCCGATTCAGGCGGCTCCCCTTTCTGCGATATCAAAAGGTAATGCGGCTAACTTGCGTTCAAGCTCACTTTTTGAGAGCGGTAGCAAAGCTAACACTGACTATTTAGCAGCAATCAGCAGCGACTTACTCGAAGACTCAGAACTATCATCAACGGACAGCAGTTTGAACAATGCGAAGGTAGCTGGCATCAGTCGTGATTTACTTGAAGATTCAGAACTATCATCAACAGACAGCAACGAAAACCAAGTAAATTTAGCCGACATCAGCAGCGACTTACTTGAAGACTCAGAATTATCATCAACACACAGCAATCAAAACCAAGTAAATTTAGCCGGCATCAGCAGCGACTTACTTGAAGACCCAGAATTATCATCAACAGACAACGACGAAAATAATGCAGATATAGCAAGCATCAGTGCCGATTTACTTCAAGACCAAGAACTATCTTCAGAGGATAACAATTTTAACCAAGTAGATTTAGCAGGCATAAGTGCCGACTTACTGGAAGACCCAGAACTATCGTATGTTGACGATACTCTTACCGCAGAAATTCCCAAAGTCTTAGCTAAAAATACCGACGATGACGCACTCTCGGCAGAAGCTGTTCCGGAACCAACTACAGCATTAGGAACTTTATTAGCTCTAGCTGTATTACCTGTAATTAAAAAACTCACAAACCGGAAAAACCAAGAGTAATGAAAACCCTCTACACCCTGTTATATACCCTCAGCATCATCCTCATTAACCCCTGGGGAAACAGCCGGGGCATCATCTGGACTTCCCCCAAAGTGTTCGTTATTTGGCTAATAGTCGGAGTCAATCTCGCCCTCTTGTGGGAACAAAGAAAAGCTCTAACCATCCCCCGACAATGGAAAATATCGCTAATACTTTGGACGATATTTCTATCAATCGGAGCTATCTCGACTCTACAAAGTCCTTTTCCCTTAACCTCTTTCTTCGGTCAAGATCAAATGGGAGACGGTTGGCTCTACTGGTTGTTAATCGCCGCCTTCACCCTCAGCAACAGCTTGCTCTTAACCGTACACCCGCAACTCATTAATTCCCAATTCCAAGGACTGCTAATTGGCGGCATCATCCTTTCTCTTAGTATCTTCCCGCAAATCATCGACTGGCGGATCGACTATACCGCGACAATGGGGCAAATTATCAGAACTGATGTCCTAGCAAGCAGTATTTTTCAAGGACAGCAACCCATCGGATTGTACTCCCATCGGGGCCACGCAGCTATAGTTTTAGCATTAATAATAATTACTGCTCTTGTCGGTTGGTTTGGGAGATTTACCGCAACTAAATTAACTGCAATTACTTTAATTTTAACTGTTCCCGCACTGCTGCTAACTTCTACCCGAAGTGCTATTTTAGCTTTGATGGTTGCCAGTGCCTATTTGCTGAGAGGCAAATATTACAAAATCCTTGGAGGTATTGCTCTGAGCGGTGTAATTGCTATTGGTATCATGACTGTCACCAGACCGCTTGATTGGAGTAAACCGACCATCGCACAAATCATGTCTAGCCGATCGCCGATGTGGACACTCTCAGTGCGTGGCATCAAAAAACGCCCGTTATTTGGATGGGGATTTGACGGTTTCGGCATTGCCTATCCCTATATCCGAAATCCTCAACTAACTCCGATAGTTGTAAATTTAGATGAGTTCACTTATGACTATATTAACATAAAACGTGAAATCAGCACTAGAGAAATTCCTACTTACAAAGCTCACAATTGGATGCTGGATACAACGCTATCTGTGGGCATTTTCGGGCTGGTTGCTGGCATTGCACTTTGGGGATATTATGTATGTTTAGGGCTGAATTATTCTAGGGGCGGTATTGAAGCTGTTGCTATTGCTTATCTAATTTTTACTTTCACTTGGTTCGACGGCGCTCAATATGCACATATTGTCTGGTGGATGATGAGTCTCGCCATGATTAAATCTGCTTTTGTTACTGGTTTCCGGGCAGAGTCCGGGCAATTACTAATTACCCATTAGCAATTACCCATTCCCCAATTCTTACATTTCCTGCATCAACCGCAAATAGTTTTGCCGCATCTGCGTCATATTTTCCATCATTTTATTCGCCATATCTTTCTCAACATCGCTCATTTGTTGCCAAAATAAAGCCGATCGCCTAGCTATAATCGCCTCTTGCCATAACATCTCCAAAAGTTGCGCCGCCATTGGGTTTTCAGCATCGATAATCCCACATAATTGCTCGAAGGCTCGGTTTGCTTCGGCGTGACTGCTAACATCCTGGGCTAGCGTTAGGCATTTCTTGAGTTGTACGATCGGATTTTCAGAAGAGTAAGCCATAATTTGATTCAGATAAGTGACAAAATTTACACTGACATTTTGAGATTACTAGAATTTAGACACAGCCGGATAGTTCCCTATATACCAACGCCAAGGTAAATCAATTCCTTGAGAAATCCCGATGCGGGAAGTTTGCACGATATTAATCGTACCTGACTCGATCGCCTGCTGAAATTCCTCACTCCGGTGTTCTAGCCGCAGCCCTTCCCCCGTACCCAAAGCTAAACCATTCAAAGTTCGATCGATCTCAAGTACCTTACACAGTTTGCCTGGCCCAGAGGCAAGGCGCGATCGCACCTTTTCGGGGAGGTGGGAGAATCTTTGGGGAACTGCATCTAGCTGTAAAGCTCTAATTAACACAGCGCTAGCAACTCCGTCTGCATCCGTTACGACATTCAAGCAATGATACATCCCTTGACACTCCTCGGTCTGAAGACGCGGGGATTCTTAAGGACAAACTTTGGGGGATGAATCCACCCAAAGTTTAATTCTTAAAGGGTTAGTCAGCAACCCCCTACCCACTCCCTCAATTATTGAGTCTGTGGCTACTTTTGATTTGCGGATGATATTAGCTGCACCATTAACGTCTGCATTAATTAACAACCCAGTGCTAGAACGGTACAAACCTCGCTTGATTCGCTTACCCGATGGCTGCCAATTGTCGGGTTTTTCACCGACTTTCACGGGCAACAAATCTCGGTCTAAAAAACTCGCTTTTGATGTGTATGATTCGTCTTGTTCGACAAATCGCCATCCCCTTAAGTCGCATTCTTGTTTTAGTCTCTCCTTGACTTTAGCTGTGGGTATTTGGACAAAGTTTTGGTTGGTCACTCCTCCCATATTGACTTCTTGCTTCTGTCCTTTATTCCAGCCAAAAACCATGACATTAATTTGGGACTTTTCGCAATAATCCACGATGGTTCTAACTGCTTTGTTGACAGCATCTCTCATTCTTCTTGCACGATTTTCTGACAACTGTTGCAGCCTGGTCGATGAGAAACCTTTGGGTAATTTATGTCGAGCGTGTTCCGATTGGACTCGCGCCTTTTCTTTGTTAAACCCTTGGTTCCAAGACTTCAATTTGTGACCGTCAACGATGAAAGGTTTACCATTACTAGAAACACAAGTTAACCAGTTGTTGATGCCGTGATCGATGCCCAAAACTCCTGTTACTTCCAAGCTGCAACTAGGGGCTTGTTCAGTCAGAGATTCGTGGACATATTCGACCCATACCTTACCATTCCTAGGAATTAACCTGAGTTCTTTAATCTTGGAATCTTTGAGTCTTTCCGGTAGGGGAATCCAGATAGCATCTGTCCCGAAGTGTTCTTTACCTTTGTTTCCCAGAGGCAGTCTCACCTGATTGCCGACTATTTTCAAGGCTTGTCCCGGATAGGAAATCTGGTACATACCGCCTGAAGTTCTGTACTTGGGCAATCTCGGTTTTTGATTAAGTTCCCCTTTCTTGGCTAACTTTTCTAAGGCTCGGAAAGAGCTAAAAGATTCAGCAACAGATTTTAGCGATTGTTGGGCAACTTGAGAGTAAAGCAACCCGTAATTTTCGTGGGTTTTGGCAATCTTGTACAGGTCGGGATATTTGATTGCGCCTTGGTCCTTAAAGTACCGTTGCCGACTCTCGTAAGTCCCGAAATTAAATAGGTTATTTGACCATCTCAGGAGTTGCTCAATTATATTTTTGTCTAATCCAGTTAAATGCCAAACATCTTTTTGTACTGCGTACATTTAATTTACAGTTTGTTGTAATATGTTTAGTATACAGCAATTGCCTACCTGTGGACACCTAGCTACTTGCTCTCTACTGCGGATCTGTACAGAAACAGTTAAGCGTTACATTGAACCTCTTTGAGAGTAGGCTGGATTTATCCTGCAACGCCCTTTCATCCCTGGACTAAAGTCACAGGGTTTTCAGGGTATTTCTTATAGAACCCATTTGAGATCTTTTAAGCTGCAAGCCTTATAATCATCAGCCTCATCAAACACAGATTAACGTTCATGTGGTGTAGGGATGAAGCTTTCGAGGGAAAAATCGCTCAGAAAAACCAGATTTTTGATGTCCAAATGCTTCATCCGACCCAGGATGGGCGATTTAAAAGATCTCAAATGGGTTCTATAAATCCTCCCCGCAGGGCCGAACATCGCAACGAGGCGAGGAGTTCGGCGCGCGTAAGCGTGACAAGCGGGATCGAATGGCCCATAGGCTTCGGTTTCCACAATCATGGCCCGAATCGTCTCCCCATCGGGAAACTTTCGCACCAGACTACAGCCAAGTAAATCTGGCGCTACCGTAGTAGATGGCCGCGCTAGCCAAAAAGACTCTACAATTTGAGTATTTCCACTCACTGAACCAAAGAAGGTAAATTATGGACGTTAAGTTAGTTTTAGCAGTCTTGACAGCCGTTTTCACCGTGTGCTGTTTATTCTTCGGCACAAAAAACGGATTCTACGACAGCGACAAGTATCATGGTAACGGTTCTGCTCACTAATAATTTGAGGGGACTATTAGTTTCTTAAAAAAAAGCGCAACCTGACTGAAAGGTTGCGCTTTAATTAGGGGAGATGTTGATTACGAATTACCAATTACGAATTGCGAATTACCAATTACAAATTACCAATTACTAAAAAATATTTTTTTTGCCTAAGTCCTATTTTGATGAGATAATAGATTTAAAATGCTTCAACCTTAAAGCATTCAGAACAATATTAATGAACCAATCTAAATTCCCCATACCCAAATCGAAATCGGTAAACCCTTGCCAGCAAGGTCAACTGATAGAAATAGAGATTACTGACTTGGCAGATACCGGCGACGGAGTTGGCCGTTTTGGTCAGCTTGTGGTGTTTGTGGCTGACACTGTTCCGGGCGATCGAGTTCTCGTCCGCCTCATGCAAGTCAAATCCACCTATGCTACAGGTAAGCTGGACACGCTTCTGGAAGCATCGGAACACCGCATCCGACCCAACTGTATTGTCGCCGACAAGTGCGGTGGCTGTCAGTGGCAGCACGTAGATTATGATTATCAGCTTACAGCTAAACAAAATCAAGTCATTCAAGCTTTAGAACGCATTGGCGGCTTTAGCGATTTGCGAGTAGATGAAATTTTAGCCGGAAAAATAGATAATTTCCCCCAATTTTTGGGATACCGCAACAAAGCAACCTATCCTTTAGGCATATCTGTCACAGGTCAAGTTCAAGCGGGTTACTATCAAAAAAGCACTCACAAATTAGTTAATTTGAATCAGTGTCCAGTCCAAGACCCCAGGCTAAATCCTTTATTAAAAGACGTGAAAGAAGACATACACTGGCGGGATTGGCCTGTGTATGACGAACAGCAGCATACAGGAGAATTGCGTCACTTATCTTTGCGAATTGGACGACGCACCGGGGAGATGCTACTAACTTTAATCGTTCGGACAGGAGATTTGCCCGGATTGGAAGCCCAAGCCTCTGATTGGTTGAAGCGCTATCCTGAACTGACTGGTGTTTGTTTGAATATTAATTCTGCGAAAACTAATGTGATTTTTGGTGCGGAAACTCGCTGTATTGCCGGTCGTGCTTATCTGCGAGAACAGTTTGCTGGTTTGGAGTTTCAGTTAAGGGCGGATACTTTTTTTCAGGTGAATACAGAGGCGGCTGAGGGATTGTTGCAGGCGATTGTAGCGGAATTGAATTTGCAGGGAAATGAGGTTTTGGTTGATGCTTATTGCGGGATTGGCACTTTTACCTTGCCGCTGGCGAAACAAGTGCAAAAAGCTGTAGGTTTGGAAGTGCAAGCTGAGGCGATCGCCCAAGCGGATTTAAATGCTGAATTAAATGGCTTGACAAATGTGACATTTAAGGTGGGAACTGTGGAAAAGTTACTGCCACAGTTGGATGTTGTGCCGGATATTGTGTTGTTAGATCCGCCGCGTAAGGGGTGCGATCGCTCGGTTTTAGAAACTATTAAGCAAATTAAACCGAGTCGGATTGTTTATATTAGCTGCAAGCCGGCTACTTTGGCTCGCGACTTGAAAATTTTGTGTGAAAATGGGGATTATAAATTGGTGCGGGTGCAGCCGGCTGATTTCTTTCCTCAGACTTCTCATGTGGAGTGTGCGGCTTTTTTGGTAGCTTAAGTCGCTTAATTGGGGCGGGTTTATTTATCCTGTAAATGGAATGCAAATATTTAGGGTAAAACCCGCCCCAACAACATGAATGGGGGCAAAAAAATCCAGTTTGGGCGATGGGCTAAAATCAGTCGCGAAATAGACTTCCAGAAATTCACCTGACGCACTCTACAACTCGATCTTAGTGTGTCAGGTTTAGTCCTGATGTATTCTTTCTCCTGTCAAGCATCCAGCATCCAAGCAATACACTGCTGCATTTGGTCTCGCATAGTTTCCACCTCAGCATGATACCTACGACCGTGCCCAGGTAACACCCATTCAAAGTCATAATTAGCCAAATTCTGCATAGATTTGATTTGTTCCTCCCAAGAATACCAACAGACTTGGCGAAACCCAATCAAATGCTGCAAACTTTCCGACCAAGCGAGATGATCGCCACTCAACAAAAACTTGTTATTATAAAGTAAAACTGTGTGACCTTTCGTGTGACCAGGTACTGCAATAATCAACAAATCATCTGCTATTTGATACGGTTCGTTCCCAGATAATTTAATTTCAACATTGCGAGTATCGGCATTAACTTCGTCACTATGCAAAATGCGATCGCAGCCAAAATGGTCTCGGTATTGTTGATGATCTGCCACATCATCCCGGTGAGTCAAATACAGATAGCGAATCCCCCCCATGGCTTCGATATTTTTAACTAGCGGCGGCACAAAACGAGGAGAATCGACCAAAATATTGCCCTCTGGGCGGACAATTAAATAGCTAGCAGCACCGTAGGATTTATCGGAATGGTAGCCACAGTGGTAGATATTTTCTGCTACGAGTGCTGGCAAATGTTGCTGAACTTCCTTGATATTTTTTGGTTTATCAACAGTGCCGATCGAACTTGTGGGACAAGACAAAAGAGCTGCGAGCGATCGCATTTCTTCAGTCTCGTTAATTGGCTGATGGTAAACCGCCGATTGTTCTCCCACTTCCACAAATACTTCCGGTGCCATCCACCGACAAGTATCGCAGCTAATGCAGGTACTATCTACATAAAAATTACCGCTGATATTTTCAGGACGCCGCCGATTAATATGAGCCATTTTTCTACCTCTTAATAACAAATATAAATACTTGTAAATTATTATATCAATAAGACTTACGCATGGCGGTTCAGAAACCGGGTTTTTTTGAGAATACTTCGTTTTGGCGCGCAGATGCGGTAAAAAACCCGGTTTCTTTGAGGACTTACGCACGAGTGGAACGATTAGAACCCCGACTTTTTCAAGAAGTCGGGGTTCTGGGTTTCCTATTTTTTAGATGCTACTGCTGCTTCTGACTTGCTGGAAAAGCACCAGATTTAACAGCCACAGTCACAGCTTGTCCGCCACGACTTAACTCAAGCTGCATATCGCTACCAACCTTACTTTTCTCCACAATTTGCTGTACGCTACCAGCATCGCTGACTTCTTGACCATTAATTTTTTTGATCACATCAGCAACGCGAACACCAGCTTGTGCCGCCGGAGAATCTTTCACAATTCCCAAAACTAACACACCTTTATCTTCAGTCAGCCTCAATTTAGTGTTGGGATTTTTATTAAATTCTGCCTTGACTTCGGGAGTAATACTCAACATCCGAACGCCCAGATAAGGATGTTCGGCTTTACCTGTTGTGGCTAATTCCTCGGCAATTTGTTGCGCTCGATCGATCGGAATAGCAAAACCCAATCCCTGAGCACCTTGAATAATCGCCGTATTCATGCCAATAACTTGACCCCGCTGGTTCAGCAATGGGCCACCGGAATTACCAGGATTAATCGCAGCATCAGTTTGAATAAAGCTGACGCGCTTGTCAGGAACACCCACATCCGAGCTAGAACGACCTGTAGCGCTAATAATCCCCACAGTAACAGTATTGTCCAAACCGAGGGGATTGCCGATCGCGATCGCCCATTCACCAGGCTGCAACTCTTCCGATTTACCCAAACTAACCACAGGCAAATTGTTAGCTTCAATTTTAACAACAGCCACATCTGTCACTGTATCTATACCTAAAACTTTGCCGACAAATTCTCTACCATCTTTCAGTTTTACCGTCACCGTATCCGCACCATCAACAACGTGAGCGTTAGTCAAAATGCGACCATCGGAACCAAAAACAAAACCCGAACCTGAACCCCGTTCGACCCGATTTTGTGGCGCACTCGGAGATTCTGAGCCAAAGAAACGACGGAAAAATGGGTCTTCTAAAACATCAGGTTGTTGGCTCTTCACTGTGCGAGAGGAATTAATCCGCACCACTGCTGGGCCGACTTGCTGCACTACTTTTGTCACAAAATTAGAGTCTTGAGAGGGCAGTATATTAACAGGAACTGCTGCAATTGGCGCTGGACTGGTTTCACCTTTGATAGCATTAGAACTCCCCGGCACTTGGGAAGTTAGGGCATTGCACCCAACAGTAGCCGTGGAACCGATCAAAATCAAAGATAAAAAAGCCAGTTTTTTCGGTAAAGACCAACGACGATGATGCTGAGTTTGATTAGGCATATTTTTGGTTTCGGTAATATTGATTTGATTGGAGTCAGAGCGGTAATTATAATTAGGGTTTTTCATGGTAATACCTACTAAATTAAGTTATGGAAGAAGGAAGCGAATCAATGGTTAGACAAAGGGAAAAATTCTGGATACACCCATAAGGTTGCTATCAAACGAAAGAAGCTTTAACTTAAATTGAAGCATTTTTTACCTCTGTGTGTTTGGGGGAATTTACCCTACACCTTGGGGTAGAAACCGTGCTAGGTATGGTCAACTTTGGTTTCCACCTGTGGCGGAGATTTAGATCCGAACTCAGGCAGCACTGGCTAATTGGCTGATGCTTCAACAATAAAAACTACGGCCCCTGACGTGGAGATTCCGCATTCGCCAGGAATTTTTCACACTTTTGACAACGAAATTAGCAAGTTTATCGATCGGCAGACTCAACAAAAACTCCCGAATTACTTTCTTTCGAGAGGTTTCTGGAATGTTCCACAGCATCAACAGCGTTCTTAATAAAACCAGCCATCGGTACAGCCACCAACAAACCAACTACTCCACCCACCTTGATTCCCACCAGCAGCGAAACTAAAATCCAGACGGGATTGAGACCAATAAAACTGCCCATCAGCCTAGGGGCTACTGCATTTTCAATTAATTGATCGATGACTGTAGCCACAGCCAAAACAGTGACTCCCAGCCAAAAGTTGTTAAGTGTGATTAGCAAACTAACCATGCAAATACTAAAAGGTGCTCCAAAGGGAATTAGAGTCATTACACCCACGCCCAAACCAAACAATAGCCCGAAGGGAACGCGCAAAATTAAAAAAGCAACCGTCATGGAAAGTCCCATTAAACTTGCTAAAGTTGCCTGTCCAACGAAGTAGTTATGAAAGCTTCGCGGTAGCAATTCTCGCAATTGGAGACTCAGCTTGGAGGGCAACCATTTAAACAAACCTTCCCAAACTTTATCGCCATGCAACAGCAAGTAAAATGTCAGAACTATTGTGAGGAGAAAGTTCAATAGACTGTCTGCCGCCCCTAAGCCAAATTTCAGAATTTCCCCGGTTAGAGACTGCAATTGAGCCGAAAGTCGATCGCTCAATTGAGTAGTCAAACCACTAACATCTATGCGTAAATTACGATTTTCTGCCCACTTGTGGAAGGCTTCAATCTGTTGGGTGCCCGAAACTATCCAAGTCGGCAGTCTGGTTGCAAGTTCGGTGAGTTGAGTTAGTAGAATTGGAGCCAGAGTCAGGCCTAAAACCACCAGTACGAATAAAGTAACAAGTAATACTGACAAAACCGCCCGATCGCGCGCCAAGCCATAGCTCGACAGAAACCGGACTGGGTAATCTAGCAAAAAAGACAGCACTGTAGCGATGACTAAAACAGTAATCAGGGCGCGAAAATATTCAAAGATTAGGAGGGCTAACCAGCAGTTGAGTATCGCTAGGGGAAATAACAGTCCATAAATCCACCAACGCGGTAATTTAGTGAAAGCTCTCATTTAAGTTAACGGATTTAAAACTTGAGATTTTCGAGTTAAGTTGAACCCTAGGGTTTGTCCCTCTCCTTTACTTATCTTATTTTGCATTTATTTATACCTGCCTAATTGAAAAATCACAATTTTTGAGCTTGGAGTAAAAATTTGGTTTTCTGCCTAAACTCGCTCCCACAACAATCTTATCTCGTTTCCGCAGGTAAGGATATATAACCTGCGGAATAATTTATTTTTTGATCTTGGTAGTTTACCGTTTAAGGTTCGCGATTCAAGATTTCTCGCCGTGGCGCTCAGAGAGCTAATTGAATTAAACGGTCTACTAATTCCGAGAAAGAAATACCGGAAGCTTCCCAAAGTTGAGGATACATACTGGTAGCAGTGAATCCCGGAAAGGTGTTGATTTCATTAATCAAAACTTCTCCTGTAGATTCAACGTAAAAAAAGTCTACTCTGCCTAGACCAGCTCCGTCTATAGCTAAAAATGCTTGCACGGCCATTTCTTGAATTTGGGAAATGATGACACTACTTACCTGTGCCGGAATTGACAAATCTGCTTGCCCTTGGGTATACTTAGTTTCGTAATCATAAAAATCGCTGGTAAAACTAATTTCTCCCACCGTGGAAGCTTGGGGATTGTCATTACCCAAAACAGCACATTCTAATTCTCTAGCAACTACACCAGCTTCCACAATGATCCGGCGATCGTAACTAGCAGCACTGTCGAGAGCAGCTTCTAATTCGGCGCGCGATCGCACTTTAGAAATTCCCACCGACGAACCCAAATTAGCAGGCTTCACAAAGCAAGGATAGCCCAAAGTTTCCTCAATTTGGTCGCACAGTTTCGGGAAAACACAAGGATTAGACCAGATTTCCGAACGATTGACAGCGATGTATTTTACCTGCGGCAAACCTGCATGAGCAAAGGCAATTTTCATCGCAATTTTATCCATTCCCATCGCCGAAGCTAAAACCCCGGAACCCACAAACGGAATTTGCATTAATTTCAGCAACCCTTGCACCGTACCGTCTTCGCCGTTTGGTCCGTGCAGAACTGGAAAAAAAACATCTATGTCATTAAAACTAGGAAATTCACGAGAGAAAACAGACTCATTATCTGTTCCTGCTGGATTTATTTCCAGAGGTTTTCCGGCTACTAAAACTTGTTGAGGTATGGTTCCCGACAACCAGCGGCCATCTTTTTGGATATAGAAAGGCTGAACTTCGTACTTGGTGGCATTTTCGTCCAAAGCAAGAGCACCCGCGATCGCCCTTGCGGAACTAATAGAGACTTCATGTTCCCCCGATCGCCCACCGAATAACAGCCCGACCCGTATTTTTGTCATTTTTTCCCTACTCCTAGCACTTCTTGACAAATATACACGGAGAGAGCGCAACTAACGCACAGACAAACCGCTTTAAGACGTGTGACCTAAAGGCAGTTTACACGACTTCAACGGACATAGTAGACATAACGGACAAACTCAGATAAAATCAAAAGTATTCTTCCACGAGAATGCCATGCCGTATGTCACACCAAGAGAAGCAGCTAACGCTTTGGGAGTTAACCCCAGAACCCTTGCCCGATGGTCAGAAGATGGCCTCATCAAGACCATCAAAACCGAGGCAGGACAAAGACGTTACGATATCGCCGAATATCTCAAACAAAAATCCGGTACAACTGAGCTTGCTCGACCTTCTACAGTTTTGTACGCCAGAGTCTCAACATCTAGCCAAAGAGACGACCTCAAAAGACAAACTGAGGCACTTACTACAAGTTACCCAGGCTCAGAAGTCATCACAGAAATTGGATCGGGACTCAATTTTAGGCGGCGAAAACTTAACACCATTCTGGAACGAATTATCAGCGGCGATATCCAATGTCTTGTCGTTGCCCACAAAGACAGACTTGCCCGATTTGGTTTCGAGCTCATCGAGTGGTTATGCGAAAAGTTTGACTGTAAAGTCGTGGTTCTCTACCAGCAAAAATACAGTCCAGAAACAGAACTCGTGCAAGATATGCTGTCAGTCGTCCATTGTTTCAGCTCTCGGTTATACGGACTCCGCAAGTACGAAAAAAAGCTCAGGGAAGACCAGGAAATACAAAAGCAAAAAACGGCACTCACAGAAATTGACGGCGAAATTACCGCCGAACTCTACGAGGAAAGTCCGAGTCTATCCTGACAGTAAATTAAACCAGATCTGGCGACATTGGTTGGCGGGTTGTCGCTTTGTTTATAACCGCTGCATAGAGGCTTTGAAAAAGGGCTTCCGAGGTAGCAGCTACGATCTAGAAGCCCAAATCCTTAACGATTTGCCAGCTTGGTTGAAAACAGTACCGAGACACCCCAAAGCCAACGCTGTACAAGATGCTTGCGACGCTTGGAGGCAAGCAAAAGCCAACAATGGTGAAGCAAAGTTTCGCAGTTGCCGCCAATCAGTAGCCACCATTAAATTCAAAAATGGGAATTACATCAAAGGCGTTTGGTTCCCTCAATTAACCAAAGGATGTGGGTTTGAATCTTCCCAACCACTGCCAGATTTTTGCGGGTATGGCACTCAGCTAGTCAGAGATAGACGGCGTTGGTTTGCTGTAATCCCCGAACACATTCCTGCAAAAGCAACCACCCAGAATAAGGTAATTGCGCTCGATCCTGGGGTGCGAACATTTTTAACTGGTTACGACGGAGAAACGGTTTTAGAGATTGGCAAGGGAGACATAGAGCGAATCGTCAGATTATGCTTTCACCTTGACAAATTAATTAGCCGTGCATACCAAAAACAAGTTAAAGCTAAACAACGCCGAGCTATACTTCGTGCTGCTGACAAAATCCGAATCAAGATTCGCAATTTAGTGGATGAATTGCATCGTCAAAGTGCTAGTTACTTGGTTCGCAATTACAAGGTGATTTTTATTCCCACCTTTCACACGTCAGAAATGGTACTGAAATCAAAAAGGCGGATTAACACGCTTGTCGTACGGTCAATGCTAACTTGGAGCCATTACCGATTCAAGCAGTTGCTATTAGGTAGAGCTATTCGGCACGGGGTAATAGTGGTAGAAACTAACGAAGCTTATACTTCTAAAACCTGCGGTAGGTGCGGTCACGTTCACGCCAAGTTGGCCGGCAACAAAGTTTTTAAATGTCCCGAATGCGGTTATGTTGCCGACCGGGACGCAAACGGTGCTTTTGGCATTATGCTAAAAGCTTTGGCGGGTACGCCCTTCACCCTTGCGGGCGATGCTATCGAGGTATTTTCATGTGTCTGACTTGTCCAAGATATTTGAAATGTATCGCGTAAATGTACCACTACATATCCCCTCCATTCCACTCCTCCTCTGTGTCCTCTGCGCTCTCTGCGGTAAAAAAAAATACATCTTCTTAGAAGACTTCACCAATTTTCCACCATTTCCCCAGTCAAGCTAAAAGCGCGAATATCTGTAATCTTAACCCGCACTATTTTACCCGCTAATTCAGCAATATCACCCTTAAAAAAAGTCAGACGATTGCCGCGAGTCCGGCCCATCACCTGACTGGGAACTTTGACATTTTGGACTTCGACTAATACCTCTTCAACACGTCCGAAATAGCGTTGCGATCGGTCCATAGCCGTTGTTGTCACCACATGATTAATCCGTTGTAGGCGATCGGCCTTCACCTCCTCACTCAACTGACTTTCCCACAAAGCAGCCGGTGTCCCTGGGCGAGGCGAATAAGCCGCCGTATTCACCAAATCAAAACCAACATCTTCAATCAACTTCAAAGTCTTCTCAAACTGCGCTTCCGTCTCCCCAGGAAAACCCACAATCGCATCCGCAGTAACCGAAGCATCAGGCATATAACGCCGAATGGTATCAATAATGCGCAAATATTTCTCCTGAGTATAGCCCCGCGACATCGCCTTCAAAATATCATTATCACCAGACTGGAAAGGAACATGAAAATGTTCGCAAACCTGGGGTAATTCCGCACAAGCCTTAATTAATCTTTCCGTAAAATAGCGCGGGTGGCTAGTAGCAAATCGGAGGCGATCGACTCCCGGAACATCCTGCACAAAATAAAGCAAATCCGTCAAAGTATGCTGATTACTGCCATCAGATTTAGTCCCCGGCAAATCTCTACCATAAGCATCAATATTTTGACCCAACAAAGTTACTTCCTTGTAACCTTGACGGCCCAACTCTTCCATTTCGGCCCGGATAGCCTCCGGCATTCGCGACTGTTCAACCCCGCGAACATTCGGTACAACACAATAAGTGCAGCGTTCATTACAACCATAAATTACATTCACCCAAGCCGTCACCTTGCTATCGCGGCGAGGCTTAGTAATATCCTCCATAATCTCAACAGATTCAGTCGCCACAACTTGATTTCCCTGGAAAACTTGTTCCAACAAATCTTCAAGTCGGTTAGCGTGTTGCGGCCCCATTACCAAGTCCAATTCTGGCACACGTCGCAGCAGCGCTTCACCTTCCTGCTGGGCCACGCATCCTGCTACAATTAGAGTCAAATCCGGTTCTTTGCGCTTGCGGTGAGCCTGCCTTCCCAGGTTAGAATAAACTCTTTGTTCGGCATTGTCGCGAATCGTGCAAGTATTGTAAAGAATCAAGCTAGCTTCATTCGGGTCTTCCGAAAACTCAAAGCCCATATTTTCCAGAATGCCGGCCATCCGTTCGGAGTCGGCTTTATTCATCTGGCATCCGAAAGTGGTAATGTGATAGCGGCGGGGTTTAACAGTCATGGCGAATTGTAGGCAAATAAAAAATCTAGGTTTTCAACCTTAACCAACTATTATATAACAAATGTAAACTATTTATGAATTTTTATTTTTATTAGTTCATTAAAAAAACAACTTTGACCAATTTGTAGGGTTGGTGAGGCACCCCGACTAACTTGCGCCAGCCCTAAATAAATAGGAGAACCACCCCTCACGCACCAAAATCTAGTTGCTATAAATACTCACTTTTTAAACAGAGCTTACCAACCTGTAGCTTGTGTGATGTGCGGTAATAAAATTGTTACAAATGGCGGGGAGAAACCCCGTTTCTACGAATTTTGCTTTCTCGTCACGACCAATCTACAAAAAAACCGACTTTATGAGATATAGCAATCCTAAATCATTTGTGAATTTCTTACTCCCGGACCGCGAGTTCGGTCCGGGTTGGGGTGGGGTAAAAATATTTACGACTCCTGCAAGGATTGCTATAGATTGGCTCTTATTTATATATTTATTTCCGATATAAAAAGTGATAAATTGTTCGAGCTATCGCCCGCGCTGCTAAGTAAGGAACCCCATTTCCCACTGTTTTAAACATATTGCTTAATGTCATGTGACTCGGCAGTGCAAACTCTTTAGGCAGAGACTGAATAGCCAGTGTTTCTGCCACAGAAAGCCTGCGAACTTTGTAAGGATGCAAGTGAACTTCGTTATTGCCGTAACAAGCAGTCGGCGAATAACGCCACCTGTGCAAACGCTTGTAAGATTTTTTAGAATCATCTCCCTCATCGACAGCAGCAAACCTTTTAATCCCTGCTCTGGGTTGAAAAGAATGTTCAGCATTTGGATGGTTGAGAACATCATTTTTTTGGAACCAAAACTCAACCGTTAACTCTTGGGGAATGCCATCAGGACAAGGCAAGAAAGTATCGCCAGCAAAGGCATTTCTCTCAGGCCAAGGATTAGAAAAAACTTCCGATTTGGGATATAAAATCTGACTCGACCAAGGAAATATACCTTCTGGCAACATTTGGCTATTTTGCTCTAAACAAATACCCATATTTTTGACAAAATGCTTTTGGAAACCGATTAAAATAATTCTATCTCTATCTTGTGGCACACCGTATTCGATCGCATTAATTAAACGTTCCACAAATATATATCCAGCCTCAGATAACTTATTTTTAAGTTCGTCATAAAAAGCTTTATGTTTTTGGGTTCTCCACAAACCTTTGACATTTTCAAATAAGAAGAAATCTGGCTGCTGTTGACAAATCAATTCAATGTAGGAATCTGAAAGTTTGCCTTTATCTCCTTCCCCACCTCGGTTTTTGCCACCGATTGAAAAGTCAGGACAAGGCGGCCCCGCAATAAATCCAATAATCTCATGATTTTTGCGAGCATCTTGCATCAATTCCCGCAAGTGAAGTGCTGGTTTTCCCTCTATAAGTCGAGTCACATCTGCTTCCTCTCCTTCGCAGTGTCCGTATTCTGGCTGTGGCAAATTTAGACACTGCCGAGAGTGACGGTATGCTTGAATGAATGGCGAGAATATTTCATTTACATAGGCTACATTAAAGCCGATCGACTCAAAACCCAAATCGAGGAAGCCTGAACCTGAAAAAAATGAGAATATACAAGGAGAACGTTGCATTAAATGATACCAGCAATTTTTATTTCAAAACAAGCTACAGCCAGTTTTTAGCACATTAGATGTAGAACTTGGGATCTGGGGATCGAGAGCGAGCCGATCGCACCTCAACCCAAATATCCCATATATATAGTCACGATACCCGACGCCCGATGCCCGCAAACCTTACATAAGCCCAGCTTATAATCGTCATCAGTTCTACTGTCGTTACACCCCTTTACAAACCAGAGTAGTAGGCGTAATAATAGAGACATCATCAGAACATTGACAACCAAATACAGCAATCATAAAACCATGACAACCACCTTACAACAGCGCGAAAGCGCCAACGTCTGGGAACGCTTTTGTGAATGGGTCACAAGCACAGACAACCGCAT
>JAHREW010000041.1:0-38560 GCA_020883125.1 Microcoleus sp. CAWBG506
TAATGACTAATGACTAATGACTAATGACTAATGACTAATGACTAATGACTAATGACTAATGACTAATGACTAATGACTAATGACTAATGACTAATGACTAATGACTAATGACTAATGACTAATGACCAATAACTAATGACCAATGACCAATAACTAATGACCAATGACCAATAACTAATGACCAATGACCAATAACTAATGACCAATGACCAATAACTAATGACTAATGACTAATGACCAATAACTAATGACTAATGACCAATAACTAATGACTAATGACTAATGACTAATGACTAATGACCAATAACTAATGACCAATGACCAATAACTAATGACTAAAGTGCCATACTTTCTAAGAGCAGCCAGTTACGGTTGCTCATAATCGACTGAGTGACTAGCTCAAACATTTGACGGCAGTGGTTATTTGTTTTGAGGGGCAGTTCCTCGTTTTTAATCACGAAATTCATGCGAACTTCTGAATCGCTGCTCGTGTTTTGCTCAATTAGGACTTCGGCGGTGACAAGCTTGGGTATAGAAACTTGACCGGGCAGTTCGCGAGCCATGAGAGAATCTCCTGTATTGTAGATAATATCAAGATTGCATGACTCTAAAATCTCAATCAAAGAGTGACGGAGACGGTCAATGGGAACGGCAACGATAAAAAAACCAGTATAACGAGCCATAAAAAAACTCCCGCGGTGAGGCATTTAGACTTTATCATCATACCTAACATCTAAGAGATATACAGTACAATAACGATTTATTTTATCAAAATTCTAAGGGAAGTCAATGGAAGGGAAACTGATCGTGTTTGAAGGAGTTGAAGGTGCAGGAAAAACTACGCAAATGCAGCAGTTGATACATTGGCTGCCAAAAAACTGTCTTACAATCAAAAATTTTGTTGCTACTCGTGAGCCTGGGGGGACTGAACTGGGAAAGGCACTCAGACGGTTATTGCTGGAGCCTGGGTCGGAGGAATTAGTATCAAATCGAGCGGAATTACTGATGTATGCTGCCGATCGCAGTCAGCACGTCGAAACTTTTCTCAAACCCAAGTTAGCCATGGGGACGATGGTTTTGTGCGATCGCTTTACTGATTCTACTATTGCTTATCAGGGCTACGGCCGCGGTCTTAACTTAGACTTAATCGAGCAACTGAACGCCATTGCTACTGGGGGCTTGCAAAGTGATTTAACTTTTTGGCTGGATATCGATGTGTCAAAAGGGTTAGGGAGGGCTAGGGCTAGGGGAGAGTGCGATCGCATGGAGCAAGCTGATTTGGCATTTCACCAGCGGGTGCAACAAGGTTTTTCGGAGTTGACTAGACAAAATCCGGATCGAATTATGCGCATAAATGCCGATCGCACTGAGGATGAGGTCGCCCAGGAAATTCAAACTATCTTAAGTAGTAAGTTAGCAGCTTGGGGATATGGAAAAAGTTCTGAATCTTGAATTATGGATTATTTTGAATCATTAATCGGACAAAACCAGGCAGTAGAATTACTCACTCAAGCCGTCGCTGGCAACCGCATTGCTCCCGGCTATTTATTTGTGGGATCTAACGGGATCGGCAAAAGTTTAGCAGCTCGGTGTTTTATTGAGCTTTTCTTCTCGGCAAATCTGACAGAGCCAAAATTAATAGCCTCGGTGCAAAACCGCGTGCGCCTGGGAAATCACCCAGATTTGCTCTGGGTAGAACCAACTTACATGAATCAAGGCAAGCGGCTGTCAGCACAGGAAGCACAGGAAGCGGGATTGAAGCGGAAATCACCGCCCCAAATTCGACTAGAACAGGTGCGAGAAATCGGTGATTTTCTGAGTAGACCACCCCTAGAATCTGCCCGTTCTATTGTCGTGTTGTCGCAAGCAGAAACCATGGGTGAGGGGGCTGCCAATGGTTTATTGAAGACTTTGGAAGAGCCGGGAAAAGCTGCGCTAATTTTAATGGCTCCGACTGTGGAATCTTTGTTACCCACTTTGATTTCACGGTGTCAAAAAATTCAGTTTAATCGCCTGAATCCCGCAGCGATGGCACTGGTATTAGAGCAAAGGGGATTTGGAGAGATTTTGTCCCATGCTGAGGTGATGGGAATGGCCCAGGGAAGTCCTGGAGAGGCCATTGCTATTTGGCGGCAACTGCAATCGATGCCGGATGATTTGTTACAAAAAGTTAAGCAGTTGCCTCAAAATTTGCGATCGGCGTTGGAATTGGCTAAGGAAATTGATAAAACTTTGGATACTGAATCTCAGTTATGGTTAATCGATTATTTACAGCACTGTTACTGGCAGCAATTTTTGGCTGGGGAAATTAGTCGATCGCCCTTAGAGCCTTTAGAAAAAGCGCGACAATATTTACTGAACTATGTACAGCCACGATTGGTTTGGGAATGCACATTAATGGGAATTTGTCAACCCTTGTAATTTTGACTTTGAGATCTTAGCTAAACAGCAGTCAAAACATCGGCGAGTTTAACATCACCGCTGTTAATCACTTTGGCTAACACACCGGTTTGTGCGTGACCGAATTCTTGTTGCAGTAAACTGAGTAGGGGAATGTCGCGATCGCCCGTTTCGGGATTCACTTCTATATTGACACAGCGACCAATTCGTGCTGTAACTTCAATGCGTGCCATACCTAGTTGAAAATGTTGACCAATTAACTCAAATTCTGACCAAGGTGCCATACCTTCTAGGACAATATTCGGGCGAAATCGGCCTACATCAATGTGGCTACCGGCCCTTGCTGTTAATTGGTCTAGTGTTGCTTGACTGAGTAAAGAAATGTGTACGGGTTCTCTGTCAGGATAGCGAGTTTCGCCACTACTATTTCCTGCTAAATACAAAGGTGAGCGTTGCGGGTGTCTGGCTTCCTTGGTGGGTTCAATGGTGGCTAGATATTCGGTAAAAAAGCTGCTGATGCGATCGCGCCCCGCTGCTGTATTTGTTGCTGCTGTTAATACTTCAACTCCTTGATGCTTAACTGTTAAAACTGCTGTTTCGGGTTCATACTGACAGGATAGGGCTGCTAAAGCCGGCCAATCGTTTTGGACAGCAAAATGTTTTTTACTCATCCACGGCAAGTTTTCGGTGAGGTTTTTTTCAGTTTCAATATAATCTGCAAAGATTAATGCAAAAGCTCGATCGCCCTTAATGCCGTGTCCTGATGTTAAGTCCAACTCTGACATTGGTTGCGGTGTCAGACCTTTAATGGGGTAAGTAAATAATTGTTTTATGGTTGGTGTTGTCATCTTTTTAAGACCAGGTAAATTCAACTATATTCTTCCCCAGAACCATGGGAAGTAGGAGGAACTAAAATGTGTAACTAACAGGAATAAATTAGATTTTAACAGTCGCTCAAGCTAGCAATTCATAGCGACGGATATCTGGCGGTGCAACTGCTAAACCTTCTAATTTCATGACAGCCGCTTGAATGTGATTGGAAGCCAGATGTAGTTCCAGTAAATCGGAGTTTTCCCACTCTTCAACAAAGGTAAAATCCGTGGGTTCTGCCTGATTTTGCAGCAGTTCGTATTTGATGCAGCCAGGTTCTTGGCGAGTTCGCTCCATAATGCTCAGTAACAGGGATTTAAGTTCGGCTACTTTTTCGGGAAAGGCGACGAGGCGTGCGACTACTCGCAAGGTTGGTTGTGACATAGGAGCCAGGAGAAAAGAGAAGTACAAATCATATGATACCTTCTGGTCTTAATCTTTGGGATAAAAGCGCTTATTTTTGATAGAATATTCCCAGGCGATCGCCTCTGGGTCTTTTTCGCTGCTCCACTGGGCAAACTCTGGCTTAAGTTTCCACTTACCGATGGTGCTAGCGTGAACTTTAAATCTGCGGGATAGTTCCGTCTGGGTAAAAGATATTTTGGGATTGGTAGTGGCTTTTTTGGGGGAAATGGGGAATAAATCAGGACTTTTAATTGAGACTTTTGGCGGATTTGTTTCTGGTGCTTTGACAGGAATTTCTCCGATTTCCCCAGGAATTGTTTCGGCTATATTCCCAGTAGGAGCTACTTGGAAATAATACAAGATTCCGCCTTGCTCTGTCACTTCAAAATCTGCACCAAACTCAGAGGCGCGCTCGTCTAGATACTCTTGAACTTTGGCTCCAGGGAGTTTGGCATTCATTGCCAAATCCAAAGCAGTGACTCGCCCTTGATTTTCCTTGATTAATCGGTAGAAAACTGAGTCTAAATGAGCGATTTTTTGTTTTTGTTGCTGCTGGTAGAGCTTGTAAGCCCAGCCCATACCTGCGGCGGTGGCGATCGTCCAAAACATCCCTCCCGACTCAAAACTGGCAACCGCCGTTAAGGAAATAGGCAAAAGTAGGGTAAGATATCCCCAAATGTTACCTTTCTGTAGGTTATTGCTGTTTTTTACCATAGTTCCTAAATAGGGACGTAGTGAGGATTAATGTACTTTTTACCAAAACAAATTGCCATCATTCCGCTCGTTGCTGCTTGCTGTTTGTTAACTGTTAGTTGCCAAAAAGACGACCGAGTTGTCCAGTGTACTAAATTGACAGAAATTGTCACTAAAGGCAACGCACTGATTCAAACTAAAAAAGACAGCAACGATACAGGGACTACCAAGAACTTAGCTAAAGACTTAAACCAGACATCGAAAGAATTAGAGTCTTTGACACTGACAGACACCAACCTCAAAGAAGTGCAGAGCCAGTCAGTTAAATCGTTCCGGGAAATGGGTCAAGCAATTGGAGACATAGGCAAAGCTCTTGAGGCTGGAAATCGTGCTTCTACAAGTATAGAAGGTCGAGAGCAAATCCGAAAAGCTCAAGCAGATATTATGAAAGCTGGACAGCAGGCGAATGAAGCCGCAGCAACTCAAGATGCTGTGACTGAGAAACTGATTAATTATTGTAAGAGCCAAACTCAATGATGGATTTCTAAATTCAAAATATATCGACCTAATTGCACTTTTTCCGACCACAGTTCGTATTCTAATCGCAGGTGTTCCGGTTCAGGCTTTGCTGTGAGAATTAATTGGCGGGTGAAGTTGCGAAGCCGTAACTGTTCAGGAGTTACTAGGGAGTCTCCCTGAAGCCAATAACGACTCAGGCCGTACATCCCTCGCTCCCAGCAGTGACGGTAACTGTATTTGCCGTTTCCTTGCATAGTCATCACTACTCGATAGGGGGAAACTTCTAGCCACAGTAACCGCGGTTTTGCAGTAGTTGGTAAGATAGAAACTGGTTCGTTAGAGCCATCGGCAAATGTGCGATCGAGTAGGGCTGGTTCGTGCAACAATAAGTGAAAGCGATCGGTGTCTTTTTGATACAGTGTACCAGCAGTTTCAACGACTGACCATAGGGGTAAATCTGTGGAGATCAGTGATAGACTTACAGGCTTGCGGTGATGCGTCAGCATAATAATAAAAAATCTAGAATTTGTGATGGAAGATGGAAGGATAGAAACCAGAAGATTTTGTCTGATACCTCAAAAATGTAACATTGGCGATCGCAAATCTCCAATTGTGTCGATCGTCATTCAAAAGTTAACAGTTTGTAAGCTTACGTAAATACACGTATAGAAATTGTAAATTTTTCGTAATATTTGGTTTTTTTGTGTACATTACTGACTAATGACTAGGAAGACGCTAGGATAACTAACGCCATCTCATCACAGTTTATCTCAATGCAAGCTGCCATTATAACCACTACCCAAACCGGTGAAAGTCAAACTTTAAGCATTCAAAAACCCGCCTCTGGCTGGTCGCTACAAGGTCGGATTCGGATTCCGGGCGATAAATCAATTTCTCACCGAGCTTTGATGTTGGGTGCGATCGCCCACGGTGAAACAACTATTCAGGGCCTGCTGCTGGGAGAAGACCCCCGGAGCACTGCTAAATGTTTCTCACTCCTGGGAGCGAAAGTTTCGGAACTCAACACGGAATTGGTCACAGTCGAGGGTGTGGGAATTGGCGCATTAGAGGAGCCTGTGGAAGTCTTGGATGCGGGTAATTCTGGCACGACGATGCGGCTAATGTTGGGGATTTTAGCCTCTCATCCAGGGCGTTTTTTTGCGGTGACGGGGGACAGTTCCCTGCGATCGCGCCCCATGTCCCGTGTCATTAAACCGCTGCAACAAATGGGAGCACAAATTTGGGGGCGGCGAAATAATTCTCTAGCACCTTTAGCGGTACTGGGACAGCAATTAAAAGGGATTCACTACCATTCCCCCATCGCTTCGGCTCAAGTTAAATCTTGTATTCTACTGGCAGGTTTGATGGCCCAGGGAGAAACGACTGTTACTGAACCGGCTTTGTCACGAGATCATAGCGAACGAATGTTGCAAGCTTTTGGAGCGAAATTAACGGTAGATCCTGAAACTTGCAGCGTTACAGTAACAGGTTCTGCCCAACTCCAAGGGCAGAAAGTAATTGTACCAGGAGATATCAGTTCGGCGGCTTTTTGGTTAGTTGCTGGGGCGATCGTCCCTGGTTCGGAGTTAGTAGTGGAAAATGTCGGTGTCAACCCAACTCGTACAGGCATTTTGGAAGCTTTAGAAATGATGGGAGCTCACATTGAACTGCAAAATCAGCGGGTGGCGGCTGGGGAACCGGTAGCCGATATTGTGGTGAAGAGTTCCGCCCAGTTGCGGGGATGCACCATTGCTGGTGACTTAATTCCCCGACTGATTGACGAAATTCCGATTTTGGCAGTAGCGGCGACTTTTGCATCTGGTACAACCATCATTCGGGATGCGGCGGAGTTACGAGTCAAAGAGAGCGATCGGCTAGCTGTGACTGCTGCGGAACTCAACCGCATGGGTGCTCAAATTACCGAGTTACCCGACGGTTTAGAAATTACCGGAGGAACTTCTTTGACCGGCGCTGATGTTGATAGTTACACAGACCATAGAATCGCGATGAGTTTAGCGATCGCCGCCCTGAATGCCAGGGGTACTACTAATATTCATCGAGCCGAAGCTGCGGCTATTTCCTACCCAGGTTTTACCGCTACTTTGCAACAAATTTGCCATCCAAATTGACAAATAACCACTAACCACTCTCTTTAAGAATCTTTGCCGACAACTTGTTCTTTTAAAGATTCTATTTCTGCTAGCAATTCTTGGCGATCGGAAGCTTTGAGTAAATAGCGGTAAACAAACCAACCTGCATATCCAATGCCGATCAATTCAAAAGTTGGGGCTACCAAAGGCACCTCATTCAAAGCATTGAGTACAGCCAGGGTTACTTTGACACTTACGGCACCTGTCAAAATTAAACCCACGGTGACGATCGGCTTTTGATATTCGGCGAAAAAATTGGATATATAGACTGGCAGTTCTGACAAAATCGTCAAAACTTGGTCTTTAATATCTTGGAACTGTCCTGCGGTGGTCTCTGGGGTTTCGATTTTCGCGATCGCACCTGGTTTCTCAATTACCATGTCGATTTTGGTGACTTCAGTGATTGTTTTTGTTTCTTCGGCAAAATTATCCTGTGTCATTTGATACTTTCCTCAATTGTTAAGTTAAATTGCAACCTGAGAATTGCTGCCGTCTAATTATCCGGTAATTAGTACAGCAAAGTTTCACAAATTGCAAGTAAAAAGGACTGACGCAGAAACTGGGTTTAATGAACAAACATACAGGGTGGACTGCTTTAATCCTGGTAAGCAATGGAGATCTTATTTTTTTACTCGATCGAGGCTGATTTGATTGAGACAAGGGCGTCCTTGTGCAAAATCAGTGATATTGCTGATTGTTGTAGTAGCAATATTTCTCAAAGCTTCCTCAGTGAAAAAAGCTTGATGACCGGTAATTAAGACGTTGGGGAAAGTTAACAGACGCTGGAATATGTCGTCTTGAATTACTTGATTTGACAAATCATCAAAAAATAAGTCGGTCTCTTGTTCGTAAACATCTAAGCCCAGGTATCCGATTTTACCAGACTTCAGTCCTTGAGTTACGGCTTTGGTGTCAATCAACTGACCGCGACTGGTATTAACCAGCATCACGCCTTCTTTCATCTGATGGACGGCTGCTGCGTCGATCAGGTGGTAGGTTTCTGGTAGCAGCGGACAATGGAGACTGACAATATCGGCAGTAGCAAATAGTTCTGGAAGCGAGAGATATTCCATCCCCATCCCCAGACAATCCGCGTTTTGGGAAACATCGTATCCTGTGAGGCGACATCCAAATCCGTGCAGAATTTTGGCGGTAAGTGCACCAATTTTCCCAGTACCAACGATTCCGACAGTTCGTCCGTGAAGATCGAAGCCCAACAGCCCTTCTAGGGCGAAATTGTTTTCCCGGACGCGGTTGTAGGCGCGGTGGATTTTGCGGTTGAGGGATAAAATCAGGGCGACGGCGTGTTCGGCGACGGAGAAGGGAGAATAGGCCGGTACTCTGAGGACAGTGAGTTCTAAATCGCGGGCTGCTGCTAAATCGACGTGATTGAAGCCGGCGGATCTCAGGGCGATTAAGCGGACACCTGTTTGGGCGATCGTACTTAGTGTTTTGGCATCTAATTGGTCGTTGACGAAGGCGCAGATGGCGGGTAATCCTGTCGCCAAAACGCTTGTTTCCATGGTGAGGCGGGGTTCAAAAAAAACTAAGTCGTGTTGGTCATCGACATTGGCTGCTTCCAGAAATGTGCGATCGTAGGATTTGGTACTGAATACGCCGACTTTCATGATTTTTGCCCGGAATTATGGGAATATTTAGCAATTTTTTCCAAATTAACTGTAAACCATAAATTATACAAGTAGCAAATTTGAATTATGTATTTTCAGAGCAACTAAAAAAATGTTATAATATTATGTTTCGATTCAAATTCGAGTGTTTTTTTTGCCCGCTTGAGGGATAATTTTGGCATGAGTTACGTATTTGGCATAGATGGCGGTGGTACTAAGACTATTTGTCTGTTGATGGACGAAAATCAGGTGGTTTTGGGACGCGGCGAAGCAGGGCCATCAAATTATCAAACACTGGGAATTGAGTCAGCCAAACAATCGATTCAATTGGCGATCGAACAAGCTGTAATTTCCGCTAACATCAACCCCGATAGCCATCTCAACATAGAAGCAATTTGTCTGGGATTAGCAGGAGTCGGACGTCCCAAAGACCAGGAAATCGTGCAATTTTTAGTACAGAACTTGCAGTTGAGTCCTAATTTACCCGTTACTCAGTCTTTCGGGCCCAGAAATATTATAATTTCCAGCGATAGCGCGATCGCACTGGTGGGCGGTACGGGCCATCCAGTGGGTATAGTCGTTATTTCAGGTACAGGATCGATTGTTTTTGGACAAAACCGCCATGGAAAAACTAAACGAGTCGGGGGTTGGGGATATATTTTAGGGGATGAAGGTAGCGCCTACAACATTGCCATACAGGGTTTGCAAGCTGCTTTGAGATTCTACGATGGACGGCAAATTTATACCACACTTGCAGAGAATTTTCAAATACATTTAGGTCTAAAAAATCTGGAAGACTTGGTAGAAGTCGTTTACCGACGCGGTTGGGGGGTCAAGGAAATTGCTGCTTTAGCACCCATTGTCGATCGCGCCGCCACAGAGGGCGATCGTATAGCTGAGGGCATTATGGATAGTGCAGTGGCAGAATTAGTTTTAGCGACAAAAACAGCAATTTCAGGGCTGTTTAACCAAACAGAAGAATTTGAAATTGTGTCGATCGGAGGTGTGTGGGGTGGCGTGGGAAATTGCCAAAGTCGGTTTGAAACTGCTATAAGTGCGATCGCCCCTAACGCCCAAGTAATTGCACCCCGACACGAACCAGCTTTCGGTGCCGGCTTGTTAGCCTTAAATACTCTTAAGCATTGAATGTGGAGTGTTGAGTGTATCTTCCTTATCTTCCCAAACTGCTAAAATTTCCTGAGTCGATCAATTTTTTCAATTTTTAAAACTTTTGATTATCTACCTTATCTTCCCAACTTGAGGAATTCCCACCTGTCATCATTAAACTATCAAAGGAACGGGAAATCAGAAAAAGTTTAGCAGTTGTGCATTACCAAGTAAAGCAAAACCGAAGCAAGGAGACAATTTATATGATTACTTCTCAAACATTGCGATCGACCACCGCAGCCATCCTCGCCCTAGGAATTACCCTAGGAACCAGTGGGACACTGGTGGTAGCCAATCCCGCCACAGCCCAAAGATACTCCCAATTAGATAGTAGTATCAGAATTCCCGCGGGCAGTATAATTCCAGTCAGTTATGAAAAAGATAAAATTGTTGTTACTCCCGATGAAACAGCACCTTTAAGTTTAAGAGTAGCACGAGACATCCGCACCGCTCAAGGTAGAGTTTTAATCCCCGCAGGTAGTGAAATAGTCGGTCAACTGCAACCTGCTAGAAGAGGTAATCAAAAGGGTACTCAATTTGTGGCTACAGAACTAATTGTTAGCCGTCGCCAACGCTATCGGATTGACGGAAATTCTAGCATTATTACCAGAACCGAAAAAGTTCAAAAAGGTGCTAACGGAGGTTCCATCGCCCAAGGTGCAGCATTGGGCGCCGCCGCCGCAGCAGCCATGGCTGGGATTACCGGCGACAAAGCCATCGCCACTGAAGAAGTATTGGGTGGTGCTGGAATCGGTGCTTTAGCGGGGGTATTGTTCGGGCGACGCAGTGTGGATGTGATAGTGATTCGCCCGGAAACAGATTTGGCAATCAGATTGCGATCGGATATCGTCTTGCGCTAAAATCAAAGTCTTTCTAATTTCTGGTGAGGTGGGCTTCTGGGCCGCCCAAAAAAGCAATTTAGATTGGTGCAATCCGAGCATTTTTTAGTGGTAAAACATTGTCGATCGCAAATTTATCATCTCCCGAACATTGGCTAGGCATACTATTCAGGTTATGCCTAGCCTTGTTTGTTTTGAGGGTTATTAAAAAACTAGAACGCCACAAATAGCGATGAGACATATCTCAAAAACTACCCAATTTTTCCGTGCCTAGGTATCTATTAGTTATCAAAAAAACTGCATATCATTTGACCAGGATCGTTTTTACCAAACGGCACAACTTTACCATCTTTTTTAACAGTGCTGCGACTGCGACAGTTATAAATTTCCACAGGCTTTTTGACTCCATCAATACTTACAATTGCCCTGTATTCCCAATAATTTTTGGCGCTGCGTTTGAGATCGACAATACAAATCTGCTGTCCGTTGTAATTGCGGCATACAGATGCCTTAGCTGGCAACGCGACCCAGAAAAATAATATTAATAAAAGGACAAAGGCAACACATTTCACGATTTAGTCTCTATGCTAGGGCATCACCTCTATACTATAGCAACCGCCAGGGTGGCTAAGTCGTGGGGTGGGGGCGGGTTTATAGAATTTGTCTATACCGATGAAAGATATCGGTGAACCCGCCCCTACAAAATCTGCCCTAATCGCCTTGGCAGTTGCTATACAACATTGTAGGATAACTGTACGAGACCGGAACTGTAGGTTTGACATCCAGTTAGCTGCAAATCTGTAGCAGTTGTGGGATCGGCAAACAAAGGAATGCCTTCGCCCAAAACAATCGGATGAACCGAAAGAATCAGCTAGTTTATCAATTTTTTTTCCAGAAAATCGCGAATCACTAGAGAGCCTCCAACTAACCAAATATTTTTGCCATTAAGCCGCCGCAGCTCTTTGACAAGAGTCTCTAAATCGGCTGGGAGCATCCCGATTTTGCATAGGCGAAGCATGACCGCTGTAAATCTCTCGTTATCACTAATAAATTTTCTGCGGTCATGCTTCGCCCCTACGAATATATTTGCCAAATTGAAATGCACCCAATCGGCTTGTTATTGAAGCATTAATCAAGTAAAATTGAAAAGACGGTTTTGTGTTCTCCCACACCATAACCTCCCTGTAATGAACAAAATATTGCACATTTACTACCAGATAAGTTAATATAGAGATTAAGACCTTCTTTATTTTAATCGAAATTACTTGTAGCCCAAGAGTGGCATTTGAGAAAGGAAGCTAATTGTTTATGAAAAAAATTAACCGTGTTGCAGTTATTGGAGGAACCCACGGCAACGAACTCACAGGAATTTACCTAGTGAATAAATTTGAGCGATCGCCCAACTTAATAGCACGCTCTAATTTCAAAACTATTGCCATACTAGCCAATCCCAAAGCTTGCAAAATTGGCAAACGTTACATCGATATCGACCTCAATCGTTGTTTTTTACGACAGGATTTAGAAAATTATAATCTCTCGACTTACGAAGCACTACTAGCCAAAGAAATCTACCAAATGTTTGGGTCAAGCAATACGGATAATCCCGATTTAATTATCGATTTGCACAATACCACAGCCAACATGGGTATCACATTTATTCTGGATAGCCAGCATCCATTTAATCTGGGATTAACTACTCATTTAACATCTGTTGCTCCCAACATTAAGGTACTGGTTTCGGGAAAGCACAATCAAGATAGCTCTGTGTTGCGATCTATTTCCCCGTTAGGACTTACCCTGGAAGTTGGTCCGGTGGCTCAAGGGATATTGGATGCCAGTTTATTTCAGCAAACTGAGGAAATTATCGGCACAATTTTAGACTATGTAGAAGTATATAATCAGGGAAAAATCCCTCCAGCAGAAAATCCCCTCACAATTTATCAAAAAATTCAGACTATCGACTATCCCAGAAATGAGTTGGGAGAAATTCAGGCAATGATTCATCCTCGACTGCAATTCAGAGATTATCAACCGCTGAATCCGGGCGAGCCGATGTTTTTGACCTTTGACGGCGATGAGATTTTATACGAAGGTAGATCGACGGTATATCCAGTCTTTATTAACGAAGCTGCTTACTATGAAAAAGGGATTGCGATGTATTTAACTCAAAAGCAAATGGTTGGTTATTAGTTATTTGTTATGAGTTATAGGTGATTGGTCATCAGTCATTTCTTGAGAAGCATCGGGGGACAAAAATTCTTCTGTAGAAGCAGGAAATGATGAGCGAGATTGTTTCCATACTTCCAGACTCATAATGCAGGCTATCAGCCACACCAAACCGGCCGTATACCCTGCAATAATATCCGTAGGCCAGTGAACTCCTAGATAAAGCCGACTCAAGCCAATAACAGCAACTAATAGAATTGTTAAAATGTAAATCCACCAGCGCTGTTTCGGAAAGCGGGAACCCAAAAAATATCCTAGCAAACCGTAAATAACCATTGACACCATCGCGTGTCCGCTAGGAAAACTGTAAAATCTAACGTCAACTGCGCGCTCCCAAAGTTGAGGCCGAGCGCGAGCAAAAACTTTTTTTAACAGTAGGTTTAAACCCACCGCTCCGGCACCAGCCATGGCAAGAGTTGTGGCTTCGGAGCGATGTTGCTGAGTCCACAAAATAATCACCAAACTCACACACAGCGCTAGTAACAAATTCGGTTCCCCCAAAAATGTAAAGCCGATCATTATTCGATCGCGCAGTGGAGTGTGCAATTGCCTCAGACTTAGTAAAATAGAGGTATCGAAAGCGTAAGTTTCTTTTTCCAGAACTTCCTTGGCGAGGGTGGCAAATCCCCACAGCGCCAAAGTGGCGATAGCAAGTCCGGCCAACCGAATGATTGAAATGAGCGATCGAATTCTAGAGCGCATTCATTTAACTAATTAAAAATCACTAATCCCAGATTGACAATAATACACCAAATCTAGGAAACGAAAATACCCGATCGACCGTCTATATTCCCAATTCACTATATTTTGAAGAATTAAGTGATTTTTTGGGACTACCCACCTCAGCTTTTAGCAACCATCGGCCAATGACTTTACTCTCAAACAAACAGATTTCGGCAATTTTCCTGGCTTTGGGGTTGACAACTATCTCTAGCTGTGGTCAGCAAAACCCAGTCAATACATCCCTAATCGCAGCCAACACCATCGCCCAAAATCTAGTCTCCACCGCAGTGGCCCAAAAGCCCAACATTCCCCAATTTGGTCAACCCATCGACTGTACCCTGGGTAAAGATTGCTTTATTTTGCAGTATTTCGATCGCGATCCGAGTCCAGCCGCCGTTGATTTTGGGTGCGGACGCCAAACCTACAACGGCCACGATGGTACAGACTTCGGCATTCCCGACTCCAAAGCAATGGCAAAAGGAGTCCCAGTTATCGCCTCCGCCGCCGGCAAAGTTTTGCGGGTGCGAGATGGTGTGGTAGATAAACGTTTAGAGAACGATACAGACAAAACCAACGTTGCAGGTACTGAATGTGGCAACGGCATGGTAATCGATCACGGTGGCGGTTGGGAAGCGCAATATTGCCATCTCCGCCAAGGCAGTGTGGCCGTCAAACCAGGGGCGCAAGTTGCCAAAGGCGCTGTGCTGGGGATGGTGGGAAACTCTGGGATGGCGTCTTTTCCCCACGTACACATCACTTTTCGCTATCAAGGTAAAGCTGTAGATCCGTTTGTGGGCCCCGATGCTAAATCGGGCTGCAATATTGCCAGAAATCCAATTTGGGACCGGCCTGTGGACTATACTCCTACAGGTTTAATTCGCGCCGGTTTTGCGGGCAAACCACCGGACCAGAACGCTATGAGGCAAGGACAATTTTCCGAAACTAAACTACCTGTAAATAGCTCTGCTTTGTTATTTTGGGTGCATAGTTATGGAGTGCTAAAAGGCGATCGCGAACAATACCAACTATTTGCTCCCAATGGTCAAACCATCGTCAACACCACCAACGAAATCAAAGCCCCCAGTCGCACTTGGTTGGGTTTTGTCGGCAAAAGAAATAGTCCCACTTCTCCTCTGACTCCCGGAGTTTGGCGGGGTGAATATCGCTTAATGCGGGGCGATCGAGTTTTGACCCAAGTCAAGCGAGAAGTCGAATTGCGTTAAGTAGAAGTCATATCAAATCCAGTAGCACAGTTATGTCTGTCCACCCGTAGGCAATTTCCTTAAGTAAAACTCCGGCTCTATTTGTTTGCTGTTCGTCAATTTTTTTTGCTCCCAAAACTTCATAAAACCTACAGGCAGAATTATCTCCTAACACCCAAACCAGCATCGAATTTAAGTTTAATTTAGACAGTTGGTATGCAATTGTTCCTACGAGTTTTCTTCCGATTCCTTGATGCTGATATTCGTCCAAAATATAGATAGCAAATAATTCTCCTTTATAAAAAACATATTTGTCAGTTCGTTCGTAGCCACCCGCAGCAAAACCCACAATTTTTCCGAGTTCATTCTCCGCAACATACACAAAATATTTATTTTTTTCGGCATTTATAAGGATGTCTTGCCAATTACTTTCTCGATTTTCATAGGATAACTGCGCTAGATAATCGGCTGGTAAAATTTTATGATAAGCTGTGCGCCAAGTATCGACATTAACTCGTGCAATTGCAGGTGCATCAGCAATTTTAGCTTGTCTCACAATCATTATCAAACAATACTCCTTTCCCAGCTATAGCAACCACTAAGGCTCTTAGGTCGCTTTAGTTATTGCTCCCTTCAACGAAGGTGAGCATGAGCAATGACTAAAGGGCTTTGGTGACTGCTATATAAGCGCTTTTTTACTACCTTAGCAACCTGACTAATTATCAAAAATTTCAGGATTTAGATAAATTATCCGATCGCGTCCTTCTAGTTTAGCTTGGTAGAGCGATCGATCTGCTTCCCCAATCAGCCACTCCACAGATAGTTCCGCACTAGGAATTGCACTAGCTATCCCCATACTGGCAGTTACAAACTGACTTACCTTGGAGAGTTGGTGAGGAATTGCCTCAATTTTTAAATCGCTGCGAATTGATTCGGCTACCCGCATTGCTCCTTTAGCGTCAGTCTGGGACAAAATTACTGCAAATTCTTCACCACCGTACCTAGCAGATAAATCGCCTCCCCGATGAGCATTGCGCTCTAAAATTTCCGCCACTTTTTTTAAACATTCATCTCCGCCTTGATGCCCGTAATGGTCGTTATAAAGTTTAAAAAAATCGATATCCAACAAAATCAAAGCTAGGGGTTCTTGATTTCTCGCCATCCGCAACCATTGCGACTGCAATGTTTTGTCGAAACAGCGACGATTAGCAATCTGAGTCAAACCATCTACAGAGGCGAGTCGCTGTAGGGCCAGGTTAGCAGATTCTAACTCTAATTTAGTCTTTTCTAAGGCTAAATTTTGCTGAACCAATTTTTCACTTTGGCGTTTTTCCTGTTCGTATAACAGTCTGATGGAAGCTTCGGCTTCTTGCAGTTCTTTTTCGGCATATTTGCGCTTGACAAACTGTCCCAATTGGGAACCAATGGCGGCCATCATCTGAAGTAAGTCTTCATCGGATGGCTGTTTTTTTTGACAAAAAAAAGTCATTACTCCTACAATTTGACCACTAGCACGAATTGGGAAACCAAAGGCAGAAGTCAGTTTAGATTTGGATGCTAAGTGGGATCTTATAAAATTGCCATCTTTGAGAACATCAGTAATCCACTGTGGATAACCAGTGTTCCAAACCACTCCGGGTAAGCCGGCACCAGGAGCGAGAGTTATCTGCTGACAATTTTCCACAAACTCGCCGACTTCTGTACCTCGCCACCATACTCCCACTCGCAGTAGAAACGGCACTTTTTCCACAGGAGTGTCTGGTGTTGCAAACAAAAATTTGACTTTTTGCTGTTGATTTCCCCCGTCTAATTTAGTCTGTTTTTCATCCACCGGTGTCCACAGTTCACCGAGTTCCCACCCTAAACTTTCACAGATAGCTTGCAAAATTTTCGGAGTGGCGCTCTCTAAAGAACCAGATTCTGACATGATTCTAGCTACTGCATACTGTGCTGATTGACGCTTTTTGGTTCGTTGTTGTTCGGTAATATCTCTACCAATATACACAAAATCTTGTAGGGTTTCACTTGCTGAATGCTTGCTTTCTACCCTGGTCTCGATGGTAGAGCAGGAAAAAGCCACTGTCAAGCTTAAAGCTGCTTTAGTTTGGCATAGGACTTTCACCTGATGCCACGATTCGTTTTTAAGTTCCGCAGGTAACTGACTTACCTGACGTAATAATTCTTCGTTTGCCGTAATCAGTGAAATTGGTTGACCAATTAATTCTGCTTCGGTGTATCCAAACAATAATTGGGTGGATTTATTAACTTTTTTGATTTTCCCCGATGCTGTTGTCACTAACAAAATATCATTGATTGAATTCAGAATCTGTTCAATATAATCGCGGGATGTAGCTAGATTAGTAACTTCGATGCTGCTTTCATTTACTGATTGCACCATGATTTGCTGCATACTGGTACTATCTGTTACGTCTTCGCAGAAAATAATTAATCTCTCAGGTTTTAACTGTTCTTGATAACCAAAAACATACAAATCTAAATACAAACAAGAGCCATCATTTAAAACTCTTGTGATTGATTTTAGTTGAAAGTTTGGCTGTTTTTGTTCAAGAATATCATCCAGAATTTCTTCAATTCCGATTAGTTCGGGAAAACTATCACGCACATCTTTTCCTTGTTCGATGCCCTCTGGAATTTCAGCAAATTCTTGGACGTTCACAGATGCTTCTTGAATTTTAAGCTCTCGATCGACTGCGAGGTATTCAATGCGACGCAATGATAACAACTTTCCAAGAAGATTGTTAACACTTCTGGGGGTGATATTTACGCTTAATTTAGGTTGCATTTCGTTATGTTTGAGTATTTATTTCCCTGGGGGGATGGGTATTTATTTGGGGTCTAAAATCTACTTTATTTATGCCATTTTTAGGATAAATTAATGTTTATGAAAGGTCTCCTTTCCTGCACAATGACATAATAAATACGCTCTCGATGCGTAAGCCACAAGCTATTGATATGGGAGTGGAAACTCTACACTAAACTTGATTTCTCAAAAAAAACTTCCCTTTGGCAAAGCTAGCCGAATATAAGTTCGATGGAATGTTTTTAACAATCCTTTGAACTCAACCTAAACTCACCCTAGATTAAGGGCTAGATTTATGTATAAAATATAGCGGTTTACATTATTTGTGCAACACATCTTAATTGTAGATTTCCTGATATTGATTGCAACCGCTACAGTTGATTGTGACTAGAGTTTGAGCGAAATGTTTTATTCAATTGAGATTACTTAATCAACAGTAACTCCCTAGGGTATTTCTGTCAAGTTTTGTGGACGAGCTGACCTCTCTTAATGATACAATATTAAATAATTTGTATCAAATCTTAAATATATTCTGCTAAATGCTGAGACTGATTACAGACTTTGATGGGCCAATAATGGATGTGTCCGATCGCTATTATCGAGTTTATCAGCAATGTCTTGCGGAGACTCAAGCTTCAGACCAACAGGTGCGCGAACTCTCCAAAGCAGAGTTTTGGGAAATGAAGCGGGCGCGGATTCCGGAAACCGAAATCGGCATTCTCTCAGGATTGGATGCTATCCAAGCCACTGAATTTGCCCAAAAACGTCGTCACACTGTTCATACTTTCCCCTACTTGATGTACGATAAACCATCCCCAGGAGCAGTGGAAACCTTAGAAAAGCTGCAAGGGGCAGGAGTTGATTTAGTAGTGATGACGATGCGCCGCGTCAGGGAACTTGACGAAGCTTTCAACCGCTGCAATTTAGGCCACTTTTTCCCAGAAGACCGCCGTTATTGTCTCCCTAATGATTATGTTAAAACTGGTGATGTTAAAGATAAGCCCTTGCTGATGGCAAAAGCTCTCGCCGAATTGCCGCCAGCTTCTGATACTTGGATGGTTGGTGATACAGAGGCAGACATCGTAGCAGCTAAAACCCACGGTGTCAAGGTAATTGGTGTTTTGTGCGGCATTCGCGATCGCAAGCAACTAGAAAGTCAGCAACCAGACTTAATTGCTAACAATTTGGGCGAAGCCGTTGAGATAATTTTCGCTCGATCTGCCCGATAAATGAGTCAACAGTCAACACTCAACTGTTGACTGTATTAGACATCTCCCATAATTATTGTGGAACAGGCTTTATGACCGGTTCTTTACAGGCTTTTTGGGAGAAGTCTAGAGAGTAAACTATCGTAAAAAACTGCTGACTAGCCACAGAGTTAAAAACGTAAACAAAGCAATAAATTTCTCTGTTGCGATGAATGCTGGACTCACCAGAGAGCTTAAAATACCTCCCAGCAACAAGCCTAAAACCAAGCCCATAACTGTTAACAGTACAGCCCGACCAAATTTTTGTTCCTTGCGATTGAGAAAATAGAGACAAGAGCCGACTCCCAGAGCTAGAGTCAACTGTAGTAAAGAATTATTAGCAGCCGGATAGATACTGAGCCCGCTCAATCCGACATAGATTCCCGCAGGCCACAAAATGTCCGATCGACTAGGAGTATCGATTAGCCGTTGCAGCCAAGCAGGACTACCAGACGGAGGAGATGGAGTAAAGCTGGCGGGTGGAGGAGTCAACCGTTCAGGAAAACGGATGCGTTCGGGGACTTTAATTTTACCCTCCTGTCGTTGTCGCAAACGATCCATCAGGATCGCGTCGTAAGCAGCTTCGATCGATTCCAAACGTTTGAGATCGCCACTGTAATGTTCAGCTAGACGAGTGCGGGCTTCTTGCACTTCATCAAAAGAAGCATCTTCATCGACCTCAAGCAGTTGATAGGGAGTTGGATCGCTCATTTTAATAACCCGCTGGAGACTCTCGTTATAGCGCAATCTTAACAAGAGAGGAAAGCGGGGCGGGGGCGAGGGCCGCTTTCCCAAAAAGTTTAGTTGCTAGTTTTTAATGATTTTCAGGAATTACCCACTAAGTAGGTAGGTTAACTCCTGAAAATCTTGTTTTGAACGTAGAAGGAAAGTCCGTAAATTTTAAGTTTTGAGTTTTAAGTTAAAGAGTTAAAATTCAAAATTTAAAATTCAAAATTTAAAACTTAAAACTACATTCTACCTTCTACCTTCTAGAGGTAGTTGTCGAGCCGCCACTGACAATTCCCGACCACTGGACTTTTTTAAGTGGCTCCCGGCGGTAGGAAAAAAAGCGCTCGGAGTCAGAATAAGTACAGTGAGGAGCGATCGCCACTTGAGAAGCATGAATTCCCAACTGTTGCAATTGCAAAGCATTGCAGCGGCGAACATCCAAACGTATTTTTCCCGGTTCAGGATCGGCCAACACAGGGGTTTGAGGCAGTTGGTGCAAAAACTCTAGAATGCTGTCGGCTGTCACACTAACTGCACCCTTGGGAGTAATGGTAGCTCCCAGTTCCGCTGCCACTTCCACAGATACCTGGTAAACCTGTCCAGCGATCGCCGGCCCCATAGCAATCCTGAGATTTTCCAGTTGACTGCCAACGGCCACAAGTTGAGCGATCGCCTCTGGTAATATCTTAGCAGCAGTCCCGCGCCAACCTGCGTGAACTGCGGCAGTGAGTCCGGTGCGATCGTCAGCAATCAACACAGGGACACAATCTGCCGTACAAACCCAAATCGCCTCAAACTCTTGCTCGGCCACCAAGCCATCAGCCTCAGCATAAATTGGGGTATCAGTTTCCGTTCCCGGACCACTAGCAGAAACCGGAGCCACCTGACCTGTCTGGAGTACCCGATTGCCATGTACCTGCTTGACCCGGTAAACAGGAGCTCCGGGCGACAAAACTTGCACCAAGTCGATCGGGGTGCGGGGCGAAAACGGAGCCGTAAAAAAGCCGTGTTGCCAGCCTTCGAGCAAGCTACAAGTCAGATAGGGCAAACCTTCCCAACTTTGCCACTGCCAAGTAACACCCTCTGGTTCCCCAAGGCATTCATAGTCGCGAAAATTTGTCAAGCGATCTTCAGGTAAACTCATTAATGCCATGCTGCCCTAATGGAGTAAATAATACTAAAATTAACAATTTTGCCAATTGAATCGACAAACTGGAATCAACTAGCGAGGTTGAACGGAATAATCGCGTTAACCAGGTACAATAGTTTAGGCTCCACTCCAGACAAGGATTAGCATAAATTCGAGCCTGACTTCGATCTCCACCAAGGCCCTAGTTGAGTTGGGAAAAAAAATCGTGAAACCAGTTTCAGACAAGCATTGGACAGCCACTGTGAACACCAAAGAGCCAAATAAAAAACCTAGAGGCGCACGGAATCTTCAGCGTCTTTTGTCCGATCGCTCCCTGCTGGTGGGACTAGGTTGCCTTGCCAGTCTGGGACTACTCAGCAAAGGCATAGTGTGGGCACAAACGGAAACTCCAACAGTAGAACAGACAGCCCCAGGTGCCGCTGACCTCCAACCATTATTTGAAGCCCCTTTCCCGGTACAACCGGCTCCCATGGCAGAAAGCGAGCCTACCCCAGAGGTAGCGCGGGAGCCTCGCTACCAAGAACCAGCTCCCGAACCGGAATACGCGACGGAACCGCCAGCAGCAGCAGCACCTGAGGCCTCAGAATATTATCTGCCGGAACCCGCACTGATACCCCTGCCGGAACCCACAGCCCAGTCGCCGGAACCTCCTTTTGAAGCGCCAGTCAACCCCGCCAACGCTTACAACGACCAGACAGAGTACAGCGCTGGGGCGACCAACAGCTACGAACCGCCGACAACCATAGAATTTTCAGATCGATCGACCGAATGTCCCGGTGGTGGGAGTGCGTGCGCCCCTGCTGCGATTTCCGAGCCAGTCACGGCCGATGCTGGGGGAAGCAACTACAACCCTCCAACTCCGATCGCTCCTGACTCCTATATTGCTACTCCTCCCTCTGGAAATGTTCCCAGAAATGTTCCAGAAAGTGTTCCCAGAAATGTTCCAGAAAGTGTTGCCGGCAATGGTGGTGGCAATGTTAGCGACACCCTCGGTCAAGCCGTCGAAAAAATCGGCAGTCAGTTGTGGGGCGCGGGAACCAGACAGCCAAAATCAGTGAACGGAGACGCCGCTTACTCAGCTAATCCAGGCTACTCAGCTAATCCAGGCTACTCAGCTAATCCAGGTTACTCGCCCGATTCAGGTTACTCGCCTCATCCAGGCTACTCGGAGGAGGCTGGATATTATGCTAACGCTGCATATTCGGGAAATAGCGGGGGAGGCAACTCAGCTCCAGGAGCGAGTATGGGACTAGGCCCCATTGAAGTCGGCCCGATTAGTGTCAGCAGCGGTAGCAATACAGGCTTTGCTTATTACAATCTCACGCCACGTCCCGCTGGTCAGGCAGGAAATGGCAACACCAGTCTGCTGTTTCCACTATCTATTGCTGCGGCAATTACTTCGCCATTTGGGTGGCGGACTCATCCAGTTATGGGCTATGGCCGCTTTCACACCGGGACTGACTTGGGAGCGGAGTTGGGAACGCCCGTCCTGGCTGCTTATGCGGGTCAAGTGGCGATCGCCGATTGGCTAGGCGGTTATGGTTTGACGGTGGTGCTCAATCACAGTAAACAGTCTCAGGAAACTCTCTACGGACACCTTTCTGAACTGTTTGTCAAGCCCGGAGAGTGGGTGAAACAGGGAGAAACTATCGGCCGGGTTGGTAGTACAGGAATGTCCACGGGCCCTCACCTCCACTTCGAGATCCGGCAAATGACGGATCAGGGTTGGGTGGCGATCGACCCTGGTTCTCAACTAGAATTCGCCCTAGCTAAAATGATCGGCACTTTGGAAACAGCAAAATTACCACCACAAATGCCGGAAATTTTCCCAGCAAAAAACCTCAAAGGGTTCAAAGATTTGGAAAACGATCTGCCCCAATTGCCACCTCTGCCAGTGGGAATGGACATCGAAGTTCACAATCTCCAGCCACCATTTCCTGAATTAGTAAAAGCTGAGGTTTCTCAACCGAAAGAGCAGCAAGTATCGCAACCAAAAACTCAGAAAACTCAGAAAACTCAGCAGCAAGCTAGCAGGTAAAAATTCGGATGGGATTCGGGGCGACACATAGAATGACACCTCAAAAACTTAGTGTTTCGGTCAAAGGAACAGGATTTCCGATTTTGTGTTTGCACGGTCATCCTGGCTCTGGCTATTGTATGTCAGTGTTTACAAAACACTTATCTGAGCGATTCCAAACCATCGCCCCAGACTTGCGGGGATACGGAAACAGTCGCACTTTTGCTCCCTTTGATATGACCGATCATCTCCTCGATTTAGAAGCGCTTTTAGACAGATTTGGGATCGATCGCTGTTTGGTACTGGGATGGTCTTTAGGGGGAATTTTAGCCCTGGAATTAGCGATGAAATATCCGCAGCGAGTCACGGGTTTGATTATACTTGCATCCGCCGCCAAACCCAGAGGCAGTCACCCTCCTATATCTTGGCAAGATAACTTTTATACGGGTTTAGCGGGAATCATCAATTGGGTGATACCGGGCTGGCAATGGAATATTGATACTTTTGGTAGGCGATCGCTCTTTCGCTACTTAATACAACAGCATACAAGCACTCCCTATCGCTATTTAGCCCGCGCAGGTACTCCCGCCTATCTCCAGACTTCCCACGCTGCTACCAAAGCCTTAAATACCGCTCTGAGGGCGGGATATAACCAACTACTCAACCTCGGCGATATTCAATGCCCTTCCTTAGTCATGGCTGGAGAGGGCGATCGGCACATCACCTCCGCATCCAGTTTAGAAACAGCCCAACACCTCCAGGAATGTCAGTGGGAGTGCTATCCAAATACAGCCCACTTATTCCCCTGGGAAATTCCCGATCGGGTACTTGCAGATATCGATCGCTGGATAGAAAACTTCCCTCAGACAGTTAAGTAGAAGGAAGAAGGAAGAAGGAAGAAGTAATATCAAATCCATTGACATCGGAATTATTATTTCTCTCTTCTCTTTCTCTGTGTCCTCTGTGTTCTCTGTGGTTTAATCATTCCGATAAAACCGGAATTGAGATAAGAAGGAAGAAGGAAGAAGGAAGAAGTAATATCAAATCCATTGACATCGGAATTATTATTTCTCTCTTCTCTTTCTCTGTGTCCTCTGTGTTCTCTGTGGTTTAATCATTCCGATAAAACCGGAATTGAGATAAGAAGGAAGAAGGAAGAAGGAAGAAGTAACCCCGCCATCTCCAGGGCTGTAACATTGCTAAGAAAAACAAGGGTATTGGTAATAGGTAATTGGTAATCTGAGTTCAGCTTAGCGGCCAGCTAGGAATTGTGTCCCATTACCCGCTCACCATTCCCCGTTACGCATTACCTATTAGCCACCAGCAATTTGAGGTCAAAAAGTCAATAGTTTTGAAGACAAAACTATTGACTCCCCTTGCTGCTACTGACTGCTAAAAACCGGGAACATCCCTGGATCACCAAGCTTTCCCAAGTCATCTGCTACCGTCAAATTCACAGGTTTGCAACGTTGAATCGAAACACTAATACCTTGAGCATCTTCATTTTCTATGTCTTCTACATATCCTGTTTGTGCAGCTTGGGCCTCTTGAGCTGTCATAAACGGGCCAAAATAGTAAATGCACCGTGGCGATGCAGTTTTAACTTCCACCCACCAAGCTAAACCGAAGAAGTTGAGCAAGCTAATCAAGAGTTCTTTCATGGGGATTTGTAATGTATTTTACTTTTTTTTTCCAGAGTGCTGTCTGCAAGGCTGATGCCTTAGTTATTTACACTTTGTTATAGTTGTAAGTTTTGTGTCCTTACGACGGCGAAACTTACATTGGCGAATTAGCTCATCTTTGCTAAACCCTTTTTTTGCAGATTTAACTGCTAGGCAAGCATCTTTAATGGCAATGGATTTAATCTGAAAAGGAACAGGTTTTGCCCAATCGGGCAATCCGTGAAGAATCTCAGTTTTGATTGCCATCCAGTTCGTTTTTGTACCCGGTTCTTGCAGGTATTTGATAGTCGTGTTGTAGACAAAACGACTCACGCCAAACCACTGCTTGATTAAGGCTTTTTGCTCAGGGTTTAGGAATAGACGGATCTTCTTTGATTTTCTTGGCAATACTCCTGAGTCCGTGCATTCTGCAACTAAAGACGTGAAGGATGGCAAGAATATCCGTTGTGAGTTCGGTTTCTGGGGAGTAAACAGTTCGGTCAAGAACCACGATTTGTCCACCGTTTTGTTCTGCCATAAACTCGAATAGTTCAAATCCGAATCTACACAATCTGTCGCGACAGGCAACAACAACCGTGAGCTGTTCGCCGCGCATAAATCTGACCAGTAGGGCTTGCAGTCCTTTCCTCTTGAAGTTGATTCCTGAGCCGATGTCTTGGATGATTTCAGCGTCTGGGTACTGCTGCCGCATAAATTCAACTTGGCGGGCGAGGTCGTCTCGCTGCTTGGGCGAACTAACTCGGCAGTAGCAAACAAGGGTAGCTCTAGTTGCACCGCGCTGATAGGACTCGACATCGTAGAGTCGTTGTCCTGCTTCGTTTTTGATGCTTTTGATCTTCCCTTCGTCTGCATATTTCCTCAAGGTGTGTGGATGCAAGCCCAGAAATTTGACTGCTTTTCTGAGTGGGATGTATGCCATGCAGCCAATAGTAGCATACATAATCAAATATAAGCAAATGACTTACACGGCGCTCGCCCCCCTCTCTCCCCTCTAGAGCCGGCTAAGGCTATATAGTTTGGGGTTCCCTGATATGGTTTTTAGATGGCATTGTAGTTGAGATATCCTCTGATGTCATTTTTTTTTACGGATGATATAATTGGCCTAGTTGAAAAAAAATTATATAGCCTGTTTCAGTAATGGGTAGTCGAATAGGAAGGAAATTTTCTCATCAGGTGTGGCATTTTTTTCAATTACCTAAAATGGGAAACTTGGGGGTCGATCGCCCCCTAAAGCCGGGGGCGATCGGACTAATTACTTTGACGAGCTGTGTACATGAAACTTCTTGGGTCCGCGCTGGCGGTAAATTTCATATAAAGCCATGCCCGTTGCTACGGAGACATTCAGGCTTGGTGTATTGCCCCTTAATGGAATTGAAACTAATCCATCACAGCCGCGCTGTATCAAAAGGCTCAAACCGTCAGATTCACCGCCTACAACTAAAACCGTGGGCCCGGAGAAATTCACTGTCTCTACCGATTGACTGGCCGTAGCGGCAGTGCCGTAAATCCAAAAACCCGCCTCTTTCAATTCTTCCAAAGCCCGACTGAGATTGACAACCCTCGCTACGGGTAAATTTTCCAAAGCCCCAGCGGCCACTTTTCTAACCGCCGAGGTAATCCCAACCGCCCGTCGCTGGGGTATCACTACGCCCTGAGTGCCCAATGCTTCTGCGGTGCGAATAATTGCCCCTAAATTGTGGGGATCGTTGAGTCCTTCTGCTACCACAATTACCGGATGTTCCGCAGCAGATTTAGCCTTGGCGATTAGTTCACTCAAATCCAGGTATTCGTGGGCTGATATTTGAGCTGCTACACCTTGATGGTTCGCTTTGCGCGTGATGTAGTCCAGCCGCAAATCGTCCACTTCGTCGATGATGCTACCGTTGGACTTGGCTTCGGTTAGCAAGCTGTGAAAGCGGGGATCGTAGCGCAGATGTGGCACAACCCAGATCCGGTTGAGCACTTGGTTTGCTTCTAGGGCCGCCTGCACAGCATGGCGGCCGTAAATCATGTCTGTGTCTGCTTCTGGTTGTACTACGGTGTTGCTTCCAGGATCTACCGCGCCACTGTCTCTGTTTTTGTAATAATTGCCACGGGATTCCTGGGGGCTGTTGTCTCTGTTTTTGTAATAATTGCCACGGGATTCCTGGGGGCTGTTGTCTCTGTCTCTGAAACTATTGCCACGGGATTCCTGGGGGCTGTTGTCTCTGTCTCTGAAACGATTTCCACGAAATTCCTGGGGGTTGCTATCTCTGTCTCTGAAACTATTGTCGCGGGATTCCTGGGGGCTGTTGTCTCTGTCTCTGAAACGATTGCTACGAAATTCCTGGGGGTTGCTGTCTCTGTCTCTGAAACGATTTCCACGAAATTCTTGGGGGCTACTGTCTCTATCTCTGTCTCTGTCTCTGAAGTGATTATTTTTTCGCAGTTCTGGTTTGTCCTCGGAGTTTAAGTTGCGTTTATAAACCGATCGCACGGGCATTTCTTGGGGTTTTGGGGTAAAGCTTGATCGCTTTTGAGGTGCTGCTACGGAGCGAGTATCTGGACGGGGTTTTCGTTCAAAACGGGGAGATGGTGACGAATCCTCACCGCGGCCCTCGCTGTTGAAGGGTCTGCTGTCGCGTTTGGGCCCTTGGGGGTTTGGTCTAGTAAATTTTCTCATTTGTTTGTTCTGGCTGTAAAACTGGTTTTGGCTTAATGCCAAGGATTTTTTGATTTTTTGATTGACCGATCGCTCTAGGACTTTTGAGATTTTAGATTGGTTCTGATTTGAGGATCTTGCTGTTTTTCGTTGCTAATTTATTACTCATAAATCCTCTTTACATTAGAAGGATTTTGGCAATTATTGGTAGGCGATGGCCGGCTTTTTAAGTAATAATTCGCTACTTGTAATTTCTAATCGCTAAAACCGTTAACTTTCAATTTCTAAAAGTGCCATAAGTAGGGTCAATCTTTCGGGATCGGTGAGGTATAAGTATCCCACCAAGGTTTCTAAGCTGCTAGCTTGTTGGTAAACCTCTGGATCTGCCCGTGTGGAACGGCTTGCAGCAGCATTGCGGCCGCGTTTGACAATTGCTAATTCTGTGCTGTTCAAATAAGGAGCGATCGAGCGCAAATGACGCGCTTGAGTTTCGGCTCGTACTTGTCCCACCACCAATTGGTGATAAGTTTGCATTTTTTTTGGCGGAACTAAGTACAAAGTCCTAACGTATAGTTCGTATACTGCATCTCCCAAGTAAGCCCAAGCTGCTGGCGACAGCCTTTCCATTGCTGCTGATGTCACCATCCCAGGATGTAATTGATTGACACTGATATCACTAAAACTCAGCTTTTGTCCATTATCTGCCATCGGCGACATACTTTTTTAATCAAACTTCGGCACAGTTTTTTTTCTAGTCACTTACTAATCTGGTCTCACAAGGCTCGTTTTAACTTGATACTTCCCTAACTTTTACTGTTTAACATAGCATTTTTTCAGCTATTTACCACAGATTCTTTGTCTCCTGACAAACATAAGAATTTGCTATCCAGTTGTCAGAACCGGATAGCTAATCTCATCCAATTATTCGTCAAGCATCCTTGACGTTTTTTATGGCATCATCCACATTCGGCTGCAAAGACAAAAATTTCTCTAAGCGAACCAGTTTAACTGTCTGAGTTACGCGGGGATTGGAAACAATTTGCAATGTCCCGTCAAAACTTTGGGCTTTTTTGACAAGCTGCACAAGGGCTCCCAAGCCTGAACTATCCACAAAGTCAATTTTAGACAAGTCCAAAATTACGTGTTTTGGGCCGTCGTCGATACATTTGGTCAGTACCTTCCGAAAAGTTGCCTCGGAAAAAGCGTCCAGCAGACCTGTCAGGCGAAATAGCTGATAGTTATTCCCGACTTCGCGAGTGCCTCTGAGGCTAACGGTCAGGTTCAATTGCTCAGAAATGACACCCTCCTAGCTAGATATTGCTTAAAGTCGAGGTTTCATTGTAGGAGTTTTTTGATCTTTTGTCTACTGTTTAGTCATTAGTCATTGGTCATTGGTCATTAGTTATTGGTTAGCTGACTGTTGACTGTTGACTGTTGACTGTTGACTAATGACTAATGACTACTGACTACTTTCTGATTTTCTCGCATTGACTGCACGAATCGATCGAACAAATAGTCGGCATCATGGGGACCTGGACTGGCTTCGGGGTGGTACTGGACTGAGAACAGTGGCAGGGTTTTGTGCTTCAATCCGGCTACGGTGCGATCGTTCAAGTTGAGGTGAGTAATTTCTACTTCGGGAACTAACGACTCAGGGTCGATCGCAAATCCGTGATTTTGGCTAGTAATTTCGACTTGCTGGGTTAAACCCGCTGGGTGATTCAATCCCCGGTGCCCAAACTTGAGTTTAAAAGTTTCCGCACCCAAGGAAAGTCCTAAAATTTGGTGTCCCATGCAGATGCCGAACACAGGTTTGTCCGACTTTAACAAAGCCTTCGCCGTCTCGATTCCTTCCGTTACCGCTGAGGGGTCTCCAGGGCCATTGGACAGAAAAATGCCGTCTGGGTTGTACTTGAGGATTTCCTCTGGGCTAGTGTTGGCGGGGACAACAATTACTCGACAGCCGTAACTGGCCAAGCGCCGCAGAATGTTGCGTTTGATGCCAAAATCCAGGGCTACCACCGTCCACATTTCACCACTGGCTGGTTTGACTGTCGGACTAAATTCCCAAACCGATGCTGTGGCTTCAGACCACTCATACACCTCGCGGGTAGTGACTTCTCGAACCAGATTGAGCCCGTCCATGGTGGGGGCGTCTTGCACTTGCTCCAAGAGCTCGGCAGGGTCGAGAATCGAGGTAGAAATACCACCGTTGACTGCTCCTACCGTGCGAATTTTGCGAGTCAGGGCGCGGGTGTCGATGCCGTAAATTCCTGGGATATTGTACTGTTTGAGGTAGTCTGGGAGAGATTGGGACGATCGCCAGTTGCTAGGGCGACTGCATATATTACGAGCGATGGCCGCTCGAATATGGGGGTGAGAAGACTCTTCATCTTCGAGATTTACCCCGGTATTGCCCAATTCTGGATAAGTAAAAGTTACGATTTGTCCCGAATAACTAGGGTCTGTTAAGACTTCTTGATAGCCCGTCATCCCTGTATTGAATACTACTTCGCCGACGACTGTGCCGTGAGCGCCAAAGGACCAGCCGCGGTAAGCAGTACCATCAGCGAGGACTAGGAGAGCGGGTTGTGCAGTTGAAAGTGACATGGCATCCTTAATTACTGTCGTCTGGTTTCATTCTTATCACTGCCGGGGATTTGATGCTAGCCGGCAAAATACAAATATTATTTCAAATGTCTGCTATGGAACTTTCTGTACGGGAAATCAACCACCCTCTATCTGGTCGATCGAACTTTTGTAATACTGATGAGGCGAGGCGCGAGGCAACGGCGAAATCTATACCACTTGGCGGTTGTCGCTGTTAGGATCGAGCTACAGCATTTCAATAAATTATGACTAGCAAATCTCTGGAGCTTTTACTCTCAAACTTATACAACCATCAACGGCACGCTCGAAAACTACGCAAACCGCTACTGGTTTTAACAGCCGTTATTTCTGTAAGTAGTTCCATCTTAGTTGATTGGGGGTCAAACTCCTCGCGAGCTGTGGCTCAAGAAACTGAGGGATGCTTCATGCGGAGATCCTCCGGGCGAACTGTCAACTTAAGCCAATCGGTGTGTGGTTTTCTCCCCAAAGAATTGACTCCTGTTGCTCCCACAGCAGCTAAGTCGGGAGTATTTCAGGCAAAAATTAAACGCCGAGATGCGAATATCCCGGTTATAGAAGTCACGTTTAACGGCATACAAAAGTTCGATATGATGGTAGATTCGGGAGCCAGTGGCACAGTAATTACACCAGCCATGGCTAAAGCCTTGGGGGTAGTTCCCCAGGGGACAGTACAAGCAAAAACTCCCAATGGAGAGGCTACTTTTCCACTCGGTCGCCTCACTTCTATTCAAGCGGGTGGTTTGGCTATTAAAAATGTAGTTGTGGCAATTTCACCGTCTTTGGAGATCGGGCTTTTGGGTCACGATTTTTTTGGTGATAAAGATGTGACGATTAAGCAAGATGTGATTGAATTTAGAGATCGATCTTAGGAAGGAGTTAGTTGTTAGTTGTTAGTTGTTATTTGTAACAAAATTCAACAGACCACTAACTTCATTTCAAAAATTCCACCAACTCCTGTAACTTCAACCAAGGTTCTCCACTCAATAAAATTTCCTTAGCTAAAACGACCCCTGCTTGATGATCGCCAACAGGAATTGCACCTCCCACCTGAAGAGCTAAGGACGCATTCAAAGCCACAACATCCATTTGTGGCTGCGTTCCTTTACCCTGAAGCACATTTCGCAAAATGTCGGAATTTTCTTCAACATTTCCTCCTTTTAAAGAGCCGATCGCACAGGGTGTCAATCCTACTTTTCTAGCATCTAAAGTCGTTACTTCTACTTTACCGTTGGACAAAACCGCCAAGTCTGAAACATCTCCCAAACCAGCTTCATCCAGCTTTTCTCTGCCATGAATGACTACGGCTAACTCAGTCCCCAACTCGGCCAAAGCTTCGGCAATAGTTGGTACCAAAGTGCGATCGAACACCCCAATTACCTGACCTGTAGGGCGCATAGGATTGACGAGAGGCCCCAAAAGGTTAAAAACAGTCCGTACTTTCAAAGTGCGCCGGAGCGATGCTACAGCCTTGAGTGCGGGATGCCAGCCTGGGGCAAATAAAAAGGTGATGCCTACTTCGTCTACTGCCGCCTTTACTTTTTGGAAATCTGCGTTGAGGTTAACTCCGAGTGCTTCCAAGACGTCAGCAGAACCTACTTTACTTGATGCCGATCGATTTCCGTGTTTCGCCACTCGCACTTTACCCGCGGCGGCGACAAAAGCGACAGCAGTGGAAATGTTAAAGGTGGAAGCGCCGTCGCCACCTGTGCCGCAAGTATCAATTAAAGGTAGTGAAGTGGGGGAAATCGAACCCAAATCTCCTGGGAGGGATTGAGACTGCAATACCTGAGCCATGCCGGCTAATTCTGTGGCACAGATCCCTTTGGCTTGGAGGGCTGCTAAAATCGCGCCGGAGAGTACGGGGGGAATGTCTTCATTCAGCCATCCCTGCATCAGGTTGGCGGAGGTGGCGCGTGAGAGAGATTGTTTGTCTAACAATTGTTGCAGCAAACTAGGCCACACAGGAGAATCAGTCATGGGATTCAAGAATTGAACAATGGAACAATGGAATAATTGCTGTTTTGGAGAATGACGATCGAGCTTGTCCACCAAACCGAGAGTCGATCGGGATTTTAGCAGAGTTTCGGGTCGCGTTTGACACCGCACGGCTGAAACTTCTGCCAAAATGTTACGAAGACTACAGAACAAACACACCAGCCGTAGTCAAATATGAATTTTTTGATACAACTATTGCCCCTCCGTTGTGGCAATTTTACAGAGCAACACCAGCTCTGTGCAAACTACCTAGCGATCGACTATGTTATCTATTATGGACAATAGTTAATAGTCACACAGTAGGTATGCGAAAGCCTAATTAACCATTAAATTGTGACTGATGGCTCGCCACAAATATTGGGTGCATCTGTGTTTTGTAAATATATTGGTAGGGGCGAAGCATGACCGCAGACAATTTATTAGCTCGCGCCAGAGATTTACTGCGGTCATGCTTTGCCTATGCAAAATCGGGATGCTTCCCAAATATTAAATTAAGATAACACAAACAGGGTATAAAAAATGAAAAGTAAAAAAACGCAGACACAAAATATTATGTATCAAGCAGAAATAGAGGAGGCACTACACGAAATGGAAGCAAAATATTACAGTATGTTTGAAAATGCTGTTTCTGGCATTTTTCAAACAACCATTGATGGTCGCTACATCAGCGCTAACCCAGCTTTGGCTCGCATCTATGGATATAACTCCCCAGCGGAATTAATCACAGGATTAACCGACATTAGCGACCAGCTTTATGTCGATCCAAGACGACGTGACGAGTTTGTTTCAGATTTACAAAATAATGGTAGCGTGTCAGATTTTGAATCGCAGATTCATCGCCAAGACGGGACGATAATTTGGATTTCAGAAAATGCCCGTGCCGTTCGTGACGAAAGTGGTAAATTGCTTTACTACGAAGGTTTTGTGGAAGATATCACCCAGAGAAAACAAGCAGAATATGCACTGCGAGAAAGTGAAGAACGACTGCGTTTAGTAATTGAAGGTGTTAAAGATTATGCGATATTTATGTTAAACACCGAAGGATATGTAGCGAGTTGGAATTCTGGTGCTGAACGAATTTTTGGCTACACTTCTAGTGAAATAATAGGTCAACATTCTCAATGTTTTTACACAGAAGAACATATTAAACTTGGCAAGCCACAGAAAAAATTATTGATAGCTACTGCCGAAGGTAGATATGAAAATGAAGGCTGGCGGATGCGTCAAGATGGCACTAAATTTTGGGCAAATATTATTGTCAATGCTTTGCGTAACGAACATGGAGATTTACAGGGATTTTCTCAAGTAATACAGGACATTACTGAGCAAAAACGGGCGACAGAGGAAAAGATGCGGTTGATTGCTTCTTTGCAAGAGTCGGAAAAAAAGTTTCGCACTCTGTATGAATCGACTAGCGACGCGGTAATGCTGTTAGATGAAACAGGTTTTTTGGACTGCAATCCAGCAACTTTAAAATTGTTTGGATGCACCAATGAAGCAGATTTTTGTGGTAAGCATCCCTCGGAATTAAGCCCGCTAATGCAACCGAACGGACAAGATTCTGCTAGCTTATCTCAAGAGCGAATTAATACAGCTTTGAAATCTGGGAACTGCCGTTTTGACTGGCTACATTCCCGGTTAGATGGTTCGGTGTTTCCAGCAGAAGTGCTGTTAACTTCTATGGATATTTGTGGCAAAATGGGGTTGCAAGCGGTGGTGCGAGATATCACCGAGCGGGTGCAGGCCCAAGAGGCTCTGAAGCAGGCTAATGAGGTGTTGGAATGCCGAGTTAAAGAGCGAACAAGTGAGTTGGAATCGGCTATTAAACAGTTGCGTTGGTCGGAAGAAAAATTTTCTAAGGCTTTTCGTTCGAGTCCAGATCCAATGACTATTACTACTTTTGCTGATGGGCGGTTAATTGAGGTTAATGATAGTTTTTTATCGATGATTGGTTATTCTTTGGAAGAAGCCCTGGCTTATACAGTGCCACAGTTAAATATTTGGGTTAACCCAGAAGAAAGAGAGAACTTTAGGAGGATTTTGCAAGAAAAGGGTGTGGTTCGCAATCACGAATACGAATTTCGTGTTAAGTCGGGTGCAGTGGTGGTGTGTTTGCTGTCAGCAGAGTTGATTGATTTGGACGGGGAACTCTGTATGCTGGCGGTAATGACGGATATTACCGATCGCAAACACGCAGAAGAAGCCCTACGGGAAAGCCAACGAACCTTGGCTACATTGATGAGCAATTTGCCGGGAATGGCCTATCGTTTTCGTAATGACGACGATCGCAGTATCGAGTTTGTGAGCGAGGGTTGCTATCAGTTAGCTGGTTATTCTCCTGATGAGTTTATCGGGACTAGGACAATTTCTCTCTCGGAATTGACTCACCCGGACGATCGCGATATTTTGTGGAACGCAGTCCAAGTGGCGATAGTGGAAAATAGACCCTATCAACTAACCTATCGAATTACTTCTAAAACCGGTGAGTTGAAATGGGTTTGGGAACAGGGTTTGGGAGTGTTGTCAGAGTCGGGAGAATTGATCGCTTTGGAAGGATTAATTACTGATATTTCTGAACAAAAGCGCAGTGAAGAAGCTTTACTGCGATCGCAAACCGAGCTAACTGAACAAAAGCAGCAGCTAGAACATACTTTGCACGAATTGCGACAAACTCAAGCCGTCTTAATTCACACTGAAAAAATGTCTACTCTCGGTCAAATGGTTGCTGGTGTTGCTCACGAAATTAACAATCCTGTCAGCAGCGTTTGTGGTAATCTAGTTCACCTCAGTCACTATACAGAAGATTTACTAGATTTGCTCGCTGTTTACCAGGCTCAATTCTCGAAGCCACCGGCAATCATTCAAGACAAAATAGAGGAGATAGAACTAGATTTTATGTTAGAAGATTTACCAAAAGCAATGTCCTCAATGCAAGTTGGAGCCGATCGCATTCGGGAAATAGTGCGATCGCTCCAAATTTTTTCCCGCAAAGACGATCATAAAATGAGCAGGGTTAATCTCCACGAAGGGATTGACGGGACACTGTTAATTCTCCAAAGCCGGCTGAGAGCCAAAGGTAGCCATCCTGAAATTACCGTAATTAAGGAGTATGGAAACTTGCCTTTGGTTGAATGTTATGCTGGAAAAGTCAATCAGGTATTTATGAATTTGATCGGAAATGCGATCGACGCGATCGAGGAGTACAATCAGGGACGATCCGTGACGGAAATTAAAGCTAACCGCAGCAAAATTAAAATTAAAACCGAAGTCCAAAACTCGAAGGCTATAATTAGGATTTCCGATAACGGTTCCGGTATGCCGGAAGAAGTTTCCCAACAATTATTTGAGGCTTTTTTTACCACCAAGCCAGCCGGAAAAGGCACCGGTTTAGGTCTTTCAATTTCCCACAAAGTTGTGACCGAACACAATGGTAAACTTAGTTGCGTGTCAGCACCAGGTCAAGGAGCAGAGTTTATCATTGAACTGCCGATCGAACAAATTAGTCAGTAGTCAGTGGTTATTGGTTATTGGTTATTGGTTATTGGTTATTTGTTCTCAATTCTCAATTCCCAATTCCCAATTCCCCATTCCCAATTCCCAATTCCCAATTCCCCATTCCCCATTCCCAATTCCCCATTCCCAATTCCCAATTCCCAATTCCCCATTCCCCATTCCCCATTCCCCATTCCAAATTCCCCTTACATTATAGTTGGGACAACGCAGATTGAATAGTTTCTATCAAATCAGTTTCCGACCAAGGCTTAAACAAACAAGAATGGAGATTTGCGTGTTTTTTTGCTCGATTAATAGCTGCTTCATCGGCTTGACCAGTCAGCATGATTTTAACAACTTTGGGGAATTGTTCGTGGACGCGAATCAAAAAATCATCGCCCTTAATACCGGGCATTAACCAATCAGAAATAATCACAATCACTCTAATATTCTCCCCATCAAGTTCCTCTATTAAATCTAAAGCTTCATAGGCATCTTCTGCTGCTTCATATTTGTAGCCAGAACCGAAGGCTGTTGATAGCTGCATCCTCAGACTATCTAAAACCATTCTCTCATCGTCAACACACAAAATTACAGGTTTAGACATGATTTTGTTTCCTACTTATTTTAAATTTAGTTTAGATAAAACAGACTTAATTGTCCGATTATTAGAGTCGGGCAAGTGGGATAAAAACACTAAACTTAGTTTGACCAGGAATCGATTCAAATTCTATTTTTCCGTGATGCTTTTTGACTATTTTATTTACAATATCTAGTCCTAGTCCGCTGCCTTCTCCTGCGGGTTTAGTAGTAAAAAAAGGAGCAAATATTTGGGGTTGAATCTCTTCCGGTATTCCTTTTCCACTATCAGTAAAGCTGATTTTTGCAAAGTCGTCAATAGTGGTAACATCAATAGTTAAATTACCGCGATTATCCATGGCTTGCAAGGCATTATGGATGAGATTAATCCATACCTGATTCAGTTCGTCAGGATAACACCATAGGGGTGGTAATTCGGTGTAGTTCCTAATTACATTAACTCCTTGTTTTAATTGATTTTGATAAAGTGTTAAAACTGTTTCAATCCCTTGTGTTAAATTGGCTTGAGTCCTTTGACCTGAGTGTTCGTAATGGGCATAGGTTTTCAAAGCAAACACTACTTTTGATGCCCGTTCCGTCGCGTTTTGAATAGTTGTCATCCCTCTTTTTATTTGTGAAAGTTGATAAGCTATTTCTAATATTTTACAACCCTTAGACTTGCTTAAGAGAGGAATGAACCTATCAATTTCTTGATAAATTCCCATGATGACCAATATATCGGCAATATTTTCAGCATTTGTTTCCGAAAAATCTAATTCTTTCAGTTGATTTCTGAGAGATTTCTTCAACTTGCGTTCTTCTTTAGTAGATATTATTGATTGTTGGTTGAGCGATCGCCCAAGTAAGGCCATAAACTCTTGCCCTTCCTCTTCGGTAAGGTTTTGCAACAGTACGGGCAACTGTTCTAGGGTAGTAGTCAAGAAGCTGGATATACTCCCGGCGGAGGAGCGAATAGCACCTATAGGAGTATTGATTTCATGGGCAACTCCTGCCACCAATTGTCCCAGCGCAGCCATTTTTTCCGAGTCGATTAATTGTTGCTGAGTGGCTTGTAATTCTTGTAAAGTTAGGGCTAATTCTTGGTTTTTTGCCTCAATTTCTTGATTCATCTGCAAAGCAACATTCTTGGCTTCCCTTTCTTGGGCGAGACGCAGCCGATCGCTTTCTGCTCGTTGGCGATCGCTAATATCTTGGAAAGTACAAATGGCATAACTAATATTTCCCATTTCGTCTGAGATTGGTGTCGTCGAAACCTCCAAGGGAATAATTCGATCCGGGTGATACAATTCCAAATCTTCCGCCCGCACTGTTTCTCCCGCGAGCGATCGCACAACTGGCAACTCATCACGAGGGTATAATTGTCCAGTGCCAGCGCGATAAACTTGATAGGTTGGAGACAACTGCTCAATATTCGTCTCCGGTAAAGTTTCAATCCCTAATAATTCCTTCGCCTTGCGATTAGCGTAGGTAGTTTTTCCCGTTGTGTCGTAGACGGATACCCCTATAGGCATCGCTTCCAAAAACTGAGTCAGACGACGCTCACTCGCTCTAAGTTGGGCATTTTGTTCTGCCAACTGGTCTTCTAAAAAATAAATTTTTAACGCTTCTTGGAGGGTAAAATTGAGTTGTGCAGTTACCCAAGGCTTAGGAATATAGCGATAGAGTTGAGCCGAATTAACTGCATTACTGACTCCTTCTATGGTAGCTTGACCAGTGAGCATGATTTTTAGCGTATTGGGCGATCGCTCGTGAATGCTTCTTAAAACTTCATCCCCTTTCATGTCGGGCATAATATAGTCAGAGATGACCACAGCAATTTCGCATTCATCTGCCAGCAAATCTTCCACTAATTCTAAAGCTTCACCCCCTCCCATAGCAGCTTCAATTTCAAACTTATCTCCGAAACTCACTGATAGTTCTCTCATCAAACTATCAAGCACAGTCCGATCGTCGTCCACACAAATAATCACAGGCTTCATATCTTTTTTAATCCTTCTTGAATACAAGCAATTAATTCCTGTTCGCTCCAAGGCTTTTGCAGATAACGATGAAGATTCGCCTGTTCTTTTGCCCGTTCTACGGCAGCTTCATCCGCTTGTCCAGTCAATAATATTTTGACAACATTGGGAAACTTTTTTTGGACTTCAATCAAAAATTCATCGCCCTTCATCCCCGGCATCAACCAGTCAGACACTATCACAATTACACCTGCTTCTTCCTCTTGCAATTCTTCGAGAATTTCCAGAGCTTCCTCAGCATTTTCTGAAGTTTCATAGACATAGGAATCGCCAAAGGCAGTTTGCAGTTGTCGTAGCAAACTGTTGAGAATAATCACTTCATCATCAACACATAAAATCGATAGTTTAGGCATTTTGGGTTCTTGGTAGGTTGTAGAAGTTTAGCAAACTGAGGAAATCCACACAGCCTCTAATTTATAGTCTAGTCTAGATCCCCTAAATCCCCCTTAAAAAGGGGAGTAGGGGTTGACTTTGAATGCTCTTGTCCCCCCCTTATTAAGGGGGGTTAGGGGGGATCTAGACTCGACTACAAGTGACATTTATTATGGGCTAGCTATTTATCGATAGTTTAGGCATTTTGAGCTTTTTGTAGGTTGTAGAAGTTTAGCAAACTGAGGAAATCCACACAGCCTCTAATTTATAGTCTAGTCTAGATCCCCTAAATCCCCCTTAAAAAGGGGAGTAGGGGTTGACTTTGAATGCTCTTGTCCCCCCC
>JAHREW010000041.1:38660-56574 GCA_020883125.1 Microcoleus sp. CAWBG506
TTATTAAGGGGGGTTAGGGGGGATCTAGACTCGACTACAAGTGACATTTATTATGGGCTAGCTATTTATCGGTAAAGAGACAGTAAAAGTAGTTTGACCGGGCATCGATTCAAATTCAATTATACCTCCATGTTTTTCTACAATTTTCCTAACGATATCCAGCCCTAAACCACTACCTTCTCCTGGTGGTTTAGTCGTAAAGAAAGGCTGAAAAATTTTCCCCTGAACCTCTTCAGGAATACCAGGACCACTATCAGTAATACTCACCAGTATAGACCCATTTTCCTCCCTAGCATTAATCGTCAAAGCTCCTCGGTTATTCATAGCTTGCAAACCGTTATGAATTAAATTAGTCCAAACTTGATTTAATTCATCAAAATAGCAGCGGATTGGGGGCAAATCTTGATAATTACGAATTACCTCTATTCCGTGTTTAAGTTGATTTTGATATAGGGTTAAAACCACTTCAACTCCATCAATAATACTCGCTTCAATGGTTTCTCCCGTTTGGTTAAATCGGGCATAGGTTTTGAGTGCAAAGACAATTTTTGTGGCTCTTTCAGAAGCAATTTTAATGTCTCGTGTACTTTCTTGCAAACGGACAAACTGGCGCACGGTTTTGAGAAAGTTGTCACACTCGGCATCTTGGAATATAGAGATAAAAGGCTCAAGGCGATCGCAAATTCCCAAATCTAGAAGCAGATTCGCCACAGTATCAGCCTCAGCAATGCCTTGAGCTTGTAGTTGGCTGACAATAGCTTTCCTCAATTGGCGGCGTTCTCGGCCCGATACAGTGGTAGTATTTTGTTGCGATCGCTCCAACATCTCGATAAATTGCTGTTGACGTTGTGGCGATAGTGATTGAAAAAATGAGGGTAATTGATTGAGATTTTGACTCAAGAAATCGCTCATATAACCCACGGAGGAACAAATTGCGCCCAAAGGTGTATTGATTTCATGAGCAACTCCCGCCACCAGTTGTCCCAATGCAGCCATCTTTTCCGATTGAATCAGTTCGTCTTGGGTAGATTGGAGAGTATTTAAAGCCTGTGAAAGTTCTTGGGTACGTTCCTCAACTTTAGTTTCTAAATTAGCATAGAGTTGGGCATTTTCAATCGAAATTGCCGCTTGAGAAGCTAAGATATTTAAGACTGCCAACCGATGGGGAGTAAAGGCATTGGTAACGAGATTATTTTCTAAGTAAAGGATGCCGATCGCTTTTCCTTGATGTTGAATCGGCAGACACAAAACCGACTTTGGTTGATGCTGGATGATATAAGAGTCAGCAGCAAAGGTAGCCTCAGTCGTCGCATCATTTATTACCAAGGTTTCTTGGGTGCGCGAGACATAGTTAATAATTGCGATCGGGATGTTGTTATAGTCAACAATGGGAGTTGAGTATAAGTTGCACGATTTGCCCGCACATTGAACAGCGAGGAACAATGAATCTCCTTCTATCAAAATCATCGCTCCTGTTTCAGCTCCCGCATTCTCAATCATCACTTGCATCAAAGTCGAGAGCAACTTATCGAGATTAATTTCGCCTGACAGTGATTGAGATGCTTTGATTACAGTTGCCAAATCCAGAATTTGTGCAACACCTGAACTTGTACCTGTAACAGTTCCCGTCATCATTTGAGCAATTGTCTCGCCTGTCTTTAAGCTCATTTTCTGATTTAAAATAGGCGCAAGTAATTCGGGATAGCATTTTTCTAAATGCTCAACTTTTGCCTTAGCTCCCCAGCGTGCATAGGCGTAGTAAGCATTAGTTAAGTAGACTTGAGCAATGTTCTCTTTGCCCCAAGTTAGATAAAATTTGGCTGCGAGTTCGTTGGCGAGTGCTTCTTCATTGATGTACTCGTTTTCTTTAGCTCCTTTGATAGCGCGATCGTATAAATCCATTGCTGCGAGGGTATTACCCAAAACTCGCGCTTTCTCAGCTTCTACCAAATCATATTTGTGTTGAAAATTCATCGGAGCAGATTGCGCCCAATTCTGCATTTTTGCTTGATTATTTTCCACTTTCAATAGCACGGCTTCTGATGCGGAACTAGCCACAGAAAGCTGCACCAAAGAATCATAATAATAGAAGATAGGCTCATTGATTAATCCCACACAGGAATCTAAAAACTTTTCAGCTTTAGCTGCATTTTTTAAAGATGTTTCGCTATAAAATAGATAACAAAGAATAGCTTGGTAAAGATATATTTCGTGTAGTGAAAATCTGTCTTTGGCTACTTCGAGAATATGATACATTTCAGCACTGCTAAATGCTTCACCTGTTACAAGCAGCGGATTTTCTGATTTGCCTAATAAATTTAGCATTGATTGCCACAAGATCTTCAACCAAGTCAAAGGAGTTATTTGCCTATTTTTGGCAACTACATAACTGTAGTTTGTTATCTGCTTTTCAAGTCCTGCCAATTCTTCTCCAGCAAAATAAGCATATTGGCATTTTTCCATAGCACAATAGCTAGAGTGCGCTAAATCTCCATTTTCCAAACCGCTTTGATAACCTGCTGCAAAAAGTGGCTGAGTTAACCGCAGATGCTGTTGCCCATGAACTGAAAATGCAGCCACTTTAAATAACACAGCACTTTGGATTTTTTGAGCATTTAAGTGTGCGAACAAATCAACAGCAAAACAGCCATAGCGATAAGATGCCTCAAAATCTCCGACTACCACATTGAGGATGATAGAATAATCGGCAAAAGCATAAGGTGAAAAAACTGAATGACCATATTGAAGTAATAAATTTACTTCTTCGCACGCCATGTGCGGATTTAAAAATGGTGCAACCATCGCCGCAGCAGGAGTCATACTCGATATAATTTGCAGGGCAGCTAATTTGTACCCATCTGTCATCGGAGGCAGGTTTAGTAGTTCCTCATTACTCTTTCCGGCTAAAGCTTCTGCTGTTGCTTTTACTGTTTGTTGAATTTCTGCATGAGTAGGTGATGTAGGTAAGTTTACTCCGAGTAGAGGCAACACTTGCAAACCAATTTTAATCGCTTCAAGTTGTTTGATTTCTGCGATGCAGGCGGAAATTTTAACTTCATATATTTTGACTTTATCCAAAATATTTTTTGCCTGTTGCAGCACAATTGTAGCCAGTTGCTCCATCTGCTCAAAGTCGGTGCTGAGGTAGGCTGATTCAGTAGCTTCTATATACAAGGAGAGCGTCAACTCATAACTAATTTGCCAGCTATCTTTTGCCAGGAGTTTCCTCCCCGCATTCAAATATTTTATGGAAGCTGCATAAGCCGTTGAAGATTTCGCTTTACGTCCCGCAATTAAATTCAACTGAGCTAGTTCATCTCTTTCTGTTTGATGAGTAATTAACTCCACACCAATATTCAACTGGTTGACAATATCAAAAATCTTTTCTGCTTTTTCTGCTTCTGTAGGGGCGCTTCCCCCGTGCCCGCTCTTCCTCAACAGCAGTTGCCCAATTTCGAGATGGGTGGACTGTTTCTGAGATTCGGGAATCAGAAGATATGCCGCTTGCTGGACGCGATCGTGCAAAAACTTGTAGGGAACCGACAAATCAGATACTTGTGCAAGTTCCACTGATTCCGAGTCTTGAAAGAATTTGTAGACTTCATTGATGGGAATGACTAATCCTTCTTGCAGTGCTGGCCACAAATCCGCTGCTATTTCTGAGTCGGATTTTTTGGAGACAATCCCCAAAGTTGCTAAGTCAAATTCATTCCCTACACAAGCAGCAAGTTTTAAAGCTTGCTGAGTATTTACAGGCAACTTCTGCAACTGAATTGCCATAAACTCGACGACATCATCAGTCCAAGAAAGCGCTTTCAATTTGCCAATATCGCACTGCCATCCCCCCGTCATGGGGGTAAAATCAAATGAGATAAATCCATCACTGTGCAAAAATCTCAGGAATTTGGTTGCAAAAAAAGGATTGCCTTTTGTTTTGGCAAAAATCACTTCAGTCAAAGGCATCGCCCTTTCTGTTGGACAAGAAAAGGTATCGGCAATCAGGCGATTTAAGGAAGGTTGGTCTAGGGGTGCTAAGGTAATTTGGTTGACTGTTGCCGAGTCTTTGCGAATCTCATCTAATGTCAGCATCAGTGGATGGGCCCGAAACACTTCGTTGTCCCGATATGCTCCTATTAACAACAGATAGCGGGTATCTGTTTCGCTCATCAACAACTGCATTAGCTTCAATGAAGCGGAGTCTGCCCATTGCAAATCATCCAAGAAAATTACTAAAGGATGTTCTTTTGTGGCGAACAGTCGGATGAATTTTTTAAATAAGAGATTGAAGCGATTTTGAGCGGCGTTTCCCTCTAGTTCTTGCGCTTCTGGTTGCTTGCCAATTAGTTTTTCTAATTCGGGAATTACATCAATAATTACTTGACTATTGTCCCCTAATGCTTCTAATATTTTGACTCGCCATTTCTGTACCTCAGCAGCATTTTCGGTAAGTAATTGTCGGATTAAATTCTGGAATGCTTGCACCCAGGAAGAGAAGGGTATATCTCGCTTGAATTGGTCGAATTTACCTTTGATGAAGTAACCCCGTTGGCGGACAATGGGTTTGTGAACTTCATTAACGACGGCGGTTTTACCAATGCCGGAAAAGCCAGCAACTAGCATGATTTCACTGCTACCTTCGCTGATGCAATCGAAGGCATCTAATAGCGCTTTAACTTCAGTTTCTCTACCGTAGAGCTTTTCGGGAATGATGAAGCGATCGCAAATATCCCGATTTCCCAACACAAACTCGCTAATCTTGCCATTTTCTTGCCATTGCTGCAAACATTTTTCCAAGTCATAGCGCAGTCCAGCAGCACTTTGATAGCGTGATTCTGGAGTTTTTGCCATCAATTTAATTGTGATATTATTCAGGATAACCCCAATAGCTGGAACCAGATTTATTGGAGGAATTTGCATCCTGGCAATATGACAGTGAACTAGCTCCATTGGCTCGGTAGAGTTAAAGGGTAATTGCCCTGTCAGTAGTTGGTAAAACGTGACTCCCAGCGAGTAAAAGTCGGTGCGGTAGTCGATACCCCGATTCATTCGTCCCGTCTGTTCTGGGGACATATAAGCTAGGGTTCCTTCTAAGACGTTGGGATTTTGGATTTCCTGGTTTTCTCTCGGTAGCAGTGAGGAAATGCTGAAGTCAATTAATTTAATTTCTTTAGTTTCCGGGTTAATGATAATATTGTGGGGTTTGATATCTTTGTGAATAATTCGGTTGTGATATAGTCCTTCTAGGGTTTGGACAACCTGAAGCGCGATCGGCAAAAACTCATCTAGCGCTAGGGGCGAACTCTGGGGGGATGTGTCAGAGTTATTTGATTGGATATTATCCAATTGCTTGGAATTAGCAGTATACTCAGCCAGGGAAACAGCGCCAACATCCTCCATTACCAGAGCAAAAGCATTGCGGTAGTTTAAGAGTGCGATCGGTTTGACAATTCCGGGAAGGTCAAGATTTTTGGTAATGGTGTACTGATTCCGAAACTGCACGAGTTCGCTAAAAGTAGGATACTCAGTTTTGAGCAGTTTGATAATCACTTTTTGGTTGGACTCAGAAACACCTCGATAAACCTGTGTTCTAGATCCATTATAGATTTCTTCGATGATGTGATAACCGGGAATTGTTAACAAATTATTAGTCATGGTGATGAAGTTAAATAAAGATTATATAGATGCTACAGGATGCTGAAAACACTCGATGTGACCAGATACTTACTGCACTACGTGCATTTTTAAGCTGAAATTCTTGATTTTGCCAATTTTAGACGATCGCCCGGCAGTTACCTAGGCTATTCATGGTGATTTGAAAATTTTACACCAAGATTAATTGACAGTAGCTAAATAGTCGATCGCCTTTAAGTATAGCAAGCGCCAAGGCTGTTAATGTGATTTGCTCCTTGCTCCCTGAGCGGAGTCGAAGGGAGCAAGGAACAAAACGGATTGGCGATTGCTATATTCCATTTAGACAAAATTTATTCTCAAACATATCACATTTCTAGTTTCTTGTCAAATCATCGCAGAACAGCCTGGGAAACTATAGGAATATTTTGATTAAATCACCAATAACCAATAACAAACAACCAATAATAAACAACCAACAACAAATAACAAATAACAAATAACTAACCACATCTTTCCAGATAAATCTGAGCTACTACGTCGCCAGGATTTTGCTGCAAACACTCAATAAAAAGTAAAGCCGCCCCACTAAAATTTTTCAGGTCATACAAAAACAAAGCCTCACTAAATACTTGCATAGTAGCTAACTTACCAGCTTTAATTTCCGGCAAGTCCGCATCAAAAACTTCATAAACAGTAACCATTTCCGACTTTCCTTTTACCTGAACTCGATCGATTTTGCGGATTGCATAATCAGCGGGATTTTTCAAAGACTCGAAAGTCTGCTGAGTAATCAACAGCGACACCCCATACTTTTTCGTCAAACTTTCAATCCTAGAAGCCAAATTAACCGCATCACTAATCACAGTACCATCCATCCGGCTAGGTCCGCCAACGATACCCAGCATCAAAGAACCAGTATTAATCCCCACCCCAATTTTAATCGGTAAATAGCCAACAGAAGCGCGATCTTGATTGTATTCAACCAAGGCGTGTAACATAGCTATTCCCGCACGAACAGCATCATCAGCACCCTCGCTAAACAGTGCCATAATTGCATCGCCAATATATTTATCAATAAACCCCCTATTTTCAACAATCAGCGGTTCCATGTGACTCAAATAAGAATTTATAAATTTGAAATTATCTTCCGGTGTCATCTGTTCCGAAAGAGTAGTGAATTCGCGGATGTCAGAAAATAAGACAGACATTTCTAACTCTACCGCGTCTCCCAATTTAATATCAACAATACTTTCACATCCCAAAAAACCTAAAAACTGATTGGGTACAAACCGACTTGTCGCCTGAGTGATTTCTAATTCTGCCTCCAGTGCAATTTCCAAATTGCAATTGACTTCAAAGAGTTCTTCAATAAATTTTTTACGTTCTGCTTCAGCTTGTTTGCGTTCCGTGATATCTTGAAGAGTATTGATAGCATAGACAATTTTTCCGTCCCGATCGTAAATTGGGGTAGCCTGAATTTCTACGGGAATAATCTGCTCCCCGTGTCGGACTTCTAAATCATCAGCCACGGAAGTTTCCCCCCTCAATGCCCGGATGATTGGTAAGTTTTCGACTGGGCAATGTTCAAGAGTACCCCCTTGATAAAGTTGATAAACCTCTGACAATTTTTCAGCAGGAATATCCGATACAACTCCTTTACCAAATATCTCTTTTGCTTTCCGATTGATATAGTAAACTTTGCCATCAGTATCAAGTACACCCACACCCACTGGCATTGCTTCCAAAAACTGTGTTAAGCGATTTTCGTTTTCATGTAGTTTAGTAATTAGTACCGCTTGCTGGCTGTTTAATGTTGCCAGCTCTTGATTCATGCGCTGGAGTTGCGCGTTTTGTTCGGTAAGTTGTTTGTCTTTAAAATAGCTATTTATCGCTTCTTTAACTGTCAATTTCAAATCTTCTGCTTGCCAAGGCTTACTGATATAACGATATAAATTGGCATGATTAATCGCATTGCTTATGGCTTCAACATCCGCTTGTCCTGTGAGCATAATTTTGATGGTTTTTGGCGAGATGATATGTACGCGCCTTAATAGCTCATCTCCCCTCATTTCCGGCATCATCTGGTCGGAAATAATTAGAATAACTTCAGAACCCTCCTCTCGCAATTCTTCTATTAATTCTAATACTTCCTCTCCTCCTTCAGCTATTTCGATTATATAATCGTTATCGACGGCCTCTCGCAATTCTGCTTTGAGCCCCCTGAGTATAGTTATCTCGTCATCAACGCAAATAATTACCTTGTGGTTCATAGTTTATGAGATAAAGCAGATTTAATAGTTTCCCGTAACTCTGCTTCAAACCAAGGTTTAGATAAGCATTTATGAAGATTTGCCTGTTGTTGAGCGCGAGCGATTGCCGATCGGTCTACTTGACCTGTCAGCATTATTTTGATAATATGAGGAAATTTTTCATGAATACGAATCAACAACTCATCTCCCTTCATACCGGGCATTAACCAATCGGAAATAATCACAACGACGCTGACTTCATCGTCATTGAGCTCGCTAATTAACTCCAAAGCTTCTTCGGCATCTTCCGCCCCTTCATAGCTGTAGGCATCGCCAAATTCTGCCGCTAGCTGCGTCCTCAGACTGTCCAACATGATTCTCTCGTCGTCAACACACAAAATCACTGGTTTAGACATCTATTTTTGCTCCTTTGTCATTAGTGAATGGATTTAAGATTGCAGGTTAAAGATTGATTTTATCAGTTGCGATAGACAACCCTAGGGATTTTCAGATTAATATCCACTTGTGAAACCATCAAAACCGGAAACTCTGAAAATCCCTCCTGTCACCCGTTAGATTAACCACAAGGCGCTCGCAGGATGTGAGATGAAAATTATCGCTTAATTTAAAACCTCAAATCTCACATCATTGGTATAAAAACATGAAACGTAGTTTTGTCAGGAATAGATTTAACTTCAATTTCTCCCTGATGTTTGTTAATAATCTTGCTGATTTTTAGTAGTATAAATTTGTACTTTAAGTATATAAGTTTTGTCTATTATCGACACGGGCTAAAAGATTTTCGGTGAAAAGCCGATCGCCCGTAACGTTCCAATCCCAATTTATGTTTAGCAGTACCATATCCCTTATTGTTTGTCAAGTCATATTCAGGATACTTAACAGCCAAACGCAAGATTAATTCATCGCGCCACACTTTCGCCACAATACTAGCAGCAGCAATCTGAATCGATCGCGAATCACCCTTCACCATTGTCTCTTGGGCGATCGGCAAATTGGGAATCCTTTGATTTCCGTCCACCAAACACAAATCAGGAGTAACATTCAGCTTCACAATCGCGCGTTTCATCGCCAACAAAGAAGCCTGCAAAATATTCAAACGGTCAATTTCAGTAACCGAAGCCACACCAATTTGACAATCAACAGCCACAGCCCGGATTTTGACAGCTAGCCGACTCCTGGCTGCGGCACTCAACTGCTTACTATCTCGCACCCCACAATTTACCAACTCATCCAAAAGCTCGGTCGGCAAAATGCAAGCCGCCGCCACCACAGGTCCGAACAAGGCCCCTCGCCCGACTTCATCCACACCTGCAACGAGCTGCGGAGAGGAAGAGGGGGAGAGGGGGGTATGAGTAGAGGGAGGGACGGGGAGATGGAAAGAGGGGAAGAGAGTAAAAATTTCTACTGCTTCTGTCTTCCGTCGGCGGTTTTCCGTCGGCGGTTTTCCGTCGGCGGTTTTCCGTCTTCCTTCTTCCTTCATATTTATTCATCCAAAACAGCAGAGGAACGGCGACGGCGACGGCGATTGATAGCGGGTTCCTCCGGTTCTTCCGATGGCATTGGTTCCTCCGATAGAATTGGTTCCTCCGATGGCATTGGTTCCTCAGCCCCATCGCTCATTTCCGATATTTCAGACATGGACGACATGGACGACATTGGCTCAAAATCATCAGTGTCGTCGTCCATCGGACTTTCATCGTAAATTTCCGTCTCAGCATCCTCAGAAAATACAGGAGAAAATACAGACTCAACTACAGGCATCTCGGCATAATAATCCCGTTCCTCCACATTTGATCCTTGCGCCGTCGGTGTAAATTCAAGTTCCAACTGCTCAAAGGGCGGCTTAGTTGGGGCTTCTCCTGGCATTGTCACCGAAACGATCGCATTCTTAGGATTTTTCAGACTGCGATTAGTCAGCACCAAAGGAGAAACGCCCATGACAGCATAAACATCCTGTTCCTCAGCCGTCATTTCCACTGTAATCAATTCCGGAGGCTCCACCATCGGCTTCATCAACTCCGACTTAGTGGGACGCACCCGCTCGAAATCTTCGCGCCTGGAACCCGTCATATTCACCAATCCAAAACCCTCGGAAGCAGGGCGAATGCCTGGGGGTGGAAGATATTCCGCTCTCGGCTCTGCAATGGGAGCGCTGGAAGTATTGGGAAGTCGCAACTTGCTGCGTACTGGTTCCTCTTCCACCGGCAGTCCAAAAGCTTCTTCCCCAATCCGGCGACGGCGGCGGCGGCGAGTACCGTTCCCCAAGTCTTGATAACTGGGATGGTTGAGTAAATCCAAAGAAGCAACATTACTACCAGCCTCAAAATCCAAGCTTTCATTCAGAGGTTCCCAAGCAGCGCGCTGGGGTTCGGCTAAACGTTCTTCTCGCACTGGCGCAGCAGTTGCAGTGGCTACAGGAGCTAAGCTGCGGCGCTCCAATCCTTCGGGTAAATTTAACAACACGCGGTTGGATGTGGCGACAGTGCGATCGCCCGATTCCCGTGCCGCTGGGGCCATTTCATCTTCGCCGGGGAGTTGCACCAAATGACCCAACCCGTTGCAAGTAGGACAACTGTGGCCGAACAATTCGTAAATATTTTGACCTTGGCGCTTGCGAGTCAGTTCTACCAGCCCCAATTCTGAAAGTTGGGCGATTTGTGGTCGAGCTTTGTCAGCCCTGAGAGCTTTATTGAAGTGTTCGAGCACCTGCAACTGATCGCGGCGGGACTCCATGTCAATAAAATCAACAATAATTACCCCGGCAATATTCCGCAAGCGCAGTTGTCTGGCGATTTCTGTGGCAGCTTCGCAATTGGTCCAGAGTACCGTTTCTCGCGCCGTAGCCGATCGAGTAAACGAACCAGAGTTGACATCAATCACCGTCAGTGCTTCCGTCGGCTCAATAATCACATAACCGCCAGAAGGCAAATCTACTCTTGGTCTGAGGGCTTCTCTAATCGCAGCATTGACACGGAAAAATTCTAAAATCGAGGCGCGCTCTCGATGATGGTCGATCAAAACTCCAGCAGGCAGTTTGCCACCGTTCCAGCTCATCAACTGCTGCTTGACTCGCTTAATCCCATTTTGCGAGTCCACCACAATCCGATTTACGTCACCACTGAACATATCCCGCAGCACCCGCTGGATAAAATCGTCATCGCGGTTGAGGAGTGCTGGTGCCCGCGTCGTACCGCCTTCGATTTGAACCGATTCCCACTGTTTTTGCAGCACTTCCAAATCTTCCATGATGGCTTCTTCAGTCTGGGCTTCAGCTTCGGTGCGTACCAACAGTCCCATCCCGGCTGGTTTGACCAAAATAGCCAGGGCTCTGAGGCGGTTGCGCTCGGCTTCGGACTTGATGCGTCGGGACAGATTGACTCCCCGTCCGTAGGGCATCAGCACCAAATAGCGACCAGGCAGAGTAATGTTGCCCGTGAGTCGGGGGCCTTTACTGCCCGTGGGTTCTTTCATTACCTGTACCAGAACTTTTTGTTGGGGAGTCAAAAGTTCTGTAATTGCTCCAGCCGATCGCTTGAGTCGCAGCGGGCCGAGGTCTGTGACGTGCATAAACCCGTTGCGTTCTGGGTCGCCGATATTGACGAAGGCGGCATCTATCCCAGGTAATACATTTTCGACAATTCCCAAGTAAATATCACTAACTTGGTGGCTACCTGTGGCTACCACGAGTTCTTGGATTTGGTCTTCTGAAAAGACGGCAGCAATACGATGCTGCTCTGCTATAACTATCTGCTTAGTCATTCAATTTCCTCGAAAAAATTGTCGGCAAGTTCCAGACACTTACGCTGAATAGTGCCTTTAACTTTGATTTTAATTAGTAGTAGCTTCAAGAGTTATTAGCTGTGACTTATTGCAGGATGGAAAGATTATTAACTGTTGACTGTCAACTGCTATAAAGTGCTTAAATCCACCCGATCGCGAGTTATGAGTTATGCTTCACAGACTGAGCTGGAAGATAGAAATATGGAGGCTTTTAGGGAGTTACAAATATTGATTTTTGATTTGTGAATTACGAATTCTTTCACTCAAAATTCAACTCTTGCAACTCTTGATTTGAATTCAGCGAATCAACTCAGTGACACCGTACCAATTTCCTAACACACAACTCTACACAAAAAACTGATAACTCTGGGAAGTAGTGGTTAAGGGCTGGTTTCGAGGGAAAGTAAGAAGTACAGAGGTCTGGTAGGGACACGGCAGTGCCGTGTCCTCTGGTCCTGTAGGGACACGGCACTGCCGTGTCCTCTAGTCGTCCTGTAGGAGACGGCACTGCCCAAAGCCGTGTCAACTTAAGGTCAAACGTACTGCCAGTCTTCTGTCTAGCGATCAAGGCCAGATCCCCCCTAGCCCCCCTTAAGAAGGGGGGGACAAGATTCCGATCAAAGTCCCCCTTCTTAAGGGGGATTTAGGGGGATCTAGACTTAGGCAAAAACGAGAGATAGCAAGGCTTTCAGGCTTAAGTTGACACTCCTTGGACACGTGCAGTGTCCAAAGAGTGTCCCTACAGCCGTCTGCTTGTGCGATCGGCGGATTGCACTCAACTGAATTCAGCTTGCCATTCGACTGCGATTTCCTCTTCTCACCAACCCTAAAACAAAGATCTATGGTTGAATAGTCTGTAAACCAATAGTCAAATGCGGACAATTAGGTTTACTTTGCAGGTTTGAATCTGACAGGCTGAACTATGACAACCTCTATCCCATCAATCAGCGCATTTGGGACTGCTTTTTTCTGAAATACTCACAGAGCGGCTTAAACCATGAAATTTTTGAGTAAGCCGACGATCGACTTTGCTGTCGAACGATCGACTGAATTGATAAATTTAGCCGTGAACAAGCTCCTGGGAGTTTGGTACTAAATTTAGCCAACAATTTACAAAAAGGCTTGAAGTCTTGAACAGAAGCAGTTTGCACCCAGCCCGCGTTGCTGGTTGACTGAACTACAAGCGACTAATCGCGATCGAGCCGTCCTGACTTCCATTACAAGCAATTATAGCTTGATACCCGGTGGAATACTCCGCCTTCGACTTTTCTATTCTAACCATAACTCAGGATTAGCTGACTGCGTTGGATATGCAGAAGCTGAATTTCCTGGTGGCTGACTTGTTCGAGCATCCACACCAGATGTTCTGGCTTTAGTACATTACCATCACTGCGACAACTACCCCGATAGCGCAAGATGGCTTTAGCTTGGGAGTTACGACTGTCGGCAGATTGATTATCTACCAGTTCTAGTTCCTGTAGTCGATCGCGCAAATTGACTTGCTGCGTCTTACCCGACTTGGTAGTATGTTCCCGCCAAAAATCCTCAGCTTGGACGATCGCCCGTACCCAAGCTTGCCACAGGTCACTAGCAGCGACAGAGACAGGGGCCACATTCTCTGGCTTTGATTCGTCATTTTTTGCCACAGAACCAGCTACAGCCACAGTAATCAGGTATTCCGCAGCTTCTAACAACTGATTGGCAGAAGGAGCCTTAAGATCGATCGCCTCAACCTTGTAAACAGGAATATTTGGTGGCAGATGTGCCACCAATTTTGCCCGAAACTCCTGGGAGTCCATCGACTCAGTGAGTTCAAAATCCACAATTTCCCCTGTGCTGCTAACACCCAGAGGCAGGGCATTTGCCAGAGAAATGCGAGGGTTGGGATGAAAACCGCCGGTAAAAGAAATCGGTAAATCGGCTTTACGGAATACGCGATCGAACAATCGTACCAAATCCAAATGACCAACCAAAGCCATATCGCCCACCTTGCCAAACCACACCCGAAAGCGCTGTTTTCGCTCTTGATTCGGCACAAACTCCCCTGCAAAGGGAGGAATTGGCAGAGGTTCTACCACAATATTGTGTCCAAAGTCAGTGCCACAAACTCCACAGTGGGAACAGCCTTCAAAGGAACAGTCGGGGACTGTTGCCGCAGCCAAAGCCTTCTGCAAATCAAGTTTTAGCCAATTTTTGTCAATTCCGGTATCCAGATGATCCCACGGAAGGGGTTGATCTAGGAGGTGGAGTGGGAGATTGGGGGAGGGGGAGATTGAGGGAGGGGGAGATTGGGGAAAATCTTCCCTTTGATTTCTTCCTTCTTCCTTCTTCCTGAATTTCCCCCCTTGGGGGGGGCTGGGGGGGGTTACTTCCTTCTCTTCAAAAAGATTCCATTCACCACTTTCGACTTGGCGGTATTTCCAGGTAAGATCGGATTCGGCGATCGCCACAGTCCAGGCCTTGTGAGCTTTATCCAAGCTTTCCCACCACGCATCCATACCTGCACCGAGTTCCCAAGCGCGACGCACAACAGCAGCCAAACGTCGATCGCCTCTGCCGACAAAATCCTCCATTGCCGAAATCCGCACATCGGTGAAATTCACCTTAACACCCTTCATCCCCCGAAACTCTTCCCTCAGTAATTTTTGCTTGCGGGCAAATTCTGTAGTAGAAACCGAGTGCCACTGAAAAGGAGTATGGGGCTTGGGCGTAAAGTTAGAAATTGTCAAATTGAAATTGAGTCGGCGTCGGCCATCGATCCGACATTCCCTACTCAGCCAACGGACTGTTTCAGCGATGCCCAGAACATCAAAATCTGTTTCCCCAGGCAAACCGATCATAAAATACAGCTTGATTTTATCCCAACCGCGATCGACTGCCGTTTTCACACCCCTGAGCAATTCTTCGTTAGTCAAACCCTTGTTCACAATATCCCGCATCCGCTGAGTACCAGCTTCCGGCGCAAAAGTCAACCCGCCTTGGCGAGTACCACCGAGAATATCGGCAATATTGTCATCAAATCGATCGACTCGCTGGCTGGGTAGAGACAGAGAAATATTTTTATCTTTCAGGCGATTTTTGATTTCCATACCGACTGCTGGGAGTGCCAGATAGTCGGAACAACTGAGAGAAAGCAGGGAAAATTCGCTTTGCCCGGTAGCTTTCATGCCCTTTTCGATCGCCTCTACGACTTGTTGAGGTTCCACATCTCGCGCGGGGCGAGTCAACATTCCCGGTTGACAAAAGCGGCAACCGCGAGTACAACCACGGCGGATTTCTACTGTCAGTCGATCGTGTACTGTCTGGACGTAGGGAACCAGGCCGATCGAATAAGCTGGAATGGGAGTCGCCACCCGGCGTAAGATTCGTGGCGGAACATCCGGGCGATTGGGATGGACAGAACCATCAGGGGCCATGTCGTAGAATTGCGGCACATAAACGCCGGGAATTTGCGCCAAATCTAGCAACAACGCTTCTCGACTCAAACCATTAGTTTTGCCTTCAGCCAAGATCAAGCCAATTTCCGGCAACAATTCTTCCCCATCACCCAAAGCAATGAAGTCAAAAAAGTCAGCGTAGGGTTCAGGATTGGAAGTTGCCGTTTGGCCACCTGCAAAAATTAGTGGCAATTGGGAACTTGTCGCTCTTTCTTGCCAAGTTAGGGGAATGCCTGCCAAATCCAGCATTTCCAGAATATTTGTGGCTCCGAGTTCGTAACTGAGGCTAAAGCCTAGGATATCAAATTCGGTGAGCGATCGCCTTGATTCCACTGCAAACAGGGGAGTTTGAGTCGATCGCAGTTTGGCTGCTAAATCTGGTGCCGGCAAATAAGCGCGATCGCACAACTGCCTCGGCCCGGCGTTCAAGATATTGTAAAGAATCATGTGTCCGAGATTGGAAGCACCAACTTCATAGACTTCTGGGTAAGTCAGCACCCATCGCACAGTTGCTGCATCCCAAGGCTGGCGTACAGCCCCCAACTCGTTACCTAAATAACGAGCAGGTTGATTAATTTCTGATGTAAGTAATTCTTCGACTGTTACTGTCACGGCTGGACTCGCTAATACTTGCGACTCTTAAGTAGCCTACCTCAAAAGCGGTCAATCCGCCAACCAAATTAGATTGGAGATGGGAGATTGAAAACAGCCACCCCACCGGATTATCTAGAGCAAGTATTTTTTTGATTTAAATTTTTTTTGCCACATTTTCCGCATAAAAGTATGCTAGGATACTCTTTATTATAAATATAGCAACCGCCAAGGTGGTTAAGGCATAACTTTGGGGTAAGGGCTCTCGCATTCGGGCAGATAATTTATGGGTTTTACTCAAGGATTTTCCGCCCGAATGCGAGAGCCCCTACAGCCTTAATAGCCTTGGCGGTTGCTATACCAGAAAATTTAGCCTCAATTTTACCAATTTTAAAATTGGGATTACCATAACAACCAGCCCCAGAACGACACTCTGGGATAATCAGAGCCAGAAAGTAATTGAAATCACTTGTGGGTTCTGATTTAGATCACCTCGGAGATATATAATTTAGATCAATATATAAAATATACTGAGTTCTCCGATCTACTATGCAAGCAACTCATGCTATTCGTAAACTTGTAGAAAAAGCCCTCAATATTAAGCGTCTGACACCTGATATTGAAAATGAAATCAACTACGAACTAACTCGTTTGGGCTACATCTCGGATATTGATTACGAAGCTTTAGAGTTATTAATGAATGAAATGGATGAAGGGCGGGTACAATTGGTATCTAGCTTTTGACGGTTTTAATTATAACTATTTATTTAGTTCGACTCACTAAACTTGCTACTGTTACCACCAACTCCACAGGATCGATCGGCTTAGACAGATGAATTTGAAAACCCAGCCGTAGCGCCCGCACCCGTTCTTCCACCCTACCATAGGCAGTCAAAGCCACCGCTGGAACTTCCGTTGCACCACTAATGGTTCGGACTTGCCTAATCAAATCTTTTCCGTGTGCCATCGGCATTGCTAAATCGCTGACGAATACATCCGGCGATCGCCTTTTAATCGCCTCTAGAGCCTCCCATGCCGAGACTGCGGTCTCCACCTCGGCACCACACTCTTCGAGCACCATCCGCGCAAAATCCAAGGAATCTTCGTCATTATCGGCCACCAACACCAACACGCCAGAAAGATTGATATTAAAAGAACACTCCTTTCCATGTGCGATCGACCTTTTTTCTCGACTCACAAACTCCCCAGCCCCAAGCGCAGAAAATCCACCCTCGCCCTGTTGCATCGGCAACTTCACCACAAACTTCGCTCCTTTTCCCTTCCCGGCAGATTCCGCTTGCACTGTCCCCCCGTGCATTTCTACCACATGGCGGACGATCGCCAACCCCATCCCCAATCCGTTGTACGATCGAGTCGCAGAGGTGTCCGCTTGACTGAAGCGATCGAAAACATGGGGCAGATAGTCCCCACTGATACCCTCTCCGGTATCGCTCACCTCAACTTCTAGCCTAGCGGAGGACAATTTGCCCCCAGATGTAGCCAACCATCCGCAAAAATTCGTCGTTTGCCTCGGTAATAGCACCGTTGATATTACCGAACAGAATTCCCATCAAGTTAGCTTCTGCCAAACACCTGAGTTTTTCCTCGCTAGCTTGGAGTGCTGCTTCTGCTTGTTTGCGTGCACTAATGTCTTGAAAATAAGCCGACAAACCCGAATCCGACGGATAAAATCGCACGTTAAACCACTTATTTACAGATACATTAAATGCTTCGTATTCGATTGTTACTTTTTCTGACATGGCTTGGTCAGCCATTTTGTAACTTTCTAAATCCCCTAGATGAGAAACTACATCGAGCATACTTTTTCCGATCAACTCTGCTTGGGACTTGCCTAAAATCTCCTCTGCTTTCCGGTTGACATAGGTGTAATTCCAGTCGCAATCCACAGCAAAAAAAGCGTCGGTAATACTTTCGAGAATATTACTAATTCCATCCTTGGCTGCTTGTAGAGCTTTTGCGGTTTCTTCTGCTTGCAATCGGGCTGCTTGTTCCCGTTCAAAGGCGACGGCGCGTTCTTGTTCTGCTAGTTTGCGATCGCTAATATCAATGCAAGAACCAATTTGACATACTCCCCGGCTGTCAAGGCACGGGGATTCTAATTGCTGGTTCATCGAAGTCCACTTGCTGCATCAAATTGCTTCTCAGCAGTAGAGGCGGTCTTCTCCCCAGCCTTTCCGCCTTCCG
>JAHREW010000042.1 GCA_020883125.1 Microcoleus sp. CAWBG506
GGCTAGGGGGGATCAAACCGACGACATCAGCGAAACTGCGAACACTCTTGTCTCTCCCGACGAAGCAGAGACTGTGAACACTCTTGTCCCCCCCTTCTTAAGGGGGGCTAGGGGGGATCAAACCGATGATACAACACAAACCCACTCTTTCCTCAGCATAGAAAATCCCGACAGTACCTACAGGGAAAACGGCGAAGAAATCAGGTTTCCTCTCTTACCCGCCGCCGAAATAGAATCAGAAAGGATTTGCCAAATATTTCCCAACTCCACCCGACTGAAAAACAACAGCATCACTTTCGAGGAAGTCAAAAAATTATTGCAACAGCAACACAGTATTTTTAACTTCACAGGGCACGGCAGCTATGAATTTACCAATCCTCTCGAATCTACTTTATATTTAAGTAAACTAGAACGATTGACAGTCGCAGAAATCATCAAACTAAACCTCAGCAGCTACCAACTAATCTGCCTTTCTGCGTGCGAAACAGCGGTGACAGCCAACCAAAATATCACCTCAGAATATGTAGGATTAGTCAGCGGTTTTATGCGTGCGGGCGCAGCTTGCGTCATCAGTACATTGTGGCCCGTACAATCTGCCGCCAGTGCCTTATTTACGATTTACTTTTACCAACAATGGCAAGAAACAGGCCTCTCGAAACCCGAAGCCCTAGCCGCGACTCAAAAATGGCTGCGAGATGCCACCCGCAAAGATTTAGGCGCTTGGTATCAAAGGGAAATTGACAAATTTCCCAAAAATGTGAAACTGCGCCTATTTTTTGAGAGCTATCTGCGAGGGTTAGCTAAAATAGAATTAAATCAACCTTACCAGCATCCCTACTACTGGGCTGCTTTCACCCTCACTGGATTATGACAGACACAGATGCCGAAATCGCTAAAGCTTTTATTGCCGCACTAATGCTGCAAACAGAACCCTTGTCTGTTGAAGTGCAATCAGCATTAAATACAATTGGTCAAACTTTCGAGATTGAAAAACTCCATAACATTGCTGAGGATAACACATATATGCGAGCATTTTACCAAGAAGCTATTGATTGGCAAACCGCTCACAGCGGCATACGCAGCAAAGGAAAAATGGTTCGCCCGAATTCTGCATCGGAAAAGCAAAATACGATGAATACGGAACTTGATAATACTTCTAGCAGTATATCGAATTTGCAAAGTTTGCCTGATATTATCGAACAAATCGAGCAAAAGGTTTCGTCTAATCAACTAACAGAATTGATTGGTAAAATTTTCTCGGCTAGCGATTCCAGACAAGCGGCTCAAAGTTTTGTATTACCTTTATTGTAGTATTTGTAGGGTGTGTCGCTATCAGATTGTTTATATTTAGGAATTTTTTTTTATGACGACACACCCTACAGCCAAAATCTTTTGTATATCTCGTTTACTGCCGAGGCCAGATCCCCCTAAATCCCCCTTAAGAAGGGGGACTTTGATAAGACTCTTGCCCCCCCGACATAAGGGGGCTAGGGGGATCTGGCCTAACTGATAACTGAATAACTGAACTGTATTGTGCTATAGCAACCGCCAGGGTGGTTAAGTCGTGGGGTGGGGGCGGGTTTAGAGAATTTGTCTATACCGATGAAAGATATCGGTGAACCCGCCCCTACAAAATCTGCCCTAATCGCCTTGGCAGTTGCTATATATGTATTTTCCCGTTTATCTAGTTAGGCTTTCTAGTCCATGACTCAAGAAAATTTGCTAATTTATCCCACCGTCGATTTATTTCTCTACGATTTAGCCGACGGTTTGGGACAAACTGACAGCGAAGTCAACGAAAATCGCCAACAGTTTTGGCAAAAAGTTTACGGCGAAACGTTGACTCCGCAGTTACTCGAAAAACTGAAGATAGCAGAAACCAATGCTAATTACGTAGACTTGCTGGGCGATGATACAATTGCGGGTTTTGAAGATGCTGTCGATGGTTATTATTATCCGGTAAAGTTGGGCGACACCTACGCCTTGCAAATTGACTCTTCGGGAAACGCACAACCGCCGGAAAAGCAACTTCTACCGCAGGAAATCGGTTGTTTGGAAGCTATCAGGAAAGAAATTTGCGATCGCCGCATTCACGGATCAAATGCTACAATCGGTCAAAGTTGGCTAATCTGGGGACAACTCACCGCTAATGACCAAGATGCCTTAACCACTGCTAAAAATTGCTACCAAGAATTCAAGTTATTCGAGAATTGCCAATGGGAAGGAAACTTCCAAAAGACAGGGGAATTTCTAGGCGCTAATTTTTACGAATTGTGGCAACATCCGTCTGACAGAGAGGATATCAGCACAAACCGGCATTTGTTAATTTGCTTATTTCCTCACACCGCCGACGGTTCAATCTCTGCTGCTGCTGAAATTATGACATTGCTTTATCCCGATTTCATTCAACTGTTTAGATTTCGCAATAAAGTGATTTGGGCTTACCAGCAAAGCCGCCAACTAAAATCTGACCTCAAGAAAGCTTCTGTCTCAATTCAAAATATTGTCGATAAACTGCCACAACAGGTAACAGCAGCTAATCTCGATCTGAAAGATTTGCAGAAAAATCTGGTTAAAAGCTTGACAATTTTCTCGATTTATGCTAATTATATCAGTAGGTTGGAAGAACAAGAAAATACAATCAAAACCAACTTAAAGAATTATAAGAAACGGCTTAAAAAAATTGCCACTGACCGAGAAAGCAATCCCGATGCTTTGCAAATTGCCACTGACCGAGAAAGCAGTCCCGATGCTTTGCTATTTCTGAAGACTTTTAGCGATTTTGCCAGCGACAAATATGTGGAACAAGTTAAGTCCGATCGCGCTAGCCTCACTGCCGGGTTAAGATTGTTGGAAAATGCGATCGAAACCATCAAGGGAATTATAGACATAGAACAGACTAAGAGCGATCGCGCGTTAAATGCTACGATCGCCATTGTCGGTATCGGACTAGCCACCAGCGGAGTCGCAGCCAGCATCATCTCCACCCAAGTCTCAAATCCCCCAACACCCGCCAATAAGATAGCGCCCTATCCCGCATTTTGGTTGAGTATGGCGATCGGAATCTTCCCAGTGGCGATCGGCATGATATTCTTAGCAATTAAGCGCCGCATTAAATTCTAAAGTCGAAATCCCGGACACGGCAGTGCCGTTTCCCTACAGATATCGCCCACCGTAGGGACAAGGCAGTGCCGTTTCCCTACAGATATCGCCCACCGTAGGGACACGGCAGTGCCGTTTCCAGCCCCGATATCGAATCTCAAATCCACAATCTCAAATCGTCATGACACAAGTAATCGGCATCGACTTAGGCGGCACCGCAATCAAACTCGGCAGATTTAGCGCAGACGGCATTTGTCACCAATCCTTAACCGTTCCAACGCCTCAACCCGCTACGCCTGAAGCCGTTTTAGCGACGATGACCGATGCTATTGTACAACTTAACCCAGGGGAAAATGCTGTAGGGGCGATCGGCATCGGCACCCCAGGCCCCGCAGACGCGGCTGGGAGAATAGCCAGAGTCGCAATTAACCTCAAAAACTGGCAAAACGTCCCCCTAGCTGATTGGTTAGAAGCCAAAACCGGACTGCCAACCATATTAGCAAATGATGCCAACTGTGCTGGATTAGGAGAAGCTTGGTTAGGTGCGGGCCGCCACTGGAAAAACCTAATTTTGCTAACATTAGGCACTGGTGTCGGGGGTGCAGTTATCCTAGATGGCAAACTATTTTCAGGTCATCAAGGTGCCGCCGGCGAGTTAGGATTAATTACCATCAATCCCGATGGCCCGGAATGCAACAGCGGCAATCGTGGTTCCTTAGAACAGTATGTTTCAGTGCAAGCAATTCGTCGAGAAACTGGTTTAGAACCGCTAGAATTAGCAAATTTAGCAAAATCGGGAGATGCCAAAGCTGTAGAATATTGGCAAAATTATGGTCGTTATCTCGGTATAGGTTTGGCAAGTCTCATTTATGTTTTAACGCCGGAAGCTATTATTATTGGTGGCGGAATTAGTGCAGGTGCAGAATTTTTTTTCCCGGCGGTTATAGCAGAAATAAAGCGACGGGTTCTCCCTAGTTCTAGGGAAGATTTGCAGTTATTGGTAGCTGAATTGGGAAATCAAGCAGGGATGGTAGGGGCTGCCAAACTAGCTTGGAGGTAATTTAATTATTATTGGTTATTGGTTATTTGTTATTGGTTATGGCCCCGAAAGTCCCGTTGTATTTTTGATATATTCCTGTAATTTTTGATAATCATGGGGATTAGTGTGGGGAGCGAGCACAATATTAAGTGCACTGTCTGGTAAACAAAAAGTTAACCGACCATTAGGTTCCCAAGCAAAAAAACTAATTCGACTCAAATCGATGGAAAATTCTTTGCGATCGTAATTAATTTTGACCCATGATTTATGAGAATTGCGATCGATGGTTTTTTTGAGATAATCTATAACTTGCTTGTAAGCATCAGAATTGCCGTGGGGATTGAGGATAATCGGCTGACTGCTATGAGGCAGCCAAAACGCGATCCTGTTATTATCCAGTTCCTTAGAAAAAGCACTAATAGTATCCAGGTCGATTATGTAGGAATTTTGCTCATAAATTAATTTAATCCAGTAAGTCACAACACCTCCTGAAACCTCCGTTTCCTGGTATGTAACAAGAGTTAAAAAAATCTATTTTGAAATCTAACCCCATAGAGCTTGACTCAACATTAGAGAATATTAGCATTGTTACATCCTTATGCTTAACCCCGATCCCTACTAGGGTTGGGAGTGGGGTTAGGTTTTTCGCTGAAAATATATTAATAATGTGCCACATCCGCCGTCACGCATCTAAATATTCCTTGATTCTGCTTCGGAGTTGCTCAGAACAACCCTCCCACAAAAATCTTATCAAACTTGATGGTCAAATTAGATGCGTGGCAGCTCATGTGGTTCCTGCAACTTTTTCGGGAACCCAATCGAGGGCCTGTGCTTCGGGAAAATCATGCTTTCCCTGGAGGCTCGCAGCCTCCATGAATCCCTGAAATAATGGGTGAGGGGAGCTGGGTCGAGATTGGAATTCTGGGTGAAATTGGCTGGCGATGAAAAATGGATGGCTTGGTAATTCGATCATTTCTACCAAGCGGCCGTCGGGAGATGTTCCCGAAATAGTATAACCTGATTCTAGGAAAAGATTGCGATAGGCGTTGTTAAATTCGTAGCGGTGCCGATGTCTCTCGTAAATCACTTGTTGTTGGTAAAGTTTGAATGCTAGGGTGTCTGGGTTGACGCGACACGGATATAAACCCAGTCGCATTGTTCCGCCCAAATCTATCACATCTTGCTGCTCTGGCAATAAGTTAATCACCGGATTTGTGGTATTGGGGTCAAACTCGGCACTGTTGGCATTTTCTAGTCGGGCGGTGTTGCGAGCCCACTCAATCACAGCACACTGCATTCCCAAACACAATCCCAAAAAGGGAATTTTGTGCTGTTTGGCGTATTCGATGGCTGCAATTTTGCCGTCTACTCCGCGAATTCCAAAACCTCCGGGTACAACGATGCCGTTGATACCCGTGAGATAATTTTCGATATTTCCCGATTCTAAATCTTCTGAGTTAATCCAGCGTAAATTGACGTCACTACCGATCGAGATTGCTGCGTGCCGCAAGGCTTCTACGACGGAAAGATAAGCGTCGTTCAATCGCACGTATTTGCCGACTAAAGCAATATCAATTTTGTGGCTGGGGCTGTAGAGTCGCTTGACTAAAGTTTCCCACTGAGTCAAATCGGGTTGGCGATGTTCGAGTTGCAGCAGATTGATGGTTTGTTCTGCCAAACCTTCGTGTTCCATCATCAGTGGCACTTCGTAGATACTTTTGGCATCTTGAGCCGTGATGACGCATTCTTCGGGTACGTTGCAGAATTCCGATAGTTTTTCTTTCATGCCCAAGGATAGGGGACGATCGCACCTACAGACCAAAATATCAGGTTGAATGCCGATCGAGCGCAATTCCTTCACCGAATGCTGAGTCGGTTTAGTTTTCATCTCCCCAGCCGAAGGAATCCAAGGTATCAAAGTCACGTGCATATACACAACATTTTGGCGGCGGACATCCTTGCGAAACTGGCGAATTGCCTCCAAAAACGGCAGGGATTCAATATCTCCCACCGTGCCACCTATTTCGGTAATTACCACATCAGGATTGGTATCTTGTGCAACTCGGTGAATGCGCTCTTTAATCTCGTTAGTGATGTGCGGAATCACCTGCACCGTACTCCCGTGATACTCGCCACGGCGTTCTTTATTAATCACCGCTTGATAAATCGACCCCGTGGTGACACTGTTGAGCCGTGACATGGATGTATCGGTAAAACGCTCGTAATGACCCAAATCCAGATCGGTTTCTGCACCGTCTTGAGTCACGAACACCTCCCCGTGCTGAAACGGGCTGAGAGTGCCGGGGTCAACGTTAATATAGGGGTCTAGCTTCAGAATGGAGACAGAATAGCCACGGGACTTCAACAAGCGCCCCAAGGAAGCAGCGACTATTCCCTTACCGATGCTGGAAACGACGCCACCGGTCACAAACACAAATTTGCTCATAAGACTTTTGACTTTAGATGTTTTTGCTTAAGGTAACACTCAAATCTAAAAGCTAAAAACCAAATTGTCCAGCATTCCTGGAGCATTTTTTCGATCTGGGGTGGTACAGCTATTTAATTGTCTAATTTAGTCCTGGACGCAAAAAACCCGGTTTCTTCTAAAAATCGTCGTTTTTTTCGACAAATATTCACTCCGGGTTTCGACTCCGCGGTTCCTGAGCGTAGTCGAAGGGCAACCACCAGGGGTTTTTGAATCCCCCTGCGTCCAGGACTTTAATTGATGCAAGATACAATTTTGTAGCTTTGACTCGATCGCCCCATCGCCCATAGTCGGTAATTTTTGGCACAAATTGACCAAGAAAATGGGATACAAGCCCCGTCCTTTTAGGACGGCTTTTCTTGATTTCTAATATACTCCTTCAAGACATCCAAAGGTGCGCCGCCAACGGAAACGGCAAAATAACTAGGACTCCACAAAGCCTCTTTATGGGGTTTCTTGTATCCAGCTTGTCCGTAACGACGGCTAGAAACTCCTTTCAAGGCATTCACTATTTGAGAGATAGAAAGTTTAGGTGGATACTCAATCAGCGCGTGAATATGATTACCTTCGCCATTGAACTCCAGGATCTGAAAATTCATTTTCTCGGCCACATCTCGAAACGATTTTTCAATCAGATCGATACTTTCACCCGTAAATACAGACCGACGATACTTCGTTACACAGACCAAGTGTATTTTAAGTTCTGTAACAGAATGGCGTTCTAGACGATAAACCGTTGTCATTTTCTGCAAACCAAGATATGATTTAGTAGCAGACCAATTTTAGCACAGCCATGAAAGCAAGATATCGCTACAGATTTTACCCAACCAGCCAACAACAGCAGAGCCTAGCTCAACTGTTTGGCTGCGTGCGGGTAGTCTGGAACGATGCTCTTGCCCTGTGCAAGCAGTCTAAGAAAAAGCCTAGTTCAGCGGATTTGCAAAAAATCGTCATTACCCAAGCCAAGAATACTGAGGAAAGGGTTTGGCTAGGAGATGTGTCGTGCGTTCCACTGCAACAATCGGTTGCCGATTTAGATGTTGCTTTCAAGAACTTTTTCAGATCCTGCAAGGGGAAAAGAAAAGGACGCAAAGTTGGATATCCTAAGTTCAAGAAAAGGACTAACAGCCAATCGGCACGTTTGAGAGTTGGAGGGTTTTCTTTAAATGCATCTAGCTAAAATTGGAATTGTCAATCCAATATGGTCAAGAAAATTGCCATCTGAACCTAGTTCGGTCACGGTAACTAAGGATTGTGCAAACCGTTATTTCTTGAGCTTTGTAGTAGAGCTTCAACCAATTCAGGTTGAAGCTAAAAACCCCAGTATCGGAATCGACCTAGGAATCAAAACTTTCGCAGTAATGAGTAATGGCGATCAAGCCGAAAGTCCTAGCTATAAAAAGTTAGACCGGAAAGTTCGTAAACTACAACGCAAGTTAGCACGTCAACCAAAAGATTCTAGGAGAAGAAATGTAACTCGAATTAGAATCGCTAAGCTGCACAATCAAATTGCCGATACTCGCAAAGACTTCCTGCACAAATTTTCAACCAAAATAGTCAACGAAAACCAAGTGATTGTTTTGGAAGACCTCAATGTGTCAGGTATGGTCAAGAATCGAAAACTTTCTCGTGCGATTAGCCAGCAAGGATGGTACGAATTTAGAACGCTTTGCGAGGCTAAATCTGAGAAGTTTGGCAGGGAGTTCAAGGTGATTAGTAGGTGGGAGCCTACCAGTCAGGTATGTGCAGACTGCGGGTTTAAGTGGGGCAAAATCGATTTGTCTATCCGCTCGGTACTTTGTCTAAGCTGCGGCACGCTCGCAGATAGAGATGAGAATGCTGCTAGAAATATAGAAATGGTCGGCATGGGGCATCGGCACGACCTTAAATGTACGGTGAGACAGAGTAAGACTATGAAAGGTAGCATCAGTCGATGAAGCGTAAAGAATCCCCGCGCGTTTACGCCAGGGAGTATGTCAATCAGGAACGTTTCGCGAAGGTTAAGGTCATGGTATGTAGAGCATTTCCAGTCTGCTAAAAAAATTGCTATGAAGTTTGTCTGCGTTTTATCTGCCCAACGGTTGCTTTCTGCTGGTATGACACTCCTGGCTGCGATCGAGTGTAGCGCGTGGCTAGCTCCCCATAGAGCACGGGCGATCGCTCTTGGAAGACCTTCTGCTGCTGCATCACCACAACTCCTGGCTAGAAATGAGGTTAACTGCCGTAGCGATGGATACTCGCCCCAAAGTCGTTGTCCCGTCGGCGGTTTGTTCGTCCCAAGTCAAAATCCGGGCACAGAAAAAATCTTTGGACTCAAACAAACTCAAGTTAAAGCTAAAATTGCCGGCAATATCTCCCGCGTCGAAGTTGTTCAGAAGTTTGAAAATTCTTTCACCGAACCTTTGGAAGCTGTTTATGTGTTTCCTTTACCTGACGAAGCGGCGGTGGATGATATGGAAATTAAAATCGGCTCACGAACTATCAAATCTGATATCAAACGACGAGACGAAGCTTTGGAAATTTACGAAAAAGCTCGAAACCAAGGCAGAACTGCGGGTTTGTTGGAACAAGAACGGGACAATATTTTTACTCAGTCTCTGGCAAATATCAAACCCGGAGAGCAAATAGAAGTTACCATTCGCTACACCGAAAGTCTCAAGTTTGAGGGAGGCGATTATGAATTTGTGTTTCCCATGGTGGTGGGGCCTCGCTATATTCCCAGAAATATGACCCCCCCCAACCCCAGCCAGGGGGCAGTTAATACCGATGCCGATCGCATTAACCCGCCTGTACTACTTCCAGAAACGCGATCGGGTCACGATATCGCTGTAAATGTAGAAATAGATAGCGGAATTCCGATTAGCCATGTCCGCTCTACTTCTCATCAAATTACCACGGCTCGCAGCGGCAACATTGTGCAAGTCCAATTAGCCAATTCTGATACAATCCCCAATAAAGATTTAATTTTGCGCTATCGAGTAGCTGGAGAAAATACCCAGGCAGCAGTCCTGACTCAAGCTGACAAGCGAGGCGGTCATTTTGTGGCTTATCTGATTCCGGCATTAAATTACAAAACTAATCAAATTGTACCCAAAGATGTCGTGTTTCTGATGGATACTTCCGGTTCTCAACAGGGAGAACCGCTAGCAAAATCCCAGGAATTGATGCGCCGTTTTATTCAAGGTTTAAATCCCCAGGATACTTTTACTATTATTGATTTTGCCAATACTGCTAAAGCACTTTCACCCACTCCTTTAGCCAATACTCAGCTCAATCGACAAAAAGCTATTGATTATATTGCCAAATTGCAAGCTAACGGCGGTACGGAATTGCTCAATGGCATCCGAACAGTGATGAATTTTCCGGCTCCAGAAACCGGAAGGTTGCGGAGTATTGTACTAATTACTGATGGTTATATTGGCAATGAAAAAGAAGCGATCGACCAGGTGCAGCGGAGTCTCAAACCGGGAAATCGACTCTATAGTTTTGGTGTGGGCGGTTCTGTCAATCGGTTTTTGCTTAACCGTTTGGCCCAAGTGGGAAGAGGCACATCTCAAGTAGTTCGTCAAGATGAACCGACGGAGGCCTCCGCAGAAAAGTTTTTTCGCCAAATTAACAGTCCGGTATTGACGAATATTCAAATTAGTTGGGAAGGAATGGGGGAAAAAGCGGAGATTTATCCCTCGGTGGTGCCAGATTTGTTTGCTAGTGCGCCCCTAGTTTTGTTTGGCCGGCAGAACGATCGCAGCAGTGGCCAAATTCGTATCCGCGGCACTGAAGCTGATGGCAAAGTTTACGAGCAGATGTTACCCGTGAATTTTGCTCCTTCTGTCAATGTTCGCCAACGGGAGTCAAATTCAGTTGTCACGACTAATCGGGATTTTGGCAATCTGGCGATCGCTCAACTTTGGGGTCGATCGCGGATTCAGGATTTGATGAATCAAATGTTTGGTGGCGAGACTAAATCTCTGGTGGAATCAGTGACTAATACTGCTTTAACCTATGGCTTGCTGTCGGAATACACCGCGTTTGTGGCTGTGAGCTCAGAAGTGCGGGTGGAACCAGATGGATCGCGTCGGCGAGTACAAGTGCCTGTAGAACTGCCACAGGGGATGAGCTATGAAGGTATTTTTGAGTCGGACGAGGCGATCGGGCAAACTAGAGGCGGTGGTTCCCGTGTCCACCCAACTCGCCCGGAAGCACCATCGGCACCACTTCAGGAAGTGGCGAAACCCACTTACCGGGAGTTGAAACCCCAGCAGCCAAGCACTTCTCCTTTGCAAATAGCTAGTGTCGAAGGGTTGGATGTGTCGGCTATTGCTGCTTTGACTCAATACCTGCAATCTGTGATGTTACCGACTGGGGTTACTGGGGAGACGATTTGGGAATTGTGGGTACAAGATGGCCGAGTGGTGCGAGTGGCGATCGACTATGGAGCCTCGACGCTACAAGCCACTGAGCCAATTAAGCATCTCCAGGAAGCTTTAACTTCCTGGAAACCACCCGCAGGAGTAGGCGGCAAAGTGCGCCTGAAGTTAAAAATTAACTAATGCCACAGGTTAAGTAATAAGTTGATATGTCAACAAAAGTTAACTTTTAAGTCAACAGTGGGGAAATCGGCATTGCTAGCGATCGCAGGATATAAAATCTTTATTAAGAGATTACCTTTCCACAGAAACTACTGGTACTAGAAGTTAGACCGTTGGATCTAGAATCCTGAAACAGTCTGACTTTTGCACAGTGGAATTTCTCAAACAACCTTAACAGCAAAGATTTCTCGATCGAAAACCCCCGAATCAGAGGTATTAGGCCCTATGGAAGTTAGCGAACTGCTCAACAACTACGAAAAAGGACAAAGAAACTTTGCTGGGGCGAACCTCAGCGGAGCGAACCTCAGCGGAGCCATCTTAATCGGAGTCAACCTTTCGCAAGCCAATCTTTCCGGGGCCAACCTCAGCAGAGCATTTCTCACCAAAGCAACACTCAATGGCGCTTTGCTGCACAGAGCAAATCTGAGTTTTGCCAAAATGGGAGACTGCAAACTGACAGATGCAAATTTGACCAAGGCTAATTTGAGCGGAGCTTTTCTGGTAAAAGCAAAATTGCCGAGAGCGAAGTTAAGCGGCGCAACTTTAACCGGCGCAAACCTGCGGGGTGCTGTGCTGTGGAATGCCAATTTGTGCAGCGCCGACTTGCAACTAATTAACTTGTTGGGCGCAAACCTGACAGGAGCTAATTTTAAGTGGGCAAACCTATACGGTGCAAGGCTCAACAGTGCCAAGCTGTTTGGAGCTTTATTAACAGGAGTCAGTCTGCGGAGAGCTCAGTTAAATGGGGTGAATCTCGGCGGTGCCGATTTGAGCGGTGTCAATGTCAGTGAAGCTAAACTGACGGGAGCTAATTTGGAAGGCTCAAATTTAGCAGGGGCGAATTTTAGCGCCGCTCAGTTGCGGGGCGTGAAGTTGGTGGGAGCAAACTTAACAGGGGCTAAGTTGAGGGGAAGTTGTTTGAGAGGGGCTAATCTGAATTGGGCGAAGTTGTGTCAAGCAGATTTGATGGCCGCAGATTTGAGCGAGGCGACGTTAATTGGAGCTAATTTAGATAATGCCTTGTTAACGGGGGCGATTTTGCCGGAATCTACTAGGCGCTATTTTTCCTTGGCTGGGGCTGGCCAAGTTAACTCTTGGGAAGTTCAAGAAATTGATAGTTGATGATGGTTAATCTTGAGGTTAGTATTCAAAAATTTAGTCCTCCTCAATTTGATAATTGAGAAGGACTAAATTTTTCACAAAACCTACTGATTGCGGCTGGTAGGGCCGATGACACCGACTTTGTGACGAAAACTGAGTTCGCCACCAAACCAGCCTGTAGCGCCCAGTAAGGCTGCAACGACAATGGAAATTGCTAAACCTGTTGGTACAATCGCTGTTTCTGGGTTTCCTTGTCGCAAAACCAGGTTAATCAAGGAAAGTACCAAAACCGTCACGTTGCCGCCCATGTGCAACCAGCCAGCACTACGCTCGCGCACTCTTTTTATTTTAAAAAAGTCTAAAAAACCGGTGATCCCAGCCAAAATACCCGCACCGAAACCGGCACCGATAAGCCAAACTGAGGCTCTAGCCCAAAATGGATCGCTTGTCAGCCAGTAGCCGATGTCAGTACCGGCAGATCCTACCAGAAAGGCTACGGGAAATACAATCAGCACTGGGTGAAGCGGATGGCCGGAGACTGCAACTGCACTCACTATGCCACCATCGAGATATTCTCGATCGTCACTTTCGAGAATTGGCGGAATATTCGGGAAAGGAACACTATTTCTCTGATTTGTTTCCATGATTTCTACAGATAACTTTGGTTAAAAAACTCGTCTTTAATTTGATTGAATTTAATCCCAAATTCGCTCACCATTTTCGTCAACGCGGGCCTGCCGAATTACGTCGGAAATTTCCTCGGCGTCTTTGACGTGGTGCAGGGCTTTCTTTTCCCCATCCGGTTCTTCGACGATGACATAAGTGGGAACTGTAACTATATCTCCAGTGATGTCTGGAACGTGGTCTACTGCGAGTTGCTGGGCTTTTTCTTCGATGGTTTGTGGTTCGTCGGAAATGCGATCTCCCGGATTTGCACTGCGGAAAATATCTTTAGTTTCCTTGGGTTTGTCGATGCTCATAGATCCTCTCTGGTATTTCTTAATTGGATGTTGGTAACAGTAATTGATACTATTGAACGAAAAATATCCCTGATGCTACATCTCTCAAGGGGTGGAAGTTTCATTTATCTCGATCGCAGCTAGTCTCTGTCTATAGGTAGAGCCTTGATTCTAGATTGAAGGCAGAAAGCTACATTAAATAAAATATTTTATTTAATTGTTAATTTTTTGTGCATCAACAACAGGTCAAATAACATTAATAACAAGATTTTTTTATTGCTAAAACAGGCCGGGGGCTGGCCTATTGTTCTTTAGTCAACACTCAACTACATAAAGGCAGTGCCACAGTAAATGTAGTACCTTTACCGATCGCACTTTCCACACTTATGGTACCGCCGTGGAGGTCAACAATGTGTTTGACAATACAAAGTCCCAACCCCGAACCTTTAATATTGCTGACATTACCACCCCGTTCAAACTTCTGAAATAATTTACCTATATCTTCCGCTGTCATACCAATTCCTTCATCGCGAATGCAAAAAATGACTTGCTGAGATTGGCTGCTTAATTCTAGAGACACCTCACCGCCATTGGGAGAATATTTAATCGCGTTTGACAGCAAATTTGTGAGTAGATGGTGCAGTAGTTTGGCATCGACATTAGCGTACAACAAATTTTGTTGATTCCGAAAGTTTATGACGTGTTTTTGAGTAGCGATCGGTTGCATATCATCTAATATAAGATGGCACAAATCTACCAGATTAACCGACTTTAAGTTCAGCAAAATTTTTCCCGAATCTGCTTTGGCTATCATTAAAATATCTTCCAGCAATTCACTCATATTTACCGCAGCTTGTTTAATACGTTCTACAGTCTTATTTGCTGTTACTCTACGACTAGAGAAATCGCAATCTTCCAGTATTTCAGCGGATAGCTGTATGGTAGTTAATGGATTATTTAAATCATGATATACCATAGCCAAAAAACGCGATTCATTTTCTATTTTTGCACCAAATAATGCAATTTGTTGTTGCATTTTAACGGTTTCGTGATGTTTGCTCAATGCAATCTTGATGGTGGCGTGTATTTCTCTTTCTTTAAAAGGTTTGAGCAGGTAGCCGTAGGAACCTGTATTTTTTGCTCGCTCCAAAGTTTCTTCGTCTGCATAGGCAGTTGTATAGATAATTGGTATATCTAATTTTTGATTGATGATTGTTGCTGTTTCTATGCCGTCTATTTGGCCTTTAATGACTATATCCATCAAAATTAAATCTGGTTTCATCTCGCCAGCACGCTCGATGGCATCGGCTCCTGAACAAACAATTCCTGCTATTTTGTAACCCAAACTCTCCAATTTATTGGATAAATTATTAGCTATTAAAAGTTCGTCTTCTACAATCAAAATATTAATATTATTTTCTGATAATTCCATGATTATTAAGCCTTTTAAAAAAAATAGTGAATTTTAAGTGAAAACTAGAGTCTATTTCTCCTGATAGTTCAATATTTCATTCTACCTTTTGGGTTAAAGTGCAGACAACTTGAAAGCCCATACTATTTTTTTGAAACAAATTAAAATTTGGGGGAAAACCTTTGCCGTCATCTTTGAGGATGAGGTGGATTTCCCGATCGCCTGTTTGATAGCATTGTACACTAACCGTAGCATTTGCGCGATCGGGAACAGCGTACTGCATGGTATTGGAGACTAATTCATTAGCAATTAAACCGCAGGGAGTGGCATTTTCAATGTTTAGCCAAATCGGTTCCGCTAATAGCTGTAACTGAATAGGATGGTCGCTAATAAGTAGAAGGAAGAAGATCGATGTGAACAAGGAACAAGGAAGAAGGAACAAGGAAGAAGACTTATGCAGTCAGCTTTTCGGTCATCGGTATTTACGTTTAATTAAGTAAATTTAATTGCTGTAAAAATTAAATAATTTAGTTACCAAGTCTGCCATATATTCGCCAAAATTAAGTCGCAGGGTCGAAGGGCACGGCGCCAATTACCAACGACCAATGACTAATTTTATTTTTCACCTATAAGCAAATAAGTTGTCATTTCCCCTTTCCCTTTAACATGAATAGTTTCCCGGCGATCGAATAAATATTTGTGTTGCAATAAATTATAAGTAGCTTCGCTGACTTGAATTCGCCAAGGTAAACCGTGAGATTCCATGCGAGAAGCAATATTAACCGTGTCGCCCCACAAATCGTAAATAAATTTCTTGATGCCAATTACTCCCGCCACCACCGGGCCGCTGTGGATACCGATGCGGATGCTAAAATATTTGTTATTTTGAGCATTAAATCGGGCTATTTCTGTTTGCATATCCAGGGCCATTTGGGCGATCGCTTCGGCATGGTCTGCCCTAGGCTCAGGTAATCCTCCTACTACCATGTATGCGTCCCCAATAGTCTTAATTTTTTCTAACCCAATGCGTTCGCAAATCAGGTCAAAGCTGGAAAAAATTTGGTTGAGCAACTCCACCAGATCGATGGGATTCATCAGGGTAGACAAGTGTGTAAAACCCACAATATCGGCGAATAAAACGGTCACTTCAGGAAAGTATTCTGCAATAGTAGTTTCATTTCGTTTAAGTCTTTCTGCTATGGCTTTAGGCAAAATATTTAAAAGGAGTTTTTCAGATTTTTCTTGTTCTTCCCGGAGAGCATCTTCTGCTTGCTTGCGTTCGGTGATGTCATGGTAACTCCAAACTCTGCCGATGATTTCATCTCCCAGTCGCTGCGGTTCAGAATAGCGTTCAAAAAATCTGCCGTCTTGAAATTCCAACAAATCATAACTTTCCGCTTCTGGCTGATCGTAAAGTGATTCTATCCTTTCTTGAAATGCCTGGGGATCTTTAAGTTGGTTGAGGACAAAGGCAACAATTTGTGCATCGGATCGCAGTGCCATCACTTCTTCGGGAATGCCCCACATTTCTATAAATTCTCGGTTGAAACTGACTATTTTTCCAGTGCGATCGATCGCTAAAATCCCGTCAGCAGTGGAATCAAAAGTTGCTTGGAGTAGGGAGACAGATTGGGCTAAAGCATCTTCAGCTTGTTTGCGAGCAGTAATGTCTCGCAAAATCGCGCGAATTGCCACTAGCTGACCATCAGCAAATTTACAGCTTATACTACCTTCCAACAAAATTTGTTGGTATTTTTGGGTCACAAAAATCGCTTCAACAGAATCTGGATAAAAAGTATTTTCATCTATTTCTTTGTCGCGAATCGCCCGATCGAATATGTGAAGAGAATCAGGGGAACTGTTGGGATGAATGATATCAAATACTGTCATTTTAGCAATTTCTGCTTCGCTGTACCCAAGAGTTTCTCGCCAAGCCCGATTGACGTACAAAAAATGACCGTCAGCTCCAATACTTTGAATCAAGTCACTAGCATTTTCAAATAAGTCTCGCAGTTGTTCTTCACTTTCTCGCAAGGCTGCTTCTGCTTGTTTGCGCTTAATAAATTGACCAATTTGGCTGCCAATTGTTGCCATTGTCTGGAGCAATTCTTCGTCGTAGCACTGCACCTCGCAACTAAAAAAAGCGATGACACCCAAAATTGACCGGGTAGAATTTTCCTGTTCGTAGTCGCCCAAAATTGGGAAGCAAAAAGCTCCATGCAATCCGGCTCTACCCGCAATTTCTCGGCGATAAAACTTGTCACTTTCAGTTATATCTCTAATCAACTCAGGGGAACCGGTGGCCCAAACGCGCCCTGGTAATCCTTCCCCCATTGCAAAGGTCGTTTGTTCGGCAACTTCTACAAATTCGGGAATAGAGATTGAACGTTTTGTCCAATTTGCCACACACCGGAGCAAATTTGGATCGGAAATCGGAACTTTTCTCTTAGTTACTGACAGTAGCTTTTCACCTATTTCTGGCATCCAGAGTTCGGCGGTATCCCATCCCAAACTGTCGCAAATTACGGGAAGAATTGCGGCGATCCCCTTTTTGATTGTTTCCGATGCCGAGAGTATGCGCGTGGTGACATATTGGGCTACTTTTCGCTTGCTAGCCCGCTTTCTATCTGTAATATCTCTACCGATATACAGGAAATCTTTGAGGTCTGTCCCACCATCAGAAATACTCTTAATGTCACTGGGAATAGGGGTACAGGAAAAAGCCAATGTGAGCTTTTCACCTGTTTTTGCTGTGCAAATTACTTCCGCCTTAGTTTGAACTAATTCACCTTGTCTACTGATATCCTGTAAAGATTGACCGATGGGAGCGATCGCATTTATTTGTCGTCCTACTAATTCCGAGTCGCTGTAACCAAACAAATTTTGAGCAGCTTGATTAACTTTTTTAATTTTTCCACTGGCGGTAGTCACTAACAAAACTTCTGCCATGGAAGTAATAATTTTTTCCACATAATTGTTAGTAGCTGCTAAGGTACTCAATAAAATATTCATTTCATTAGTTGCCTGAACAAGAGTTTGTTCTAAGCCCATCCTGTCTGTTACATCTTCAAAAAATATAATTAATCTTTGATAATTTTCATCATTTCTTAATTCGACCATATACATATCAAAATACAGTCGCGAGTTATCATCTAAAACCCGCGTCATCGCTTTTAAATCAAAATTTGGCAAACGCCCTTCAAAGATATCAATTAAAATTTCTTCAGTTCCTACCAATTCTGGAAAGTGAATGCGAACATCATTTCCCGATACTATTTCGTCACAGTAGGCAAAACGCTGTACATTGGCAGATGTCTCTTGAATTAAAAAGTCTCTATCTAGTGCTAGGTACTCCAGGTGGTGAGGAACCAATAGTTTTTGTAACAGGGTTTTCATTTGAGATTTTTAGTAGTAAATGCGCCCTTGATATCCAGAAATTCGAGATTAATCTATTTGCTTTGATTTGTAATATGGAATGGTCACTATAAAAGTAGTACCTAACCCTGTTTCGCTGGAAAATTCAATTTGACCGCCGTGCAAGTCTACACACTGCTTGACTATGGATAAACCTAGTCCAGTACCGGGTATTTTACCTACATTTTGAGCTCGGTAATAAGATTCAAACAGTTGTTCTTGGTCTTCTATAGGAATGCCAATTCCTTCATCTTTAATTTTAAAGATAGCCTCTTCATCATAACAATGCAACTCAAAATAAACATTGCTATCGATCGGCGAATATTTAATACCATTTGACAGCAAGTTTGTCAATATGTGTCGCAGCAATTTTTTATCCATTGCGGGTAATTTTTTGCTGTCATCAGAAGACTTATTGATTAATTTCACCCCCCGCGACATTACTTCCCTGTAAATAAAACAAACTGCATGATTTTTGCCGAAGCTAATTTTGATAGATTCTACCAAATCGTTGCAAAAACTTTTCAAGTCAACTGGTGTGGGATTGAATTTCAATTTCCCTGCTTCTGCACTACTAAGCAAGCGAACATCATCTAATAGCTGAGCCATGTGTTTAGATGCTGATTGAATGTGTTCGAGGTATTCTTTTTTCTCCTGGAGTGTAATTTCATCACCGTATTCTTTGAGAATTTGAGTAGAAAACAATACTGTATTTAAAGGATTGCCAAATTCGTGAGCAAGCATGGAAAAAAAGCGAGATTTTACATCTCTGAGTTCCTGTTCTCTTGCCAAAGACCGACGAATTTCTATTTCTTGTTGCTTGCGTTCTGTAACATCTCTACCTATGTACACAAAATCATATAGCCCCTTGAGTTCCGTCTGAATCGCCGCACAGGAAAATTCTACCCAAATTTCTGCTCCTGTTTTTGTCGTGCAGACTACCTCCAATTCTCTCACTAATTCTTCTTGAGACAAAATATAGTGGTGGCGAGCTTGGTAAAGCAATGTTTCTTCCACGACAATCATGGACAAAGGCTGTTCTACAATTTCTGATTCGCTGTACCCAAACAACAATTGAGCTGATTGGTTTACTGTTTTGATGATGCCCAAGGTGGTTGTGACTAACAAAGCATCGCCCATAGATATAATTACTTTATCTATGTAATCTCTAGAAGCTTCTAAGGCTCTCAATAAAAGATTTGCCTCATTAGCTCTTTGGATTAATGATTGCTTCATAACCATTTTTTCGGTGGTATCTTCAATCAAAATTAGCAATTGACTTGGCAGTTTTTCTTCTTTTTCTTCTTCGTTGTTTTCATGTTCAATTACTAGCAAATCGAAATATAAAGGATGATTGTTGTCCGTAAACCTAGCGATCCCCTTGACTTGAAAACTTGACCTCTGTCCGATAACTATAGATGTGAGGATATTTTCAACTCCAATTAATTCAGGAAAACAGATGCGGGCATCCACACCGGGTAAAGCCTCGCCGGCTGTATCGGCAAACCGCTGCACGGCTGAGGAGGTTTCCTGAATAATGAAATTGTGATTAACCACAAAATATTCGGTTTCTTGGGGGACTAACAGCTTTCTAAAAATATCGCTCATACTTGTTCTACCATTGTGTAAGCTAGTTTGTGAAAGATTTCATCGACGTCTTTGCCAGTTTTAGCAGATGTTGTGTAAACTGCTACTACTTTATCTTGACCTATGGAATGGGCGATTTCCACTAGCAGTGCTAATTTTTCTTCGTCTATCAAGTCTACTTTGTTCAAAGCGATGATTATTGACCCTTTAGGGTTGACTGAAGAAAAAAGCTTAATGTGTTCGGAAATTCGCTCAACGGTTTCAGAGCGACTGACATCGGCAACTATTAAAACGCCGCCTGCTCCCTGCAAATAAGTGGGGGCGATACCTTTGAATTTTGTATGCCCCTCTAAATCCCAAATCAGCAACTGTGCTGTGACAATTTCCTGTTTGGTGCTGTTTTCTAATACAATACTTTTGCGAGAAATTTTTACTCCTACCGTGGACAGGTACTGGTCGCTGAATTGCCGATCGACAAAACGGCGGATCATGCTGGTTTTACCCACGCCAAAATCGCCGATCATGCACATTTTTTTAGAGATAGTAACTGACATAATTATTTGCTGTTGATGCTCTTAGTTATTGGTTCAAATAGCACGCACCTGCTTAAAAGTAGCGGTTGATTTTGTGCTACATCCACAGGAGGACTGTTGCTGGCGACCACTTGGAGGCGCTGCGGGTCAGCACCTTGCAAGACTAGGGCATCTCGCACTGTGGCTGCACGCCGGAGCGACAACTGTTGATTTAGAACAACTTCTCCAGTGCGATCGCTGTGCCCAATAATCTTAATACTTTTTTGAGGATGCTGTCTCAAAAAATCTCTGATATTGACAATTGTCTCTTGATATGTTGAATCTAATTTTGCTGTTCCTGGCTCAAAGTAAATGCGACTTGTAATTTTCAGTGGCTCTAATTTAACTGTACTAATGACTGATTGAACTCCGGGAATTTGCTTAAAAGACTGAGTAATTTTCTGTACATCTCCCGGTTCCATCACTATTCCTTCTACTGTAACTCTGCGATCGCCATACCGACTAGAAATAGAAACACCCCAGAGTCGGTTCAAAACGGCAGTGATTCGCTGCACCTCTGCCTTTGTCAACACTGGATCGGGAGGTAAATCGACCGCGACAATTTGATTGTCCAATTTCAAATTTGGTGCCGTTGATGCAGCTATTTGGCCAGCTTTTACCCGTAATTCGGGATTTGGCAACTTTCCGGTTAACTTCAGAGTTTTGCCTTCAACACTCACATTTAAGCGATAAACCGCTAATTCTGGAGTCGATCCTAAAGCGAAAGTGGCATTATCAGCAAGGCGACGGTCAATGTTACTGCGGTACTGATACATTCCCCAAGGTACTACCATTAAGCTTAGCAATGCTAAGCTCAGTCCCGCAAGGGCTAGGGGGGGTTTTGCTGGTGTTTGCGGTTCTGTTGTAAATTTTGCTAATAAACCCAGTAACAGTGCATGCAGGTCATCAGATATGGTACGGGGGTTGCCGTTAAATTGATTGATAGATTTTCCGTAATTGATGATAATCGTGCTGACAGTTGCCCGCATTTTTTTGATAAACTCTCGCGGTGCTTCTCCTTTGATTACTGCTGCTAGGTAACAGTATCCGGCTACTTCTAGCATAATCTTGGATTCGCCGTATTCAATTTGATTTAGTTCGGAAATTTGTCCTGGTCTGACAATACAATCATTCACAAAGCTGCTAATAGCTGTCAGCATGCCTGCGACCATTTCTGATTCTAGTTGGTAATCTCCTGACTTTTGAGCCTCGGAAATCACTAACCCTGATGCCTTGTGAATTAAGAATACGGCTTGGACGGTAAAAGGTATGGATTCTTGAAGGATTAGTTCGGCTTCGGAGACTCCTTGGACTTTGGAGCGAATTTTCCGCTTAACTCCTTCGACGCTGAGGGTGTTTGACACTTTTTCATTGATGGTCTTGATCGCTTCTGCCATGTATTTAGAGATGGTACTGCCAATTACCGGATAGAGCGCATCTACCATTGAATCTCGTTCAAATTCAATTTGGGCTGTAATCGCTTTGCCCATGGACGGCCCTAGGGCTTGAGAGATCGACTCTTGGTCGAGGCGAATTTGTTCTTTAATTGCCATGCCGATTTCTGGGGCGATCGCCTTAGCAATATCTGCGGGTGAATTGTGAATTTGTTGAGCAAGTGCGTCGGGAAGTAACTCAGCGATCGCCGAACTCATAGCTTGCTTGTTTTCCTGAGTTTTTGCCCTAATCACTTCGTCAATAATCGGTACGATCGCGTTTACAACTTCTTCCTTAGAATCTTTTATTTTACGGCTGAGAATTTCTGCGATCCAGGGTAGCATCAGAGCAATCAACTCTTGGGGATCGTAAAGTTGGTGTTCCAATTTTCCTAATTTTTCATCGATGGTGGTCATCAGACGGCGCACTGCGGGCAAATCGTTTTCAGCCAACAGATTTTTAACTTGCTCAATATCTGATATTTGCGAGCCAAAAATCAAATGTTGCAGCCTTTCCATCGCGCTGTCGGCTTCATTGAAATCCTGTTTAATTTGTCCGAATATTTTTATCGGCTGCGATATCTGCGTGGGCTGTTCGAGTGAAGCCATTTCTAGAGCCAAAGCCTCCGCAGCATCTAAATGGGCGATGGATGGTGGCTCCTCGGTGGCTGGAACAACGGGAATATCGCCTATTGCTGAGGGTTGTACCTCGGTTTGGGGAGTAGCCGCAGGGTCTAAATTACGATCGCTCTCCTGAGATGTTTGAGCAGGTTGTGAAGCATTTTGAATCGGCGAGGTAGACAAGTCCTGAATCTGGTGCGCGCTCTGGTCTGACTCCACCTCGCCGATCGCCAAAACATCTATAGTATTAAGTGAGGAATAGTCTTTTTCTAGTTCTGAAGTATTCAGTTTTTGAGTAACAAATAGCAATTTTTTAAACTCTTCCAAAAAAGCCAGTGCATCACCAGAATCCGCTTCACCCTCGAAGGTTTCTGGCTTTGCACTTGCTCCAACTTCCTCAGAAATACCTAACAAATCTTTCAACCCACCGAGTAGCTGGGTGCGATCGTCTTCATCACTGCTGTCTGGTTCCGACTCTGGATTTTGTCGGTTTGAACCTGCAATAATGTTGAGATCGACTAACAGACTCACTAACGGTTCAAGCTGAGCTTTTTCATCGTCAGCAGATTCATCAGGTTTAGAAATCCAACCCTGCAACTCATGTTCGTCAGCCGGATTTTCTTTCTGTGAGGTCATGGGTTTTTAATTATCAGTGATGGTGACGCTCTGGTAACAAAAATTCGTTATTTAGCTTATTATCCGTCACTCCCTTGAGTTCTGGTACAAATTCAGTGCCTTTGAGCCTCATGCCTAGTTCAAACAAAATTTCCGCCATGTCATCTCTGGAAACTTTGACTTCTCTGAGCATGGAAAAACGCCGATCGAGTTCTTCAAAAACTTGTGTTTTGAGAGTGCGAGTTTCTTCAGAGAGTCGCTCTCTAGTTTGGGATAGTTCGTCACGAATGGAAGTGGTTTGATTGTCTATCGCCTCATCCAGTGCTTCTATGCTGCTCGAAAATTTTCGGTTAACGCGATCGATTTGCTGACGGAGGTCTGCGCTTTCTTCTTGGGTATTCAAGGTGATTGATTTGATTTTCTTTTCAAATGAATCAACCGCCGCCCTCATTTCTCCGGAAAGAACTGTTTTTACTTGTTCGATGCGAGCTTGCATATCTTGCTGCATCATCGACAACTCAGAATCTATTTTATCGAAGCGATTATCGTATTCTCTAAGCTGAGCTCCGAAAATTATATCGCGAATCTGGTCAATATTGCCCAGGCGTTCGCGCATTTCTTCTTTAGTTATTTCGGCCATGATTTTACCTCGAATCTCCGAAAAATGTGAATTTGAGAACTGTGCTAGATTTTTTTGCGACACTGCCAGTCGAGCCATAAAAACTGACTCCAGAGGCTTGTCACCCACTTTTACCCTGATTTGCGACAGTTGTTTTGGACAGTTGCCTGTTTGACATCGGCCCTGGGGTTTGAGACTGCTATACAAATACTAGACAAGTCTAGACATTTGCTTCTTGCTTCATCGGGAGCATGGGAGCGGCTATCCCTGGGCAATAAGTTTGTTTAGAGAATTCACTCTAAATATCCTGAGATTCAGATTGTTGGGCGCAATCCTGTTACTAAAAATGGCGATTTGCCATCCTTACCTTGCAGCAAGCTAGTCAAGGGTAGACTTTCTTGAGAGGGCAAGGTAGATTTTAATGTCTTTTATTGACATCTTCCATGATATCGCATCTTGACTGTAGCTTTAGCGACAGCAGCTTATCCACCACTAAAAAGCAGCGATCGCGAACACACATCTAATTATTTATCACGTTTACACAGAATTATTCAGTACCAATAGCCACTATCTTGACCGATGTCACCCAAAGCCCATCTCACCGTCTCCCCCTCTACCCCACTCCCCCTCTACCTTGTACCCCACCTCAAAACTCCCAGACTCAGTACATGGCGAGGGTAGCGACGCACCATCCACTACCCCTACACAATCATCATTTTCTTGAGCAATGTTACAGCCCTGCTCTATCGAGCAATAAGCGAGATTTTTTAACCTGGATTTAGTATGAGTGCTACGGCTCAATTTGTACATAAAACTTAACTATTACTTCCCAGTCGATCGCCCTCTCTACAAACTTAGGGTCCGATCGACCACGACCAGACCCAATATGAGAACCTTTGATTTTTTAACAAACGAGGTATATTTCCGATTAAGAACAATTACTTACTAGGGGTTTACAACTTTTGCAGCTTTACTTTTAATCCGAAACCACAATTGTCAAACTCGACTTTCGTTTAGCTTTACTGTTCGATCGACAGTGTTGCTACATTATACGTTGTGTTCGGTTAATTTCTGCCACCTTGGGAATTTAGACCGGAGACACCATGTCTATATCCTCGAACTGTGTTTCTAAATATAGCGACCTCCTTTTCCTTTCTGTCCGGTGTCTATTATTAAGTTAGCATGACTTTTCTGGAGTGCCAAGCACAATTTGCAAAACTTGATATGTCTTTACATTACTCATTATAATGATCTTATATATCCATATAGATGTAAGTTCTATTGTTGCTACATCTTTACATACTTAAGTGTTTTTGTCATGTCTATTTCTCCTAAGTTTCTGTCCGGTAGCCAAATTCGTCAAACATTCCTAGAATTTTATGCCCAGCGGGGACATCAAATCTTACCCAGCGCCTCCTTAGTGCCAGAAGATCCGACAGTATTGCTGACGATCGCCGGAATGCTACCATTTAAGCCCATATTTCTGGGACAGCGCACTGCCGAATCTCCCCGCGCCACCACATCCCAAAAATGTATCCGCACCAACGATATTGAAAACGTCGGCCGCACCGCCCGTCACCACACATTTTTTGAAATGTTGGGAAACTTCAGCTTCGGCGACTACTTCAAAAAACAAGCCATTGCTTGGGCTTGGGAACTTTCCACCGAAGTCTTCGGTTTAAGCCCAGAAAACTTAGTAGTTAGCGTCTTCCGAGAAGATGACGAAGCCTTTGGGATTTGGCGCGACGAAATCGGCATTCCAGCAGAACGCATTCAACGCATGGGAGAAGCCGACAATTTCTGGCAATCAGGCCCCACCGGCCCCTGCGGTCCCTGTTCTGAAATATACTACGATTTCCACCCAGAAAGAGGCGACCAGATCGACCTAGAAGACGATACCAGATTTATCGAATTTTACAACCTGGTATTCATGCAGTACAATAAAGATGCAGAAGGAAATTTAACACCGCTGCAAAATCAAAATATTGATACGGGCATGGGATTAGAACGGATGGCGCAAATCCTCCAAAAAGTCCCCAATAATTACGAAACAGATTTGATTTTACCCATCATTCAATCCGCCGCCGAAATTGCCGGAATTGAATACGCAAATAGCGACGAAAAAACCAAAGTTTCCCTCAAAGTAATTGGCGACCACATTCGAGCTGTGGTACACATGATTGCCGATGAAATTCGTGCCTCAAATGTAGGCAGAGGTTACATTTTGCGTCGATTAATTCGTCGGGTAGTACGCCACGGGCGGCTGATTGGGATTGCAGAAGAATTTACGGTGCGAGTGGCAGAAAGTGCGATCGCCCTGAACGAAGCAGCTTATCCCAACGTCCGTCAGCGAGAAGCAGCAATTAAAGCCGAACTAGCAAGGGAAGAAGCTCAGTTTCTCAAGACTTTAGAACGGGGAGAGAAACTGTTATCAGAAATTGTCAAAAAAGCTCTTCTAGAAAAGGCATCTTACCTGGTGGTTGCTGAGGGCGGACAAGATGCCGAACCCACCATAGAGATTTCTGGTCAAGATGCTTTCACTCTCTATGATACCTACGGTTTCCCCCTAGAATTGACCCAAGAAATAGCCGAAGAATATGGAATATCTGTCGATTTAGATGGCTTTGAAGCAGCCATGAAGGAACAGCAAACTCGCGCCAAAGATGCCCATCAAACCATTGATTTAACCGTGCAAGGTTCCTTGGATAAATTAGCGGAAACCATCCAAGGCACAGAGTTTGTTGGCTATGGGGAATTGTCTAGTTTAGCTAAGGTGGAAGTTATCTTAGTCAACGGCAAATCTGTGACAGAAGCAGTGGCGGGAACCGAGGTACAAGTTGTGTTGAATCGGACACCATTTTATGCTGAATCTGGGGGACAAATTGGGGATAAGGGTTATTTAAAGCGCCCCGGCGCAGAGGGAGAAAATTCAGAGAGTTTGTTGGTGAAAATTGATGATGTCAAAAAAGAGTCTGATTTCTTCGTACATTTCGGGATTGTGGAACGAGGAACCCTGAGAGTTGAGGATAGTGTAAGTGCCAAAATTGATAATAGTAGTCGTCGCCGAGTGCAGGCAAATCACACAGCAACTCACTTATTACAAGCAGCTTTGCGGCAAATTGTGGATGATTCTATTTCCCAAGCAGGTTCCTTGGTATCCTTTGATAGATTGCGATTTGATTTCAATTCTCCACGGGCTGTGACTGTGGCAGAGTTAGAGCAAATTGAGGATAAAATTAATGGTTGGATTGCAGAGGCGCATATTGCCGAAGTTGCAGAAATGCCGATCGCCCAAGCCAGAGAAAAAGGTGCGATCGCCATGTTTGGCGAGAAGTACGGCGATGTCGTGCGAGTGATTGATTTCCCTGGTGTTTCAATGGAATTGTGCGGCGGCACCCACGTCAGCAACACCGCAGAAATTGGGTTATTCAAGATAATTTCCGAGGCTGGTGTAGCATCGGGAGTTCGCAGGATAGAGGCGGTTTCTGGCCAAGCTGTGTTGGACTATTTGAATGTGCGGGATAAGGTAGTGCGCGATTTGGGCGATCGATTTAAGGTCAAACCCGAAGAATTGCCAAATCGCATCACTAATTTGCAGAATGAATTGAAAGATACTCAGAAACAATTGGCTGCTTTGAAGTCAGAATTAGCCATTGCTAAATCTGACCAATTGTTAGCCCAGGCTGAATCCATTGGCGAATTCAAAATCATTGTCGCGCAATTGGGAGATGTGGATACAGAAGCCTTAAAAACTGCCGCAGAAAGGTTACAGCAAAAACTAGGAAATAGTGCAGTAGTGTTGGCCTCTATTCCTGAACCAGACAAAGTGAGTTTGGTAGCAGCTTTTAGTCCAGAAGTCAACAAAAAAGGATTGCAAGCCGGGAAATTTATTGGGGGAATTGCTCAAATTTGTGGTGGAAAAGGTGGCGGGCGGCCGAATTTAGCCCAGGCTGGAGGACGCGATGCAAGTAAGTTGGATTCTGCCTTGCAAAGTGCCCGGAATTTGTTGATTGAAGGGTTAAGTTAAATCAGGTAATTCCTAACAAAACAGCGGGATTTTGGGTCATCATTAAATCTATTTCCCGCTGAGAAATGCCTTCACTCCTTAACTTTTTGACAAACATTTTGTAACCTTCCGTAGGTAAAGGATCGGGTTTTCTCCCCAAATCGGTGCTGAGCACAAAATGCTCCGCACCGATGAGCTTAATCGCGGCCGCCATCTTGGTAATTGAAACATGATGCCAGTTTTTATGTCCGTCATCCGCCGCATTTTCTCCCATCAAATCGTTGACAAATGCGAGTTCTAAGAAAGCTCCCATCTGGGCGGCTGTTTGCATATTTTCTAGGGACAAACCGGGTACATCAGCCATGGCGTGAGTAATCAGGATGTTCTTAATGTTGAGCAAGTGCGATCGATCTACAACCGCCATCACCTCTTCCGGGCAAATATGACCAGTTTCCAACACCAAATTCTCTTTAGCTACCATCTGCAATACCGCTTCTGTCTCCGGTAAAACCTTGCCATTTTCTGCAACTTTAATCCCCCTTCCCGGCTGGTGAAAAGCCCTGAAATGACAATCAGCATCAACCGTTGGTAGCCAAACTACTTTACCATATTTGCCACCGATGCGGTGCATAGCTTCCACCGCTTGAGGATTCATCCCACCGACAGAATGATTGAGAACAACACCTCCAAAAACTTGGATTTCTGGTACTATCTTATTAACCAAAACTGCGCGGGCTGCTGTACTCCCAAAATGATTTTTCAATACCACCGCTTTCATCTTCGCCCTAGCAGCTAATTTCCCTACTTCAAAATCATCAAGTCGGCGGGGAATCACATCAGGAGAAGAATGGATGTGAAAGTCGATCGCACCTTCAATCATGCTCTTTTGTGAATCAGGAAACTGCGGATATCCCACAGCATAGACTGGGAGACAAAACCAATAGCAAAAAATCCAAACTAACATCAAAAAAACAGCTTGCATTCATCCCCCCATCTCTTCTCTCTGCGTTCTCTGCGCCCTCTGTGGTTCAATCCCTCTTAATCCTCTCAAATAAAAGATTTAATCACCTTCGCCAAATCTACTGCATTCTCTTCGTGCGTCCCCAAAGAACCAGGAATCACCCGCGATTCAACACCAGGTAATTCTGCTAAAACTTCCATTTCAGCCTTAGATTTGGGAGGCGCATTTTCAGCAATTACAACCATTACCGGCATTGCTAATTGTTGAAACTTATCCATAAATTCCGATCGCGTTTTTACCGGATCTAAACCACCAGTCACAAAAGCAGCCGAACCATACCGAGCACCTGGTTGCTGCGTAACTAGCCACTTACCGTGAATAAAATCCGCTGTGACTTTAGCCGCATCTGTATAGACATGGCGGCGATACATCAAACTGAGGAAAGAAGGCGCAGTATTCAGTTTGTAGAGAAATTGTCCGACTAAGGGCGATCGTACTAATTCTCTCACAATTGAGTGCCAGCCACTCTGCTGTTTGCTCATCGTCGGCAAAGGCCCGCGCCAAGTTGGTGCAGCCAACACAATCTTTGACCAAACATGAGGTTTAGATTGCGCTAATGCCATCACATAACCCGCAGCATGACCCGCTGCAACTACCGCCACAGGACTATTAAAAATTGCCTCAACAAAGTCTGTCAAAAATTGATGATATAATGTCGGTTCGTACTCAGTTCGCGGGCGAGATGAATCGCCAAAACCAGGCCAATCGACAGTCACAACTTGAAAATTGGGAGACAATAATTCTGCTAAAGGACGCATTTCTGCCCGCGTCGAAACCGTACTGAATGCCGGCAATAACAAGACAGGAGTTCCCTCTCCTGTGGTTTCGTAAACAACTTTAATTGAGGTTTCTTTCCACTGCCAGAGATATTCTTTAACAGTGCCAGGGTAGTTAGCAGAATTTTTTGTTAAATCTGTAGTTTGAGTCATGGCTGTTTATGTTTTTAATTGGCTGCGGCTTGCTCGCTCAATTGACAAGCAAGTGCTTTATTTCTCATCATTTGAAAGATGTTATAAAATCCATTGGCGCGGGAAGGAGTCAGACTCACATTCAATCCCGTATCTTGAATAAAATCTGGGGTAACGTTAACAATTTCAGCCGGAGTTAAGCCGCTCAAACCTTCCACAAGTAAGCCGACTAATCCTTTGACTAATTGAGCGTCTGAATCGCCTTGAAACAAAACTTTTCCGTCGGTCAAATTTGCCGTAATATAAACTTGCGACACGCAGCCAGAAACTTTGTTTTCGGGCTGTTTGTCGCTTTCGGGAAATGCTGGGAGTCGCTTAGCATACCACAGCAGTTGTTCGTAGCGCTGTTTCGGGTCGGCGTGTCGCCCAAAGCGCTGGACAATTTTGGCTAGGGCTGGGGGTAGCGCGGTGTTTGCGGACATGATTCACTTGTAGCGGTTGTTTTGGTAATATTATAGCTTGGTAGTTTGGGCGATCGCACAGAAGTAACTTCGGGCGATCGCGCTTTATGGCTAAAATTAAGTGCGATCGGCTTTAACTCGCTAGCGGCGGCAAACCCCGCAACTGGCGCAGCGAATTGATACACAGCGGGCAGTCGCAACCAAATAATGCCACCGCTGCATCGCTTTCTTCTTCCGTAAAGTCCAGCATCGCGATCGGTTCGTCACCCTGGCGCTGCCAACGGATTGCTACTTTAGAATTGGAAGCCGCAGTTTTTGCCGGAAGCCGAAGGCAAGTCAAGCGCTGAGTGTGCGGTGATTTGACGCAGTTGGGGGAATTAGTCGGCCCGTCTGGAGTTTCGGCGCGAACGGGATTTACCATCACGTTCAAAGACATCAGAAACCCTAACAGCGTCGGACTTACCAGTAAAGTGAGGAGCAATCTATTCATTTGTTGTCAAGAGATGACTTTCCAGTAATACAGTACCCGATTATCTCTTACAATACAACCAACTTTTCCTCCGGCACCAGTACGGTTTACCCTTATAGTCTTGGATGCATCAATACCAAATAAACCGGGTTTTTTACCGATATTAAAGGCTACAATCCAGTATCTTTTTTGGTAAAAAACCAGATTTATATGGATATATTCCATATAAATTAGTAGAAGTTACGTGATTAATATTAATATTAAGATGACTGAGAAGCACTTTGATCGAGAGATAGGTTATTAGGTGGAGTTGGTAAAGGAACATCACCCTGAACAGGAGTAAGAGTTACTTGTTGCTTAGAAGCAGCCTTATTAGCCTTAACAATTTCGGTAATTGCTTCCCACAAATAAGATTGAGTAACACGCTTTTCCTCTTTAGGTTTTTTTTCTCTAGCAGCAGCAACTACAGCTTGAAACACAGCATTTTTAATATCTCTACCTGAAATTTCATCAAATTCTTTGGCTAATTCAGCAAAGTTGACAGAATCGGCTAAAGGAAGTTTGCTCGGTATCTGTGCTTCCCAAATTTTTTCTCTTGCACCTTCATTAGGTAAATCAAACTGAACTTTCCAGCGAATTCTACTAATAAATGCAGGATCGTAATTGCGAATTAAGTTAGTAGCAAAAATCACAACACCTTCATAAGCTGATAATTGTTTAATCATCACACTGCGGGTCAAATTAACTGCTGTATCCGTTGATTGAGTAACATTCTCTAGTCGTTTACCCAAGAAAGAATCAGCTTCATCAAAAAATAACAGTGCATTGTTTTGCGTAGCAAAATCAAAAGCACCTCGAATATTTTTAGGAGTTTCTCCCACATATTTAGACTCTATCTGTTCGTAGGGAACATCGAGCAATTTGAGGTTTAAAGCATGAGCAACAGCTTCAGCAGTCAGAGTTTTCCCGGTTCCTGGTAGACCGGAAAAATTGACAGAAAGAGCTTTATCTAATTTGTGCTTTTCTGCCATTCCCCACTTTTGATAAATTAAATCTTGATACTCTATTTCAGCCAAAATTAAATCTACTTGATGCTTAGTAGTTTCTGACAAAATTACATCATTTAACGTATATTTGGCATCTCTCAAATAGAAACTAAAATCTATCTTTGATTTTGAATCTTCATCTTTTTCTGGTTCGTCTTTGGAGTTGTTAGCAGTTTCACCTGCCGCTTTCAGAAAATTATCTAATCTTGGCATATTTTTTACATCCTTTTATGTTGTCAAAAATTTAATTCCAATCTTCCAAAACACCTATTTCAGCTTGCGATCGATTTCTAGGAAAATGTCTACTGGCATATTCTGGCACTCCCTCAATGCTAAAAACTTGAGACGGTTTTACATCAATATAATTAGGGTCCCAGATTTCCATAATTATTTCATCTTGTTTTTTGCCAATATAAAATATTACATACAAAGTGCTGCGGCGACCAAACTCTGAAATTAAGACAGGTTCAATTTCTTGTTCCCAAATTGGCTCTAATTTTTCTAGGACAATTTCTGGAAACATCGCGGAATTTTTCTGTTGTCTTCTAAACATCTCAGTGAAGATACCAAAACCGCTGCGTCTGTTACCATTAATTCTACCATCTTCAACGCGATCTTGAAATTCTGATGCTCGCTCTCGTTTTGGATTTCTTGGATCAAATTTTGGCATTTTTTTACTCCTTGGGAAGTTCAATGATTAATGAATAGCAAATTTTTTGTTAATCAATTTGGATGATTAAAGCATTGTAAAATAGATTTTGCTTCATATCGTTGTAAGGATCTAAGGTGCTATTTACCATTTCTAGCGCTTTACCAAAAGGACTAGCCTTCATTGATTTTACGAAAGGAATATTCGCGAGTTCGGATGGCAGTTCAGGTGGTGCGATAAACTTGAAAAATAACGGAGTAAATAATTCTCTTACTATTTTTGCCCAACGTTCATACTCTCTGCCTGTTAACTTATTATCCAAAACATAGATTAGTTCTAATTTAGAAAAAGGAACATTAGAAGTAATTTCTATGTCACTTTCATCTATTGGAGGAATTTGATAACCTCTTTCAGCATCTTTTGTTTCTGTGTCATAAAGCCAAATTTTCAGATATTTAAAATCACATTCGGGTATAAGACGAGCTTTCCGAAAGATAGCTCGCGCGATTAAATCATCAAAAAAACGTTTGATTTGTGCACTACTATCTACTTGCCCAGTGCTTGAAGTTTTCCCTGGTACGCCAAATAGTTCGATAGTTGTCAAACTTCCATCCTGTTCAGAAGAACGAAAACCAATTTTCAGAAATACAGTTTCATTGTTAGAAGAACTCGGCATAGTTAAATCCTCTTAAAATTAAGACCAATTTTCTAATTTTAATATTTTCGTGGCTGAACGATTAGTAGGCAGTGGAGAATCTTGCGGTGCTTGTTCTAAAGTGAAAACTTGAGAGGGTTTACTGGTATAATATTCAGGGTCCCAAATCTCGACCATAGTTTCGCCAAGAAGTGCACCTGCATAGAAAATGACATACAGAGTAGCGACTAAGCCAAATGCTGCTATTAAAGCAGCAACAATAACTGTTTCCCAGAGAGCTTTGATTAAATCGACTAATCCATTAATAAAAGCTGCTACCGCTCTGCCTAACCACTCAATTAACTGATCGATTAAACTTCCTACCCATGAAAAAAATCCCATGCAGTTCTCCTTTTGTATAAAATGATTAAGATAAAGACAGCCTAGTTACAATTGGATTTTGCCTACTAGGCAGTTGAGCTTGATCTTCAGCAATTCCCAAAGAAAAAATTAATGACTGATTTTGATAAGTTCTAGGATGAGCAATTTGCAGAAAAGCATCCCGTCCTTCTTGGAAAATTGCAATTAACCAATCAGCAGAATAGCCTAATTGAGCGCGTAACTGAGCTTCAATTTCATCCCAATTATTGTCTAGAAACTGTGCTATGAGAGCTAAATAACGTTGTGTTGCTTCTTTGACATAACCAAAAATTTCTTTGGCTACTGCTACTAAGTTTTCCCATAACCTAGCAAAAGCTCTCGATAACGCTTCAACGATGGCAGCAACTCCATATCCTACGGCTGCACCTACGGCTGCACCAACTAAAATTTCTGTTGCTGCTTGAAAAATAGCGTCCCACATAGTGATTACTCTATGAACAAATGAAATTTATTTTGGCTGACTCCCTGCAAGGATTCCTGATATCATCAATCTGAATCTTTTCTGATACTAAATCACCTTTCCGAACACCGCTACCCGAAAAGAACTGATTTTATGCCATTTTTTGTAACAAAATCTTAAGCAAAGACCAGAAAAAGCCTGATTTTATTGGTTGAACCTAAGCTATAATGGCTGAAATCCATACCTGACCTGACCTCTATGACTATTACAGAAGTTTTACAAATTGTAGATCAGTTAGTTGAGAAACAAACCGGAGGACACCTAGATGACTTAGAAAAAGCGGTCGTTAAAGGACTTTGGCAAAGTAAAACTTACAGTGAAATCGCAGATGAGTGTCGATATGATAGTAAAAACTATATTGGAGATGTTAGCCGTAAGTTATTTAAAATTTTATCTAAGCAACTAGGCGAAGATGTTAATAAATATAATTTTGCTTGGACAATAGAAAGATTAGCTAATTCATATAATTCTTTACAGCAAGTTAGTTTGATTAATAATAGTCATATTAATTGGTGTTCTAATAATCCTCAAGATTCTTCTAAAAAGAGTGAGCAAAACTTTGACAAAAAATGCTATCACGATTTAACCCTCGCCCCAAAAATCACCCATTTTTACGATCGCACTCTCGAACTTCAAACCCTATCTCACTGGTTAACCGCCCAAAATACTCGTCTAATCTCAGTTTTAGGATTACCTGGAATTGGTAAAACTACCTTAGTTAAACGGTTTATTGACCTAAACCTGCAAAACTTTGATGTAGTAGTCTGGAAAAGCATCAAACTCTCTCAGTCTTTAGATAGCATTATTACTGAAATTTTAACACGTATTAATCCAGTACCTATTCAAGCTGATAATAAATTAACCCAACTATTCAATCTTTTACGCGAACAAAGATGCTTGATTATCCTTGATGATGTGCAAGAATTGTTTGCCAGCACCCAATTTGCCGGACAATATAAAAGCGAGTATAAAGATTATCAAACCCTTTGCACAAAGATGTCAGAAATTGAACATCAAAGCAGTTTAATCTTAATTAGTCAAGAACAATGTCAAGAAATGCTGTGCTTAGATGAAGACTTGTATCCTGTTAAATGCTTAGAATTAGAAGGGGTAGAAAATACCAAAATTCTGAGAAATCAGGGATTAAAAGATGAGGAATCTTGGTCAAAACTGATTAATCTCTATGAAGGTAATCCAGTTTACCTAAAAGATATCGCCAGTTTAATCAAAAATGTTTTTTTGGGTAAAGTAGCTGAGTTTTTAGCTGAAGATAGCCTGATTCTCACAGAAGAGATGAAATATCGGTTCAGTGAATTATTCCACCGATTATCCCCCATAGAACAACAGATAGTTTTAGAATTGAGCAAATCCAATCAACCCATGTCAAGGGAAGATTTAAGACAAGATTTAGAACTCTCCTCAATGGATTTGATTAATGGCTTACAATCTCTGAATAGGCGGTATTTACTCAAAAGAATTGAACGAGAGAAAGTTTTGTTTAACTTATCTCCGCTTTTCCGAATAAGTTTAAGATTTGTTTCAATTTGAGGAAATCTCGATCGCCCCGATCGCAAATTCTTCCTTTTTGGGTAAACTAATTTCAGCAAGGGCGAGTCGATGCGGCGGAAAGTTTGACCTCAGACACAAAAGGAGGAAGAGATGAGCACAGTTTTAGTTGTAGAAGATTCCCGCAGTCAACGGGAGTGTATTTCACATCAATTGAGTTGCAGCGGATTGAATATCATGCAGGCATCTGACGGTGTGGAAGCTCTGGCTCAAATCGCAAAAAAATACCCCGATTTAATACTATTAGATATCGTGATGCCTCGCCTGGACGGCTACGGTGTTTGCAGTTTAATTAAAGCTCACCCTGAAACTCGGAATATACCGGTAGTATTTTTAACAGGGAAGGGACAGCGGTTAGATTTATTTGCCAGGTTGATGGATCGCGCAGAAGCCTATGTTAGCAAACCTTGGCTGCCCAGGGAACTGTTGGCAACTATTAAAAAAGTTTTACTCCATGCCAATATTAAGTTCGATCAAGCTTCGGCGGACGCTTGGACGGAATATGGTATTTTAAACTTAAGTACGATCGAACTCTATCAAAGCCGCGCCGATGCTTGGACCAACTACAGTGGCCAAATTATTAAGTTGTACGATGCCAGTTTAGCAGCTTTCGATCAAGCTTTGGCAATTGAACCCAGTCACTCGACTGCGAACAAATATCGCCACAAAGTGGAGACTATCCGTACAATGTTGATGAAAAAATTAGAGCAAACCAGACCTTGCAAAATCTGCTATTATTATCATGGCAAGGATGGTATAAATTGTGCATTGCATCCGGGTTGCCGCCCTCAAGAAGTGTGTCGCGATTGGGAATTTAATTAAACTAAAATGAAAACAAATAACCGTGCTTACCTGGAAAAATTGCTACAAGAAAGAAACGAACGTCCCGAAAAAATGGCAGAAATTGATGCACAAATAAATGCAAGTTTTCGCCAAACTCATGCGATTATGGTGATCGATATGTCGGGATTTTCTCGGACAACTGTGCGTTACGGAATTATTCATTTTTTGTCAATGATTCACCGGATGCACGCCATTGTCTATCCTGTAATTGCTGAATATGGCGGCACTGTAGTGAAGGAGGAAGCTGACAATATTTTTGCTGTGTTTCCTGATGTAAAATCGGCGGTGGATGCTGCGATCGATTCTCTGAAGCATACGGGGGCTGTGAATACTACTCTACCGCCATGGATATTTATCTGTGCATCGGGATAGGCTACGGTGATGTTTTGATGCTGGAAGGAGAGGATATGTACGGTTCGGAATTTAATCTGGCATCGAAGCTGGGAGAGGATTTGGCGCAACAGGGAGAGATTTTGCTGACTGATTGTGCTTTTGAAAATTTTGAGGGTAAAAAGGAAGATTGGAAAAGGGTGGAATTTTCGATTTCTGGTTTGGAATTGGTGGCCTATCAGCGGGCTTAATTGTTCTAGGTTCTAGATTACCAGGCGGTTGAAACCGCGTCTATACAAACGAAGTCCACTCCAAGCGGACTAGGAAATAAGGCAGATTTAATATTAGATGATTGACGATCGCAAAAACTGGCAAACTCTTAATTTAGCGGCCATTCAGCAGCGGCTGGCTTGGGTGCAACAACAGCCTGATGGCATGATTTTTTGTAAAGATTCTGGAGTTCATTATGTTGCAGTTAAAAAAGACCGATCGCGCATTAAGCTATCTTTAGTAGAAAAGGTAAATTTGTATACAGATTTATTGCAATCTGTGTATGATTTAAATAATCCTTTACATCTTGTGTCTGAATATACTCAGGCGATGATGTTAGCTTTGGTGTGGCAAAGTCAACCTCAAAAAATCTACATAGCTGGGTTTGGTGGTGGCAGAATTCCCTTAGTTTTGCATCACTATTTGCCAGAAACTCTCATTGAATGTGCGGATGTCGATCCGATCGCGATCGAAGCCGCTACCCAGTGTTTTGGGGTAAAATTAGACTCACGACTCACGGTAGCAATTCAAGATGGCAGAGAGTATCTGGAACAGCAAAAACCAGATATTCTCTACGATATAATCATGACAGATGTGTTTTTTGGCAATGGCTACTTTCCTCATCGTTTAGCAACTAAGGAATTTTATGAACTTTGCCAAAAACATTTGTCCAGTGCAGGAGTTGTGCTAGTCAATCTGCTGCAAAGAGATGAGTTTTATGCAGAAAAAATCAAAACTTTTCAAAGTGCTTTTTCCCAGGTATGTGTCTGCCCTTGGAAGAACATTAACAGTGTTTTAATTGGCAGTAATAGTCCGATTTTAGATAACAATGAGATTGTTTCTAGGGCTGCTTCTTTGCAAAATTACCATCAATTTTCCTTTGCTTTAACAGACAGAGCGCTGGAAGTTAAGTTAGGTAAAGCATTGGCTGAATCTGTACCTAATTTAGACAAAGCTCAAGTTTTGTTTGATGATGCACCACCGGCTGGTTATTTTGATTGTTGGTTGTTTTGATTGCTGGTTATTTTCTGTGGTTTATGATGAATTATTTAACCACAGAGGGCGCAGAGGGCGCAGAGGAAGATAACTCCTAGGTACATAATTTGCTATTAGTACCGGGGAATAGTCCGATCGACTACCATTGAGTAAGCATCGATACCGCCAATGATGTTTTTAACGTTGGTGAAGCCTCGATCGCTCAACCAGTGGCACATTTGAGCCGATCGCACTCCATGATGACACAGAACTAGGGTTTCGGTGTCGCGATCGAGGCGATCGTCTATTTCCGTTGACCATGTGGCAAATTCGCTGAGGGAAAAAATTGCAAATCCTGGGAGTGAGGCGAGTTCCACTTCGTGAGGTTCTCGCACATCTACAAGCTGCAATCGATCTGTAGTTGCTTCTGCTAAACGCTGGCTTAATTCTTCGACAGTAATTTGACCAAAAATTTGTGACATTTTATGATGAGTTAGTTGTTATTGGTTATTTGTTAAACGAATGACGAATAACGAATAACTAACTAATTAATTTAACTTGGAAGGTGGCGGAATGAGCAGCGTAGGAGGTGTCGATGGGGGACGATCGTCTACTTGACTTACTTTGTCCCTAGTGTCGAGACAAGTATTCATTAGGCGATCAAGCGAAAAGTCTACCTGACGGCTCAACCCGACTACGCATTCGGAAAATTGTTCGGGTAATAAACTGCGGCGACACTGATCCAGCACCAACAGCGGAGTTGTGGTTGTAGTCCGAGACTTGGTGTTAATGTCCACTACGCAAGTTGCTAAATCCAGGGGGCGACGCACTCGCTGACAGCTACCAAGGGCCTCCACCGCGGCAATATTCGTTTTGCGGTTGATTTGAACCACGCACTTAGAGATGTCGCGGGGGTGGAGCGCGTCGGCGCAAGCGCTGGCCGCTGCATCTGCGGTAAGTCCGGCTCCCATTAGTTCCACAGAGCAGGCGCGATAGGCATTTTTAGTGCGAGGGAATCTAATCGTGATGGCTGATGCGGGCATGGGAGGCAGTATTGTGGCCAACAAACCGATAGTTGCTAGTTGTGCGCCCAGGGCCAAAATCCAGCGCCCACTGGGCTGTGAGCCTGGGGCTGCTGGGAGTGTGGCCGAACTGTGGGAAAATTTGGGGTGGTGCATGGCGGATTTAATTTATGAATTTTTGTCACTAATTTGGTGCGATCGGGCGATCGGCTTTCAATTCAGATTTTGTGTGATACGATAAGCAACGGGTCAAAAATTGAGTACGGTAGGGCATACCGAAACTTTCGGACACCGATCCGAGCAACGTTTGGGGAGAGCGATTAATTTATCACGTTTGGCTTTCATCGTGAAAGCTTGCTGAAGGATAACCGCTCCCATGCTCCCGATGAACCAAGAAACAAATATCTAGACTTTTCTAGTATTTGTATAGCAGATGACTACTACTGATATTAGAGTAATTCTGCGTCGGGAAGTCGTCTCGCAGAACCAAAAATCTCAGCGTTTTACACCTGAGAGTGCCAAAGTATAAAGCCTGTATAAAATTTTATACAGACATTAGAGAGGAAAATCAATGTCTCGATATCGGGGTCCCCGATTAAGAATCGTCCGTCGCCTCAAGGATTTGCCTGGGCTGACTCGGAAAACAGCCAGACGGGATTATCCACCTGGGCAACATGGTCAAAACCGCAAAAAGCTATCTGAGTATGCGGTTCGCTTGCAAGAAAAGCAAAAACTTCGTTTCAATTACGGTGTAACTGAACGTCAATTGCTCCGTTATGTTCGGAAAGCTCGCCGAGTTACCGGCTCCACAGGTCAAGTGTTACTGCAATTTTTGGAAATGCGCTTGGACAACACTGTGTTTCGGATGGGAATGGCTCCTACCATTCCGTCTGCTAGACAATTGGTCAATCACGGTCATGTGACTGTGAACGATCGCGAAGTTAATATCGCCAGCTATCAGTGCAAGCCTGGAGATGTCATTTCGGTAAAAAATCGGGAACGTTCGCGCCAAATGGTGGAAGCGAATCTCAAAGATCCAGGGTTGGCTCACTTGCCAAGTCACTTGGAATTTGATAAGCAAAAACTCGTTGGTAAAGTTAATGGCATTGTGGAACGCGAGTGGATTGCGCTTCAAGTTAACGAACTGCTAGTTGTGGAATACTATTCACGTCAAGCTTAAGTTTTTCATCCTCGGTTGGTTGAAAGTGGAATTATAATTAATTGGAGACTACTCCAGTTATTTGTTGATTGTTTCTGACACCAAACTGAGGACTGAGGACTCAGAATTAATAATTTCCCATACTCGCACCAAAAAAAAGCTGAGAGATTTTTTGAAGGTTTCCCTTCAAATATCTCTCAGCTTTTCTCCTATAGATGACAAGCGATCGCACTTACCATCGACCTTTTGAAATATCTAAGTTTAGGGATTTTCCAAAAAGTAGGTAGTCTGGCTTAACAAAACTGCGATCGCAGAATTTCGACACCAAAAAATTTTTCGAGTTCGCCCTCAAACAAGTCCCCCCAAGGCCCAAAACAAATTTCCCGCGATCGGCTCCACTCCACTATGAAAGTTTTACGACTAGCTAAATCCATAGATTGAAAAACGATCGACTTACCGAGTATGGCGGCTAACTCTAGGCCGATTATCAGTGCGGTAATTCCCTCTAGGGCTAAGGCCTCGACTTGTTGCAAATCCACGACAACTCCCAAGGCTGCGGTTTCCAGAGCTTGTTCCAAGTTCGATTGGAAATCGAGAACAGCGAGTCCAGCAAGATAACCCAAGGGTTGCAAAACAATCGTATTAGATGATGTTGTGTCTGTGCAACAAAACACAACTGACGGCATGATAGTAATGGCTTTATTCATAATCGCATCTCAAACAAGTATGATCTCGATCGCAACTCGTAAACAAAAAAAAATATTTGATAAAAATGACGCTAACTGCCATTGACAGCCAACTGGATAACTAACTAGGCTTAAATATTTGAGCGGTCTGACTCCTACTATGTGATGGGCATCAGTAAATTTTCAGTAATTTACTGATAAGTAAATCCACTTAATTAAACGTAAGATACAGGTCACTTATTACTTGTTCCTTTTACTTATCAACAATCCATCATGACCAAAACTCAACCTCGTTCCGGGTACACACTCCCAGTATTTGCCTGTGCTGCTGCACTCGCCGCCCTGCGCTGCTTGCGCAGAGGTATTCAATCTGTAGATAGCGTCTCAGTAGATTTACTAGAACCCATAATAACCGCATCAGTACCCATCGAACAAGTATCTGTAATAAAAACTGACACAGCTTTAGCTATGACTCGCTCTGACCCTGGTGACAACCTAGATCTGACTCGCCATACCCCAGTTTGGGCAATGGTTGAATTACGGAGAGTGTCCGAGGGAGAAATTGAGGAAGCACAAGAGCAAATACTGATTGTTGGGGGCGAGGGAATTGGACATCACAAAATAGGTGGAGGAGCGGCAATCTACGATTACGCCCAGCGGCTGTTGCGTGTGAATCTGAGCCGAGAACTCCAAACCGGAGAAAAAATTACTGTCACCCTGATTCTGCCATCAGGTCGCCAATTGGCAACCCGTACTTCCAACGAAGCTTTCGGTGTGGTAGAAGGACTCTCGCTGCTGGGTACAACGGGCATTTCTCAACCCTTGAGCGCCCCCGGACAGTTGGAAATTTACCGCGAACAACTACAACAAAAAGCCCAGCTATTTGACTGTTTGGTGTTTTGCATCGGCGAAAATGGCTTGGATTTGGCTCGACAACTGGGCATCGATCCGCAGCGGCTGGTCAAAACTGCTAATTGGCTCGGTCCTTTACTGGCAGAGGCTGGATGTCAGGGTGTGAAATCGATTCTGCTGTTTGGCTATCACGGAAAGTTAATGAAATTGGCGGCGGGGATTTTTCACACTCACCACCACCTCGCCGATGGGCGGCGCGAAATTTTGACAGCTTTTTGTGCGCGGGCTCGAATGCCGGCTGATGTGTGTTCCTCGATTTTTGAGGCTGCTACGGCGGAAGATGCTCTGGAACAACTGCGGGTTTTTGATGCGGAGAATGACAGCAATTGGGTCGATCGCATTTACGGCGACATCGCTCAACAGATAGACTTGCGCTCATCGGATTGCGTGTTTACTCACAGCGGGCAGCGTGTGCCCGTGGGCTCAGTGATGTTCGGGCGCGATCGCAAAATTATTGTTAAAAGTGAACTAGGAGATACATTTTTGACACAAATTTGTTAATGTGGTGTGAATATCCCGTAACTCTTGCTCCAAGATCGATCGGGGATAATACTTAATTAAGTCTTAATTCCAAGTCCCTAGACCTTAATTACCTAGGTTTATTTCAGACGAATAATCTTGGTTCTAGGTTCTACCCATTAGCAATTAGCAATTACCCACTAACCGTGACTACTCAAATAGAAACTAAATCCGCCCTAAGCAACTCTTCTCTAGGGCAGATCGATCGCCAGAAGATAGTGATTCTCGACTTCGGTTCGCAATATTCCGAACTGATTGCTCGCCGCATTCGCGAAACTCAAGTATATTCAGAAGTTATTTCTTACCATACTACTGCTCAACAATTAGCAGCCATGGCTCCTAAAGGAATTATTCTTTCAGGTGGGCCGAGTTCTGTATATGACGAAAGAGCTCCCCAATGTGACCCGGAAATTTGGCATTTAGGAATACCCGTGTTGGGTGTTTGCTACGGGATGCAGTTGATGGTCAAGCAACTAGGAGGGGTAGTCGATCGCGCTAAGTTAGCCGAATATGGCAAGGCATCCCTATCTATTGACGACCCTACCGATTTGTTGACTAATGTCGAAGATGGTAGCACCATGTGGATGAGCCATGGAGATTCTTGTACCGAATTGCCAGAAGGTTTTGCGATTCTAGCTCACACAGAAAATACTTCCTGTGCTGCAATTGCTCATCACGACAAAAATCTATACGGAGTTCAGTTTCATCCAGAAGTAGTTCATTCCATCGGTGGACAGGCTTTAATTCGTAATTTTGTTTATCATATTTGCGAGTGCGAACCGACTTGGACCACAGCTACTTTTGTCGAGGAATCGATTCGTGAAATTCGAGCCATAGTCGGAGACAAACGAGTATTATTGGCTCTATCCGGCGGGGTTGATTCTTCAACTTTGGCTTTTTTGCTGCATAGGGCGATCGGCGATCGACTTACCTGTATGTTTATCGACCAAGGGTTTATGCGGAAGTATGAACCGGAACGGTTGGTGAAATTATTTAAAGAGCAATTCCACATTGATGTTGAGTATGTTAATGCTCGCGAACGCTTTTTAGCTCAGCTTGAAGGTGTTACCGATCCTGAAGTAAAACGCAAGCGGATTGGTCACGAATTTATCAGCGTATTTGAATCAGAATCGAAGCGTCTTGGACCCTTCGATTACCTCGCCCAAGGTACTCTTTACCCAGATGTAATTGAATCTGCTGACACTAATGTAGATCCCAAAAGTGGTGAAAGAGTTGCTGTTAAAATTAAAAGCCATCACAACGTCGGCGGTTTACCTAAAGATTTGTGCTTTAAGCTGATTGAACCGCTGCGAAAATTGTTCAAGGATGAAGTGCGAAAAGTCGGCAGATCGATCGGGCTTCCAGAAGAAATAGTCAACCGACAACCTTTCCCTGGGCCGGGATTAGCGATTCGGATTCTGGGAGAAGTTACCGCCGAAAGATTAAATATTTTGCGGGATGCTGACTTGGTGGTGCGCCAAGAAATTAATCGACACGGATTGTACAACGAACTTTGGCAAGCTTTTGCAGTTTTGCTTCCCATTCGCAGTGTAGGGGTGATGGGAGACCAACGCACCTATGCTTACCCAATTGTCTTGCGGTTTATTACCAGTGAAGATGGGATGACGGCCGATTGGGCGCGAGTTCCTTACGATTTGTTGGAATTAATCTCAAATCGGATTGTGAATGAAGTTAAAGGGGTGAACCGCGTGGTTTACGACATTACTTCTAAGCCCCCTGGAACCATCGAGTGGGAGTGATATAAAATCCTCTCTTCATCGTCCTGTATTAAACTCTCTCTTCTCGAACTTCGCGTCCTTAGCGCCTTCGCGGTTAAATCATTCCGATACAACCGGAATTGATATGATAGATAGAAGATTATTTTAATACAAATAAACGCAGATGGAATTTTATCTGCGTTTATTTGTGTTCATGGGTTGATATCTGCGGTTAAAAAATCTAAATCTAACCAATAAAGAAAGAAGGGAAATTAATCATTGCTTGATTTCTCTGTTGGCGGTGAAATTTGCTGCTGTGTACTTTGGGCTAACTTTTATTCATAAGATTCCAGCCCTTTGGTAACTAAGATTCGCAACACCGACGACAGGGCGCGATCGGCTAACTCTCGCAAAGCTGAAACCGCCGTAATTCTTTCGCGCAATCCTTTTATGTCTACTGTTGTTCTGTCAGGTTTAGTCATGTGTTGAGTGTATCGCATTACATCACCCAAAGCAATATTGATTAAATTTGATTAATATTGTCTAAAACGTTTGGTGGCGAGTAAATTTTGATGGTAATTTTTTTAAAGTGCGATCGAGAGCGATCGCATCTTTTAATTATAAGAGTCGATAGTCCTGCTTCAAGAATTAGATTTTGGTGCTTTCGGCGGTCTTTGAGTCGCCAGATTGAAGCCACCGCCACTTTCGGCCCCATCTCTAGAAGGTTTTCTCTGAGATGCCGATTTAGACACTCCTCCAATTATTTTCTTCGCTTTTGGAGTAGACGGGATTTCTGCTGGTGGTGCTTGCTCTGTGGCAGCCTCTAGCTGAGGTTCTGAAGCAGGTGGAGGTGGCAAATCACTTTTTTTGATCGGCTTAGGAGTAGGCTTGCTTTCCCCTTCTGCTTTTGCTTGAGGAGCATCTTGTTGAGTTTTTTGCTGATAGCCCAAATCAGATTTCTTGATTGGTTTTGGAGTAGGCTTGCTTACTTTTTCTGCTTCAATTTGTGGAGATTCTGGCCCTGATTCTGCCTGAGATTCTGGCTGAATTTCTGAGTGAGATTCTGTCTGAGAATCTGGCCCTGATTCTGTCTGAGCATCTGGCCCTGATTCTGAGTGATATTCTGTCTGAGAATCTGGCCCTGATTCTGTCTGAGAATCTGGCCCTGATTCTGAGTGAGATTCTGTCTGAGATTCTGTCTGAGATTCTGTCTGAGATTCTTCCTGAAGTTCTGGTTGGAGTAATTCAGGATGATGTTCAGGAGACTGGCTGTCTGCTGCACTTGTAGATTGGGCATCTACATCAGTGGATACGTCGTGTAAGGTATTCTCAGGACTCATTACTGGCAATGGATTTGGTTGTACAGGGGTGACTCTGATATTTTTTAGCCTCGATGGTTGTGTATCGAGTCTGTTCTGCATCTGGAGTTTTATGACATCCTAGCATGGCTGGCTACATTTCATGTAAAAAATTGGAGGAATTGCGATGGGCAAAAATACCTTCCTCCTACTGTGACAGGACTAATAACTAATGACGAATGACCGCTGACTAATGACTAATGACTAATGACTAATGACTAATGACTAATGACTAATGACTTGTGTTTTCAGAATCATAGCTAATTCGATCGGACTGATAAGCGGGTGGCTCAACGTGAATTAAGATGCGTACAGGACTGAAACGTTCTTCCAAATGGGCTTCTACTTCTTCTGTAATCCGGTGAGCAGTTTCTACATCAGCCGCATCCACAATCATGTGCATATCAATAAACACCTGACGCCCCACCACGCCACGAGAGGCGATCGAGTGACAGTTGACAACTCCCGGTACATCGATCGCGATCTCGTGAATAATTTCCGGTGCGATCGCCATTTCATCCACTAACCAAGGTAGATTTTCTGTGAGCACCTTCCAACCGCTGTGAAACACCAACAGAGCCACAGGAAAAGACAAAAACACATCTAAGGATTGCAGTTGAGGTATATTCCAAACTTCCCCTTGCCACACACCAATCAACCCAGCAATTACCATAATTGTTACCCAAACATCACTCATGGTGTGTTGAGCATCCGCCACTAAAATAGCACTACCAAGGCGTTTTCCAACTCCGCGCTCATAAAAAGTAACAAAAATATTGATTCCCAGTACAATCAGCAAGATCCATAGTTCGTTGGGGGATATTTTGACAATTTTGCCACCATGTAGCAACCTTTGCACAGCGCCGCTGAGAATTTCAAAACAAGCAATCCCCAAAAAAACCGCTATTCCCAGAGCGCCGAGGGCGTCAAATTTCTGATGTCCGTAGGGATGATCGCGATCGGGTTGGGGATTGGCATAATGATTAGTCACCAGTCCTAAAATATTATTAGCACTGTCTGTGACACTGTGCAAGGCATCTGCTAACAAACTAAGAGAACCTGTCAACCAACCCACTACGGCTTTAATTGCCATCACGAGTATATTTAGCAACAACGTAATGATTAATACCTTACGGATTTCGGAACGGTTATCGGCTAGCATAGATTCTCCTGAATCAGCAATTAAAATTTATAGTTTCTAGTTTAAAGCCGATCGAGTAACAAAAGGTTAAAAGTCTTGCAGACTCTTGCTTAGAGTTATATTTACACTCATTAATTTGGCCTAGCTTATTGAGATAGTTTTTAATTAATTGGATTCAGGCTGCCCATTTTAGCGAGAATGTACTTCTTTTGGGTTACTGTATTTTTTAGCATTAAAAATTGTCTGTTAAATTTCATTGCTTATGTCTGTTTCTCAATTTACGCTGAATTTAGTTGAAGGTTCTGTCTCCTTTAGCTTTTCCCCCCAAGCCGCGCGGGATTTGCAAAGTGCGATCGCCTCTTTGATGGAAAGTCTCAAAGCAGTCGCAGCCAAAACTGCGGGCGGCAAAGCCTCTCCCCAAAAACCGATGGAATACCGCTATGCAGGGGAGGTATTTTTTGAGGTTTTCTGCAATCCGAATATCTGGCCGACTCCCTTTGCTGCGAAAGTGCTGATTACGGTTCGGGACGATCGCGTGCGCGTGACCACTGAAGCCGAACTGAGCCGCCTGCGGGACGATTTAGCTCAATATCTAGAACAAGTAGGTTGAGAATTTAAAGCTCGATCGTTTGTATAGCGGTTTTCTTTTAAAGTGAGGTAGATTCGCTGTAGGGTGTGTCGCTGCTATATGTTAGATGAAACTTGCAGATGGTAGAAGGCGACGCACCTTACTATTTCCAGCTTCCTGGACTGTCAAAACATCGTGACCAAAAGTTCGCAGTAATTCCACGATTACCAGTGGAAAATTTTCATCTGCATAAAGACGCACCATTTATTAATTTTCCTCATTTCTAGCGATCGCAGCTTCAATTTCCTCTGGGTGTGCCTCAGCATAAGCCCAAGCATTCGCCAAATCCGCTGCACTCAAATGAGGAAAGTCTTGCAAAATCCGCACATCATTTGCACCCAGAAGGCGATAATTTACCATCGACCAAATAGGTATGCGAGTCGTGGCAATTCTAGCATCGCCACCACACACGCCCGGAGTTTTTTCAATTCCTTGCCAAGTATTGCTTAAACTTTGGACTAATAGCTGTATTGCCTGAGTTTTTTCACTGGGAGTTAAGGCAAGGAGTTGTTTTTCTAATTCTTTCAGTGCCATTGTTTACAATCTCAATCATTTTATATGGTTGGGCTTTTTTACCTCGAAGGACGGTTAACTCGAATCAATTTCCCACTCAATGTTTCCTCGGCAGCAATAGCATCATTGATTCGGGTCGCCTGTCTTTCCCAGTTGCTATCTTGAGTACAAATGATAATACCAGCATGGTCGGGTTGTGAGCGATGCAGTCGAATAAAATCACCTCGATTGAGAGTCAAAACTGCTCGCTCATCCCTCACTGCAAAAGTCAATACATCCTCATCAGGAATTCCTAATCCTGCGTTTCCGGCTTCTTGAACTGTTAAAACATCGTGACCTAAAGGTCGAAGAAACTCAACTACTGGTAACGGATACTGTTCGTCTGCATAAATTCGTGCCATGTTTTAGGCTTCCTCATTTTCTTTGATTGCTTGTTCAATTTCGTCTGGGTAAGCATCAGCATAAGCCCAAGCATTGACTAAATCAGCCGCAGTCAAATGGGGATAGCACTTGAAAAGTTCAGCATCACTGCATCCGAGACGGCGATAACCCACAAGTACCCAAACTTGTATGCGAGTATTGCCAACACAGGCATCGCCGCCACACACGCCGGGAGTCTTTTTAATGCCTAGGGAACCGTTGGTTAAAGTTTTAAGTAAAACTTCTAAAATCGCTGCTTTTTCGGCTGAATTTAAGGATGCTAGATCGTTTTTTAATTCTGTGAGTGTCATTATTTACTATCCCATTTTTACCGATAGAATATCCTAGCTAAATTATAACGCTTTATCCACTTGCTTCACCTCTTCCAATGTTAGCCCTAGCGACTCTGCAATTTGCTCGTCGCTCAAGCCAAACTGTCGCAACTTCGCGATCGTTTCAATCTTGGCTAGATACTTGTCGCGCCGCAAGTCAGGAGTCGGAGGCTGACTTTCATCTGGGGTAGCCGTGGGGCGATCGGAACAAACATTGATGTAGCCAATCACGTTGTTATTACCAAAAGAAATATTCAGATTATCTTGCCGTTCTAGAACCGATTTAAGATTTCCTTTCTCCACTGGTTCACCAAAGGTATCTGATAACATTTGCAAAAGTTCGTAACCCACATCTTTAACGTGACCTTGTGTAAGACGATAAGTATCTGCAATCTCAGCATACTTTTGTTGTTTCAATGTTCCCTCAATAATTCCACGCTGCAAGTCATTTAGACGTTTGCCTGTCTTGGCGTAGACAACTTTATCTACAAATTCTAATACCTGGTGAGTGTCCATCAGCATCGATGTGAGAGAACTGGGGTTATTTTACCTGACTTTATCCGTCTAGATCCGTCCAGATCCGACTTGCACATCAAAGGTTAAAAAAGATCCGTCTTTTTCCGCTTTTCAGATTGTGACAGAAAACTTTACTATATGGAGGGTAAAGTTATGAAGCGTAGCTTGGCAGGAGAAAGTAGCTATGAGTGGAGGACCATTCGGTTGGATTGGTGAAGGCTTCGCTGAGATAGCCTCTCAAGTTGATAAAGTCTTCAGTTCTGATGATGCTACTGGTAGTAACTCAGGGGAGACACAAGCGAGAACTAATAGCGTATCTGAAAGTAGTAACTCACGGGACGCACAGACGAGAAACATTGGCGGATCTCAAAGAGCAGGTGAAGCTTGTAATGGACAAAGTGCTTGGTCTCAACCGTTTGAATTCGATCCGATCACTAACGATGTAAATACAAAATTAAGAGAATCGGGATGTAAGGGAAAAGCCGGCATTTACCTAATTCGTGATGAACATGATGAGCGAACTCTTTACGTAGGAAAAGCTGAAGGAACATCTAGAGATATTCTGTCTAGATTGAAAGCTCATCTGACAGGAGAAGGCAATTCTGGAATAAGCGAACGGATTGAGCGAGGAGAAACCGTTACTATCAGGTGGGTAGAGTGCGATGACCAGAAAAAATATGAGTCCGTTGTAATGGCATATCTCTTACCCAGTGATAACGAAAGAGCTGAGTATTTGGGTGCTGAAAGGACACCAATAAAAGAAGAAATAGCGATAGGGATTTTGCTCGATTTACCTTCATTTTGGCATGAAAACTATGAAAAAATGGTAGAAGAAGCACATGAGCAAGGCTGGTATGTAGCCGGATACGGAAGCAATAGGGTAGAAGTGGCAGAAGCTATCTTTTGGCGATGCAATGAAGAAACAAAAGAAAACTATGACGATGACCGTGGTAGTGATGGTGGAGGAGAAGCCTTACTTGGTGGCTTAATATCATCATTTGTTGGCTTTTTTGGGAGCAGTCCCAACCCTGAATCAAGTGATACTTCTGATTCCAAATCGAGTGATCCTGGCGATAGTGGTGGCTCTTGGGATTTGTTCGGTAATTGGTTCGGTGATAGCTCTGACTCTGAACCGAGTGATAGTCCTGAGTCCAATAACAGTGATCCTGGCGATCGTGAAGATTCTTGGTTCGGTGGTTTGTTCGGGGACATCCCTGACTCCAAACCAAGTGATAGTCATGACTCTGGCTCAAGCTATAGATCCGATTATGGAAATGGGAATTATGGAGATGGGAATTATGGAGATGGTGGCCGCTCTTCGGACCTGTTCGAGAGTAGCCCTGACTCCGAACCAAGTGATATTTCCGATTCGGGAAGTGGTGATTCGGGAAGCGGCGGATCTGATAGCAGCTCTAGCAGTAGTGATAGTTGGTGGTAAGCCCTGCTTTTTGTAGGATAAGGAGCAATGGATAAACCTATCTGGAAAGAAATCGTGGAAGATTCAAAGTCTTTTGAGGAAGTTTTATTACTCAGCTCAAAATTAATTTCAATCGATGGAAGATACTTAAGAGATTCAAGGGCAATAGATCGAGCTTATGAAGCTAGTCAAACTTTCACATTGAAGGATTGGCAAAGATTGCATGATATGGGAATTTCACTGTGGTATAAGCAGTATTCCAGCTCATCCAGTTCATTTGACTTAGAGTATTTTGCCAATGAATTACTTCCAGGATATCAACAAATTGTCAATTTATTGCTCAAAAAAAGCACTAAAATGATTCAATCGCAAGATATCGAATCCCTGAGAAATGAAAGCCTAGAAAGTTGGCAGGCTTTCATTGCAAGACTTGCTTACATAAGCCATGTAGAGCAACAATCTGGAAAAAGGCAAAAGAAAAAATTCAAATTAGACGCTGATTCAAAATTTGCCATCTTGGCAATAGTTGCTCTAATTTTTGGTATATCGCTGGCAATTTTAGTTAGTTTGGTTCGACGTTAATTAGTTATAAGAGGATCAAAAAATGCAGGCTACTTTGTTTTTCTTATTTTTTATAGGTATGCTTGGTGATTCATACACTACTTTTCTCGGAATACTGGGAGGTTTGGGAACCCAAATCGGAGATCCTGACATTGGAAATTTGGCATTTGCTGCGATGGGAACTTCGGTAATAACAGGACTAAACTTATTGACTCTAGATGTTTTTGAAAGAAAGAACCCAATTATTTTTATGATCTGGGCACCAGCAGTTATCGTTGACTTTATCACCTCTTTAATTGGTAGCTTTACATTTATCAAGTCAGGAGCAAATCTACTCTTAGCCTATTTCTTAGTTTTCATCATTACGATGTTCATAACAGCTAGTCCAGCCATGTTACGCTACATTCAGAAAAATCCTGTCTATTAAGAGAGTGTTTGTATTTTTTGGAAATTAGCTCACTACGTGAGCGATCGCCTCTCCCTATATCAACAGATACTCAAGTGCGATCGCCTTTCTCCACACAAGAGCTATCACCGTTAACTAAAACTACAAAATATTCTGATAATAACGTTGAATCTTATCTGCAAAAATCGGAATCAACCTGCTAGCTATATACTCTGGTCTCATGCAATTCCTCTTCTTGGCTAAACTCAGCTAATTCCTTGAGAATTTCACGGCGCTTAAGACTACGCTGCTGTTTATAGCCGATCGCACTTGCCAAACTAATCCCCCGCTGGTTTCCTACTTTTCCATAGAGAATTTCCCCATCATTGAGCAATTTCACCACAAATTATGGCGACACATTCAACAAACTAGCAGTTTCTTCAACAGTCATATCTTGGTCAATTCATCAGTCCCGATCGACTTTATCGATCGGACGTGATTTATCTCTAAATCTTAGCCGTTCCAGCAGCGCAGAGTAAGTTTCCATTGGTATTTATAGGATTAGCGGGTTTTTTGGTGCTAGCAGCAGCACTTTGACACAGGATTGTTTGGGTAGTAGTTCCGACCAAAAACACTCCTCCCACAAAACTTTTCAGATTTGGTTGTTGGGAAACTCCATAATTAAATACAGCTTTGTTTCCCGTACTAATGGAGTATTTGTAATTGGGACTTTCAGGTTTTATCCCCAAGCCTAAATTGGCAATGGAACTTGTAAATCCGCTATTTTGTGCATAGTAATCTTGCTGGGCTTTATTCATCGTTTGCACATATTGTTTGGCTTGTGATTCCGAGGCTTTAATCGTTTTTGAAACTTGAGCTGTTGCGGATGTAGTACAAAAAAATGGCAGACTCAGAGTTGTTAAAATAACTAACCCGTGCCAGTTTTGGTAGCTATAAATCCGGCTTATTTTCAGATCAAACATTTGAATTAAGCGGTTGACTAACATACAATTAAACCAATTGTTTTGCCTGAAACTGTTTCAAATCCCCAGGAGTAACCGTGTCATGTTCTGTAATAATATCAACTCCGTCTACACTCCTAATATACTAAAAAAATTAACATGAGTTATCGAGTAACTGGTGTCATATTCGCACCGCAGGATAAGGTACCATTCTTATTTGTAGGATTAGCTGGTTGTATCATCCTAGCAGTATTAGTTTGACACAGAATTGTTGCTGTTGTCATTCCTGCTATAGTATCCTCTATCAAGAAAACTCCTCCCACAAAACTTTTGAGCTTACCTTCCTTCGATACTCCGTAGTTAAATACAGCTTTGTTTTCCACACTAATTGAGTATTTGTAATTCGCAGTTTCCGATCTAATACCAAGACCTAGATTCGGAACGGAATTCGTGAATTCACCATTCTCAGCATAGTAAGCTTGCTGAGCTTTATTCATTGAGCCAACATATAGTTTGCCTTCTGTTTCATCTGCTTCAGAGGCTTTAACCGTTGGTGACAAGTGAGAAACTTCTACCGTATTAGCACCGCAGGCTAAAGTACCATTATTATTAGTAGGATTTGCTGGCTTGGTCGTGCTAGCAGCATTAGCTTGACACAGGATTTTTTGGCTAGTATTTTCTATTAAAAAAACGCCTCCCACAAAACTTTTGAAATTAGCGTTCTGCGAAACTCCATAATTAAATACAGCTTGATTTTCTGTACTACTTGAGTATTTGTAATTCGCAGTTTCAGGTTTTATGCCAAGACCTAGATTGTCAAGAGAATCTGTAAATTCGGCTCTTTCAGCATAGTAAGCTTGCTGAGTTCTATTCATCCAGCTAACATATTGTCTGGCTGCTAATTCCTCTGCTTTAACCGTTTGTGACAATTTAGCTTGAGCAACTTTACTGAAAATAACTGGCAGAATTAGAATTATTAAAACAAGTCCAATTTGCCAACCTGGGAAATTATCAATTCTGAAGTTTGTCAGAGATAACTGTTGAATTAAGCGGTTTTGTAACATACTATTAAACTAATTGTTTGGACTTAAACTGTTTCAATTGTGCAGGAGCAACAGTGCCATATTCTGTTATAATTCCTGAGATTAATTCGGCAGGAGTCACATCAAAAGCGGGATTATAAAATTCGACTCCCACAGGACAAATCCGCGTAGTTCCCACTTGATACATTTCAATTGGATCTCGTTCTTCAATCGGAATCTTGCTCCCGTCAGGAAGTTCAAAATCAATAGTCGAAAGAGGCGCGGCGACAAAGAAAGGAACGTTGTGAGCTTTGGCGATAATTGCTAAACTGTAAGTGCCAATCTTATTAGCAGCATCGCCGTTAGCGGCAATCCGATCTGCGCCGACAACTACCGCGTGAATCATGCCTTGTTTCATGCAGTGGGCGGCCATATTGTCGGCAATTAATGTGACGGGAATTCCTTCTTGTACACATTCCCAAGTTGTCAGTTTCGCACCTTGGAGACGGGGACGAGTTTCGTCGGCAAAAACTCTGCCGAGTCTGCCTTCTCGCCAAGCTGAACGAATGACACCTAAAGCTGTACCGTAGCCCGCTGTTGCTAAACCACCGGCGTTGCAGTGAGTTAGTAATGTTAATTTTTCGGGTGTAGCTGGGAGAACTTCTAAACCTTTGTCGCCGATATCTTTACAGGTTTGCAAGTCTTCTGCTTGAATGGTTTTTGCCATTTCTAGCAAAGTTTTTTGGATGTGTTCTACGGAACCGATCGCGCGATCGGCACTTTTGAGCATTCGCGATATTGCCCAAAATAAATTCACCGCAGTGGGACGGGTCGATCGCAGTAAATCGCCCACTTTTTCGAGTTGAGTTAAAAATTCGGTGCGATCGCCCGTTTCGATTTCCCTCGCACCCAAATACATTCCGTAAGCTGCTGCTACCCCGATCGCCGGAGCACCGCGAACTATCATGGTTTTAATCGCCTCGGCCATGTCGTCGCAGCGGCTAATTTCGACTGTGCTGTATTCCTGTGGGAGTCGGTTTTGGTCAATTAGTAGAACTCGGTCTTCGAGCCAGGTGACGGGGGAAACGGGGGTGTTGTGAGTAGTCATGGATTTGATTTATGTGGTTAGGAATAATTGAACCGCAGAGGGCGCAGAGGGCGCAGAGTCAGAAAACAGAAGAGAGTTTTGAAATTGACTATAAACTATCGATTTATATTGCGTTTCATGCGATCGAGTTCTTCGTCTGCTTCCCAGCGTTGAAATTTTTCTTCTAAAGGGTCGGCGGCACTAAAACTGCTATAATTGGAACTCTGATTCCAACCCTTTGTATCCCAACTCTGCTCGGTTTTGGTAGCCGTTTTCGCAGCATTGCTAGTGGCTGCTGCGGCTGCTTTTGCTCGCACTTCTTTTCGCCGTAGCTGAATTTGGCGATAAAGTTCTTTGGCTTTTTCAATCCGTTCTTTACAGCCTTGCATTTGACCCCAGCGCTGATTTCCCTGACGTAGTAAAGTTGCTTGTCTTTCTTGGGCTGCTTGGGCGAGGTCGAGCCTTTGAGATGCTTTGGCTTTATTGATGCGATCGTTCCAGCGTTGAATTTCTTCGGCTGTGGACAGAATTTCTGCTTGCAGTGTTTTCTCTTGTTTTTGGATTTCGAGAATTAGTCGCAGGGTGTCTTCTTCTTGTTCTTTGAGTTGTTCTTCTATTGCTTGCAATTCTAAATGTGGATTGCTGCGTAAGAATTCTTCTAATTTTGTTTCTAAAAATCTACTAACATCGTCAAATAGGCCCATTTTTTTATACTTCCTCAGTCATTAGTCATTAGTCATTAGTCATTAGTCATTAGTCATTGGTCATTAGTCATTAGTCATTGGTCATTGGTCATTAGTCATTATAACTGTTTTCAACCTTTGTGAGATACAGGCTCATAATTGCCAATTACCAATTACCAATTACCAATTACCAATTACCCAACTAATGACTAATGACTGCTGACTAATGACTTCTTAAAACTTCTGACCGACAAAAACCGATCGCACATCTCCTCCTTTGCGGATCACTGCTTCTTGATTTTTAATTTCTGCCAAAGTCCAACCACTAGCGCCTATGCTTTCGCCGACATAAATTCTGCGAGCTACACCGTCTACTTCAAATAAAGCAGCCGAGCGATCGCCCAATTCCAAAATCCCTACCAGGGTGTGAGCCGCTGTGGGCGTGGTGCTGACACTTGGTGTCGCTGGTTGTGACTGCGGTGCTGCCGGCTGGACTGCTGCTGCTGATGGGGCTGCTGCGGGAGGGGCTGCTGCGGGAGGGGCTGCTGCGGGGGGGGCTGCTGCGGGAGGGGCTGCTGCGGGGGGGGCTGCTGGTTCTTCGCGAGCCGAAATTTTCGGTTCGGGAGATGTGGAGGGGGAAGGGGAACTGGCGACGGGGCTAGTGCTGGGACTGGTGCTACCGGCAACAGCGATCGCTCTCCCAGATGATGGAGGGTTAGCTGAAGGAGAAACTGCGACGGTTGGAGCCGGAAGTGGGTTGGTCACTATTGTGTTTGCCGGTGGGATAATCACTACTTGGGGCGTGGGTGATCCTGGTTGTTGGGCGGCGGCTTGCTCGATCGCCTCAGCGACGCGGTTAACTGCTGTGGAAAGACCGGCCGTAGCTGGTGGCGCGCCGGAAATTGAAATGTTCGGCAGTGTCCCTGGGGGGGCGACTCCGGGTACTCCTGGAAGTTGGATGTTTGCCTGGGGTGATTTTTTTTGTTCGATCGCTAGAAGCGATCGCTGCACGTATTCGGAAAACTCTGTGTCTGGCGCTGTTTTTGTGGTAGCTGTCGGCGTGGTACTTGTGGTTGCCGCCGCTGGTAAACGCACCAGTCCCGATCGACTTGCCAACCACAGCCCCAAAACTAACATCAGGGAACCAAAGGCTGCTCCCAGGAGCATTTTATCAAAAGATTGTTTGGACTGATGTTTTTTGGTTGTTTCTAGGGCGACTCGGCGGGCGATCGCTGCGACATCTTTTTCTGAGCGCTGGTAGCCCATGGCTGGCGGTGGCGACAGCACTATTTGAGGTACCGATATGGACTTGAGGGTAATAATTTCTGGCTGTACTGGCTCTGTGGGGAGTCCGCCACTTGCATCAAATGCTCGATCGACCCCTTCAAACAGTTCATCCATCAACCTATCGGCGTAGGATTCTACCGCCACTGTTTCGGCGGTGACTGTTTCCACTGTCGCCACTACGGCGATCAGGTCTTGGGCTGATTCCACACCCATCTGTTTTGCGGTGACATTTTGAGACATAGTTTTTTTTCTAATTCGCGAGCTGTCGAAAACCCTGAGACTTTTAGCTTCTGACTTCTATAGGATGATTGTGAACTACCCACCTGCCCGCGCGAGTACGCTATGACGGGGGCTTCCAACTTCAACCGGAATAGCATCTAGCAAGACCGAAGTCTTACCAGGTTGACTTACATTCCGTCCATTGGCAGCAGC
>JAHREW010000043.1 GCA_020883125.1 Microcoleus sp. CAWBG506
GCAATGGTGTTTTTGTCGGCTAGAAGTTTCGCGAAACAACCCGTCTTTAAAATTTACTTATGGCAAGAACGACACTCAGGAGCAAATGTCGCCATCGGAAAATTTGAGACGGCGTAAAAAAGGTGGTACTCCTATAAAGTTAGCCCGTCAGCGCGTTATCGCTCGTTGTGTTCGAGAATTGTTTAAAGAACTTTGTGTTACAGTTATTAAACCTTTGATGCCATAAGACGTTGACTAATTTGAAAACCCGCAGGATCGATCGGCCTACGGGTTTTTTAAACTATTCAGGAAATGTTACAGTGAATTTGAGTCATATGTTAATATAAGTATTAGGTGAAATGCTTAACCCTAATGCCTACTAATGCCCAGCTAGAGAGTTTATATCGCATCTGTTATCAATTGACCTATACAATGCTTCAGCCCATCCATCTTATTTATGTTGACGATCGCACTCGTAACGTATACATATTGGCTGGGTACGATGAAGAGCTTGAGTTCCAAATTTTACCAAATGGGGAGTTTGCTGATGAGCCAAGTTAACTATAATGCAATGTCGAATACTGAATTAAAACAGTATTTTCTAAAACATCGTGGAGATAGAGCCGCTTTTCAGGCATACTTAGACAGAATCAATCAGCATCCGCTGAGGATTATTGCAAGTCCTGGCGATCCAGATTTTGATGAGAAAGTTCAAGCTGCAATCCGTCTAAAATTAGAAGCAGCAAGAAATAGCAGCAGTTAGCAATCTAAAAAATCATCCGATTCTAGATTGTAGATGTGCGTGCATCTGCGGAGAAAAAATCAACTCAGTATCGGCGGCAATCCCACCTCTTGCGGCCGCACAAATTTGCTATTAAAACTAATAGCTTTACCCTCAAAAGTTCTCGCTTGGGCCACCGCTTGCCGCAAATGAGCCCGATCCATATCATCCTGAATTCCCGCTACCAAATATACCATTAACTTCGCCGCTAATTCCTTCCCAGAAACTAGCATTCGCTTTTTATTCGGATCGTACAAAATGCCATACCACGCAGACTCAGGATTGTCCATATGGCTGAATCCTTCATCCACATCATACCTGCGGAGTTTATCGAAAGTTGATTTCAGGGAAAGTTTCTTTCTAAAAGTGAGAATTCCTAAAGCATTAGCTAAGGCAATTTGACCGACTGGACGAAACAAAATATTGCCCTCTCCCTCTGGCTTTTCAAAACTAAATCGGCGCAATTCTGCTGTTTCTTCGCCACTTTCAATTCTTTGATAACTGGGCAAAGTTGCTAAATAATCGAACAGTTTCCTAAACTCTTCAATCCCCTCTTTCAATTCATCATCTTCCGGACGCATGGGAATCAAACCTTTTTTTTCCGGCTTCCAATGGGGAAATTTGTATTCTAAATACCGTTCCGACATATCTTGCAGGGCTTGCAATGTGGTTAACACAGTTGATTTGGCTGCGACGGTGGCGCTGTCCCAATTGACGCGGGGGTTTCTACTATCTTGCTCTTTTAATAACGGATGGGTGACGGCAATTTTGCGGGCGCAGATTGCAAATCCATTGTCCTCATTTAATAAGGCTAATTGGCCCTGACTCAGCGTCACCGCCATTAAGTTAACGTGCACGAAGATCGATCGCACGCGCCGTTGTGCTTGCTGTCGCGTTTCCCCAGCCACCACGGCTGGAATAAACTCAATGCCGATTTTTTCCTGGGCTAAATCGCAGACTTTTTCGGGGTCTAGTTGATATTCTTCGGCTAAATCTTCGAGGGTAATTGCAGCGCCGACAGGTTTTTTGTTTTTGTTATATCTTTGCAGGATTCCGGTTTTAATTAAAGTCATCAAACCTTGAACTCCCATCAACCGATGCTGGCCGTCTAAGGCAAAAATTGAAATTTTTTGAGAAACATTCAACAGCCCTAAATTTTGGTTTTTATCAAAGGATACGAATTCCGCAGCCGATTTAGTTGCGACTTTATTTTGATCCCATTCATCGGCTAGAGGATTGTCTACCCACGGGGGACTGATGACCACTAAAACTGCGGGAAATTTGTGGGATTTGCGGGCGGCTAGATATTGAGTGAGGGCGGCTTGGCGGGACCAATCTAGGGGGCGTTGGATGATTTCATCGATGGTTTCGTCGTCGCGGAGGATGTTGTTAGTTTGAAGGTCGAATTTGTGGCGGAAAAGTGGCATTTGTGAGGCGAAACGCACGCGGGAGTCTAACCATTCTAGGCTGACTGAACCGATGTAGGCTTCGCTGTTTCCCATCTGGGTTTTTTGGACAAAAATGCGATCGTCCTTTCCTAGGTAATTATCTAATAACAGTGCGATTTCTTGGCGATCGCTATTTTCTTTTTCTAATATTTTATTAACGAGGTCATACGCTGGGTTAGTGTTCATCGGCGGTTTTTATATAAATATGGTATTTTTTCAAAAAATATCACGTTTAAATTTTTGTGTCAATGGTTGTTTTTAAAAAAATATTGTGAAATACTTAAATTATCTGGAGTGAGGGTTGTTGCATATTATAAAAACAGACAAAAGTCAATCGCGCGCGGTTGGTGAAGGCAAAGGTGGATCATATACAGCGGTTTCTGCTGTTATGAGGTACAAAAGCGGGGTGCATCGCATTTTTGTAGGGCTTTCGCATTCGCGCCTATATCCTATAGATATATCAGAGATTTTCAACGCGAATGCGAAAGCCCCTCTAGGCGTGTTTCCCAAATCGGGATGCTCCCAGGAGCAATTAACAAACCAATTTATTAAATGTTGAGGATTCATGTTTGTGTGTCGCTCTTGCAGCGGGAACCGCTGTAGGTTAAATCCATTCTAGATGGGCTTTTACTTTACTGACTGCCATTTTTACAGCATTAACACTAGCTGTTATTCTATAGTTACGAACAAGATTATTTGGGCTATTGTCCGACAAAATCACAGTTCCCTCCCAAAGATGGCTGTTTCTTGACCAATCAAGTTGAGCAAGTTCTGATACTCGTTCTGGATCGAAGCAATAGCTATCAGCATCATAAGTACAGTAGAGTAACTTTCCTAATATTTCTATTCCCACACTCCTGCCCAATAAACAACTTTCTTTAAATTTTTCAATTTGATTAACAGTCAAATCATCAGCTTCTGTCTCATAAATGTATTGAGTTAGACTGCATTCTGTAAAAAATTGATTGAGACAACTAATTATAGCTGCCGAGCATTCTGATAGAGCGTAATCTTTCAGCTCGTTATTCGGATCGTTAGCAAAAGCGCAACTAACAGCCTTTGCGAGATAGTTCATTGTATATATTCGCTTTTCTTTAGATGATGGAGAACCTTTAACTTTCTCTGTCTTGCCCTTAAAAATTGGCACTTGTTCAATTAAAAGTTTGCAAATACCAATTCTACCTTCCATTTCGCCGAAGGACAAGAGTAACGATTTATCCAGCGCTTTTGTTTGCGCCATATCTCTAAAGTCTCTTTGACACTGATTTAAGTTGCCTTCTAAAACTAGCGTAATTGGGAAATCATTATCTCCAATTAACTCGCCGTTAGCACTCTCAATCAATTCGTGAATCGCTCGCTTGCGGTGCTGTCCGTCGGTAATATCTAACTTAACACCACGAGGGATGACTACTAAGCAAATTCCCCGACTTAGTTCGATAATTTCAATCTTCTCTGGATCGACATTTGCAGTGAGGGTCCCCAGAATCCAAGGTTGGTCTTTTCTAACGCGCTTGAGAATGTACTCCTTGACTTCCTCAGCATGGCCCTTAATCTCTGGACGGTTTTTACCAGACTCAGGCTCGTTATTTGTAGAAGGTTTTGCCTGGAGAAGAGTAGGCAAGTCATCCGCAGGCACGTTGAATTGTATCATTTTTCGCTTTCCCTGTTCAAATATTAAGCCTGGATAGCACTTCTGACGGTGGTATCTGGCGAAGTACGGCTCAAGGAATTCATCTAGTCGCTGCTTGAGTGGCGGCTGAGTCGGGCTGTCATTAGTCATAGCTTGTAAATTAATTTAAAGGTTAATATTTAATTGTAAATCATGAAGGAGTATAGTAGTTAGACAGACTATTACGCTCAAAGCTCAACGATCAAGGGCAAACAATTATGTTGCGTCACAGGGTGGAATTCACAGCACAAGTGTTGCTGCTTGGCAAGGGGAGATTGGTAAAATGACACAAGCTCAGCAGATGCCACTATTCCCACCGCGCAGCGTTAAGCAGTTAGTGGATGATGTAGAAAAGTTAACTCAAGAAATTCAGGAGTTGTACTGTAGCGATGAAATCCCCTGGATTTTAGGTGTATCTTTTGGGAAAGATTCGAGTGCAGTATTGCAGCTGATCTGGAATGCGATCGCAGCACTCCCACTGTCCAAGCGAACAAAAACAATTCATTTAATTACAACTGATACGCTAGTTGAAAATCCGATAATTTCTACCTGGGTTCGCAATTGTATTAAACAGGTTAGGTTAGCAGCGGAGCTGCAAAAAATGCCTGTTGAACCCCATTTGCTTCATCCTTCTGTTCAAGAAACATTCTGGGTATGCTTAATTGGTAGAGGCTATCCAGCACCTCGAAATGGATTTCGGTGGTGTACCGATCGCATGAAAATTCAACCTGTTAACCATTTTATCCGTGAAATGGTTAGATATCACGGTGAAACTATTGTGGTTTTAGGCACTCGAAAGGCTGAAAGTAGCAAACGCGCTGCCACAATGAAAAAACATGAAGCAGGTAGAGTGCGCGATCGCTTGAGTCCTAATTCTCGTTTAATTAATTCTCTAATTTATACTCCTGTTGAAGACTGGCGTGATGATGAAGTTTGGCTTTATCTCATGCAGTATTCTAACCCTTGGGGAGGGGATAATAAAGATTTGTTTACGATGTATCGCGGTGCGACAGCAGATAACGAATGCCCTCTAGTAGTTGATACTTCTACGCCTAGTTGTGGTGATTCTCGCTTTGGTTGCTGGGTTTGTACAATGGTAAATCAAGATAAATCAATGGAGGCAATGATTCAAAACGATGAGGAAAAAGAATGGATGCAGCCTCTGCTGGATATTCGCAACGAATTAGATATAAAAGACGATCGCCCAAAAAGAGACTTCCGGCGCATCTACGGTAGAGTAGAACTGTTTGAACGCAACATGGGCGACGACAAAACCTCCGTCGAACCCATCCCCGGCCCCTATATCAAATTCTGGCGGGAATACTGGCTCAGACGAGTCTTGGAAGCACAAACTCAAATACGCAAAACCGCACCTGTAGAAATGCGCGACATCACCCTAATTACCCCGGAAGAACTTAGTGAAATCCGCCGCATTTGGCTGGAAGAAAAACACGAATTCGATGACTCTTTACCCCGCATTTACGAACAAGTCACCGGTCAACCCTTTGAAGACAGTCGCCCCGCCGCCGAAAGAAAACTCCTCGGTAGCGACGAATGGACTGTGCTCGAAGAAATGTGCGAGGACAAAATGCACCTGGAATTAATGGCAAAACTCCTAGACACAGAACGCCAATATTACACCAAAACCAGGCGTAATGGCATTTATGGCGATTTGGACAAATGCTTTGAAACCAGTTCGCGCTCTAAAGAAGAAGCCATTGGTAACGCCCACTATCAACGGAATCTGAAAAACGCTGTGGAAGCTGTCAAAGCAAATCCGACTCTCAATATTCAGCTAGTCAAAGATGCGATCGCCCAAAGCAATATTTCTGCCACACAGGATACCGTTAATGTTGCCAAACTGAAAGAAAAGCTCGAAAGCAGCACCAACCAAAGTAGGCAATTGTCTTGGGCCGATATCAAATTTTCACCCCCAAGTCCCTAAACTACAACCAAGAATCCCCGCGCGCCTCAATGCGCGTGGGAGTGTCTACTTGACTTTTGTCGCAATTGGTGATATGACAACCCCCCATGGGTGTCATAAAAAAAAATTATCAATAAATATTAAATTTTTATTAAATTTTGTATTATAATATTAGTCATCTTCCAGTAAGTATTTATTCCCATTATGATAGCGGATCAATTTCCTTGGCTGACCGCGATAGTCCTGTTACCCCTCCTAGCTTCCGTCGCCATCCCTTTTCTACCCGATACAGGGGGCAAAACAATTCGGTGGTACGCCCTGGGCGTGGGTTTGGCAGACTTTGTACTCATGTGCTGGGTGTTTTGGACCCATTACGATCCCACAATCTCTACTTTCCAAATCGTAGAGCAATACCCCTGGATACCTTCTCTGGGCCTCAACTGGTCTGTTTCCGTTGACGGATTGTCAGTGCCCTTGGTACTGTTGGCTGGACTGGTGACGACTCTCTCAATTTTTGCAGCCTGGGAGGTCGATCGCAAACCCAGACTTTTCTACTTCCTGATGCTGGTGATGTACTCGGCACAGATAGGAGTATTCGTTGCCCAAGACATCATGCTACTGTTCATTGTCTGGGAACTAGAACTAATTCCGGTTTACCTGCTAATCTCGATTTGGGGCGGACAAAACCGTCGCTACGCAGCCACCAAATTCTTGATTTATACCGCTGGCGCTTCAATTTTCATTCTGGTAGCTGCTTTAGGAATGGCATTCTACGGCGGAGGCAATATCACCTTCGATATGGTAGAACTAGGCTTGAAAGACTACCCCCTGGGTTTAGAATTACTGCTTTATGCGGGATTGTTGATAGCCTTCGGCGTGAAACTGGCGATTTTCCCCTTCCACACTTGGCTACCTGATGCCCACGGCGAAGCATCTTCTCCCGTGTCCATGATTCTGGCCGGTGTGCTGTTAAAAATGGGCGGATATGGCCTGATTCGTCTGAATTTGGAACTGCTTCCTAAAGCTCACGTTTACTTTGCACCGATTCTGGCCGTGCTTGGCGTAGTTAACATTATCTACGGAGCACTGAATTCCTTCGGCCAAACCAACATGAAGCGCCGCCTAGCGAATTCCTCTATTTCTCACATGGGATTTGTACTCCTGGGTATTGCTTCTTTCAATGACTTGGGAATCAATGGTGCTCTGTTGCAAATGATTTCCCACGGTTTAATCGCCTCAGTATTGTTCTTTCTGGCCGGCGTTACGTACGATCGCACCCATACCATGATCATGGATGAAATGGGCGAGATTGGTAAAGTCATGCCCAAAGTATTTGCCTTGTTTACCGCAGGCGCTATGGCTTCCTTGGCGCTTCCCGGTATGAGTGGTTTTGCTAGCGAACTTTCGGTATTTGTCGGTGTGGCAACTAGCGATATCTATAGCGATTCTTTCCGGGCTGTGATTGTCTTCCTGGCGGCGGTAGGACTGATTTTGACACCGATTTATTTGCTCTCGATGCTGCGCCAGCTCTTCTATAATTCTGGAGCCGCCGCCGCTTGTGACATCCAGGATTTAGATTTGCAAAATCAGAGAAATAATCTGGATGAAGCGGTTTGTTTCGGTAATAGTTGCGTTTTGCCTGCGGATGCAGTATTTATCGATGCTCAACCTCGCGAAGTGGCGATCGCCTTTTGCTTTTTAATCCCGATTGTTGGCATTGGTTTCTATCCCAATATGGCGATGCAAGTTTATGATGCCAAGACTGTGGCAGTGAATGCAGAAGTCCGGGAATCTTACATCCAAATCGCTCAAGAAAATCCTCGGATTTATGCGAATCAACTTTTGGTTCCCAAAATTGCCCAGGCTCAAACAGCTCCTGCTTTGGGTAAAATTACTGGTTCTGAATCAGCCTCAGTTTTGGGTATTGTCAAATAATCCAACGGGTGCATCTCAATGAGTGCAAATATATTCCTAGGGGCGAAGCATGACCGCAGACAATTTATTAGCTCGCGCCAAAGATTTACAGGGGTCATGCTTCGCCCTTACACAATCGGGATGCTCCCTAATCCAACTCTGTGAGTGTGAGATACCAGACTGCTTCATCGAGTCTGGTATCTAGGTTTTAAGACTAAGTTTGTGCAATAATAAGCGCAATATTTTCTCTAGCATATCCCACTTCAAAAGTCGATTTCTCTGCCAGCAAAGATGCAAGTTTGTTCAGGATATTTAAAAGTTCTTCATCTCCTTTAGTTTTCAGACACAAAACTTGCAACCGATTTTTTACCATTCTTAGAATATAACTGCTTGCCTCGTATTGGCCTACTTTTTTAGCAAAATTTATGCTAAAATCATAATCTTTCAACAACCGCATATTTTCGTTTTTTTGCGTCTTAATCGTCTCCAAAATCTCATATTTAAGCTTTTCTACTAACTTATCGGCAACATATTTCATCATCAAAGGCTGAAGCATAAACACCGTTTCTGTACCCTGATGGATTTTTTCTATTAACGAGCGACGGCTCAAAGAATCGAGATTTTTCACTAAATCAGAAAAGGAATAATTTCCCAAAATTTTCTGTCGCAATATTCCGAGGGAAACCGGAGTTTCCGCAATAGTCAGCCAATAGGTAATTTCAGTTTCTGCGGTAGACATTCGCTCTAACTGCTGCGCGAGTAGATTGCTGATATGTTCTTCAATAAATAATGCCGTTGCTTCCAAAAAACTACCAACATTCCCCTCGAAAAAATCCTGAATCGTGGTGGCTACAATCTTAAATGCTAATAGATTTCCTCCGTAGCGCCCTAACAAAATTTTCCACTCACTATTTTTAGCAGATAAACCTTTTTCTTGAAAAATATTCTGGGCAATTTCCTGGGAAATCTCAGGTTTGAAAGAGCGTACTTTTTCCCCAGCTAGCAAAGGGATTTCTGTAGGTTCTTCTGCACTAATTACCAGCAGACAGCTACGGTGATTAACCTCTGATATCCGCACAATTAACTCTCGATATTCCTCCCAACCCGGACGGTAATGTCCTGCTAATTCTCCCGGCTTTAGCACGGCTTCAAAATCGTCGAAAATTAGCAGACATCGGTGGTGCCGCAAATACTCAACCAGCAGGGAAATTTGACCGTTGATGTTGTCGTTGTCGGGTAGTAAATCGGTTCTTTGGTGGTGGCAAAAAAATTGAATTAAGTTGGTGAGAAACAGTTGGGGAGTCGGCTGCGATCGCCAAGAGCGCCAAACCACAAAATCAAACTCTTTCTGGATCTGTGAGACTAATTTTACTGACAGAGTTGTTTTACCGCTACCAGCCAAGCCCAACAACGCCACCAGCCGACAATTATCTGAGACAATCCACTGCTTTAAAGTCTTTAATTCTTGAGTCCGTCCGTAAAAAACCGTAACATCTGGTGCTTCGCCCCAATCTTGTTGTCGGTGTGCGATCGCCATTTTTGATAGGCTTCCTTTAGCTGTCGGACTAAAATCCCTGAAACCGAGTTCCTGATGGTATGACAACAGTAACTGATGCCTCAATTCTGACAATTTTCCCGGGCCTTTTCCGCCAATTTGAAACTTTTTGTAAACCTCGCCTAGTCTTTTACGAACTGCGATGTCGCTAATGCCAAGCTTGGTTGCGATCGCGGCCGTAGTTTGACCATCGAGAGCCATAAACACAGTTTCTAACTCGGCATCTGTGACACCGCGCTCCTTGGCGATCGTTTGCACAAAGTTCTGAGGAATCTGAGTAGTCAAGGTAGGAATCTCGCCAATGCTAAAATATATACATATTATTATATTGTGTTACCTTGTTTTAGAACCCCGACTTGCCAGAATTAGTCGGGGGTCTAGGTCCGAACGCATCTCAAATCTTCTATCTAAAATCTCACATCGATTGGTTCGGAAGAATTACCGCTGGCACCGGAAAACTCTGACTGGGATGGATTCGGGTAAAATCGCTGGCTAATCCCCAAAGTAATTTGCTTCATCACCCAATACAAACTAGCAATTACTACAAAAGTCGCAGCAATTAATAAAAATGGACGTTTCCCCATCAAATCGTTCATCACAGTATTAACTAACGCATCGGGATTAGTAATGATATCCCAACTGTTGAACCGGATAAATCGCCCTAAATAAATGCCGATCGCCGAAAGTCCGTGTATAGTTAACTCTGCTACTAGGACAAATTTGCCCCAACCCTGTTGGCTCAAATAGTAACCAAAACTGATCACCGACAGCACGTAAGCCTGAAGCCCTGCGATCATAAACGCCAAATATTGAGGAACCAAAGCTAGAGTCACCACCCACACCGAGTGTCCATGTTTAATCTGGTCGATCAAATGGATGATATCAGTTAAAACGTAGGGCGCATTGGGCAAAAAAGCAATGAATGCCAAAAAACCACCCCACCAGCGGAGAGAGCGCACACCGCGCTGTCGCAGTACCCAGATATCTACCGCCATCAGTGTCAGCGTAATCGCGATCGCCCCCAAAACGTAAGTTTTGCCCAAATCATGAACAATGTACCTTAGATGTAAAAAAACCAGGGATAGAGAGGGCAAAAAAGTAGCCCCCAGCAGAAAACTTGTCCCCCACATCAGCCAGCGCGATCGAGGTTTGCGAAACAGCCAAAAACTCAGCGCTAACGGTACTAAAGCTAAGAACAAATTCCAAGACATCCATCGGACATTGTGTCCCATTGACTGCAACGCTTCTAGGAGCAATCCCATCATGTCAAATTTCCTAAAAATAAATGGTTCAATGCAGCACCGCTTCGCCAGCAGCTTGAATCTATTTTAATCGCTTATTATTTTCGGTCAATTGGGCACCAGACTAATGGGAATTGAAATCCTAAAATTTGTACCGCGTCCTATTTCTGAAAAACACTCTATTTTGCCTTTGTGCTTCTGAACCACAATCGAGTGAGAAATCGACATTCCCAAGCCCGTACCTTTTCCGACTTCTTTGGTAGTATAAAACGGATTAAAAATGCGATCGATCGTCGTCTGTGGCATTCCCGTACCATTGTCGGAGATTTCCACCGCTATCATATTCTCATCAATCACCTCAGTGGCGATCGCAATTGTGCCTGGATTTGCCTCAGCTTCCGCCACAGAGAACTTTCGGTACCGTTCCTCAATCGCATCAATGGCATTAGCAATAATATTCATAAATACCTGATTCAGTTGGCTAGGATAACAATTCACCAGTGGTATGTTGCTGAATTCATGAATTACATTAATTGCCGGCCAGCCATCAAGCCCCTTCAATCGGTGCTGCAAAATTAACAAAGTGCTGTCAATTCCTCCATGAAGATCCACCGGCTTCATTTCCGATTCGTCCAGTCGCGAGAAATTCCTGAGCGACAAAACAATTTGCCTGATGCGTTTTGTTCCTACCTCCATCGAGGCAACTATCTTTTGTAAATCTTCTACCATAAAATCTAAATCAATTTCTTCAACTTTATCAAAGATTCTCTGATTAGGTGCTGGATATTCTTCGGCGTAAATATTTACCAATTCGATTAACTGTTTTGTATAATCATCTACATATTTCAGATTGCCATGAATAAAGTTAACAGGATTATTAATTTCGTGAGCAATACCAGCAACCAGTTCACCCAAGGAAGACATTTTTTCCGTTTGAACTAGCTGACTTTGAGTAGAGCGCAATTCCAACAGTGCTTGTTCGAGTTGTTGAGCTCTTTCTCTTTCTCGTGCCTCACTTTTGCGCAGTGCTTCTGTTCTCTGGAACACTCTATTTTCTAAGTCTTCATTCAATTGTTGAAGACTCTCTTCTGCTTGTTTGCGCTCGATCGCAATCCCTGCTAAATTTTTGACAAACTCTATTAATTCAAACTCAAACTTTTCTGGCGTGTGTGGCTCAGTATAATACATGGCAAAGGTTCCCAAAAGTCGCTCGTTCGATGATATAATAGGAGTAGATGAACAAGCTCTCAGTCCAAAACTTAAAGCAAAATCTCGATAATCTTCCCACAACGGATCGGTGGCAATATCTGTAACAATCACAGACTCTTTCCGATAGATAGCAGTGCCACAGGAACCGACATTGGGACCGATCGCCATGCCCTCAAGAGCAGCATTGTAACTCTCAGGTAAACTGGGTGCAGCTCCGTTCACCAGGTGTTTGCCATCTGGACCTAGAATCAAGATCGAACCCATGACATCTTTACATTGCTGCTCGATAATTTTCACTAAGGCATTTAAAGTGTCGTCCAGAGGCGCACTTTTAGCAATCATTTCTAATATTTGTTTTTGGGCTGCTAACCAACTTTCACCTTGCTTGCGCTCCGTAATGTCACGGGCTACGCACAGAAATGTGTTTGACTGCATAGGTGAAATAGTAGCAGCAAACCACAGGTCTTTGTCTCCAATAGTTAAGCTGTATTCTATTGAATTGGTTTGTTTGGTTTCGGCAGTAAGTCTAATTTGATTTAGGAAAAAATCTGCTATTTCTGGTGGCATAATCTCGCCGAGAGTTTTGCCTATAACTTCCATCGGTGGTTTGTACAAAAGGCTGGGATTTGTCGGCGCAATTTTGAGGTATCTTCCCTCTGTATCAATTACAAAAATGACATCGTTCATGGCTGCAAATAAAGCTCGCAGTTCTGCTTCAGAATCTTGTAGGGCGATTTCAGCTTTTTTGCGATCGCTAATATCAGTTCCAATACACAACAGCCCTCTCAAATGCCCTTTCCGATCTCGCAAAGCTTGATTTCGCCACGCGATCCAAACTCTGTCTCCCTGACGGCGGATATGTTCATTCTCCTGAATTGTGAAGTATCGATTCCGGTGTAGCAGGAATTCCCGCATCATGGCAGGGAGTTGATTTTTCGACAAAGTTGTCTCCGACGATATCAGATTCCAGAAATCATTTTTGCCAATAATTTCTGCTTGTGAATACCCAAAAAAACTTTCAGCAAACTCGTTCAAAAAAGTAACATTGCCATCACGGTCAAACTGCACGATAATGCAATTGGCATTCTCTACCAATTGCCTGTATTTAGCCTCACTTTCTCGCAACTTTGTAGACCCATAAACCAAACTAAAGACCACCACAGAGCTCAAAACTGCCAGCAAGCCACCACCACCAAGCAGCAACCCGCGCTGTGGCGAATTCTGGGGCCATCCCCCCAGGGGAATGGCGGCTAACTGCCAGGAACCGTTGGGCAATGTCACTTCCAGCAATACGGGTGCTTGCTGGAAAATTGCAGGGTTGCCAAAAAAGACTTCCCCAGTCACACCCCTGCCGTCTTTGCCTCGGAGAGCGTATTGTAGCTGGGCAGAAGGGTCTTTGATACCGGCTTCTTGGAGGAGGGTATCTTCGTCGATGAGAACCCCTGTTAATCCCCAAAAATCACCGCTTTCTGGAGCGGCGCCCGGTGGTGTCAGAAAAATGGGCGATCGACTGACAAAGCCCACATTCCCCGCTAATAATTTCACAGGGCCCGCCAGTACAGTTTTGCGAGTCGCGATCGCCTCGGACACCATTTTTCGTTGCTGAGGTATGGCACTCAAGTCCACGCCGATCGCCGATTCATTTCCTTCTCGCGGATACATATAAGTGATGGTAGTCCCTTTCACTAAACCTATACTGCGAATCCCAGTTTGGTTTGCCAGCAGAATTCTCCCGGTAGCTGCAAATTCCTCTTCGCTGATGTTTGGGTTTTTGGAAAGATCCGCCACCAAACCGCGCATCAAAAACAGCCGCGAGTTCAACTTACCTTCGAGATTAGAACGAATTGTGCTGAGTTGATTGAGAGTAATCGCACGGTTTTCCAGCAAAAACCGCTGCTGTTGAGATCGATCTAAAATGTAAACTCCGGCCACAATTGCTACTGCTGCCGTAATGGCGGCTAAATACGGTGAAATCTGCCAATTTTTCATCCTCAAGTCAGGCATTTCTGTCTAATTTAATGATTTTTTTCAGTCTTAAGATAGATATATTTTAATCCGATATCGCTAATTGACTCCCTTTTTCCCATTATCCCCCTCTCCCCCTCCCTCCCTAACCCACACTTTAAATGCGTAGCTGCCAATTTACCCTTGGGGGCGATCGGCATTTAGTCGATTCAGCGGATTAAAATAAAGTTAGCTATTCTTTACAACGCTACGGCGACTCACTCCTAGGGACAAATAGATGCAGGAACAATTGATGGAAGCGATCGCACCCTACCGCGATCGGGTAGATTATCTAGAAGTTCGCCTCGAACAAAGCGAGTCAACAGCCATTAGTTTTCGTGGGCCTCAGTTGGATGCTGTCAACCGCAGTTTTAGCCTCGCTGGAGGTATCCGCGCCTGTCACAAAGGTGGCTGGAGTTTTGTCACTTTTAATGGTTTGGCTGAATTAAAAGACCGTATTGAAGAAGCTGTAATTCAGTCTCGCTTAGTAGGTAGCGAAAAAACTATACTAGCAGATGTCACCCCGATTCAAGATTATGTAGCGGTGGAATTAGGTGGCGATCCTCGCTCGATTACTTTAGCCCAAAAGCGACAATTGCTCGAATCTTACAACCAATTGTTATTAGATTATGACCCGCGGATTCAGACTACAATTGCCGGTTATAGCGATCGATTTGGGATTACTTATTTTGTAAATTCCGAAGGCACTTCCATCGCTCAAGAGCGATTGGATGTCACCGGACGTTTTGGCGCGATCGCCCGTAGTGAAGGCGGCATTGTCCGCCAAGGGTTTGAGTCGATTCATTCGCGATCGGACTACAATGTCTTGACAAATATTGAAGATCGTGTTAAGAGTGCAGCCGTTCGAGCTGTCAGTCAACTGGAAGCAAAATCAGTCAAAGGTGGCCAGTATCCAGTCATTTTAGACCCTTATTTATCAGGGGTATTTATTCACGAAGCTTTCGGCCATTTATCGGAAGCAGACGGCATTTACGAAAACCCCAAAATGCAAGAATTGTTGACCTTGGGTAAACCAGTCGCCATCGAACAATTGAATGTCATCGATGATGCCACATTACCAGGATTACCGGGAACATTGAAATACGACGACGAAGGCGTACCCGCCCAGTGCAAGCATTTAATTAAAAATGGGGTTTTAACCACTCGAATGCACAATCGGGAAACTGCCGGCAAAATGGGTGAAAGTCCCACGGGAAATGCGCGGGCTTTGAGTGCTACTTTTATGCCCTTGGTGCGCATGACTAATACGGCGATCGAATCGGGAGAAAATTCTTTTGATGACATGATTGGTGACATCGCAGAAGGAGTTTATGCAGTGCGGATGCTGGGAGGACAAACCAACGGTGAAATGTTTACCTTTGCAGCGGCTCAAGGTTACATGATTCGCGACGGCAAATTAGCAGAACCTGTGAGTGATGTCACCTTAAGTGGTAACGTATTTCAGACGCTCAAGGATATTGAGGCGATCGGAAATGACTCAGTTTATGCCTACGGCGGTTGTGGTAAAGGCGGCCAGGGCGGCTTACCAGTCAGTGTCGGCGGCCCCCATTTACGGATTAAAAATGTGGTTGTCGGAGGCAGATAATCCTGATTGACATACTCCCCGGCGTGAACGCGCGGGGATTCTTGACACTTCATCGAGATGTGCCACAAGTGGTCTTACCTTCTCTCTGTGTCCGAAAGCGAGTCGTGGCAATGCCCTATCCCGACTTTGTTTATATTCTTGGCTGCATTCTCATCCCGATCGTGTTCGATACCGCAATTCAAGCATTGAACCGAGCGGATTTTTAAATCCAATTTTCCCCATCTAAAACCGCAATTATAGCAACCGCCAAGGTGGTTAAGGCATTTATGTCATAGTTCCCTGAGCGGAGTCGAAGGGTTCAATAACCAAAGCGCCTTGGCGACTGCTATAGAACAAATTTGACTTGTTGGTTCCCAGCGACTAATTACCCTAAACTCTCTGCCAAACTTTTCAGACTTAGCTTCGCAGAAAGCCCTAAACTCGTACCATCCCTGTTGGCTAATCGCCCTGGCAAGTTTGCGGTTTTTGACCATGCCAGACACGTTCAAATCTTCCAAAATAATAGTTTGATTCTCACTCACAACTTTGGTCGATACACACCTTCCTCAACATAGTAGCAATTATCACCGGTTTATTGACAATTCGGGATGGTAGCGCTCGCCCCCAACCCTGATTCAACGAAAAGATGTGGTCTGGAAAAAATCCTGATTGCGGTCTTGAGTGATTATGATTGCGGTCTCCTACATTTATGGGCCAACTTACAAATCACCACCCAAAGCGCGATTCGCTTCTAAATCCGCGATTGACTCACCACCATCAACAACATTACTACCAAATGTACTGAATAAATTTATTATATACATCACCATTCTGATTCCATAAAACAAACATACACTAAACCACAAAAGATTGTTACTTGGAAACTTAAAGAACGCAATATTTGTAGGTATAAAAGCGACTACAAAAGCAACTAAGCTAACATTGCGGAGGATCTGTCCTTGTGCTAAACCCAAGAAGTATCCTTCCAGCGTATAACCTATTGAACAAAATACTAAGATAGCTTGTAACCAAGGCAGAGAAATATTTATATTTGAGGTGACTTCAGTGTGGTTAGTGAACAACCTAAAAATACTATCGGGAAATAGCACGCACACTCCGCCGAAACACACTCCTACCACGAGAGCGGTTGAGAGAGAAACAAAAGCTATGGCTGGTAATTGTTGTGAATCTCCTTTTCCTTTAAAGTTTCCAACCAAAGTTTCTGTACCAAATCCCAATCCCTCTACAAAATATGTATTAAGATTAAATATCAGCCACAATAAAGCATTTTGAGAATAAATTAACGTTCCCATTTGTACTCCTTGATAGCTGAATGTTAAGGAGACAACCAGAAGAATTAAATTGCTGAGCAGGATGTTTGTATTGAGAGTCAAGTTAGATTTTATAGCTGATATATCCCATATTTTTCCAAATAGGCTTTGTATTTCAAGCCACTGGAATTCCTTGAAAAAAAATATCACTCCCACCAACAACGCTAAATATTGGCTTGTAGCATAAGAAACTCCTGCCCCTACACTTGCCCATCCCAGGTGGACAATAAGTAGATAGTCAAGTGCGATTTTGCCACCATTTCCAAGGACTGACAAAAACACAACTAAGCCATTTTTTTCTCGCCCTAGAAACCAACCTATCAACACAAAATTGAGTAAAATTGCAGGTGCTCCCCAAATTTGGGTGTTGAAATAGGCAAGCCCTGAAGATTTAATCTCTGGGGGAACATTTATCAGAGCAAATCCAAGTTCTCCCAAAGGGTATTGTAAGAGTATGAGAGCGACACCTAGCACTAGAGCTATTAAGCCATTACGCAGTCCTACTAACAACATACCTTCTCGGTCATCTCGTCCCACTGCTTGCGCTGTAACTCCAGTGGTTCCCATTCGTAAAAAGAATAAAGCTAAATAGAGAAAGTTAAGCAAGTTTCCAGCAATGTTGACTCCAGCAAAGTGGCGAATTTCTTCAAGATGACCCAGAAACATGACACTAGCTATATTGGCCAGTGGAACCATAATACTTGATAGGACGTTGGCTACAGCTAATCGGAAGTAGCGGGGTATAAAATTATACTGAGCTGGAAGAACTAGGTTCATAGATCGAGTATTGAGTTATGGGGTCTGGCACTTAAGAGAATGTTTGAAAAGTTAGATGTTGAGTCACAAGCTATCAATTTACAATGCCTTCGCCGTTTTTAGCTATAGCATCATCAACTCATCCTTGGAGATTGGCAAAGGTATTGCTTAAGAATCCCTTTATTTGTAGATAATGTGGTTTCAACAATGCCTTGTTTGTGGTTTTGAGGATTTATGTTTGCAGTTCACTATATCTATTTATCTTGGTGACAGTCGAGGATGCGATATGGGAGCTATAAATAGTCTTTTAGCGTTTTAGATAGAAACTGCAACAGGAGTTGTCTATTTTCATTTTCATTCAGGTAAAAGTGTCCACCTGGGAACATCTCTATTGAAAATGAGGAACGGGTGTAATCACGCCAAGAAGCAAGAAGATCATGACTGGCTTCCGGATCTTCAAGACCACCCAAAGCAAAAATGGGACAATCAAGAGGTTCATCTGGGAAAGGGATATATCTGGTTCCTACAGTCACATCTGCTCGCAAAATAGGTAAGAACAATTCCATGAGGTCTTTATCTGCTAAGAGTACTTCTGGTATAGCATCGTAAATCTTGACTACTTGTTCAATAAATTCTGTATCAGATAACAAATAAACGGGCGGATTTAATTCAGGTAAGTGCGGAGCATAGCTGCCTGATACAAACAAATAGACCGGATTGACGTTTCTTTGGTGGAGTTTTCTAGTTAGATTATAAGCAATTCGCGATCCCATACTATGACCAAAGATCGCAAATGGCTTATCCAAATGTTGTAGTAAGACCTCCACTAAGTTGTCTGTCAGAATTTGAATATCTGAAATTGGTTTTTCTCTGATGCGATTTTCTCTTCCAGGCAGTTCAATCGCACAAAGCTCTACATTTGACGGCAATTCTTGAGGCCAGAGACGAAAAATCGATGTCCCACCTCCTGCATAGGGTAGGCAAAATAAGCGTAAATTCGCTTGTGGATTGGGCTGGGGACATTTAATCCAGGGATTAGGTGTTTCTGTTTTCATAAATAATATTACCTTAAGGAAAATAAGCTTGTCTCTAAATATAATATCTTAACAATGCCTTGTGCGCTAGAAAAATTAGGCTTACGTTAGAAAAAAAGTGTTTATGCCAGCGAGCAAGATACCCTAGTGCAAGAGTTAAGATATTAATATCGGCGTTGGTTAGAGGATTGATATCAGAAATTAGTATTTGTCTTATGAAGCTGGATTAAATCTGTAAATGCCACGCTTGTTCGCCAGAGTGGTAGATTATGAACGAGTGGTTGGTAGTATCCCTGGAAACAAGAGTGGCAAATTTTAATTCCGAAAACGAGGCACTTTACATCTAGGCATCTTAATCTACCATCAATGTGTGCCTATTTTTTTCGGTAATGTTTGGGAATCCTGTAAACGGCTACTCTGGAACGCGCTCCCAAATTATAAAAGCAGTTTGTTTCTTACCATCCATCAATTCTGGAGCCTGATTCAATACCAGCTTGCCATTCTCAAATTTATAGAAGCGTTCTTGCCTTGTACCAATATAATTCGGAAACAGGCTGACATCAGGCAGATGAACAACTCGATCTGGTTTGACTTCATATTTACCGCAATAGGCAATATATGTTTGTACTGCCTTTGCCTGTTCTTCTAATGTTCCTGCCAAAATGTCTCCTCCAGGAAAATTAGGACGTTTATTTTGTGAAAGGGTTGCACACATATGTCCATCGGGGCTGTAAATAAGGTAACCAAGAGCATCCTTTCCATATGGATAGGTAACTTTTCCTTGTTCATCCTTGTTTTCCCACGATACCAGTCGCCAAGTTCCTAAAACTTTTTTTTGTGCTGCTGTCATCTCAGAGCGAGAGACCTTATAGGGAGGATGTTCCATCCCGGAGGGGATTGAACCTTGCTTAGGTGAAATTCCGTCCTGCTTTAAGTTAGTAGCGCTTTGTTGAAGGGCCGTAGATTTGGATGCTTCAGCCTTAATTGCAGCCACACCATATGATGCAATTAAAGCTGCTGTTAAACCTCCAGAAAACCATTTAATAGATCGCTGGATACGATTTTTTTTTGTTCCCGCTTTCTTGCGCTGTTCAATACTGGCATCAATCGACTCATTAGAAATAGGATCCATAATTCCTCCTCAATAATTTGGTATCCTTCCCAAGCATTATGCAGCAATGAGCGTCTGGGGAAATCACACAGAGGCATAATGCTGTGGCTGGTGTCTTTCAAGATAATACCATAAAAACATTTGCAGTGTCTACATCTAAAGTCAGGACATCCAAAAATTATCTTAGGGTAGCCTCAAAGGGTGATAAGCAAGTTGAAAGACTTACTAGGTAAGGGTTTGAGTTGATATGTCTTAAAAGGAGATCCTCCTGCATAGCAAGGAAAAGGTGTTATAATTTTAGAGTTTACCGCATCCGGTATTACTTTGATGAATAGTCAGACACAACGCTGTGCTCTCATTACAGGTGCAAGTAGTGGAATTGGTAAGGCAACAGCATTAGCTTTTGCCGAAGCTGGAATTAATTTAGCACTGGTAAGCCGCTCGGGCGAAAAACTTGAACAAGTAGCAGAAGCAGCTAGAAATTTTAGTGTAAAGGCTAAAGCTTTTCCCTTAGACTTAGCCTAAATTGACGAAGTGCGAGAACAGATCAGGACGATCGATACCACTTACAACCCGATCGATATTCTCTTGATACTCCCCAGGGCTGAATCCACGGGGATTCTTGAATGAATCCGAAAACTCTCAAAGGTGCTATCAAATCACCTCTACACGCTCAAAACAACTACCCTTATAAAAGATATTGCAATTGCGCTTACTTTTAAATTGTGTTTGTTTTCATAGACCATCACAACGCCAGATAGGTACGCTTCACACTCTGCCATTACTTGTCAGTTATACAGGCTTACTACTCATTGAGGAGTGTGGTGGCTCACTGTGCCGGGATTTCTCCGATACTAGAATGTTTCAACACGTAGATGGTTGTCTTACTTACAATCTATTCTAACTCAACTTTTCAATCAGTTAGATCGGGAAATATTGAAGGCGGTTGAAACCGCAGCCACTTTCCTCCCCATGTCTAAAGCCAGGGGCTTCTCGCTCGTTTTTTGGTGAATAACGCCGCGATGGGTTATACCGGGTTATTGCTAGAAACACCTTTAGCAGACTGGCAAAGGGTTATTGATCTAAATCTCACGAGCGTATTCCAATGTACTCAGGGGATTTTACCAGGTATGCGCGATCGTCGGTCTGGAATCATAATTAATGTTTCTTCCACTGGTGGTAAACAAGTTTTTGCTGGATGGGGAGCTTACTGTGTCAGCAAATTTGGGTTGATGGCTCTTTCTCAAACCCTAGCTGTAGAAGAACGTGCCCACAATATTCGTGTCAGTGTAATCTGTCCTGGTGCTGTCAATACACCAATTTGGGATACGGAAACCGTCCAAGCTGACGCTCGCGGTAGCCGAACGGTTTTTCCTGAACGAAGTACATGCCTATTGCAATAAGCCCGTCGAATCAAACGTAAGGTAATAAATGGAGTTTTCTTTGTGCCAGACCCCAGACTTATCTTATGTTCCTTACTCTCTCAGATTTTGGCTATCTCTATTTTACTTTTTAGATAAATTGAGTAATTTTACTTATTGCATAACTGAGATGCTTCCAGTAAAGTAATGGTAAGAAAGTCGAAAAAGATGATCTATTATCTTTTTTTTCCAACAGCTTAACCTAATAACCCTCATCCAAAATAAAAACTTATGACTGATATAAATGAAGTAAAACAACACATCAGCGATTGGGTAAATAATATTTTGATGGTACCCAATTCTGGTTATGGTGGTTTTCCAATCTGTCCCTTTAGTAAAAAAGCTTTAGAGGATGGTCAAATCCAAATTCTTTATTTTGAAGAACTAGATATTTCACAGGTTGTGACTGAAATGGCTAAAACTTGGAATGATGATGTTGATATGTCACTTCTATGCACTAATTTAAATAAAATAAATTATCACGAAGCCAATGATGCTCTCCAGGAATTAAATCGCACAATTTTAGCTCAAAATAAATTGTCATCTTTTTTCGAACATCCGGTTTTTTTCGACGAAGGTTCGCCTCGTAGATCTGGTGTTAGCAATGGCAAATATGCTATAGTTTATGTGTTTAAAGTTGAAAAATTAATAGAAGCACAAGCGCAATTATCTAAACTTGGATATTATAAAGATTGGAGTGATGAAGAGCTGACACAAACGACGGCTTGGCGTCATGATGTTTTAATTGGATTGCTCAAACAAAAGAGTGTTGAAATCATTGGGATGAATAAGTGGGTAAAGTAGGGTTGAAATCATTGGGATGAATAAGTTGGGGTAGTGAACGGAAGGAAAGATTGAAAAAAGTGGGACGAGAGCAAGCAAGTCCCAAGAAACTTTTTAGTTAAAATCCCTAATCATTAATATGTGCATATGACGACATTACGGCAGTTTGGGATACATCTCTATCAACTCTGGCAAATCCGAAAAGTCCATCAACTGTTATCTCTCTAGGGAGAGTATTATAGCTAGGACAATAGCAGAAGTGATCCTTTGCAAATGGGTAATTTCCTAGATCGCAATATCCACCTAAAGCATATGCCTCTTCATTGTAGGAATAAATCATTCCATACTGAGTGTCATAGTGTGGCAAGATGACAAATAGCCAGGTTTGACCGCCGTTATTATGTTGCCTTAAAAACTTCTTTTTTATTCCTGCCTCTATGTTAACCCAAGGCAACAATTTACTATCCAAGGCTGGAATAAATTCACTTATTCTCGCATCTGGATGATTGGTTTCTGCATCTTGGTACTGGAGGGGAACTGGCCCGTTTTCCATCCAAAGAATTTCCGCTTCCTCTTCACCTAAAACTTGCCAAGATTCTACTTTTACCCCAGCAGGAATAAAGGAGTAAGCATGTTGACCTAGTTGCCATTCACCAATTTGAATCTTACCAGCAAGAATAAAAATTTCCAACTCAGCAGTGAAGATCCCAGATGGTGCTGCAAATTTGGGCGGTAGGATTACTCGGGAAGTAGATGCACCACAGTCATGCCAAGTCAGCAATCTTCGTCTTCCTGGTAGGACTTGGTCTGGATTCCACTGATTCGCCATCCTGGTTCTTCTGGCACCGTATTTGTATTGAAAAATTGATACTGACGCGGCACATACTCTTTCGATATATCCGTACACCTTCCTGATAGGTGCAAGCGTCCGCTCCCATCTCCGCCCCAATCCTCTTGGACATGTGCTACACTTAAAAAATTATCCGTTTGGTCTGTTTCGGCCAAATTCAAACTTCTATTCACGTCACCCATGATTCCCTATTCTCCTGTTTATATGATTCTCCTTACGTAGTTAATTTTATAGCCTAAAGTGTAACGCCAACGCGATGACTTTGTTTATTTTTGTCCAACTAGCTTCACCAAATTAATTTTATCTGGATGTGACTAATTTTCCTAGTAGTTAGAGAAAACTATAGAATATCTACAGAATTAGATCGTGATTGAGGCAATCGCGATTGCATCTGATGCTACATTACAAAATAAAAGTTCATTAGCCTCCTTGAGAATAGTTCGGTCGCTTGCTCATCCTAGATTAATCATAGAATCACGTTTCCTGTAAACGCATCATTTAACAAATATAATATTTTTTTATGTGATGAGTAAATCGTTTGGGAGCCATCTCTATCAATTCTGGCAAAGCCAAAAAATCCATCAACCGTTCTTTCTCTAGGGATAATATTATAGCTAGGACATTGGAGTTTCTATTTTACCTAAATTTTCATTAGTACCGCTAAAACCCAGCACCACAATATAGGTCGTGATCGTGTAGAATATAGCACAAAAAATTATGCTTTGCGTCACATATCTAGGGATAGTCTTTAGGGTTTTTTTTGCTTCATCACCCAAAGCTGTTGCACTGTCAAAGCCAGCAAAACTGAGGATAACTAGGACAAGTCCAATTGTTATTCCCCCAGGAGTGGCTCCTTGCAAGCTCAATTGATTCCAATCTATCACAAAACCTTTCTTTACTAAGATAATTAAGCACAATAAAAGGATCAATGCGAGGCAGACTCCTTGAACTACTAGGAGAATTTTAGTGAAGCGAATATCCTTAAAAGCTACATAGCAAGCTGCAACAGTAACGAGGATAAATAAGGTCAAAGCATGGGTGGTAAGACCAATATCACCTAATAATTTTTGACTAAAGATGGCAAATGCACACAATCCTACCATTGCTCCAAATAAATAGCCCAGCAGCAAAGCCCAAGCACAAAAAACTCCGACATGAGGACCAAGACCCTTGATAATATATGAATATATCGAACCAGGAGAAGCGGAACGACAAGCAAATTGGTTAATGTTGAAACTGACAAATAACAGTCCAACCATACCTATGATAAAACTTAACCATGTCCCATTTCCGGCACTAGCAAAAATTAAGCTTAATATAGTTGATGGGATTAGACTAGGTGACATTAAGACTATAGATTGAGCAATTACTGCCTCATAGGAAAGACAGTGTTTTCTTAAACCATGAGGGCTTTGATTGTTTGACATTTCTGTTGTCATATAAAACTAGGGTTTAGACTAATCTGGGATAAAAGGGACGTGATGGGAAAGCGATTGTAACTGGTCTGTTTCGACCAAATTCAAACTTCTATTCGCGTCACCCATAATTCCCCATTCTCCTGTTTATATGATTCTCCTTATGGATTGAGTGAACTGGAAGTATCAGGAACAAATTGCTTCATAAACGAGATCAATACCCCTCCGAAATTACCAGCTTCTAAATGTCTCGATAGGTGAGGGGGAAGATGATCTCTGAGGGGAAGCGATGCCTCTTATAAGTAATGTTCATTCCCTGACTGGACGAATCATATCATGTCCTAGCGATCGCCCATGATGACGATCGCTTCCTACCAATACTTCCAGATGATTTTATTAATTGTAATCGACCGGACATGATATCAAAAAGCCTACCAGTGGCGCAATCGTTGCAATCTTTTTTGAGCTTCAAAAGCCTAAGCCCTTACCCTGAGAGCTTTGACCTGAGCGAGAGCCTGGTGAGCTACCTCTTCCGACCAACACCGAGCATAGAGTGGTTCCCCATTTTGAAAGTAGCGCCCGTCAGCTAGCGATCCGGCTTTTACAGGCACAAACCTTGCTTCTTCAATCATCTTCGCGGCGATCGCCATTGCCTCTACATTATCACCAGCGTAAAAGATGGCTAGCTCAGAGAATAGCTCTCCATTGGCTCGTGCCTCTATCTCCTCGAAAAACATCATATTGAACGCCTTAACGACCGCTGTTTGCGGAAGCCTCTGAGCAAGGGCTTCGCTTTGACTTGGTGCGTCAATCTCAATCTCACCGTCACGCTGAGGGTAGTAATTTGAAGCGCTAATGAGTATTTTCCCAGCGAGCGCATCTGCTGGCAACGACATTGTGACAGAGAAGGGAACAGCCTCTAGAACAACATCTCCAAAAGCGATCGCCTCTTCAGGTGTTCCTGCCTGCGCTCCGTTACCCGCCTTTTCAACCAGTGCGCGTAGAGTATCGGGATTTCGCGAGGAAAAGAATACGTTATGCCCCGAATGTGCCCATAGCCTTCCTAGTGGACCACCAATCTTCCCACTGCCAACAATACCAATTTTCATTGTTCTTAATTCTCAATAATTTAGTAGGCGAAAACAATGCCCCAGAGTCACCTCTGGGGAAGAGTTTAACCCCTATTCATCCTCAAAGCTTACAAAAGTAGCAAGCACATCTTGAATCAAATAATCAGCTAATACCTCTACTGTTGGATATTTATAAAACAAGGTTGATGACAATGAGATGCCTATCAAGTTTTGCAAGCGATTCCTTAGCTCTATGGATGTCATAGAATCCATTCCTAAGTCGAAAAATCCTTGTGATAGGGAGAATGTCCTCTCTTGTTTGTCTCCTAAAACCCGAGACACTAGAGATTGAATATGGTCAATTAACAATGCTTTGCGTTTCTCTTTTTCTGTCACCTTTAATTGTTCAATTAAATTGAGTGAAGTTCCTTCTCCCTCTTTCTTTTCGAGAATACCAGCTATCAAAGGCTTATCTTGTGGTTCCCACACCACCTTATCGGCAAAATCTTTTCCAGTGGCTTGCTGAGATGATGGTTGACCGAGCGAATGGGCAACGCTCTGGGTACCAGATTGCGTCAGAGGTTGTGTTTGTGCCACATCAATCCAGTAGCGCTCTCGCTGCCAAGGATAAGTTGGCACTCCCACTTGGCGGTGGCCATAGTCGCGATGGAAACCGTCCCAATCAATTGCCACACCCTGCACATACAATTGACCTACAGCCTGAAGCACGCCTTGCCAATCGCTTTGCTCTCGCTGTAGCGTCGGCAGCCATGTTCCATACTCAGATGGTAAACAATGACGTGCCATACCCAGCAATATTGGCTGGGGCCCCATCTCCACAAATATCTCTACTCCTTCTCTGTGCAATGTCTCCACACCGTCGGCAAATCTCACTGGTTTAACCACATGATCTACCCAATATTCCGGGTCTGCGGGTAAAACAGGCTCAAAATTGCCCGTGACATTGGAGATAAAATTGACTTTGGGTTGGTGGAATGTCACCTCTTGCACCACCTGGCGAAACTCAGCCAGCATTGGCTTCATTAATGCCGAATGGAAGGCATGGGAAACCTTTAAGCGCTTAGTTTTAATTCCCTTGTGTTCTAACTCCTGCACTACTCGACGTACCGCTTCCCCTTCCCCAGAAATGACGACGCTTTCAGGCCCGTTGATAGCCGCGATGCTTACTAAGTTCGTATCTTTAATTGCTTCTGCCACTTGTTCAACCGAAGCTAACAGGGATACCATTTCTCCGTTTGATGGCAGTTTTTGCATTAACTGCCCTCTGGCAGCAATCATTTTTAATCCGTCTTCTAAGGAGAAAATCCCCGCTATGCAAGCTGCTACATATTCCCCGACACTATGACCGATGACTGCGGTTGGTTCTACACCCCAAGATTTCCACATAGAGGCTAGTGCGTACTCTAAGGCAAATAGTGCTGGCTGGGTATAAGCGGTTTGCTCTAGGAGTGAACTGTCAGCGCTTTGGTACAGGACGGAGAGTAACGATTTTTCCTGCTTCCCAATGGCATTTAAAATTTCCTCACAGCGGTCTAATGCCTGACGAAAAATTGGTTGTGTTTCGTATAGATCCCGTCCCATCCCTAGATACTGGGAACCTTGACCTGTGAATAGAAAAGCGATTTGAGGTTGACTTTCGCTCTTGCTACCTTTAAACAGATGGGTGTTTTCTGAGCCTGCAAGATGAGCTAATAATTTTTCTCGTGCTTGAGAAACTGAGTCGGCAACCACAGCTAAACGTTCGTGGAAATGAGTCCGCCGAGTATTAGTTGTGTAACAGACATCAGCCCACTCTAAGTTGGGATGGGTAGCTAAGTGCTTCTCGTAGTTACGAACCATCTGTTCGAGTGCGGGTTTAGTTTTGGCACTAAGAGTGAGCAGGTGTAGGGGGCGCTTCCAAGTTTCTGCCTCACTTTTTGCTGCTACTGGTGGTGCTTCTGAAAGAACAGCATGGACATTGATGCCCGTAAAACCAAAGGAACTAACTCCAGCAAACCTAGTTTTATCTGTTGCTGGCCAGGGTATCTGTTCGCTTGCCACTTTTATTGGCATCTCATCCCAAGCAATATAAGGGCTAGGCTCTTTGAAGTGTAGGTGTTGTGGAATCAGCTCATTTTGTAAGGACAGAACGATTTTGATCAAACCTGCTACGCCTGCGGCTCCTTCCAAGTGTCCGATATTAGTTTTCGCAGAACCTAAGATCAGAGGTTCTTCCCGTTGGCGAAAAACCTTTATCAAAGCATTTGCTTCAATTGGGTCTCCCAGAGAAGTACCTGTACCATGAGCCTCAATATAATTGACATCTTTGGGCTTAATACCTGCATTGGCAAGCGCTCTGCGAATCACATTTTGCTGAGAAGAACCGCTAGGTACAGTTAGACCGCTGGTTCGTCCATCTTGCCCATGCGCTGTGCCTCTAATTAAGGCCAGAATATTGTCACCATCAGCTACTGCATCTGAAAGACGTTTGAGAACGATGATGCCACAACCTTCGCCGCGAGCATAACCATTTGCTCCTGCCGCAAAAGTTTTGCAACGACCATCTGGAGACAGCATTCGGGATTTGCAAAGGTTGAGCCAATATTCCGGCGAGACATATCGCTGTACGCCTCCAGCCAGCGCCAGGTTGCAATCTCCCCTTCGCAAGTTGGTGACAGCTAAGTGAATGGCAGCCAATGAAGAAGCACAGCCAGTATCAACAGCGAGACAAGGGCCCGTAAAGTCGAAGAAGTAAGAAAGGCGACCTGCCACAGGGCTATAGGCGTTCCCCGATCCTATGTAGACATCTGTTTCTACAGGGTCTTGTTTGACAAGTTGCCAAACGTAGTCATTGGCACATATTCCAATAAAAACACCTGTCTGGCTGCCTGCCAATTTTTCGGGTACAAATCCAGCGCTTTCTAAGGCTTCCCAAGCTACTTCCATCACCAGTCGATGCTGAGGATCTAAACTCGCTGCTTCTCTGGGGGAAATTCCGAAGAAACTGGCATCAAAATCTGTGGGAGATTGGTTGAGAAATCCTGCACGCCGGATATACACCTTGCCCGGCATATCTGGATCTGGATCGTAATAGGGATCTAGATATGAATGATGACCCTTTGGGGCTTCTCGAATGGCATCTACACCATTGGAAAGTAATTCCCAAAATGCTTCAGGATTATCGGCTTCTGCCAACCTACAACTCATACCAACAATGGCGATCGGTTCGCGTTCTTTCTGCTTTAATCGCTCAACTTCAGCTTGTAAATCGGCTATTTTTTGCGACGCTACCTTCATCAATTGAACATAGCGTTGTTCATTACTTTCACTCATCTGATTAACCCCATTATATGTTGCCTAATTCTTCTGCATTCATTGATCTGAACATAGCGCTGTTCATTATTTTCAATCATCTAGATACTCATCTAAACGATGAGTATCTAGATTTGGGTTCATCTAGTTAACCCATTGCATACCTAATTGTTCTGCAAATTGTTTTGCAATTTCATCGGCATCATCATTTTCCTCTAGGGGCTGGAATGTGAGGGCTTTACTATCTATCTGGAAGGACTGATCGGATACATCTTCATCTTCATCTTCATCAGCCTCTTCTAGAAACTCTGCCATCAGATAATCCACCAACTTTTTAACAGTTGGATAATCAAAAGTTAGCGTAGCGGGCAAACGACAGCCTAAGCTATTTTGCAAATTGTTCCTCAACTCTACAGATGTCAGAGAACTCATTCCTAAGTCAAAAAACCCTTCCGAAACAGAGAATACGCGATCTTTCTGGTAGCCCAAGACTTTGGATACTTGAGATTGGATGTGAGCCACTAAAAGTGCCTGGCGTTGCTCTTTTTCAGCAGCCTTTACCGTTTCCAGGAAATTAAGTGAAGTTTTTTCTTGCTCTTTCTTTTGGTCGGTAGTTTTCCGGAAGTCAGTGAAGAACGCACTTTCTACCGTATATTTCGACCAGTTTATTGGCATCGCGCCTACTTGTGGTGCTTTGGCGGTGAACAAGTTAGCAAATAGATGCGCTCCTTGACTCGGCGAAATCATTCCAAAACCTATTGCCTCCCAACGACTTTGAATATTTGCATCCAATCGAGTTGCCATCCCAGAAGTAGCCCAAGGGCCCCAGTTGATGCTGACAGCGGGTAATCCCAATGCGTGTCGGTGATGGCAGAGTGCATCCATAAAGGCATTGGCCGCAGAATAATTTCCTTGACCTAGCGCACCTATAACTGAGGTCATAGAGGAAAAGCAAACAAAGAAATCCAATGGCATTTCTTTGGTCAGTTTGTGCAAGTTCCAAGTACCTTGAACCTTGGGAGCCATGACTTTTGAGAAGCGCTGCCGGTTTTGATCCCTGACCATCCCATCATCTAAAACACCTGCGACGTGAACTACTCCTCGTAAGGGGATATCGGTTGCGGCAGTTAGCGTTGCTACACTATCGGGTTGAGAAATGTCAGTTTTGACAATCTTCACCAACGCCCCTTTGTCTTCTAACTCCTTGACTCCTGCTTGTGCTTCTGGGGATACTGCTCCTTGTCGTCCCACTAGCAGTAGGTGGCGTGCGCCTTGTTCCACAAGGTAATTTGCCACTTGCAGTCCTAATGATCCTAAGCCACCAGTTATTAAGTAACTGCCTGATGAATCAATTTTTGCTAGGTGGGTGATAGTTTTAGCATCAGCACGTTTCAATCGAGCGACATAACGCTTTCCATCTCGAAAAGCTACTTGCTCTTCTTGCTCTGGGAAGAGGATTTCTTTGAGCAGGATTTCGCTCTCATTAACTTGGTGCGAGGAAAGATCGATACAGACGGTTTCTAGTTCGGGATGTTCTAAAACAATGACGCGGGCTAAGCCCCACAATGGCGATTGTTCTACTTGTAAGGGGGATTTTGTCACTGCTTGGGCATTACGAGTTACCAAGGATAAACGAGGCATCTTTTTGCCCCAATGATGGGGAGGAATTGCAGATAATGCTTGAACCAAATACAACAGACTAGAACATAGATCCAGTGCTGTTGTTGGCACATCTGATATCTCCAGCTTGCGATCGAGACCCCATAAGTAAACTATCCCACGGCAGACTGACTGCTCTTTCTTGACTATTGCGGAAAGTAGGTTCTGGAAGTCTTTTGGTTCGGAGGGGTTGATTTGATAGCGATCGCCCTCTAATAATGAAAAAGACGCTCCTTGTGAAATTAAAATACAGCGATCGCCCTGTTTTTTGAGAAGGTCAGCTAAGGAGTTGCTTACTTCTCCCCCATCGCTGAAAATCAGCCAACTGCCTGCTTTAGAGGTTTTGTTATTCGTCTTAGCAAATGACGAGCTTTCTGCCAAGACACGCGGTTTTACTTCCCAACCAATTCTGTATAACCAATCATCTGTTTGATTGGCTAGCAGCGCAGTTTGATTAGCACGCCGCACCTGTAAATTAATCAGATCGGCTACTGCTATTCCATTCTCATCAACCAAATGTAAATCGAAAGCAGTCAGCAAACCAGAGTTGCCCTGATTTGATGATTGATGAACGTGACACCAAATGCTTGTACTAGGCTGCTTGAAGAAATTTAGACGCTCTAAACCGACTAGAAAATAAGTCTTGGTATCGCTATCAGGGCCATCTTCAAGAGCCGCCGCCAAAAGCTGCAAGCAACCATCCAACAGCAGCGGATGTAAGCTGTCATTTACACCACTCTCTACCATTTCAGGTAATTTAATCTTACCGAGGACTTCTGGTGAGTCACCCTGAGAACGCCACAACTTCTCAATTACTTGGAAGTTCGGGCCGTACTCTACTCCCAAATCGCTGAATTTTTGGTAATAGCCCTTGATTTCAATCTCTTGGTTAACTTTTTGCTGAACACCAGCCAAATCTAGCGGCGCTTTTGCCACCGGAGCTTGGGCACTCAAAAGATAACCTTGGGAATGGCGAGTCCATGTTTCATTCTCATCAACATTATCTGAGTTTTTGCGGCTAAAAATCCCAAATTCATACCCGGATTCGTTGGGTGTTAATACTAATTGAACCGAGACTGTTTCTTCAGGATTCAAAACTAGCGACTGCTCAATCAGAAATTCTTCAACTACTAATTGTGGATGATTCTCCAGCGACCCTGCTCCGAAGATTTGCGCTCCTGCTGCTAACGCTATCTCCACATAAGCAGCGGTGGGGAAAATGACTTTCTCATAGAGAGCATGATCCGCTAAATATGCAGGGAAATCTGAGCTGAGTTGACTTTCAAAAACTATTTGTTGATTTTTCAGCGCTGCACTCCGAATTCGTTGACCCAGTAGAGGATGATGCCCGTTCTGCATTCCCGATTCCGTCTGTGGTTGTCTTTGTGCAGCATCAATCCAGTAGCGCTCTCGCTGCCAAGGATAAGTTGGTACTCCCACTGGGCGGTGGCTAGAGTCGCGGTGGAAGCTCTCCCAATCTATCGCCACACCCCGTACATACAATTGACCCACTGCCTGAAGCAGTCCTTGCCAATCGCTTTGCTCTAGCTGTAGCGTCGGCAGCCAGGTTCCATACCCTAATGGCAAGCACTGACGACCCATCCCCAGCAATATTGGCTGAGGCCCCATCTCCACAAATATCTCTACTCCTTCTCTGTGTAATGTCTCAATTCCAGAGGCAAATTTCACTGGTTTGAGGACGTGATCTACCCAATATTCCGGGTTTGTGGGTAAAACGCGCTCAAAATTGCCCGTGACATTGGAGATAAAGTTGAGTTTTGGTTGGTGGAATGTTACCTCTTGCACTACTTGGCGAAAATCTGCCAGCATTGGCTCCATCAATGCTGAATGGAAGGCATGGGAAACTTTTAATCGCTTAGTTTTAATTCCCTTGCTTTCTAATTCCTGCACTACCCGACGTACTGCTTCCCCTGCACCAGAAATGACGACGCTTTCAGGCCCGTTGATGGCTGCGATGCTTACTGAGTCAAGTCCTTGCAGTGCTTCTACTACTTGTTCAACAGAAGCTAATAGCGATACCATTTCGCCGTTGGATGGCAGTTTTTGCATTAAACTGCCTCTGGCTGAAATCATTTTCAAGCCGTCTTCTAAGGAGAAAATCCCTGCTACGCAAGCCGCGACATATTCCCCAACGCTATGACCGATGACTGCACTTGGTTCAATGCCCCAAGACTTCCATAATTCGGTTAGGGCGTACTCTATGGCAAACAAGGCTGGTTGGGTGTAAGCAGTTTGCTCTAAAAGGGAATTGTCATCATTTTCGTAGAGGATCGAGAGTAGCGATCGCTCCTGATTGCCGATGGTATTTAAAATTTCCTGAGAGCGCTCTAGGGATTTCCGAAATGTTGGTTGTGTTTCGTATAGCTTCCGTCCCATCCCTAGATACTGGGAACCTTGACCTGTGAATAGAAAGGCAATTTGAGGTTGACTTTCGCTCTTGCTGCCTCCGTACAGATGAGTGGTTTCCGCTCCTGCCAGATGAGCTAATAATTTTTCCTGTGCTTGAGAAACTGAGTCGGCAACCACAGCTAAGCGTTCGTGGAAATGAGTGCGCCGAGTATTAGTTGTGTAACAGACATCAGCCCACTCTAAGTTGGGATGAGTGGAAGCGTGTTCTGAGTAGTTGCGAACCATCTGTTCGAGTGCGGGTTTGGTTTTGGCACTGAGGGTGAGCAGATGTTGGGGGCGCAGGGCTGTTTCTCCCTCGCTTTTTGCTGCAACTGGCGGTGCTTCGGAAAGGACTATATGAGCATTAGTGCCGCTAAACCCAAAGGAGCTGATTCCAGCAATTCGTTGTTTATTGACTGTTGACCAAGGAGTTAATTCAGTGGGCACTTTGATCGGTAGTTGCTCCCAAGCAATGTAAGGGTTCGGTTTCTCAAAGTGCAGGTGAGGCGGAATCTCTTTGTGTTGTAGGGAGAGAACAACTTTGATCAGACCTGCTATACCAGCCGCTGCTTCTGGGTGTCCGATATTAGTTTTAACGGAGCCTACAATCAAGGGTTCTTCCCGATCGCTAAAGAGGCTACCCAAAGCATTTGCTTCAATTGGATCTCCCAAGGAAGTACCCGTACCATGCGCTTCAATATAGCTAACTTCCTTCGGCTTAACACCGGCATTTTTCAATGCCTGACGAACTACTGCTTCCTGAGAAGGGCCGCTAGGTACGGTGAGGCCGCCACTTGCCCCATCCTGATTGAGGGCGGAACCTCGAATTAATGCTAAAACGTTGTCTCCATCGCGGATGGCTTGACTAAGGCGCTTCAAAACAACAACACCACAACCTTCACTGCGGACATACCCATTTGCACTCTGATCAAAGGTTTTACAACGACCATCGGGAGCAAGCATCCGGGCTTTTGTGAAATTGATGCTGAGGCTTGGTCCTAGCAGCAAGTTCACACCTCCGACTAAAGCTAGGTCGGATTCTTTGTTACGCAAGCTGTTTGCAGCCAGATGCACCGCCACGAGGGAGGAAGAACAAGCTGTATCTACTACCATGCTTGCTCCTTTCAGTCCCAAACTATAAGACAAGCGTCCTGCTGCTGGACTCAAAAGGGTTCCTGTGCCTAAGTGAGCATCGATTTGCGATGGCGCTTCCGACAGGCGCATAGCATAGTCAAAGGTGCTAATGGCAATAAATACGCCAGTGGGAGTGCCAAATAGCTTTTCTGATGACTGACCGCCATTTTCTAAGGCCTCAAAACTTACTTCTAGCAGTAGCCGCTGCTGCGGATCAAGAGACATTGCTTCGCGAGGCGAGATCCCAAAGAAGTGAGCGTCAAACTTATCCACTTCCGATAAAAAGCCACCATAACGGCTAGACATCTTTCCTGGCGCATCTGGATTGGGATCGTAGCAGGCATCAATCTTCCATCGGTTGGAAGGTACTTCCTGAATTGCATCTACGCCATTCGATAGCAAATGCCAAAAAGAATCTAGATCTTTTGCACCTGGAAAACGGCAACTCATGCCAATGATGGCAATCGGTTCTTCTTTTGCTTGCTGAACTGCCTGTAGTTTGGTACGTGCTTCCTCCAGGGCGTTGAGCAACTGTACTGTTGTTGGTTTGGCGGGAGTTTGTGTCATGTTAAATATTACCTAGTAGTTTATTGAGTTCTTCGTACTTGCTGGCAAGTAAAATGTCCGCTTCCTCTTCTGGAAGTTCTTCAAATACTTGGGTTGATGTCGTTTGGTCTTCTGTTTGCTGGACACTCATATCCTCTAGAACTAGAACCTCTTGTAGCAGGTAATTCACCAACGCTTCTAAGGTTGGATAGTCAAAGAGTAGAGTTGAGCGCAAAGAATGTTCGACACTTTTTTCCAGATAGTTTCTCAATTCCACCGCCATTAGGGAGTCAAGCCCTAAGTCGAATAAAGACTGGCGCGGCTCAATCCTGGTACTGGCATTTAATCCGATTACATTTCTAATGGTGGAACGAACATGATCCATCAAAATTGTTCGGCGCTCATTAGCCAGAGTAGCTTTTAGTTGGGAAACTAAAGCTGGTCGTTCTTCAGATGGTGTAACAGTTGTCTGGAAGTTTTCATAGAATGGCGTAATTTTTGGTAGTCGTTCCAAAAATTTCGACCAGTTCATAGGCAGTACCCCTACTCGATCGCAGTCTTCGTCTTTGACCAAGTAGTTTAATGCTTGCAAGCCTTGTTCAGTTGGAATGATACCCCAACCTTGGGCTTTCAATCGACTAGAAAGAGTTGCTGCCATTCCCACCTCACCCCAAGGCCCCCAATTTATGCTTAAACTTGGTAAACCTTGCGATCGCCGATAATGAGCTAAACCATCAAGGAAGGCATTAGCTGCGGCATAGTTGCTTTGACCTGCATTCCCCAACAAAGAGGCAGCGGAGGAAAAACATACAAAGAAGTCCAAGAATAAATCTTGAGTCAAGGTATGCAAGTTCCAAGCTCCTTGTACTTTGGATGCCATGACTTTTTTGAAGCGAGTAGGTGTTTGCTCCTTCAACAAACCATCATCTAAAACACCTGCGGTATGAACAATTCCACGTAAATTAGGGCATTCACTCAGTATTTTTTGGACATCCTCCTGATTAGAAATATCGGCATTAATTACCGAGACTTTAGCACCTGCCTGCTCTAATTTTCTGATAGCTTCATTGGCTGCCTGTTTGACACTGCTTCGTCCTGTCAGAACTAGATGTTTAGCACCTTGTTCTACCAGCCACTCAGCCACCTTTAATCCTAATGCTCCCAATCCTCCTGCAATTAGGTAACTGCTGTCTGGGCGAACCCTTACATTTTCTGGAGTCTGAAAACTTAACACCACTTTACCAATGTGCTTAGCTTGCTGCATATAGCGGAAAGCATTTACAAATTCGGTAATTGGGAAAACTTTGGCCGGTAATGGTTTGAGCTTGCCTTCCTTAAAGATAGTCATCAATTCCAGAAACATTGAAGAAATTTGGGCCCCATCCATCTCTCCTAAATCAAAGGGGAAATAAGTAGCATCAGGGCGCTGTGATTGCAATTTCTCCTCATCCCAAATGCCAAGTTTACCGATTTCTACAAAGCGCCCTCCTTGGGTAAGTACGTCAAAGCTCCGATCGATAAACTTGCCAGTTAGACTGTTGAGGATGACATTCACGCCTTTTCCATTGGTGTCAGTCATTATCTGTTCGGCAAAATCAAGGTTGCGCGAGCTGTATATATGTTTAACACCAAGGGACTTTAAAAAATCCCACTTGGGCGGGCTAGCCGTCGCAAAAATTTCTGCTCCTTTCAGCTTGGCTAATTGAACAGCCGCTTGACCTACACCTCCAGCCGCATTATGAATCAATACTCGATCATTTGGGCCAATTTGAGCGCATTTGACTAGGCCGTAATAGGCTGTCAAAAAAGTAACAGGAATCGTTGCTGCTTCTTCAAAACTGAGTTCGGATGGTTTAGGAACTACCAATTTTGCTTTAGCCTTAACCGTAGTTGCCAAACTACCTGATGTGTAGGCAATGACGGCATCGCCTACTTTAAAGTCAGACGACTGTTTGCCAACGCGCTCGATCGTGCCTGCACATTCAAAGCCGAACAATATATCGCTGGCTGTTGCAGCAATACCTAAAGACTCCTCAACTTCGCGCATCATGCCTAACGCACGCAGCACATCTCTAAAATTAAGTCCACTCGCCCGAACTTTGATCTCGACTTCATCAGGTGCCAACGTTGGGGCAGAAGCGGGAACCAAAGTCAAGTTGTCGAGCGTGCCGTAGCTGGTCAGTTTCAACGCTACAGGAGCAATGCTTGGTGCCTGTGTGGGGTGGAAAGACTCTAATCTAGCTACATAGCGTGTCCCGTTTCGATAAGCAATTTGGTCTTCTAGATCAGGTGCGAGTAGTTCTTGGAGTAAAGACTTAACCGTTTCAACCGTTTCATCGGAGTGACGATCGGATGGTAAGTCTAAACAGGTGGTGGAAAATTCGGGGTGTTCTAGAGATAGCGTTTTACCTAGTCCCCAGATCGGTGTTTGCCAGAAAGCAACTGTATCATCCTTGAGCGCCGACTGTGCCCCTTGCGTAACCAACCACAATCGAGGGGAAGTCTTTGCTGAAGTCAGAGATTGAACTAGATGCAATACTTGCTCGCAGCTTGAATCGCAGGAGTCATTTTCATCAAGGCTCCAAAGGTAGACTACGCCTTGATAGGATTTACTCGCCAACAATTGCTGCCAGTCGGTTGGGTCTGTCCAGTTAATAGCATATTGCTCTGGCTTGGAGTTCCCATCAGTTGTTTTGGCATAGACGAGGTGCGATCGCTGTCCGCTTCCCTTCAACAAGTCAGCTAAGGTTTCGGCTACACCAGTGCGATCTGCCAAAATTAACCAATCACCTTTGTTTGTTGTGCTTGCAGTTCCTGCTGTTTTTTGGACTTCTTTCCAGGCAACTTGCACAAGCCAATCTTTCCAGGGTTGCTTCTGCTGTAATGCTTGCAACCGAGCCTTTTTCAGTTGCAGACCGATCGCTTCGACATAAACTTGACCATCTTTCCCAATTAACTGCAAGTCTGCCTTCAGGGTTTCTTGACCGGGCTCTCCATGAAGTTTAACGTAGCTGAAAACCTCGCGGGTAGGATGCTGCCAAAATGTAAAATGCGGATAGGCAACAGGTAAATAAGTTTCTGCAAAGTCAGTAGGCAGAGCTGCTAAAAGGATTTGGAAACATCCATCTAACAGAGCCGGATGCCAATGATAGGGATGGTTGAGAATATTTTTGGGCAGTTGAATTTGTCCGAGGGCTTCTCCTTCAGAACGCCACAAGCGACGCACAGTTTGGAAGCTTCCCTCATAGACCATCCCTCGGGTGGCGACTTGCTCATAGAAAGCTTTTATGTCCTTGTGTTCTTGGAGGTCAGCTTGTAAAGCAGTTAAATTTGCTTTATTGTCTGGAGTTGGGATCTCTTTCCCTACGCTAATCTTTCCTGCTGCGTAGCGCGTCCAAGTTGTTTCTTCGTTAATGAAGACCAAACTAAAAATTTGCCATGAATAGCCTTCGGGATCGGGGGTCAAGACCAGTTGCAATGTTTGAGGTTCTTCTAGCTTGAGAGCTTTTTCAATTGCTACGTCTTCAAAGGCGATCGCGCGGTCTCCAAAAAGTTGATTTCCCGCTGCCAAAACCATCTCAAAGTAGGCGGAAGCCGGCATAATTGCTTGACCGAAAGCACGATGTTCTGCTAAGTAGGGCAGATCGTCGGTAGAAAGGTAAGCCTCAAACTGAACTTCTCCTTGTTTGAGTACGGATGAATAAATCCTCTCTTGTAGTAAGGGATGTGCACAGATTTCACTGCTCTTTCTGGCAATACGCTCTTGTCTGACATCAATCCAACAGCGCTCTTTTTGAAAGGGATAAGTTGGTAATACCACTTTGCTACGGTGTTGGGCTTGGAAAAACTCTTTCCAATTGATATTGACACCGCGAACATACAATTGAGCTAAACTTTCCACTACAGTGGATGATTCTGTATCAGGACGGATACTAGGTAGCCATAGAAGGCGTTTTTCCTCATCAACCAGGCAACTAGCTCCCATACCTAAGAGAATTGGTTTAGGCCCGATTTCTACAAAGCATTCTATCCCCATCTTTTGTAGGGTATTCATGCCATCGGCAAATCTCACGGCCTGACTAATATGGCGAGTCCAATAATCAGAGGTTGCTACATCGTCCGTTACTCGATCGCCTGTGAGGTTAGATATCAGGGGTATTGTGGGTACAGAGTATGTCACCTGTGCAGCGACTTCAGCAAAGGGCTTTAATACTGGCTCCATTAGCGGTGAATGGAACGCATGAGAAACTGTTAGCTCATGGGTTTTGATCTGCTTGGTTTTCAGCTCGGCTACGATCGCATCTATGGCCTTACTATGACCGGAGATGACTATGCTCTGCGGGCCATTGACTGCGGCTACAGACACCTGTGTACCGTATGGCGCGATCGCTAGATTTATGAGGTCTTCGCTTGCCATAACGCTGACCATTTTGCCATGCACTTCGTGGGGCAATTGCTGTATTAGTTGTCCGCGAGTTGCAATCAGCTTTAAGCCATCTTCTAAGCTAAACACCCCTGCCACGCAAGCCGCGACATACTCGCCTACACTATGTCCGATCACAACATCAGGTACGATGCCCCAGGATTTCCACAACTGGAAGAGAGCGTATTCAAAGGCAAAAATCGCAGGTTGCGTATAGACAGTGAGATCGATGATGTTTTCTGGTCGATCGGGATAAAGTATTGACGCAATGGGTCGGTCTAAATAAGAACGCAGAATTTCATCGCATTGCTGCAACGCTTGGCGAAAAGTAGGTTGCGTTTCATAAAGTTCGCGTCCCATGTCAACGTATTGGGAACCTTGTCCAGTAAACAAGAAAGCGATTTTAGGCGTTCCTTGGTAAGTATCACCTTGGATCGTGCCTGTAATTTGTTTACCCTTGATAAAAGCATCAAGCTGTTGGGATATATTTGCTTTCGAGTTAGCCACAATAGCTAACCGATTGGCAAAATGGGTGCGTCCAGCGGCGGCTGTATAGCAAATATTTGCTATAGAATCCTCTGTCTTGTCCAAGAAAGTTAAATAACGATGGACGAGATCGGTGAGAGCTTTTTCGCTCTTACCAGATAAAGTAAGTAGATGGTATAAAGGTTCAATTCCCTCGCCAGAAGACTCAACTTGCGGTAGCTGTGGGGCTGCTTCAACAATTACATGGGCATTGGTTCCACTCATACCAAATGCACTTAGGCCTGCCAGTTTTGGTTCATGTTCTGGCCAAGGCATCAGTTCATTTGCTACAGTAACTGGCAATTTCTGCCAAGGAATACGCGGATTAGGTCTATCAAAATGTAAGTTGGGGGGAATCTGGTCATGCTGAAGTGAAAGTACAACTTTCATTAAACTAGCTACACCTGCGGCTGCCCCTAAATGCCCCATATTGGTCTTCATCGATCCAATTACTAATGGATCTTGACGATCTTTACCTAATACTTTTGCTAAGGCTATAACTTCAATTGGGTCGCCTAAAGGCGTTCCGGTTCCGTGTGTCTCCACAAATTGCACCTGATGCGGCTCAATGTGCGCGTTTTCTACGGCTTGGCGCAGCATTGCTTCCTGTGCGGCACTAGCAGGTGTTGTCAGGGTTAAACTGTAACCATCGTGATTGATTGCTGTACTTCTGATCGTGGCCAAGATCGGATCGCGATCGCGAATAGCATCGGAGAGACGTTTGAGAATAACAACACCACAGCCCTCTCCTTGTACGAATCCATCTACTGAATCCGAGAATGTTTTGCAGCGACCATCTTTGGCTAAAACCTTCATTTGGCAGAAGCCAACTGTTAGTTTCGGAGAGAGTAGCAGACTGACACCACCAGCTATAGCCAGATTGCACTCGCGATCGTGCAGGGATTGACAGGCCAAATGGACGGAAACTAATGCTGAGGAACAAGCTGTATCAATTTGCATTGTTGGCCCATGCAAGTCCAATACATAGGCAATTCGCCCTGCTGATAAACTTCGTAAATTGCTCAATGTAGGGTAAGCATTGATTTCACTAGGATTCACCATATAAAAGCGTTCTGCCGAGTAATCATCCCAGTGAATACCGACAAATACACCTGTCTGGCTACCCGCCAAAGATGTAGGTGCAATTCCCGCGTTTTCGAGAGCTTCCCAACTTACTTCTAGAAGCAAGCGTTGTTGTGGATCTAAGTTCGCCGCTTCTCGCGATGCCATCCGAAAAAATTCGGCATCAAACTGTTCTATCTCATTTGTATCTAAGAAAGCCGCAGAACGCACATAAAACTTGCCCGGTGCAGGAGTAGGGTCATAGTATCTCTCTAGATCCCAGCGAGAAGAGGGAATATCTGTTACAGCATTTACGCCATTACGCAACAGTTCCCAGAATGCTTCTGGGGTGTCGGCATTTCCTGGGAAACGGCATCCCATCCCAACGATCGCGATTGGTTCCTTCTGAGGATTTTCGAGAGCAGAATCATGGTTAGGATGAGTGATTTTGTTCATGATTGATTTTTTTGAGAAGGGTTAAGATTATTGCAAATTAGGATAGACACGAACGGTCAGAAAATTCCAATGTGGAGTTGGAGTCAATTACAAAGAAATGAACGATTAAATCCTATGTTTACTTTTGTCTCAGGGAATAATACCTTCTTCCTTCATACCTGTGACGCCAATTTACCCAGTATATAAGCTTTGATATGGTCAATCGTTTCAAAGTTTTTTAATACGAGTTCTTCAGGCTCCCAAAAAATTCCAAATTCTTCTTCGACAAAGCGAACCAACCGAAAGAGATCCATTGAGTCCACTATCCGTTGCTCTACGATCTTTAAACTATTAGTTAGAACCAAGTTAGGTTGGTCGTATGCCAACTCTTGAGTGATATACTCTTTGAGCATTTGTTCGATCTTTTCTTCTGTCATTGTATTGTTTCCTGTTATTGCTGTGTTTCTTGAGATAACTGAACTTTGTCTATTTTACCAGTTGAAGTGTGGGGCAAGGAACTACGGAACTCAAACAAATCGGGAACCATATATTTGGGAAGCCGATCTGCACAAAACAATTTTAAAGCCTGTATTGAGACATCAGGAACTTCCGAAGCCATCCCTTCTGTGAGATTGTTACTACTACGTGGCACCACAACAGCTTTGATCCGATTACTGATTTCACGATCGGGAATGGGAATTACTGCGGCTTCTTCCACTTGAGGATGGCTGTACAAAATGCTCTCTATCTCACCCAATTCAATGCGATAGCCCCGACTCTTAATCATATGATCGCGACGACCTAAAAAGATATAATTGCCATCCGGGGCTTCTTTGACAAGATCCCCCGTGTGGTAAATCATCTCAGATCCCAAGCTACGATGCAAAGTAAAGGGAACTCGGACTTGAGCACTCTTTTCAGGCAAATCCCAATAACCTGTCATCAACCCAGGGCCACGCACGCAAAGCTCACCCACCTCACCTTTAGCTACCAATTCATTACTTGTACTCAAGACAAAAACTTCAGTATTAGCGCAGGCTTTGCCAAGTGGAAGTGATTCGGTTAGTTCAATATCAAGTGGTGAAACTTGGTAATAGGTGCAGACATTCGTTTCAGTGGGGCCATAGAGGTTGTAATAGGAGGCCTGGGGAATATGCACCATCAACTGACGCAAATATTTGATGGGGAAAACTTCACCCGCAAACAAAATGGTTCTTAAAGCGGGGAAGGTATGTTGCTCTAATCGACCATATAAGACCAAACTTGTGAGAATAGAGGGGACTGAATACCAGATCGAAATTCTTTCTTGGGCTATGAATTTAGCCAGATTAATTGGAAAGACCGATAAAGAGGCTGAGAGTAAAATTGTCGTGCCCCCAGCTTTGATAGTTGTAAAGATATCAAAGATGGAAAGATCGAAATGAAACGGCGCATGATTGGAAACACGGTCTTCTGCTGTTACCTGAAATGTGTCATAGGCCCAATTCACAAAGGTAAGAGACGCTCGGTGGCTAATCATCACCCCTTTCGGAGTTCCTGTCGAGCCAGATGTATAAAGGATATAAGCCAAATCGTTTTCAGTCAGATTTGGTTCTGGGGGTGGACTGTAAGAAGCTTGTAAAACCTCTGACCATCTGACAATTTTTCCCAACCACTGCGTTGCTCGATCGTCTTCATCTGTCAGAATCACACTGTTGAGACTCTGCAACTCTTCTAGGGAGTTGGTTCCTAAAGCATCTATTCTTTGCTGTGTCGAAATCAGGAACTTGATCTGACAGTTGTTAATGATAAAGGCAATCCGCTTTATTGGAGCGTAAGGGTCTAGAGGTACATAGGTGGCACCGGCTTTTAATATGCCAAAGATAGCAATAACAGCTTCAATTGACTTATCGAGGTAAATGCCAACTCGGTCTCTCCGTTCTATACCTGCATCTATCAAGGTATGTGCCAGTTGGTTACTTTTCTCGTCCAACTGACGATACGCGATCGTGTGTTCTTGCTGCTGTACAGCAACGCGATCGCTATGGGTTCGAGCGCTACTTGTTAACAGATGTTGCAGTAGATATGGCATGATGACCTTGCTTTACAATCCCAAGAATTTAGCAATGACGACTCGTTGAATTTCAGAGGTACCAGAGTAAAATTTACTGCCAATAGCATCTCGCAGCTCTCGCTCTAACTCTGTATTTGTTAAATAACCATAGCCACCGTGAACCTCGATTGCTTCCATACAACACTGAACCCAAGCTTCGCTAATGTACAAGTTAGCCATGGAGGCTTCCATCAGAGCCATTTGCTTATTTTGTTTCATCCAAGCAACTTTATATAAGTATGACTTGGCATTCTCCAACCGCAGTTTCATCTCCACTAACTTGTTGGCAACTAATTGAAATTTTCCAATCGCTTGACCAAATTGCTTGTGGCTTCTAGCGTAACGAATAGACTGCTCCAACAATCGTTCTATTGTTCCCACAGCAGAGGCTAGAATAAATCCCCGCTCCCACTCCATGCTATGATTGAATATGGCTAGCCCTGTCCCTTCTTCACCTAAGCGATTAGCGGCAGGTACCTCACAATTTTCTAACCTGAGTTCTGGTACTTCTGCTGTACGCATTCCCATTTTAGATATAGGCTCTGAAAGGATGAGACCAGGTGTATCTTTTTCGATAATAAAAGTCGTCAAACCCTCTTTCCCAAGAGCTGGGTCTACAGTAGCAAAAATGATGAAAAGGTCTGCAATGGTTCCATTGGTTACATAGTGTTTGTATCCGTTGAGAATGTATTTATCTCCATCTTTTTGAGCCGTTGTCTTGAGACTATAGATATCAGACCCCGCTTGTGGTTCGGTAGCTGCGTGGGACGCAATCCACCCTTCCCGACAAAGCAAGGGCAAATATTTTTCCTTTTGTTCTTCCGTCCCGAAGGTCAGCAGGGGCATTTCGCAAGCCCAGATATGGGCACTCATAGCAAATATCAGTCCGTTATCCTTGCAACCGTATCCTAATCCTTGCAAAGCATAGGCGGTAGTGAGAATATCCAGTTCCTGTCCGCCATAACGTGCAGGGATAGGCCATCCATGAACACCAAACTCACAGCACTTTTTCCACGCATCGTGATTAAAGATTTCCTCTTTGTCCTGTTTAATCAGGTCGGAGATCAATGACTGTTGGGCAAATTGAATCACCTTTTTTTTAAATTCAATTTGTTGACTGTTCCAAGCAAAATCCATTACACCCTCTGCAATTTCAACTGATTTACCGGTTGTGTGCGCATATTAATGCGATTTTTCGCTTAATACTACCTTTTTAGATAGCCCTACTCTGCTACTAGAGTATTCCTTTAGATACATGTTTGTCTATATCTAATTCTTAAAACATTGTAAAGATAAATTTGACCTAGCTAATCTTCTAGCCCACATTCCGCACCCCCAACTGGCACATACACGGAGTGAGGGGGCAAAAGTGAATCATCCGAGACAAAGCGTGAGTAAAAATACTCAATAATTTCGGTCGCGCTCCCATCACGAGTGTTAAAAATTCCTGACAAGAGACGTGAGGGTATGAGTTAAATCTGATACCAGTTAAAATTGCGATCCTCTGCGAGGGCTGCGCTAACGGTAAAAAACCAAGTTTATTACGTATCCGTAACCTGATTGATGACCAAAATGCGTTAATTGCGATCGCTCTTGGGTAACCAATCATCACCAAAAATAGTGTAAACTGGCGATCGCGATTAACGCTCAAATCAGGATTCAGCAGCCCATGCAGAAAGCATCCCAGATGAAAGTAGAAAACCTAGATCATCTGGGCTTGATAGCCGGTCTAGTTGATGAAATAGGAATTGTGGAAAGAATCAATCAGTTAGTAGGCGAATACTTCGACTACGCTCAGCACAAGCAACCGGGCGAGATAGTCAGTCCCGGCCTGGTAGTTAAAGCCACGATCATCAATGGATTAGGGATGGTTTCCGCCCCACTATACTTATTTTATAAATTTTTTGAAGGGAAAGCAATAGAACATTTACTTGGAGCAGGGATTCAAGCATCGCATTTAAATGATGACCGTTTAGGAAGAGTATTAGATAAATTATATTTGGCAGGAATTACCGAAATATTCACAACCATTGCCCTAGAAGCAGCTCAAAAATTCGAGATAAATACCGACACATCTCACCTCGACTCAAGTTCATTTCATCTACATGGCAAATATTAGCAAGAAAAGCTAGTGGCAGATTTATCTTAGCTACTAATGTGCTGGATGCAGAGCAATTAAGTCCTGATGAAATGATTGTCAAATATAAGGAACAGCAGTCGGCAGAGAGAGGGTTTGGGTTCCTAAAATACCCGCTATTTTTTACGGATAGCGTGTTTCTAAAGTCGCCAGAAAGAATCGAGGGTTTAACTTTGGTAATGGGTTTGTGTTTGTTGGTTTATACTTTAGGTCAAAGGTTACTCCGGCAAAACTTGCAACTCACTAATAAAACCGTAAAAAATCAGTTGTGTAAAGGAACCAATCGACCTACTTTACGCTGGATGTTCCAAAATTTTCAATCGATTCATGCGGTTTGTATTCAAGGAATTCAACAAGTTTCCAATTTGACATCCGAACGGTTGGCTATATTAAATTTGTTTCCAATCACCTGTCGGTCTTATTATTTATTGTTGTGAAATGAAGTCGATTATTGATTGATAAAACGGATTTACATTTAAGTAATTGTAGGTGCAGCAGTGATGTATAATTGTCATAATGCGGGCGATATATGCTGGAAATTAATAGTTAGTAATGATCTGATTTTTGACGTTTTATGGGTGAAGAAGATTTAATTCATGCCCTCACGTCAATTTTGAGGAATTCCTAACGCTCGTGATGCGATAGTTGCACAGATTTTTGGGTGTTTTTACTCACGCTTGGTCTCGGATGATTCACTTTTACCCCCTCAATCCGCGTATGTGCCAGTTGGGGGTGCGGAATGTGGGATACAACCGGAATTGATATGACTTCTTGCTTCTACTTAATCCTGATTGACTAATAAAAAACCCCGGTTGCTTCAAGCAACCGGGGTTTTTGTCTACGGAATAACAGAGGAGTGAACTTTGATAGGTATTGATTGCAGGAACTCTGCATTTCTCACACAATCATTTCACCTGCACAGACAAATTCTAGAAAACAAATTTTTGTGTTCGCTGATTTAAAGCTGTCTCATTTCTTCTTCGAGCACCCGAACCAAATCTTGATTGCCACTGGCTTTCGCTACTTCGATGCGGTGCATCAGTTGCTTCTGAATATTAGCTCGGTGGGCTTCAGCAATTTTTTTGACGTTTTGGCGATTTGTGTTCATGGTGGACGTTCCTTATATTAAATTTGGTGTAACCAGCTACTCCTTTAATATAGCGCGAAATTGCAAAAAGTATCTAAATTTACAAAATCTTCATAAAGATTGACCTAGGGACCACAATAGTTTACAATAGAGTGCGAAAGTCAATAGCGAAATCTTGACAATCAAAAACAAAAGGGCATGGCGCATCGGTAGCCCACTCTCCCCTCTCCCTTAAATTTGTCCTAAAGCCTTTACTAAACAGCGAAAGTCTGCCAACTCATGAGTCGCCATCAGCGAAATCCGAATTCGACTCACACTCACAGTCGGAGGGCGAATGGCGGGGGCAAAAATACCCATCTCAAGGAGTTTGCTACTAGCGGTTAAAGCTGTGGCTGCATCCTTTAAGGGAAAACTGAAAATGGGCGAGAGTGAATTGGTAATCGGTAATTGGTAATGGGCGATCGCCTCATCTTGGAAAGTTTTGATATTTTGCTGTAGCTTCCGTCGTCGATCGGGTTCTTGCTGTACAATCTTCACAGCTTCCCAAGCAGCAGCCGTGTCGGCTGGTGTCAATCCGGTAGTATAAATCCAAGTCGGAGCTCGATTGCGGAGAAAATCAATCACAGCAGCATCCGCTGCAACATAGCCACCCAAACTTCCCAAAGCTTTGCTGAGTGTACCCACTTGAATCAATGTTTCTCCGGTACACCCGAAATGTTCGACACAACCAGCGCCCCTAGCACCGAAAACTCCTGTAGCATGAGCTTCGTCTACTAATACCATGCAGTTAAATTGTTTTGCCAAATCTAGCAACTGCGGTAACGGGCACAAGTCTCCATCCATACTGAAGACGCTATCGGTAACAATCAAACACTTGCGGTATCGATCGCGATGTTCAGTAAGCAGAGCCCTTAAATCCTCAACATTGCAGTGAGCGTATTCTACACTCTGAGCTTGGCTGAGTGTCGCTCCATTTTTGAGACTGGAATGGTTGTACTTGTCAGATAATATCAAATCCCGTTTACCGACGAGGGAGGCGATCGCCCCTAAATTCGCCAAATATCCCGAACTAAAGACTAAAGCATCCTCAGTTTGTTTTAAATTAGCAATACTCTGTTCTAGCTGTCGGTGCAAATCCCGGTGCCCGCCCACTAGCCTCGAACCAGTCGTACCCGTACCAAATTCCTTAGTTGCAGCCATCGCCGCTTGAATCAACCTATCATCCCCCGCAAGTCCCAGATAATCGTTGCTAGCAAAGTTAATTAGCCAGTCCCCGGCTAATTTTACCCTAGGGCCTGGACAACTTTCGATCGATTGTGGCGATCGATACCAATTGGCGCGGTGAATAGTGTCTAAATCCTTCTCTATCCAAGCATAAGGGTCAGCGTTCATAGTGGAAAGCGATCGAGTAATAAGTTATATTGTCTGATAATCAGTTCCTCAATTTCTCAAAAGCATATGTCAGACACTACTCAAAAATACAGATTAGTCACCCGCAGCGATTTTGACGGTCTTGTCTGTGCCGTTTTACTCAAAGAACTCGATATTATCGAAGAAATTAAATTTGTTCATCCTAAAGATATGCAGGATGGAAAAATCGAAATAACCAACAACGATATTACCACAAATTTACCCTATGTTGAAGGTGCTCATCTAGTTTTCGACCACCACTTCAGCGAAACTCTCCGACACGAAAAAATCCAAAAAAACCATATCATCGACCCCTATGCAGCATCCGCAGCCAGGGTACTATACAAATACTATGGAGGTCCAGCCAAGTTTCCCGACATTTCCGAAGCAATGATGGAAGCTGTTGACAAATCCGACTCCGCTCAATTTTCCGAAGCCGAAGTTTTGCATCCCGAAAAATGGGTATTGCTCAACTTCATTATGGATGCCAGAACTGGATTAGGCAGGTTCAAGGAATTCACTGTTTCCAACTACCAGTTAATGATGGAACTAATAGATTACTGCAAAAGCCATAAAATCGAAGAAATCTTGGAACTTCCTGATGTCAAAGAAAGAGTAGAACTCTACTTCGATCACGAAGAAAAATTCAAACAACAACTACAGCGTTGTGCCAAAGTTTATGACAATCTAGTTGTTTTAGATTTGCGAAACGAAGAGATTATTTATGCAGGAAATCGCTTTGTAATTTACGCTTTGTTCCCCCAATGCAATATATCAATTCACGCACTTTGGGGACTGAAGCAACAAAATACTGTTTTCGCCGTTGGGAAATCAATTTTTAACAAAACTTCTCAGGTAAATATTGGACATTTAATGTTAAAATATGGTGGTGGCGGACACATGAATGCCGGAACTTGTCAAATTGAAAATGACAAAGCTAGTAAAGTTTTGAATGAATTAATTGCACAAATCGATCAAGATAGTTGAATAAAAAAAAGAAGAAGGGAAAAGCAATGGGTGCATCTGTGTTTGGCAAATATATTCATACGATGATCTAGGATGACCGCTGTAAATCTCTGGCGCGAGCTAATAAATTGTCTTCGGTCATGCTTCGCCTATGCAAAATCGGGATGCTCCCAAGGCAATTCTTCTACCACCATTATGGGGTAATATCAAATCCGTTGACATCGGAATTATTATTTCTCTGTTCTCTTTCTCTGTGTCAAGAGTGTTCTAGTAAGGTTTAATCATTGCGATACAACCGGAATTGATATAATGGGTAATGGGTAATAGGCGAAGCGGAGGCCAGAAATAATCCTCTGTAGCTAACCAACTCTCAAATTACAAATCCGGCAATTACCTATTACCCTTCGACTTCGCTCAGGGCGACGCCTATTACCGACGGGCACGGCGTACCTCATCTTACTGAGAAAGGTTATATTCTCGTTATTGTTGTTTTTCAACATCTACAGATTGCGAACTATTACCTTTCACCGAGGGTAAATGGTCTACCAAACCCATATCAAAAGCGACATCCGGCAATTCAGAAACCTGATATTTACCCGGTTCAAACAATCGTCCAGGAGTAAAACAAGGCTGTTTTAATTGTACAATTTCTCCCGGTGCAAACATTCCTCTAAATCTTTTACTTTCCAGCGCCATAACTTTCGTTCCTAAAACAACTGTCTCATTAATCTTACCAACTTTTTACCCGTCGCTTCCCAATTAAATAAATCCGCCGTCTCTCTGGCTTTTTGAGCCACCTGAAAACGTCTGGAATCTGCAACAATGTTCCGTAATTGCTCTCTAACAGACTGAAGATTTGGTTCCGCCCAATGAGGAGAATTGCTAATTTTTAGATGATGAGTATCATAACACAATCCTACCGGAATTATATCGTAAGAAATCGGATAGCAGTTATCAATATTAGCATACTCGGTCGGGCCGCCATAAAGAGGCATCGCCACGGGCAAACCCGCGGCAAAAGCATCCAAAATCTTGATAGCAAAACCCTCGCCACGAAATGGAGCTAAAAAAGCATCGGCGGATAAGTATAAATTCGCTAGTTCTTGTTTGTCAAAAAACTTAGGTATTATTTCAACTTTTGGTTTAAACCTACCACATCTATGTTCAAAATCTCTAATTATTTCTACGATAACGTCAGGGTTTTTGCCACCGTCTTTGATAATTAATTCAACATTAGACTCATGTTGAAATTCTTGACAAAAAGCTTCAATGGCAATATCTGTACCAAATCTATAGAAATCAAAAGAATTGGTCATGTGCAGAATAGACGTTACATAGGGTGGGTTTTTGGGATATCTTTTAGCATAAAGTTCCGAGATTAAAGGATTGAATCCCAAAGGAAGGACGGAGATGTTATTGGCGGGACATCCTGCTTGGATTAAAACCTTTTTAGAATACTCGCTGACAGCAAGTTTGTGAGATGAAGTGTGGACAGCATCGTACATCCAATAATCGAATTCATCATGGTTGGTGGCGAATTCATAGTTGATGGCAAAAAACTCTAAATTCAGATGACCATTGAGTTCTTTTAAAAAATAGGGTTTCCAGTAATGAGACCATTTTATTTGAAACAAATCCGATGGATGCTTGCTCCTCCACTTTGCGATTAGACTGTTTTCTTCGGCTGTGCAAATGCGCTGCATACGAGGTGTCACTTCTGAGTCTTCGACGGAAATAGGAATCCCCATTTTGTCTAAGGTTTTAGCTAAGGAGAGTGTGATATCTGCGAAGGAGTTGAAGTGTTGAAATCCGATGTTAAAATGAACCATTTTTAATATTTTTGAGTTTGGAGTTTACTCGTTACCAGGAATTATCCAAGGGAGGCAGAGCCTCTAGATATGTGTTCCCAGGAACATCCTGGGAACAAGACTAATAACTAATAACAACTAACTAATAACTAATGACTAATGACTAATGACTAATGACTAATAACTAATAACTAATAACTAATTTGCCGATCGCACTAAAATGATTGTACACTCACACCCGCGCGCCACAGCCTCCGGGATATTCCCGTGCATCACCTGTTTGAGCAGTCCTTCGCGGCTAGCTCCCAAGACGATCGCATCACACTGGTCATTTTGAGCTAAATCAATTAAAGCATCAGACACCGACTTAGCGCAAACCGAAGTTGAAATTACTTGACAACCCACCTGGCGCTTGAGAAACTCCGCCGCTTGCTGCAATTCATGGCGATTCGGTGATGCGACAGAAGGCTGGTGCACCTGACATAGTCTAATCTCTGGTACTTGACTCGCCGCCACAAAAGCAGGTAACAGTCGCAAAGCCGCCGCTTGCTTGTAACCACCACGAATTGGCACCAGCCAGCGCTGCAATCTCATGAGGGTGTGTAATCCCAATTCCTCGGTTTGAAGATCGGAATGTGGCGCAGAAATTTCTTCAGTTTCCGATTCAGGATTTGTGATTTGAGATGGGGAATTTTCTACCATGTTTATATTGGTTAAATCCAGAGATTCTTGACTCAATGCTTTTTTCGGGATTCCTATTTTGTCTCCCCAGTCTCCTTTCTCGCCTTTTTGTAATAACTTTTCGCTCCATTTTACTAAAACTACTTCGCAACCCGCTTGCCGAATTACGGTATCTACAACATCGCCAAAAATGCGTCCACTGGTGGATTTTTCGCCTTGCCAGCCCATCAAAATCAGATCGATATGTCGCTCCCTAATTGTCTCTAAAATCGCATAAGCAACGTCGTGAGATACCCGTATTTGGGTGTGTAGTGGGACATCCCAATGGCGGGCAATGCGCTCGGCTTGTTGCAGCAGACGTCGGCCTTTTGTTGTTCGCACGGCGCTTTCTGAAGGAGAACTGTTGCGGGGTACTAACATGATTTGCACGCATTCTAGTTCGTAGTTGCGATCGCGCGCAATTGTCGCCGCCAGCCGTAGCAAAGCTGGTGCTGTGTAGGGATTCGAGAGCGGTACTAACAAGCGGCCGTTTCCTATCTGGGGCGCTCTGGTTTGATATACAACATAAGAAGGTTCTGGACTTCTCCCCTGGTTTGTTTCTCCGCTCAATCTATTGGACTCAACTCGAATAATATCACTGCGGGTAATAATGCCTATTAAATGTCTTCCTTCTGTGACGGGTAAGCGACTGAGATTATATTTGCTAAGCCTGTGTAAAACTTCGCTTAAAGTATCGTTTGCTTTCACAGTTATTGGCTGGGGAGTCATAAATTCTTTGAGTAGCGCATTGCCCAAAAAATTACGTTTTTTGGCATTAGCTAAATCTGATTGACTGACAATTCCCACTAATTTTCCAGCTTCCACTACTGGAAAACCTCGGTGAGTCGATCGCGAAAAAGCCTGCATTACTTCATCAAAAGTCAGTAGACTCGAAAGAGTTTCAACTTGGCGCTGCATCACGTTAGCTGCGTACAAGTCGCTCAAAGCATCAACGGCTGGTTTATCTTTTTTCAGTTGGATGCCGTTAAACTCCAAAAGGCGATCATACAAAGAACCACTGTCCACCTTTTCCGCAACTAAATAAGCAACTACAGAACAAATCATCAAAGGTAGCACCAACTTGAAATCCGCCGTAATTTCAAACACAATCACTACCGCAGTAATCGGAGCCCTAGAAACCGCACAAAAAAACGCTCCCATTCCCGCCAAAGCGTAAGTAACCGGCAAACCAACACCAAGCCAATCTGCCTGCAATATTCCCACTATATGACCTAGGGCAGAACCCAGAACTAGGGAAGGTGCAAATAATCCTCCCGGAGCTCCTGAAGCCGCAGATATAATAGTCAGAAAAAAGTGAGCAATAAAAGCAATTAAGCTTGTGACACCGCTAGCTTCTCCGGTTAGTAAAAATTCGCGCAATCCAGTATTGTTACGAAAATTTTCTGGCAATAATGCTATTACTAAACCGCAAATTAATCCAGCTAAAGCTATTCTAAAAGGCAAGGCGAGTTTGAGAGTTTTTCTATTAAATTTTAATCCTGCCAGAATTCCTTTACTGAACAAAGCTCCCAGCAACCCTGCTAAAACTCCTAACAGTAAATAAAAGGGAATTTCCCCAGCCGAAAAACTGGTTTGGTACTCTCGTAAATTAAGATTTAAACTATCACCACCCAAAATTTGTGAGACAACCGCACCGATGAAAGAAGCAATAATTGCAGTGCCTAAAGTCAGACCTGAAACATCGTGCAGTAGTTCTTCGATGACAAATAAAACTCCGGCAATGGGAGCATTAAAACCAGCAGCTAATCCCGCCGCAGCGCCACAAGCAATCAATTGTCGGCGGTAGTCTGGAGAAGTTGGCATTAAGTGACCAATCCAGTCAGCCAAAGACGCTCCAATTTGGACAGTAGGGCCTTGTCTGCCCAGGGTTAAACCGGAACCAACTGCTAAAATAGTGGTGAGAAGTTTAGCAACGGCTACTCGTAAATTCAAAGAAAGATTGACACCAGAAAGAGCAGCTTTGACGTGGGGAATGCCACTACCGGCAGTTTCTGGAGCCCAACGTTCAACCAAAAAACCTGTCAGCAACCCGCCGCATAAACCGACAGCCGGAAGTAAAATTACTGCTGGAATTAATGTTGATGTAGCTACTCGCCAACTGCCGAGCCATCCGACTCCTAATTTGAGTAAAACGCCAGCCAATCCTGAAATTAAGCCAATCAGGCAAGCTTCAAATATAGCTAGGCGTTTTGGCCGTAAAAATAGTTGAGATTCGATGACCCTGGAAGGTTCCCTAAATTGTTTAGGGATAGTAATGTACGGCATAAATAGCGTTGATTACCTGAGAATTCTCTGCTCGATCGCACTTTAGCGAAAAATCGTTCGACTTGGCAAAATATAACTAATTTTTAACCGGAGGTTCACACAGAGTAACCCTGATTAATTCTATATGTTTATAGAACCCATTTGAGATATTGCCAGCGATCGCTCATAGCAGTCGAAGAGCTCACAGCAGTCGATTTACCATAACAAGTACGGAAGAACTACTTCCCTGATTTGTTGAGACTCACTTTGCTGAGGATTCTTTCGCCCATTGGGCAAATTCAATTCCAATAACACAATAACCCTCAAAAGTCAACCCTCAACCGCCCTCATCGCCAAAGATCCGACTTTTCCGACTTAAAGATCCGACTTTTCCGACTTTTGCAAACAGCCGCCTGCTGAAATAATACAGATAGCGAAAGTCAACCCGCGATCGCTTGGGTTCTATATGCAGTTGGATATTGGTGAACAGTCACAGGTATTTTTTATTTCCGGTAAATTGCTTGAGCGATCTCAACAAATATATGATAAAATCTATCTGACGGGGGATGCGGGGAGAAGGCGATATCATCTAATGGCTGATGAAATCGCCTTCTCCTCAGACCCGATCGCTTTCAGAAGCAGTCAAGAAAATTATTAGGGGGCTCGTTGTTATGACTACTCAATTCAAATTGCCGGATGACTTAAAAGGTACCTTAGCCGAGGAGCAGTGGTGGCTGTTCAACACCGGGCAGAAAGTAAGAAATAATTCTCTTTCAAAAAAAGGTACTCCCGGCATCGATATCAACGTGTTGCCTCTATGGCCGCAGTATACGGGCAAAGGCATCACAGTCGGCGTCGTTGATAGTGGCGTCGATGGCAATCACGAAGATTTAAAACTTAACTTCAATGAATCACTGTCGCTGAAAAAGGAGTTAGGCGGGCCGTTTCCAGAGACCGCAGGCGATAATCACGGTACCGCTGTAGCTGGGATTATCGCAGCTAGGAAAAACAATCTCGGCACAGTGGGTGTTGCTTATGAAGCAACGATCGCTGGTTACAAATCCAAAAGTAAAGGTAGGCTTGTCAGTTTAAAAGCGCCCGTCGATGTTTCCAACAATAGCTGGGGATTTGACACCTTTAAGTTTGACAATTCCGAGGGTATTGCAGCCATCAAAACAGCCGTCACCGAAGGTCGCGGCGGGTTAGGCACTGTATTTGCTTGGGCTGGGGGAAACACTCGCGACGCCGTTAACCCAAACTTGTCAGCACAACAGCGGGGGAGAAATGTCAACTCAGGCGATTACGATAGCAGTCGCTACGTAATCGCCGTAGCTGCGATCGACAATAAGGGAGTTGTTACCTTCTACAGCAATCCAGGCGCGCCGCTTCTCGTCTCGGCCTTCGGCGACGGTGCTTCTTCTATCGCCACGGTTGATCGTACCGACAATGATGGCTACAACACACAGAAGAATGTCGGACCGTTAGATCCTTCAAATCCTTTACTAGCAGGTAAGTTATTCTACACAAATTTTGAAAGTCTCAACTACACCAACGACTTTAGCGGCACGTCGTCAGCGACGCCGATGGTGTCGGGGGTTGTCGCTTTAATGCTGCAAGCCAATCCCAAACTCGGCTACCGCGACGTTCAGGAAATTCTCGCTTACTCGGCCCGGAAAAATGACCCCGGCAATCAAGAAGTTACAAACAACCAATATAAATCTGGGACAATTCCCAAAGATACTTGGACATTTAACGGCGCTAAAAACTGGAACGGCGGCGGCCTCCACGTCAATCACGACTACGGCTTCGGGCTAGTGGATGCCACCGCAGCAGTGCGCTTGGCAGAAACTTGGCAATTGCGATCGGGAACTGACAAAAATGAAGCAGCAAAGGCGGCAAATGAGAAAGTTCAAATTGCCAATTTGACTCTGCCAGCAGTGGATATTCCCGACAATAACCCCGCAGGTATTAATCAAACTTTCAAGATTACTCAAGGGATTAACATTGACAAGCTTGAACTAGAGTTGAATATCGAGCACGGTCAATTTCAAGACTTAGTAGTTAAGCTGACTTCTCCCGACAAAACCGAGAGTGTAATTCTAGATCGTTTTCCTTACTTCACCGAGGTAGGTGACACAAAAGTGGACTACGGTTTCAAAGACACAACCACTAACTATATAACCTTTAACAAAGATAACACCTCTACCGTTAACTACTACACCTTCAGCAGCGCCCGCCACTGGGGAGAAACTGGCCTTGGTGATTGGACGCTGAACATTTCCGATAATAGCGCCACTGACGACCCTAAAAATCTAGGTCAAAAAGAAAAAAACAAAAACAATAGTGGCGTACTCAAAGGCGCAACTTTGCGGCTGTACGGCGACGACATCATTGATGACAACACCTACATCTACACCAACGAGTTCGCCAGTTTCACCGCTGCGGGCGACAGTCGCAAAACTCTCAACGACACCAACAACGGCAACGACATCATCAACACCGCAGCAATTACCGATGACGTTATCGTCAACCTGACACCCGGTGGTTCAAGCAGCCGCCTCCCCGGCCGCGACGTGACAGGGCGTGACACACTCCCTGCTCAAACCCTCACCCTCACCTCCGACAACAAGAGCATCATCGAGAATGCCTTCACCGGCGACGGAAATGACTCGATCGTCGGTAATGAGGCACCCAACACCCTCTACGGCGGCCGCGGCAACGACACCCTCGTCGCCGTTGGTGCCGGCGACACCCTGATCGGTGGCGACACCCTGATCGGTGGCGACACCCTCTACGGTGGCAGCGACTCCCTCGTCGGTGGCACCGGAAACACAACCTACATCCTCAATGCTAACAAAGCAGCCGGCAGCAAAATTGAGGCTAAAGGCGGCGCCGAAAATAATTTAATCCTCAATGGCGTCACCCTGACAAAAACCCTGGCAGCGGGGCAGAACGGGATTCTCAAAAAAGGAAACGACTTGCGGATTGACCTCAATGCCGATGGCGAGGTCAAAGAGAATGATGATTTGACTATAGTAAACTTTTTCCTACCAGGTAGCGGTCGCTTCAAAAACGTCGGCAAGCTGCTTGGGAGTGACATTCTCGGCGTTCCCGCACCAACTCCAACAACAAGTCCAAGTCCGACTCCGACAACAAGTCCGACTCCGACAACAAGTCCGACTCCGACAACAAGTCCGACTCCGACAACAAGTCCGACTCCGACAACCAGTCCGACTCCGACAACCAGTCCGACTCCGACAACCAGTCCGACTCCGACAA
>JAHREW010000044.1:0-4906 GCA_020883125.1 Microcoleus sp. CAWBG506
CAATAACCAATAACCAATAACCAATAACCAATAACCAATAACCAATAACCAATAACCAATAACCAATAACCAATAACCAATAACCAATAACCAATAACCAATAACCAATAACCAATAACCAATAACCAATGGTCAATGCTAAATCAGTTCCAGGACTAACGGTTTATGAGGTGTGGCGCGATCGCTTTCTTCGAGACAGGCTACGCCCTACTGTGCAGATTGCTATTTTTTTTGTTTTAACAATTATTATCTATTTTTTCGGTGAAGCCCTCTTTGCTCCCCAGGAGTTTAAAGCTGTTTACCTGTACGCGAGTTTTGCTGTAGAGTTAGGTTTAATCACCAGCTTGGTTTTGCAAAAAACTGCGATCGGACAGCGTTACCCTAGTTTGCTATTTTTGGGTTTTTCCTGGTCTTTGACTGTAGTTGTACAGCTTGGATTAGCTTTCGCAAGAGTGGGAGACTTACCGATTTTAACCTGGAGTTTAGCATTTCTAACCCAGGCTACGCTCATGCCTGTACGTTGGCCTCTGCACTTGATTTCTCAACTCGGTGTTTTGTTGTGCCACATCGGGATCAATTTGGTTTTAAACCTGAGTTTTGCTAGGTATACTCCTTTTCGGATGAGTGGCTTTTACTTGTATTTATTTTGGTTTTGTTTTATTTGTGACTTGTCAGTTTACTGGTACGAAATTCTCCAAAAAACTGAGTTTAGCACTCGCCGAGAGTTACAATCTGCTTATCAACAATTGGAGGTGGCGGAAGCGAAGTATCGCAGTATTTTTGAAAATGCTGGTGAGGGTATTTTTCAAAGCACTCCCGATGGCCGCTATATTACTGCTAATCCAGCTTTGGCGAAGATTTATGGGTGCGATTCGCCATCGGAGGTGACGGCAAAATTTACTGATATCGAGCATCAGTTGTACCTCGATCGCGATCGCAGGAGTCAGTTTGTGCGAGCGATAGAGGAAAACGGCAGAGTGTCGGATTTTGAGTCTCAAATTTATCGCTCTGATGGGAGCATTGTCTGGATTTCTGAGAATGCTAGGGCGGTGTTCGATAGCAGTGGCTCTGTGGTTTATTATGAAGGTTCCATTCAGGATATCACCCAGCGAAAACAGGCACAATCAGCCATTAGGCTCTTTGTTCACGCTCTTTCTCATGATTTGCGAAACCCTGTTGCAGGAATGTTAATGGTTTTGAAAAATTGGGAAAAAAAATCGGATAAATCTATAGAAATTCCTCGTTCAGTTTTGGATAGGATGATTAAAGGTAGCGAGCAGCAATTGCGGTTAATCGATTCTTTATTGGAAGTTCATGCTAGCGAATTGCGCGGCTTTGTTTTGCACTGCAAGCGGGTAAAATTGAAGCAGGTAATTGAAGATGCTGCTGCCGATTTGGAGCCCTTAATCAATGAGAGTCAAGCTAGTTTTAAAAATTTAGTACCCGATGATTTGCCTGCCGTTTATGCCGATAAAACTCAGTTATGGCGGGTATTTTCTAATTTAATTTCTAACGCTTTAAAACAGAATTTATCTGGGCTAAATGTGACTATTTCAGCTAAGGTGATAGATGGAGAAAAACTCACTCAATCTCCGGTAAATGTGCCATCGGATACTGAGGAATTTCCCATTAATGATTCCCAAATTTTTACCCTGAATTCGCAATTGTCGATTCTGACTTCTCCCATGAAGATGATTTTATGTGTTGTTCAAGATGATGGGGTGGGAATATCGCCGGAACAGTGCGAACATCTTTTTGAACTGTATGTTAGAGGCTCACGATCCCGACAATCTGTAGGTTTAGGTTTAGGGCTATATCTTTGCCGGCAAATTATTGGGGCTCACGGCGGGAAAATAGGGGTGATTAGCACTCCGGGTGCTGGGGCAATTTTTTGGTTTACTTTGTCCCTGGCTTAAGACTGTCAACGGAGTTTTTGTTTCCTTCAATACATTTCATTATGACATTTTACCGACTCCGGTAACTTTTCCAGGATTAACCAAATTTATGCCTTCGGACTATTGCCATTAGTATCTAATAGTGATATGATACCCGGCAATAATATTTTAAATAAAATAATTCTTAACTTCATATTTTCTTTAGAAAGAGCATCTATTTTATTCAAATATCCTGAAAACCCTGTGTATCCACTACCGTGTAGAGAGCTTTAGATTTGGGATTTTAGATTGGGAATTTGGGATTTTCCCCAGAGATGAAAGCGATCCTTGTCACTCATTTGATGCTGTGTCGCCCAATTTTGAAATGCCAGGATTCTACAAATATAGCCTTTCTCAGTTAGGTGGGTACTAGGTAATGGGTAATGGGTAATGGGGCATGGGTAATGGGGGATGGGGCATAGGGTATAGGGCATTACTAATTACCTATTACCAACTACCTATTACCCATTACCTATTACCAATTCTCGATATTACCTCATCTTTCTGAGAAAGGTTATAGCTCTAAATTTCTCATCTAAAATCTACACATAGTCTCAACCAAAGAGGCTGTAAAATAAATTAAAAATCGGTTAACTATGTTTGTGTCGCCAAACTCAGAAAACACAGCCCAATGTGAGGAAGATAAATATAACGAACGTTCGTTTTCCATATTAACGCGATCGCTAACTCTTGCTCAAGGTTATTTTTCCTTTGTTTTAGTTCACTGCAACTCCATGACTTTGCGGCAACAAATAGTCCATCGCCTGCAAGCAAATTCTGCCATCAAACCCCGGCAACTGCTATTGCCAAAATCTGCCACAACTCTCTACGCGACAATCATCGCTGAACTCGAAGACCAACAGCCTCCGGCTTTAATGATCCTAGGTATAGAGTCAGTAATAGCGATCGATCGACTACTGATTTCTACCAACTTATTATGCAGCGAATTCAGCAAAACTTTTTCCTTTCCCCTAGTTTTTTGGGTCACGGATGAAATCCTGCGAAAAATGATTCGCATCGCCCCAGATTTATACAATCGGATGCCGACAGCCATTAGATTTGTATCCAATAGCACCGAAACAAATAATCAGTAGGGATTTAAAAGAAAAAGAGCGACTTTTAAGTTGAGTTGGCGGCGATTAATTCAGCTAAACACTTTTAAACTCTGTTTCCCAAATCGCCACCAATTCCCGCGCCGCCGCGGTTCCCTCTGGGGGAAAATCGGTCAAAAAATCTTTATCACTCCCTAAGTCGTAGGGTCCTTCCTTGAATTCCAGAATCGCAGTATCCTCCGCCAAAGCTACGAGGGTGTGGACAGTACCTTCTGGAAGTTCCACGGCGCGAGTGGGCCCAGCCGCACTGAGTCGGAAAGAATCAATAATTTTACCTTGGTCATTGAAAATAATCATGCCCAATTCTCCCTGAAGCACTACAAAAAACTCAAAACCGTTAACTGCTGGAGGACGCAGGTGTCGGTGAGGGCGGACATAGGTCCCCGGCTGCAAGACGTTGACAAACCGCTGCACCTTTTCTGACAAATCGTGGAAATTGTAATTTTGTCGCTGGCGGGGATTGTGACGAGAGTTGGCGGCAACTTCGTCCAGCAATTCCTGTGTCAGCAACTTGATGGGAGGGGATTGCACCACAGATATCCTGTACTTAATGGTTTGTGTACAAATCGGCTAGTCTGAGATTAACCTTACCAGCATCTCTTGACCATGAAAATCGCAAATCAGGTGGCGATGGCTTCGACAGTACGTTTGTCAAGTATTTTGAGAACAAGTATTGGGTCGATCGCGCTTGCAACTATTTTAATCGGCAATGGCGCTGTTTCTGCCTCGGAACCGAGATTACCAGCACTGTGGGTTCAGGATACATCACCACAAGTGGAACTGAAAGAAGAAATTCGCGATCGCGTTCAAGAAGAAGTAGACATCGCTTTCGGGCGCACTGCGGTACTGCTAAACGGCATAGTAATTGCCTTAACTTTCTTTCCGACAGCGGCGGGAGTCGCCACTTGGTTCCTCTGGGCTAAATTGTCCAAGCAGACAACAATTGCTCGCCAAGAAATTGAAAGTCTGCGCTATGATACGATTTCTCAATTAAAACTTTTAATTTCTGATGCTGAAACTATTTTAGGGGAAATTCAACACCAAAGTTTCCAATCAGATGCAGAAACAGACCCCCTCTTACCCGATGCCCAAATTCAAGAATTTGCCCCGGTTAACTACGGTAACTACAAACAGTTATTAACTGCTGGAGATTATGCGAAACAGGGAGATGCTTGTTTCTTTGAAAACCGCTACGAAGATGCGATCGCAGCTTACAACCTTGCCCTACAAATCCAGCCCGATGTAGCAGATACTTGGAATAACCGCGGAGTAGTGCTCACTAGAATGCAGCGATATCCAGAGGCGATCGCCTCCTACGAACAAGCGACTGCAATTCGCCCCAATTATCCAGACGCTTGGAACAACCGAGGAGTGGTGCTGTTGGAATTGCAGCAATACCAAGATGCGATCGCCTGCTACGAACAAGCCATTCAAGCCAAACCAGACTACGCCGATGCTTGGAACAATCGAGGCGTTGCTTTCTCAAAAATTCAGGAATACGAACAAGCCGTGATTTCCTACAATCAAGCCCTACAAATCAAAAATGATTATACGGACGCTTGGAACAATCGGGGCGTAGCACTGTCTAAATTACACAAATACGAAGCCGCCATTGATTCTTATGATAATGCGGCCAAAATTAGACCAGATTTTTACATAATTTGGTACAACAAAGCTAGATGTTACGCGCTGCAAGGTCAAATTGAGTTGGCTATTGACAATTTAAAACGCGCCTTAAATCTCAATCCAAATTTGTGTAAACAGTTGGCTAAAAATGAGGCTGATTTTGAAAACATTCGTGAATATGAGGCATTTAAACATTTGATAACTAACTAATAACTCGTAAGATTAAACGAACCA
>JAHREW010000044.1:5006-54850 GCA_020883125.1 Microcoleus sp. CAWBG506
CGAAGGCGCTAAGGACACGAAGTCAGAGAAAGAAGGGATGGAGTTCTTCCTTAGCGCTCTTAGCGTCTTCGCGGTTCGTTTTACAAATACTTCTGCAACAACAGACCCATTTTCTCCTTAGTAGCCGGCGGAACTTTATCTAACGGGGTCAAAATTGCATATTTTAAAGCTGAATGGGACTCGGAAACAGGGAGATTTTCAGTTAGCCTGCGGACTGTTTCTTGAATGACTTTTTGAGCATTTTCGGTCTGAGGCATTTAAACATTTGATAACTAACTAATAACTCGTAAGATTAAACGAACCACGAAGGCGCTAAGGACACGAAGTCAGAGAAAGAAGGGATGGAGTTCTTCCTTAGCGCTCTTAGCGTCTTCGCGGTTCGTTTTACAAATACTTCTGCAACAACAGACCCATTTTCTCCTTAGTAGCCGCCGGAACTTTATCTAACGGGGTCAAAATTGCATATTTTAAAGCTGAATGGGACTCGGAAACAGGGGGATTTTCAGTTAGCCTGCGGACTGTTTCTTGAATGACTTTTTGAGCATTTGCTGCATTGCGGTGCAAATTGGCGATGACCATTTCTACTGTTACACTTTCGTGATCGGTATGCCAGCAGTCGTAGTCGGTGACTAAGGCTAAAGTGGCGTAGGCAATTTCCGCTTCTCTGGCTAATTTTGCTTCCGGCAAATTTGTCATCCCAATAACTGTGGCATCCCAACTGCGGTAAAGATGGGATTCTGCTTTGGTGGAAAATGCGGGGCCTTCCATGCAGACGTAAGTGCCCCCACGGTGGAGTGTGACGTCGGGGAGGTTCAAATCCGCGATCGCACTTGCTAATACTTTTGCTAATTCGCCACAAATCGGATCGCCGAAGGTAATGTGACCGACTATTCCTTCTCCAAAAAATGTGGAAATTCGATTTTTTGTGCGATCGATAAACTGATCCGGCACTACCATATCCAGAGGTTTCGCCTCTGCTTTGAGGGAACCAACCGCCGATGCTGAGATTAAATACTCAACTCCCAGACTCTTCATGGCATAAATATTCGCCCGGTACGGCACTTCTGATGGTAAAAAAGTGTGATTGCGGCCGTGTCTTGCCAGAAATGCTACGGTTGTACCGTCCAAGGTTCCCACGATCGCCGCATCGGAGGGTTCTCCAAAGGGTGTATCAATTTTTACTTCTTCCACATCCTTGAGGGCATCCATTTTATACAAGCCACTCCCACCGATGATTCCGATCTTTGCTTGAGCCATAATTTTTACCTGTCTTTGAGAGTTTTACTTAGTGATTTTACCGGGCTGTTGTAAATTTAGTGTCAAGAACGCTAAATATTTAATTACGTCATTGTCTTGAATACACTACATTGTCACAAACAAGTTGTGATTTACATCACAACCTTTCTTTACTGAATCTTTAAAAATAAAGATACTGATTTCTGTTATGTATTTTTAGAGTGTAAAACAATGACAGTCAGTTATACAAGTACCACCAAAATCTCTGTGGAAGCGATCGCCCAACGAGTCTTGGCTTTCCGTCAAATTACGGCCCTCGACAGAAGGCTGATCAAGTCAGCGGTGATGAACGGACTAGACCAAAAAGACCACAGTCACATCAATCGATTGTGTCAGGCTATACAAAGTGGCTTGGTTTTGGTTGTCGAGTAAATCTGCGGTGTGATTAGACGCAAGCTAAAGATACTTAGTGTTTCAAAGATAAGCTTGAATCTGCTTGAATTGTGCTACATCATAATTTATTGCTTTTTTTTCGCCCCTAAACTCAAGTTTTAATTCTGATTATTGAAGGGATATCAACTATTAAAATTCAACAGCCAAAACCCAGTGTAAGTCATGCCCGTATCATCGGGTTGCACCAACAAAAAATGCAATCCTTTACTCAATTGCTTACGCTGTTCATAAATTTTAGCAGCCTCTTTCACCTCATCATCTGTAAAAGTAGCAACCACAAACCTATCTGCTAACCCAGCTTCCAAAATCAACCCATCGGGATCTCCAGCCATATAATTTAAAGCAACAGGTTTAGCATCCTGAAGCCACCTAGCCAAGCGCATCGACTGTCGCCCGCCGTCAATGATCGCTCCGGGTACGGGTACTGTTGAGGCCAAGCTTAAATTCAGCGGCAATAAGGATTCTGGCATCTCCAAAATTGGTACGGGACGCCCTGTAAAAGCATCTGCAATATCGCCTGCGGGTAGGGAAGCAAAACGCCAGCTATCGCCCCACAAATTTTGTGGTAGAGGTAGGGGTGCCGGTGACTCAAGAGCGATCGGACTGTAACTTTCCCCGGTATAATTAGGCATGATTGGATATTCCTTAGCCCGTTCTTGCAGCAGCAATTTAAGGGCTGGGGTGCGCCGAGTAGCTTCTACTTTGATGCCCAAAACTTTGCCCGCAGCCTCAATTAAACTGAGAGATTGAGGTCTAAATACTTGAAGGCGATCGGGTTTTTTTTCAAGTTTAATTTGCTGTTGCAACTGCTGGGCCAGCCAAGTAGAATTAGCAGCCGATTGGCTACAAACAGCGCTAAAGGTAAAATTGCTAGCCGCATCGCAAATCAAGAGTTCCCACAGTGGTTTTCCCGCTTCGTCTCGGAGGGGGCGACGGTAAAAATCGGCTTGCCAAATTTGCATAATTACTTCTAAAATTAATTCAACAGCTTTATTATATTAATCTAAAGCTGCAACACTCAAGTCATTTAATACCGCGAACTAAATACATATCAAGTTCGCCCTTATTTTTAGCAGAAATTTTGCCTCGGTGTTCGCATTCAAAAAAATGTTTGACTAATTTAAATGTTGCCTGGGAGATATTGACATTTCCCGGTATCCCAGAAGATTCCATCCGAGATGCAGTATTGACTGTATCTCCCCACACATCATAGGAAAACTTTTTATTGCCAATTACTCCTGCTAGCAAAGGGCCGGAATGAATGCCGATGCGAATATCCCAATAGGGAATATTTTGAGCAGATTTCTGCTGTTTTCGCAGTTCCATGAACTGTATAATTTCTAGGGCAGCCTGCACCGATTCAATGGCGTGTGTAGGGCTGGGTTGAGGAATTCCTGATGCACACATATAGCTGTCGCCAATGGTTTTCAATTTTTCTAATCCGTATTTATCCACCACCCTATCGAAATAAGAAAAACAATAGTCAAGTTCATCCACTAACTCTCGCGGTGTCATTTTTTCTGACAACTGAGTAAAGCCTTTGAAATCGGTAAATAAAACCGATACTTCGTCATAATGAACTGGTTCGACTTTGCCGTTAATTTTGAGTTCGTTGGCAATTTCTACCGGGAGTACATTCAAAAGTAGTTTGTCTGATTTTTGTTTTTCGGCATCAAGTTCCGCATACAGTCGGTTGATTTCTTGGAAGCGTTCGGCATTGCGGATGGCTGAGGATAGTTGCAAAGCTAAAAGATAGCCAATCCGCACATCTTCTTGGTTATAAAAATGCGGCTTAGTTGTCGCAAAAATAATTGTCCCCAAAGTTTTACCTTCGCTTGCCAAAGGAATGATGATTTGGGAGGCGTAGCTGGACAAAACACCAGCCGGAAATCCTTCGTGAATTAGTTGGGGTTGTGCTGTTTTGAAGGCTTTTTTTATGGGGCCATTTTCTGGGAGGCTATTAATATCTAAATTGATGGCTTTGCCAAACAATGTGGTGCAAGAGTTGATGCTGTGCAGGCAAATGCTACAGTGTTCAAAATCTAGCAGCCATTTGGCTTGCTTGCCTACTACTCGAAAAATTAAATTGATATCGAGAGTGCTGTTAATTGCGGTGGCAATTTCATTGACGGCAGCAATGCGCGTGGACAGGGACTGAGCTTCTGCTAATAAGCTGCGGGCTGTTAGCAGCAGTTCTTCCCGGTCTTGATCTTCTAATCGATGACCCATTTTAGGGACGTGGGACATAGATTACAGAGCATCTATTTCGAGGTCAATAGCATCAGTATATCTGTTGACACTGCTAAACAAATCTGCCGTGGCAATCAATTCAAAAATTTCTCCATCATCTAGTCCTAAATCCCGTAGGTTTTGGTAGTGAGCTGCTGTGAGTTCCTGGGGGTTGGTGGCGGCTTGCAAACCAAAGGTAATTACGGCTTTTTCACGAGCGGGCAGGGGGCAGTTGGCAAAGTCTGAAACCAGCAGCCGCAGGACTTCTTCGCTGATTCCCAAGGCTGAGAGTCCGTGGAGGTGGACTTTTAAGGCGTACTCGCTATTATTTGCTTGGGAAATGGCGACTCCGATCATTTCCTTGAGGGTACGCGGTACGTCTCCTTGGAGAATTGTAGATCGGAATTTTTTCCAGTTGGCTTCTAATAAGTCTGGGTTGGTGGCCATTGACTTGAACAGGTTGGGTACGATGCCAAACCCCAGTTCTGTCAAGATTTCGTCGTATACTGCTTGAGCTTTTGGATCGGTGAGTTGTTCGTATTCTGCGAGCGGAAAGTGTGTCATGTGTATAGGTAATAATTGTTACTGCGGTTAATTTTGATAAAAAGTTATACCTAAATCAATCTTGGTTTATTATAACTATTGGAATGTTGAGTAGCTATGTTAATTTCTGACAAGAGCTGGATTTTTGTATAGTTCCAGAGCTTGTCAGCATTGTTGTAATTTTTAATAAAAATTGTCTAAAATTATGATTTTTGATAGATGGCAAGGTGTTGGCGATGGTGTATAATGTTTTGCCGATCGCGAATTGAGTTTAATTGCTAGTTGCTAATTTTCACCTCCGGTTTCGCCTTTGATGTCAGCAAACAAGGTTATGATGGGTAGACTGTAAACTTCTATCCTTGTCGCTGCATTTGCTATGAACCCTGCCCTCACTCAATTTGGCACTCAGATGTCCCACCTCACCGGAGTTAGGGCAATTATGAAAGACATTATTGAAACCCTCAGAGCCGGTAGCGGGCAGGAGTTTATTAATTTGAGTGCTGGCAATCCAGTCATTTTGCCGGAAGTTGAGCAGTTGTGGCGGGATTGTACTGCGGAACTTCTGGCGAGTGCGGAATACGGTGAGGTGGTTTGTCGCTACGGTTCGAGTCAAGGCTATCAGCCGTTGATTGATGCGGTGCGGGATGATTTTAATCGACGCTACGGACTGAGTTTGACCGATCGCAATATCCTAATCACTCCCGGTAGTCAATCGATCTATTTCTACGCAGCCAATGCCTTCGGCGGCTACACCGCAGCCGCCCCAGGAGTGAGGGGGGGTAGCCTGAAAAATATTGTTTTGCCCTTGAGTCCGGATTATACGGGTTATGGTGGAGTTAGCTTGATTCCCGAAGCCGTAATTGCTTGCAAACCAACTCTGGATATTGATGCGGCTGCTCATAGGTTTAAATATCGCCCGGATTTCAGTCAGTTGTCGATCGATGAAACTTCCGGCTGCGTAATATTTTCCCGTCCCTGCAACCCGACTGGCAATGTTCTCACCGATGACGAAGTGCAGAAAATTGCAGCCATGGCTAGTGTTTTTGATGTGCCAGTTTTCATTGATTCTGCCTACGGGCCTCCGTTCCCTGCGTTGAATTTTACTGAGATGACACCGATTTTTGGTGGCAATATTATCCACTGCATGAGTTTGTCGAAAGCGGGATTACCGGGAGAGAGAATTGGAATTGCGATCGGCGATGCCAAGATTATTCAAGTTTTAGAATCTTTTCAGACCAATATGTGCATTCATTCGCCGAGATACGGACAGGCGATCGCGGCGCGGGCGATTAATTCTGGAGCTTTGGCTGACATTGGTGTCAATGTAATTCGCCCTTATTATCAAAGTAAATTTGATGTAGTTGAAACAACCCTAGAACAAGCAATGCCGAAAGATTTGCCGTGGTTTTTGCACCGTGGCGAAGGAGCAATCTTTGCGTGGTTGTGGCTGAAAGATTTGCCAATGACAGATTGGGAATTTTATCAACAATTGAAGCAAGTCGGCGTGATTCTGGTGCCGGGAAGTTCTTTCTTCCCTGGTTTGCGGGAAGATTGGCGGCACAAGCAGGAGTGTTTGCGGATTAGTTTGACTGCGACTAATCAGGAGATTGAAACTGCGATGAAACGGTTGGCTCAAATGGTGGAAAAAGTCTATCAGGGTAAATAGTCGAACCATGAGGACACAGCAGAAATTAGGACACGGCAATGCCGTTTCCCTACAATATTATTTGGGGTAGGGACACAGCACTGCTGTGTCCTCCGTTGCTAGGACACGGCAATGCCGTTTCCCTACAATATTATTTTGGGTAGGGACACAGCACTGCTGTGTCCTCCGTTGCTTGCTTCTGTTGCTGATGGGTAGCGCTGGGGGAAATCGTACAGTATCATGCGGTCTAAAACCTTAGCAAATTGCGGGCTAACTTGTGCATTTTGCCGCCAGATGAGATTTCCGATATTATCGACTTTGAATTGTTTTGGCTTCATCCCTGTCAAAGCTTGAATGCCGATGATACCGACAGCATAGATGTCGCTGCACAATTTTGGGGAACCGATCGCTTGTTCGGGGGGAATATAATCTTGTTGAGTCCCACCACGGGATTTCGTTTGACCGATGTTTTGCTGCCAATTACTAATTTCTTTGACTGAGCCAAAGTCAATTAAGACTATTTTGCGATCGGATGTACGTCTAATTAAGTTTTGAGGGTGAACGTCGCGGTGAATTATATCTCGTTGGTGAACAAAAACCAGAATTTCTAAGATGTCTCGTAATAAGGCAATAACTTGATGTTCTTCCCAAGGTTTACCTTCGATGAGTTCTTGAGACAGGGGCTGTCCTTCGATGAATTGATAGACTAAATAAAAATATCCATCTTCTTCAAAACGAGCTAATAATTCCGGGATGCGATCGTGTTGACCTAGGCTATATAAAACTCGCGTTTCTCGATCGAATAAATGGCTGGTTCTGTCAGACTGGCTTTTCAGGCGCTTGACGAGACACAAAGGGCGATCGGGTAAGTTTTCATCTTCAGCGAGATAGGTATCGCTGTACTCGGTACTCACCAAATGTTCGGTGATGCGGTAACGCATCCGCATCACTTTTTCTAACATCGGATCGCCTGGTTTAGGGGGTTGTCTACCTTGTTGTGATGCTCTCATGATGCAGTCCAAAAGATTTGCTGCAACTACTCTTTCTTCTTGTCCAATAATTTCTGCTTGTCTCAGTAGCTTTGTGAGATCTTTCCATAAATTGTAACCGACGTAGCGACCTAGGTAGCCCACTGTGTAACCGCGGGCGATCGGATCGTTTTGCTGAATTTCTTGGTATGTCCAAGACTGTAAAACACCGCGAATTATCGCTTGCTGCAACCTAGTCAAGGGTTTCCCAGTAGATTTTTCTAGCAAATTGTCTAGAAGATTAATGGCTTCTTCTATGGTCATAGCTTTAGCTGTTTAGTGATTTGTACGCTATACATTACCGCGATTAATTGTAGGGAGACGGCACTGCCGTCTCCTAATTTTGGCTACTTAATCTTATTCACATAGCCCCACAAACTATAATCTCGACTCAACCATCCCCGGAAAAATGCCATCTGACTTGGGTCTTCTTGCACCCGTTTGTAGCGATAAATAATCCGTTCATTAATCATTTGCAAAGCGGTATTTCTGTTGTTTGCACTTTTGAGCGCTTCCTTGGTGCGGCTATCAAAAATCCCAGTTTGTGGCAATCCTAACGCTTGTTGAAGAAAGGTAATTGAGTTGTTAATTCCAAAGTTAACCGCCGTGTCAAACATGACGATCGCCAAAGTTGGGTGCATTGTTCCTGAAAGACTCGAATCCCAGTAATATTTATAAATTTCTAGGAGCTCTGCTTCCGACATCTGCGTTACATCTAGGGGTGGCAGCCCACGACTGTATCGGTAAGCATTATATTCGGTTTGCAGAATCCCTCGATAAGTTCTGCCACCCTTGTCTGCGGGGTGATCGCTGAATCCGCCCTCAAAATATAGGGTAAAATAAAGGGCTGTTTGAAATAATTTCTGCCGAAAGTTGGCTGTCTGCTGCTGTGCCACCGTCTTTTGGGCAAAGGGCAAGGGAATTGCCAGACTTAACAAAAGTATGCCCAGTAAGAGGTTTGGTTTCCACTTGATTTTCGGTTCACGCTGTGTTTTTTGCTTGTCGCTCATAAATTCCCAGTCCGATCGCCCGTAGTTCTGCTAAAACTGCTACTCTGCAAAATAATATAGATTCAACCTTTAACTTGATAGCACAGATAGGCAGCGAAGATGAATCCCGATTTCCACAATCAGTCTGAAACACCCAAATTGGAAGATGCTGCATCTGTGACAATCCTTGCAGAAAAATATTACTCTCAAGGTAATTTAGCAGAAGCCATTGCCACTTGTCGCCTCGCACTGGAATTACAACCGGATTGGGCTCCAGCTTACGTGACAATGGGCAACGTCCACCAAGCCAACGGGCAACTTGATGAGGCGATGCGGCTGTATTCTGAGGCGATCGCCCTGAATCCCGACTTTGCCGAGGCCTATGCTAATTTGGGGAGTATGCTCTACAAACAAGGGCATTTTATAGAGGCGATTGTCAATTACCAAAAGGCGATCGTCCTCAAATCAGATTTAGCACCAGCTTACTGGAATTTAGCACTCACACTCAAGCGCCAAGGGCAATTTGAGGCGGCGCTTTCCTACGAGCAAAAAGCTCTCGAACTCAATCCCGATCTGGCTGAGCTAGATCTTAACTTAGATTTGGGAGATAAATTGGCGGGGGAAGGTAAGCTGGATGAGGCTGTGGCTGCTTGGCAACGGGCGATCGACCTCAAGCCCGATTTACCAGAAGCCTACTGTCAAATAGGCATAGTTTTGCGCTATCAAGGCAAATTGAAAGAAGCAATTCCCTATTTTGCAAAAGCCTTAGAAATTAAACCAGATTTTATTCCCGCTCACCAACATTTGTGTGCCATTCTCAGAGATACCAGCGATTTATCTCAGGCGCGGCAAGCTGTTCACAGATACAGTCAAATGTGCGGTGAAAACGATCCAATTATGACCGCAATTTACTTCGTCAGTACCTATCAAGTGTCGGGGCTGAATCAAATTGCTAAAGATAGATTTTTAGAACTAGAATCTTACTTGGAGCAAAACTTAGACCCAGTTACAGCAGTTGAAATTAAATCGCTGTATGCCAATTTCTTGTTTAGTACGCCCTATTTGCGAGATGATGTGGCAGTCAATTCTCAACTTTACAGAAGAATTGCCCAAAAGTATATCGACCAATGTATCAAACCTAATTTTCCCGAAGTCACTCATTACAGTCTAAAAACAACGGCGAGGGCTGGTAAACTAAAAATCGGGTGTTTGTCCAATCACTTCCGTCGCCATTCTGTGGGTTGGTGCAGTGCTGACATCCTTCGCGAATTGTCGGCGATCGCGAATTTGCATTTGTACGCTTCCGAAAGAATTGTTCCTGATGACCAAACCAAAAAGTTTGAAAGTTTTGGCAAACTAACTTTGCCCAAAAATTTTGCCAACGGAATGTCTAATTCCTCAGAAATTATCGCTCAAATTAGAATTGATGAATTAGATGTTTTAGTTGATTTAGATTCTCTCAGCGTACCAATTCATGCTGATATTCTCTACGCCAAACCCGCAGCAGTTTGTGTGTCTTGGTTAGGATTTGATGCGGCTTACATATCACCAGCAAATTATTTTCTTTCTGATTGGCACTCGCATCCAGCAGGTAGGGAAAAATATTATGATGAGCAGCTAATTAGGATGCCTGATTCCTTTGTGGCGTTGTCTGGTTTTCAAAGGTATGGAGTCAATCCAGTGGCCTTGAGAAGGTCGAATCGGATTGGTTTAGACCAGATAGTTTACCTGTGTGTCGCTCCGGGAAGAAAATTTAATGCCGAGTTGGTGAAAGCACAGGTGGCTATTCTTAAACAAGTGCCAAATAGTGTGTTAATTCACAAAGCTTTAGGCGATAATGCGGTGTTTCAAGCTGCTTATCACCAGGTTTGCGAAACAGAAGGAGTTAGCAAACACCGGATTAAGTTTTTGCCACGGGTTGCTACGGAGGAAGAACATAGAATTGTATATTTGCTGGCAGATGTTTTGTTGGATTCTTATCCTTATAATGGTGGGACTCACACCTTAGAGGCTTTGTGGTTTAATTTGCCTGTGGTTACTCGAATTGGAGAGCAGTTTTTATCGAGAATGGGTTATTCGTTTTTGCAGACTTTGGGAATTACCACTGGGATGGCTTGGTCTTGGGAGGAATATGTGGAATTTGGGGTAAAATTAGGTCAAGATAGTGAATTACGAAACGGGGTGAAAGCGCAGTTGGCTAATTCTAAAAAAGCCGAAAATTTGTCGCCATTGTGGAACCCTAAAAAGTTTGCTGGAGATATGTACGCACTGTTTGAAAAACTGTGTAAAATATAGATTTAATCTCACATCTCCAGTATTATATCTGATGGCTTTACCAACTATTAAGTTTCTGAAACAGCCGACTTCCCAAGATTGGGTACAACAGGCGATCGCCAATTTAGATACTATCTTATTAGACCATTCTCACTGCGAGCGCAAGGCGGCTGGGGTAGCATTGAATTTAATGTTTCGCTACCCGGCTCATGCTAAATTGGTGAGGATGTTAACGGCGATCGCCCGCGAAGAATTAGAGCATTTTGAGCAAGTCAATCAGCACTTGGAAAAACGTAACATTGCTTTGGGCCCCTTGGGGGCTCCTCCCTACGGTGCTGGTTTGTCTAGCCAAATTCGGAAGCAAGAACCGGATCGACTTTTGGATTCTTTGCTGGTTTCTGGTTTAATCGAAGCGCGGAGTCACGAAAGGCTGGGACTGCTGGCAGATAGTTGTGTCGATGGAGAATTAGCTAAATTTTACCGGAGTTTGATGGTTTCGGAAGCTCGCCATTATGGTGTATATTGGATTTTGGCAACAACTTATTTCGATCGCTCTGTTGTCGATCGGCGGCTGGAGCAATTATCCTTAGTTGAAAGCGAGTTGCTGGCAACTATTCATCCAGAACCGAGAATTCATAGCTAAATATAGGGTGTATTAAAGTGCTGTAAAACACAAATTTATGGCAATTTTACAGTAGTTTCTAAAGTGACTGAAAAATATGATTTACGAAAACCAATGAAAACCCAATATCATGATTTTTTAATTCGTTCCTGGGAAACACGCGACCGGGCTGATGCTTTTCATGTGATTCGCGATGTCTTATTGGAGTACGGTTTAAGATCTGAGCCTTTCGGAGCCGATCGAGATGTGTATGATGTAGAACTACACTATCATGCCAAAGGTGGAGAATTTTGGGTGGTTGAACGGGAAGGAGAAATCGTAGGAACGGCGGCATACTATCCAATTGAACGAGGCAATAATGCTGTGGAAATTCGCAAAATGTATATTTCGCCCACAGCCAGGGGAAAGGGTTTAGGAAAATTTTTACTGCAACAATTGGAAAGTAAAATTGCTAGTTGTGGCTTTGATGAAATCTGGCTCGAAACTGCTAGCGTTCTCACGGAAGCTGTTAATATGTATGAAAAGAACGGATATCAACCAACAACTGGTGTAGAGACGCAAAGGTGCGATCGGGTTTACAAAAAAGTAATCAAAGCAGAAATAAAGGAATAAAAAAATCAGGCCTAGGCAACTCCGGCCACAAATCGGAATTATTAAACACTCTCTTCTCTTCCTTCGCGCCTTCGCGGTTAATATCAATTCCAGTTGTATCGGAATGATTAAACCACAGAGAACACAGAGGACACAGAGAAAGAGAAGAGAGAAATAATAATTCCGATGTCAACGGATTTGATATAAATCATTCCCATACAACCTAAATTAATATCAAGAGTGTTCTATAAAGGCTCAATCATGACCATGCAACCGCAATTTGTATTGCTGCTTAATCTTTTTTTTGTCGCAGAGGAATCTCGATCGCAAATTCGCAACCTTCTCCCAATACAGAATTGCAAAAAAGCTCGCCACCGTGTTTTTCGGCGACAATTGACATGGAAATTGCTAAACCTAAACCAGTTCCCTTACCCACTGGTTTAGTGGTAAAAAATGGATCGAATAAGTGCTTCTTCACATCTTCGCTGATACCAGGGCCACTATCCCTAATCCGAATCGCCACGCAGTTATTTTCGGTTACTTCTGTGCGAATCGTAATTTCGAGATTTTTGGCTGTATTTGCCCGATTTCTGACCTCCGCAGCGGATTTTTCCACATCCATTTCTATGGCATCGATGGCATTACTCAACAAATTCATAAATACTTGATTTAACTGACCAGGATAGCACTCTACTTTGGGTAAATCACCGTATTGTTTAATCACATTAATAGGAAGGCGCTCTGGTTTATTTTTGATGCGGTTTTGCAAAATCATCAGGGTGCTTTCTATCCCTTCATGAATGTCTACTTTTTTCATTTCGGCTTCGTCAAGTCTGGAGAAAGTACGCAAACTTAAAACTATATCCCGAATGCGATCGGCTCCTACTTTCATTGATGAGATGATTTTTGGGTAATCTTCAAGAATATAATCAAGTTCGATGGTTTCTATTTCATCTAAAATTGCTGCGGTAGGCTCCGGGTATTCCTGTTGATAAATTTGGATTAGTTTCAGCAGGCTTTGAGTGTATTCGCTGGCGTAAGTAAGATTACCATAAATAAAATTTACGGGGTTGTTAATTTCGTGGGCGACACCTGCTACCAACTGTCCCAAACTCGACATTTTTTCACTCTGAATTAACTGAGATTGGGTGCGCTGGAGTTGGTGCAAAGTTTCTTCTAACTGTACAGCTTGAGCTTGAGCTAATTTGGCGGCAGTGCGGGTTTGGGTGTAAAGTTCGGCATGATCGATCGCGATCGCAATTTGAGCAGCCACTCCTTGCATCAATTCCACCTCAGAATCGTTCCAATTTCGCATTTCCCCAGCTTGATAGCAGCCAATGGCCCCAATATCGCCGGCAGTAGTTTGAATTGGTAGCACTAGCATCGAAACGACTCCAAATGTTTGATGAATTTCGCCTATTTCTCTATTTTTTAAAGTGCTAATATTATTAACTTGCAAAGTTTTCATCTGCCCAATATGCTGGGCTATAATACTAGAATTTTCGTCCACAAAACAGGCACCCAAAAAGCTTAGTAATGCCGGATTTTTGGCTTCGCAAGTCACTTCCCAAACAGCAGAATTATCATGGGAGCGATACCAAGCAAAAATGCACCAATCTAGCTGCATGAGATGGCGAATTTCTGCAACGGAAGTTTCTAAAATAGTCTCTAATTCTAAAGAATTGCGAATTTGGCTGGCAATTTGGTTTAGCAGTTGTTCGCGTCGAGCTTGCTGTCGGAGTGTTTGTTCCGATCGCAGTAAAACTTCTTCGGCAAATTTGCGATCGCTCAAATCTTGGACTACTGCTTGGATCATTGTTTCATTGCCGACTTGGATGATTGTCAGCACGACTTCTGCCGGAAAATTATTACCATCCAAACGCTGGTGGAGCCAATCAAAACGGTTATGGCGGCGTTCAAAGGCGATGGCCATCATTTCATTAGCCATACTCAAAGAGTCTTTGCCGTTTGGTTGGAAAGGTGGCGAAAATTGACCAGGATTCTTACCTACAAACTGCTCTTTGCCTGTGGCTCCAAATAGTTCTAGGGTGGCATTGTTGACATCACGAATCCCATTTTCATCTAACATTAAAACAGCCAAACTGGTTAATTCGTAAAGCGAGCGAAATTTAGCTTCCGACTGCTGCAATGCTGCTTCTGCTTTTTTGCGATCGGTAATGTCGGCAATCATCGCCAAAGCGCCGATATAGTTTCCCTGTTTATCTAGCATAGGATTACTAGAAACTATCGCCCACAAATCACTGCCATCTTTGCGACGGAACTTGAAATCATGTTGTTCGCGGATGCCTTGGCGACGGCGTTCTAGATTTGCTTGAGAGATGGCAATACCTTCTTCATCCATGAAAGTAAATAACGGCTGTTGCATCATTTCATCGGTGGTGCAGCCAAGCATATCAGCCATTTTTTGGTTGACAAAAGTAGTTTTACTCTCGGCATCAATCATCCAAATGCCTTCGTCTGCTGTCTCTACAATGCACCTGTATTTTTCTTCGCTTTGCCGGAGTGCTTCCTCGGCTAATTGACTGTCAGTAATGTTTTGAGTCATCAGCAATCCGCCGGTGATTTCCTGCCGTTCGTTTTTGACTGGCAAAGTATAGGCTAGGTAAGTGCGATGGTTGTAACTAAATTCTGTAACAACCGTTTCTCCACCTAGTGCAGCCCGATAATTTGGTTCCACAGCAGCGCAGAATTCTGGGGAAAATATTTCCCAAATTGTCTTGCCTTCCATCAACTCTTTAGAAAGACCAACTGCTGCTAATTCTTTCCCTTCTACAAGGGTATAACGCAATTCTGTATCAAACAGCATCACCGCACCGTTAGGAAAATTGCTTGCCATAGTGCGGTAGAGTTGTTCGCTTTGTCGTAGGGCTTCTTCTGCTTGTTTGCGAGCGGTAATTTCAATAACTACTGCGCCAATGCCGATCGCATCGCCACCTGCATCTAGTAGGGGAAAGTAAGAGGCGACGATGTGTGCCATCACTCCGGGCTCTATCACTTTTTCCGTGCTGATTTCGATATTGAGTACGGGTTCTTTTGTCCGCAAAATTTGCTGGTATAAAGGCTCGACGATGGGAGCGATATCTGGTATAATTTCATGCACAGTCTTGCCGATGTGGTCGGCTGGGCTGGCATCGTTCATTTCTGCTAACATTTTATTGATTTGTACGAATCGCAGTCCATCGTCCAAAATGCAAAGTCCTGCCGGCGCATCCTTGAAAAAAGCATCAAATCGTGCTTGTCGCACCGCTAATTCTTGTTCTAAAGCTTTGCGATCGCTAATATCTGTTAAATAGCCAATCATCCCTATAACTTCTCCCCTGTGGTCTTTCAATAGCGAAAGCACGAGGTGAGAATAAAAAACTTCTCCTGATTTACGACGTGTTATAACTTCTGTTTCATACTCCCTTTTTTTTTGTAGGACGTATATGACTTTTTTCAACAAAATCTGGTATTTTTCTGGCGGGTAAATGAGAGAAATATGCTTTCCTAATACTTCACTTTCTTGATACCCGTATAACCTTTGGGATGCTTGATTCCAACTGGTGATGAAACCATCCATATCTGTACAAATCACCGCTTCTCGAATTTGGTCAATAATTTGACTGTGGTGACGCAAGTTTGCTTGAGTTTGTTCAAGTTCGGCGATGGTTTGTTGGAGTTTTTCCTGAGTTTTTGCCAGTTGCGTAGTTGGCTGAGCTAGTAAGTTTTCTAGATTAAAATTGCTTGGCTGCGACAAAGATGCCGAGAGTAAGATACTGTTTTGAACCCCCTCGTTGCCAATTTTTTCAGCAGTCAGCCACAGCCCAGACTCTCCCTCTATTTCCACTGTCCACTGGGAAACGCGCACAGGTACGAGATGACCGTCTTTGTGTTGGTATGCTGCTGCACAGTGGTCTGTGCATTTATGCTGGAGCTGATTTTCTGGATATTTTTTTGGTTGGGCTGTACATTCTGTGTGCAAAACTGCCCAGTAGTTGAGGGTGAGAGTTGTTTCAACTGTGTGGCCGATAATTGCTGCAAAGGCTGGATTTGCTTCCAAAAAAGTCCCGTCCATCCGACACAAGGCAAGCCCCATCGGACTGATTTCTAACAATTTGCGGTGGCTGGGATCGCTCCGGTCTTCTCCTAGCTGGCTTGGCATCTGACCTGTCTGGGATGGGCTAACTAATTATAATCTACTTTTATATTTTTTTATATTGTGATTTTTATCACTATTTCAGCAGTCAGTAGTTATATCAATTCCGGTTGTATCGTCAGGTGATTTAACCGCGAAGGCGCGAAGTACGCGAAGCAAGAGCAGAGAGAGTTTAATACAGGACGATGAAGAGAGGATTTTATATTATTGGTTTTTTTTTGTTGTTGGTTGTTTGTTATTGGCTATGCCGTGTCCTTCGATTCGGCCAATAACTAACAACCAATCACTAGGTGTAATTAATCGCGGGCTATGCCTTCGGCTCGTGCTGCCAACTGCACTGCACTAGCGACAGCAGTAGCAACTCGCTCGTCAAATACAGAGGGTATAATGTATTCTTTGTTCAGCTTGGAAGGGCTGACTAAAGAGGCGATCGCATAAGCTGCTTCCAAATACATATTGGTCGTGATCGTGGCAGCCTTGCAGTCCAAAGCACCTCGGAATATGCCCGGAAATGCCAAAACATTGTTAATTTGATTCGGGTAATCGCTACGCCCAGTTGCGATAATTGCTACATCGTCCATGATTAATTCTGGCTGAATTTCGGGAATCGGATTTGCCATTGCAAACACAATCCGATTCTCTGCCATGGAACGCACCATGGAGCGGGTCACAACTCCAGGGGCGCTAACTCCTAAAAACACATCGGCACCGGCGATCGCATCTTCCAAGGTCCCGCCCGAAGCCACGGCAAACTCTAGTTTTTCTGGGTTCATGTCTGTGCGGTCTTTGGAGAGGACACCTTTGGAGTCGCACATGATGATGTTTTCGGCACCTGCTTTGCGTAACAAGCGGGCGATCGCAACTCCAGCAGCACCGGCTCCATTAATCACGATGCAAACTTCTGACATTGATTTTTGCACTACTTTTAGGGCATTAATTAATGCTGCTAAACTGACAATTGCAGTGCCATGTTGGTCATCATGAAAAATCGGAATATCTAGAGTTTCGCGCAATCTTGCTTCGATTTCAAAGCAGCGTGGTGAGGAAATATCTTCGAGATTAACACCGCCAAAAACTGGGGCAATATTCTGTACTGTGCGAATAATTTCCTCGGTATCTTGGGTATTCAAACAGATAGGAAAAGCATCTATTCCGGCAAATTCTTTAAATAACATGGCTTTGCCTTCCATGACTGGAAGCGCAGCCATCGGGCCGAGGTTTCCCAGTCCCAAAACTGCGCTACCATCGGTAACAATGGCAACAGTATTTTGTTTGATTGTCAGGTTGTAAACTTGTTGGGGGTCATTGGCGATCGCCGTGCAGATGCGCCCAACCCCAGGGGTGTATGCCATTGCCAAATCGGACTGGCGTTTGAGGGAAATTTTGCTTTCTACTCGGATTTTGCCACCGCGGTGCAAGTTGAAGGTGCGATCGTATACGTCGATCACTTTGATATTGGGCAGTGCTTTCACTGCTTGGACTATTTCTTCGCTGTGTTCGGTGCTCGAAGCATCGACAGTGATATCGCGAGTTGTAGTGGCGCGGGTTTGCTCGATCAAGTCAATTTGGCCGAAGTTGCCGCCAACAGAGCCGATCGCGCTGGTGACGCCTGCCAGCATTCCCGGCTGGTTTGGTAGGGAAACGCGAATTGTCAAACTAAAGCTAGGATTCGGTGTCAGTTTTACGCTCATGGCTGAATTAAAGATTTGAGATTTCAGAATTTCGATCTTAGATGGAATTACTAACTTTATCTCAAAAATTTAATAATTTAAACTTCAAACATAAATTTTTAATCTCTGTTTGCTGGTGGCGATCGGATTTTCCCTAATAGCTATGAATTCCTGTTGCTGTCTTTTGATGCGAGACGCTTGGGGAATTTATGCCGCTTTTTGATTGCCAAAGTAGCGAACCAGGAAACACAAAGATGTGAAGAAGGAATAAAATCAATGACTAGATCGATGCCAAAATTTCCTAACAGTCGAGAAGCTTGCTATAGATGCACCGCTGTTTGAGCCGGCAGGTAATATTCAGATCGACTGACAAGCTGGTATTTTATTGATAACAGTTGCTGCGCCACCGAGCGCGACTTTTGATAACGATCGAATTACCTGCACGTTTGGGCTTTGAATAGAAATGCAATACAGCTTAAGTGCTGGTTGCTAATTGTAGATTTTAGCGATCGGCTGTTTCACAGTCACACAAAAAAATAGAAAAGAATTTACAAGCTAGACAATCAGTGGGAACTTTTTCTAAGTTTTGTCGCTCGACAGTTTCTAGGGCTGCGCTGTCGGCGGGTCTGACACAGAGAGCAACTTGTCCGACTCCAGCCATAAGTTCGGCAACCCGCTCTAAAATACTTTCCATTTTGTTAATCAGTTGCTCGGCTGCTTCCAGGTTAGGCGCGATCAGGAAAAAAGTTTTGACTCCTTCTGGACTGGGTGCGAAGCCGAGGGTACACTCGCGTAATAGTGCTTGAGTTGAGAGGCTCAAAGGGTCATCGAAGCGATCGATTACAGCTTGATAAAAGGCTTGAGTCAGAGAACGATCGCCAAAAATAGGTTGAGATAACATGGCAACTTCCTTTGGTAGGATCTTTAGGAGGATTGAAAAAATTTTAACATACCTTAATTTAATCGATTTAATTAAATTTCAGCGCGATCGAGATCATCAACAGAATGTGATTTTTTTGTGATTTGTGTAGCGTTGGCAACTGTGATAAAATATATTATGTGTTAATACTGCCAATGATTGCGATCGCACCACTAACGCCCAAATTACAGCATATTCCAAGTAGGGACACGGCATTGCCGTCTCCTTATTCCAAGTAGGGACACGGCATTGCCGTCTCCTTATTCCATGTAGGGACACGGCATTGCCGTCTCCTTATTGCCGTATCCTTGATAAACGTGCAATCTGCTGTAAGTAAAAATATTCTTAATTTCGGCCCTAACTATAAAGTATGTTCTCAACCACATCCCAGTTAAAAGCAAGATTTGACAAAGCATTCACCACAGCATTCGGGGAAAATCTAGCAGGTACCGATCCGATGTTGACAGCAGCAAGCAATCCCAACTTTGGGGATTTTCAGTGCAATGCGGCGATGAGTTTGGGGAAAAAGTTAGGAAAGCCGCCACGGACGATCGCCCAAACAATCATCGAAAACCTGGACATCGCCGACATCTGCGAAACTCCAGAAATCGCTGGCCCCGGCTTTATCAATTTAAAGCTGAAACCGGCTTATTTGGAAGCGCAAGTTAGGGCGATCGCGATCGACCCCCGTTTGGGGATTTCTGAAATAGAAGCGCCTCAGAGAATCGCGATCGACTTTTCCAGTCCGAATATCGCCAAAGAAATGCACGTCGGGCACTTGCGATCGACAATCATCGGAGATGCGATCGCCCGCACCCTCGAATTCCAAGGCCACGACGTAATCAGAATCAACCACATCGGCGACTGGGGCACCCAATTCGGAATGCTCATCGCATACTTGCGCGAAGTGCACCCGGAAGCTTTAACAACTGCTGACGCTTTAGATTTAGGCGATTTAGTGGCATTTTACCGCCAAGCAAAACAGCGCTTTGATGCAGACGAAACCTTCAAAGAAACCGCCAGACAAGAAGTAGTAAAACTGCAAGCCGGTGCCGAAGACACCAACCGCGCTTGGAAATTGCTATGCGATCAATCCCGCCGCGAATTCCAAGTAATCTACGACTTGCTCGACATCAAACTAACCGAACGTGGCGAATCATTTTACAATCCATTATTACCCGCAGTAGTCGAAGATTTAACCAATCTCGGTTTGCTAGTAGAAAGTGACGGCGCAAAGTGCGTTTTTGTAGACGGTTTCACCAATAAAGAAGGCGAACCGCTACCACTAATCGTCCAAAAAACCGACGGCGGCTACAACTATGCGACAACAGACTTAGCCGCGATCCGTTACCGCATCAAAGAAGACGGTGCAAAACGGATAATTTATGTCACCGATTCAGGACAAGCCAACCATTTCGCCCAAGTATTTGCAGTCGCCAGAAAAGCTAATTGGATTCCTGACAATGTGAATATTGTTCACGTTCCCTTCGGTTTGGTATGCGGAGAGGATGGGAAAAGACTCAAAACCCGTTCTGGGGAGGCAGTGCGGCTGCAAGATTTGCTCGATGAGGCGATCGTGCGAACCCGCGCAGACTTGGAAAAAAGATTAGCAGCAGAAGAAAGACAAGAAACAGAAGAGTTTATAACTAACGTCTCTCATGTAGTTGGTTTGAGTGCGGTTAAGTATGCCGATTTAAGTCAAAACCGCGCGAGTAACTATGTCTTTAGTTACGACAAAATGCTGGCTTTGCAAGGAAACACCGCTCCTTATATGCTCTATGCTTACGTGCGCGTGCAGGGAATTCGCCGCAAAGGTGGGATTGATTTTGATAATTTAGATGCTGGTGCAAAAGTAATTTTAAAGTCTGATGCGGAGTTGGTTTTAGCCAAGCATTTATTGCAATTGAATGAAGTTGTGAATGCTGTTGAGGGGGATTTATTGCCGAATCGAATTTGTCAGTATTTGTTTGAATTGAGTCAGAAATTTAATCAATTCTTTGAGCAATGTCCGGTGTTGAAGGCTGAGGAACCGTTGAGGAGTTCGCGGTTGGTTTTGTGCGATTTGACGGCGCGGACTTTGCAGTTGGGGTTAGGATTGTTGGGAATTCCGGTGTTGGAGAGAATGTAATATCAAATTCGCTCTTCATCGCAATTATTCATCTCTTTCTCTTCTCTTTCTCTGTGTTCTCTGCGTTCTCTGCGGTTAAATCATTCCGATCCAACAAAGGAGGATTATTCTGCATCAATTCCCTCCCACAGTTCAGAAAGTGGCACAGTCTGCCCTGTCATTGCTTCTTGCCATCCTTGGCGAAAACACTCTTCTGCTGACTTCAAAGGTTCGTCGGTACGAACAATAACGCGAACTCTGCGACCAGAAAATTCTGAAGCATGGGTAAGAATTTCTTCCCATGTTCCCTCTAGTTCTAACAGTTGTGATGTCATTTTTGTGATAAATATTGTGACTAAGTTTATTTTATGTCAGATTTCAGGCTAATGGGATATTTTTCGATAGTGCCAAAGAGAGTATGTTATACTTCTTGGCGTAAAGTATTGAAATTGATACTAGATAGCCGTAATGCCTGAAAACATTAAGCCGATTCAAAAGATTCTCTTCGGTAGCCCAGGGACGGGAAAAAGCTACCAGATTCGGGAAATTGCTAGAGATAAATTAGGAATTCCATTGGATGACACTACTCACACTGTCAAGACAGTGTTTCATCCAGAGTACACCTATGCTGATTTTATGGGAAAATTGTTGCCCCTCACCCAAGGCAACTCAGTTATTTATAAGTTTTATCCAGGGCATTTTATTCGCATTTTGGGAATGGCATACCAAGGTTTAATTGATGGCAAGAAAGAGCATTACTTGCTCGTAATTGATGAATTAAATCGAGGAAATGCGGCAGCTATTTTTGGTACTGTATTTCAGTTGCTGGATCGCGAAAGTGATGGCTGGTCGAGTTATGAAGTCGATATTTCTGAAATGGAGTTAGTTGGCTTACTGGAAGCAATGCGCCTAAAGCCAATCATTCAAGATGGAACAATTGAAATTAAACAAGAAAAGACTAAAATACCTTGTGAAGACTTTTGTCAACGAAGAAAAGATCAATTAGCCTCAGAAAATCCTGATGGTAGCAGAGTATTTAGCCTTCTACAACAACGGCGAATTAATATTCCACATAACTTGTCAATTCTCGCGACAATTAATACTTCGGATGAATCAATTTACTACCTTGATAGTGCCTTTAAGCGGCGGTGGGACTGGGAATATGTTGAGGCTCCACACGGTAGCGCTATAAATATTCCAGAAAAGTTTGGAGATGTTAAGCTAATAATTAATGGTGAGGAACAAGAAACTTGGTTATATTATATTGTTGGAATAAATGAATTGATCAAATCAAATTGTCAAGTGATTCGGCGGATTGAAGATAAACAAATTGGTTGGTGGTTCATAAAGCCAGAAAACGGCAAAGTTGATCTTGAGCAAGTAAAAGATAAATTGATGTTTTATCTTTGGGATAGTGTATTTTCAAGGGATAAACGACCGTTAGAGCAGTTTTTATCTACTCCAAATCAGCCATCGGTAAAATTAACAGGCTATTCAGATTTTATCGAATTGACGGAAGAATTTATGATGGAAGTATATAATATCGGCAAAGAAAATGTCAGATCAATAAGCAGCAAATATTTTGAGAATGATTTTGAGAATGATGAAGATTTTTTTCCAGAATAGCGGTTCCTAGAAAGATGAGGTACACGAGATTCCCTGAATCTTGGGACTTTCAATCCTTATTACATACCTCATCTACCTGAGAAAGGCTATAATTTTTTCAAGTAAGTGAGTTACAGAGAAGCCGATTTCATCGGAAAACCTGGCTTCTAGACTATATTTAATAAAGCTAATATCTGCCATAATGATTAATTTCAATTCCTTAAAATTAAGAGTCCACGATCGTTACTCATTTGTGGGCATTCAAAAGCAATATGACAAACTGTACTTTTATCTACCTAAAGGATTTGATGATCGACTACCTGAGCTTAACACTTTTTTAGGTAAACGGGATTTGTTTTTCCTACTATACAAAATTCTCGGCACTTTTAAAAAAATCTGTATTGAGAAAGGTTATATAAATGATAGTGGTAAGTTTGGCACACAGGATCGTGATGGTGTAATTAATAGTCATCACGGTTCTGAAATTCAAGATGATGAAGACAACTCAGAAAATATATTTTACTCGAAGCTGGATATTATTACTCATTTTTTGAATGCTTATGAGGAACCCAAAATTTTAGCCCTTGCTTATAGATTGGGCAAAAGTAACAAGTTTGATGTCAGCCAGATTCATAAATATTTACATCAAGCTGTGTATTTACCTAATCATGCAGCTTATGTGGATGAAATGCTACTTCCACGACGAGTAATGCAGTTTGAATCTACTGATATTGTCACGATGTATTGCTATCTATTTTGCGAGATTAAGCAGCAACTTGGAGAAGGGGTAAATCCTGAAATTACAGCATTAGCTGAAAGATTTTGTCAGCACCATTTCGGAAATCAAGACAGTCTTTTCGATGAAGAAAGTTATGAACAGGTTTTAGATATACTCAAGGATACGTTAGAAATAATTGACCATAATACACCGATCAAAGATGCTGATTATTGGCAGTATTACGAAGTAATCGAATTATTTCTTTATGGCAATTGGCATCAAGCAGAAAACGGTGCTGTTTGGGGTATTAAAAATTTTCACAGTGTCTGGGAGTCGATGTGTTTGACCTATATAGTACAAAGAACTGATCCCTCATTGCTACTTTACTTGGATGATTGCTATCTAAGTTCTCGAACAGTGGAAAAAGCAAAATCATCTGCTAAGCTGATTGACTTATCAAACGCTTTCAAGATAAATGGTTCTTCACTGATTCCAGATGCGATTGTCTTTGAATCGATTACCAGTCAAATCAGGGCTGAAAAGACTTATATCGTGTCTGCTAATACTAAATGGAATGATTATGGCTATAAAACCATTATCGATGGCCTTGGTATTTCTGCTAACGTTGGTTATATTGGTCAAGGCTCTGATCATACTATCCAAAAGTTACAGGAATTCTATAAGAGTGACAGATGGGGCTATATGACTATTGATGCTCCGTTACCCCCAGATTTCTACTCATTTTGGGAAATTTCTTTTCCGCTTGATTCAGAATCTCTCCATAAAATGTATTACTTCAATCATTTCTTTTATTTGCCAATAAAAAAACAAATTATGGACTGGGATAGATTTAATAAAGAAATTCTTCAACCTTTGGGTATATTTTCTGGTCCTTTCTATAAAGGTTCCAGATCAGATGTTTTCAATGCTTCACTTTTTCGGGATCAAGATGTTGAGTGGATGAGAGAAAAGTTTAATAATTTTATTCGACAATTTTTAAATCAAGATGAATGTTTTTGTGAAATAATCGACATCAAATACTTAGACGCTAAATACTTCCGCGATCCTAACAAAATTGAGGAAATTAAACGTAGAAGCGTCCGTAAACAATTTGTCTATGAGCACTTGCTTCAAAAGACTTTAGAGAAGAGAAAGGATCTATACAGTAATTTGAGTATTCGGAGTAGCTTTTGGCTCCCTAGCTACCTACCAGATGATTCGGAATTGTTACAAGATAGCTCGACTTTCATGGATGGCTACATTAAATTAAAAAATGTGAATTTTAAGTTATTGGCTGAAACCTATTTCGCTTAAAGCCTTTCAGCTAATATACAGCTTACACCACATTCATCTAAATACGATCGAGTAAATTTAAATCGAGCATTTACGGCTTTTTGCTAACAACCAAGGTCTCCAAAATGCCTTTAAACATTGTTACGACAATTTGGCGATCGTTATCTCTGACAAAAATATCGTAATTGGGACTTGAGTTAATCTCAATTAACCAGTAGTCGTCATTTTTGTCGATCGCAATATCAAACCCACCATAAGTAACATTGATTTCCGCAAACACTGGCTGCACAAAGTTTTCAATCTCTGAGAGAATCTTTGAATCAATGATATGCTTAGCTTTGGCTCCCTCCCAGTGCAGCGGACTTAAATTACCTGTAAATTTAGCGCCTAATTTATCTTTTTTATACAGCAAAATCAGCTTTTTATTGAAAAATACCGCCCGAAATTCATGGCGAATATCAATATACTCTTGAGCTAGGCAAACATAGTCATAATCTTTGCTGTTGACATTAAATACAGTTTCAATAGCTGCTTGAATTTGCTCATGGGTTTCACATAGAAATACATTGTTTCCGGCGGAACCGCGATTTTTCTTGATAATCACGGGGATGGGAAATATTTTAGTTACTTCGATCGCAATTTGTGCACAATCTTGTAAGGTCAAATATTGACGATACTTTTCTTCGCAAAAAGGAGACAAAAAACCGATTGTTTTAGGAGTTTTGATTTTAGTGTTCAACAATTGATAGGTATATTCTTTGTCTTTAAATATTTCTACTATTGGTGCACTGTTAAATGGTGTGCCATAATTAACAAAGTAATAGTCTTGACCGGAATGTTGAATTCTGATTAAGTTTTGGTTGGACGCGAGGATTTCATAGGTGATATTTAATTGTTGACAAGCTTCAAGCACGAGACTGATATTAGTTAGCATAATGTTAGGTGGAAGGAAGAAGTCCGATGGAAGTCGGAAGAAGGAAGAAGGAAGGAAAAAACTATTCCCAATGCCCAATGCCCAATGCCCGATGCCCAATATCCTACAGTTAGATTAGCTTGATCGCACAATCTGATCCCTGCACACCCCAAAATCGATCGCACCCAGGGAAAAATCGCCATGAGTGTGGGCATGATTGCGAAATTAGCCAAAAGTTAGGAGTAGAATAGTCCAAGAGCCGATCGCTCGATCGTAGTCTACAGCGAAATATGACCCCACCGCAGCCGCCCCACAAACCTCGAACCGTCTTGGGTGCTATTACTCAAGCAGTCCAGACTATCGCCAAGGTTAATTTTAACCAGCTAGTGCTGAAACCGAATGCCAAAGTCCCCGAACTTTGGGTGCAGGATGCCGGTGCTGCAAAAGCGGAGGTTTATCCGCTATTGGGCGATCGATATCTTTTAGGTCGATCGTCAAAATCTTCTGATATTGTAATTCGCAATCCCGTAGTCAGCCACCTACATTTATCCCTGTCGCGGGATACTACGCGCCGCACTCCTTTTGTCATCAAAGACGAAAATTCTACTAACGGAATTTACCGCGGCAAAAGGCGAATTCAAAGTATGTCCCTGCGTCACGGCGACGTATTTACATTAGGCCCACCAGAACTCGCCGCTGCTGTCAGAATTCAGTACATAGATCCGCCACCTTTGTATTCAGAAATTTTGCGCTACAGCTTTTATGGAATCAGCGGAGTCACGGCTTTAATCGGGATGGCGATCGGCATTGAATCGACCAAATTTCAAGTACGTCCTCTACCGAGAAGTGTCAACGGGCCAGTGATTGTGTACGCCCGTGATGGTCAAACTCCCCTGCGTCCTCCTCAAAATAATGCTCACTTAGAATTAAAGAAATTACCCGATTTTTCTCCTTATTTAGCCAAGGCAGTTATGGCTTCAGAAGACAGTCGCTACTACTGGCATTTAGGAGTAGATCCCATCGGCGTTTTACGAGCACTTTTAACCAATTTTCGTGGAGGAGGAATTCGCGAAGGAGGTAGCACTCTGACACAGCAATTAGCTAGGAGTTTGTTTCGAGATTATGTGGGGACTCAAGATTCCGCGGGGCGCAAATTTCGAGAAGCAGTAGTTGCATTAAAGTTAGAAAGTTATTACAGTAAAGACGAGCTATTGCTGACTTATTTGAACCGGGTGTTTTTGGGAATTGACCTTTACGGTTTTGAGGATGCAGCTCGGTTTTATTTTGGGAAATCTGCCAAGGATTTGAATTTATCAGAAGCGGCAACTTTGGCAGGAATTTTGCCCGCTCCCAATAGTTTTAACCCGATTCAAAATTATCAGTTGGCGGTGCAGTATCGCGATCGCGTAATCGAACGGATGCGGGCGATGGGTACAATTTCTCAGGAAGAAGCCGATCGCGCGAGGCGATCGCGAATTGAGATCAACCCAAAAGCACGGGAATTTTTGCAAAGTACGATCGCTCCTTATTTCTACAGTTATGTATTTGACGAATTAGAATTTCTACTGGGAGAACAGTTAGCCAGAGAAGGTAATTTTATTGTAGAAACAGGCTTAAATCCCACACTCCAAAAAGTAGCAGAAAGTTCCCTCAGAAATGCTGTAGAAAATACAGGAGCAAGGGATGGTTTTTCCCAAGGAGCCGTGGTAACTCTCAACACAGCCACTGGCGAAGTATTAGCTTTAGTTGGCGGTGTCAGTTATCTACAAAGTCAGTTTAACCGAGCTACCCAAGCCTTGAGACAACCAGGTTCTACCTTTAAGATTTTCACCTATGCAGCCGCCCTAGAACGGGGAATTTCCGCCAATAAAGGTTACTCCTGCGAACCCCTTTCTTGGGGCGGACAAAGTTACAGTGGCTGCGAAAGAACTAGCGGTAGTGCAGATATGTATCGGGGTTTAGCACAGTCAGAAAACGCCATTGCTTTGCGAGTAGCCCAAGATGTTGGTTTAGACAATGTAGTGCGAATGGCCAAGCGTCTAGGAATTACTTCTCCCTTGCGTTCAACCCCTGGATTAGTATTAGGTGAAAGTGAAGTTAACGTATTGCAACTAACCGGGGCATTTGGGGTTTTAGCCAATCGGGGCTTGGGCAATCGCCCCCATGTAATCAAGCGAATTATTGATAGCAGCGATTGCGAAGATCTAAAAAAATTTAAGAATTGTCGCGTGGTTTATGACTATCAAAAAGATGGAGTAGCTAATCAGCAATTAGTTTCGGAAGTCGTAGCAGATACCATGACAGATATGCTGCAAGGAGTCGTGCGGGGAGGTACAGGTAGCAGTGCGGCTTTGGGCTTGGGAGAAGCGGGAAAAACTGGCACGACTAATGATAACAAAGATTTGTGGTTTGTCGGTTATATTCCGAGTCAGCAATTGGTAACTGGAGTTTGGCTGGGAAATGATGATAATTCTCCCACTCAGGGAGGTAGTCGAGATGCAGCTCAATTGTGGGGGGATTATATGCGACAGGTGGCGCGTTAATCGATCGGGAAATATCAAAGCCAGATTTGGTATAATTTGGGCGATGGGTAATTCCCAAAACCTATGACTCTAGCTTTACCCAAACTGGTAAATTGGGATTTTTTTACCGCAGAGGGCGCAGAGAACGCAGAGTAAGATAAGAGAGGGATTAATCCATGGGAATATCGATATTGGGATTTTTTTTACCGCAGAGGGCGCAGAGGGCGCAGAGTAAGATAAGAGAGGGATGACTCAATCCGATCTCTGTCAATTTGAGATCGGAATATTGATATATGGATCACAACAATCCGCGATAACGGATAAATACTAACATTACTGCCCAGGAACCCAAGGCGACTTTGAGTGCAACTATGATATTGAGTAAGGGGAGAATGCCGCCGCTTAAAAGCGTGCCTAATTCTCCGTGGGGTAACTCGTATCCAGACAAAGTGATAACTGACAATACAATAAAAACAAGCACTGAAATCTTTTCCCAAGTCGCGGCGTGCCAGCGTTTGTAGATTTCTTCCATCCACTGCGGCGATGAGGTAATTGCTACTAGCCCGATCGCAGTTCCGCCCGCTACGCCCGCAGCAAAACCGCCGCCCGGACTTAAATGCCCGCGAATTGCTAATTCGACACCCACCAACGCGGCAATCGTCGCTCCCAATCGTGCCAAAATAATCGATGGTTGATCGGTAAACTGATATATCGCGCAGGACGGATTTTCATTTGCAAGTAGATACTTTGCACCTAAAATGGCGATCGTAAATACCACTACTTCAAAAATCGTATCGTACAGCCGATTCCGCAAAATAATCCCGGAAACCGCGTTGGATACTCCGCTATCTTGGACAACCAATTCGACGATGGAACTTTGCTGCGATAATAATAAGTCGGCTGTTGGATTAGCAACAAGCAGCATTTTCACAAACAGCGCTATTCCAGCTACAATGTAAACCCATTTCATCAATGCTTCTCCTCTACGTCTGGTGTATTTACATAGGTTAGGGTTGTCCGTGGTGATGCAAGTTCCGTTTGCATGATGTCATAGACGCGCCGAACTCTAATTGCAGTGTTATAAGGTTGCACTTCGCCACTTTGTTCTAGTTGTTCTTGTGGGGAACAAACAGCATGAACTTCTTTTTCCATCAGCGCCCGCTCTAATGCTTGTGGAGTCGCATAGGGAACCAATTCCAGACGCATATGGCGTTTCTTGAAAACTGCACGAATGTCATCTATCACTTGCTGAAAATGACCTGTTTTTTTGTCATCTGAGACAGCATCATTCTCTATCCCACCTTCGATGACACCCAGACGCAGTACCAGGGATGAACGCACCGTCACTGCATAAAGTGTAATCGCCAGTAGGGTACCCATCAACGCTTCGGTTAAGCCCACATCCCCCGCGCCCAAGATTGTATATACCAAAGCTGCGATCGCCCCCAATACCCCTCGCAGCAGCAATGCGTGGTATGGATTCACCTGAAACACCAGCATACCAGCAGCTAGCGGCAGCAGAGCGACGAGGACATAAATGTAGCTGTTATCGTTCATAGTTACTCCCGTTGTTGGAACAATAGGCCAACACATATCCCAGCATTGTGTTCCATATCGCCAAGCAAATCAGCGCCAGAATTAGCAGCGGCCATTTACTGGGTATTTTCAGCAACAATCCGACGACAATCAACATCGAACCGAGGGTATCTGCTACCGAAAGACTGTGCATTTTATACAAAACCGATCGCTTCCCCAGCAGATAAGAAGTACCCCAAAACCAGAAGAAAATTCCTATACCGATGCAGGTATAACTCAAAACATCTATTACAATCATGCGTCACTAATACGTTTAATTATTTGTGCCAACAACATCAATCCAGCATTACCCACACTGAGGATAATCGCCGCTACCACACCGATCATCCAATCATCGCGCCAGACAGATATAACCAGAGCAATGATTGCCGCCTTAGTTGAAATACTAGCAAAAGCCAACATTGTCTGCCAGATATCATCATCTTTCCATACCTCATACATCGGTATGAGCAGAGCCAAAATCATCAAAATTAAAATCAAGTTGTTCAAGTTGTTCAATTATCTGCCCTCCTGATTTTTTCTGACTTAGCTAAATAAAAATCATTGACTTCTCTCTTCTCTTCCTCTGCGTCCTCTGCGCCCTCTGCGGTAAAAAAAATCCTAAAAAAACATCAGCTAATTACTAGAAGTCCGTCGCACCCGGTGCACTTCGTAAAAACCCTCTTCGTGGTAATTCACAACAATTGTTTTCGGTGTAAAAGTAATCAAAAACACATCAAGGAAGATTAACAAGGGCGATCGATGATTTGGTACTTTCTCCATAATCACATCTTCATGTCTGTGGGGACGGAAGATGAGTTCAAAGGCTTCTATATAAGCTATGGGAATCGCCATCAAGATTTTACCAAATACATCAAACCACTCCTTTAAAGGTTCTGGGGGTGCGTAGCTGCGAGGTAATAGAAAAGCTATGACAATACCGATCGCAATATTTGCCAAACTAAAATCAGCAGTCAGTAGAAACCAGATGGTAAGTCTCAATATCAGATGTCCAATCATTTCGGTAAAGCCATCCAGAATAGTAGAAGCGAAATCAGACTCATAAAACCGACCAAATGATCGAATTGTTCCAGCATACGCGGCAGCTTGATTGCCGTGCGCTGAAAAATCAAGAAATACGCCAACCAACCAACACCGATCGTGCCGATCGCCTTCAGCATATTTTCCAGCGTATAAGCCTCAACATAAAAAGCATTAGCTGCAATCAATGCACCCAGCAACAGCAACACAGCAGCCCAAAAACCTGGTTTTGCTTCCCCTTGGCCACCACGGGGTAGAAAGATGAACTTAGCAAAGGAAATTGCCGTTCCCACTGCGGCGACATTCATCGCGATCGCTTGCCAAGGTAATAAACTTTTCATCGTCAAAACTTTGGCCCCAAAGCCAACCAAAAAGGGGAAGCCAGAGATTGATAAGCTAGCAATAACTAAAGCAATCCAGATTTTGAGTTCGATCGGCTTCTGTTTCAATTCTTTCAGATTCCGGCTCGGTAACGAGCCAGCAATCAGAAACAGCGAAGATTTGACCAAACCGTGTGCCAGGGCATAAAAGCCGCCGACTTCCGGTGCAGCGAGAATAAAGCCCAACTGCGAAACCGTGTGAAAAGCCAACATCCGTTTGCTATCTTTTTCTAAAACGGCACAAAACACGCCTAGTAGCGCCGTCCCCACCCCGAAAATCTCTACAATGGGAGCCACCTCCTCCACCATGAGGGCGCAGCGCACGAGGGGATATACCCCCGCTTTCACCACAATTCCCGACAGCAAAGCCGACACCGGAGTTTCTGATTCCGAGTGAGTTAGCGGCAGCCACAACCCGGATACAAACACGCCTCCTTTCACCAAAAGTCCCATAAAAATCAGAGCGATCGCCTCTGGGGGGGCTTTTGCTAATCCTGCAAAACTAAAGGAATAACTTGCTTTATAAACCAACACGGCACCGACGAGATAAAACAACATTGCCGTGTTGCTAATAAATAGATAGCGCAAAGCTACCCAAATAGAGCGATCGCTGCGAGGATAGGAAATCAACAGAAAAGCTGCAATCCCGCTGACTTCTAATCCGACATATAAACTGATAAAGTCAGTAGAAGCAAAGGCCGCATTCAGACTGCCGTGCACCATCAGAATCTGTGCGTAAAAAAATGCCGACTTATCTGTGGGCCAACAGTAGAGAACAACCGCTGCCGTGACTAAGGCATTGGTTAAGATAAAGTAGCCACTCAAGCGATCGACTAACAAAGTCACGCTGAAATGATCCAGTAACTCCAGCGTCACCGCTGAGGGCATCGCAAAAAGCTCGGCTGCAAAAGCCGCAGATACAATCGCTCCCAATATTGCGAGATACTTATCAAACTTGGGAATCAAATAAATGATAAACCCGATAAAAAACGGAAATCCAATCCAGGCGATCGTCAGGGTATTCATCAGATAAGTTTCGGTAGTTTTGGAAACCCCATCTCTGGAAGAGCGGGGAGTATTAAGGCGTGTTATTCATCTCGATTTCGTTACATTCCAATGTCGGATTATCCCGTGCCAGCTTCATCACACCTACCAGCATTAAAGCTTGAATCGAAAAACCGATCACGATCGCCGTTAAGATTACCGCCTGGGGAACCGGATCGGCGTAGGGGACAACTTTACCTTTTGCAATAATTGGTGTCAGCCAGCCATCTCGCGCTGCTACCACCACATAATAGGCGATCACCCCTGTACTCATGACATCCATGCAGACGATTTTCATGATCAGGTTTTTTTTCAAAATTATACCAAAAAAGCCGCAAAATACTGTTGCCAATACCAATGCTTCTAACATGGAAATTGCCTGTTGGATAAAGAGTTTTTCGGGTTATATTGGAACTAAAGTAGATTATTTCTAATTGCGTCCAGGATTTATCATAATTGGTATCATGTACCTAAAGCAAGAGATTTTCTCAGTTCAACTCTGCATCGGCGGAGCGATCGCGCTCGCAAGAGGGATTAAGCGGGCCCAAATTCAATAAATTTAATCATTCCGCAAAGCTGCGATCGGATCTAAGCGCGCCGCATTCCTCGCCGGAAGCACCCCAGCCAATAAGCCCACAGTAAAAGATAGCCCAAAACCCGCCGCGATCGACCATACTGAAATCACAAACGGGAACTTAAACACTGTCGCAGCCCCAAAGGCGATCGCAATTCCCAACCCAATACCCGCCGTACCCCCCACCGTCGAAACCAAAACCGATTCAGCCATGAATTGAATTAGAATCGCCGCATTAGTCGCACCTACCGCTTTCCGAATCCCGATTTCCTTAGTGCGCTCCACCACAGACACCAACATAATATTAGCAATACCAATGCCGCCAACTACCAGAGAAATGCCAGCGATCGCCACCACCATCACCGTAAACAAACCTACCACATTGCTAAAAGTATTAACAATATCAACTTGATTAATCACTCGAAAATCATCCGGTTGTGGCGGATAAATATTATGACGTAAACGCAAGATATTTTCTACTTGAAATTGAGCATCAGCTAAATCCGACTCCCCGGTAGTTTGCAACCAAAAACCAGAAATAGCAATTCCCGATAAAGAATTTCTACCCACAATCCGAGCCGACATATTTTTCAGGGGAACATAAACGCGATCGTCCTGATCCGTACCCCCTACCGACCCCTTGGGTTCCATCACTCCAATCACCTTGTAGCGGTTTCCCTGAATGCGAACATCAGCAGATAGCGCATTAGCCCCAACTCCAAAAAGGTCATCTCGCACCTTAGAACCGAGAACAACTACTGGCTCAGCAGCATTCAATTCATCCTCATTAAAAAACCGTCCAGCTTGAGGTTGAATGTTCTTAACATCAGGATAATTCAAATCAGTTCCCAAAATAGCAGTAAACGAATTTTGCCCGCCATAAACAACTTGCACGCTTCGCTGCAAAAAAGCCGAAATTGCCTTAACTGCCGGTGCTTGGAGGCCGATCGCCTTAGCATCATCCCAAGTCACAGTAGAAGCAGAACCACTACCCTGACTAACACCACCCGATCGCGAAGCACCAGACAAAACCAATAAAACATTAGTACCCAAAGCCTTCAACTGTTCCTCAGTAGACTTTTGTACTCCCTGGCCCACCGAAGTAATCGCAATGACAGAAGATATGCCAATAATTACCCCAAGCATAGTCAAACTGGTACGCAATTTATTATTCCACAGCGCCTCAGTCGCCATGAACACAATTTGAATGTTGGAGATTTTGTTGATAACAGGCCTGGTTTTTAATTTCATGATCTAGTTGAGAATTGGGAATTGGGAAGTGGAAATTGGGAATTGGGAATTAAAACTTTCTGCCTTCTTCCTTCGCGCCCTTCGCGTCTTCGCGGTTCAATAAAAAAATCAAAACCCTAACGCAAACGAGTTCCACCACCAGGTTGCAAACCAGGAATCCCCCCCGACGATGGACTTTGAGATTTCTGCCGCAAGCCAGGGGGTAAACTAATAAAAACCTTTTCATTTCCCTGCAAACCCGATCGCACTTCCGTCTTATCATCAACCGTCATCCCAGTCTTAATCGGCACAAACAGAGGCTTTCCAGCTTCTCCACCAGTCACAAACACCCCCGTTTCCTTTTGTTGGCGGACAATGGCGGCAGTCGGGACAACCAAAACATCTTTCAATTCACCAGCTTTAAACTCAACATTCACATTCATTCCCGATCGCAACAATTTCTTTTCATCATCAACAATCAAAGCTTTCACCTCAAAACTGGTAACATTTTGCTGGACGATCGACTGAGGTGAAATTTGGCTAACTTTACCTGTAAAAGTCTGTCCGGGATAAGCATCAGCTTGAATAGATGCACTTTGGCCAATACGGATTTGAGCAATATTGCTTTCTGCCACATTAGCCACAACCTGATTTTTTGAAGCTAAAGACAAAATCGAAGAAGAAGTCGCCGAAGACACCGCACTACCGGCCGTTGTCGGGGTGACAAAAGCTCCTGGATCGGCATATTTCCGAGTCACAATACCGCTGAAAGGAGCGCGAATTTTCGTATCGTTAATCAGCGCTTGCACGGTTTGGAGACTGCCTTTGGCGGAGAGAACTTGGGCCCGCGCTTGGGCGATATCTTCCGGGCGAGGACCGGCTTGAATTAGCGCTAAAGCTTGCTGTTTTTGCTCCACGGCGGCTTCAGCAGCGGCGATATCTTCCGGGCGCGCCCCCACTCGCACTCCAGCCAAAGCTTGCCGTTTTTGCTCGAGGGCCGCCCGCGCCGCAGCAATCTCTTCCGGGCGAGCACCGACTTGAATCAGCGCCAAAGCTTGCTGTTTTTGTTCAACGGCGGCCCGCGCTTGAGCAATCTCTTCCGGGCGGGAACCAGCTCGCAGTAAGGCTACAGCTTGTTGGGCTTGTCTGACTTGAGTTTGAGCTCGATCGCGCGCCGTGCGAGAAGTATTCACAATTTGGAGAGCAATCGCTCCTGATGTATAGAGTGCTTGATTTCTCTGAAAGTCTTCTTCTGCCTGGTTTTTGGCATATTCTGCATCCCTGAGTTTAGCTTCAGCTTGGGCGATGTCTTCGGGGCGATTACCCTTGAGCAATTTTTGGAGAGTTGCTTGTTGTTCGGCTAGTTGGGCTTGGGCGACGGCAATATCCTGACTGCGACTACCGTTGAGTAATTTTTGGAGAGTTGCTTGTTGTTCGGCTAGTTGGGCTTGGGCGACGGCAATATCCTGACTGCGACTACCGTTGAGTAATTTTTGGAGAGTTGCTTGTTGTTCGGCTAATTGCGCCAGGGCGACGGCAATATCTTCGGCTCGATTACCATTGAGTAATTTTTGCAAGTTGGCTTCGGCTGAGGCTAGTTGTCCGCGATTTTGCGTAAGTTGCCCTTGGAGGTTGGAATCATCCATTTGCGCTAGAATTTGCCCTTTTTCAACGCTGTCTCCTTCTTTGACGAGCAAACTTTTGAGCACTCCTGATGTTTTGGGGCTGACATTAACGCTGCGTTCGGGTACTATTGTGCCGTTTGCTGAAATGGCGATCGGTAAATTTACTCTTTCTACAGCAACGGTTTTTTCCTTGCGCCTGCTTTCCCGGCTCGATTTGACTGTGAGTTGGGTGTAAGCTATGTAGCCAACTCCTGCAAGCAATCCGGTGGCGAGGAACCCGATTAACCACGGAGTCAGCCCTTTTTTAATTTGAAAGTGCTTTACTAAGTACATATAAGTTAGACCGATCGGGCGTCTGTTTACTTTAGACCGATCGGGAACACAAAACGTTCAATTTAATTGATGATTTTTTTGGTTGAGCGATCGACCTCGCAGTAGATTCTCCGCAATATTACTTAATAAATCTCCCATCTTCATCAAAAATTTATTTAAACAGGTATTTTTCAGCAAAACTTTACAGATATTCTCTGAAAATACTGTTAGAGTTGCTACAAGTTTCAAAAATAGTTTCGGATGCAAGTCACGAAACCGGGGAATTGTTGTCTTTTTTTTACCCCCAGTCAGGTGTATTATGCCAAATTTAAATACGAAAGTTTCCGTAAGTGCGATCGCCTTTATAGACAGTAAAGTTAAAGATTATCAAAGTTTGATTGCCGGAGTAAAGCCGGGTACGGAAGTAGTCGTTTTGGATGGTAATCGGGATGCGATCGAGCAAATTACTCAAATCTTAGCTTGTCGTACCAATATTGACAGCATTCACATAGTTTCTCACGGTGCTCCCGGTAGTTTGCAAGTGGGTAATGGTAGCTTGAATGCAGATAATTTGTCAGCTTATTCGGAACAATTGCAGCAGTGGCGGAGTGCTTTTACGGACGGTGCGGATATTCTGATTTACGGTTGCAATGTCGCATCAGGGCCTCGCGCTTACCCGAAATTCCGCCAGGGAATGAATTCCCTGTCTCAAAGCGAAAGTCGGTTGAAACCGACTGAAAACAAGGCGACTATTCAGTCCTCTTTAGAGGACTTTCGCTATGAGACGGGGGTTTCAACCCCCGGCGGAACTGGGGAACAAGCAAGAGATTTAGGTGTAGATTTAGATGGAGATGGCTTCGCCTTCATCCAGCGCATCGCCCAACTCACAAATACAAACGTTGCAGCTTCCCAAAACCTCACCGGAAGCGCGACAAAAGGTGGCGACTGGGAACTAGAAACCAGAACCGGAGAAATTAACACACCGCTGGTATTTCGGGAAGATGCGATCGCAACTTACAATCATGTTCTCTCCAGTTTCAGTGCTGCGACTAATTTTCCGATGGCACTAGATCCCTTCGTTCCCTCCGTAGACTACAACGGTGACGGCATCTTCGACTTAGTTATAGGTGGCGGAGTTTTCTTAGCCAACGGGAATGGCAGTTTTAAACAGCCCATCAGCTTTGCCGGAGGCCCGACGAAACTTGGTAACTTTAACTCCGACAACATATTAGACTTAGCAACAGCAAATCCAGTTTTTTCTGGCACTGTCTCAATTAGGCAGGGAAACGGCACTGGTGGCTTTGGTACGCCTACAAACTTCAACGTAGGGAACACTCCCATATCTATCGCCAGTGGTAACTTTAATCCCGATACCTTCCCCGATTTAGCAGTAGTAAACGCTAATCCTCAAGGTACTGGCAGTGTTTCAATTTTATTGGGAAATGGCACTGGTGGTTTTAGCGCTGCTACTAATTTTAATGTCGGAGGAATTCCGGCTTCGGTTGCTGTCGGCAACTTTAACGCTGATAACTTTCCCGACTTAGCAGTGGCGAACAGTCTTTCTAATAATATCTCTATCCTTTTCGGGAATGGCAATGGCGGTTTTAGTGCCGCCACTAACTTTAGTACGGGACAAGCTCCAAATTCCATTATTGTGGCCGACTTTAATGTAGATGGCAACCTCGACCTAGCAACAGCAAACAACAGTTCTAACAACGTATCTATTTTGTTAGGAAATGGTATCGGCGGTTTTACTAATACCACTAACTTCAACGCTGGATTAGGTGCTAATTCTGTCGCAGCATTTGATTTAAACGGTGACAATAAACTAGATTTAGCGGTATCAAACTCTAAGTCTACAAACCTATCAATTTTACTGGGAAATGGCACAGGAGGTTTTGGTCAGCCCATCGACTTTGCATTAACAGGGACAAACCCTGGTAGGGTAACAGTAAACGATTTTAACAACGATTCTCTACCCGATTTGGCAGTAATGGTAACAAACGGAAGTTATGACAATGTTTCCATTCTGCTCAATACACCAAGTACAGTCAATTTTGGGGCTGCAACTTACAGCGCTACAGAAGGAATAACAGACACAGTAATTAATATTCCCGTCACCATCAGTGGCGGCACTCCCTTGACAGATGTAGTTGTACCAATTGTTATCAATCCCAGTAGCACAGCTACCCAAAATTCAGACTACACTATTGCCCCTACAACTGTTACATTCCCCGCAGGTGCAACAGGTGCCTCACTCACCAAGAATGTTGCAGTTACTATCAAACCCGACAATCTCCCTGAAAACGCCGAAACCGCAATTCTCAACTTTGGTACAATTACTGGTGGGGTTGCAGGTACAACCAAACAAACCACACTAACTATTGCAGCTAACGATCAACCTTCAACCCTGAGTCCTTACAAAATTGACCTCAAAACAGGCGCAATTACTGGTCAGCCAAACCCGTTTATTTCTCTAGTAAATACCCCAACCGACTCAAACACAGACAGTTGGTTATAAGCGGTAGCTAAAATCAATTTTGACGGCAATATCAAGAAAGCGAAATTTATCGTTGAATACGACAAAACCCCGTCAGGATGGACGTTAAATATTGGCGACTCCAAATCTAACGATGGCTATGGAGGCGATGTAGGCGATCAAAGCCGCGATGCCGAGGTGCAGATTGTGAACGGGAGTATGGCAGTTTTTGGCAATGACTACAATACACCCGCTGGCGGAGAACTTACCGCAGGAAATGTGCCTAACTTTGTGAGTAATGGTTCCCGCATAGAGTTAGAAGTCAGCAACGAACAACTGGCGTGGGATAACAAAAGCGGACTAAAAAATAGCTTGAATTCACCGTATCTTTACGCCCTCAACGGTCAAGCTGATAATGGCGGGCCTGTCAATTCGGAGATTTACGCCGGGTTTAACAGGGTGATTTCTGGGCCTGGCGATCGCATCGGATCGGGTGCTAGCAAGGTGACAATTCTACTCAATCCGATCGACTATGCAGTTAGTGCTGGTACTGCAATCGTTACTGAAGGCAATTCCGGCAAAACTGGAGTCACATTTACTGTTACTCGCAGCGGTTGTACTGAGTTTGCGAGTAAAATAGATTATGCGATCGCGGGTACTGCTACAAATGTCAGCGATTATAACAACATCGGCGGTACATCCGGTGCAACTGGTGCGACTGGTACGATTAATTTTGCGGCGGGCGAGACATCGAAAACCATTACTCTGGATGTTTTGGGCGATGTGGCGGTCGAACCCAATGAAACGATTAATGTTACGCTGTCAAATCCTTCTGCATTAGATTCTACACCCACAATTACTACGGCTGTGGCGACAACAACCGTAACTAATGATGACACTGCCGGCATCACTGTCAATCCCAAAACATTATCAACTACCGAAGCCGGCGGCAAGGCAGATTTCACAGTCAAACTTAACACTCAACCAACTGCTAACGTTACCATCGGTTTGAGTAGTGACAATGTAGCTGAAGGAACTGTTGCAACTAATAGCTTAACTTTCACTCCGGCTAACTGGAACCTAGAGCAAACATTAACAGTGACTGGGGTTGACGATTTTGTAGCGGATGGAAATGCAGTTTACAAAATTGTGACGGCGGCTGCTGTCAGCACTGATGCTAATTACAATAGCCTGAATCCTGATGATGTTACAGTCACCAACAGTGACAATGACTCTCCGGGAATTATTAGTATTACCCAGAGTACCACTGGGTTAACTACCAGTGAAATTGGCGGCAAAGCTAATTTCACAGTCAAACTAAATTCTCAACCAACTGCTAACGTTACCATCGGTTTGAGTAGTTCTAATGTGGCTGAAGGAACTGTTGCGCCGGCGAGCTTAACTTTCACTCCGACTAACTGGAAGCAAGAGCAAACAGTAACGGTGACTGGTGTTGACGATTTTGTGGCTGATGGCAATATAGTTTACAAAATTGTGACAGCGGCTGCTGTCACCACCGACGCTAATTACAAAAATCTAAATCCTTTGGTTCTCACCGTCACTAATACTGACAATGATACTCCGGGAATTACGATTAACCCAACAGCATTGACTACCAGTGAAGTCGGCGGCAAAGCTAATTTCACAGTCAAACTAAATTCTCAACCGAGTGCTAACGTTACTATTGCTTTGAGTAGTGACAATCTAGCTGAAGGAACTGTTGCGACTAATAGCTTAACTTTCACTCCAGCTAACTGGAATCAACTACAAACCATCACGGTGACTGGTGTTGACGATTTGGTGGCTGATGGAAATGTAGTGTACAAAATTGTCACGGCGGCTGCTGTCAGCACTGATGCTAATTACAAGAATCTGAATCCCTTGGATGTCACCGTCACCAACAGTGACAATGAAACTCCGGGAATTGCAGTCAATCCGACGGCGGGGTTGACTACTGGTGAAGATGGTACTAAGGCAAATTTTGCTGTGGTTTTGAATACTAAACCAACGGCTAATGTGACTATCGGTTTGAATAGTTCTAATGTGGCGGAAGGAACTGTTTCGACTCCTAGTTTAACTTTCACTCCGGCTAACTGGGATACAGCGCAACCAGTGACAGTAACTGGGGTTAATGATAGTATCGCTGACGGGAATATTGACTACAAAGTTATTACGGGGGCTGCTGTTAGTACAGACCCGAATTACAATAACAAAGATGTAGCGGATGTTGGTATTACAAATAAGGACAATGATACGGCTGGTGTTTCTGTTAGTCTTACCGAAACAACTGCTACAGAAGGCGGGGCGAATGGCACTTATGCGATCGAGTTAACGTCGCAGCCGATCGCCCCTGTAACTATCAATCTCACAACAGATAATCAGCTTCAGCCGATCGCGCCTATCACTTTCACTCCGAATAATTGGAATGTATCTCAACCAGTTACGGTGAAAGCTTTTGATAATGCGGTCGTGGATGGGCCGCACAGTGGCACTATTACTCACAGTGTAACGAGCAGTGATACTAAGTATAATGTGGTGGTGGTTCCTGCGGTGACAGTGGCGATCGCCGATAACGACGTAGCGCCGACACCGACACCAACACCGACTCCAACTCCCACGCCGACAACGGGTACACCAACTCCCACACCGACAACGGGTACACCAACTCCCACACCGACAACGGGTACACCAACTCCCACACCGACAACGGGTACACCAACTCCCACACCGACAACGGGTACACCAACTCCCACACCGACAACGGGTACACCAACTCCCACACCGACAACGGGTACACCGCTACCGCCAAATTCGCCCACACCGACACCAACTTCCACATCTGCTGGTATCACCGTCTCCCCCACCAGCGGATTAATCACCACTAAAACAGGTGCCAAAGCCAAATTTACCATCAAACTCGATAGCCCGCCGATCGCTCCTGTAACTATCGGTTTAAAGGTTTCTCCTCAAACTCAAGCAGAAGGTAGTCTGTCCATTTCAGAAGTTATCTTTACACCTCAAAACTGGAATATACCCCAGGAGGTAACGGTAAAAGGAGGGGGTGGTACTATCACTGCCAATGCGAACCGACCTTATACAATCGTTACCGCCCCTGCGATCAGCACTGACAGCAAATACTCAGGCCTTGATGCCTCTGATGTCAGTCTTACCAATATGTTCCTTTATTTAGAGACAAATCCAGAACGAGATTTTCCTCGGATTGTTGTTGGGCCGACACAGCAATTGACTACAACAGAAGCTGGTGGAACTGATAATTTCAGCGTTGTCCTCACTCGCAAACCTATTGCTGATGTTGTTATCCCCATCAGGAGTGACAACACAGCAGAAGGAACAGTTTCTGTATCGACGCTGAAGTTCACTCCTGATAATTGGGATATAGCTCAGACCGTTACAGTCCAAGGTGTTAACGATAATGTACTTGATGGCGATCGCCCCTACAAAATTATCCTCGATCGGGCTATCAGCAACGACGATTTCGCGATCGGCAGCCCTGGAACTCCCAGATACTCACTTGTCGCTCCTCAAAATATCAGTGCCATCAATCTCGAACGCAGTTACACTTTCAGCAAAATCAATACAGAAATCTCCAGTTATTTCAACGGCGGAGCAATTAGCCCTTGGGGAGACTACAACGGTGATGGGAAACTGGATTTTATCGCTGCGGGGGGTCTTAAGTCACTTACCAGCTTCGGTAGCGCCGATAACTTCACGCGCACTTCCCTGTACCGCAACACAGGCAGTACATTTACTGATGACAGTGGTATAGGTTTCGATTTAGCTTCTGCCGCATCTTGGGGAGACTACGATAATGACGGCAAGCTAAATTTTGCGTTACAAACAGTAGGAAATGGCAGAATTCAGCAGCCACCCGCTCTCAAAATCTACGGCGGCTATGGATTCAACTCCGAACAGAGAAGTTCCGCTGATAGTTCCCAAGCATGGGTAGACTACAACAATGACGGCAAACTCGATCTCCTGAATGCTACCCAGCAAAACTTCAGCATACTTTACCGCAACACCAGCAGCAGTTTTACGCCAGATACTACAGCCCAACTCCCCGGCGTTTCTAATAGTTCGGCTGCATGGGGAGACTATGACAAAGACGGCAAACTCGATCTCTTGCTAACGGGCAATAGTGTCTCAGGCAAAATAACCAAGCTGTTTCGCAATACTGGCACTGGGTTTGCGGAAGATACGACTGCTGTCTTGCCCGGTGTTTCTGATGGTTCGGCTGCTTGGGGAGACTATGACAATGATGGCGATTTGGATATTTTGCTTGCCGGCGATAGCGTTTCAGGGCAAATAACCAAAGTTTACCGCAACACTAACAACCGCTTTAGCGAAGACACAAATGCCGTATTGCCCGGTGGCAGTTTTGCAGCTTGGGGAGATTACGACAACGATGGCAAATTGGATATCTTGCTCAACAGCGAATTGGACAACAAGTTTTACAGCCAAATTTACCGCAACACTGGCAGTGGTTTTAGCGAAGATCCCAACGCTGGACTGACTGGTGCGAGTTTTGGAGCTTGGGGAGACTATAACAGTGACGGCAAATTGGATATTTTGCTGGGAAATCAAGTTTACCGCAGCAATACCGCGATCGCGAACACTCCTCCCACAGCACCCACAAGGCTCAGGGCTACAACTTCTGGCTCACAAGTTACCTTCAAATGGAACAAAGCAACGGATGCTCAAACTCCTGCTAATGGTTTAAGTTACAACCTACGAGTTGGCACGACACCTGGTGACAGTGACATTCTCGCCCCGATGTCTCTCAATGACGGCACTCGGCAAGTTGTAGCCCTGGGTAATGCCAACCAAAACACCCAGTGGCAACTCAAAGACTTGTCTCCGGGGACTTATTACTGGAGTGTACAGGCGATCGACACTGCTTGGGCTGGTTCTCCTTTTGCCACTGAAGGGACTTTTACCACACTCCCCAACCGCCCACCTGTTCTCAACTACGGCCCTAATACAACCCCGTGGCATTACCAGTACATCAAGTCAAGCAGTTCATCGACATTCAAGTATACCTTCCCGCACAACACTTTCACAGACCCAGATCCGGGCGACAAGCTCACCTACACAGCAACTCTGATGGACGGTAGTCCCTTACCAAGTTGGCTCACCTTCAATGCAGATACCCGTACACTCAGTGGCACAAGTCCTAAACCGCAGCAGTTAACAATTAAGCTAACAGCAACGGACAGGGCTGGGGCTAGCGCCAGCGACGATACAGGTCGATTTAAGGGTATGTTGCTGCAATTTAGCAGCACCGGCGTAGTCATAGACGGCTACATAAACGGCGCAACTCTCTTCCTTGATGCCAACAAAAACGGCATCAAAGATACCAACGAACCATCCACAATTACTAACAGCAACGGTAGCTTTAATCTCAACATCCCCTTCGAGACATTCGATACCAACAAAAACGGAGAAATCGACCCCGAAGAAGGCAATTTAGTTGCTACTGGAGGCACTGACACCGCCACCGGATTACCCCTAGAAACCCCAGTCACCGCACCTCCCGATTCCAGTGTCGTCACCCTATTAACCAGCTTAATCGCCGACTTAATAGACAAAGGAATTGCACCAGAAGAAGCCCAATCTTTAGTCAAAGCCGCCCTTGGACTCCCCGCTGAAGTTGACCTAACTAGCTTAGATCCGATCTCCGCCACGAACCAGAATTTACCAGGGGGCGTCCAAGTCTTAGCAGCAATGGTGAAAGTCCAAAACTTCATCACTCAAACAGTTGCTTTGATTGACGGTGCTTCCAGTGCAGCCAATACCAATATTGTCAAAGCTGTTGTCATTTCAATCACGAACCAAATTCAATCAGGTACAGTCTTAAACCTCAGCAACGCAGCCGCTTTAGAACCGATCGTTCAGCAAGCAGCCGCCAAAATCCAGCAAATAGACCCCAGCTTCAACAGTCAAAAAATCACCCAAATTACCTCCCAAGCAGCGACAGTAATGGCAACTGCTAATCAACGCATTGATACGGCTGTTTCTAACCCAACAGCAACATCAATTACTGAAGCAGTTGCCCGCGTCCAACAAGTAGCCTTGGGTTCCACAACTCAAGATTTCAAAGCGATTGGTGCGGGTACTAAGACAATTGCCCAGGTAGTTACTGACAATACTGGGGCTGCTTTAGATAGCCGACTTCAAGCAGTAATATTGCCTGTGGGAATTGCGACTCCTATTATCACTGGCGATGCGGATTTGGGCAGCAATTCCCAGAATGCCATTAACGGTACAAATGGCGATGATACTCTGACTGGCGACAGCGCCAATAATGTGTTGCTCGGTATGAGGGGCAATGATTCCCTAGACGGTGGCGCTGGGAATGACAGTCTTTTCGGCGGTAAAGGTAGCGATACTTTGCTCGGAAATAGCGGTGATGATGCCTTGTTTGGCAATCGTGGTGCTGACATTTTGAATGGTGGCGATGGCAATGATATTCTGCTAGGTGGTAAGGGTGATGATTTGTTGACTGGCGGCTTGGGAAGTGATACTTTGACAGGAGGTGCTGGCAATGATAAATTCTTCCTTTCCACCAATTCTGGTGTTGATACCATCGCTGACTTTGAAGTTGGTAAAGATTTGTTAGTATTGGGTAGCGGGCTGAGTTTTTCGCAATTGGCTATAGTCCAAGATAGCGGTGCAACTTTCATCCGCATTGCCCAAAATGGGGTAATGTTAGCGACTCTCAGTGGAGTTTCTGCTAGCAGTATCAGTGCCGTTAATTTTGGGTTAATTTGAGATTGAATTTAGCCCCTAAATTAGTTACTAATACAAACCATACCTAAATTTGCAGCTAATATTGTATAGCAATCGCCCCGACCATGAAGGCGATTTGCTATACAATATTAAAGTACGCCTGCTGGAAGCTGTCTTAAACCCTAGGTAAACTCTCATGATTTCTTTCTCTAAGTTAGGAAACTACGGAAGACTGGGCAATCAATTATTTCAATACGCATTTTTGAGAACAACAGCACGACGTCTGGGAACTCAATTTTTTTGCCCTAAGTGGGATGGTGATGATATCTTCAATCTGAAGGACGAAGGTGAGCGTGCTAGCGCACCTGCCGGGATTGTTCATTATTTCGACCCCCATCCTGAAGCGGGCTTTACACCGACAGCGCTTTCCATCGGAGACCACACTGAAATGCAAGGTTTCTTTCAATCTGAAAAATATTACTCTGACAAGCAACTGGTACGTGAGTGGTACACTTTCAAGAACGAGATTGTCACTGAGGTAAAAAAGCTCTATGGCGACATTTTGCAAAAGGATTGTGTCAGCTTTTCGCTCCGCCTCGATACCGACTACGGCAATACCAGAGAATATTTCCCGCTTTACCCGCTTTCTTTTTACAAGAATTCCTTAAGTGCGATCGAACCCAAAGGTTCGATTCTGGTTTTTTCCGATCGTCCCGATTTAGCCAGAGAATTTTTGCGTGACATTAAAGAGCATGAATTGATCTTTGTAGATAACCTGAATGCTCCTCAGCAGCTTTTTTTAATGACTTTATGTCGAGCTAATGTGATTACTAATTCCACTTTTTCCTGGTGGGGTGCTTGGTTGAACCCGCACCCGCAGAAAATAGTAGTAGTTCCGACAGCGTGGTGCCGCCCAGGGGTGCCCAACCCGGTTGAAGGTATTCTCTGCGATGATTGGGTCAAGCTACCAGGCACTAATCCTATCTTGGATAACTTTCAAGTCTGGAGGCTCAGACACCCCATCGCCACTGTCAAAAGGCTGTTGACTCGTTTCCAAGAATAAATACTAATGCGTATCTAAGGATGGAATCGATCGAACTTTTCACAAGTTCGATCGCACTTTTCCTCATCAACAAACCGCCGCCAGCCCAAACTCTTTAATCGCAGCCTCCGGGCCCACCAAAGAAACATAGGGTTCTACGAAAAATTTCCTAGCAGCATCCCGCGCTTCTGAAGCTGTTACCTGGGCAATTTCTGCTTGGAATTCTTCGTCAAATTTAATTCCCAATCCCAAGGTTTCGTACCAGCCTACAACTTGAGCAATTTGCGAATTAGTCTGTTTTCCTAAAGCATATTGACCGAGGATTTTATTCTTACAAGCTTGCAATTCCTCGTCATCTAGTTGGGTATTTGCTAGTCGATCGACTTCTGTACGCAATCCATCAAAAGCAGTCTGTGTATTTTCCGGCGCCGTACCCATATACACCACAAACTGTGCCGCATCTAACCGCGTCGCATACATGGAGGAAACATCGTAAGCCAAACCTCGCTTTTCCCTCAATTCCACAAACAACCGACTCGACAAACCATTACCCAAATAACTATTGAGCAATTTCAGCGCTGCGTAGCCAGTATCTTTTACTGCTGGTGCAAGGTAGCCCAACATCACCACTGATTGCTGGGTTTCTTGGGGCTTCAACGCCGATTTCGGGTGGGGGATGATTGGGGGTAAGGTTAAAGTGGGTAGCGGTGTTGCTGGCGCTTTCCAGTCGCCAAAAATGCGATCGACTAGGGCGATCGCATCTTCCGTTGATATTCTGCCGGCGATCGAAATAACTACATTATCCGGGCGGAAATAGGTTTTGTGAAACTGTTGGAGATCGGTTCGAGTCAGGTTGGACATGGTATCTTCCGTTCCCAAGGTAGAGAAAGCATAGGGATGATCCTGATACATCGTCTGCCGCAGTTGCTCAAAGGCGATGGAAAATGGTTGTTCTTTTTGCGATCGAATTGCTGATATCGCAATGCGACGTTCTAGTTCCACTTCTGCTTCCGGGAAAGTGGGCGATCGCATCAATTCACTCGCCAACTCCAAAATATCCGTAAAGTCGGCTGAAACGGTCTTCAAACTCACCAAAAAATAGTCGGAAGTTGAATCCGTACCCAATCTAGCTCCCACCGATTCTACACGTTCGGCAATTTCTAGGGAAGAAAGGCGATCGGTTCCTTTAGTCATTACCGCCGACAGTAAGTGACACAATCCAGCTTGTTCCCGTTGTACGCAGCGACTACCCGCCCGTAGGAATATCCTAGCTGCAATAATATCTGCGGCTGGGTTTTCTGCTGCCAAGACAACGATACCATTGTCTAGAACTGTGCGGTGGATTTCGTTTTTCATTTTTAATTTAGTGGGAATTGGGAAACTGACTAATGACTAATGACTACTGACTACTGACTAATGACTAAATTGGTTTTAGCACCACGGCCGCATAGTGTTTGGGAGAAAGATATTGTCGAGCTAAACGCTGGATGTCTAGTGGATCGAATGCCTGAATATTGGTGGGATAGCTCATCGCTAATTCAGCTTTGGCGATCGTATTGTAATACCCATAAAGACCAGCCAGTTGGGCTGGGGTTTCGATGGAGAAAGTAAAATCGTTGCACAGCAAACGCTTACAGCGAAGCAATTCTACCTCAGAAACCAGCTCTGACTGCAATTGCCAAAGTCGATCGCAAATCACACTTTCCACCCTTTCGACATCGGACGCCGCCAATACAGCACTTATCGTAAATAAACTCGATTCCCGTTGTAAGGAAAAAGAGCTCTCGATCGCCTGTACCAATTGTAGTTCTTCCCGCAGTTCCCTGACTAAACGAGACGATCGCCCGTGGGCCAGCAACACCGACAGCAAATCCAAGCCACAAGCACTTTCCAACTGTGCTACTCCCGGTCCAGTCCAAGCCATCATCAGCCGTGCTTGTTCCAATCTGGGGAGGTAAAGTTCCTGACGGCGAATTCCCACCAGTGGCGGTTCTGCTTCTGCTAGCAACTTGGGACACTCCCACCTGTCGGAAAACTCCCCGAAAGCTTGGCTAGTCACATCCATCGCCTGTGCTTCCTCAACTCCCCCAACTATCACCACAGTCATATTTTCTGGTTGATAGTGCGATCGATGAAAACAGCGCATTTCGTGAGGTGTTAGCGACATCAGCAACTCTTCTGTGCCCAATACCGATCGCCTGTAGGGATGGCGCTGGTAAACTGTTTCCATCATTGCTTGGAAACCCAACCAATCGGGATCATCTTGAGCTTGGCGAATTTCTTCTAGTACCACATCTCGTTCGCGATCGAATTCGGCATCGGGAATCGAAGCTCGCAGCAGCAATTCTGCTAGTGGCTGCGTCGTTTCCGCTAAATAATTGGCCGCCGCCGTGACATAAAAATGGGCGTAATCGTGACTTGTCGCTGCATTAGCCACACCACCGCGATTTTCGATTATTTGGTCAAATTCGACCGGGGCGATCGAATCAGTCCCCTTAAATATCATATGTTCTAGAAAATGAGCCATTCCAGACCACGAATCCGGCTCCAGCGTTGCACCGGCCTTTACCCACACGTCTAGTGCGACCACAGGTGTAGCCTTCAGGTGCTGGTGAATGACCGTTAACCCGTTATTGTGCTTCCAGACGTTTGCTGGGAAATCTAAAGCAGTCAGGATTTGAGACAAGCTAGTTATTCTTAAACTTTAGTTAACTTTGGTTTTAAATATAGTAGCGCTTTACAGACGGGCGATCGGGGTGCATTGATACAAATTTTCTATTGTTTTATCAATCATCGCCTCATCAATAGAATCACTTTCATACCATTTTTAGTTCTCAAAGTCAATAGATTTAGCGGGTGATAGATCAATCTGTCGGGAGAAAGAGGAATTGCTCGAAATATTTCAATACCTTTAAAGATAAGAACACGACAAACATTCAGAGGAGAACAGAGCAATGGTAGCTACCCTTGAAGACACCAAACGTCAAGCGATCGGCATGAAATTAGCAGACATGAAAGCACTGCAAAAGTTGCTCATGGCTAACGAAGAAATGTTGATCAAATCCTGCAACGATGCCGAACTGTGCGATCGCTTCCGGGATCTGCTTGAGGACGATCGCAAAAACATGGGCGTATTGGAAACCGTAATCGTTCAATATGGAATTCAATCTGAACCACAAGAAACCACCACAGAAATGATTGAAGCAGTCCAGAAACTCATGAAAGGTTCTGAACTCACAATGTTTGAAAAAGTAAGTCAGCACGAACTACTCAAACACAAACAAACAATGGCCGGACTATTAGTTCACAAAGCCGCCCAAGTAGTTGGTGCCGACATTGAAGCCGCTATTACCCCCCTCAACACAGTCAACTTTGAAAACCGCGCTCACCAAGAACAACTCAAAGGAATGCTAGAAGTTTTGGGCGTGCGGGAACTAACTGGAAAAGACCCCGATCAAGGCGTTTGGGCCCGCGTCCAAGATGGCATAGCTGCCATGAGTGGCATCATCGGTAGTGCTGTCACCCGCACCAAAGATGAAATGAACATCATCGAAATCATCACCATGGATCACCGGAAAGCCGATACCATATTTATGGAAATCGAAAAAACCGAAGATCCGCATAAACTGCAAGAATTCTTTGGTCAGTTGTACAAAGATTTAAGCGTGCACGCCGAAGCAGAAGAACAAATTGTTTACCCAGCAGTTCGCAGCTATTATAGCGAAACTCAACAACTGTATAATGAGCAAGCCGAAATGAAGCAAACGCTCTCAAAGATTAAGGCTCTCAACCCCCATGCTACTACTGAGTTCAAAGCTCACATTGCCCAGCTAAAAGCAGCAGTGAAGGCTCATGTGAAAGAAGAAGAAACCGATATGTTCTCTAAAATTCGCGACAACTTCAGCGAAGCCCAAATGGAGCAAATGGCTACTCAATTTAAAGCAGCTAAAAGCAAGTTGCAGCAAGAAATGGCTAGCATGAGCTAATTGAGCAGCATCGAGATACATTTGTTGTAGGGGCGGGTTCCACCAAAAATATTTGTTGGTAATTCTAGAGATAAATAAACCCGCCCTCCGAGTCCCTGATTGGGTCGGGCGGGTTTATTTAAATTGTGAGTTGTCCTCAAAGATTGTCTGTGAAACCCGCCCCTAGGACCATCGAGATACATTTGTTGTAGGGGCGGGTTCCACCAAAGATATTTGTTGGTAATTCCAGAGATAAATAAACCCGCCCTCCGAGTCCCTGATTGGGTCGGGCGGGTTTATTTAAATTGTGAGTTGTC
>JAHREW010000045.1 GCA_020883125.1 Microcoleus sp. CAWBG506
CAACTACCACGTCCATGATTGATCAAATAATTGCAGTTGCTCTCAACTTAATCAATCCTCAACATCTAAGAAATTGGTTTGCTTATTGTTGTTACTGTACCTCATAACAGCGGGAACCGCTGTAAGCTTAGTGGAAACGAAGTAACTATCGACCTGAATATTTACTCCTTACCCCCAGTAGAGCAAATTTTGGGTTTTTTAGTTTGGATGGTAAGGTTCGATAATTGAGCTTTTTGTGGGTTTTCTAGTTCCCCAGCAGATACTTTCCTTAAGCGTTTAAAAGATTCTCAAAGGTGAGATAGTCTGTGATTCTATACCCTCCAACAATATAACCGATCGCAGTTCCTCACCTATTTGGTTTTAATCATTGGAAGTCGGCTGTTTTCTTTTCCTAAACAAACCGGACATACTTAAACCAGTCACTAGCAAACCAATCATTCCCAACCCGTTTAAAACGGGGTAAATTGCTTGCAGGTTCAAAATTTCACCTGTATGGATTTTCAATAAAAATCTGGCTGAAATTCCTGTATCTATCGGCCACTCTTTAACCATGCTTGCTAACATTCCCGTCACCACAGTCATCGTCAGTGGCAAAGCAATAATAATAGCTAGAATACGGTGATACTTGCGAAATGCCTTCTTCATAAGGATTAAAGATATCAAGAAATTGAATTGATGTAAGGTGTTGGGTGGAGTGCTTGTTTCTGGATACTGTAAACTTAGAACTAGAAACAAGCAATCAGCCTGGAATTTTAGGACTTCGGAATGCTACTAATAGTCTTATCCAAAGACTGCAATTCTGCCAGCACTTTGTCTTTACTGGGCTGAGACTTTTTGAGTTCACTTGTCAATTTGTCTGCCATATCTTCCACTGCATCGTAGCTTTTGGGGGCTTTAGCCTTGATGCCGTCTTCAACCTTCTTCCAGGTATCCTCGAATTTACTAAATTCTGTCTTGGCTTTCGCAAAGTTGCCAGTTTCAACTGCTGCTTTGGTGTTGGAAACTACACGACTCAACTCTGTATAGTTTCCCTGGGATGCTGCTTTCTCTGTTTGATCAGCAGTACCAGCCTTTACAGCAGTAGCAGCAGGAACGGCTGACGGTGAGCTTTGGGGAGTGGAAGTTTCCTTAGCGCTTTCGCAACCAGCCAAAGTTAGAAGGATGATGGTGCTCAGGACAAGGATTTGATTGAAACGAGCCATGAAAAATCCTCACATAGATGGATACTAGAATCTATTGTGTCACAAAGAAATGCGATCGGTGGGAATAAATCAAAATCATTGCCTCTCTAGCGTTTTCTTGAATCAAACTGCATTAGCCCGCAGTTGGGCGATTAACTTATCTCTCTCAACTTCACCTGTCAATGAAATCACCCCTAAACGTGCGATAATTTGATATGATCACCAACTTCCTAATATGACTGAACAGCCAACTGCAACCTACCGCACCGAAAGTGACTCAATGGGAGACAAACAAATCCCATCTAATGTCTATTATGGCATCCAAACTCTGCGCGCTATCGAAAATTTTCCGATTAGCGGGATTAAGCCTTTATCGACTTATGTTGATGCTTGTGTTTTAATTAAGAAAGCTACGGCGATCGCCAATGGTGAACTCGGCTGCATTCCCCAAGATATCAGTCAAGCCATTGTCCAAGCAGCCGACGAAATCCTAGCCGGTAAATTGCGCGATCAATTTGTAGTTGATGTCTATCAAGCTGGGGCAGGAACTTCTCACCACATGAATGTTAATGAAGTTCTTTCTAATCGCGCTTTGGAAATTATGGGTGATGAAAAAGGCAACTACAAGCGTGTTAGTCCTAACGATCATGTAAACTATGGACAATCGACCAATGATGTGATTCCGACGGCGATTCGGATTGGCGGATTGTTGGCGCTGGAAAAAACTTTGTTGCCGGCTTTGTCGAAGGCCGTAGCTGCCCTAGAAAGCAAAGCCACAGAATTTCAAGATATTGTAAAATCAGGCCGCACTCATATGCAAGATGCAGTGCCTGTGCGACTCGGTGAAACCTTCCGCGCTTGGGCTCAAATTCTCAGAGAACATACCTTGAGAATTCAAACTGCATCGGCGGATTTGACATCCTTGGGATTGGGTGGCAGTGCGGTGGGTACTGGCTTAAATACTCATCCTGAATATTGTCAAAAAGTTGCTGAAATTCTCTCGACATTAATTGATAAACCTCTGAAACCAGCGACACATTTAATGGCGGCTATGCAGAGTATGTCGCCGTTTGTAAATGTGTCGGGTTCGCTGCGAAATCTGGCTCAAGATTGCGTTAAAATGTCCCATGACTTGCGTTTGATGGACTCAGGACCGAAAACGGGTTTGAAAGAAATTCAACTGCCTCCGGTGCAGCCTGGTTCGTCAATTATGCCGGGAAAATACAATCCTGTGATGGCGGAAATGACTTCGATGGTTTGTTTTCAAGTCATGGGTTATGATAGTGCGATCGCCCTTTGTGCCCAAGCAGGACAATTAGAGTTGAACGTGATGATGCCCCTGATCGCTTACAATCTGATTCACAGCATCGAAATTTTGGGCAATACGATTAGTGCCCTGAGCACCAAATGTCTGGCAAAAATTGAAGCTAAGGGCGATCGATGTCTCGCTTATGCTGAAGGTAGTCTCGCCCTCGTTACCGCCCTCAACACCCACATCGGTTATCTCAACGCCGCCGCTGTCGCCAAAGAATCCCTAGAAACTGGCAAATCTTTGCGGCAAATTGTGCTAGAACGCGGTTTAATGAGTGCAGAAGACTTGGCAAAAGTTCTAGACTTAGAGAAAATGAGTGCGATGCCCACATCTTCTGCTAAGTAAGCTCAACTTAAAATACAGAATCCTCAGATCCCCAACTTTTTTAAGAAGTCGGGGATCTAACAGCAGATATCCCACCTTACGTTATTCTTTGATAGTCTCAAGTTTCGGAGCAAAATTTATGCGCGCAGGTTCTTTTAGTAAGTTAGTCCCTGATAGAGAAAATACCACACAAGTTACCTTTCATTATGTGGAAGGTCAGGCAGAAACGTTTACAATTCCTATGCCTGCACGAGATTTTCAAGAGGAAGTGGTGAATTTATTAAACCAACCTTGGTTGACTTTTCATTTAAACGACCAAACGGTTTTTATCTGTACATCCAGAGTGGTAAAAGTGGAAATAAAACCTGGGATTCCCGAACTTCAAGGTCAAGGCATATTCCCTAACTCCCAGCGAGTTACTACAATGCAGCGTGGCGCTGCTGGCAGATTGCCAATGGATACATAATTTAAATAGCCAACAACAAACAACTAATAACATTATGCCAGCCGTTAGTTTAATTAGAGCTAATTCCTACGATCGCCAAATCTTGCAAAAATCCTTAGAAAGCTTGATAGCACCCTTGGGGGGAATGTCAGCTTTTGTCAAAAAGGGCGATCGAGTTCTGCTCAAACCCAATCTCCTCACAGGTTCTCGCCCCACCAAAGAATGCGTTACCCGTCCCGAATTGGTTTATTGTGTGGCAAAAATGGTAATAGAAGCGGGTGGAAAACCGTTTTTAGGTGATAGTCCAGCCTTTGGGAGTGCGATGGGTGTCGCCAAAGCGAACGGCTATTTGCCACTGCTAGAAGAACTGAATTTGCCAGTAGTAGAATTTCAGGGAAAACGTTACGAAACTGTCAACGATGACTTCAATCATCTCCGGCTGTGCAAGGAAGCCATGGAAGCAGATGTGGTAATTAATTTGCCAAAATTGAAATCTCACGTCCAATTAACCGTCACCATGGGTGTGAAAAATTTGTTCGGCTGCGTTCCCGGCAAAATGAAGGCTTGGTGGCACATGGAAGCGGGCAAAGATAGTGCTACATTTGGTGAAATGCTGGTCGAAACTGCACGCACGATTAACCCAAATTTGACTATACTCGATGGGATTATTGGTCACGAAGGTAACGGGCCCAGTGGCGGGGAACCTAAGTTTTTGGGAATTTTGGGCGCATCAAGTGATGTGTTTGCTTTGGATAGAACAATTGTTGAAATTATTAACGCTAATCCCGCTAGTGTTCCGACTGTGGTGGCGGCGATGAAGTTGGGGCTTTGCTCGAATTTAGAGGCTATTGATTTTCCGCTGTTGCAGCCGGAAAGTCTGAAGGTGTGGGATTGGAAGTTGCCGGAAAAGATGATGCCGATCGACTTTGGTATGCCTCGCGTGGTCAAGTCGGCGTTCAAACACCTTTATATCAGGTTTATCAAAGAAAGGTTCAGCATCAAGGCTTCCGATTAGCTCTCGGAAAAGGAATCGCTCAAATTTTCTGTTGTTATGCCTTGTGCTTCGCCTTGTTAATTATGAATAAATATGACGAGTATGTTACAATAATATATTTATGTTAAGCTTTAATAAGTTTGTCCTAAATCCAATGGTTTAAAGTATTTGTATCACTGTATTCAGAACTCGTGAATCACTCGTGCTATTTTGCGAGTTCCCAGCAATGGGAGAATGATATTTAAGTATAAATACTTCTAATTGCGGTCAATTTGAACTGGAGTTAGTGGGAAGTTGCACTAATCTTTATAATTGAGCGATAAATTATAAAGAATCAGTAAAGATACAAAAAGTATATTGACAATTATACTGATCTTGCATGATAATCCCCACATATCAACTAAATCCGGATTGAATAACCCCTTTATTTATTAGTTAATAGAATCAGAGCGAAAGCTGGTATGTTAGCGGTTAAAACAGCCTAGCGTTCGAGGGTTCATCGAACCCAATTCCATCGGAAACATGGCTGTTATTAAATGTAAAAGATTTAATCCAGTTGCTTTATCCATCTGTCAGTATTACAAAGCTCTCAAGCAGTTTCTGAAATCATTGTGGTGTCAGGGATGAGAACCTAAATTCGGTAGATGTCTTTTATGGGTATCAATGTGTTTTTTATTCCACCAAGGATTCATTACTAGATCGACACTCAAAAATCACAACAAAGGAACATCTAGCATATGCCTACTAACAACAACCTGACAATTCTACAACCTCTACAAGCAAAACTATTGCCAGATGGTAAAGTTTTACTCACCCGTAAACTAATAGAAGCGATCGTAGAATTAAATAATTATTGGGATGGTTCCATTACTGTGATGATGGAAGAATCCCAATTCGAGAACGGCAATATCGATCAAAAAGTATTCAACATTAATGAATTACCTTTTAATTTAGAGGTAATTTCTTTCGATGGAATTACGCCTGCTTTACTCAAAAAGCACCACAGCTCTGTAGTATTAGCAGTGCCGGGATACCGACAAAACCATATTGCTCAAGTCTGTAAGTTAGCGGGAGTGCCGTGTATTTATGTTTCTGAATACACTTTGAAAACTCGCCACCAAATTGCGAGTGTGACTACAAGTAATCCGATTATGCGCCTGCGGAAACTGCTGTGGGAATACAATCAGGAAAAAAAGCAGTGCAAGGCGATCGTCATGGCAGATGGCTTGCAATGCAACGGCACTCCTACCTACGAAGCCTACAAGCATATCAATCGCAATCCACTGTTTTTCTTTGACACGCGGATTAGCGAAGATATGTTAGCCACAGAGGCAGAAATTGAAAAACGCACTGCAAACAGTTCCCCAGATAGGCCTCTACGTTTGTTGTTTTCAGGTCGCCTGGTTAAAATGAAAGGAGCCGATCATTTACTTTTGGTTGCTCAAGAACTCAAGCAAATGAAAGTTAACTTTGAACTGTTCATCAGCGGTTCTGGCGATTTAGAAAAGACGATGCAAAAGACGATCGCAGCTAATCAACTTCAGAACGTGGTGAAAATGCTTGGCGTACCAGACTTTAAAACTGAGTTTTTCCCCTTTGTGAAGCAGAATATTGATTTGTTTGTTTGCTGTCACCGTCAGGGCGATCCTTCCTGTACTTACATAGAAACTATGTCTTGTGGAGTGCCGATTGTGGGCTATGCTAACGAAGCATTCGAGGGGATTTCTGCAATGTCGGAAACCGGATGGGTTGTACCAATGAATCAACCTAAAGTGATGGCGCAGAAAATTGCACAACTCAGCCAGCACCGGGAAGCAATTAAGTCTATGTCGTTCAAGTCTCTTCATTTTGCTCAAAAGCATACTTTTGAGAAGACTTTTAAAGCTCGCGTAGAACATATGCAACAGGTGATTGCCCAATCAAAGGAGGCTCAAGAAGCTACCGAAAGTCGATTATCTGAACAGATAAATGCGATTTTTGCGTAATATTAAATCCTGCGATTTACCCTGATTACCCCCTTTATCCTGTGGCGATTGAAACCGCTATTACTATCATTAAGTCTGCAAAAGCAGACTTAAGATCCAAAGGCAATACTGTTTACTTAAGACTATTTATGCCCCGGAGATCCCCCTAAATCCCCCTTAAAAAGGGGGACTTTGAGAGCTTTCTTGTCCCACCCTTTTTAAGGGGGGTTAGGGGGGATCTTTCTTAAGTGAACCGTATTGGATCCAAAGGGGGTATTTGAGGTGACTGCTGTTTGCATTTCCATGGGATTTGATTTTGGTTACATCAAATCATCTCTTCATCGTCCTGTATTAATCTCTCTCTTCTCGAACTTCGCGTCATGAGCGCCTTCGTGGTTAAATCATTCCGATACAACCGGAATTGATATGAGATCACCATTGCGCCCGATCGCTAATAATGCGATCGCCAAACTCAGCTAAACACTCCGTGATGTAGCGCAGAGCTGTCTATGGATTATTGATTTATCTTTAATAAGCACCCTGACAAATTTACAGTCAAAAGTCAAACAAATTAGTTATTATCTCGACTTTTTACTTTTTACTTCGGAAAAACCACAATTCACAACCACCTTTGAAAATTTAACCGTACAATACTTCTTTTATAGGTGGCGTAGCATCTTTAGGATCGAACTGTTTTAATTTCAAAGCTTGTAGTAAAAACAGCCAGATATAAAGTGGATTCAACAAAACATACCGCTCCCAAAGACGCCCTGGTTCCATGACAAGTCGAAACAGCCATTCTAAACCCAACTTACCTAAAAACTCAGGAGATTTAGCCAAATTTCCTGAATGAAAATCGTAAGCAGCACCTACAGCAATCAGAGGCATTGATAATTCATCGCGATATTCGTAGGCCCAAACTTCTTGTCTCGGACACCCCAAACCTACAAAAGTAATTGCTGCACCGCTGTCGCGAATTTCCTGAGCGATGCGATGTTTTTCTTCGGTAGTAGTCTGCCTGAATTTAGAAGGCTGCATTCCCGCAATAATTAACTTGGGAAAACGCTTGCAAAGATTTTGAGATAAAGCCTCAAGTACACAAGGTTTAGAGCCGTATAGATAGATAGACAATCCTTCTTCGGCCGCACTTTCGCAGATTTCTAACATCGCATTCGGCCCGCAAACGCGATCGGGCAATTCTGTGTTATAGAGCAAATTTAATGCCCATCTGACTGGTTGTCCATCTGGCAATACTAAGTCGATGTGATTGAGGCGATAGCGGTGAGTGCTGTCAAGGACTCCTGTCATGACGCCGTGCACCGCTAAAGCCGAAACCGACATTGGTTGGCCGGCGCGGGCTGCGCCAATAATTTTGCTAACTGCCGCTTCATAATTAACCGCATTTACTAAGATTCCCAGAACATTCTTTTTACCCTTGTCAATCATTAGACACCTCTTTAAGCCAACGGTCGTGGTTACATTCATAAATTTCCTGAAGAATTTGTTTGACGTTATATTTCATTTTCCAATCTGGGTAGTGACTCTCGAATTTTCCATTGTCACTAATCCACCATATATGATCGCCTATGCGATTACTTTCAGCATAGGTCCAATTGAATTTGCGATCGGAAATTGTCTCGCACATTTGGATAGCTTCTAGCATAGAACAATTGCTGTACCTGCCACCTCCTGTGTTGTAAACCTCTGCGCTTCTGGGAGATTTAAAAAATTCATAAAATGCTGAAATTAAATCTGCGCTATGAATGTTGTCGCGGACTTGCTTTCCTTTGTATCCGAAAACGGTGTAGGGAGTTCCTGTCACCGCGCATTTCATTAAATATGCCAGGAATCCATGCAATTGAGTTCCAGAATGATTCGGTCCAGTCAGACAGCCACCGCGAAAACAAGCGGTATTCATATTAAAATAGCGGCCGTATTCTTGAACTAAAATGTCTGCTGCTACTTTGGATGCACCAAACAAACTGTGCAAACATTGGTCGATGGACATATCTTCCCGAATACCTCCTTCGTAAGTATGACCCGGTGCAATTTCCCACCTGTGTTCTAATTCTACTAAAGGCAATTTGTTTGGTGTATCGCCGTATACTTTGTTGGTAGAAGTGAAAATGAAAACGGCTTTGGGGCAGTACAAGCGAGTTACTTCTAAAAGATTGAGAGTACCGTTGGCATTAACGGTAAAATCTGTTTTAGGAGAACGGGCCGCCCAATCGTGGCTAGGCTGGGCTGCGGTGTGAATTACTAATTCAACATCCTCACCATACCGCTGAAAGATATTAGTAATCGCTTCATAGTCGCGAATGTCAATATCTAAGTGGTAATACTTAGTCCCCAAGGATTGTTCTAGTTGTTGACGGTTCCAATTTGTAGAAGCATCTGCACCAAAAAAGAACTGGCGCATATTGTTGTCGATTCCAACAATATCGAAGCCTTGTTGTGCAAAGAACTTACAGGCCTCAGAACCTATCAAACCCGCCGCTCCAGTAATAATTGCAACGCTCAATTTTTGCCATCCTCACAAATAAAGTTTTCTGGTTTTTGCGATCGAATACATCAGAACTTATCCAGATTTTCGATCGAGTAGATCTTGGCACAATTGGAAAAAAAATTCACCTTTAACATCCCAATCATATACTTCTTTGACGCGCTTTCTACCTGCTTCACCCAAACGCGATCGCCCTAAAGGATCTTTGCCTAAACACACTATAGCTTCTGCTAAACCTTCCACAGCGCGATCGGGGTCTGTAGCCGGAACCTTAATGCCCGTTTCAGCAGTCACCTGAGTAGCAGGACCACCCAAATCCAAACAAATCACCGGACGACCTATCCCCATCATTTCAGTGCAGACAAAACCCCCAGAATCGTGTAAACTAGGGTGGAGGAGAACGTGAGATTCCCCCATTTTAGAAAGAGTTTCACCACGAGGTAGAGAACCCCAAAAATGAACCTGGTTTCTGATTCCCAATTCTGTTACCAAAGTTTCCAAACGCTGCCTTTCTGGACCATCTCCCACAATCCAGTATTCCGATTGGTCCAGCTTCGCCTCCGCAAATGCACGGAGTCCCAAGTGCACTCCTTTCCAGTGTAAGAGACGACCGACACTGATGAATCTAATGGGTTGTTCCGGGGGAGTTGGCAATTTTGCTAGTGCTTGAATTTCCGGCTGAGACAAACCGACTTGCGAGAAAATTTTCACATTTTTTGCTTTCAGAAATCGTAGTCTTGCCGCCGTTTCTTCGGTAGTTGCTAACGCGACAACACTGCGACGCGCCGTCAACCCTACAAAAGGATCGCGTTCCCCCAATCTTTGAGCCCATTCCCGGAGAGTTTCGTAAATTTTGCCCCGGCGACTAAAATCTTGCCAAAAAGGCTTTGGTGCTGCTTCTGCACCTCCCACAGGTCCCCAAATGAAAGGCTGCGGTAATAATGCTAGGAAGCTGGGAGACCAATGTTTCACATAAGTTACGTGCTGTATTATGTCAAAACCGATCGCGCGATCGAGTTTCCGAGCGATAAAATAAGCCCAGATTTGCCACAAATAGTAGTGAAATTGCAGCAATCCTTGTTTCCCCTTCCAATCTTCGCTCCACCCAAAGGGGTCAAAATAAATAAAATGTATATTGGGTACTGGATTGCGTTCTAATTCTGCTTCTATGTACGATCGACAAAAAGTGCGAGTAAATACCCAAGTTTCGTGATATTTAGCAGCTTGAATCACTGTATGCCATCCGACTCCCTCTTCAGAGCCGAGATTTGGTTCGCAAGCAAAAGCGGATAATAAAATTTTCATCAGTGATTGGTTATTGGTTATTGGTTATTAGTTATTAGTTATTAGTTATTGGTTCTTCCCATAACAACTAACAACTCACAACTAACTAATGACTGCTTTTCATCAAAAAAGATATAACTTCGACATAACCTTTAGCCGCCGTTTCAGGAGTTTTTTGAGCAATTAGCTGTCGCGATCGCTCCCCCATCGACTCAATCAAATCAGGATTATCTAGAAAAACTTGCATCTTTTCTGCTAACTCCTGAGCCTGACTAGGGTCGAAAACATAACCGTTTTCCCCTGACACAATCAATTCACAGGAAGCCGCACCCTTTGAACACAATACTGGTTTTCCAAACACCATGGCTTCTGGTACAACCATGCCCCAGACATCCTCAAAAGTAGGAAATACTAAAATATCAGCTTGGTCAAAGTAAGTGCCCAAACTTCCGTAATCTACCCATCCCACCCACTTTACTTGTTCGTAAAAATCTTGTTCTCTAATAAAACTTTCCAATTCCTCCTGCTGGTCTCCCTTGCCAACAATCAGTAAAGTATAATCAGAATATCCTTGTTTTTTGAGCAGAGCACAAGCTTCTAACAGCGTCTTAATTCCTTTTCTGGCAGTAATGCGCCCCACATATAAAAAAATCGGCTGCTTGAGGTCTAATTTTTTGACCTTAGTTGTGGACAAAGGTTTCAGCAGTGTTTCCGCATCGGGAACTAAATAAGTTCTCGTAAAAACTTCCGCTTCTGGTACATTCAGCGCTTCTATCAAATATCTTTTTCCCGCTTCGCTGTTAGAAACAAAAGCATCCGCAAACTTCGCTAATATACGTCTGACAGATGTCCGAAAACTTGAATCTCGAAAATCTGTGTTTGGGGAACTACCATCATAAATAATGGCAATTCGCCACCGACAAAGGGGTTTTAGAAGCACCACCAAGACAGTCCACAAAGAAAAAGCTTGAGGAAAAACTACATGAGGTCTAAATTTGAGCAAATGACCGATGATACTGGGTGATACGGCGATGAAACCGCGATCGTACCCTGTTTCAATCTTTTCCGTTTCCACAAACTTAGTCTCCCCTACCAATACAATCGAAGATGCTCCCGGTAGCGTCGGATCGAATCCAGACCAAACACGACCAGTATAAAAAACTGTATTCTTAAATACTTTGGTAAATTCTCTCAATACTGGCTGCCAGTAAGCTCCCAATTCGACTTCCGGGACTAGCCAAGCGACGCGGATTTCATCCATGCGATTCACCTTTTAGTTGTAGGAGTAGAACTCATTAGCCACGATAGCCTACAGGCCCTCGGCGGAGTGAGGTGAGAATCAACCTCAAATAAGGTAGGAGCCAATATATCGGCCACAATATATTTGTGTGCCGCTGTACGAGCACTTTCGACTCTTTTGGACTAAAACCCTTGGGTTGCATTACCTTTTTCCACCGATCGAGCAAACTCATGTTCGGGTCTTCCCAGCAGTTACCCTCAGACGGGTTAGTCGAACAGGTTCCGACGTATCCGGGGACTACCCAAACTGTACAGTTTTGTTGCACCGATCGCAAACCGTAGTCAATATCTCCCATGCTGTGAATGAAAGTTGGGTCTAAGTTACCCACTACTTCAACTACCTCTGGCGGTATCAAAACGCAGTTGCCGTTCATTGTACTGCACTGTTGAGCTTCTGCGATCGGTTCCAGCAGGCGAAAATGCAGAGGGTGCCACCAGCTAGTCCGCAACCAGCCCCCGTAAGTCAGCGCCCCAGTTGTCGCATCGCGAGTAGAACCCACTGCAATCGCTCGCCTGTGACCTTGCTCCGCCAAGCTTCTGGACGTTGCCAGCATAGTGTTCACAGCCGACGGTTCCAGTACAGTGTCATCGTTGAGCCAGAGGTAGTAGTCATAATCATGCTTCATCGCTGCGGCCAATCCTTGCCGCATTCCGCCATTCCAAAACAAATTCCCATCTGCGCCCAGCAATTTCACCTGGGGATAAGTCTCCTGCACCGCTTCGGGAGTACCATCAGTGCTGGCAGCATCCACTAAGTAGACTACCAGCAATACATCTGCTGGTAGTACCTGATTGAATAGTGCCGCGAGACTAGCTAAGGTCTTTTGCTTGCGATTGTGGCAAGTTATGATTGTCGCTATAGTGCTGTGTGGTTTCATCAATCTATAATAGTTTCATTCAATATTATTGTAGTCTGGAAAAAATTATGAGGCAATTCCTAAAAAAAATAGCGTACCAAATGCTTAAGCCTGTGGGATTTGATGTCCCGCGAAAAGGCATGAGAACATCTATGTACGGTATGCTCGATCAGTTGATCGAGTTGGGTTTTCAACCAGAAACAGTTATAGATGTCGGCGTTGCCTACGGGACTTTTGAATTGTACGAAAAGTTTCCCACAACCAATTTCTTACTGGTAGAGCCTTTGATCGAATACGAGAAAAATTTAAAAGCAATTTGTCAAAAATACCATGCTCAGTATATCATGGCCGGCGCCGGCGCTCAAGCGGGAAATATTACGATTAATGTTCACCCTCAACTCTACGGATCTTCTACTCTTAACGAGTCAGAAGGGAGTCTTGCCGACGGTGTACCCAGAGAAATTCCTCTAGTTGTTCTCGATGATGTGTGCCGGGAAAAAAACTTAAAACCGCCTTATTTATTGAAAATTGATGTCCAAGGTGCCGAGTTGAATGTTTTAGATGGCTGTCGTCAGATGCTTGAGGATACAGAAGTAATCATACTGGAAGTATCCCTGTTTCAATTTTTTGTTGGTGGCCCGCAATTATACGATGTTGTGAGTTATATGAAAGAGCGCGGATTCGTTACCTACGATATTTTTGGAGGTTACATCCGCCCTCTCGATGGAGCGTTGGCTCAAGTAGATATGGTGTTTGTTAAAGAAAATGGACTATTTAGAAAGTCTCATTTTTTTGCGACACCACAGCAGCGGAAACAGTTAGTTTAATTCGCTGCACTGTTGGGGGCGCTGGCGAGTTCCGAAAACAGCGACAAGTAGCGGCGAGCTTGTATCTCAGAGCTAAATTCTTGTTCGACTTTCTGGCGCGCCCTAGTGCAGAGTTTTTGGTGTCGATCGGGATTTTCTAGTACCCATGCAATACCTGTAGCTAAATCTTCTGTTTCATAAGGTTTAGCTAAGTAGCCATTGGAGCCATGCTCGATCAAATCTGGCATTCCCCCAATCTTGAATCCGACACTGGGGATGCCACAGGCTGCCGCTTCCATCACCGTATTCGGTAAATTATCATAAACAGAAGGAGCCACAAACACATCCGCTGCTGCATAAACTATTGCTAGGGAAACGTCATCAGCGAATTTACCTAAGTAATGCGTGTTAAAACCAAGTTCAATCGGATTGGCTGTTCCCGAAGAGCCAAAAACTAGCAACTGTATGCGATCGTTCCAGCCCGATTTACTGAGACTTTGCAAAGCCGGTACCAGCAAGTTAAATCCTTTCCACCGATCGCCCGTACCGCTAGCACCGCCAAAGAGTACAATTTGTTTATCTTGAGGTAAATTCAGGATTTCTCTAGCCCATTGCCGATTGATGGGTTTGTACTTTTGAGTATTAATCCCATTCGGAATTACCTCAATTCGCTTGTCTTTAAACAGAGCACTAGAACTAGCACATTTCGCCAGCCAAGCACTAGGGCTAACCAAAATTAAGTTAAGATTTTTCCAAGCTTTCGCTTTCCTGTGCCACACCCAACGCGACAAATCCCCCTCCTTGCTGCTGTGGAGTTGGTGACAGCTACCGCAAGATTCAGTATAGCGATCGCACTCTTCGCTATAGTGACATCCACCCGTGAAAGGCCACATATCATGGAGAGTCCAGACTAGGGGTTTATTAAACTTGGGAATGGTTTCTACTTGCATATAGCCACCACAAACCCAGTGCAAATTAATAATATCTGGTTGGATTTTGGCCACCTTCGCAGCCAGAGAGTCAGGCAGCCATTGAGGAGAAAAAATCACAGGATTCCTCTCAGGATAAAGCCGCAATGGAGCATTTGATATAGTCGAAATAATCTTATCAAACTTGTTGGCTACCCCATCCTGTGACACAATGACATTTGCATCCCCACTTATCTTATTTTTCACCAGCATTTGGGAAGAGACCCCAATCCCCTGCAAACTTTCGTGCAGTCTATAAGCAGCGCGGGCTGCACCACCTTCAGTATCAGAACTATTGAGAACTACAACCTTCATCTACCTTGCCTGTCCTCTAGATTTAGAACGTCTAATGCGATCGAATTTGTGTCAACACTTTATGGACTTTTCTTTGCACCTTCTTTAGCAACGGTGGATCGTAATCATACAGAGTATTTTGAGTAAAATTATCTGCTTGGGTGTCGCGAATTGCAAAGGGTGGGTGTTTCAACGGAAATGTTAGGGCTTCCGCCGCCATATTATTATATGGACTGCTGACATCCCCCGTGTGAGTTCCTCCGCTACCATACCCGATATTAGAAGCTAAATTGACATTAGCCAGAATATTCATACCATTTTGAATAAAGCTAGCAAAAGCCCACTGGAAATCCCAAGTATCTATTTTTTGCTCATAACAAAGCTCAAAAGTCTTTGTCCAAACTTTTACAGCTTGCGGATCTCCCAGTACATCAGCCAAAAAATTACCATCGCGAATGGACGGCCACAACTTCATATCTAAATCGTAGTGCTGCCAAGCTCGTCTCCAAGTCGCCCAACTCCAGCAGTGATTGTAGCGAGAAAAGTAGTAGCTGTAATCAGTTCTTTTCCGCCCAAACTGGACATTTTGACCGGAGATTGACATGATTCGGCGATCGTCTCGGTAGCGATCGAGCAATTCTTCAGCAAAACGGAAAAATGTCGGATGAGGCAAACAGTCATCCTCAATAATAATCGCCTCTTCCACCATCTCAAATACCCAATTGATACCACTCGAAACCCTTAGCCGACAGCCCAGATTTACGTCAGCATAATTTTTCAATACTTCGCAGTCCCAATCTACTCGCTCAATAATGGCCCGAACGCGATCGCAATCTCGGTCTTCCCCCGGTTTATCTGCACGGGGTCCGTCAGCAACTACTAAAAGTTTCGGTGGCTTGACTTTGCGAATTTCTGCAAACACCCTTTCGGTTTCTTCCGGGCGTTTAAAAATAATAAATGCGACGGGAGTCTTCAATTGCCAATCCAACATTTAAATTCTCTACTATAATTTTAATTCACAACATCAGCAGTCATATAGGATTTAAACTCAGCAAAAGTCAGAACCATCACAGTCGCTATGAATGCCAGTGTATCATTTTTCGTCTGATACGGCAAAAATCTATAGCGACCAGAAGCCATTCTAGGGTTGCTTTCTTGGTAGATAATATCTTGAGCAAAGTTGCCCCAGCGCTCATCTATTAAATCAATGGTCATGCCAGCATGGGCCGAAGGCAGTAGCATATTAGAGCCGTGCAGACCAATTACTAAACGGCTTTCTGCATACAAGTGGCATATTTCCTGTTCAATTTTTTCAGTAAAACTATCCACCCTATAATCTTTAATCCATTCTGGGAACTTAGTTGTTGTCCCCAGACCAGCCACTGCAAATTTAGCCGCTGGTATCTGCAACCTGATTTTCTTAAATACTTCCTGAATCATCAAATTTTGGAGCCCTAGTGCAATTTTTTGACACTTAAGCTTTCTCAAAACTCGGAACAAAAAACGATTAACTAACAAACGATCTTCGCGCCAGATAAAAGTAATTTTGATTTCTTCTCCCTCAAAATTGTGTTTGGGTACTCTAGTAAACTTGGTGATGTCAAACCGACTCGGATGAGAATAGGCTTCGCTGACATAAATCTCCTCAAAACGTTTAGTTTCTTCCTGCACAAACTCGGCAAAGCTGGGGTAATAATTCAGACCATTTTTTAAAGAGATAGGTACTGTCCAGACTTCCGCCACTCCTTCGGGAACCATCCACCTTAAAAACTTAGGGACGATCGTAATTAGCCCAAATTCCGGGTTGCAATCCAAGTGTCTTTCTGCATTGAGTAACTTTAACAGGGAGTGACCGTAAAGATAGTCAATACAGTTTAAGATGATTACCCGATCGCACTTCTTAAAAATTTCTTTGGTGATTTCAAGTTTCTCAGGTCTAGGATTTTGGAGTGAATGCAGTAAGGGTTTTCCTAACCATTCTCCCATCCTCTTATCCCCAGAAAAAATATCTCCTTTTGCTAAATCAACTTGAATGGATGTGTGAGACCCATGACCAACTCTCAAAACATCGATTATTTCAGTGTCAGAGTCGTCTAACTTAGATTTCACACAAATCTGAATCCCCTGCCATAGCACCTCGATGGGTGTGAGTGCAGCACCTGTTCTGGGACAATTGGATTGCTGCTGAATGTCGGGTTTGATTTTAATCATAAAAACCTCACGGGAGCTTGGTAACCCAGTGGCTTTAGCCCTGGGAGGAAAAGGGACGCAGGATAATTTAGTGTCCCGTCAAGAGTTTTAAAATCCATAATTGTATCCATCTTTTTGATGAATGGGAAAACAACATTTGTAGTTAATTCCTTGAATTAATCCCTGGACTGCTGACACATTAAAACTGCCAGATGAGCGGACAGCGACCCTGCCCGTATAAGTGCCAATCTTTTTACCCGAAGTAACAACAGCTTTTATAATGTCACCCGTCTGAAAACCTTTGACAAATTTTAATCTAGGAACGTACCGAGAAGGAAATCCAAACTTGTCTGTGCGACACATCTGTCTTGAACCATGTCCAGTGGCTTTGATATTTAGGGGTTGATTTGCTAATACAGAAATATTAGGCGCATCCCCTACGCAAACTGCATCAAAGAAGTGGGTTTTTGGTAATTTTAACCGTAAACGGTTGAATTTGGTCAATCCGCCCGAACCCGTGACAATGACCTTGCCTGTTTCTTTCAGGCGATTAAACAAAGCCCATCGGGTTGAGTTGACAGCAGCCGCATCCTTCAATGGGCGCTTAGCTTGTGCCAAGATTTTCTTCAAAATATCGGGCTTTCTCGCCAAGAATATCTTGATGTCCTTAGTCCCTTTTTTGGTATTACAAGGTTCACAGGCTAAGCACAGATTAGATACTCTATTGGTTCCACCTGATGATTTAGGATGAATGTGTTCAACTTGTAACGGTACATTTTCCACACCACAGTAAGCGCATCGTCTCTCCCATTTTTCAAGAATATACTCACGGACTTCGTAACCTTGCAACTTTCCTTGTTGATACTCAATTCCTGATATTTCTGGGGTTTCCATTTTTGGCAAATCAAATCTGACTAATTCTTGAAAGATTGTGTGAACTGGTGCAAGTCTTGACAACTTGTTTACCCAAGTTAAAGTCGTTTCTACGCGGTGTCGAAGACTAGGGGCTAACCAACCTTCGGGTCTAGTTCGGTTCAAAAACCTCGCTTGACGATATCTTGTGTGCCGATTTCTGCGACTGCGCCGTAGAGAGCGACGAGACTCTAGCAATGCCTTAATTGCTTGACCGCGATGAGTTAATTCAGCTACCCAGATTAGCTCGGAGTCTCGAAGTATAGCTATTCCAGTAACTTTTGAACCAGGGTCTATCTTTAAAGTTACAGGTTGCGGGTCTTGAGCCACCACTTTTTTCAAAATTATTGTGAAAGGGTAAAGTCGGAAAACTTTACATTTGCCAACCTTTAATAGTTTGCGTGCCAAAGACGGTTTGCATGGTATTAGTGGTTTGCGGTTAGCATCTAAAACGAAAACGTAATTTGGTTGGATAGACATTGTTGTGTCTCTTCGATTTCTCGTAAAGTTCGCTTTGCCAATGTTATAAGGGCTTTTTACGCTTGCAGCACTGTGTCAGTGACCATAAAACTGTTTAACTGCAAACAACAGAGCGGAAAACTAGCGTCGCATTATCCGGTGTTATGACCCCAATAACGTAGCCAATTAAGGCGCGAGGCGGGTAAGCACGGCTTCAGTTTATTTGCTGAAGCCCCGTGTCTTTAGACCGGGGTTGCTTACTTTATTAATCCCATTATCCGAAAACCCGCTTTGTACAAGTTAAGCGATTTCCAAATTAATTTGCCAAAAGGCCGCAATTCCTTAACCATAAAATTGACTAAAATAATCACATAGAAATAAGTGATTAGAGTAGCTACCGTTGCACCAAGCGCTCCATAATTAGGAATCAGAAACCAATTTAACCCCACATTAAAAATGGAGCCGATCACTGTCAAGTAAAGACTGTACCGCAACTGACCCTCTATCGTAAAATAGGTGTTGCGCGCTACCCCAAAGTTACTCCCAAATTGCGCCCAAACATAGATGGCCAGTACCGCTGCTGAACTACTATACTTGTCACCGTAAAGCACCTTTACTATCCAAGGAGAAAGTAATGAAATTGGGAGTGCCACTCCCAACCATAGTATCATCATACTATCACAGTAAATTTGAAATTTATTCATGTATTCTTCATAATTTTTATCTCTTAAATTAGCTAATTTGGGAAAAATAGATGAAGATATAATCATCGGCAAAAAATCGCAAACTTCGGAAATCTTAACCGCCGCAGCATAATATCCCAGTTCAGCATTTTTATTCATCCCACCCAGCATGAGCTGATCGGTTTTCGAGTATAAGAAAACTGCAAATGCAGATAACATAATCGGCCAACTCTCCCGCAGTAGTTCCTTGCCTCTGGACCAACTGAATTGCCAATCCTGAATTTTATTTCCCGTAAGCTTATAACAATATAAATAGGCCATGCCGACGATCGCCACCTCTACCAAGCGAATCCCTGCAAAGGCAAGTAGTGGTGCGCCCAGCAGTACCAATCCAATTCTGACTCCGGCAACCAACAAAGACACTGAATTCTTGGCCAGCACTGTATATTTTGACTTGATTTGGGACTCAAACCAAAAATTTATCGTCTCAAAAGCTTGAAATATCGTCCCTGCCGCGATCAAGCCCACTAACCAGCGAGTCAGAGTCTCATCAGGCTTGAATAAGGAAATCATCACCACAGTTAACAACAGAGTGATGCAGCCACCAGTAAATTGCATCGCGAAGGCTGTTCCCAGGGTTTCGTTTTTGCATTCAGGATTGCGAGCGATATCCCGGATGACGATACCACCCAATCCCATGGTTGCTACCGAACTAAAGACGGAAACAAAGGCGATCGAATAGTTGAGCAAGCCAAATTGCACCGGCCCCAGATAGCGTGCCACCCAAAGCCCTACGATCAAACCCAGAGCCATCTGCAAAATTTGGTCAGTGAACAGCCACGCCAGATTCACGAGTACCTGACGAAGACCTGGCCCGATTTTTTGACTAGCCACTACGAGTTTATCTAACATTAGAAAGTTTTGAGTCCTTAAATAGATAAATCTGTTGGTTGAGACTTCGATATTCAATTTAAAATCACCCTATTGTAGAGAGTTTATCATAACCTTTCGCAGTCATCAACCATTTATTGAAAAAATCTTAGCTGTTCTCGTAGAGTTTTTTTAATACTCACATACAAGCAATAGTATCATTTACCAAACCCAGAGTAGTAATAATACCATAGCTCGGAATTCTACTCATCGGTCAAATTGTAAACTTAATATATAGATTGAGTCTGAATCCCAATCAAGACTCCAACTCCCGTTGGTCGCTCAGGTGGGGCATAGATGAAGATTTGGCACTATCTATACTGAGCCTAACAGTCAGTATCACGTACCCCATCCAGACATCCCCAATCTCACCTATAGAGCCTTCCGTTATATTATTTAAAATAATAAACACCAAATAAATAATTGGGATTCCCGATTCAGATAGCGGGCGGCGACTCAGTTCTCTGACCGCAAAAATTAGATTAGTTAACAGAGAAACTAAAATTAGAATCATTCCCGGATAACCAAAAGAAAGCAAAACTGATATCGCACCATTGTGAGCCGTTTTGGGCTGAAACCCATTCGTAGTATATATAAAATAAGCTGGGGTTTCCTCTCCGATTACATCTTGTTTAAAAAAACCATCAAATCCATAGCCAAACCAAGGACGCTGATTGGCTGCATCGATTAATTTTGGCCAGAATTCCGTGCGTCCAGTCAAGGTCAAATCCTTTCCCAAACCTCCAACAACAATGGACTCTAAGTTATCTATGATATAAACACTGACAATGATTCCTAGTACCGTAAATCCGACTATAGAAGTAAATGCCCATTGGAATTTTAATTTACTCAAAAAACTTAATGATGATATTACAACTATGAGCATCAAACTATTAACTAAAGAACCGCCAGAGCTAGTAGCTCTAACCAAATAAAAGGAAAAAAACATTAATCCCAGAGCTATCCAGCGTTCTTTCTGAGTTTTAGCACCTTGGGAATAGTGAAGATACCACAGTGCTGTACATATAACCATGATGCTACCGAAAGCATTTTTGTGACCCGTAATTCCGGCAAATTCCCGTCCCACATTCGGGCGTCGCAAAAAACTAACTATAGCAAGGGAGGTATAGCCCGCTCGCAGTAACCCAGATAGCTCATGCCACTCATATCGTGAAGCTATATAAAAAGTAACAATGGTAAAACCTGTAAATGCCATTCCTGCTTTTAGTGTAATATCAGGAACTAGCGACCAAAGTGTCGATGTAATTGGCAACAAAAAATACACAAAAGCAGCAGGATTTCTCAAGATTAATGATGACAAACCTTCCACAAATTGCTTGTTTAAAAATTTGACTAATCTGCCACACAAAAGAAATGCAATCCATGGATAAAAAAGAAAAGGAATTTGATAAATAATTCCTTTTTCTGCTTCAGAAATATTTACAAAATGCAGGTAATTAAAAGGAGGTAAATTGACGTGAGGAGATACGAATATGTACAAAATAGTAAACCATCTTTCTAAAGTAAGACCGACTTTTTTTTGACTAGCTATCTGAAAGATGAACAGAGTGAGAATAAATACGCTCAATCCTAATATAATTAGCAACAAATTATTGCCGAGAATTAGTTCCTTAATTATTTTTGCCATAAATATATTTGTTTGAGTTCTAAGAGGTTCAAATTGGAAATTTGAGAGTGGGAATTAAAGAAGTGTTAATTAAGTGGCGAGGGAATGTCGCTTGAGTCAGAAGTGCTATAGATTGTAGATTTCTTGATCCCTATCAAAAATCCTCTCGCCTCTGACTCTCTCCACCTCTAACACCACCATAGACAATAAAGATGCACAACCGCCCGTCTGCCATCGACAACGCATTTCCATGATCAGCGATTAAACTGGTGAATGATGCTAGTAATCAAATAGGTAGCCTGTGGTTAACAATGATTTTCCTAAACAAATAACCCTGTCCGTATTGAGTTTAACCTTGTGGACGATCGCCTGGGCGAGTATGATTTCCCTAGGACACCCACGGAGTGTTACGGCGCAAGTCCGATTACGTCCCGGTGCAGCCACCACACCCCCTACAGGGTTGAGGAGATCCCCGGAAAGCTATAAACTAGGTGGAGGCGATCGCATCCAAGTAGAAATACTGGAAGTACCCGAACTCACCCGTGGCTACGAAGTTCTCTCCGACGGTTCTGTCAACCTACCCCTAATCGGTTTAATATCAATCCGTGGCCTGACCTTAGTAGAAGCCACCACCATTATCCGCAACGCCTACCGCCGCGTCCTCAAAGACCCGATAGTCACAGTCAGCCTCGTCGCCGCCCGCCCCCTCAACGTCGGCGTCATCGGAGAAGTCACCAGGCCTGGAAACTTCACCATCAGCCTCGCTTCAGGTCCAGGTGTAACACCCTCAGTCCAATACCCAACCGTCACTCAAGCCATCAAACTCGCTGAAGGCGTCACTGGTGTCGCCGACATCCGTAACATCCGTGTCCGCCGGCCCCAACCCGACGGTCCAGACCAAGTGCTCAACGTCAATCTGTGGAAATTCTTGCAGGAAGGAGACATCTCTCAAGACATCATTTTGCAAGACAGAGACACCATTGTGATTCCCACCGTCACCAACTTCAACCAAGCAGAAGCACGCCAATTCGCGACCGCCAACTTTTCCCCACCCCCAGAAAAACCTAGATCCATCTCCATAGTCGGCCAAGTCACCAGCCCTGGAGCTTACGTCGTCATTGGTGGGAACACCACCAACGGCCTGAGCCGGGAAGGATTCCCCACCGTCATCAGGGCTATTCAGCTAGCCGGTGGCATCACTTCAGAGGCAGATATCCGTCAAATTCAAGTGCGTCGCATCACCAGAAAAGGCGAACAAATTATCCCAGTTAACCTGTGGCAATTCCTAGAGTCCGGCGACGGGTCCCAAGATACTATCCTCCAGCAAGGAGATACAATCGTCGTTCCTAAAGCAACTATCGTCAACCCCGCCGAAGCTGGTCTCTTGGCTAACGTTAACTTTGCTCCCCCCGCCATCAATATTTTTGTGGTAGGAGAAGTCAGAACTCCTCTGGAACCCATCAAGTTGCCAGCCAATGCTACCTTGAATCAGGCTTTGCTCTCTAGAGGATTTTTTGGCTACGAAAACAGCAGAGCTACTAGAGAAACTGTTGACCTAATTCGTCTCAATACTGACGGTACCGCCACTAAACGCACGATCGAAGTCGATTTAACTCAAGGAATTAACGAGGAAAAAAATCCTCAACTCCGCAACAACGATACGATCGTAGTCTCGCGCAGCGGTCTCATCAAATTCGTAGACCGTATGAATACAGTCCTTGGACCATTAGGTCCTGCTACCGGAGTGTTAAATTTTCTCAACCTGATCCGCTCTATATTCCGATGAGCAGGTATTGGGCAAAATTCCAGAAACTCCTAATTTCGCGATCGGGCCCGATCGCTCGGTTAGAATAAACTAAGGAATAGCATTTCCCCGGAGTTGTGGCACTGTAGTATCTGGAATATCAACCTCTAAAATATCGGTAGCATCTTAAATATCAACCTCTCTAATACACAGACTGAATATGGATACCAGAAAAAATTACCAACCGTTCCTACCAAAATCTAATGGTCAATTATCTCCCTTGTCGGCTCATAACTACAGAGATAAGTTTGAAGAAATAGAAGAAGAAAAACTAGACTTATCTTGGCTATTTGGGGTAGTACGTCGCCGCCTGCTGGTAATGGTAGTAGCCAGCATAGCTTTAAGCTCCTTGGTGGGAGCGGTGATCCTCAAAAATTCTAAAAGCATTACCATCGACTACGAAGGATCGTTTTCGTTGTTGGTAGAACCAGCGACCGCGGAAGGTTTACTATCCAAACAATTAGATAATAGTGTAGCTGCTGACTTAGCTAAGATCAATATAGAAGGGATTAGTTTAGTAGATTATGAAACGCAAATTAGGATTTTACGCAGTCCCAGAATGATGCGACCAGTGCTACAAAGAATGCAGGCATTGTATCCTAATATGACCTACAATGATCTAATGTCAAACTTGTCAATTAACCGAATTAGCTATGAAAAAGATGGCAAACAGCAAGGAACAAAAATCTTAGAAGTTAAATACAAAGATTCAAATCCCAAAAGAATTTATGCTGTATTGGATCGAGTTTCTAAAGCCTATTTAGAGTACAGTCTACAACAGCGACTAACAGGTATTAATCAAGGAATTAAATTTATAGATATGGAGATGCCCAAGCTCCGAGAAAGAGTCGAAGTTTTGCAAATACAAGTCCAAAAACTGCGTCAGCAGAGCAACTTGTTTGACCCCCAGCTAGAAGGAAAATCTCTGTCAGAACAAGTTCAGAGCATTCGGGGACAGCAAGCCACACTCCAAGTACAGTTAAAAGGTATGCGAACCGTCTACCAAAATTATCAAAAGTTACTGGAAGAAAATAACCCTCTTGGCATATTAATCACCCAAGGACAAGCTTACGCAGGATTATTAGGTGAAATCCAAAAAGTTGACTCAGAAATTTCCATGAAATTAGCTCAGTACAGAGACGACAGCTTGCCGATTTTAGCACTCAAAAAAACGAGGCAAGAACTAATATTAACAGCAACCAAACAAGCTCAAGAAGTGGTGATGAAAAATTTAAACAGCCAAATCCAAGAACTTGAATCACGAAATTTGGCAATGAATCAGTTACAAAAACAAATGAATCAAAAAAATAGAGAATTTTCATTGACAACTAGAGAATACGACAACTTACAGCAAGAACTGCTAGTGGTGACTAAAAGTTTGTCCGACTTTTTGGCAAAACGAGAAGCTTTGCGGATAGATGCGGCTCAGCAGCAAATACCTTGGGTAGTAATTAACCCTCCAGAAATCCCCTTAGACAAATTCGGAAAATATATAACTGCAACGGTGAAACAAACTCGCAAACAGTTAGTCCTAGCAGTGGTTTTAAGTAGTTTGTTAGGGATAGCGATTGGGTTACTGGTGGAGGTACTTAATAATGTGTTCCATACTCCTGAATCCTTGAGAATGGCAACAAAGTTTCCCATAATTGGAGTTATCCCATTGACGAAAAAAATCAAGCGTCGCTCTCCAGTTAGAACTAGGAATATCACTTCTGTGAAAGGAAAAAATGCTCAGCCAGTCGATGCTAAACCTCCTATTCCCAACCAGGGAGGTATGGGTATTTTTAGCGATTCCGACTATAAGTTCTTAGAAGCATTTCGATCGCTCTACACCAACATTAACTTGCTAAATGCCGACAGGCCGATTCGATCGCTCTTAGTCAGTTCCGCCTTAGACGGAGACGGAAAATCGACAGTAGCCCTGCACCTAGCGGCCACAGCCGCCGCGGTCGGGCAGAGAGTATTATTAATAGATGCAGATTTGCGTTCTCCCCAACTCCACATTAAGTTAGGACTACCAAACCTGCGGGGACTCAGCGAAGTCATCTCTACAGACCTCAGTCTTAACGAAGTCATTCAGCGCTCCCCCTCCGAGGAAAACCTGTTCGTACTCACCGCAGGTCAAATTCCTCCCGATCCGATTAAGTTTCTCTCCTCCAAAAAAATGCAGTATCTGATGGAGCAATTTCAAGCATTTTTTGACTTAGTGATTTACGACTCGCCTCCTCTAGTCGGCTTGGCAGATGCCCACTTGATCGCGGCTCACACTGAGGGTACGGTATTGGTAGTGAAAATTGGCAAAACCGACCGAGCGCAAGTTACCAAAGTCTTGGAAGAATTAAAAATTTCAGGAGCTTCCATCTTGGGAATGGTTGCTAACGGCTTAAAAAGTTCAAGTCAAAACTACCGCCAGCGCCCAGCAGTTATAGATACCCTCTACGAGCAAAAACTACCCGTTTTAGAGCAAAAAAATCATAATTGACCATTTGTGCTCTCATCCGAGAGCTGCCTTTAGTCTGGGGTCATGGACTATTGCCACGAAACCGAAAACCAAACTAAATCAGCAATTTTTGACAAAAGTACCATTTAAGAAAGAAAATGATAGACTAACGAACATAGCATGGTACGTCAAGCAAGATTTCGCGAATGTTGAATTTCGCGCTAATCCTGAAAAACATGATTGGGAAATGAGCCAAAGTGGGTAAACTAAATCCCAAAGAGCAAAATTTCAATCAAGCTAACATACCTTTTATTGTGAACGTTTCAACCCAGAAACTTGGTAAGGACTATTTTATGAGTACAGTTATGGTTGTTGATGATAGCGTAACTCTGCGGGAGATGATCGCTGACTTGCTCAAAGGTAGAGGACTGAACGTCACGGTAGCTAGTGATGGCGTAGAAGCTCTAGAGCAAATTAAGACAAATCGCCCCGACTTGGTCGTTTTGGATATCGTGATGCCTCGGATGAATGGCTATGAAGTTTGTCGCCGACTCAAAAGTGACCCGAAAACTCAGACTTTGCCCGTGGTAATGTGTTCGAGCAAAAGCGAGGAGTTCGATCGCTACTGGGGCATGAAACAAGGCGCCGATGCTTACATTGCTAAGCCCTTTCACCCCCAGGAATTGGTAGGCACCATTAAGCAACTGCTGCGGGCTTAAGCTTGAGGTGATAGCCACAGGAACAATCGTCTTCGGTATTTTGCATTTTTCCCGCTCGTGGGACTTGTGCCCCATCGAGTCCAGCGTTGAAGTTACCATTCACTACCCAACTCTAGATTCTGACGATGAGGGGAATGGTTGTCATCCAAAAAGCCGATCGCGGCGCTCCCCCCTGGTTTTAGCAACACCGAGCGTCACTTTGGTGCGATGAAAGTACCTTCAGAATAGTTGAGTATGAATTCTCCCTTGAGGCTTAGATGAGGATTGAGGCAACAACATCTTAAACTACTCGATTGACGATCGTCCAAACATCGCCGTCCGATCGCACGTAAGGAACAGAAATACTTTTAAAACCTGTAATAAAAGGCTTGTAATATACCTGCCAATAGCTGGGGCTGATTTGGTCGGCGATCGCCTTAAGCCCTTTCACCTCCTGCGCCAATTCCGCAGCCAATTCATTAATGCGTTCAGCATGAGTGCGAGCGAGATTTCTACCCTCTGCCACTTGCTGTTCCATCGGACTTAATTTTGGCACCTGAACCGAGTGGTTTTCCATGTGACTCAATTGAGCAGACAAAGCGGCGATCGCATCATCTATCCCCTTGACTTCTGCCGACACTTGTGCTGTTTCCCTGGCGTGACGGCGGTAAGCATCGGCGATGGCTTGAGGGGAATCACCGACTGGGGCGATCGCGGCAATACTAATCTGCTGGCGCTCCCGTCGTAGCATTTCAATTTGAGAGCAAATTGCGTCTATGTTTGCCTGAAGTTTGTCCACCTAACTACCATATTTTTTGAGTATTTTAGCATTTTAACCTAAGCCATAGCAAGACTGGATATCAGGTACCAGATTTATTGAAGCAGTCCGATACCTAGATATTCTGTGGTTTGACGTTGGCATCAACCAACAGCAACAATACTGCTGTGAAAAATACGTTCGATCGCATCCTCCACCACCTTATCCGGTGTCGAAGCACCAGAAGTCACACCCACCACAATCTTACCCTCCGGCAACCAGCAGTCAGAGATCGCTAAATCAGCCCCCAAAGGCTTGTGTTCGATCCGATTGCCTGGTAGGATGCGTTCTGCAGAATCAATGTGATAAGACGGAATAGCGCGATCGACAGCAATTTCCTGCAAGTGAGTCGTATTAGAAGAATTAAAACCCCCAATGACCACCATCAAATCCAACTTTTCCTCAACCAAACTCAACATAGCATCTTGACGTTCTTGAGTAGCATCACAAATAGTATTAAAACTCAAAAAATGGTCGTTCAACTTATCCGGCCCAAACTTACGCATCATAGTCTTTTCAAACAACTTACCAATCTGCTCCGTCTCTGTTTTGAGCATAGTAGTTTGGTTAGCAATACCAACCCGTGCTAAATCCACATCCGGGTCAAAACCAGCCGAATAAGCCTTGCTAAACTTCGCCAAAAACTCATGGCGATCGCCACCATTAATGATATAATCGCTGACATATTCAGCTTGTTCCAAATTCAGCACAATCAAATATTTATCAGCAAAAGAACTCGTCGCCACAGTTTCTTCATGCTTGTACTGACCGTGAATAATCGAAGTATAATCCTTCTTTTTGTGCTTTTCAACAGTATTCCAAACCTTAGAAACCCAAGGACAAGTTGTATCAACAATCTTGCAGCCCTTATCATTGAGCAACTGCATTTCTTGAACGCTAGCCCCAAAAGCCGGTAAAATTACCACATCACCAGTATCCACCACCGAAAAATCTTTTTCACCTGAATTAACAGAAATAAAACCAACTGCCATATCCCGCAAATGTTGATTCACAGAAGGATTATGAATAATCTCATTAGTAATCCAAATCCGTTCTGTAGGGAAATGTTGACGAGTTTCGTAAGCAATAGCTACAGCGCGTTCCACACCCCAGCAAAAACCAAAAGCCTCGGCCAACCGAATAGTGACATCCCCGCGTTCCAGCCTGTAATTATTGTCCCGAATGTCCTGAATCAGACTGCTTTGATAAGCCGTTTGCATCACCTGCGTAACCTCAGCTTCATGACCAAAACCCTTACGGTGGTAATTTTCCGACTGTTGTAGCGATCGCTTAAAAGCTTTAGTATCCATGGTGTGTCTATTTCAAATTAACGTTAATTACCTTTAATTTTAGAACGGGTGGGGTGCGATCGTCCCGATCGGCAGATCAAAGGGAAGAGGGGATATGATATAGGTACGATCGACGGATTGAAAGGAAAGAAGGAATGAACCACGAAGACACGAAGGACGCGAAGGAAGAAGAAAGAAGAATTAGACAACTGGGCGAACAGGTAGAACAGTTAGCCTATAGAGCGATTGGAGCGGCGATTGAGGTGCATCGGCTGACGGGGCCAGGATTTTTAGAGTCAGTGTACCAGGAATCCTTAGAAATTGAATTTCGGATACGGGGGATACCTTGTCAACCTAAAAAGCCAGTAGCAATAACCTACAGAGGTTATCCAGTAGGCAAAGGTCAATTAGACTTTCTGGTTGGGGATATCCTAATTGTCGAATTAAAAGCTGTCGAAAAGCTAACTCCCATCCATGAAGCCCAAGTTATCTCCTATCTTAAAATGACCAAAAACAGCCTAGGCCTTCTGATCAACTTCAACGTTCCGATCCTCAAAGAAGGCATCAAACGGATAATTCTCACATCTTAACCCTTCCTCCTCTTCCTTCTTCGCGCTCTTGGCGTCTTCGCGGTTCGTTAAAAAAAACTTAAAAAAAAGCGCCAAAAGAGGGAAGAACGACTGAACCGCGAAGACGCGAAGGACGCGAAGGAAGAAGAAAGAAGAATGAGACAATTGGGCGAACAGGTAGAACAGTTAGCCTATAGAGCGATTGGAGCGGCGATTGATATCAAACGCATAATTCTCTCCTTTCAACCATTCTTCCTCCTCTTCCTTCTTTGCGCTCTTCGCGTCTTCGCGGTTCGTTAAAAAAAAAACTTAAAAAAAAGCCCAGAGAGGCAGATACTTGCTTCTCTAGGCTAAAGTCGATCGAACTTATCGACAAAATCAGCTTCCAACCTTCTTGGGCGCAAAAGGAGAACCTGACTCAAAGGCACTAAAACCACCAGCAAAATCCTCGCCGTAGGCTTCTTCACCGTGTTGACCAATATCCAAACCTTGGTCTTCTGCAGAGGAAGGTACTCGCAATTCCATAAACTGTCCCAGAAGTTTCAGGATCAAAAAAGTACCAACCGCAGCAAACACGTAAGTAGCTAAAACACCGACGAATTGAATTCCCAGTAGTCCAGGATTTCCGAACAGCAACCCATCATTTCCGGCTGAGTTAACGGCTTTAGTCGCAAATACGCCTGTCAGCAGCGCGCCCACAGTCCCGCCGAGACCGTGTACTGGGTAGGTATCCAAAGTATCATCAAATCCCAGTTTAACCCGCAAGCTAACGGCAAAGAAGCAGCACACCGCAGTGATTGAACCGATCATGAGCGCCCCAATGGGAAGGACGAAACCAGCAGCAGGAGTGATGCCCACCAATCCCGCAAGGAAACCACTAGCAATGCCTACTGCTGTGGGTTTGCCTCTCAGTACCCATTCCAAAATTGTCCAAGTTAAGCCGCCGGCTGCTGTAGAAATCATCGTGGTGACAAAAGCCACAGTTGCCAAGGAACCAGAACCTAGAGCACTACCGCCGTTGAAGCCAAACCATCCGAACCACAGCATTCCAATGCCCAGCAACACGTAGGGGACGTTGTGAGGGGTGTGGGGTTTGTTCAAATGGTCTTTGCGAGGTCCAATTACCCAAGCTGCGACTACGGCAGAGACACCGGAACTGATGTGTACTACGGTGCCTCCGGCAAAGTCGAGGGAGCCGATCGCCCCCAGCCAGCCTCTACCCCAAACCCAGTGCGCTAACGGAGAGTAGATGAAGGTTGACCACAGTAGTACGAACCAGAAATAGGTTTTAAAGGTGACTCGTTCGACGATCGCCCCAGAAATCAATGCAGGAGTGATGATGGCGAACATCATCTGATAAACCATGAATACTTGGTGGGGAATTGTCGGTGCGTAGCCGACGGGATCGATTTTGTCGGCTGTGACACCGTTCAAAAACATCCAGTCTAAGCCCCCGATCAAGCTTTCGAGTCCTGTTCCAAATTCCGGGGCTTTGATGGAGACATCAAAGGCTAAACTGTAACCCCACAGAGTCCATGTGACACCGATCATTCCCATCATCACCAAACTCATCATCATGGTGTTGAGGACGTTGCGCGATCGCACCAGTCCTCCATAGAAAAATGCTAGTCCAGGTGTCATTAATAGCACCATTGCTGAGGAAACTAGCATCCAAGCTGTATCGCCAGTGTCGATCGGGTTTGGTGCAGCAACAGCAGCAGGGGCAGTGTCTTGAGCTAAGGCATTATTCATCAGTGGCCCGCTCAACAGCCACATTGCAATTAGTCCGATCTTTAAACTTTTTTTGAACACGTTAGTGTTACCTCTAATACTCAGTAATTTGCAGAGTTGACCGAGCCGATTTTAGATGTGAGGATGTTAGATGCAATAGTTATTTGGTTTTAAGATCCTGTATGAGTGGAACAAATCTTAAATAGATAATTCCCGCTCCTCAATTTTTCAACTGCTGATAGGCAGACTCATCTAAAACCGTCAATCTGTCGCCCCAAATTTAGTGACTTTTGGATTGCACCATTTGTGACCTAGGTTTTTCTGTATCCAGATATACTAAATTTTATGGTCTTAGATTTTCTTAATCATCCACTGGTACTTGACATCACCCCTGACTAGGGAGTAATAACGGCCGAGAGGATAAATGGGGGAGAATTGGAAAAATATGGGTGATTACTAATCACCCATAACCCATCACGAAATCACTCATGACTAATTTTTTAACTGGATCTGACCAAAAAGCTGCAAAGCCGATCGCCACACTAAATAACCTCGATCGTTGAGGTGCAGACCATCCGTGCTGAGTTCGGTTAATAGGTTGCCGTCGGCATCTGTAAACATGGGCTGCAAATCCAAATACAACACATTTTCCGAAATGGCAATTTCCTTCAATCGCTGATTAATTTCGCGAATCCGATGATTAGAAATAGCTAACAGCCGATCGCGATTTTCCCAAGTAGCTTGTTCCCCGCTATGGGGCAAAATCGATTGCACTACCACTTGTGCCTTGGGATGAGCCCACCGCAAATCCCGAATAATCTGTCGCTGGTTGTCCAAAATCCCTTCATCCGTCGCCCCCCGCAGCAAATCGTTAATCCCGATCATCACAAACACGGTATCCGGCTGAGTGCGATCAAATAACTGTAACCGCTTGAGCAAACCCACTGAAGTTTCTCCCGAAATTCCCTGATTCAACCAAGTTCGATCGATCGGCAACAACTTCGTCGGAAACCACATACTCAAAGAATCCCCAGCCAAAACACTCAGCCTGGAGGGTCGATTTACTGCCACCGCCTCAGCTTCCCTGCCTAATTGTGTTACCCACTGCTGGTAAGTCCACTTATGTCGCTGTCCCACCATCGGCTGATCGGAGACTGATTTGAGGAGATTTTGCTGGCGCATTTGTTCATCCACCCTAGCAGCACTAACGGCTGCACTGGCTGGGGAGCTTTCTGACAAGTTTTGTCCCCCCAGCACAAGCTGAGCTACAGTGACTATCAGTATCCCGTTTGTCAACAGAGATAGCCAAGCCCAAAAGGGAACTTTTTTAGATCGTTCCCTTGCGAATATGAGCCGTTGACTCTTCCGTCCGCTAAATCCTCCAAACTTCTCCATAAACTCAGGCGATTTGCAGGCACCACAACAAATAATTGGCACGCATTACTGCATCAAAATTTACCGCTCCAGTTTCGACTCAATTCTTTAGAGAATCAAGCACTGTCATGTGTTTGGCAATGGCGGCGATGCAGAAATTGGCTTTTGCCGATCACTTTACCACAAAAAAATCTACCAGCCAAAGTTTCTGAGTTCGTCCAAAAGGCAAAATCCCAGGAGGTATTGAATCCAAAAGCAATCACCGTAGGCGATGGGCTATTTGGTTAGAATTTCATACTTTTGTTTCTGTTGCCAAAGTCAGCTTCCTTCACAAATCCGCTGTAGGCTTCCATCCCGTGTTCTCCGATATCCAAACCTTCAGTCTCCTCTACGGCACTGACTCGGATGCCCAGCAACACCTTGAGTGCATACCAAAAAATTGCACTCAGCAGCACAGTCATCCCACCTACAGAAATAATCCCGATCAACTGCGGTATTAGTTGATCGAAACCTCCCCCTACCAGTAATCCCGCTTTCGGGCCTGCGGTATAAATTCCCGTATTCGGGCCATCGGCAAATAAGCCAACTGCCAGAGTTCCCCAAATCCCGCAGACTAGGTGAACCGATGTTGCCCCCACAGGGTCATCAATTTTCAAGTTGTCAAAGAAAGTTACGGCAAAAACTACCAGGATGCCCGCGACAATGCCGATAATCGCAGCATTCGGCACGTTGATCCAAGCGCAGCTAGCAGTCACTCCCACTAAGCCAGCCAGGATACCATTGATCACCATCGAAAGATCGGGTTTGCCCAGGTACAACCAAGCGGTGATGGTAGCCGCAACTCCCCCAAACGCTGCTGCGGTGTTGGTGGTGATCGCAATGTGGGCGATCGCATTTGGATCGACTGCCATTGTCGAACCGGGATTGAACCCGAACCAACCCAACCACAGAATCAAACAGCCCAGGGTAGCAATACTCATATTGTGTCCCGGCATCGCCACAGTATCGCCGTTGCGGTACTTACCAATCCGCGGGCCCAAAAATGCTGCTCCCATCAAAGCGGCCCAACCCCCTACAGAGTGAACCACCGTCGAACCAGCAAAGTCGTAAAAACCTACTTTTGCCAGCCAGCCGCCACCCCAAATCCAGTGTCCGGTAATTGGGTAAGCAATCCCTACTAACAACAAGCTGAACACTAAAAAATCAAGGAATCTAATTCGCTCTGCAACGGCTCCAGAAACGATCGTGGCAGTAGTTCCGGCAAAAACTAATTGGAAAAAGAATTTGGCATTCAGAGGTACTCCCGTCCAATTTAGCGAGCTGAAAATACCTTTGTAAGCATCTCCGATCGCGGGGCTGTTGTCAGGTATATTCCACAAGAAATATCCGCCACTTGTGCCCATAAAACCGTTGCCATCACTGAACATTAAAGCAAAGCCCATCGCCCAATAGGCAATGGTAGAAAGTGCAAAAACAATTAAGTTTTTTGCAAGGACATTAACCGCATTTTTCTGGCGACAAAATCCTGTTTCTAACATCGCAAAACCGGCGTTCATAAAGAACACTAGCATCCCTGTTACCATCACCCACATGGTGTCCATACCCACCTTGAGGGTTGCTAATTGTTCGTCAGTGCTCGGTTTGGGGGGCGTTTGGGCTACTGCTGCATATCCCCAGACTAAACAGATGATTGCAGCTAAAGGTATACAGGCTTGCCAACTGGGACTGAGCCTGCGGATGGCTAATTGTATTTTTGAGAAAGTGGGGACTTGCTCCCACAATTTTGCTCCGTTTTTTGGCAGATATCTTGGCTTGATTTTTTTCCAGTTTGTCTGTTTCCGACTATTTGTTTTCACTGTTGATTTTCTCCAGACTAATCGCAACAAGAATAATTCTAAAAAATCTCAACCTTACTCCCAAATTGAGAGATTATTGCTTCAGATTGAGATAGTTATGATACCCTAATTCTTCTAGTTGATGTTGTTTTTCCATTACGGATTCGGACAAGCTTCGACGATATTGTTGGACTCGCTCTAGCAATTCTGGCTGGTAAACTGCTAAGATCTGAACTGCTAACAAGCCAGCATTTTTAGAATTTCCGATCGCTACTGTTGCTACAGGAATCCCGGCTGGCATTTGGACGATCGAGTACAAAGAATCTAATCCTTGCAGGTGACGGCTCGGCACTGGCACACCAATCACCGGCAAAGGTGTTAAAGATGCTACCATACCAGGTAGGTGGGCGGCTCCCCCCGCACCTGCAATAATCACTTTCAATCCCCGTTGGTGCGCGTTTTGGGCATATTCTACCATACGATCGGGAGTACGGTGGGCTGAAACGATCGCCACGGAGCAAGGTATATTGAATTCTTCGCAAACTGCGATCGCATCTTTCATCGTGGGCAAATCAGAATCGCTACCCATGATAATTCCAACAGTCGGTTGATTCATCTAGTTTTGAGATTTGAGCTTTCCGATCAATGCTAATCTAAAATCTAAAATCTAAAATCTAAAATCGGATGACTGAAGCGACAAACTCAACTTTTTTCCCGACAAATATTCTCAATGCGAGGCTCCCCGGTTGTAAGGAATTGCAGATGCTGGCTGTGGATGCAACTGGCATCATTCAAGAAGTTTGCCCGATGGACAAAGTATTTAAACGGGTTTCTCCCCCGAATTTACAAGTCATCGATGCAGCAGGTGACTGGGTTTCTTTGGGTGGAGTTGATTTGCAGATTAACGGGGCACTCGGTTTGGCTTTCCCGGATTTAGAAACCAAGCATAGGGAATTTTTGCCCAAAATTTGTCAATTTTTATGGAATCAGGGAGTCGATGCTTTTTTGCCGACTTTGGTGACAACTTCACTAGATAAGTTTAGACGATCGCTCTCGATAATTGCTGATTTTATACGCACTACTAAAAATACTTCCCCAACCAATCAAATCAAAACAGCCTCAATCATCGGCGTTCACCTCGAAGGCCCTTTTCTTAATCCTCACAAACGAGGTGCTCACCCGTCAGAATTTCTTCTGCCACTAACCATAGAAAATGTCAAGTTAGTTTTAGGAGATTGTGCTGAGATTGTCAAAATAATTACTTTAGCACCAGAGTTAGATAGCACTGGCGAAGTAATTTCTTATTTGCAAAGTTTGGGAATTACAGTTAGTCTCGGACACTCTCAAGCGACAGCAGAACAAGCCCAACAAGCATTTGCACGGGGTTCTTCCATGGTAACTCACGCCTTTAATGCGATGCCGAGTTTGCACCATCGAGAACCGGGTTTGTTAGGGGCTGCCATTGTTACTCCTGGTGTTAAGTGCGGTTTAATTGCTGACGGCAAGCACGTTTCTCCGACAATGATTGATTTTTTACTGCGCGCTGGTAGATACGAAACAGGTGTTTTTTTAGTTAGCGATGCTTTAGCTCCTCTTGGTTTGCCAGATGGTGTTTATCCTTGGGATTCTCGTCAAATAGAGGTGAGAAAAGGTACTGCTTGGGTAAGATTAGATTATCACTCACCATTGGAATCGGCTACTTTGGCTGGTACAACACTACCACTTTTGGGCGGAGTTCAAAATTTGGTGAAGTGGGGAATTTGTGATGTAGCAAGTGCCATCGCCCTAGCAACGGAATCTCCCAGAAATGCGATCGGACTTTCAGGAATCATTGCCTTTCCCGCAACTCAATTGTTACGCTGGCATTTGGATGAACCCACAAAGGAATTAACTTGGCATCGCTTGTTTTAAACGAAGATGGAACATTGAAGAAGGAAGATAGTCCTTCGACTAGGCACGCGCCTACCGCAGCGTAGCCGGAGGGCAGGAACCGCATTTACCAAAACCCAATCTTTTTCGGGCAAATTCCAAATTACGACCCCCAAGCATTATAATACCTAACTGTTGGCAATAACTCAGCAGCAGGCAGACTAATGAATTTGGCAAATGACAAGGATATTGTCAAACAGTATTTTAACTCCACGGGATTCGATCGCTGGCAACGGATTTACGGCGATGGCAAAGTCAATAAAGTGCAGCTAGATATTCGCACCGGGCACCAGCAAACAGTAGATACAGTCATCCAATGGCTGCAAGCTGACGGCAATTTGCGCGGGCTGTCAGTCTGCGATGCCGGCTGTGGTGTGGGATCTCTGAGTATTCCCTTGGCGGAGGCTGGGGCAATTGTTTGTGCTAGCGATATCTCTGAAAAGATGGTAGCAGAAGCCTACGATCGAGCTACAGCCGTTCCCGGCAAGCTCTACAACATCTCTTTTGCAGCCCAAGATTTAGAAGCATTGAGTGGCAAATTTCACACGGTTATCTGTCTGGACGTGCTAATCCACTATCCTCAAGATAAGGCTGCGTCCATGATTGCTCACCTCAGTTCGATCGCCCAATCCCGACTAATTCTGAGTTTTGCCCCCAAAACTTTAGCACTCACCCTGCTCAAAAAAATTGGTGAATTTTTCCCCGGTCCTAGCAAAACAACTCGCGCTTATCAGCACCGGGAAGCTGATATCATCAAAATCCTAGAAAACAATGGTTTTGTGGTGAACAGAACAGCCATGACTAGCACGAGCTTTTATTATTCTAGATTGCTGGAAGCTGTACGGAAATAGGGTAAAATATCAGCAAATTCTCAGGCAAATTTAGATAATAGCAAATCCGGTTCAGTCATCCCCTCGATCGTGTTGGAAAAGTGCGTCGCTGTTCTAATCTTTGTATTCTTGGCGAGAATTGTTTCTAGCGACGCACCCGACAAGGGCTAAATCTAGGGAGTCAAAATTGTGGCTGCTCCTATAGATTACGATAAGCACACATAGGTTTCGAGTTATTGCTTCTTCCATATATAAACGCACTTCCTCAAAGGAGCGCGTCCATAATTTCCCATCTGACGAACCAAAGAATTAACCGCTTCAGAAATTCTCCCCTCTGGCTGAACCCCAATTTTCTCCTTGGTTTTCCCGGCTGTTATTTTCTAGCATCACCAATACACCTTTAATTTGATTCTGCTCGATCGCACTTACGATCGAGTTAACCCACAGATTGATATTCTGCGATTCCCCTTGCAAAGGCAATCTTGAGGCGATCGCCGTAATATTGTTCTCATTTGAGTGGTAGACGGATTGTAAATGTACTGCCTTTTCCTAACTCACTCTGGACTTGAATGCTGCCTTGATGAGCCACTGCGATCGCATTTGCAATCGATAGCCCTAATCCGGCACCTCCTGTGGCTCTAGAGCGATCGCTCTGCACTCGATAGAAACGATCGAAAATTCGCGTTTGTTCGGCTGGGGCGATACCAACACCCGTATCCTGAACTTGAATCACCGCTTCCTTGTCGGTGCAATCGAGGATGGCAAGGATTAGCCCTCCTGGGGGACTGTAGTTAATAGCGTTGGTAATTAAGTTCGTCACCATCCTGTAAAGCTGGGCTTCATCCCCAAGAATTACAACGGCTCGCGAAGCACGAATTTCTAACTTCAATTCCACCTCAGCCACCATTGCTAAACCTGCAAGTTCTTCTACTAAATCGCCGATCAGATCGTTCAAACAGCAATGCTGCAATTGAGTCGGAATCTGTTGTTGCTCAATTCTACAAATAAACAATAAATCTTTCACTAACCTAGAAAGGCGGATGTTTTGTCGTTCGATAATATCGAGGTTTTGACTAACCTCCGGTAAATCTTCAGCCAGACGAGTATCCTCAACAGTAGTCTGAATGACAGCCAGAGGCGTTCGCAATTCATGAGCGGCATCGGAGGTGAATTGTTGCATATGGCGATAGGACTGATAAATTGGTCGCATCGCTACTCCCGCTAACCACCAACTCGCTCCTCCCACTAACAGCATCGCAAAAGGTAAGCCCAAAAAGAGGAGCAGTCGCAAGGTGTTAAGATAAGCATCCCATTCTTTGAGCGATCGCCCAATTTGCAGATAACCCCAAGGCAAACCGCTGTTTGTTCTCAGTAATAGAGAAATTTGATAAAAGCGATCGCCATTAGAAAGATGCAGAACCTGCCAAAACTCCTTTGGTGCAAAGTTTTCTAATACATCCGGCTGCTCTCCAACCTTCCCTAATATTGCCCCAGACTGGTCTAAAAAGCGGAGATAATATCCCTCCTGCTGAAACACCCTAGCAGTATGTCGCGCCCCGTCATTGCCTGAAGAGTAACAGTTTTCATTCCAGAGACACAAACCAGGCAAGATAGTTTTCAAGCTAGATGAAATCTTTCCCGGTTGTTGTAATTCAGGTTCGATCGTGTCATGCAGAGTTCCGGCTAAATCCTGTAGTTTTTGCTGTAGGATATATCGCTGGGTGTGAAGCACAACCTGATATAGCGCAACACCGCAGATACCTAACAACATACCAGTGACGATCGCATACCAACCCGCAAGTTGCCAGCGCGTGCGGTTAAATAGCTTGTTGGAGTGCATATTACTTGCTCAAGCGATACCCGAATCCATGAACCGTTTCAATCATCCCGTCGCAGCCATAATCTGTCAGCTTGCGGCGCAACAGACGAATTCTAGCAGCAACTACATTGCTCATCGGGTCGGTATCCACATCCCACAAACGAGTCAAAAGTCGATCGCGCGTGAGGATTTGATTCGGGTGCTGCATGAAATATTCCAGTAACCGAAACTCATTAGCCGTCAGAGGAATCACCGTTTGCTGTCCTCCATCATCGGTAGTGGAGATGATTGATTTATTGTAATCAAGCCGCAATCGCCCCACCTCAAGTTGGGCAGGATTGAAATATGGCGACTGTTCTGGCGACAAACTCCGTCCCCGTCGCTGAAGTGCCCGCAACCGGGCTAACAACTCCGCTTTAACGAACGGTTTCATCAGATAGTCATCAGCCCCAGCATCCAGCCCAGCCACCATATCCTCCGTGCGATCTTTTGCCGTCAACATCAAAACGGGTAAAGGATTATTCTGCCGGCGCAAACGTTGACACAGTTCCAGCCCAGAAGTTCCCGGTAGCAACCAGTCAAAAATGGCGATCGTGTACTCTGTCCATTGGTCTTCCAGATAGTTCCAAGCAGTCGTACCATCCTGCACCCAATCTACCAGGTACTTTTCGCGACTCAAGGTGCGTTGCACGATCGCACCTAAATCGGGTTCGTCTTCCGCCAGCAGAATTCTCATTTTATCGCTATCTCGTCCGATACTTTTTTGCTAACAAACATATACGAATTCTCGAAATTTATCCAACATTTTGGATCGGAATGTTTTTACCGCAGAGGGCGCAGAGGACACAGAGAGAATAGGGAGATGAATACAGGACGATGCTACCGGATTTGATATCATATTGTTTCCGGTTGCATCGGTATTGTTTAAATAGTTAACAGTCAACAGTCAACAGTTAACAGTTAACAGTCAACAGTCAACAGTTAACAGTTAACAGTCAACAGTTAACAGTTAACTGTTATTAGCCTACTTCTTTGGTTGGTGTCTGCTCAATGCCATAGTTTTTCAACTCGGTTGTTTCCATCATCCGTTTCGGCATCAGAAACTTGCCAAATCGAGCATACAATGCAGGTAGAACCAGTAGAGTGAGAGCAGTTGAGGTAAAGAGTCCGCCGAGGACAACGATCGCCAATGGCTGCAACAATTCCTTACCGGCGCCACCGCTTAACACCAAGGGAATCATCCCCAATGCCGAAGTGAGTGCAGTCATCAAAATCGCCAGCAACCGTTCCATCGAACCTTCGACAATTACTTCCGAAAGTGGCATTCCTTGAGCAAGTTTGGTGTTGTAGTTGTCTACCAGCAGCAATCCATTCCGCGTCGCCACACCAAACAGCGTCACAAAGCCCACCATTGACGGAACAGAGAGAACTCCGCCCGTTAGCAGCACCGAGATCACACCGCCAACCAGTGCTAATGGTAAATTGACCATCACCATCAGCATCGCAGGAACGGATTTTACGGTGAAGTACATCAATACAGCGATCGCCACCACCGCTAATATTCCGAAAATTAGGAAGTTTTGAGCAGCCCGTTGTTCCGACTCATACTGTCCGCCGTACTGAATATAGTAGCCTTGGGGCAGTTGCACCGATTGCTTAACTTTGGCGCGAATGTCACCGACAACCGAAGCAACATCGCGTCCCTGTACGTTCGCTGACACCACAATTAAACGCGAGACATTTTCCCGGTTAATCGTGTTCGGGCCATTGCCAAAGTCAACCTTTGCCACTTCCGAAAGCGGGATGATTTTACCAGTTGGGGTATTAACTTGCAGGTTGCGAATCGTATTGAGATTGCGACGGGCAGATTCATTGACCCAAACCAGCACATCGACCAACTGTTGACCATCGGGCACTTGACCAACCACTCGACCATTCAGGGCTGTTTCGGTGAAATCTGACAATTGGGCGATCGTCAATCCGTAGCGGGCGGCTGCATCTCGGTTAAATTGAATTTGCACCTGACGGATCGGAATTTGGGGCTCAAGCTGAAGGTCTACCAATCCCTTCACGCCTTTCATTGTTGTTTCGATTTGTTCTCCAATGCGACGGAGTTCTTGTAAGTCGTTACCAAATACTTTAATGGCGATCGCACTTCTCACCCCCGATAGAACTTCATCCATCCGGTGACTGATAAATCCACCGACATTGCCGGCAACTCCCGGAAACTGACCCAATACTTCGCGCAAAGCTTGAATCGCCGCAGGACGGTTTTTCATCGCCTCTTCACTCAGTTCTACGTCCAAGTGTGCCAAGTTCACCGATGCCGCATCTGGGTCGCCCGGAGCTCTGCCCGATCGCAGTTGTACTGATTCAAACCGGGGGTCATCCTTAAGGGCTGTTTGAATCGCTAACCCGATGCGATTGGTTGATTCCAATGAGGAACCCGGATAAAGGGCGATCGCATTCATGAGCGATCGTTCCTGGAACGTTGGCAGAAAATCCCGTCCTAACGTCGGCACAATCAACATTGCCGCTACCATTGAGGCTGTGGCCAATCCTAAAATTAAGGTAGAGCGACGCATCGCCATTCGCAGCAACGGATCGTAAAGTTGTTTAGACCAACGGGCTAGGAAGGGTTCTGTCGTCTGCATCCGGCTGTGGGGCAGCAGAATGGCACACAATGCAGGGGAGATTACTAGGGATTCCAGGCTGGAGATGATTACCACCACCAGATAGGCAATGCCCATTGGGGTAAAGATCCGCCCTTCCACACCAGAAAGCGTGAAAATCGGTGAAAAGACGATAATCCCAATTAACGTCGCTCCAATCAGCGACTCGCGCACCTCCTGAGAACCCTCAAAAATAATCTCTAGTGGTGGCTGGGGATTGGGCGAGAGGCGATTTTCCCGCAAACGACGGTAGGTATTTTCGCAGTAGACGATCGCATCATCGACTGCTGTCCCGATCGCCACTACCAATCCGCCAAGGGTCATAGTGTTGAGTTCCAGCCCGATCCAGGAACACACCAACAGTGAGAACAGCAGCGTCAGAAAGAAATCGAACAAACAGACGGTGAGGGTGCGCCAGTTCATCAGAAACGGAATCAGAATGGCTGCGACAATCAAACTGCCTTCGATCAAGGCCGATCGCACATTACCAACCGATGCGTCAATGTAAGCATCTTGCCGGAAAGTGACATTCGCTTTCACATCCTTGGGTAAACCCGGTTGAATTTCCTCCATCGCCTCGATGATGGCTTTGGTGACGGTGGGACTATCTACCAACGGTTGTTTGTTCACCATCACCACCACAGCCCGTTTTGTATTCCAACTGGCATCGCCTCGCGCCAGTGCAGCTCCAATCTTCACCTCTGCCACATCCCGCAGTAAAATGGTTTTCCCTTCCTGCACCTTGACCACTGCTTTCTGCAAATCGGCGATCGTCTTGATTTGTCCCTCGCCTCGAATCACCAATTCGCGATCGGGGTCAATCAACAATCCACCGGCGGTTTTGGCATTTGCCTCGTTTGCCGCCTTGACGACTTCCTGAAGCGAAACCTTTAACGCCTTGAGTTTTTCGGGATTAGCAATGACTTGAAACTGCTGCACGTCTCCGCCGTAAACCAGCACTTGCGATACGCCTGGAACTGCCAGCAATCGGTTGTTGATTTTGCCATCCACCAAACGCCGCACGTCCATAATCGATGTAGTCTCAGACGTGAAGGCATATTGAATCACCGTCCCAATGGGGGGAGCTAAGGGCGATATCTGCGGTGTACCTATGCCTTCTGGGAGTCGATCTTGCGCGTCCTGCAATCGCTCTGCCACGAGTTGACGAGCTTGATAGGGGTCAGTGCCCCACTTAAACACTACCCGCAATACAGAAATTCCTACGGCTGACGATGTACGAACGACTTCAACTCCTGGTGTGCCGTTGACCGCACTTTCTAGCGGTAATGTCACCAAGGATTCCACTGCTTCCGGCGCAAGACCGGGGGCTTCGGTTTGTACTTCTACTTGAGGGGGCGCAAAGTTGGGCAACACATCAAGGGGCATTCGACTTACAGTATGAATGCTCAAGATGGTTAGGGCGATCGCCCCGAACACCACTAACCATCGTTGAGCAATAGACCATTTGGGGATGACGTTTAACATAAAAATCAAATTTGGATAGTGTCAGGCAAGGTTTAGAAGTTGGTATGAAGGTCTATTCATTCGCGATCGACTGTTACCAAAAATCTTGGTTTTTGAATGTCTACCGATCCTTGCCTTTTAACCCAAAGACGGCTAATGCACCCACCAATAAAACTCCTGTGGCTGCTACCCACATCAAAGGTGACGATCCTTGAGCAGGCTGCGTTTCTGCTTGCGATGTAGCGGCCGATGCTTGCGATGTAGCGGCTGATGCCTGCGTTTCTGCCTGCGGTTTACCTCGCAATGCCTCGGAGTACAAGAGTGTTGCGCCCTGCGTCACAATCTGATTTCCCGAAACTAGATTCCCTTCTTTAATTTCCACCACATCTCCAGAATCGCTACCAATCTGAACCGAGATGGGTTTGTATGTAGTTCCTTCCTGGATGTAGACGAGCTTTTGCCCATTGGCATCAACTAAGCTGGTGCTGGGAACTTTCAGAATACCTCCATCGGGAGTGGGGGCGATCGCCTCTGTCTTAATGCCCAATGCTGTTGCTTTACTGGCATCAACTTCGATCGGTTGCATAATCTTGGCCGCATCCCCACCTGCAAACTCGCTGTTATGCCCAACGTGCGCTAGCACCGGAGTTGAAGCGGTGCACAACATTAATCCCAAAACAAAACTAGACCCGTAACGGACGATCGATAATGAACTCAACTGCAATGACTTGGATAGCATAAAAATTTCCTCCTGACATTTAGCGAACGGGTGTGATCAAAACATCCACTCCTCCCAAGGGCAATCGATTCCTCACCCCGCAAGTTGTGAACATTCTCCAGCTAGGATGTCAGGGGGAAATAAAAATTTGATGAAAATTTGAGGCGAAGTCTAAAATTAGAGACCTCTAAGCTGTTGCAGCCTTTAAATTGTATTTGATACTCCCCAGCCCTTTCATAGACGGGGATTCTTGAAGAGTCCAGAGTCTGACTTTCAAAAGCCCTATCAAGTCGCCACTACTCACTCCATTTGAATTTCTTCAAACATTGCGTATACTTTTTTTTGCTTTCGCCCTAACATCGATCGCCAACAGATACGGTACGCTCTACATCCTGCTATTGTTTGCCCTTTAACTATTCCGAATCTGAGTCGGAGCTGTCCGTTGCCGGAATTGCTCGCCCTCTAGGATGTTTCAACACGTAGATGGTTATTCTTACTCGATCGTCTTTCATGGTAAGATCATTTCCTGATTAACCACGTAAAGAAATATTGAAGGCGGTTGAAACCGCTACCGACTAGGACCCGTGTCTAAAGCCAGGGGCTTGTATCTCGTTCTTCGGTCAAAAAAAATCAAAGTCTTGTGGGGAGTAGGGGTTGGGCGTCCCGCCCGCCCTGAATATACAATTCAAATGCGCGACAGCTTATACCATTGCTCACTAACAGGAGGTGCAAAGAGGGCATAGGAAACGCCCACACCTCACTTGTTTGAGAAACGCTCTATTCCCCAAAGATTACAGCCACATTATTGCGAAATAAATCTAACAACAACCGCCGCCGTTATAATGCCAAGTCGAATCAGTAATCAACACCTTATCCGGCATTAATCCCCCCAACTTGCCAGCAGTTTTATCGCACACTGCCGCCGGAACTCCCCGCTGCAAAACGTGACCCGCCCCGTCATCAAACAGCTCTTCAGACCCCGTATAAATCGCCGTCTTGCCAGTGAAAATGCAAGCTCCGTCATCCGGTACATCCACTTTGAAAGACACCGAGTCTAGGCTTTCTAACAGCAAATCGGCATCCAATTGATAATTGTGTTTGTCCAGCAATCGATAAGGCCTTCTCGCCCGCACTTCCACTTGTCCAAAACCTACGTCTACAAGGTGTTGAACGTATTCTGGGTAGGTGAGAGCACCGGACAAACACAGCGCCCGCAAGCGTTCGTCTTGCTGCAAATGTTGGGGAATTGTGCGAGTTGCGATGGGATCGCTCATCAATAATCTACCACCGGGTTTCAACACTCGATAGGTTTCTCTTAATGCCTTAGCTAAATCCGCAGGTTCAAAGATGTTAAATAAACAATTTTGGGCGACAACATCTACAGAAGCATCGGGCATAGGTAAGGCAAAAGCATCCCCTGCTCTAATCTCCACAAAACTAGCATCAAACCAATCATTTTCTTGGGCGGCAATTTGCAAGTTGCGTGTCGCGGCATCTCGCATTGCCGCAACTGGATCGACGGCAATTACTGCTCCTTTTTGCCTAGAGAAATAGGCGAATTGCAGTGCTTCTAAGCCGCCACCAACACCTACATACAGCACGACTGGATTGCCTACCAGTTCGGCGGCGTGGACTGTTGTGCCGCAGCCGTAATTCATCTCTTGCATTTGTTCGGGAATTTTAAGGCCTGGTAGTTGCAGGGGGCTGCTTTGGACGCAGCAAAGTCCTATTTGGGGGGTTTCGGCTACTTCGCTGTAGAATTTTGCTGCTGTTTCGAGGTAGGTCATTGGTGATTGTCCTGATTTTTGAATGGAGTTGAATAGGGAAAAATTTTGTTTGGTTCCAACGGATATTTGTGGTTTGGGCTACAAGTTGATAGATGGTGTTTTCGGTTCTGTCAGTTGATTCAGAAAGCTGCGGAATTTATTCATAAGTTCGCTGATTTTTTGTTTTACTGTTTGTAAAATTGGTGTGGTTTTTGGTTCGCTGAGTGGAATTTGCTCAGCTATTTTGGGTGTGTCTATTTCTGTTGTTGCTGTTGGTTTTGGTTCGCTGAGTGGAGTTGGCTCAGCTATTTTGGGTGTGTCTATTTCTGTTGTTGCTGTTGGTTTTGGTTCGCTGAGTGGAATTTGCTCAGCTATTTTGGGTGTGTCTATTTCTGTTGTTGCTGTTGGTTCTGGTTCGCTGAGTGGAGTTGGCTCAGCTATTTTGGGTGTGTCTATTTCTGTTGTTGCTGTTGGTTCTGGTTCGCTGAGTGGAGTTGGTGCGACTTCAGGAGCCTGTTCTGGCTCTTGACTGGGTTTAGCAACTGGAGTTTCTGGAACCACCGCAGGAGATGGTTTGACATTTGGTGTTTCTATTGCTGGTGTTGGTTTGGGTTCGACTGTTGGTGTTTCGGGTTTGTAGGTGCGATCGACTATACCGCCAGATGCTGCTGCTGTTAGTTCGCCTCGCACTATTTTAGAAAGGGTATCTTGTCCTTGGGGTTGGTAATTTATCAGTCTGACTGTATTATTAAAGGCGTTTTTGATGGGATTTCCCAGTTCGTCGATAAATTCTAGCTGTACCCAGTTTTTCCCTGGTTTGAATCCTTTCAGATATATAGGTTGCCATTGGTCGATCGTAAAGCTTTCTCCGTTGACTGTGGCTCGAATTTTCCAATCGAGTATTTCATCTTGGGAGTTTTCTTGAGCGATGAGATGCAGGGGAGCGTTTGTCAAGTAAAAGTCCAGCATGATGGGTTCGGCCCCGTAGGTGTCTTGGGGCTGGTTGTAGGTGAGCTGGGGTAAATTGCGATCGGGATTATTATCCTCAGTTTTGGTGAAAACGTGAAAAGTTGTTTGGGCGTAAGCACCTTCGTTTTTAAAGCTTTCTTCCCAAGGGCGAGATGCCAAAACTCGCAGGGTGTGGGTTCCGGGTTCTAAGTCAAATAACTCTAAAGGCTGGTTTGTGTCATAAACTGCCTGATAGGGTTGATTGTCTAACAACACCTGAAGATGGGGACCCAAGCCTAGGTTAGCATCTTTGAAAATGGGCAAGTCTTTGACTTGGAGTCGTACAGATATATAGGTGTCCTGAAGCACTTGGTCTGGCTTGGGATTCAAAATACTAACTTGAGGTTGGTAGCTTTCTAACGCCTGACGCAGTTTTTGAATTCCTACCGGGGGGGAAACCTCTGAGATTTTTGTGACCGGGGTGGGGACGGAATTGCTCTTGTTGCTGGATGTTGGCAAGTCGGGATGATTGTTGCCGCAACTTGTGATACCTAAAATTAATACTGCTGCTGCGAGCAATACCAGCAGCCTGCCCGCAGTCTTCCTCAGCCAATTGATTCCCATCACGCAACCATACTCCTAGAAGCCTTCTCATAGGGAACTATAGCCCAAAACTGAGTTGAGTAATTGGGATTTTGGCGATCGAGAATTTGGGAGGGACTCCGGGCTCAGGTGAGGTGGTTGTCCAGGACTAATCCGATAGTTGGTGCCGATTGGGAATCCAGCTAATAACTCCGGTGACTTTTTGCAAAATAAGTCTATATATATCAAAAATTCTTCCATACCGTTATCTTTGAGTTTTGTAAATTTAATGCCAACACCCCTTGACTTTTGTGATGTACTGTGGAGATTCAATTGATTATTACATCAGAAAATGCGACTTTTTTAAGTATTGTTAACAAGCGATTAATACTTCTCTGACAAGCTTATAATTCATAAAACCGCCGCAAGATGAGCAAGATGAGCAGCACAAAATAAAGGCTGCGATTCTGCTCATCAAATAGCGCAAGTAGTTAGCAGTACCCAGGGACACTGGGAAACTGGCTTCGGTCAAGAAGCGCAACGCTTGGGGAGATACAGCAAGTGTGTCTGATTCTGCAAAGAGTTAAATGCAGCCTGTATCGGTGAACCTAGAATCCCCGTACCAAAAAGCCGGGGAGTGTCAAAAACAATATCAGTTCTCGTTCCTTGTCTTATCGAGAGGAGAGTCTTCATGACCATTAGTCCTCCAGAGCGAGAGGTAAAAGTTAGAGTAGTAGTCGATAAAGATCCCGTTCCAACTTCCTTCGAGAAGTGGTCTAAACCGGGACATTTCGATCGCACTCTAGCTAAGGGGCCAAAAACAACCACTTGGATTTGGAACCTCCACGCTAACGCTCACGACTTCGACAGTCATACCAGTGATTTAGAAGACGTTTCGCGCAAAATCTTTAGCGCTCACTTCGGCCATTTGGCAGTAATTTTCGTTTGGTTAAGCGGCGCATATTTCCACGGCGCTAAATTTTCCAACTACGAAGCTTGGCTAACAGACCCGACAGGTATCAAACCTAGTGCTCAAGTGGTCTGGCCTATTTTTGGTCAAGAAATTTTAAATGCAGATGTAGGTGGCGGTTTCCACGGGATTCAGATCACTTCGGGTCTGTTCCAACTGTGGCGCGCCAACGGCATCACTAACTCATACCAGCTATATTGCACTGCGATCGGCGCATTGGTAATGGCAGCTTTGATGCTGTTTGCCGGTTGGTTCCACTATCACGTCCGCGCTCCGAAACTGGAATGGTTCCAGAACGTGGAATCGATGATGAACCACCACTTGGCAGGTTTGCTAGGCTGCGGCTGCTTGGGCTTCGCAGGACAACAAATTCACGTTGCTCTGCCGATTAACGCTTGCATGGACGCGATCGATGCAGGCTCACCGTTGACAGTAGGTGGCAAACTGATTAAAACAGTTGCCGATATCCCTCTGCCACACGAGTGGCTTTTCAACGCTGGCTTGATGGCTGACATCTACCCCAGCTTCGCTCAAGGTTTAACGCCCTTCTTCACCCTCAACTGGGGCGCATACACTGACTTCCTGACCTTTAAAGGCGGTCTGAATCCCACCACAGGCGGTTTGTGGCTGAGCGATACAGCGCACCATCACTTAGCGTTGGCAGTGCTGTTCATCGTCGCCGGTCATATGTACCGCACTAACTGGGGCATCGGCCACAGCTTTAAAGAAGTTTTGGAAGCTCACAAAGGTCCCTTCACTGGCGAAGGCCACAAGGGGATGTACGAAATCTTCACGCAGTCTTGGCACGCCCAACTGTCGTTGAACTTGGCTTTGATGGGCTCGATCAGCATCATCGTGGCTCAACATATGTACGCGATGCCTCCGTATCCGTACATCGCGACCGACTACCCGACTCAGCTATCCCTGTTCACCCACCACATGTGGATTGGCGGATTCCTGATTGTGGGAGCAGCGGCTCACGCAGCAATCTTCATGGTTAGGGATTATGATCCGGCGCAGCACGTGAATAACTTGCTCGATCGGGTACTCCGCCACAGAGATGCAATTATCTCTCACTTGAACTGGGTTTGTATATTCTTAGGCTTCCACAGCTTTGGTTTGTACGTTCACAACGACACGATGCGCGCTTTCGGTCGTCCTCAAGATTTGTTCTCGGATACGGGGATTCAATTGCGCCCAGTATTTGCCCAGTGGATACAAAATATTCACGCTGCGGCTCCGGGTAACACAGCTCCTAATGCTATGGAAATCGTCAGTCACGCTTTTGGCGGCGGTGCTGTAGCAGTAGGCGGCAAAGTAGCGATGATGCCGATCGAGTTGGGTACGGCGGACTTCATGATCCACCACATCCACGCTTTCACAATTCACGTTACAGTTTTGATTCTTTTGAAGGGCGTGTTGTTCGCACGCAGCTCTCGCTTGGTGCCTGACAAAGGCAACTTGGGCTTCCGGTTCCCTTGCGACGGCCCTGGCCGTGGCGGCACCTGCCAAGTTTCAGGTTGGGATCACGTCTTCTTAGGCTTGTTCTGGATGTATAACTGCATCTCGATTGTGATTTTCCACTTTAGCTGGAAAATGCAGTCGGACGTGTGGGGAACCGTCGATTCAGATGGCACAATTTCTCACATCACCGGTGGTAATTTCGCACAAAGTGCGATCACGATCAATGGTTGGTTGCGTGACTTCCTGTGGGCCCAAGCTTCTCAGGTGATTCAGTCCTACGGTTCGGCACTGTCGGCCTACGGTCTGATGTTCCTAGCTGGACACTTTGTCTTCGCCTTCAGCTTGATGTTCCTGTTCAGCGGTCGTGGTTACTGGCAAGAATTGATTGAGTCCATTGTTTGGGCTCATAATAAACTCAAGGTAGCTCCTTCGATTCAACCTCGCGCTCTGAGCATTACTCAGGGTCGGGCTGTGGGTGTAGCTCACTACCTCCTAGGAGGAATTGTCACAACGTGGGCATTCTTCTTAGCGCGAATCATCTCGGTAGGTTAAACTACCTCCAGGTTTTGGATTCTGGATTTGGGATCGCTCTCAAACCCGGAACCCAAACCTCCGAACCGAACCCCTTCAACGTTCAGGATTCAGGATTTATCAAGGCTTATGGCAACCAAATTTCCAAAATTTAGCCAAGACCTTGCCCAAGACCCGACTACACGGCGGATCTGGTACGGGATTGCCACAGCACACGACTTTGAAAGCCACGATGGCATGACCGAAGAAAATCTTTACCAAAAGATTTTTGCTTCTCACTTCGGCCACCTAGCAATCATTTTCTTGTGGACTTCCGGCAGCCTGTTCCACGTAGCATGGCAAGGTAACTTTGAACAGTGGATTAAAGACCCTCTAAACGTCCGCCCGATCGCTCACGCGATTTGGGACCCGCAATTCGGCGCTCCAGCAGTAGAGGCTTTCACTCAAGCTGGCGCTTCTAATCCGGTGGACATCTCTTACTCTGGTGTGTACCACTGGTGGTTTACTCAAGGAATTCGGACGAACGCTGACTTGTATCAAGGAGCTATCTTCTTGCTGCTGCTGGCTTCTGTCTTCCTGTTTGCTGGTTGGTTGCACCTCCAGCCTAAGTACCGCCCCAGCTTGTCTTGGTTCAAAAATGCTGAATCTCGCCTCAACCACCACTTGGCTGGTTTGTTCGGTGTCAGCTCTTTGGCTTGGACTGGTCACATGGTTCACGTTGCTATCCCCGAATCTCGCGGACAGCACGTAGGTTGGGAAAACTTCTTGTCTACCCCTCCTCACCCGGCTGGTTTGGCTCCTTTCTTTACAGGTAACTGGGGCGTATACGCCGAGAATCCAGATGCTGCAAGCCACGTTTTCGGTACTTCCGAAGGCGCAGGAACTGCAATTCTGACTTTCTTGGGTGGCTTCCACCCCCAAACAGAATCCCTCTGGTTGACTGACATTGCTCATCACCATTTGGCGATCGCTGTCTTGTTTATTGTTGCTGGCCATATGTACCGGACAAACTTCGGTATCGGTCACAACATCAAAGAAATGTTGGATTCTAAAGCAGGTTTGGTAGGCGGCAAGAGTGAAGGTCAGTTCAACCTGCCTCACCAAGGTCTCTATGAAACCTACAACAACTCTCTGCACTTCCAGTTAGGAATTCACCTCGCTGCTTTGGGCGTGATTACCTCTCTGGTAGCGCAGCATATGTACGCGATGCCTCCCTACGCTTTCATAGCGCAGGATCACACAACGATGGCTGCGTTGTACACGCACCACCAATACATTGCTGGATTCATCATGGTCGGTGCTTTCGCCCACGGAGCTATCTTCTTGGTGCGGGACTACGATCCTGAAGCTAATAAAGGTAACGTGCTCGATCGCGTGTTGCAGCACAAAGAAGCGATTATCTCTCACCTGAGCTGGGTGTCGCTGTTCTTGGGCTTCCACACTCTCGGCTTGTACGTTCACAACGACGTTGTAGTCGCTTTCGGAACTCCTGAAAAGCAAATCTTGATTGAACCAGTGTTCGCACAGTTCATCCAAGCTGCTCACGGGAAGGCTCTGTACGGCATGGACGTGCTACTTTCCAACCCTGATAGCATTGCTGCTACTGCTTGGCCCAACTACGGCAACGTATGGCTCCCAGGCTGGATCGATGCCATCAACAGCAGTACCAATTCTCTGTTCTTAGCGATCGGACCTGGCGATTTCTTGGTTCACCATGCGATCGCACTCGGCTTGCACACCACCACCTTGATCTTGGTCAAGGGCGCTCTGGATGCACGCGGTTCTAAGCTGATGCCGGACAAAAAAGACTTCGGTTATGCTTTCCCTTGCGACGGCCCCGGCCGTGGCGGTACCTGCGATGTCTCTGCTTGGGACGCCATGTACCTGTCTGTCTTCTGGATGTTGAACACCCTAGCTTGGGTAACGTTCTACTGGCACTGGAAGCACCTAGGCATCTGGCAAGGTAACGTGGCTCAGTTCAATGAGTCTTCTACCTACCTGATGGGCTGGTTCCGCGATTACCTCTGGCTGTATTCTTCTCAGTTGATCAACGGTTACAACCCGTATGGTACTAACAACCTGTCTGTCTGGGCCTGGATATTCTTATTCGGACACCTGGTTTGGGCAACTGGTTTCATGTTCCTGATCTCTTGGAGAGGTTACTGGCAAGAGTTGATCGAAACCTTGGTTTGGGCTCACGAGCGCACTCCTTTGGCGAACTTGGTTCGCTGGAAGGACAAGCCCGTTGCTTTGTCGATCGTCCAAGGTCGTTTGGTTGGCTTAGTTCACTTTACTGTGGGCAACGTCTTCACTTACGCAGCCTTTGTAATTGCCTCGACAGCCGGGAAATTCGGGTAACTCTGAACTCTGGTTTTTAGGTAATTAAATCAAATCCCCTGCCTTCTGGCGGGGGATTTTTTTTATCTAGCAACTGCCAAGACAGTTAGTATAGTAGGGGCAGGTTCGCCAAAATCTTTGATGCCGATCGACAAACGATCGAAACCTGCCCCCACCCCACGACTATATTCAAAAACGTCCTAACCATCCTGGCGGTTGCTATATGTTTGTTAAATGTTGAGATTGAAGAGTATTTTTTTATGGCAAAGTTACCCCAGGAAACAATTACTACCATCTTGAATTTGCAACAGCGGCTTTTGGCAGGAATTGATGAAGCCAAAGCCACAGAATTTGCCATCTTTGAGGAGTATGGCGAAATCGAAGCAACTGCTACAGTGTTAGACCAGCTTCAAAATGCCGCAGAACGGCTCAGAGAGCCTTGTTCTCGTTTATACACCTTGTTACTACCGATTGCTGAGGCTGGGCCGATCGCCTCCTCTGCTATGCTGGATTTACTGTATCGCAGTATTGAGCAAGGACAAGTAGCGCTTGATGCGTCATTGGCAAGTGTTCAAGAAGCTAAAAGGGATTGGAACATACTTAGCACTTTTCACCTGAGCTTTTAGCTGCGATGCAACTTGTTTAACCGCGTTTTGACAAGACGCAACACAATGTGAAGTCAATCCATCAGCAAATGCTGACTTATCTAAGAAGTATTACAAAATCTACCCTAAGATAATTTGATGCTAAAGTTATCAAGTGATGTGACGACCGATCGCTCTTTCCGATCGCCTCTTTACCATCGCACATTTACCATCGCCTCTTTACCATCGCACAGAGCGAAAAACTAAGTTTAGTTGGGCTTATACTTCGGCTGCCGGCTTTTAAAGCCTATGTATCTGTAAATGACTTAGTGCTGAAGATTCAATTAATCATATTACCATCACAATTGGAGCTTTTTCAATGAAACTCAGTAAATCTTTGGCAATGTTGTTGACATTAATTTGTATGACAGTCATAGTAGTGACTACTTTCAGATTAAGCCCTAGTTTCGCTCGTTCTACGCCGATGATGTCAGCACAAGAATCCGCAGAAAAAGTAACTACAGATCTGATTGCACAAGTTCCCGGAGGAAATTCTCTCTACACTAGGCTAGGAGGCTACAACGGGATCGCAGCCGTCATTGACGATTCAGCAACTTTCATATTCGCTGACCAATTAATTGGTAAATACTTTATTGGCTTGAGCACAAACTCAAAACAGAGGCTGCGTCAGTTGTTAGTGGATCAATTCTGCCAAGCAGCAGGGGGGCCTTGTGTTTATACAGGGCGGACTATGAAGCTTTCCCATACTGGAATGGATGGAGGTCTCACGAACAATGAATTTAACGCTTTTGCTAATGGTGTGTCCCAAGCTCTCGATAAAAATAGGGTCAATCAACCAGAGAAAGTGGAAGTCCTGGCATTTGTTAATAGTCTCAGAAGCAGGATTGTCGAAAAGTAATATGAAACGCTCCTATCTTCTCCTGCTTTCGGTGGCATTTCTGCTACTCTCAGGAATGGTAACGGCCGACTCCGCCCATGCAAAACAGTCAGAGCCAACCACCGAGATGAAAGTTCCAGTATCCCTAATGCCGAGGCAGTCTTCTGAGCGCTTTTCCAGGCCTGCTACTTTTGCTCCACCCCATCCTCAATCCAACGATCAACCTTTTTGTTTTTATCAGCGCTCGGATACCACGATAGTTGATTTGAGCAAACTGTGTGGGGCTAAGAGCACCGAAACGGGTACAAATGCTAAATTGGAGAACGCTCCCGTTGACAAGGGCAGCACCCCCATTTATTGGTAGAAAAATCAGAATTTGGATCGGTAGACGAGTTGCATAGGATCGCCCTTACCTTACTTCACCCGAAGTCCGCGCGAGTGAAGCTATCCCAAACGCGCGTGCCTTGGGGAAGGCTAGGGAATCGCCCTTTTACCCTCAAATCTCCCCATTCACCTGCATCTGGTGAACCTTATCAGCCAATTCTTGGCGACTGTCCTTATCGAGCGCATCAATTGCCAGCATTCCCAAGTACACCACTTCCTTCTGGGTTAGTCGGGTCGCTAGCGCTTGTTTTTGAATGCTTTCCTTAATCACGGAACTGACCGCGATCGCAGTATTAGTTTTTGCCACGAAGAATAATCAACTATAAATAACAACTTTGCTTGATATTAGCATCTTTATTCAGATTAAGTACAAATAAGTTTGACAATCTACAGACAATCATGCTATAGTGCAAGAATCAAAAAAAAGCGATCGCCCCAGTCTCGAAAACTCAAGGGCGATCGGTACGCCTCTAATCGTTTAAAAACTCAACATTGGTGGACAAAGAGGCATAACTGTAACCATCAAAGCGGTGAACCGCGCGGCAGTGCTTCCAACGAATACTCTGCAAGCGCACATGAGC
>JAHREW010000046.1:0-36268 GCA_020883125.1 Microcoleus sp. CAWBG506
CTCCAACTCCGACAATAACTCCAACTCCGACAATAACTCCAACTCCAACGCCAACGCCAACTCCAACTCCGACAATAACTCCAACTCCAACGCCAACTCCAACTCCGACAATAACTCCAACTCCGACAATAACTCCAACTCCAACGCCAACGCCAACTCCAACTCCGACAATAACTCCAACTCCAACGCCAACTCCAACTCCGACAATAACTCCAACTCCAACGCCAACTCCAACTCCGACAATAACTCCAACTCCAACGCCAACGAATACAGCGCCAAAAGATTTACAATTTAGAACTTTACCCCTCTATACCAAGGGTGAAAAAATTAGCTTTAGTGGCGCTAAGGTTTTTGATAATGAAGGAGTCAGCGATATTGCTAAAGTCGATTTTTGGTTCCAAAAAGAAGGTGGTGAGAAGATTGAAATCGCTAATGATGTTACTCAATTCACCACTGATAGCGACGGGTTTGGCAGATTTGATTTTAGTGATAATTTGAGCAGTTTAGCACCGGGTCGTTATCAATTGTCGGCGATCGCCTATGACAAAGCAGGTAGTGCTAGTCCAGTATCGAGTCAAAGGTTTGCGCTGATTAGCGATCCGGGTGAAGATGGGTTGTCGGATGAAGTCAGATTGGCGATCGTTGGTTCAGCTAACCTAGAAAAATACGATCCAGAAGCACTGGCTAAAACGCGAGAATGGTTGGTTTGGCTAACCCCCGGTAGTTCCTCCTCACAGTTGGCTAACAGTTTAGATGCTGTAGATTTAGGCATAGCCGGACACATTCCGAACACCTACCGCTGGCAATTTCCAGAAGATGCCGATCCATTACAGGTGCAACAGTCTTTACTATCACTAAGTCGAGTGGAATTTGCTTATCCCCTTGTTCCCAGACAGCCAAAATTGTTGTCCGAACCCAAGGACGAACCTTTGGTAAAAGATGGAACTCAATGGCACCTGCAAACTGGTATTAATCCAACCGCTAATGTGATGTCTGCTTGGGAGTTAGCGCGAGGGAAGGGTGTAGTTATTGGTATTGTTGATGACGGCTTTGAGTATAGCCATCCAGAATTGAGCTCTCAATATCGATCGGACCTGAGTTGGGACTTCAACGAAAATGATGCCAATCCCTCACCCACTTACCAGAGGACGGTGATTAATAAATATGCGGTGGGAAAGAAAATAACTAATTCCCCCCAGACTACTTTCTCTATGAAAGTTCCTCTGACGGGAGTGGTAACGGACGTGAACGTTCAACTGAATATCCAGCACCCCAAAATCTCTGACTTGGAAGGATATTTGGTCAGTCCCAAAGAACCTATATTCGACCCCCTCATCTTCCCATCCTCATCGCGCAATCAGAGGCCCAGACCGGGCGATCCACCTTCCACGCCACCAGAAGTTGAACTATTCCGAAATATCGGCGGTAGTGCCAATAATTTCTCTGGCACAATATTTGATGATCAAGCAAATACACCGATCGCCACAGCGTTTTCACCCTTTACTGGCAGTTTCCAGCCACAGGGGAGTCTTGCCGACGTTAATACTGTGTTTGCACCTGGTTTTTGGCAGTTAAGGATTAACAATGAAGCACAGTTAAACACTGGAAAACTCAATCAGTTTGGTTTGAACTTCAGTACCTACAATCCTCATGGAACATCGGTAGCAGGAGTTGCACTCGCTAATGGTTCTAATGGCTATCAAGGTAGTGGAGTTGCCCCGGAAGCTTCCTTCGCTGGACTGCGCCTAATTGCTGATGAATTTACAGATATAAGTTTAGCGAATGCGCTGTATGACTTATCTGGTAAAAATCGCAATCAGTCGATTGATATCTACAACAATAGTTGGAAGGAAGAGAATTGGCTGAGCGACTCCGGGCCTGGTGTGGAAGCGATGCGGAAAGGAGTCAAACTGGGGCGTGGCGGACTTGGTAATATCTATGTCTTTGGTGCTGGCAATGATGCCTTAGATGGCTGGAATGTCAACTATAACGGATTGGCTAATTCTCGCTATGCGATCGCCGTAGGTGCGATCGACAATCGGGGTTACAAATCACCTTATAGCGAACCAGGAGCCTCTTTATTAGTATCTGCATATTCGAGTGGCAACGGAATCGGCATTACCACAGCAGATATGCAGGGCACTAGGGGATACGAAGATAAAGACTATATCATTGGCTTTGGCGGAACTTCCGCAGCCGCACCTTTCGTATCAGGAGTTGCTGCCTTGATGTTAGAAAAAAATCCTTCTTTGAGTTGGCGGGACGTGCAGCACATCTTAGTAGAAACTGCTCAGAAAAATGATGCTTTCGATCCAGGTTGGTCTCAAAATGGAGTGGGGGCTTGGGTTAACCACAAATACGGTTTTGGGGCTGTCGATCCAGAAGCAGCGGTAAAAAAAGCGGCTAATTGGACATCTGTTGCTCAAGAAGTCAATGTGAGTTCTAACTTACAAATTGTCAAGGCAAGTATCCCTGATGGTACAGAAATAGGTTTGTCTTCACAAGTAACAATTAATGAAGACATTAACGTCGAGAAAGTTGAAGTTTTGTTTGATGCCGTTCACAAAGATTGGGGAGATTTAACGGTAAAACTAAGATCGCCAGACGGTACAAATTCGTTTTTAGTCCAGGCATTACCTGAAGAAAGAAATTCAAACAATAACTATCAAATAAAGCCTGAATCAGCCACACCTTGGGTATTCACTTCTAACCGCAACTGGGGAGAATCTTCTAAGGGAGAATGGACATTAGAAGTTATTGATGAAAACGGAAATGACATAAAAGGTTTCTGGGATAGTTGGCAGCTAAATATTTACGGAACCAAGCCAAATGTATCTATAGAGGCAACAGATCCGAGTGCTTCAGAAAATGGCGATCCTGGTACAGTGACTATTTCTCGGAAGGGTCAAACAAAATACGATTTGAAGGTCGATTATTTGGTGGGAGGGACTGCTAGTGCAGGTCTAGATTATCAGAGATTAAGTGGGAGTGTCACGATTCCTGCTGGCCAGTCGAGTGTAGCAATTCCGATCGCTCCAGTTGATGACAATTTAGTGGAAGGAGAGGAAACGGTAACGCTCACGTTATCAACAGGTCAAAGTTACGGTATTGGGAAAGATGGCAGTGCAACAGTGGCGATCGCAGACAATGACGAGCCACCAAATGTTGTTACCAATACCAAAGACAGCGGGCCTGGGAGTCTACGGGCAGTTTTAAATTGGGCTAATAGCAGCCCTGGCAAGGATACAGTTATCTTCAAGATTCCGAGTACCGATGCGGGCTACAATACCAGCACCAATGCTTTTACCATTCGGCCACTATCACCACTGCCACAGATTACCGATTCAGCGATTATTGACGGGGCAAGTCAGCCTGGATACTCAAATCGACCAATGATTGAATTAGATGGCAGTAATGCAGGCATAGTGGATGGTTTATATATCTCTGCTGGCAACAGTACAGTCAGAGGATTAACCATCAACCGTTTTGGTGTTGACGCTATCCGATTGACTGGCAATGGTGGCAACATCATTGAAGGAAATTTCCTTGGTACTGATGTAACTGGCACTCAGGATTTCGGCAACCGCTATAGTGGTATATCAATCTTGAGTCCTAATAATATTATTGGTGGTAAAACGGTTAAAGCACGAAACATCATATCTGGCAATGACAATGTTGGCATTTACATTACAGAATCAAATGCTAATAACAACCTGATTCAAGGCAACTATATCGGTAGCGATGTCACTGGAACCAAAGATTTGGGCAATACAAATAATGGTGTTGCTATTTTGAACGCAAGTAATAACACGGTTGGCGGTACAACGATTGATGCAGGGAACTTGATATTCGGCAACGGTAAAAATGGTGTCTTTGTTAACGGTTCCGGTTCCACTGGCAATGCTGTTTTATCTAATTCCATTTCTGCGAACGATAGCTTTGGAATTGATTTGGGAGATAATGGATTAATACTGAATGATTTAGGAGACGGGGACACAGGTTCTAACAATTTACAGAATTTCCCTGAGTTGATTTCAGCTATCTCTAGCAGTGGGAATACGAGTATTAAAGGGAAGATAAATAGCACTCCCAATACTACATTGAGAGTAGAGTTCTTTTCTAACAAGGTTTTAGATAACCCTGGTGTTGGCAATAATGGTTTGAATGGCGATGGCTATGGAGAAGGTGAGAAATTCCTGGGCTTCCAGAATGTGACGACAGATGGCAGTGGTAATGCGACTGTTGAGATTAAGTTACCGCTGGCTGTGCCCATTGGTCAATTTATTACTGCTACGGCTACCGATCCGAAGAATAACACTTCGGAGTTTGCTAAGGGGATTGCGATCGTAGCTAATCAAGCACCCACCGAACTATTTACCGACATTAATGCTAATTTGGCAGGAGCTTACTATAGTTCAGCAGCTTGGGGAGACTATGATAATGATGGCGATCTAGATATTCTAGTGACAGGCACAAATGGTCCAAATTCTATAGCCAAAGTTTACCGAAACGATAGTGGCAATTTTACGGATATTAATGCTGCTTTGAAGGGAGTTAATAATAGTTCAATCGATTGGGGAGATTATGACAGAGATGGCGATCTTGATATCCTTCTAACAGGTTTGGATAATACCTCAAACCCAGTCTCGAAAGTTTATCGGAACGATGGTGGTAATTTTACGGATGTCAGTGCTAACTTGCAAGGAGTTTGGGCAAGTTCAGCAAATTGGGGAGATTATGATAATGATGGTGATCTTGACATACTTCTGACAGGTTCTACAATTATTTCTGGTTCCTCTGTTAAGATTGCGAAAGTCTACCGTAATGATAGTGGTATTTTTACGGATATAGCTGCTAATTTACAGGGAGTTTGGCAGGGTTCAACAGATTGGGGAGACTACGACAAAGACGGAGACCTTGATATTCTCATAACGGGTAATTCAGATGGTTCTTTTTCACCAGCTATCTCTAAAATTTATCGTAATGATAGTGGCAGTTTTACCGATATAGGTGCGTCATTAACAGGCGTTTTTTCTAGTGACGCAGCTTGGGGAGACTATGACAATGACGGCGATCTCGATGTACTTTTGACTGGTTTAACGGATAACAGTTCATCTCCTGTTGCTAAGATTTATCGTAATGATGGTGGCAGTTTCACGGAGATTAATGCAGGCTTGCAGGGAGCTTTTTATAGCTCTGTAGATTGGGGCGATTATGATAATGATGGGGACTTAGATATTCTTTTGACAGGTGCAACGCCATCCAGGGTATCAAAACTATACCGAAATGATGGTGGTAGCTTCACTGACATTAGTACCAACTTACAAGGAGTGTTTGGTAGTTCAGTAAGTTGGGGAGACTATGACAATGATAGCGACCTAGATATTCTTTTGGTTGGTAATCAATTGGGGGTTTCATCTGGTAGCACCAAGGTTTACCGAAATAACATTTTCACTGTAAATACAGCATCCACACCACCCCTGGGGCTGATTTCTTCAGTTAATGGCAATTCTGTTATCCTAAACTGGAACCCTGCTACTGATGCTGAAACACCGCAACAAGGTTTGACATACAACCTGCGGGTAGGAACAAATCCTGGAGGTTCAGATATTATGTCTCCGATGGCGAATAGCAATGGGACGCGCAAAGTAGTTCAAATGGGCAATGTAAATCAAAAAACAAATTGGACGCTTAAAAATCTCAAACCGGGTACTTATTACTGGAGCGTACAAGCAATTGATACTTCTTTTGAAGGTTCGACCTTTGCTACTGAAGGCAGTTTTACAGTTTTAGGTGTAGGTGCAATTGGAAGTATAACTACCACAATTACAGCTATTCCTTAGAAATTTATTAAGTTGACACCTATGCCATTGGTGTCAACTTAAGCCTGAAAGCCGGCCAAGTCCGTTGGTTATCCCGCGAGTCCGACAGGGAATCAATTCCCTGTCTAATAGCGAAAGTCCTCTCAAAGAGGACTAATGAGTTCTTCAGTCCTCTTTAAGAGGACTTGCGCTTTGAGACAGGGGTTTAAACCCCTGTCGGGCTATTGGTTCTACCTGGTTGTTGACAGCTATGGGTTCCTGGAGTGTCCCTATAATTAATCCGGCGATGATGATATCTTCAGCTCATTGTATTGTAAAATTACTAGGAATTGCGTATAAATACTAAAGAAACCGGGTTTTTCACCAGTCTTAAAGATTGGGTACGATATTTTTGTAAAAAAACCCGGTTTCTGCCTCCATTTTTATCGATCGCCCCTTTTTATATCTTCCTTCCCTGTGAGCAATAAAACAAAAGCAAAAATATTCTGTATTGTATTTTACCTTTGTGGCTTTCCCACTTTGGCGATCGCCCAAATTGCCCCGGATGCCACTTTACCGCTCAACTCCACCGTCACCCCAGACGGCAACACTTTCAACATTGAAGGCGGCACAGAAGCAGGCCGCAATTTATTCCATAGTTTTCGGGAATTTTCCGTCCCCACCGGCGGTACAGCATTTTTCAACAATGTTGATAGCATTCAAAATATCTTCACTCGCGTCACTGGCGGGTCAATTTCTAACATTGATGGCATCCTCCAAGCCAACGGCAACGCTAACTTATTTCTCCTCAACCCCAACGGTATTATTTTTGGCCCCAACGCTAGCCTGAATATCGGTGGCTCATTTTTAGGCACTACAGCTAATAGCATCAATTTCGCAGATGGCACTTCATTCATTGCTACCAATCCCCAAACAACTCCTCTACTAACTATCAGCATTCCCACCAGCTTGCAATTTACAGGAACTCCGGCAGAGATCCGCGTTGAGGGAACTGGCCACAACTTCAGCTTAGGTAATGATGACAAAGTAGATAGGAGCGATCGCCCCGCTGGCCTTGAAGTAACAGCCGGAAACACCCTAGCGCTCATTGGGGGCAATGTCACCCTAGACGGCGGAAACCTCATAGCTGAAGGAGGGCGGATTGAGCTTTGGTCAGTCAGAAACGGTCAACTAACCTTAAATAGCAGCGGAAAGATCATAATCGAAAATGCTATACCCGCCACCGAATATGGTGATATCCAATTCACCAACGCAGCATCCGCCGACGCTAGTGGCATTGGAGGTGGAACAATTCAAGTACATGGTCGAAATGTCGCCCTGACAGGCGGTTCGGCAATGTTAAGTATCACGGAAGGATCGCAGCCAGGAGGCTCTTTAACTGTAAACGCCTCCGATTCCCTGGAACTAATCGGCACTACAACCGAAGAACGCCCTTTTTTCCGTAGCGGCTTGCTGGCAGAAACTCAGGGTGATGGCACTGGCAGCAATTTAAACATTGACACAGGGCGATTGACTGTTAGAGAAGGAGCCGTCGCACAAACTGCTACCTTTGGTGATGGCAATGCTGGAAATTTAACCGTCCGAGCTAGGGAACTGGTGGAACTGATCGGTCCTGTTGCCTCTGAAGTGACTGTCAACACTGGCGGTTTGTTTTCTGGAGTCACTTCAGAGGCAACGGGAAACGGAGGTAATTTAACGGTTGAAACCAGACAGTTGTTTCTGCAAGGTCAAACTGAGATTTCCAGCACTACTTTAGGTTTTGGTCGATCAGGAGATTTAACAATTAACGCCACCGATTTGGTGCAATTGTCAGGAATTAGTGGTGGTTTATTTGCCAACACCAAAGCAAATGGAAATGGAGGAAATTTAACGGTTAATACTAGACAGTTGATTGTCGAGGAAGGAGCTGAGATATCAACGTCTACTTTTGCCTCTGGGAATGCAGGAAATTCAATAATTCGCGTTTCTGACTCAGTGGATGTAAGGAGCAACGGTGGCATATTCGCTCAAGTAAACAGCCAAAAACCACAACCAGGAGAAATTTTGCCACCAACAGGAAACGGAGGTAATTTGACGGTGGAAACCAGAAGGTTGACAGTGGAGGGTGGTGGCTTAATCTCCGCAACAACGCTTAGCGAAGGGTCAGGAGGAACCTTGACAGTTCGAGGTATTGGATCAGCAGAAACAGCAGCGGTGACTCCTGCGGAATTAGTGGAAGTAATCGGAACCTCGACTGACGGGAGTCCAAGCGCTTTATTTGCCAGCACACAAGCAAGTGGTGCTGGGGGCAATGTCACAATTGACGCGAGGCGGGTGGTTGTTCGGGACGGTGGACAGATAACAGCCTCTACTCTGGGTGCAGGACCAGGAGGCAGTATCGAGGTTAGAGCTTCCGACTCGGTAGAATTGAGTGGCATTGGCAGAACAGAAACAGGTGAAGCAGTGCGGACAGAAGAAGGCGAGGTACTCCGCAGTGGTTTGTTAGCTCAGACGCGGGGCGGTTCTGGCGATGCTGGCAGTTTGAATGTCACTACTCAAAGGTTGACGGTTGAGGGGGGAGCAACACTGACAGTTAGCAGTCGGTTGGGAACAGGGACACCAGCAGCTGGCAACCTGGAGGTAACAGCCAGCAACATCAGACTAGACAGAGGAACCATTACCGCCGAAACTAGATCCGGTGACTTCGGCAATATTAACCTCCAAGTTTCAAACTTCCTACAGATGCGTAACGATAGCAATATTACTGTTGCAGCCACCGGCGATGGCATAGGTGGCAATGTCACAATCAATACCAGAGCTTTAATTGCTGGCACTAATAGCGACATCACCGCCAATGCAGTTAACCGTGAAGCTGGCCGCGTTGAGATTACAGCCCCGGAAGGAATCTTTGGAGCCCGATCGCGCCGTGCAACAGATCCCACATCTAACCTCACTAGCGACATCACCGCCACATCCCTAGCAGGCCCGCAACTCGACGGCCAAGTGCTGCTCAATACTCCCGATATTGACCCCACCCAAGGCGTGATTCAATTACCAAGGACGATCGCGAATCCAGATGCGATCGCCCAAATTTGCCCCAATCAACGCCAACCAGGAACCGAAAAAACCTTCACCAGAATTGGGCGCGGCTTGCCAGCAAATCCGGGAGAAACAGTCAACAATGGTTCAACAGCAGTCGGTTTAGCCGATGCTGTAGCCCCTGTACAACAACGAACCAGAACTGCTCCACCCCAACAAGTTCAGCGCCCCCCTAACCGCCCTATCCTATCTGCTCAAGGTTGGGCAATTAACACCAAAGGAGAGGTTATTTTTACTGCTAATCCTGCTACTGTTAACCTCCACAGCCCAGTTCAACCTACCCGTGGTTGCTATGACCAATAAAGGAAATCAGAAAAAGGGCGATCGCCTCCTACAAATAGCTGTGGGAATATTAGCTAATAATTGGACTGTTTTGCCCCTGAAAGCACAAACCGTCCCCCTATTTCCCGTAGAGTTCACAGCACAAACACCGATCGAAGCTCAAAGTCCTAGTCTCTCAGAACCTTTAGCACCGCAAACAGTCCCTTCCGAGCCGAATATACCCCAGCCTAAGCCATCTCCTAGCTTAGAAAAAAGAAAAGTTCCACCTAATTCCGATACGAGTGAGGTTTATGAATGTCCGCTCTCAGTGCGATCGGCAAAACCCCAATCTCCCACAACCCAAACACCAGAAGATAACAAAACCGATGAACTAATCGAAGCAATCTCTGTTACTAATTTTCGATTCATTGGTAATACAGTTTTTAGTCAAAAAACCCTAGAACAAGAAATCATCAAGAAAATCCTCAAATTAGATAACAATACTAACAGAATCACCTTTGCTCAATTGCAGCAACTGATTTCCGAAGTGAAAAAATTCTATAACGAGAGAGGATATATAAACTCTTTTGCCTACATTCCTAGCACTAGCGAAGAACCAAATCAAAGGTTGCAAAACCGAGGCGCTGCTGGGGAAGTTATAATTAAGATAGTCGAAGGTGGTTTAGAATCAATTCGAGTCAGAAGGCGGACGGGAAAACACCGACTCAATCTCAATTATGTATGCAGTCGTTTGGCTCGCGCCTCCCAACCCTTACAAGTTCCTCGCCTATTAGATGCCCTGCGATTGCTCCAACTAGATCCCTTAATTAAAACTATTTCTGCTGAATTAATACAGGGTTCCGATTTCCACAGAAGTGCCCTAGAAGTTAAAATCGAGGAGGAAAAAACATTTAGTGCTGCATTACTCCTAGATAATCGACGGGCTCCCAGCATCGGCAGTTTCCGCCGCCAATTACAACTAACTGAAGCCAACCTATTAGGAAAAGGAGATGGTTTAAGTCTAGCTTACACCAATACTGACGGTAGCAATGCTTTTGACCTCAGCTATACTTTGCCCTTAAATCCTCAGAATGGCACAATTAATTTATCAGCAGGTGTTACTGACAATCGCGTTATCGAAAAACCTTTTGAAAAAGTTGATATAACCGCAGCAGCACAATATTTTGACCTAACTTTGCGCCAACCTGTTTTGAGAAATCCCAGACAAGAATTTGCGCTAGGAGTGACAGCAACTATGCGAAAAAGTGGCACTTCCATTTTAGGGGAAGATTTTCCGCTTTCTGCGGGTGCGGATGCCAAAGGGCGCACGGCAATATCCGCAGTCAGGTTGTTTCAAGATTGGACTGTGCGGAATAATGATGAATTGTTGGCTTTGCGCTCTCAATTTAGTTTGGGATTGGGAGTGTTTAATGCTACTGTTAATAGCGAGGCTCCTGATAGCCGATTTTTGGCATGGCGGGGACAGGGACAGTGGATTCGCCGCTTCAGGAGAGACACTTTTTTGGTGGCAAAAACTGATGTACAATTGTCGAATAGGACGCTTTTACCTCTAGAACAATTTGGGATTGGAGGTGGCAATAGTGTCAGAGGTTATCGCCAGGATATTCTGTTGGCTGATAATGGGATTTCGGCATCGGCGGAGTTCAGGTTTCCGATTATTGGCAGGTCCGATAGAGGGTTAGGAGTTTTACAAATTGCCCCTTTTGTTGATGCTGGTACGGTTTGGAATAGTTCGGGTATAGAGAACTCTGAGCGTCAATTGTTGCTGTCGGTTGGTACGGGTTTGCGGTGGGAATTGGGTGATACTATGTCGGCTAATTTCTACTGGGGTATTCCTTTAGTTGATGTGAATTCGAGGGGGAGAACATGGCAAGAAAAAGGTTTACATTTTTCGATTATATCCAGGTTCTCTTTTTGAAGCTAGTTAATCAGAGATTCCGCCGAAGTCTGAGACTATTTACTATCCTATTTGTTGTAGGATTGACAGCATTTTTTGCGGTAAATGTCAAGGCTCAGCCGATTTCTAGTACAGTACAGATAATGGGTAGGGACACGGCACTGCCGTGTCCTGAAGCAGGGAGATGCGGTGTCTTGAAGCAGGAAGATGCTGTGTCCCTAATCCAGTCGCGATCGCCCCAAGCCTGGGAGAATTTAGCTAGAACCAGTTATGCTGCTGGGGAGTTTGCAGAAGCTGCGAAGTATTGGCGGCAAGCTGTTGCGGGGTTTCAGGTGGGGGGAGATTGGTTGAATCAGGCGATCGCCCTGAGTAATCTTTCGTTGACTTATCAGCAGTTGGGGCGTTGGGAAGAGGCAAATAGTGCGATCGCCAAAAGTCGCAGTTTGTTACCGGAGGAGTCGAAAGTAAAGTCATTAGTGGAATTAAAGGCGATCGGGCAAATTCTCGATATTCAATCCAATGGAGAATGGGAACAAGGACAAATCAATCTTGCTTTAAAAACTGGTCAGCAAGCGACCAATATTTATGTTAAACTAAAGGATAATTTAGGGTGGAAACGTAGCCTAATTGCTCAAATTAAAACCCTACAAGAATTAGGTTTATATCAGCAAGCTTGTCAAGCAATCATCCCAGTTGTCGAATCAAACAATTCCGAAAACTTCGTCATTCCCAGTCAGGATTGTCAGCAGTTAATTACTGAAAAATTAGTAACAATCAAACGAAGTGTCAAAACGCCATCAAATCCGACTTTGAAAAACATCCAAATTACCGGGGCGCGTCTCCTTGGCGATGTATGGAGACAGCTTGGTTATTTGAAAGAGTCTCAACAGTTGCTGGAAGAAGTAGAGCAAGTTGTGACTCAACAAGAATCTCCTCAAGAACAAGCTTTGGTGTTACTAAGTTTAGGTGATACGTATCAATCTCTGGGAAATAGAAACAAATTTTTGTCTGTATCAGAAGATAACAATTATAAAAAAGACTACGAAAATGCTATAAATTTATATAAAAAATCTATAAATGTGGCTGCGAATAATTCCTTTTTCAAAGTCCAGGCACAACTGAATTTATTAAGTCTTTTAGTTAAGCCCAAAATTGGATTTGCGGTAAATGCAAAGGAAATCAAACAATTGCGGTTAGAAATTTGGTCTCAATTGAGTAAATTGCCGCCAAGTCACAAGCTAGTTTATGCAGAAGTTAGTTTGATGAATAGTTTAGTTGAGTTCAAGAATCAACTAAAAACTCCTAATAATGTTTCAAATTCGTCTAACTTAAATTCCGAAAAAATATCTAATTATTGTTTGCCAAATTCTGCAATCCTGGCTGAAAATGTGCTGGGTAATATGGCGTCTGTGTCTTGGGGAGAAGTTGGCAGATTGGGTGCAAAGGCGATCGCATTGGCTAGGGATTTGGGTGATTTGAGGGCAACAGCCTATGCTTTGGGCAATTTGGGTACCGTGTATGAAAAAAATCAGCAGTGGCTGGAGGCTCAACAGTGTACCGAACAAGCTTTGCTTTTGTCGCAGAATGTTAGTTTAAATGCGCCGGATCTGGCTTATCAGTGGCAGTGGCAATTGGGGCGGATTCGTTGGCTTGGGAAGGCGAAGGATGTTGACGGTGCGATCGGGGCTTATACTGCTGCATTTAATACGTTACAGTCGCTACGCAACGATTTTGTGCCGATTAGTCGGGATGGACAGTTCGATTTTCGCGATAAAATAGAACCTTTTTATCGGGAATTGGTGGACTTGTTGTTGCAGGAGAATCAGCCTAGTCAAGAGAATTTGAAGCAAGCTAGGAATGTGATTGAGGCACTTCAGGTGGCTGAGTTGGATAACTTTTTTAGGGATGGTTGTGTCGTGGTGAATAAGGCAGAAGAGATTGATGCGATCGCGGATAAATACGATCCGACAGCAGCAGTAATCCATGCAATTATTTTACCAAATCGTTTAGCAATTATCTTGAAGTTACCGGGTAAAAAAGACTTAGAGTATCGGGAGATTTACCAAAAACAAACAGTTGTAAAAAACACTATCAAGAATTTACAAACCTATTTAATTCAACCAGGCAATACTCCTGAAGTCTTGGCAGAATCAAAGAAACTGTACAAATGGCTGATACAACCAATAGAATCATTGCTCGAAAGCAATCGAGATGTGAAAACATTAGTATTTATCTTAGACAGACCCTTACAGGCGATCCCAATGGGAGCTCTTTACGATGAGCGATCGGAGCAGTATCTGATGGAAAAAGATTATGCTCTTGCTTTAGTTCCCGGTTTGCAGCTTCTCGAACCTAAACCTTGGAATCAAGTAAAATCAAGCAAGTTAAAAGTCTTGCTAGGAGGTGTAGATCTACCCCAGACACTGGAAGGTCAGAATTTTGAAAAAATTCAAAAATTCTTAGAAGAATTGGATGGAATCGGAAAAAATGTAGCAATCAGCAAAAGATTTTTGAATGAAAACTTTACTCTAACAAACCTGCAACAAGAGTTGACTTTGGCTAATATCCCCATTCTGCATATCAAAACACACGGTCAGTTTAGCTCTGAACCAGAAAAAACTTTTCTTGTTGGTTTTGGAACCTTGTTAAAAAGTAACGATTTGGATAAATTGATTAAGAGGGGTAATAAAAAGGATCTTCGAGCGATCGAGTTACTGGTACTCAGTGCTTGCAAAACAGCACAGGGGGATGATAGAGCAGTGTTAGGACTATCGGGGGTAGCTATACGGGCGGGAGCTCGCAGTACCGTTTCAAGTTTGTGGGTAGCAGAAGATGCAGTCAACACAAAAATTATAGTGAGATTTTATGAAGAGTTGCGTCAACCGGGAATGACAAGGGCAAAAGCACTTCACAATGCTCAAAAAGCCTACTTTCAAGCAAAAGAAGACCAAGAACCCCATTTTTGGGCACCTTATGTTATTGTTGGTAATTGGCTGTAACCCTCATAGGATTGAATAAGACAATCTAGGAGACAAAACCCTATGAAAAAGTAAAACAACCCCGTTAACCCAACCTTATTGAGTTATTTTTCCAAGAGTTGCACATTACCAACTAAGGGTTCTTCCGCCAGCTCTTTAAATCCACCAGATTCTAATAATTTAACCCATTGAACTTTCAAGGTTTGATCTTTAGGGTTTGCAAGCAAACGCTGAGCTAAACTGGCGACTGAATCATACCAAATATCAGGTGTTGCTGTATTGATTTGTTGTTCGCGTTCGGAGGAGAGTGGTACTCGTGCGACAAACCCATTCACGTACAGGTCATTTGTAGAGCGCGTATAAGGTTCACAATTTAATTTGAAGTACCAACGGTAATACTCTATGAGTTCAAGAGCGTATTTGGGAGATTTTGGCAGGCTAACACTAATAATTCCTGGTGTTTTTGGCAAAGAGATAGGGCTTCGATAAATTGTCTTTTTTCCATCTCTACTTACCAGGGAAAACTCGACTGAGTTTATATCTTCAGGATTGTAGGGAATATAGAACAAAAAAGTTGGATATTCAGAAGTCGTGTATACCGGATTCTTAATACGTACAATAGCGGTAATTGGCTTACTTGTCTTTTTGCAGTACGGATTAGTAGGATCAAGTCCGGTTCCGGGTCTTGGTTCATTATCCCGTGGTGGTGGTGGTGGCGGCGGTGTTTGAGGAGGTGGTGGCGGGGCTTGGGTCAAAAAAATTGCACTGTAGGTTTGTACAGATATAGGAGAAATCGTGATAATCGCCAGCGCAATAATGATAGCAAAAGCTAGTTGGAAATATGGCCGACGCATTTGGATTTAGTTGTTGGGTTTTTGTCCAGGATACTTATTCCGGCTGTCGATTTTGAGATATTTTATGGATGACTAATCCACTGCCGGTCGCTACGAAAGCTAAGGCTGAGGGAACTAGGGGCATCCATCCGCCCTGGTTAAGAATCGCAAGACAAATATGATATAAGAGCAAACTAGCAACACAAGTGGCTATTGTCAAGTGCAGCCGAGGACGAATATATATCACTAGCACTCCGCCAGTAAGGGCCCATAGCCAAACAAATACTGCATCAGCCCATTGCAGATGACCCCACTTTGGTAGATCCCATAACAAGGGTCGTTTTGGATTATCCATCACGGCGCTAAGAATTTGACTTGTCATATGGGCATGAATCCATACTGCGGGCATTTGACCATAGGGAGTATCAAAATCATCTCTAGCTACTCCCGCAGTATAGCCGACGATGACCACTCGACCTTTGATGGCACTTTCTGGGACTTTTCCCTCTACAATATCTGTCAGCGAAACTATTTTTGCCGGTCGAGGATTGGCGCGGTAGTTGAGGAGAATTTGGCTACTATTGCCATCGAGGCTTTGATAACCTCCTGTGTGTGAGGCTAAGCGATTAAAAATCACTCCGCCCCCTTCCCAAGTTTTAGTATTTTGATTAACTTGTAATGGTATATCGTGGGATGATAAAAATGAAAATGCTAATAAAAAACTGAAGCTGTAGGGTGTACTACATTTAGAAGATGTAGGTAAATAATTGGGATCATATGATAATAGTTGGCGACGTACTATCTGATATTTATTGTCTTGAATATTATTGTCAAAAAAATCGACAAATCCTACTTGTTGGGTTAATTGTTTCGGAGAAAATTCAGGAGGTGGAGCATAATCTCCCGCTGACGATTGGTAGGAACAGACAGTATAAAAATTTTGATTTTCTTGAAAAGTTTTTATCCAATTTTTACGGGCTATGATATCCATATTATCCTTGATTCTAGGTTGATTACGAGATATATTGAGACCCAAGGCTGCTGGTTTATATTTTTCTACTTTATTGACGATTTCTGCTAAAGCAGATTCTTTGATCGGATAGCCACCATACTTATCAACTTCTTCTTGACTGATTTGAACTACTGTGATGCGCGGATCGATCGCCTCTGATTGGCGTTGCCGCATTAAATGATCGTAAGCAGGTAATTCCAACGCTTGTAAAATTCCCATCCACCGCACTCCCATCACAGCGCCCGTGACTAACACACTAGCCACCAACACAGTGCGAAGATTGCGCCAAATCGAAACACGTTGCCGCTCTTCCTCATTCCCCTTGAGCAACTCATCCCAAGTGGGAGGCTCCACAGCCCGATGCTCATAAATCATCGGTAGCCAACTAGCACAGGGATATTCAATATCCATCACGTGCAGCTTTTTCCGCGCCTGCATAACAGAGTCGCGCAAAGATTTCTTTTCTCTAGCAAATTCCTCTATAAAATACTCCAAAAACTTTTGAGCAACTTCATCCGGCACTCGCTCTCGCATGGCAATTATCGCAGGAATTTCCAGGGAAGCTAGTTCCTTGACTAATCCCATGCCATCACAAGAATTGAAAATTGCTAATTTCAAACCGTGCTTAATCGCATTTTCTAAACCATACTTTAAATCTTTAATCGCTATACTTTCAGTTTCACTCAGAGCCAGCTTACCTTGACTGTAATCATCTTCACTAGAACTATGACCTGCAAAAAATAAAATATCCCAATTCTGGTTCCATAACTCGTCATTAAGCTTGCTACTATTAATAGCTGTTAAATGTGTAATCTCTGCATCATTATGGGCAATAGATTCTTTTAATAGTTTTAAATCTGCATCGACATTTATGTCTGAACTATCTCCTAATATAACTAATATTCTAATTTTAGCTTTATATTTTCTTTGGTTTAATTCGGAATTAATATTAGTAGTTAAAAGACCAAAACTAGGCTCGACTTCAAACTCTTGAAACTTATTCCATAAATGCCAAGGAAAACTCCACAAACTAATATTGTCTGTTTCGATAATGACCCTGACATCATTTTTATGAGCACTTAATACTTTTAAAAGTAAATCTCTGACATCCTGAAACTCAGAATCTGGAAAATTTAGCCAATTATTTACACTTATTTCTACCGACTTGGCTAATTCTTTCACTGAAACATTGGTAACTTGTGCTTTCTTGAGCTTTTCTAATTTGCGATAAGAACCAAAACCGCCATCCATGCGATTTCGCTTCAAATTATCATAGCTTTCTATCAAATCTTTAGCTGGTGGAAATTTCCCGCTAACTGTACTTTGGAAATTCTGATAATTAATGCTATCACAAATTCTGAGGGTGACAGGATAGCGTTGCTCATTGTCAGCCTCCCGTATTTCCAAAATTACAAGCTTGCTCATCGCTTTTGACCTCCCGATCCTAATTTAGTTAAATGGTAAAATCTTCTGTGATGCTAACTTCGCCATAAGCGAGTTTTACCTGGAAAAAATCGCCGATCGCACCTCTGAATTCATACCTTAGACTATTGGTGAAATGGTGTGCTTTTTCTTGCCAGAAAACTTCGCCATCTTCATCTAGGATAATTAGTTCTAGATTGAGCGGTAGAGTTTTCGATCGCACTGGTAATACCCGCAAGAAAATATTGGTTTTATCACTTCCTTCAGGTAACAGAGTGATTTCTAGCACCACGCGATCGCTATCGAGCTCCATTTTTAATTCAATCATCTTACCAATTCTCACCCCCGCAGTGGCATTTTTGGGGTCAAGTTTTCCCAAACTGACTGCTGCTTGGCGCTTCAAGGTATCATTTTCGGTAGTTTCACGCAAGTGTCTCAGTGCGGAAATTGCCTCCTCATTTCCAGGCTCAACGCAACCTAATAATTCCGCAGCCCGCAATTGATTGCTTTTATTGCGATCGCGCAATAAATCAAGCAATGTCGGAATTCCCTTCTGGCTGCTAGAATCACCATAGCGATAACCTTCACCTTCCATCGCATACATTAAGCCAGAATCTAACATTCCCAACCTCTCAATTATGTCATCAATCTTCTCCCACCCAGCTTGTAAATAAGTATTTAGCCGCTCAACTAAACTTGCTGGACTTTTTTCAACCACCACAGAGGGTACAGCAGCTAATACTGGTTCCTGAATAATTCCTAAACGCAGATTATATAGTTGTTGTCTGCATTCATCATTAGCCAAGAAAGATGCCCATTCCCCAAAGGGAACTAGCAGCCGGGGAGAATACACCGCTGAATTACCCAAAGTATGTAATAATTGAGTCGATTCCACCTCGGATAAGCTGGGCAAAGGTGAGACTTCTGCTTGCAAATTCAACCCTAGAGTTATGTCCATGACAACGAAAGATTTGGTTAATTCCTGTATTGGCAAAACATAAGTGCGATCGGCAGCATTATATCTACCTTCATGCTTGAGTTGGCGATGCGTTGCAAAACCCAACACTTCCATCCAGGACTCCCCATCATCATCCCCATCCAAATTCACCTGTACCGGCAGGTAATAATCAGCAGTCCAATTAGGAATATCAACCCATTCCTGCGGCACGCAAAATTCCTCCAAATCTCCCTCATCGCTAGGGATTAACACTAATCTAGTTTCGCCAATTCCGATAGCAGTGCCATTGACAACTTCCCAAATACTAGCAAGGTCTTGACGTTGCCAAACAGAAATTTGAGGCAACTCTTCATCTGCCAACACTTCTGAAATCCAGTTCAGAAAAGGCTTTAAACAAACACTATTCAGATAAGCATTGTAACGAGAAAGTGGATTAGAATGTTCTTGAGCTTCGTGCCATGCAGTCTCTATGTCTGCTTGGTCAATTGTCAACCGCACGAGGCAAGAATCACTAGAATCAACTGGTTGTAATTTGGTTAAGTCAAACATTGGTTTATTCCCCTTTTTTCTGAGAGATTAAAATTTTCAAGCATTCTTCGACAATCTTATCCATTGTTTCCCAGTCATAGGCAATCTCTAAAGATAGATTTAGATGCTCATGAGCTAGGCAAATTTTAGAGTAATAAAAACTCTTGAGCCACTCTTCGACATACTCTTTTTCCCAAAGAGGTAGTTCCTTGATTAAATAGGCTTGTAACTTGTGCTGAGATTCAGCAATTATGGTCTTAATATCTAATAAACTAAGACCAAATTGACTGGCAATTTGCTGTTCATTGAGCTGTTGACCGTAGCGCCGAAACAAAATATGTTGAGCTTCCACTGTCAGTTTTTTTGTGGATTGAACTAAGGCTGCTTCAATTAAATCTGAGCGCCGCGGGGCGCGGAAATCTTTATGTAGCCATTCAACTACATAATTTGTCACCCATGCCTGGGGTTGTGATTGTTGAATCAAGGTTCTTAAGAGTTGCTTCTTAATAGTATTGAGACGACGAGAAATAGCGGACTGGCTGGTTCCTAATTGAGTTTCCAGTTGCTTTTGCTTCAAGCCGACACCATAATAAAGCAAGAGAATTTTGTGTTGATCCGGTTTGAGGCGATCGAGTTGTTCATGGAAATCCAGTTTAGTTTGATTCAATAGGGGATTTGCTTCTGAATCAGATTCTTCAGCTTCCAGACTAATTATTTCTGGCTCTGAGGCATCCCATAATTTGTCACTGTCTTGTGGCTGAATTATTGGGGATACATTCTGAATATTTTCAGAGCTATAAATAATAACTTGATCGTATTTTTTTAAGGCCTCAATGGAGGTTTTCATCCAAGCTTGCATTTGCTCTATGCTAATACTTGAGCCTGCGGAAACTTCATGGGGAGCACAAGAGAGAGACTTTTCTGCATTATAACATTCTGTGGCAGCTTGAAAGTCTTCGCTGTCAGGCTCCAGCCATTTATCTCCCGATTTTCTCAGGGCGGGATTCTGAACTTTGTTAAAGCGATAAACTTGTTGAAAGTATTTGCGTGCAAAGATACATTGAGAAATGTAAGGTTCTTGATATCCGGCTCTTTGCAGTGCTTCCCGAAGCTCTTTATCACTTTTTTTAACTACCAGTCGCCACTGGGAAAATTTACATATCTGGTAATTTTTAATCTCCTTAATCAAGGTTTGTTGAAGGTATGTATCTAGAGTAGCCTGAGCTTCGTCATAAGACTTTAATACTTTGACGAGATTATCAGAACTATAAACAAAAATGCGAGCAGAAGATAGATATTCGTCCCAAGAGCGGTCTTGTGAATTTAACCATACTTTTTTGCTTGCATAATAGCAGTTTTTTTCAAATAAACTAGCTAAATGCTGTAAGGCTAATTTTCTGCTGTTTTTGGGTTCCCATTCTTCAAGTATAGGCGCAGAAGCAATTATTATATTCCGCCAAAACATTGATAGACTTTGGATCGTATTTTGCTGAGATAACAACTGTCTAAATGTCTGGTTGTGTTTTTGGTATAACTCAAAATTGCGTTTGAGAGCCGGAATATTCTGCCACTTAATCAGTGGGGGACAGTTTTGGGTATCGAGCATGAGATAGGTACAGAAAACCTCGGTATTATTTCGACGCTCTGGTAATATGGGAATGGTTTCTCGATGAGAGTAAGTGGTCATTTTTGTCGATTCTCCAATCACAATCAAGAAAGATTTCAGGTCTGACGCAGGGGAGGGAATTTTTGCCGATTTGAGTCTTTCTCCAGTTTAGTTTAAGCGATTTAAAGATTTATCGTAGTGTTTTTTCTCTGACTGATTGGATGAGTCCTAGGATTGATGTACTTGTGTTCTGTTGAAAGGTCGATCGCCTGTACCAGGGCCTAGATGTTTGTGAGGGAGCGATCGACTTTGGGAGTAGCTTGAGCATAGTGTTTGGGAGAGCGTGCTGTGTGTCTTACTAATTTATTGGGATCGTCCCTCGAAATTTATGAGGGTTGTTCTCAGTTTTTTCCCTAGCACTTTCTCTGAGGCAGCAGTATTGAGTGCATCGCTCGGTTGCTTCCAGAGGCTGAAACTCTCTGAGGATATGACTTTCAAGATATAAATGATTTAATTGTATTCTCAATAATTGTGCATTATTGAAAATAAATAATATTTTTTAAATTTCAAAACTGAAGGAGGACACGGCAGGAGGACACGGCAGGAGGACACGGCAGTGCCGTGTCCCTACGCCGATCAATTGTAGGGAAACGGCACTGCCGTGTCCCTACGCCGATCAATTGTAGGGAAACGGCAGTGCCGTGTCCCTACGCCGATCAATTGTAGGGAAACGGCACTGCCGTGTCCTCTATATCATTCCGATGCAACCGGATTGGATATCATTTATGAGAGCTTAAGTTTTTAGGTCAAACTTTGCGATCGAGGCTAAGCTTGAACCAATAGGACAATCTAGCCCATATTAAACAAATGCTTTATTCATCTAAACCAAAGTCAAAAATCAAAGTCCGCGTTTTCAAACATTTAGCAGCGGCAGTTTCGGCCGCCCTAGCTTTAGGCGTAACAACCAGTTTAAAACCCTCGCCAGTATTAGCTGTTAGCGATATCCCCCCTACCAGTCAAATTTCGACTCAGCTAGTGGCAAAACCCCAGAAATTACTGTTGCAACAGCTACCTCAAACCACTATCGCTGTGCAGACAGCGCAGATGGACTTATTTGGCTCAATTGTACCAATTGTCATCGGCGGTGCGATTATTATTTGCATACCGCTATTTTTTGGTGGATTGGTCGTAATTGGCGATCGCGAAGTAGGCATTGTCAGTAAAAAGTTTAGCTTTGGCGGCAAGGCTTTACCTCCCGGAGACTTAATTGCTCTAAACGGAGAAGCGGGATATCAAGCTGATACTTTACCTCCCGGTTGGCACTGGGGTTATTGGCCTTTGCAATACAATGTTCGCAAAGAATCCTTAACAGTGGTTCCCCAAGGTGAAATTGCCTTAATTATCGCAGCAGGTGGTCAGTCTATTCCGCCCCAGCGCATTCTTGGTAAAATCACAGAATGCGACAATTTTCAAGATGCTCGAAAATTCCTAAAGAGCGGTGGAGAAAAAGGTAGACAACTGGGGATTTTGACCGGAGGTAGCTATCGAATTAATACAGCATTATTTACAGTAATTACAGCAGCAAATGCTACAAAACATGGGATGACCCCAGAAAATTTAAAGCTGTACAAAATTGCACCAGATAAAGTGGGAATTGTCACAACTTATGACGGAATTCCCATTCAAGATGGTGAAATTGCTGGCGCGATTATTCCCAATCATGACAACTTCCAAAATGCACAGAAGTTCATCAATGGTGGAGGACGGCGCGGCTTGCAGGAACAGGTTTTGCTTTCCGGTTCCTGGAACTTGAATCCTTGGTTTGTCGGGGTGGAACAAGTACCGATGACGGAAATCCCGATCGGCTATGTGGGCGCAGTTATTTCCTATGTCGGTAAAACCTCAGAAGATATCAGTGGTGCTGCTTTCACCCACGGCAATTTGGTGGAAGTTGGCAACAAAGGCGTGTGGATAACACCTCTTTATCCGGGGAAACATCCCCTGAATACTCGCATTTTGAAAGTAGAATTAGTGCCGACTACCAATATTGTTTTGAATTGGTCTACTAAAACAGAACGGCATAGTTATGATTCTCAACTTTCATCTTTAACGGTGCGTTCTAGAGACGGTTTTGCCTTTGATTTGGAAGTAGCTCAAATTATTCATGTCGGTGCTTTGGATGCTCCAAAAGTCATCTCTCGCGTGGGTTCAATGCAGAATTTAGTCGATCACGTTTTGCAGCCGACTATTGGCAATTATTTCCGCAATTCGGCTCAAGCTTATTCTGTGTTAGATTTTCTGTCAGCAAGGAGCGATCGGCAAGCGGAAGCGGCCGAGTATATCAAAGCGGCTTTGCGTACCTATGATGTGCAAGCAATTGATACTTTGATTGGGGATATTTTGCCACCCGCAGAGTTGATGCAAACTCAAACCGATCGCAAAATTGCGGAAGAACAATGTAAGACTTATGAGGTGCAGCAAATAGCGCAAACTCAGCGGCAACAATTGGTACGGGAAACGGCGCTGGCTGAGATTCAGCAAGAGATGGTGAAATCCGAGCAGGGTGTGAAGATTTCGGAGTTGAAAGCGAATTCTCAGGTGAAACAGGCTCAAGGTGAAGCTGAGTCGATTCGGGTGAAGGGAAATGCTCAAGCTTCGGCTTATCACGCTGGTGTTGTGGCTTTGGGGGGTTCTGGTTATACGGCTTTGCAGTTAATGCAAATTATAGGCGATCGCCATGTACGAGTTGTACCGGATGTTGCAGTGAGTGGTAATGGTAGCGGTGGGGGTTTGGTTGATGGTTTGTTGGGGATGATGATGTGGAATCAAACTAGCAAAAATGGTGAAAATGGTGGGGAATTACCTGTAGTTAAGTTACAAAAATCTGAGCCTGCTGTTTTGGAACCTGCGGCAAATTTACCCGTGGCAAAAGTGCCTTCGGTGAAGCCTCCAAAGTCGGCTACTCCTGCGTCAGTTGCTAAGTCTGAGGGTGATATTGATTCGCTGTTTGATGAATTGCCCTTTGACGATCGCTCTTTTAGTTAGGTTGTGTAGTTTGTAGTCACAAACCAGAATACTCATAACCCCGACTTTTTGAAGAAGTCGGGGATAAACTTAGTTATAATTGTAGGGAATCAGGTTATACTAAATTAGTAACTAACTTTCACTCAGATATGACTACGGTAGCTATCCTGCCTGTACTTAATACCAACGGTGAGAAATCCTATCGCGCTATTGCGGGCGATCGGCAATCTGTCGGTCAAACTGCGGGTCAAGCTTTAGATGCTTTGACTGCTTTGTTAGGCGAAACGGACTTCAGCGCATTAATAGTCATTGAAAGGTTTAATCCTGATGAATTCTTTACTATCCAACAACAAAAAAGATTATCAGAATTAATGAATTTGTGGCGTACAGCGCGCGATCGAGGACAAACTCTTTCTCCCCAACAACAAGCGGAATTAGAAAGTCTTGTCGAAACTGAGCTTCAAGCTGCTACTATTCGGACAGAAGTTCTCCTACAACAATCGATCTGATGAATCCTAACTACAATTTAGTAGCAGATCGTGCTGCTCATCGTTGCGAATATTGCCGCGCACCTGAAATCGTATTTAACTTTCCTTTTGAGATTGAACATATTGTTCCACTTTATCGAGGCGGTAATGATGAGATTTCCAACTTAGCATTAGCTTGTCGCTCTTGCAATCTGCGGAAAGGAACTAATACAAGCGGAATTGATTCTACATCTAATACAGAAGTTTCGCTGTTTCACCCAAGAGAAAATAGGTGGGAAGAGAATTTTAAAGTGCAAGCTGAGTCAGGTGCGATCGCAGGAATGACACCAGTAGGTAGAGTAACAGTTACAGCTTTGGGAATGAATTCTCAACCACAGTTAATAGCGCGACAATTATGGATTCGTTTAGGTTTATTTCCCTAACTTTGCGGATCGCGGGTAATCAAAGTGCCAACATCAGTTAAAGTTGGCATAGGTGAATCTGGGGTTAAAAATTAGAGTTTGAGTATAGCATAAATTTATTATCCTTGAATTTTGCAGATTTAATTTATGACATATTTTGCCCTACTACCCTACTTCTACATAATCAGAAATTGTAGTTGGTTCGGGAATCGGTAAACCTTCCTCTCGCAATCCTTCTAAGTGAAATTCGATCGCTTCTTTAATTTGCTGCTGTACTTCCGCAAGGGTTGCGCCTGTGGCTGCACATCCGGGTAAATCTGGCGCGTAAGCTGAATAGTTATTCGGTGTTTTTTCAATGACAATCGCATAACGCATTAGTTGAGATCCTCATCTTTATAAAAAGAGTAATTATAGATTAATATGCTTAATTTTCATTCCAAGCACTGAGAAACTCTATTTGATTTTGCATTTCTTCCGCAGACTTAGCAGAAATCAGTCTCAAAAGGCGACGCATTTGTTCTCCCGCAGAATAATTTTGTTGACCTAAAATATAGCAACCGCCAGGGTGGTTAAGTCGTGGGGTGGGGGCGGGTTTATAGAATTTGTCTATACCGATGAAAGATATCGGTGAACCCGCCCCTACAAAATCTGCCCTAATCGCCTTGGCAGTTGCTATAATTCCTGAATGAGAGTCACCTTTTTCTAGCCAATCGGTATGAATTCTATAAAAATCCCTAGCATTGAAACTGTAAATTACCCTTTGATTCACAAAAGCCCAACTCAGTTGATCTTCATCACTCCGAGATAACATCGCAGCTTCGGAAACTGTAATGACATCTACACTGCGACTTTGTAAAGCTTGTAAAAGTTTTTGGCTGCGTGAATCTTCATCTAAATAAAGCCGAATTTTACTCATTTTTTCTCCGGCATTTTTTGGCTATTTAACTCTGCCAGACTCTCATATTCTGCTTGTTCAGAATCTAAATCTGCTTCTATTTCTGCTTGATTTGCATGATAATAAGAAAGTGCAGCATAAACTTGGGCTAAGGTAAGATGATCTAAATCAGCGGCTATTTCCTCAGCATTATTGCCTTGTTTGTACAACGCGGCAATTCGTCGCACAGATGTAGCAGTGCCTGCGATAATAGGGATGCCACCACGAAGGTGTAAATCGCGGGTAATTAAAGTGCCGATTTCTATAATTGTTGCTGTCAAAGTAGTTTCTCCTTATTAATTTTACTTCAAATAATGAAAGTGTCAATATCAGTTACAGTATAGATTACAGCTTACAGTTCTCGATGCGAGAGAAGAGAGAACCACACAACCAACCCCAACGAGCCCAACACCCCAACAACCCAACCCAATCCTTCTCCCCCCCACGCAAACACACGCGCACACGACGGGAGGTGTCCCCGTGGTGCTTGCTTTAGATTAAACGTCAGGTCATCGTACTCCAACCAACCTTTCCTCCCCTTTCTCCTCTTTCTCCAACCCACACGATCGCCCAGCTTGCATTCAGTAGCATAATCAACTTTACCACCAACTTCTAACCAGATTTTTTTCTGGACGCTAAAGCCAAAGCGACCCTGACTATATTTTACCCACAACTGGTCAATCGTGCGTAAATCATCACAAGGAAAATTATCAATTGATTCCCGATTGAAATAACCTTCCTTCTCCCGTCTAGCAGCTTTTAACATCACCTTGAGTGTTTCCTCATCCGCTTCTTTCCACTTCCCTGCTGCTAATAAATCCCGCAGACGAGTATAGTCAACACCCAGCGCTGATTTAAGGGAGTCTGTTGACGGTCGAGGTGTTTGAGGTGATGCTTGAGGTGGTGATTGACGTGATTGAGTACCAAGCGCCTGCAAAACTTCAGTAGCAGATTGATAACGTCGCTTACTAGCAGGTAGTATCATTTTATCTAAAATCACACCCAGTTCCGAACTGACAGATGCTTTTAAGTGTTCTCGCCACACCCATTCCATCTCGCTTGTATCGAATAAATCAATCGGTTCAACCTGAGTTAACAGATACAGACAAGTGACACCCAGACTATAAATATCACTAGCATAAATGGCTTTGCCCGCTGCTTGTTCCGGTGCCGTATATCCAGCAGTCCCGATCGCAGTTCCCGTTACAGATAAAGCAGTTTGTGTAGCATATTTCGCCGCCCCAAAGTCAACTAAAACCAGTTGCCCATCTTGCCTAAGAATAATATTTTCTGGTTTGATATCGCGGTGAATGACTTGGCGAGAGTGAATAAACTCGAAGGTGGGTAGTAAATTCTTAAGCAAGTCGCGAATCTGCGTTTCCCGAAAATATCCCTGAGATTCTAGTGCTTGGGCTAAATTTTCACCGTCGATGAATTCTTGGACTAAATACTGCCGTCCATCTTGACTAAAATATGCTAATAATTCGGGAATCTGAGAATGTTTACCCAACTGTTCTAGGCGTACTGCTTCCTGCTCAAATAACTCAGTGGCTTTCTGGATACTATAAGTGCCTTGAGCTTGGGGGTAAAATTGTTTAATAACGCAGGGTGGTTTTGAGGGTTTATACTCGTCAACAGCTAGAAAAGTGCGCCCAAAGCCTCCTTGTCCAATGATTTTTTGCGCTCGGTAGCGATCGCCCAATAGCAGTTTATTACCACATTTTTGACAAAAGTTTGTAGTGCCGGATGGGTTTTGGAATAGGCAATCAGGGTTTAGACACTGGCTCATAAGTATAGCAGGTTGTTTAAATTATCTTTAATTGCTATGATAAACTGTCTCGCCTTTAAAAAGCAAGGAAGAGGAAGCATTCTCCCGATTTATGCACTCCGATTCACGAAACCGGGTTTTTAGAGAATCTCTCGGTGACAATGCGTTTTATCATAAAAACCCGGTTTGTGGACTAAAGTCATTACTAAAAAAAAGATGGTTTTAATTAAATTCAAGCAGTTGTTTTGACTGGATGCAGCGGAAAGAAAACAGCCGGAGAAACGCGGAAAAACTCTGCAAGTTTTTGGATATGTTCCGTTGTAAGTTGGCGCTTTTCTCGGAGGATATCCGAGACAATAGACTCGGCTTTAAAAATATGAACTAAGTCTTTTTGTCTGAGTTCAAATTCTTCGATTAAAGCCTTTAATAGTTCTACTCCGTAAATGTCAGGTATGGGTTCCAAAGTTTGCTCGTACTCGTAAACAAGCATTCCCAGTAGGTGGAGGTAGTCGCGTTCGTCGGGAGTCAGTTCGCCTTTATCCAACAAAGAGTCGATCGCAGTTTGAGTCGCTGTTAATTCCTCCTCAGCATTTATAGGTCGTGGAGGAAATGCTTGTAGTAGTTCGATATAAGCGCTAGAGTTGTTCATGTTAATGTGACCTTAGCAAATTGCGAAGTGATTTGTCAACGACGATTCGCAGTACAATTGATCGATATTGCATCTGAGGAATCTCCCATGTCAGAACAGTTTTCCACTGAGATTAGCGATCGCATCTGCACCCACATGAACGAAGACCATGCTAGTGCTGTAGTGCTATATGCTCAAGCATTTGGCGGCAAACCAGAGGCGACAGAAGCTCAAATGCTGGCTATTGATGCGAATGGTATGGATTTAACCGCTCAAGTCAATGGCGAAACTTTGCCGATTAGAGTAAATTTCGATCGCACTTTGAAAGATGCCGAAGATGCTCACCACACTCTGATTGAAATGGTGAAACAAGCTCGAAAAGTTGCCAAATAGCCAACGGTATCATCTTCTGTTATAATTTTAAAGTTCGTAGTAAGGATTTTAGTCCTGGCCAATAGTTTTTAAGGACTAAAGTTCTTACTACAAACAATATTTTTAATAAAATTTAAACCTCCATCTAAAATATCAAATAAAATGACAGAAAATTACATCCAACCCAAAACAGGCGATGCGGTTAATTGCGATCGCCATAACCCCTTTGAGACACTGGTAAAACGACTAGATTTGATGATTCGCGCCCGCTATTCGCTGCTGTACATTGTGGGCGCGGAAGAGGAACCTGTCGAAGCAGTAATCGCCCAAGTAGCACTGGAAGTAACTCCCGCCCGCCGGGTGTTGTTCTGGGATATCGTGCGCGGCTGGGAAGATAACGGTTCCGGGAAGGGTTCGGTGATGGCGGCGCTCGATCGCATCGGTAAGACTGCTGTAGAAGAATATACCATATTTGTGTTGCGGGATTTACACCCAATTTTGAAATATCCCTACACCGAAAAAAATGTGCCGGTAGTCCGAGAATTACGCAATTTAACGCGGGAATTGAAGCGAAGCAAGAAAACAATCATTCTGACTTCTCACGCGCTAGAATTGCCGGAAGAATTGCAGGAAGAAGTGACAGTAATTGATTTCCCTTTACCAAACTTTCAAGAAATTGATCGTTTAATTTCTCATGTGGTGGCAAAGCCGGAACAGTTGCAAGTTACAGGTTTAGCAAGGGAACAGTTAGTTAAAGCTTGCCAAGGTTTGAGTCGCGCCAGAATCGGACGAGTTTTAGCTAAAGCTTTGGCCGCTAAACAGCAGATTAACGAGTCAGACATTGATGGAGTTTTGGAGGAAAAACAGCAAGCAATCCGCCAGACAGGTATTTTAGAGTTTTGCAATTCCCAAGAATCTCTCAAAAATGTGGGCGGATTAGAGAATTTGAAACAGTGGGTAAAGATGCGGCAAGATGCTTTTACTGACGAAGCGCGCAGCTATGGCATACCAAATCCCAAGGGCGTTTTGTTAGTGGGAATTCAAGGTACTGGCAAATCTTTATCAGCCAAAACAATCGCCTCGGAATGGCGTTTGCCACTGTTGCGGTTGGATACTGGCCGGTTGTTTGGTGGCTTGGTCGCCGACAGCGCAAGTCGGGTCAGACAGATGATAGAATTGGTAGAGGCGATCGCGCCTTGCGTTTTGTGGATTGATGAAATAGATAAGGCTTTCGGCAATATTATTAGTGGCGGCGATGGCGATTCGGGAACATCGCGTCGGGTATTCGGCAGTTTGATTACTTGGATGCAAGAAAAAACCAGTCCGGTGTTTATTGTCGCAACTGCAAATAACGTGCGGATTTTGCCGGCCCAGTTGCTGAGAAAGGGCAGGTTTGATGAAATTTTCTTTTTGAATTTGCCCTCAGAAAAGGAACGGCAAGATATTTTTCAAGTGCATTTGCAGCGGCTGCGCCCGACTCGATTGCGGGAATTCGACTTGGGGGTTTTGGCGAAGCGGGCTGAAAATTTTAGCGGTGCAGAAATTGAGCAAGTTGTCATCGATGGACTGTACCGGGCTTTTGGAACTTTTGTCAACGGCCAGCGGCGGGATTTGACGACGGAGGATATTTTGAGGTCGATCGAGGAGACAGTACCTCTAGCTACCATCGCGCGATCGCAAATCGAAGATTTGAAGCGTTGGGCGGCCGAAACAGGGGCGAAAACAGCTTCTAATTATACTTAATTAGTTGATTAATTAAAGCGCTATATTCAGCCGGGGAGAAGGGATGGATTCGATGGTGATTAAGTCAAGTATGCTATAATTAAAAAGTTAATCCTAATTTTTATGACGCGATTTATTCACGATCGTTTTGCCAAAGAATACCTGGAAGAACTTTTGTCACCCATTGGAACAGTCAATATCGGCAGAGATGTAACTTCCGAAGTCCGAGAAATTGATGTTTACTTCACTCCCATCACCCTAAATCCAGAATACTTAAAAAGTCTGGGATTGTTGGGAAAAATGGCAAGCACAACTGCTATTATTGAACCGTTTCGGAATCCGGCCAACGTCAGCGAAATTTGTAGCTGTCTAGGCAAGTTATTGGATGTGCGAGGTGAATTAGAACGACAATCTAGAAGAGAAAATACTCGCCTTGATGATTCTCAGTTACCCAAACTGTGGATTTTGATGCCCACAGCATCAAAAGCATTGGTGGATAGCTTTAATGCCAAACCAGACACAGAGAATTGGATGGAGGGAATCTATTTTTTGGGCGAGTCTTTGCGAACTGCTATTGTGGCTATTCACCAGTTGCCAGAAACTCCAGAAACCTTGTGGTTAAGGATTTTGGGCAAAGGTAAAGTACAGCAAAGGGCGATCGCTCAATTGAGCGCTTTACCAACGGACGATCCGTTGCGGATGATAGCGCTAGAATTATTGTATCGGTTACAGTCAAATTTAGTAACTGATATCCCACAGGAATTAGGGCCAGAAGAGCGGGAGTTAATTATGGCTATTGCACCACTTTTTCAGCAACAAATAGAAGCAGCACAGCAAAAAGCTAGAGAAGAAGGGCTAGAACGAGGGCTAGAACAGGGGCTAGAACGAGGGCTAGAACAGGGGCTAGAACGAGGGCTAGAACAGGGGCTAGAACGAGGGCTAGAACAGGGGCTAGAACGAGGGCTAGAACGAGGGCTAGAACGAGGGCTAGAACGAGGTAGACAAGAACAACAGCGCTTAATTTTAGAAAATTTTCTGCAAGTCAGGTTGGGAAAATTAAACCCAAAAATGACTGTTTTTCTAGCTCCAATATCAAAGTTGTCTGCAACGGATTTTACCGTGTTGTTACTGGCACTATCGATGCTGACAGTCGATGAATCAGGGCGAGAATCAGCGGTGAAATTATTAGCTGAAAGTGTCTTGAAAATGAGTTCAAATGAATTTGGCGATATTTTGCCGATCGCCCTGACTAATTTATTGGCATTGTCTGTAGCAGAATTGGCACTATTTGTAGAGCAACTGCCGCAGTTATCGGCTGATGAATTGAGGGAAAGATTGGGCAAGATACCTGATTAATCTCAAACCTGTTTGAGTAGTCGTCAAGGGCGATCGCACTTTCTCAGTCCAAGGGCGATCGCTCTTTACCGAACCAACCTAGGCGGATACCACGCCCATCGACAGATTAACATTCTCGTTACATTTCGTTACTATAAGGAAACAGAGAGAAAAAACTCTCCCCCATAATATCAGAGGTAGCCATTATGAATGGTACATTTCGCGTCGGCAACCTGTTTGGAATTCCCTTTTACATCAACGCATCTTGGTTTTTAGTCCTGGGCTTAGTAACGTGGCAGTATGGTGGCGCACTAGCTGCTCTGTTTCCTACCTTGGGCCCTCTAGCGCCCTGGATGCTGGGATTATTCACAGCATTGCTGTTATTTGCTTCGGTGTTAGCCCATGAATTGGGACATAGTTGGGTTGCTATCAAACAGGGAATTGGCGTGAAATCGATATCGCTATTTCTGTTTGGTGGATTGGCTAGTTTGGAAAGAGAATCCAAAACTCCGGCTGAGGCTTTTTGGGTGGCGATCGCAGGCCCGTTAGTTAGTCTATTGTTATCGGGTTTGTTAGCAGCGATCGGCATTGGTGCCAGTCTCACAGGCCCCGCCGCGGCAATCGTCCAACTTTTAGCTTCGATCAACTTAGCTTTAGCTCTATTTAACCTGATTCCTGGTTTGCCCCTAGATGGTGGTAACATCCTCAAAGCGATCGTCTGGAAAATTACAGGGAACCCTTACAAAGGTGTCATTTTTGCTAGCCGTGTGGGTCAAATCATTGGTTGGATCGCCATTGCTACAGGAATATTTGGCAACATCTGGAATTTAGTAATCGGTTGGTTTTTGTTGCAAAATGCTGGTCAATCTGCACAATCTGCCACAGTTCAAAATCAACTGGCGGGGCTGACAGCCGCAGATGCTGTTACTCCAGGAAGCCCGATCGTCTCAGAAAACTTATCTCTGAGAGAATTTGCCAATAACTACGTCATCGGTAATCCTCAAAACTGGCGTCGCTATCTGGTAACAGATGATGCGGGACAATTGGTAGGTGCGATCGAACTTGACGAGCTCAAAACAATTCCTACGGGTAACTGGCCTTCGGTTCAAGTGAAAGAACTGCTCAAGCCGATCGAATTTTCCGCCACCGTCGAACCAGAACAATCCCTCCTAGAAGTCGTCACTCTCTTTGAACAACTCAAAGTCCAAGAACTTCCCGTGATTCGCGGCAACGGTGTTCTCGTTGGACTGGTAGAAAAAGCTGAAATTGCCCGACTCTTGCAAAGACGAACTGAGGCCAACCCAGCTTAATAAGTGAGCCTCCATTACTCCCCCTAGGGACACGGCACTCCCGTTTCCCTACTACACTTTATATCAAATCCTCTCTTCATCGTCCTGTATTAAACTCTCTCTTCTCGAACTTCGCGCCCTTTGCGCCTTCGCGGTTAAATCACCTGACGATACAACCGGAATTGATATTATCCACCTCTGCGAGGTTGTATACGCGGAAAAACCTCGCTGTTCCAATTGGATCTAGCGAGGGAGAAAATAGCTAATTTCGGATCTGATAAATGGTGGCAGTGGCTGTTGTGGAGCCATTGCCATCTCTAGCTATCCTGTTTTAGACTTACAGATTTAGCCACACAGAAATATTTCAGAGCAAAACATCTGCTTGAACTCCAATCAACCAGTCCCAGCAAGTCAAATCAAAAAGTAAGTGCTTAAGCTACTTCTTCTTCTTGATCGATTTGGCGCAGGTGAATGTGCTTGCGTCCCAAAGAGATTTCAAATTCATCTCCTGGCTGGAGTTCCATCTGCTTGGTGTAAGCCGCTCCAATCAGTAAGTTCCCGTTAGATTGAACGCTAATCCGATAGCTAGCCGAGCGTCCGCCCCGTCCATTTCCGTTTTGCTTACCATCTAGCTGAATGCCCTCTGCATCAATCAGAGCATTCAAGAATTTCATCATGTTGACCCGTTCTACTCCATTTTTGGTAACGGTGTAGTAGCCACAGGCTCTTGCTTTTTCTTCTTTGGTAAGGTTCTCTAGGTCTTTAACCTTTTTGATCAGACCTTCGCCTTCTAGGGGTTCGATACTTTTCTTTTTAACCATCTACTGAGTCCTGAAATATTCAACTGGTGTACGGTTTTTTTCTCGGTTGATTTTTGGTTTGGCCAAGAAACTTTAGCTTTATAGCTAGTCGTAAAACTATATTACACCGATTGGCTCGATTGTTAACCACTATTATCTAAATATTTTTAACAATGTCCAGTCTTTCTTGAGGAGTAGCTGTCGATTGCGAGCAAAGTCTAAACTCTGTAGCATAAGCTATCAGCTATCAGCTAGCTGAATATATGCCCCACATCTTAAAATCCGATGAAGTTAACTGCACGCGGACACTACAGTGTCAAAGCTCTACTGGATCTAAGTTTGCAACCTGGGTTCGGGCCGACCTCGGTAAAATCGATCGCGAAACGACAGGAGTTACCGGCTCCCTATCTCGAAAAATTGCTAATTGAAATGCGACGCGCCGGTTTAGTGCAATCAGTTCGGGGTTCACAAGGAGGCTACAAATTGGCCCGCGAACCAGCTCAAATCTCTCTTGGACAAATCTTAGAGGCTGTAGGGGAAACTATTGAACCTTTACGTCGCCATTCTGCTGATGCTTGCCTTGCAGAGGACTGGGTAACATTCAGTTTGTGGAAGCAACTGCACAAAAAACTGGTGCTGGCGCTGTACAGTATTTCTCTGGAAGACTTATACTATGATGCCCGAAGTTGGCAAGCAGCTCTTGGTGAAGAAACTAGCTTTATCATTTAGATGGTAAGGAATCAGGAATCATGACAATTCAATAAAATCAATGGTTTGGGCAATTAAAAACGCCCTAACTACCAAGAATGTTAAGATCGGTTGAAAAATACGATTGCCAGTAAATATGGATCGCACACTTGTTGTCTACGAAGGTGGCTGTCATTGCGGTGCTGTCCGCTTCCGAGTCGCGGTGGACAAACACGAAGCAGTTGATTGTAACTGTTCTATCTGTCACAAGAAGGGATTTTTGCACCTAATTGTACCACCAGAACATTTTACGTTGCTAAGCGGCGAAGATGTTTTGACAACCTATACGTTTAATACGGGCATTGCCAAACATAATTTTTGCCGGATTTGTGGTATTCATGCGTTTTATCGCCCCCGATCGCATCCCGATCAATTTGATGTCAATGTCCGCTGTCTAGACTCCGATGCAGTTGCTCAATTTCGGATCGTACCCTTTGATGGTGCTAATTGGGAGCAGAACCTGCACCTACTGCGGGACGAAAACAATCTGTGAACTTAAAACTGTCTATATATAAATGATGCCGGATGAATTGGCTGTTTTGATTTTAGCTGCTGTATTAGATTACTCCATCGGCGATCCTTGGGGTTGGCCGCATCCTGTACAGGCGATGGGTTGGGCCATTGAGCGCTATACTCGACTGGTCTTTAATATCTGGAATAATCCCCCAGGTACAAAACCGAACTTGGGCGATAGTCCTCCAAGCGATCGACCTAAACTGCTGCTTCGCGGTGCTGGTATAATCCTCGCGATCTGCCTGATTCTAGGCAGTTATACTGTCAGTTGGTCGATGGTGCAAGCTGCTAGTTGGGTGCATCCTCTTTTGGGCATTGCTTTACAGACCATTTTACTCGCAAGCTGTTTTGCTGGTCGGAGTTTGAGGGCTGCTGCGGAGGATGTACTGGCACCTCTAAATCTAGGAGATTTAGTCAAGGCGCGAGAACGGTTGAGTCTTTATGTCGGTCGGGATACTGAAAACTTATCCGAGCCAGAAATTCTGCGAGCATTGTTAGAAACTGTAACAGAGAATGCCGTGGATGGGGTGAGTGCCCCCCTATTTTATGCCTTAGTTGGGTTCGCTCTCCCACATCTATATCTATTATTAAGTGTTAGAAATTTGCCGCTCGCCGATTACTCTATGTCAATGAGTGCGATCGTCCCCTTGGCGATCGCTTATAAAGCAGCCAGTACATTAGATTCTACAGTCGGCTACAAAGAAGCACCTTACACCGATTTAGGATGGTTTAGCGCCAAATTAGAAGATGTCCTGACTTGGATTCCTTGCAGATTAACAGTGATGACATTAGCTGCGATATCAGGAAAACCCCTGTACATTTGGAGAATTTGTCAAAGAGATGCGGTAAAAGATGCCAGTCCCAATTCCGGTTGGAGCGAATGCGCCTACGCCGCCATCTTGGGAGTGCAACTAGGAGGTACAAATTCCTATCGCGGAGTTGTTAAACACAAACCCCTGTTAGGGGAGCCGAATCAACCTATCACAGTGCACCATATTCACCAAGCATTGCAATTAACTCGGTATTGCTTTCTGATTTGGTTGGGATTATCATTGCTCTTTTATGCTCGCTTCGTGTTTGTCCGCTAACTGTCGATCGACCCACAGCCAAAAATTAGCAACCGCCACCAATGACTAAAATTATTGAAATTTTATCGCCGGATGAAGTGCGACGCACTCTTACCCGCATCGCTTCTCAGATAGTGGAAAAATCGGGAGACCCAAGAGAATTAGTCTTGTTAGGTATTCATACTAGAGGCGTACCTTTAGCTCAAATTCTGGCGGCTCAAATTGAAGTCCTCGAACAAGTCAAAGTATCGGTGGGTGCTTTGGATATTACGTTTTACCGAGATGATTTGGATCGAGTGGCGATGCGGACACCAGCCAAAACCGAAATTCCCTTCGATTTGACAGGCAAAACTGTTGTATTGATAGATGACGTTATATATAAAGGTAGAACGATTCGAGCGGCTTTGAATGCAGTAAATGATTATGGCAGACCGGAGAAAATTTGGCTAGCAGTTTTAGTCGATCGCGGACACCGAGAAGTACCGATTCAGCCGGATTTCACGGGTAAAAAGTTGCCCACCGCAAAGGAAGAACAAGTTAAAGTATATGTTCAAGAAATTGATGGGCGCGACGGAGTGGAGTTAATTAAGGGTTGAGCTAGAAATTAGGACACTAGCCGAAATTAGGAGACGGCAGTGCCGTGTCCTCTACCTGATTATTTTGGGTAGGGAGACGGCAGTGCCGTGTCCTCTACCTGATTATTTTGGGTAGGGAGACGGCAGTGCCGTGTCCTCTACCTGATTATTTTGGGTAGGGAGACGGCA
>JAHREW010000046.1:36368-49970 GCA_020883125.1 Microcoleus sp. CAWBG506
TGCCGTGTCCTCTACCTGATTATTTTGGGTAGGGAGACGGCAGTGCCGTGTCCTCTACCTGATTATTTTGGGTAGGGAGACGGCAGTGCCGTGTCCTGTACCTGATTATTTTGGGTAGGGAGACGGCATTGCCGTGTCCTCTACCTGATTATTTTGGGTAGGGAGACGGCATTGCCGTGTCCTCTACCTGATTATTTTGGGTAGGGAGACGGCATTGCCGTGTCCTCTATCATCAGGAGTCAAAATCGGCAGTGCAGGAGTTGAACCTGCCTGAGGCGAATTATGAGTTCGCTGCCTAAACCGCTCGGCCAACTGCCGTTAGATCGCTTGGTGCGATCGAACTTAAAACGAATTATAACATAATTTCCCAGTCCGTGTTAAAACTAGAGAACAAAAATCACAATCTTCGATCTGCCTTCGCCCGATCGCCATCAGCCCGAAGTTGGAGTCGATCGGTCAAACAAAGCAGTTTCTAAGACTTGGCATAGAACTTACAGGTAATGGTACTGAATTCGACGGTAGTGCTGACTCTGATTCTACTGACTATGATGTTGGGAGCTGGTGTGACGAGTTCTGTTTTCGGATTTACTTTAGGTCGGGAAGCGTTGAAAGGAACTACTCAACCAGACGTTCGCCCCAGCAGTAATGCAGGCGGCAAACAGGGAACTCCAGCGAGCAAAGACCAAGTGAGCATTTTGAAAGAAAAAGACATTCTCAAAACCGTCAAAGCACGGATAGAAGGTCGCGATCCTGAGAAAGTAGCGGGTCAAGGGAATACCAAAACAGACAAGGCTAGCTCTAAAACAGCTACAGCCAAAAAACCAGCCACTGACAAAAATCCCAGCACCAAGTTTCCCATGAACAGTCGCGACGGGGGAATCACCCTAGAAGTGAGTGCGGCAAATCAGCGAGGTAACTCCATGCTGCTAGACGTGAGCATGAAGAACGAAGGCTCCCAAGCTGTAAAGTTTTTATACAGTTTCTTGAGCGTCACTGATAACCAGGGCCAGCCCCTAAGTGCGACGGCCGAGGATTTACCTGGGGAACTGCCCCCCAACGGGCAGGTATTTTACGGGACGATTAGCATTCCCACGACTTTGCTGGAAAATGCTAAAGAAATTTCGCTGACGCTGACAGATTATCCAGCTCAAAAACTTCAGTTGCAAATAGCGGGCATTCCAGTGCCGAAGTGAATTAACTTACAGCGCCGGGAAGTCCCCTGCTATACCTGTTAGTCCAGGTGAGGGGTGAGTAGTTCACTATTTGGAAAATTATTTGCAGATGCTTGCCCCTGTTGTGTTCGTGTTAGGGGGATTGTCAACAATTTTAGCTTGCTATGGAGGATGTCAAACCGACCGACTGGTTCTCAGGCTCTGCCGAGAAAGTGGTTCTAGGCAGAGCTGTATCACTCCCACGGGCCTGGGTCAGGAGAGTGTAGGAGATGGCTGAGTTGCCTGCTATGACTTGGACAGAGGTGCTGTCACGGTTGCTATCAGTGCTGCTGCTGATAGCGATCAATGCTTTTTTTGTGGCGGCTGAGTTTTCGATGGTGACGGTGCGTCGTTCGCGGATTAATCAGTTAGTTGAGGCGGGAGATGTTCCGGCTCTGACGGTTCAATCTTTGATCCAAAGTATTGAGCGATTGCTCTCAACTATGCAGTTGGGAATCACTCTTTCTAGTTTAGCTCTCGGCTGGATTGGGGAAGATACGATCGCCGTGCTGATCCGAGTTTCCATCCGCTTTTTGCCACTGCCAACTTATATCAAGGAATCGATCGCCCATTCTTTTAGCATATCCATAGTCACTTTTTTTCTGCTGGCTTATCTACAAATCGTACTCGGCGAACTGGTGCCGAAATCTGTAGCCTTACTTTATTCCGAACAATTAGCAAGAGGCCTAGGCACTCCCAGTTTACAGATTGCTCGTTTATTCAATCCATTTGTTTCCTTGCTCAATAAATCGACTCGATCGCTCTTGCAGCTTGCGGGTATTGAATACGATGTCACCCATCGGCCAGTGACTCCCGAAGAACTACAATTAATTATCGCTACTTCCACAGAGTCAAGCGGCTTGCAAGCAGAAGAACGAGAATTGCTCAACAACGTGTTTGAGTTTGGGGAAGTGTGGGTACAAGAAGTGATGGTGCCAAGGCCAAGTATTGTCGCGCTTCCCAAGACTGCTACTTTTCAAACTTTGCTCTCGGAAATTACGATTTCCAACCATTCTAGGTATCCGATTACAGGAGATTCTTTCGATGATATTATCGGGGTGATTGACTTCAAACAACTTGCTAAACCCCTAGCCGAAGGTTTGTTATCACCAGACACGCCAATTGTAACTTGGATGCGTCCGGTGAGGTTTGTGCCGGAGATGATGCTGTTGGGAGAATTGCTACCTTTGATGCAGGGTTCATCGGAAGAAATTGCGATCGTGGTTGATGAATTTGGCGGCATTTCCGGGTTAGTGACGCTGCGGGATTTGATTGCAGAAATTATCGGCCGCAGTTACGAATCGCAAGATAGCAAAGAAATTGCTTTGCAAGTATTGGACGATCGCACTTTTTTGGTGCAAGCGCAGTTAAATGTAGATGATGTGAATCAAATATTGAATTTGGATTTGCCAGTAACTGACGAATACCAAACAATCGGAGGTTTTTTGAGCTATCAGTTGCAAAGAATGCCGGCGGTGGGGGAAGTGTGGCGCTGCGAAAATGTGGAACTGGCGGTGGTTTCGGTGTGCGGGCCGCGGTTGGACCAAATTCAAATTCAATTGCTGGAAGGGGCGGCGGGCGATCGCACTTTGAGTGAAGTTGCAGCAGCGGATGGGGAAATTGTGGGAAAAGGGCGATCGAATAGCGGGTTAAAAGGTGTGGCGAAAGCTCATACTTCAGAATCTTTTAGCTAATGCCTATATAATCTATTCGCTCGAAGTCGCTGCGTACTAAATCATCTAACGTCGGGCCTTTGGGGCGTAAATTAAGGCGATCGCCAACCTTCACATTTTCGTAATATGCGTAGGGAATATAGATATCTTGCTCCTCCATAAAAGCGTAAGTAAAGCGAAAGGCACTGTCAATGTCTTCAGCTTTAACCTCACGAAAGTCAGAGAGGAATAGGAGATCCATTTCTTCCTCAAAGTACAGCATCTCTGCAAATGCACCTCCGTCGTAGCAGTTATAACCAATATAACCGCAAGTATCGCTACATTTGTAGTAGATGGCGCGAGTGGACAGGAAGTTAGAAAGGGTGATCGCATCTCCTTCTCCAAATACAAGGCTACCGGGCCTATAAGTCAGTTTTTCAACGATCGTCCAAGGGTGTCCTCGGAACTGAAATACAATATAGCTTTCGGTGGTAATTTCGATTTCGCGATCGAATATATCCCGTTCCCAAACATCCGCACGTCTCGCCCTACTAAATTTTTGGGCCACTGACTCAATAGGATCCCGAACGAGAAGTAGATTTTGGTTTACGTCAATTGATTCAATACCCCGGCGCTGTTCAACAGACATAATTTTCACCATTAAGTAAACTATGAATGAGTAGATAATTAACCTTACCAGTAATGCTGAAATACTCCTACTTAATTTCTGCTTTTTCTTCTGTCATTATTGCGTCTCTACCTCTTTTTCAAACGGTAGCGAATGCCCAGGAAGAACCAGGATGCTTTATACTTGATTCATCAGGTAAAGTGAATAGACTCGATCCTTTATGCAAGCGTGATGAACAACAGAAATTAAGGAATGCTATGAAAGCTCAAGAACTTTATCAACAAGGGTTCGACCTTGGTCGCAGAAGGTTGTACAAAGAAGCAGTTGAAGCTTTGACTCAAGCAATTAATCTCAATCCTGGCTTTCCCGAAGCGCATATGGTTCGCGCTGATGCTCAAACTTTATTAGGCAACCTACAGGGTGCAGTAAAAGATTTTCAGAAAGCTATAGATATCTACAGGGCTAGAGGACAATCGCAAATAGCTGATATGCTTTTAGTCCCATTGAATTCGCTGCAAAATGAAATGCAATTTGAACAGGAAAACAAGGGTAAACCGGAAGTTGAGGATGAGCCGAAAGCTAAATAAGCACTCGGCTGATTCAAAATTCATCAGCGAAGAGGCTCGAAAAAACTCGGTTTATGACTACCCGCGCGCCAGAATTATTTAAGCGTAAAACACCGGATCTTTCAACCCCAATTCCTCAAAAGCCGCCAGCCGCAGCCGACAAGAATCGCAAACGCCACACGCAGTTTCGCCGCCTGCATAACAAGACCAAGTTTTCTCCCAAGGCACTCCCAGCTTGTTCCCCAATTGAATAATTTCGGTTTTTTTAAGTTCGATCAAAGGTGTTATAATATTAATAGCTTCTCCTTCCCTTCCCTGCTTTGTTCCCAACCGAAATACTTCCTGCATTGCTTGGATATAATCGAGGCGGCAGTCGGGATAGCCGGAATAGTCTAAAGCGTTGACGCCGATGTAAATTCGCTGAGTTCCTAGGGTTTCGGCGTAGGCGAGGGCAAAGCTGAGAAAAATCGTATTTCTAGCTGGAACGTAGGTAATGGGGATGTTTTGCGACATTTCGGCTAGGGTGCGATCGATCGGCAATTCCATCTCATTATCTGTTAATGCCGAACCGCCCCACAGTGTTAAGTCAAAGTTGACTATCTGATGTGCCTTAACACCGGCCGAAAGTGCGATCGCCCTTGCTGATTCCAACTCCCGCCGGTGCCTTTGCTTGTAGTCAAAGGAAATCGCGTAACACTCGCAGCCGTCGGCTTTGGCTTGATACAAAACTGTTGAGGAATCCAGCCCTCCTGACAATAAAATAACTGCTTTCATTTAAAATCACCTCCATTAAATTAGCTTTTATATTTATATCAAATTAGTTGTGAATTGACAAGATTGCAACGATGGATTTTAACGAACCGCGAAGACGCGAAGGAAGAGAAGGAAAGAGAAATAGTTGACAGTTGATGTGAGGATTGTTATAAGTTTAATTTGCTAGCAAGTCGTCTAGTTCGCGGTAATCTGGTAAGGTTGTATCTATTTTAATGCCTTGTCGCAACACTGTGCGATCGCGCTGGGACCTAGATAATAATTCGCTGTAATTCCTGGCTTTAAACAAAATCAAATCTGCTGGTAAACCTACTGCTATTCTCCCCAATTTAGGCAATCCCATTAAATCTGCCGGAGTCTTTGTCACCGCACGGGGCCAATCTCCATAGGGTCTATCTAAATGAGCGATTCGGACTGCCATATTGAAGACTTCTAAAACATCGTGGTCTCCAAATCCATAAAAGGGATCGCGACAGTTGTCGCTAGCAAAAGCAACGGGAATTCCTGCTGTTTTGAACTCGTGCACCAGTGTCACTCCCCGCCAGCGCGGTGTCCGCTTGGATTGTCTGTCTTGGAGATAAAGATTGCACATTGGTAAGCTGACAATGCCAATATTGGCTTCCTTGACTAATGTCAAAGTTTCTGTTACTAATTCTGGGGGTTGGACGGCTAAACTACAGCAGTGTCCGCAGATGATTTTACCTGGGAATTGATGGCGGATGGCTGTTTTGGCTACTTGTCGCAATGTTACTGATTCTGGATCGTCATTTTCATCGGTGTGGAAATCCAGATTTAAGCCTCGTTCTTGGGCGAGGGCAAAAACTCGATCTAGTTGTTGGTCTAGGTCTGGATTTATATAGGCAACACCGCCTAAAATACCGCCTATTTCTGCCATTTTATCGGCTAATTTTTCGCCGGCTGGTGTTAGTAAATATTCCAGGGAAACTAGGGAAACTGCTTGCAACATTAGCCGATCTCCCCATTGTGTCCGCAACTCTTCAAATGCTGCTAAGCTAAAGTTTGCCTGTTCTCCTCCGCTGTCGATCTGGGTGCGGATGGCTTTGGTGCCGTGGGCGTAGCTGCACTTAATCCCGAACTCCATCCGCCGATAAATGTCTTCTGGGTTCCAGTTTTTTTGAGTGTCAGCGCCCACTGTCAAGATTGCTTTGGCAAATGTACCATCGGGATTGGGTGCTCTTTCCCAAATATGACCTTTGTCTAAATGGGTGTGTATATCGACGAAGCAAGGCCAAACTAGGCCTCCTCGACAATCTACCACTGGGATATCTGCAAGTTCTGATACAGGTTCCTTACCGGAGGGGCTAATTTGAGCGATCGCCCCGGCGCCAATTTCCACATCCACTACGCACAAACCCTCGCCAGTCTCTCTGACTGCGACTGGATCGGACTTGAGTGCGATCGATTCCGTCTCCAACAGAGACATCGGCACGCAAGCATTTTTTAGCAAATAATTAGATGTACTTGGCAACATTAAATCTATGGGTTAATATTTATTGATAATTTAGTGCTATCATTTTGTAACTATAGCAACTATTTCAGGATTTGTAAACCTCTATGATCTTCAGGTTTATCTATTTGTTGAATTTTCTATACCCTCTGTATTTTGCTGTATTTTATTGCCCAAAAATCAGCCCAAAGTAAGATAAAATTACTAGATAAACTAGGATAAAGTATGTACCTTGATTATGGGCAGTGTAGCCCAGAGCGCTGAAGCACAAATTAAAAATGTTTAATTTTTGAGAAAATCTCTCTAGTCAATTGATTTTAGATTTGAGCAGCATCTATAGCAAGAGCCAGAAAAACTGTGTCAACACCCAAGGATATATTTTTAAGTTCCCACCCCAAGATATCTCCCAGAAAACCTCTTCCTATTTATTGGGGAGAAATCGATCCGCTGAAACGAGGGCCGGTGATTGCTAGTCTCAGCAAATCCTCTCACCGCAATGCGATCGGCACTCACTCCGGTTCCTACTCTGTCTATCGGGCGCTAGCTGTAGCCAATGGGACACTCCAAGCAAATCACCGCCCCGATTTTACTAACACGTCTCCCGTCGCCGATATCGGACCTCACCCCAGTTGGGGCGATCCTAACTTGATTGTTTCTCTCGATCCTTTTGGCGCTTTGGTTAGCGAAATTTACACCTCGTTTTATCAGCAGGGATACGATATTCGACCGACAATTGCAGTGACAAAAGCTCACATTAATCTCCCCGAACTTCAAGATGCTATTGCCCAAAATCGGGTACTCATTGATGGCAAAATTGTCAAAGCTGGCGGAAATTTGGCAGTCACCAAAATCGCGATCGATCCAGTTTGGTATTTGCCGGGAATTGCCCATCGGATTGGTGTGGAAGAAAAAGTTCTCCGCCGCGTGCTTTTTCAGCAAACAGGGGGAATGTTTTCTGACTTAGTGAAGCGACCAGAATTGCAGGTTTTTTTGCCGCCGATTGGGGGAACTACAGTTTATATTATTGGGGATGTAACTAATATTTCTGACCCACAGAAGCAGTTAGCGGTACGAGTACATGACGAGTGTAATGGTTCAGATGTTTTTGGTTCTGATATTTGTACTTGTCGTCCTTATTTGGTACACGGAATTGAGATGTGCATCCAAACAGCACAAGCAGGGGGATCGGGGGTAATTCTTTACTTTCGCAAGGAGGGTAGAGCTTTGGGTGAAGTAACTAAGTTTTTGGTGTACAATGCGAGGAAAAGGCAGACTGGAGGCGATCGCCCTGATGAGTATTTTACTCGCACTGAATGTGTTGCTGGAGTTCAAGATATGCGCTTTCAAGAACTAATGCCAGATGTGTTGCACTGGTTGGGAATTTCTCGGATTGACAGTTTAGTTTCGATGAGCAATCTCAAATACAATGCAATTGTCAATTCTGGCATTCAAGTAGTCGATCGCATCCCCATTCCCGAAGATCGGATTCCCGCAGATGCACAAGTCGAAATCATCGCCAAAAAAGCTGCTGGCTACTACACTCCATCGGGATCACCCGATGCTACAATCCTCGCAGAAACTAAAGGACGGGATTTGGAAGATTGAGGTGATATCGAGCGCGATTCATCGCGTCTTGGTAAAATAAAATTCATTGCTATTTTTTTTGAGCGATCAAGGCAGGTTATGGCTAATTTACGTTCTACTGTGATAGTAAAAACAGATATTTGCGGATATACCGTCAGAGTAAAAAAATTATCTCAGTCGGAATTAAGTAGCTTGTTGAACGAACACAAAACTTTTGTTTTAGATATTAGCACCAGAAATGAAGGCAGTTTGATTAAAGGAGAAGGTGATTCATTTTGGCTGATTTTTCCGAGTGTGACAGCCGCAGCTATGGCCGCCATAGAAATGCAGCAAGAATTGAGAGCACAACAATCTAGCAAATCCAACGACGAACGATTGGCGATTCGCGTCTCCATTACTTTAGGAGATGTTTTGCACCAAGATAAAGATATCTTTGGTGATACAGTTAATTTAACAGCTCGCATAGAATCTGTTACTCCCCAGGATGAAATATATTTATCCCAAGCAGCTTGGTTGGCACTCAATAAAGCCGAAGTGCAAACATCCTTCGTTAATGAGTTTTCTTTGAAAGGAATGAGCGAACCTGAAAGAGTCTACAAAGTTGACCAAAGTCATAAGACGCGAATTGTAGAAAATCAAGCCATCATCAAAGCTGATTTGAGAGGTTTTATTGCCTATCAAGAATCTAATTCTATCAAAGATGTAGAATATTTACTCACCAATTTTGATGCTTTTGAAAAAACAATTTGCGAAGAATACGGTGGCACAATTCGGAGTATAGTTGGCGATTCACATCTGCTCACTTTCCCCGAATCTCATTCAGCCCTGGCGGCCATGGAAACTTTGTGTAAAAATTGGAAAATTTTTATCGATTCCCATCAAATACCTTGTGGGTTGTCGGTGGGAGTTGCTAAGGGAAATTTGTATATATTTCGGTCCTGTACCTACGGTAAAGATATTAACATAGCTGACAGACTGGAAGATTTAAGCAAAATAGTATCTCCGAAATATGATAAAAATTCGGTGATAGTTTCTGAAAAAATCAAACGGGAAGTCAGCGGTTCTAAGTGGGAATATCAATTGATTAAAATAGATAAAAATGTTATATTAGATAATATTTTAGATTATAGTCAGTTTGATTTTTTTAAAGAAAATGATGTTTACCGTTTCCTAGTTATATGAACTTGAATAGTATAGAGTTAGAAACCGTGGAATATCTGAGGACACCTGCTGCTATTCGCCACAAGTGCGATCGGCTGTTTAATTTAGCCTCGGAAGATAAACTCCGCCATTTCCGCATCGATTTAACCAAACTCGACCAAGCCACCAATTATGTGATGGAGACAACTAGGGAACAGTATCCCGATTTCCAGATACCCTTTCACAGTCGCTGGCGGCATTTTGAAGTGGGAAACCAGCCCCGACTCGCTGAATTAGATCTAGCAATAGCACCATTTACACTCCTGGAAAAGACTCAAATCAAATTTGACTTAGCCATTATCAGTGTTTTGCTTGATGCCGGTGCGGGTGCAGATTGGCACTATTGCGAAGCCGAAACAGCACAGATTTACCGCCGTTCCGAAGGCTTAGCCGTAGCCACTTTTCGGATGTTTTGTCAAGGTTTTTTTTCCAGCAATGCCGATTTTCCGTGGCAAGCTGATGCTCGAGGACTTTCTCAATTAACCTTAGAAACCTTAGCAGCAGGATTTCAAGTAAGTCTAGAAAATCCGCTAGTTGGTTTAGAGGGTAGATTAGAATTGTTGCAACGTTTGGGAAAGGCGATTTGCCAACATCCATTATTGTTTGGCCCAGAAAACCAGCGCCCTGGCAATTTGGCAAAATACTTGCTGGATACTCACTCTGGTGGATTTAAAACTATCAAGGCCCAGGAAGTCTTGAGCGCTGTTTTGACAGGATTTGGGGAAATTTGGCCTGGGAGATATGTAATTGGAGGTGTGAATTTAGGGGATGTTTGGCCACATCCGGCTCTGTTGGGAGAAGATCAGCACTCTGAATTTGTGCCGTTTCACAAACTTTCCCAGTGGTTAACTTATTCCCTGTTGGAACCGCTACAAGAGCTTGGTTTAGAAGTGGTGGAATTAGATGAGTTAACGGGATTGTCTGAGTATCGCAACGGCGGTTTTTGTTTGGATATTGGGCTATTGCAGGCAAAAGATGTAAGGATTTTTAGCGAGAGTTATTTACCGGGTTCGGAGGTGATAGTAGAATGGCGATCGCTCACTGTCCATCTGTTAGATCAAATTGCCAAAGCTATGCGAGCCAAGCTGGATTTGAGTGCGACTGATTTGCCGCTGGTGAAGATTTTGCAAGGAGGAACTTGGGCCGCTGGGCGGAAAATCGCCGGAGAATTGAGGGCTGGTGGAGTGCCGCCAATTCAGATAACCAGCGACGGGACAGTGTTTTGAATCCAGAGAATCCCAATTTTTGAGTCTTGGTGAGATACTGAATTTCCCCGACTTCTTTAAGAAATCGGGGAGCGACATTGGTCCCTGATTTCTATGGCTCAATCAGTCAGCAAACTCGGAGATGTCAGCACAAAGACATCCCTTGTCCCCACGCCTTCCACTTCCGGCTTAATTGGTGTAGTAAAGTGAAAAAATTCGTGGTCGTTAATCAACATCAGTTCTCCGGGATGCAGAACTTTATTAAACACAGGCTTCTCTTTTTTCGCCAAGTACAAATGAGTTTCGCCACCGACAATATTAGTTCGGTCAACTGAGAAGATGCCGATAAAATCAGTACCGTCTCTGTGAATACCTTCCGGTGCAGGATTGCCAAAATTGTGTGGCGAACAACTCGTCCTGATTTGATGGATGCCGATTTCAGCTTCCGGGTGAATTTTGCAGGAATCGAAAAAAGCAAAAATCATTTGTTTGAAATTATCCATGGCGATTAGTCGATCGTCTAATTCGGCAAATTCACGCTTGATGTCACCCACCACCGGATTGTATTCTTTACTTTGGAAAAGATAGCCGTGAGGCAACTTAATCAATTCGTTTCCATTGACTATAAATCGCGACAATCTTCTCGAACGATACTTTCCTTTAATATAAGGATCGATCGGCATATCGTCGAAAAATGGCTTAAAGCCTTCTAGCTTAATCGAGTTTACTTTCTTAAAAGTAAACATGAAAGCGTAATCCAAATGAATGGATTCTAATGCTGTTTTCATAGATAGTTCTCCATGAATCCTTGCTCCCCTCCTTAATTTTGCCTTAAGGAGATGTATGCTTCTAGTCTAGCTCAGGTTTTTTGTATCTGTGGTCAAAGACACTAGAAAAATTGCAAAGATATTGTAAAGATGCCCAAATACATTAGGGAGTTAGAAGCTGTTTAATCCAAAGTCTAAAGTCGATCGACTGCTTTGACTAGGGACTGACAAGCCCGCAAAAAGACGGCAACATCCACCCCCAGTCCCACGTATTGAACTCCAGCATCAATCCACTGCTGGGCGATTTCGGGGGTGTCGGCAAAAGTACCGGCAGCTTGGACGGCGCTGCGGATGGTGTTTACGGCTTTCTCCATCATCTCGATTACTCGCGAATCGCGGACTTGGCCGGGAATGCCGATCGACTGTGACAGATCGTATGGCCCCAGAAAAATCACGTCAACCTGGGGTACTGTCACAATTTCTGCTAAGTTGTCGATGCCGCCTTTCCCTTCGACATGAATTACAACTAAGGATTCTTCGTTGAGTCGATCGGTAATATTTGTACCCGCAGCAGTGTAAAGCCCCGCCCTGGTAGCAAAGGAAAGGCCACGGGTGCCGAGGGGACTGTATTTGGCATTTTTCACCGCAGTTTCAGCATCTATTTTGGATTCAATTTGAGGTACTTGAATCCCTGCACTACCAATGTCGAGGGCTCGTTGAATTTGTGGGCCGTCGTTTTTGCGGACGCGAACAATGGGCGCAATCCCTGCACAGTCTGCTGCGCGACACAAATCTTCGGCAGCGAGGGAATGTAAGGGACCGTGTTCCATGTCGATGACGGCGAAGTCAAAGCCAGCATGACCGCAAATTTCTATAAATGCGGGATAGGCGCAATTCATAAATAAACCGAGGACTGTTTCGCCTTGTTTAATTTTTTGTTTGAGTTGGTTTTCACGCATAAATTAGGATTTTTTTAGTATTAGATGTAATATCGTTTCCGGCTACATCGGAATGATTTAACCGCAGAGAACGCAGAGGACACAGAGGGAGAGAATAGAGAAATACTTTGCCCTTACAAAATGGGGATGCTCCCCAGAAACCGGGTTTTTAGTCTCGCGTGCGTCCTAGACTGTGTAATTGAGATTTTGCAATTTTATCTAAATGCGAGCGCTCAGAATTATTTTTTTTCAAACTGTTGCTAGCTTGGGGAAAAAGCCTGCCTTAATCCGGTTTTTCTATAAATTTTGTTCCAATTAACTCAACCAACGCCTTAGCCAAATATTCATATTGCGGTAAAGTATTATAAAATTGAGCAGAAATTCTGATCAACTGCTGATTTGCATCCGACCAAGGAATCACCGGCACTTCTATTTTGAAAATCTCCCACAAAGCCTCTTGTAAAGGGGCAATTCCTGACTTGCCAACGGCATCAAATTTTGCATCTGTCAGTTGTACAACAGCCATTGAGCCTACCATTTCATCTGGACAAGGCTGGGGTAAATCTAATTTATCCAGCAATATCTGTCTTCCTGCTAAGGCCAAAGCATGATTTTTTGCCATCAATTCCGGCCATCCGCCCTCCAACAAAGATCCCATGAAGTCGATCGCCACCGGTACACATAAATAAGCACTTGGATCGACAGTCCCCATCCAGTCAAATTCTAATTGAAAGCGGGATTTATCGCTGCGCGGGGAGTTTGCACCATGACTGATTGTTGTCGGCTCAATAGCATCTTGTTTATCGCGTCGTACATACAAAAAGCCAGCACCTTTTGGCGCGCACAGCCATTTGTGACAATTTCCAGTGTAGTAAGTCGCGCCAATTTCATCTAGATTTAGTGGAATCATTCCGGGTGCGTGGGCTCCGTCTACCAAGACATCGATACCTCTTTCGGCTAATTCACTAACTAGCTGTTTGATGGGAAAGATTAAACCTGTTTGACTGACAATATGGTCTAATAATACTAATTTTGTTTGGGGTGAAACGCACTTAATTACTGCTTCGATAACTTGTTCTGGCGACTCAATGGGAAATGGTACTTCGGCTACTATGACTGTAGCGCCTGTGCGACGGGCTACAAAATCTAGTGTATTGCGACAAGCGTTGTATTCTTGATTGGTAGTTAACAATTCGTCGCCCGGAGCAAAAGAGAGCGATCGCAAAACTGCATTTACTCCCGTCGTCGCATTCGGCACAAATGCCAACTCATCACTACTGGTACCGATAAAAGCGGCTAATTTATTCCTAGCATTATCTAACAGTGGCTCAAATTCCCGCATCAAAAAGCGCAACGGTTCTCTTTCTAACTGTTCTCGAAAACTTGTTTGTGCTTCCAGTACGGGAATCGGACAAGCTCCAAAAGAGCCGTGATTGAGAAATGTTATATCGCGATCGAGTAGCCAGTGTTCTAAGTTCATGTGTTATTGGTTATTGGTTATTGGTTATTGGTTATTGGTTATTGGTTATTGGTTATTGGTTATTGGTTATTGGTTATTGGTTATTGGTTATTGGTTATTGGTTATTGGTTATTGGTTATTGGTTATTGGTTA
>JAHREW010000047.1 GCA_020883125.1 Microcoleus sp. CAWBG506
CAACTACCACGTCCATGATTGATCAAATAATTGCAGTTGCTCTCAACTTAATCAATCCTCAACATCTAAGAAATTGGTTTGCTTATTGTTGTTACTGTACCTCATAACAGCGGGAACCGCTGTATAAGTATTTGCAGTCGGAGATATCGGGACTTACCCCAAACACCCATATCGCAAATGCCCACAATATTCACAAGCTCGGATGTAACACAGTCAAGTCCAGTCCAACCAACCTCTATCCCAAAAATCATACAATGACCCCATTTCCCGATCGCCCACCCACTCGCGTCAGAAAACGTTATGTTATGTTATGTAAGAAGTTATAAAAAATAAGTTATGATAACTAAAAATTACCTCAGATGCGACCTATGGAGCTTAAGGAAGTCTTAAGATTTGCAGATGAAAAAGTCTTTGCCAAAACAGGGAAACACTTAGAAGACCTGCAAGAGGCGATTTTAAAAGAAACGCTCCAAGGTCGGAAATATGCCGCAAAGGTAGCCCAAGACCGGGATTGTAGTGAAGGTTATGTTAGGGTGGCTGCGTCTGAACTCTGGAAACTACTGTCAGAGGTATTAGGCGAAGAGGTCAGTAAAGTAAATGTTAGAGCGATACTAGAAAGAACGAAATTTTACAATAATTCATCTAATCATTCATCTAATCATTCATCAGCTATTGGTGAAAATTATGGAACCGTTAATCATAACGTCAACATTTGTCAAGAAAAAGCGAGAAGTCCCACATCTCCCCAAAACCCCCAACAAACCCCAACTCAACCCCACATTGACTTAGGCGACGCACCCGAAATATTCAGGTTTTTCGATTCCCTACGGGATAGCTTCGCTTCACGCACCCCTCAACTCTCCACCCTCGAAAACTGGATAACACAGCAACGCACTCGCCTCATCGCACTCCTCGGAATCAGCGGCATCGGCAAAACAACCCTCTCCCTCGGCCTCATCCACCAAATCAAAACCCAATTCGATTACGTCATCTATCGCAGCCTCCGCTTTTCCCCAACCCTAGAAGCAACCCTCACCAACCTGCTGCAAATCTTTCCCCAACCAACAGAAACTCCCCAAAACATAGACACCAAAATTTCCCAACTCCTCAACCACCTACGCAACTATCGCTGTCTGATAGTCCTTGATGACGTGCAAATGCTTTTTTGCAGCGGACAACCCCCTGGACAATACAAATCTGAATGTGAAAACTATCAGTTATTTTTTAAACTTATTGCCGAAGTTTCTCATCAGAGTTGTTTGATGTTGAATAGTTCGGAAAAACCTAGAGAAATTGTCCGATTAGAAAAAGCATATCATCCCGTTCGCTCCTTTGAATTGGGAAGTTTAGGAATAGCTGCTAAAGATATTTTGAAGTCAGAAAAGTTATCCGATGAGGAAACATGGTCAACATTGATTGATATTTATCAAGGCAATCCCCTGTGGTTGGAGTTAACAGCAACCCTGATTCGAGAGTTATTTGGGGGTAGCGTTGCCCAGTTTTTGCAGTGCGAGATGCCGATTTTAGATGAAGGGTTGCAATCTCAGTTATCTCAACAATTTCAGCGCTTGACTCCGCCGGAATTGGCTGTGGTGACTCACTTTGCTAATCTAGCTGAACCCGTTGCTGTGTCGTATTTTTTCAACAAAATACCGTTGTCGCCGTCTGAAATAGTCAATGCGGTGCGATCGCTCAGAAGTCGGTTTTTATTGGATGCAATGGAAGAGGAGAAGATAACTTTGTTTAGTTTGAATCCTGTGTTGAAACAGTATGTGCAAAGTCGGTATCTTTCTAATTGATTTCAAATTAGGTTGATAAACGGGATTTTCCTAGGGAAACGGCAGATGAGACGGCGGTTGAAACCGCGTCTACACAAACGATGTCCGCCGGACGCCGACGGAAGAAAATAAAGAAATATTAACCGCGCATTCTTCAACCCGCGCACCATCCGGGTTTTGTCTGTGTAGACGCGGTTTCAACCGCCCTGTCTTCTGCCGTCTCCATATCCGTGCCCACGCCGGAGACGGCACTGCCGTTTCCCTACGGTAGCTGATTCTGTAAGTGCGATCGCGCTTTACCAAATCGACTCAAGATTTAGCACAAATCCGGGAAGAACATCTTCACCTGATAAAGTAGCAGGCGACGACCGCACTTCAACTTCTGCGCCCTGACGATAAATTTCAACTTGTCGAGACTTGCGGTTAATTAACCAACCCAAACGCGCACCATTATCTCGGTACTCTTTCATCTTATCCTGAGTTTCTTTTAAGCTATCGCTCGGAGACATTAACTCGACTACAAAATCAGGACAAATCGGGGGAAACTTCTTTTTTTGTTCGGGAGTCAGAGCATTCCAGCGTTCTAATATTACCCATGCAGCGTCAGGCGCTCTATTTGCACCATTAGGAAGTTTAAAACCACCCGATGAATCAAACACTTTACCCAGTTTATTTTGCTCGTTCCAAATCCAAATCTGTGCAGTTAATCCTGCATTACTGTTGCTAGTCTCTCCTCCTGCTGGCGACATGATAATTAGTTCTCCTTTCGCTGTCCGTTCCAGTCTAATATTTTCATTTTCCTGACAGAGTTGAAAAAACTGTTCGTCTGTCAGCTTAACGATAGGGTTGAGGTTGAGGGTGAGGGTAGTCATAGCGGTATTTTATCGTGGCTAAACGACCTTTATTAAGGATTGTAGCATATTGAGTGAGTTGCGAGGGCGATCGCACTTTTATTGACCGCTCTTGATGTGATGTTCAACATACGATCGCAGCACAGCATTCATTATCCTTAGCTAATTAAGTATTAATTGCTCGATCGGCTGCTCTACTTAAAACCTCATCCATCCAATTATTAATACTTTTACCAGCTTTCTTTGCAGCAATAAAGATTTTGCGATGATTTTCGGGAGTAGTGCGGAAGGGAAGTTTACCTGAAAAAGGTTTATCCGGTTCCTGTCCTAATTCTTTGCAAAACTCTAAATAATCGTCGATCGAGTTTTGGAATTCTCGGCGAGCTTGTTCAATAGTTTTCGCCTTAAAAGTCACTACGTCATTAATGTCAAGCACTCGCCCGAAAAGAATTTCCGCTTCTAAATCTACTTCAACATGGGCTGTGTAACTTTTATAAGTCATCATGGCTGTAATAATTATTGCTCTCTAAACACTTGGGAACGTTATGGTAGATGAATCTTCGATTAAATGTAGCCTTCTTAACTTGGGGCAATTAATCAGGATTGCCCCCTTAACAGCTAAGTCATCATAGTTCAACCCCTGCCTTAATCAAAAATTACCTAACAGATTTAACCGCTCCTCTATCTGTCTCTTTTTGAGGATGTGGCTCGTGAAAAACTGCTCTAAAATCATTTAATAAAACTCGAACCCGCGAACCTTGTCCTTGAGTAATAGTAGCACCTACAGCTATAAATAGATTTTCAATATCTTGCCAATTAATATTAGTGAGTATAGGGTCTGTAAAAATTGCTTCTAAAATCTTGCGCTGTTTATTATTCAGCTCCATAAATAGCTCCTTAGTTATGTTAATGCTGAGTTGTGACTCAACCAAGTGCGGCATAAGTTGCAGCGCGCCAGCGGAGCTACTGACAGCATAACTTCTACTCGCCTCGAAGCAGAAATCTGAGAGGCTATAATTCAGTTTGGCAAAGGATTCTACTGGTTTGTCAACAACCATATCACACTTGGTTTAGGCACAAATATCCTGATATGATATCATAATATGATATCAGTGTCAAGCGATCGAGGTAATCTCAGCGCCTGTGACAGGAGTAAACACCACCTTGACCGCAAAAATGTACCGTAGCGGGTTAATTTAACTTTGCTGCTAATTCTGTAAGCCCGATCGCACTTTAGCAAACCGACTCAAGATTTAGCACAAATCCTATGCAAACAGCAATCTACCTTTCGGTTGAGGGACAATTCGCCCTAATTCCTGAGCAGTCTCAATCCACTCCTGCATAATCACCTCTACATTTTGCAGTGCTTCTTGATAAGTTTCCCCATCAGCAGCACATCCCGGCAATTCAGGTACTTCTGCCATAAATGCTCGGTCTTCCTGACTCCAGTAAATAATTACTTCATACTTCATTATCATCTTGGTTTACCAGTTTATACTTCAAAACTACTGCACGAAATTGCTTGACTTGATAGGGCTTAGCTTTTGACCTATCTCCTTTTTGTGGTTGGAGGTTGAGAATTTCTTCGACACCTTCCTTACTAAAAATATGGTGACTTCCGTTAATCCTTACCTCAAATCCTAAAATCTGGATAATTTCACATAAATCCTTAAAGGAAAAGTTAGCATCTGATGCACCGAGCATCAGCTTAGCTATTACTTTGTCTATTTGAGTCATTAATTACTTATCATAATTAGTTATGGTTGCGTAAAAAAGAGATTACGGGGCAACTACTCCCTTACATTATTTTAAATTAACAATCGCCCTTTAGGTAAAGCCTAACATCTTAAACATTTCTAATCCGGGCAATTCCCAAAACATAATTTCTTCTAATAATGCCTCCGCTTGTTCATCAGTTACTTTTGGCAATCGGTTAGAAAAATAATCTTCATCTATACCCATATTATAAGATATATTTTTATCCATTCCATCTAGTAATTGTGGCTGCAAAGATACCATATGCCAGTCTCGATCCCAAAAAATTCTATCGGCTAAGCAATCTACCGCAAATTCCCAAGAACCCAAGTCTGTAGACTTATATTTCAATCCATAAAATTTATCTTCATTATTTTCCTCCTCCTCTGTATCATCTTCTTCATCTAAGGATTCTTCCTCACGCTCTATCTCAAGCAAGCTAGGCAATTCTAGTTCTTCAAAAGCCTCCCAAACCATGCGGCGGTATAAGTAATCATACTTCTCGTCAATTTCACGACCTGCTATTTTTTCCCTATTTTCATTATCAATTTCTTCATTTATCATTGCCTGTAAATAGGCAAAAGGATAAAATGCCGCTGCTTCTAAAGTATTATTTACTTTAGGTATAGGAATATCATGCTTGAGGAGAGCCTTAAGGCAATAATTAATCAAAAAAATTTGTTGATTCAAGCTTGCTCTATGAAAAAAATCATTGCCAGTATAGCCCCATAGTTCACAATCACGCCAATCTCCCAACTCAAATTCTGGATCGAAAGATTTTTGCAATGCTGCTAAATAAAGTTTAGCTTCAGTTCCTTCTAAGATGCGATCGCCCATAATTGTATGCCAAGTCATTTTTCATCTCCTGATTACTCAAAATTTCTACTAGGCACTTATTCCGCTTCTCCTCAGTTTTCTTCTCATCACCCCAGAGGAACTATGTAGGGACACAGCATTGCTGTGTCCCTACAGATTAAAGATGTTTGTTCACACTTCGGATTTTTACTCTACCCCTTCAATCCGGTCTTCCACCTCCTGATACAACTCGCGCAAGCGATCGAGATTACTCTCCGAAGTCTCCCAATAACCCCGGCCATTCACCTCAAGCAAAGTGCTGACAATCTTGCGGAACGAATGAGGATTCAGATTCAGCAAACGCTTCTGCATCTCCTCATCTTGGATAAACGTACCGTTCACATCCTCATACACCCAATTATCCACCGCACCCGCCGTCGCACTCCATCCAGTCGTGTTCACCAGACGCTTAGAAATCTCCCGCACGCCTTCATAACCGTGCGATAACATTCCTTCATACCACTTCGGATTCAGCAGCTTGGTGCGCGAATCTAAACGCACAGTTTCTGATAGCGTCCGTACCTGCGCGTTGGCTGTGGTTGTATCAGCAACGAAGGATGTTGGTTGCTTACCGTCGGCGCGCAAACTGCCGATTAATTTGGTCGGATCTGAGTCGAAATAGTGCGACACGTCGGTTAGCGAAATCTCGGCAGAATCTAAGTTCTGGAAGGTGACTTCAGCAGTTTTTAATGATGATTCAAAAATCTGCCTGTCTTGTTCCATAGTTCCGGGATTGTCGGAAGAAAAGGCGAAGGATTTGCGGGTTAAGTACATTTCCTGCAACTCGGCTTCGCTTTCCCAGGTGCTGTTTTCTACGGCTAAGTTGACGTTAGATGAGTAGGAACCCGAAGCATTGGAAAATACGCGGGTTGCTGCTTGGCGCAGGTTGATGCCCATTTCTTCGGCTTGCTTCAAGGCGTGTTTGCGGACGAAGTTCATTTCTAATGGTTCGTCGGCTTCTGCTGCCATTTTCACGGCTTTATCTAACAGGTTCATTTGGTTGATGAACAAGTCGCGGAAGACGCCGGAACAGTTAATTACTACGTCGATTCGAGGACGGCCCAACTCTTCTAAGGACAGCAATTCGAGTTTGTTGACTCGGCCCAAAGCGTCGGGAACTGGTTTGACTCCAACCATCCACATTACTTGTGCTAGGGATTCGCCGTAAGTCTTGATGTTGTCGGTTCCCCACAATACAACGGCGATGGTTTCTGGGTAATTTCCGCCGTTATCCAGGCGCTGTCTTTCTAATAGTCGATCGACTACCACCTTAGCAGACTTAACTGCTCCTGTAGTGGGGATTGACTGCGGGTCCAAAGCGTGCATATTCTTGCCAGTTGGCAAAACATCCGGGTTGCGAATCGGATCGCCCCCTGGGCCGGGGATAATGTATTCGCCTTCTAATGCGCGCAACAAGGCGCCCAATTCGTTATCGGCGCAAACTTGTTCTAAGCAGAATTCCAGATACTCAAACAGCGGTTTAATCAGGTCTGGATCGACTTTTTTGTAACCGGCTGCGTGCAATGATTCAATCCAAGGTGTTTTCTTGCCCATGTTGAAGAAATTCAACTTGGAAACTAGGGAAACTCTACCATCAGCATCGGTTTGTTCTTTCACTAAAGCGGTGACGGCATCGCGACAGGCTAAGGTGATGTTTTGCAGCAGTTCGACATCTGCTAAAATGCCTTTGTCGTTGTTGCTGTAGATTTCGTCAATATTGCGATCGCAACTTTGAGCAATAATCCGCGACAAACTGACTAATCCATCTTCTTCCCGGTCTAAATTGGCAATGTTAACCAAAGTTGCGATCGCCTCTTCCGCAGTCGGCGGCTTACCAATAACGTGCAAACCGCAAGGTAACAACCGCGACTCAATCTCCATCAACTTGCGGTAAACCAAACCAACTAAATTGTCCCGTTCCTCCGCAGTCATTTGGGCCGCTACCCCTCGTTCTTGTTCGGGAGGTAAGGTGATATCCTTGTCCAAATTCACCAAACGGCATTTTTCAACGATCGCATCCACAATCGGCACACCGCGCCCAGTATCTTTCAAAGTTTGATAAGAAGCAATCAACTCGCTGAGTTCCTGCAAACCTTTATACAACCCAGCATTTTCAGCCGGAGGAGTTAGATAGCTGATAGTTTCAGCATAACTGCGACGCTTAGCAATTGTTGCCTCGCTGGGATTATTAGCAGCGTAATAATAGAGGTTAGGAATCTTACCGATCAAACTATCAGGATAACAATCCACAGACATTCCCATCTGCTTACCAGGCATGAATTCTAGGGAACCGTGAGTGCCGAAGTGCAGCACCGCATCTGCACCCCAAATGCGCTCCAAATAAGTGTAATAAGCAGCAAAACCGTGGTGCGGGCTGGCGGAACGAGAGAATAACAACCGCATCGGATCGCCTTCATAGCCAAAAGTAGGTTGTACTCCGATAAACACGTTGCCAAAGTGTTTGCCATAAATCAGCAAATTTTGTCCATCGCTGTTCAAATGTCCGGGAGGTGGGCCCCAATTTTCTTGCAACCGTTCCGAGTAAGGAGTGAATTCTTCATACTCAGCTACAGACATTCGGTAAGCAATATTTAATTCCGGGCTTTGGTATTGGGCTGTGGCATCATGGATGACTTCTTGCATCAGTTTTTCGGCAGAATCTGGCAATTCTGGCAAGTCATAACCGTTGCCTTTTAAGCCTTTCAATACTTCATAAATCGAGCCAAAAACGTCTAAATAAGCTGCCGTTCCCACGTTCCCTTTATCAGGAGGGAAACTGAAAACTGTAATGGCAACTTTCTTGTCTAATTTTGGTTTGCGGCGCAGGACTGCCCATTTCATGGCGCGCTGGGAAATCGCCTCAATTCTATCTTGAAGGGCGATCGCTTTTCCAGTTGCACCATCACGTCCCGACACAATAATCGGTTCGATCGCCCCATCCAACTCAGGAATCGCCACTTGCAGGGCAACTTGAATTGGGTGCAAACCTAGATCGCTATTTTCCCATTCTTCAGTTGTTTGGAAAACCAGCGGCAAAGCCACCATATAAGGGCGATTTAATTTCTTCAAAGCTTCGATCGCCTTCGGGTGATCTTGTTTCGCTGGGCCACCCACCAAAGCAAAACCAGTCAAAGAAACCACCGCATCAACAATCGGCAGAGGTGCAACACCTTTAGCCCCAACTTCCAAGAAGAAAGTTTCGACTGGTTTCGAGAAGTCCAAACCACCCGCAAAAATCGGGATAACTCTCGCGCCCATGGCCTCCAATTCCTGCACCATTGCTACATAGTGCGCGTCATCTCCTGTCACTAAGTGAGTGCGTTGCAACACTAAACCAATGCAAGGTGCGAGGGGGTCTTTGAGATCCGCAGAAATATCTGTGCGGGCATTAAACCAGTTCAGATATGCTTTAACATCCTCAAACATCGACGGTGCCAAAGGATGCCAAATCCCCATGTCTAGGTAAACAACAGGTTCTTGGAAAGTTGACTTAGACAAGTCTTTGAACACATATTTCTGTGACAGCATCAACAAGAAGTTTTCCAAGTTTTCTTGGGAACCTCCCAGCCAATACTGGAAACTCAGCATAAAGTTGCGGGCATCTTGGGCTTTGTCAAGGGGCAAATATTTCAGGACTTTCGGCAAAGTTTGCAGCAGTTTCAGCATTCCGTCTTGGAAGGAACTACCGGATTTTTCCTTCCGCTTTTTCATGAATTCGCCGATCGCACTTTTGCTTTGTCCCAACTGTGCCATCGAGAAACTGCCCATTTTATTCAGCCGCATCACCCCCGGCATCGACGGGAAGACGACGGCGACATCCAAGCTGTCGCGCACCGGTTCAACTGCCGCCACAACTTTTTCGGCCAAATCTTCGATAAAAATTAGAGAAGCTATAAATACGTTGGCATCCGCGACATCCCGCTTGAAAGCTTCGTAGTTTTCCGGGCTGCGGAGTTCCTCGATCAGGTAGCCGCTGATTTCGATCGCCAAATTTGGATTTTTCTTATTTATCGATCGAACCGCCGCCGACAGGGCGCTTTGATACTGCGGTTCGAGTACGACATAGACCACCTTGAGGAGCGATCGCCCCTGCAAGTTTTCCGGCACGATGTGGCGAACGGTGGGCTTGACGTGAGTGAACATCCGGTTAGGCTCCTTTAAGATGCTGTTTTCGGGAAGCGGGAATTTTTTCCCCCATAAGCATTTTTACCAGAAAACGCTTGCCATTAGGCGATTTGATCCTGCCAATTACACAATTCGACAAATTTATTGCAACTTTTCGTTACATTTATTGCTGAATTCCTTGAGCAAACACTCCATATTTTGTTTACAAAAATTTACTTGACATATTCACGTCAGTATGTATAAAAAGTGCGATCGCGAAATAATCCCAAATCTACCCAGCTAGCAGCAAAAAATTTACAAATTTGGTAGCAAAAATAAAACTTGCGATAGAGGAATTAGCAAATGAATTCGATGTCTTGATTGGTAGTCCAGGAACTGATAGATTTGTACTGGGAGTTCCGGCTACAAGAGGTAACGTTACTCCGACCCCGCTCTATTTGGGTAATGGTCAAGCTACTATTCGGAACTTCAAGGCAGATAAAGATTTTATCCAACTCCAAGGAAATTCTTTAAGCTATGGCTACGACTTGACTCCCGTTGGCAACAACTTGTCAATCCAGCGTTTTTGAGATGTACTCGGCGTGATTGAAGGAGCAGCAAATTTAAATTTAACCTTCCTAGAATCTAACGGTAACGGTACTTTTTAGATTGGATAGTCATCAGTAATTAGTCATTACTCATAGGTCATCATTATTAACTAATGCTGATGATTTATGACTTTTTTCGTTAGCACTTTACTTGCTCAAATAAGTAACTATGAATTACGACATATTTGACGAAAAATACTACCTTTCCCAATACCCGTGGCTGAAACCAGCCATTGATGCAGGAATTATTAAATCTGGAAAAGAACACTTTGAAAAATTCGGTCAAGCCGCCGGCCTCACAAAAATATCGCGGTATTTTGACGAAGATACCTATCTAGCTCAAAATCAAGACCTTGCACCCTTTATTCGCACTGCCACCAACCCAAATCGACAGTTTGTTTCAGGTTTAGACCACTTTATCCAGTTTGGTTACGAAGAAGGTCGCACGCGAGTATCGCCCGACTACGACGAAGTTTTTTACTTAAAGCGCCACTCGGATATAACTCCCTTCGTCGAGAGTGGAACTTTTAAATCTGGTTTTCAGCACTTTATAAAATTCGGAAACACAGAAGGTAGATATGGGACAAGTTTCTTTGAACCCCGTTACTTGTCAGATAACCCAGATGTTGCGGCAGTTGTGGCGACTGGAACTTTGAAAACGGGTCGAGAACATTATCTAAAATTTGGGCAATTTGAGTCAAATCGATTCGGATTTTTTACAGGAACTAACGGCAATGATATTGTCACGGGATTTACAGTCGGAAAAAATCAAATTACTGGGCTGCAAGTAGCTTTCGCTGGCCAAAATCCACCCTTTGGGATTAATAAGAATAAGTATGACGCTTTGAACTCGGAGGACATCACGAGAGAACCTTTCATGACTACCAATGAATTCGATACATTAATTGGCACTGCGGGTAATGATTACTTCGTCCTCGGAGATGGTGTTCCCAATAGCCGACGTAATTTTCTCAGCCGGATTAGTTTCTATGCGGGGAGTGGCGAGGCCAGGATTGTCAACTTTGAAAAAGGAAAAGATTTTCTCCAACTTGCGGAAAGCTTCGATCAACTTACCATCCGTCCATCAGGGGGAGACTTATTAATTCAAACATCGGGAGATACAATAGCCCGAATTCAGGGCGGAGCGAATCTAAATCTGCAACAGATTCCGATGACAAATCCTTTTATTCCTCCTGTAGGTCTCACTTTACTCGGCTAGAAAATAGAGGATTTAAGTGATATTTAATATCAAATCAGTTGATATCGAAATTATTATTTTTCTGTTCTCTTTCTCTGTGTCCTAGTAAGGTTTAATCATTACGATACAACAGGAATAAATATAAGTGTTCCTAAAAGCAAGCATCAGCAACAAACAACTAAACAATCTTCTACCGTTGATTGAAAATTCACCATTCTTGTTGTGATTCCGCTTCTGCTTTGATTAAATTTTGCCGCATTTCCCCCCAATTCATCCGAGTAGAAATAGAATTTTCCAGGAGTTGACCACGCTGTAAATATAAAACTCTGGTGGCAAATTCCTGGGCTAATTCTAATTGGTGATTTACCATTAAAATAGTGATTTTTCTGTTCGTTAACTCGCTGAGTACCTGCATCAGGTGGTGGGATTTGCCGGCATCTAGGGCGGATGTGGGCTCGTCTAAGAGCAAGATTTTGGGTTGGAGGACGATCGCCCGTGCGATCGCCACCAGTTGTTTTTGGCCTACTGAGAGTTGCAATTCAGTGCGTGTCAGCCATTCTTCGGGTATGTGCAATTGTGCGATCGCCCCACTAATTCTCTCTGCAATGTTTGATGGATTCACGCCCCGCAGCTTCAAAGGATAGGCGAGTGCTTCTCGCACAGACATTCCCAACAGCTTCGATTCTTGAATAACCAGGGTGATTTGTCGGCGAAGTTTGATCGCCGGAATTTGTCGATATTCCTGATTTTCCAGATAAATCGAGCCACTGGTAGGGCTGCTAAGTCGGTTTAGCAGTCGCAACAGGGTAGTTTTCCCCGCACCCGAAGGGCCCACAATCGCCACGCGATCGCCCCCAGTTACCTCAAAGGATATATTTTCCAGCAAGTAATTGGAGGCGATCGGTGTTTTAAAACTTACATTATCAACTCGCAATTGAGGAGTGGTTTCTGGATGATTTTCAGAATAATTAGGCATTGAATTAATTTAAAATATGATCAACTCAGAAAACCCCAAAAACATAATACCCAGATACCCGACTTTTTCAATAAGTCGGATATCTAACAGAAGAGAATTTTACCAGTGCATCTGGGCACCAGCAAATATGTGTGTAGGGGCGAAGCATGACCGCAGTCAGTATGAGATTAAAATTAATAACTTATATGCGGTCATGCTTCGCCCTCTTCAAAACCCAGATGCACCATAATTTTACATTATTTATTTCTCAAACCTTTACAGCTTTTTCCAAAGGAAAACCCAAATGTTCGCGCTGTTCCAAATAAAGCTGAGCCACCAGTCGCGCCAAGTTACGAATTTTGGTAATGTAGCGAGTTCTTTCCGTTACCGAAATCACACCTCTAGCATCTAATAAATTGAAAGTATGCGAACATTTTAGCACATAATCAAGACTAGGCAAAACCAATCCTTTTTTAGTCAATTGTTCCGCTTCTTGTTCGTACAGCCCAAACAAAGTAAACAGCAATTCAGGATTTGAAGCTTCAAAGTTATAAGTACATTGTTCTATTTCTCCTTGCAGGTGAACATCGCCGTAAGTGATGCCATCTTTCCACTGAATTTTGGTCATGGCATCGACTTCTTGCAGATACATGGCGAGGCGTTCTAGTCCGTAGGTAATTTCAATGGAAACCGGACGACAATCAATGCTACCGCACTGTTGAAAATAGGTAAATTGAGTGATTTCCATACCGTCGAGCCAGACTTCCCAGCCCACACCCCAAGCTCCTAAAGTCGGAGATTCCCAGTTATCTTCTACGAAGCGAATATCGTGGTCTTCTGGTATAATTCCTAATGCTCTCAGTGAGTCTAAATAGATTTCTTGGATATTAGGAGGAGATGGTTTAATTAAGACTTGATATTGATAGTAATGTTGAAAGCGATTGGGATTTTCTCCGTAGCGTCCGTCAGTGGGGCGGCGACAGGGTTCGACGTAGGCGACAGACCAAGGTTCGGGGCCGATCGCTCTGAGAAAGGTGTGGGGATTCATGGTGCCTGCACCTTTTTCTGTGTCGTAGGATTGGGCGATCAGGCAACCGCGATCGCTCCAGAATTTGTTTAAGGTGGCAATGACTGATTGAAAGTTCACTGGTTTAAATCTGGTTAGTAAGTGTCTAAGCTTATTTAAGCATACTCAAGGCCGGGTTTATTGAAATAAACCATGTATCGCTGGATATTTAAGTTCTTTTTTCAGGTATGTTGTTAAACTGGTAATCGAGCCAGCAGAGACAGCCGCAGAACAAGCACGACAGTCGATCGCCAAAGCATCAGAAACAGCCGCAGCAAGCTCAGAAATTAGCGAATCTCCAATGGGCGATAGCCTCAACAAACAAGCTCTCAAAAATGCCATTTTATTGTAATAATTCGGCGGTTGAAACCGCTACTACACAAACAAAGCCCGGATGGTGCGCGGGCTAAGAAATAAAGCGGGGATTTCAGCTAAATTGCAAGGATCTTGTAGGGGCAATCCCCCGTGGTTGCCCCTAGCCCTAGGCATAGTGTGTCAGTCTCTCTAAAAAACAAAATAGTTAGAGTCCCGATTTCTTCAAGAAATTGGGACTCTGACAGTGAAAAGGTTTAGATTACTTTCTCGTTTAGTCTGCGGGTGCGAGGGAAACCAAAAGAGTGATGTTGTCAACGCCGATGACAAAAACCGTGTCTCCCGGTGTTAAAGTGATTTGGCGATCGCACCGTGCAGGCCACCAGCTACCTTGGAAGCGAACGCGACCAGTTTGATTGGGGTAAATCGATTCATCGACTACTGCTTCTTCATTAAAGTAGTGGAAATTGGTATTGATGTAATTGTGGATTAACATATTATTAGCAGTGCTGTAATTTTGAGCGGAAAAGATAGAACCGAAAGCTTTTACGACGTTGAACATATCCGTAACTCCTTGTGTGTTAATATAGAATCTAATTTTGTTTGTATGCAATTTGAAAGGCTGCATTTCCAGGCTTGAGATTATTTATTCCTGATATTTCATTGTTCTTGCTTTACCCCTTTTTTCAGGATAGAATTCAAATAAGTTGTGAAATACTTAAGGAAGTTGCCCATCTGTTTGTAAAAATCATAAATCTGCTAATTACCAGGGAGGGAATTAAGGATTTAGTTGTTGTGCAGTTAGTGGTATTTACCTCAAGGTTGGATGTTGTTAGCTACATTAGAGATTGAGTGATTCCGCATTACTGAGACTAGGAAAATATTTTATTTTTCGGTTGGCTTTTTTTGACTGGGTTGTGACTCATTTGCTTTACATTTACTAATTTGCCAGGAGTCTAAGGTATTTGGTGCGATCGCCTGTCCACTTTCGAGTGCTGGTATTGGCACAGGACAATTTTAACCAGGCAAACAACGATTTTATAAGGTTTTTCGGCTAGATAACAGCCGTAGTGCTGTGCCACTTACGCCCAGTGACACAGGACTAGGTAAATCATCAACTTACACAATCGGGAGCTCCAAACCCGGAATATCCGTAAATTAGACATCTGTTAAACAGCCTGTGAAGGGCTCGCTGGATGCCTAACCCCAATAATTTTGGGAAATGTCATATCAATTCCGGTTGTATCGGAATGATTTAACCGCGAAGGCGCGAAGTACGCGAAGCAAGAGAAGAGAGAGTTTAATACAGGACGATGAAGAGAGGATTTTATATCAATTGGCTACAAATTACCCACAGCATCTAAATCAGCCGGTTTTCTAGGCACAATCCCCCTAGAAACGCCCCTATCGATCGCCTAAGTCTATCTACTTATCATCAGTAAACCTCTGGCATAATTACCGTGGAACAGGCAGGATGCCTGTTCCACAATAATTATGGGAGATGTCTATTAGTGATAACCAGAGATTTACAGCGGTCATGCTTCGCCCCTACGAATATATTTGCACTCATTGAGATGCACTCGATGTCTAGTCTCTAAAATTTGTTTGATACTGCATAATAGTGACAGGAATTCTGAAAAAAATTTTAGCTACTTGAGACAAGCCGAATTTAAATTTCAGCGACTGCGGTAACTCTTGCCATGCAGCTTGTACGAAGCCAAAGCGAGTGTAAAATGCTGCTAGTCGCGAACCCAAACATTCTAAGTACAGAGGTGCTGTAGCCTGTGCAATCAAATGTTGAGTGAGGTAAGTCCCCAAACCTCGATCGCGCCAATCCTTCCTCACCACCAAACTGCCCAATTCTTGCGCCCCCGCAAAGTTCCGCAACTGTCCGCAAGCAGCCAGATTCCCACCACATTCTATTACCCAGAATTGCGGCCAACGCAACTGAGTTGGATCGAGTTTTGCACTCCAAACTAACATTCTAATTGATTTGATATCTTGAGCTGAGGCTGGGCGGATGGTGCATTCTGATGGTAAGGAAGTAAATTTCTGAGTCATTAGTTTTGATATAATCATAAAAACCTGATAAATATTATGCCAATTTATTTTTACAGCCCTAGGGACGAGTATGGCAGTTTTTCTAATTTCTCTGCTCACGGCTTCGAGTTAGACGGCGAATACTGGCCAACTAGCGAGCATTATTTTCAAGCACAAAAGTTTCCCGGTACGCCTCATAGCGATCGCATTCGCCAACTAAAAACACCAAAAGATGCAGCGAAAATGGGGCGCGATCGCACTCTGCCCCTGCGTTCCGATTGGGAACAGGTGAAAGACGAGATTATGAAAAAAGCTGTGCTGCGGAAATTTCAAACTCATGGGGAAATTCGGGAAATTTTACTAGCCACTGGTGACGAGGAAATAGTTGAAAATTCACCTATTGATTACTATTGGGGTTGTGGCAAAGATGGCAGTGGCAAAAATATGTTGGGACAGATACTGATGGCTGTGCGCGAGATATTGCGATCGCGCACCCAAGACTAAAATAAAACTCACAGCTTTCTCGATTGAGGATGATTAGTTGAGAGCATTGGGATCTTCCCCCAATTCTCGCAATCTAGCTGCTAGTCGATCGGCTCGCTGACGTTCCTGTTCCGCCTGTTGTTGAGCAGCTTCTAGCTGTTGTTGAGCAGCTTCTGCCTGTTCTTGAGCAGCTTCCGCCTGTTGTTGAGCAGCTTCCTCTGGTAACAAAACTAAATTGCCAAATTCGTCGAAAAAACGCACCCAAGTAGCCGTTTCTCGATCGACTGCTCCTTCCCAAGTTCCCAACCAAAAACCCAAGGTTTCGCACCACAGCCAACCCCGCTCATTCGCCACTAACGGTTCATAGCCCAAGCCGGGATTTAAACGCCATCCTTGCAAAGAATTTGGATCGAAAGGATCGAATATAAAATAATCAGGCGTCCTAAAAATCCGCTCATAAATATCCTTTTTTACTCCTTTGTCTGCACTAGCAGTTGACGGCGACAGCAGTTCCACAATCACATCCGGGTAACGTCCATTTTCCTGCCAAACAACCCAACCTTGTCGAGTAGGAGTGCTGTCAACATCCATAACCGCAAAAAAATCAGGCCCTCGAAAATCGCGATTGCGAAGCTGTTCGGCGCTGAAATAAATAAACATATTACCGCCCGCAAAAAAATCGCTGCGGTGAGCTAAACCTTGCTCTAAAGAACGAATTAAAACATTCATGCCTATGCGGTGGCGGTTGCTTTCCATTTCTGCACCATCATCAAAAATTAAGTCTATCGGCGGCTGATTTTCTGCGAAGAACAAATCTTCTTCTGTCAAAATTTGATCGGCAACTGATTCAACTGACATCGTACCATCTCCCGATTTAGTTTTATCGATGTTTCTATTGTACAATGTCACTTGCCTGAACTCACAGATGCGGCCATCGCACTCTTCTTAAGGAATACAATGCTAAATTGTTCGATCGCGTATAATCGCTTTACAATGAATCGCCCGACACCGCTCAACAGACAGCAGCAGAATTACTGAAAGATTTTGCGGGCGATCGCACTCTGTTTTTACTGGTAGAAAATCTCGATGATTTATTTGAAGGGTTGGGCGACAGCGGGCAACAGCAATTCCGAGACTATTTAGAAAATACTCATTTCTTTACGATTTTCGCCACATCTCAACATTCATTTAAAGGAATTGACAATAAAAAAGCGCCATTCTATAATTTTTTCAAGCGCCATGATTTAGAAAAGCTAAATTTAGATCAAGTTGTCTGCTTGTTGAAAAACATCGCTAAATTAGAGGGCAACAAAGAACTAGAATTATTCATAGAAACCGCAAAGGGACGTTCTCGAATCGAAGCAATCCATCACTTGGCTGGCGGCAACCACCGCGTTTATATGATTTTTGCGGAATTTTTGACTCGCGACTCGCTCTATCGACTGGTAAAACCCTTTTTGCAAACCCTGGATGAATTGACGCCCTACTATCAGGCGCGAATGGCGTGGCTTTCGCCGCAGCAACGCAAGATAGTTGAATTTTTGTGCGATCGACGCGGGGCTGTGATGGTGAAAGAGATTGCTCAACGCTGTTTTATAACGCATCAAACAGCATCCAGCCAACTTAAACAACTATCGGGAATGGGTTATGTGACGAGCGAATCGATCGGGCGCGAGTCGTATTATGAAATTCGAGAAGTGCTCATGCGCTTTTGCATGGATGTGAAGAAGCATCGGGGCGAGCCGATTAGTTTAATTGTGGATTTTTTGCGGTTGTGGTACACGCAAGAAGAGTTAAAACAGCGATTGTATCGCTTGGGAGTAGGATTTAGTGCGATCGAGAAAGAGCTAGTTGATACGAGATTGGAAAAAAGTCATTTGCAATATCAGCTAAGTTTAGAAACTGTATTGCCTAATGATGTAGTTGAGGTAGAATATATATATACTGCGCGCGCTTCAGGTAAGGGAAAAAGATGGTTGTGAAGACTCTCGCGTGGCAGCTTGCGTGCGGGAAATTGAAAGTTGCAAACAAAAGAAAGATTTTGTTTCTGCTTTAAATCTAGCAAATAAACTGGTAGCAATTCGTAGTAAGGCACGGGACTGGCTAGAAAAAGCACTTTGTTTGCACGACCTCGAACGGTATGATGAAGCATTAGAATCCTTCGATCGGGCGATCGAACTGGACGCCAATGATCCGTGGGCTTGGGCCTTACGAGGCTATGTGCTCAACAACCTCAAACGCTACGAAGAAGCCTTAGAATCCTTTGATAAGGCGATAGAACTTGAGCATAATAATCGATATTATTGGTATCTTAGAGGCAATCTACTCAACAGCATCAAGCGCTACGATGAAGCCTTAGTATCCTTCGATAAGGCGATAGAACTTGACGACTATTATCTGTGGGCTTGGGCGAGGCATTGTGCTCAACAGCCTCGAACGCTATGATGAAGCTTTAGCATCACTTGATAGGGCGATCGAACTTGGTGCAAATTATGAGTCTATTTGGGCTTTACGAAGCTATGTACTCGATAACCTCAAACGTTATGAAGAAGCTTTAGTATCTTTCAATAAGGCGATCGAACTTGGTGCAAATTATCAGGAGATTTGGGTTGTACAAGGCAATGTACTCAATAACCTCAAACGCTACGATGAAGCTTTAGCATCCTTAGATAGAGCGCTCGAACTTGACCCAAACGATAAGTTAGCTTGGAATATGCGAGTCGATGTATTCAACAATCTCAAACGCTATGAATATGAAAAAGTCTTAGAATCCTACGATCGAGCGCTCGAACTTGATAGCAACGCTTCGTTAACTTGGGCTAAGCGAGGCGATACACTCAAAGACCTCGCACGCTATGAAGAAGCCTTAGAATCTTACGATAGGGCGCTCGAACTTGACGACAACGATTGGTTAACTTGGGTTTCCCGAGGCGATGTACTCAACAACCTCAACCGCGATGAAGAAGCTTTAGTATCCTTCGATCGCGCCCTCGCACTTGATAGTAATTATCAGCAGGCTTGGATTAAGCGAGGAAATATACTCAAATACCTCGACCGCTATGAAGAAGCTTTAGAATCTTACGATAGGGCGCTCGAACTTGACGCCAATGATCGATGGGGTTGGCTTTTACGAGGCGATTTACTCCACTACCTTAAATATTATGAAAAAGCCTTAGAATCTTACGATCTGGCAATCAAAATTGATGACAACGCTCCTTTAAATTGGGCTACGCGAGGCGATATACTCAAAGACCTCAAACGCTACGAAGAAGCTTTAGCATCTTACGATCGGGCGCTGGAAATTGACGACAAGGATGAGTTAACTTGGGTTTGCCGAGGCGATGCGCTCAACAACCTCAAACGCTATGAAGAAGCCTTAGTATCCTTCGATCGCGCCCTCGCACTTGGCCCAAATTTATATGCCTTCAACCGCGCTATCCCCATTCTCGGATTGAATCGTTGGGACGAAGGTATTGCTGCCTTAGATGACGCATTTCAACGAGTTGAACCTGACGATGAATCTGATGCACATGATGCAAAATTAATTATCAACAACCTCTTCGCCAACAACGATATAGCGATATGGAAACCTCGCATAGCCAGCCTAATTACAGTTTACAATAAGCACAAAAATCTCTCAGTCTTAGGACAGGGAATAGTGCGAAATATCCCCGCGCTAATGTCAGGAATGGTCAGCGACAAAGCCGCCCGCACATGGTTAGAATTGTGGCAAGAACTAACCAGTAACTACGAACAATTCCAAATTCCCAGGCGCCTGCTGAATGCGGCTGTCCGCTATAAGGAAACCAAGGGCGACAGACGAGTTTTGCTAGAACTTCCCATAGAATAACGTCATTTACTAGAACCGTTGGTATCAGGAAAAATAGAATAAGTAACAGAGGATTTACGCACTCCGACAAAGAAACCGGGTTTTTTACCTAAATGTGTTTGTAGCAGGTGATTTGCTATGGTATCCCGTCGAAGGAGATAACAAAACTTGTCAAGCACCTGATACTATGGTAGTATTCGGCAGACCAAAAGGTGACAGAGGTTCCTACCAACAGTGGCTGGAAGATAATATTGCACCGCAAGTTGTCTTTGAAATCATCTCCCCCGGCAACCGCATGGGACAAATGTTTAAGCTGTTTAAGTCCTACGATGATTATGGAGTTGAAGAATATTATATCTACAGTCCAGAGGATAATGAGTTGATAGGTTGGCTGCGAAGTGACGGAAAACTAAACTATATTGAATCAATGGAGGGTTGGGTGAGTCCGCGCTTGGAAATTCCTTTTGAAACTGCATCGGGAGACTTGGAAATTTATCGTCCCGATGGATTGAAATTTTTGTATTATGTGGAGTTGTCAAGACAAATGGAACAAGAACGACAGGAGAAAGAGTTAGTAAAGCAAAAAGCCGATCGCCTTTCTGAAAAACTCCGAGAAATGGGGATAAATCCAGAGGAAATTTGAGATTTTTATAGTCCTCGAATCACGGGTTGTCAGAAACCTGGTTTTCCACCGAATCTACGGGCTGTAACCAAGTATTATCTTCAAAAACCAGGTTTTTAGGTCCTCACATCTTAACTATGCAAAATCCTCGCCAAATAGCCTTTATCGCACTCCGCGAAGTCCACCGCCGCGGTGCATTTGCAGATGTCGCCCTCGATCGCACTTTTCGCAATTCTCAACTCACCGACCTCGATCGGCGTTTAGTCACAGAATTAGTTTATGGTAGTGTCAGGAGAATGCGGGCGATCGACTTTATCATCGACAAACTAGCCACCAAAAAATCCTCCCAACAACCGCCAGATTTACGTACAATCCTACATTTAGGCTTATATCAACTCGAATATCTCAACCACATCCCCCCCTCCGCCGCCGTCAACACCACCGTTCAACTAGCAAAAGAAAACGGCTTTTCAGGACTCAGCAGTTTTGTCAATGGCTTACTGCGACAATATATTCGTTTAACAGAAACCAACTTAAACCCATTAACAATTAGTAAATATAAATCATCAGTCGAACGCCTGGGAATTCTGCACAGTTTCCCCGACTGGCTGGTAGAATTGTGGAACGAACAAATAGGCGAAACCGAAACCGAACAACTCTGCGAATGGTTCAACCAATCCCCCACAATTGACCTGAGAATCAATCCCTTAAAAAGCTCGATCGCCCAAATCGAAACCGCCTTCAAAGCCAAAAACATCAGCGTTAGCAGAATCCCACACTTAGCCCAAGCCCTAAGACTAAACAGCAGCAGTGGCGCAATTCAAAATCTCCCCGGATATAGTGAAGGTTGGTGGACAATCCAAGATAGTAGCGCTCAATTAGTCACCCATTTACTCGATCCGCAACCGGGGGAAACCATCATTGATGCGTGCGCCGCACCGGGAGGAAAAACTACCCACATTGCCGAATTAATCGCAGATACAGGTACGATTTATGCCTGCGACAAAACTGCAAATAGACTCAAAAGACTTAAAGAAAATGCCGATCGACTCCAGATGAAATCAATCCAAATTCATACCGGAGACAGCCGCGAATTCCCAGAATTTATCAACCTAGCAGACAGAGTATTATTAGACGCACCTTGTTCGGGCCTGGGAACCCTCCACCGCCGCGCCGACGCCCGTTGGCATCACACAGCCGAAAACATCCAACAACAATCCCAACTGCAATCGCAATTGTTAGCAAATTCAGCGACATTTGTCAAGTCTGGCGGCGTATTAGTTTACGCAACTTGCACGATTCATCCTTTAGAAAATGAACGAGTTGTGCGATCGTTCTTAGACAGCAATCCTGACTGGCAAATCGAACCGCCCACCATAGATTTACCAGTACAGCCATCACCGGAAGGATGGGTAAAAATTTGGCCCCATCGCCATCAAATGGACGGCTTTTTTATGGTGCGGTTAAAACGAGGTGAGAAATAAAGACTAAAGTCCTTATTGTGGCGGTTCTTGATAATTATTCGGTTGTTGATAACCAGGATCTTGCCACTCGCGATGCCTAGGTTCAGGATTAGGATTGTAAGGGACGATCGCACCATCATCATTCACAATCATGCCACGAATAATCCGATTTGGCTCCACCGGTTTGGGCTTAATACTACCTTTGCGGCCCTCCAACTTCGGCAACTTGGGAAATTCCTCAACCGGCATTCCCTTCACAGCTTGACTCATAAAATCGCGCCAATTGTAAGCAGCCGTACCGCTAGTTCCCCCGGTGGGATAGTTGTCATCATTCCCTAACCAAACCCCAGTCACAACCTGGGGAATGTAACCAATAAACCACAAATCCCTGACTTTTTCCGAAGTACCGGTTTTGCCAGCTACAGCGCGATCGTTTAAAGCCGCAGGGCCACCTGTACCCCCCTGCACCACACCCTCCAACATCCAAGTAGTAATAGCAGCACTATCCTTATCCAAAACCTGCTTCGGTTTAAAATTAGCCTGATAAATCACATCTCCCCGTTGATTTATCACGCGACTAATACCGTGGGCTTCAATAAAATTACCTTGGGCCGCCAAAGTGCCGTAAGCATTAGTTAACTCCAGCAAATTCACCTCAGAAGAACCCAAAGCCAGGGAATAAATTGGACTCAATTTAGATTTAATTCCCATATCGTGGGCTAATTTGATTACAGGTTCAAACCCGACATCCATCAACACCTTGACAGCCACCACATTCACCGAACTCGTCAAAGCATCAGAGATCGATCGCCAACCGCTAAACTTTTTGCCATAATTATTCGGTTGATAGCCATCGATAATAATTGGTTCGTCTTCATAGCTGTCATAAGGCGAAAAACCAGCCCCCATGGCCGTAGCATAAACTAACCCCTTAAAAGTCGATCCGGGCTGCCGCAAAGCCTGAGTAGCGCGATTAAACTCACTTTCCTGAAAATTTCCACCTCCTACCAGGGCCTTCACTTCCCCAGTTTTAGTATCCATAGAAACTAAAGCAGCCTGTTCAAAACCCTGACGGGCGCCATCAACTTCGATCGCATTTTTAATCACCTCTTCAGCGATTTTCTGCCACTTCAAATCCACCGTCGTCTCAACAGTCAAACCACCAGCTTCCAAAGCATCCTGAGAAACATAACGTGGCAATTCCTTTCTAATGTAACTAGCAAAATAAGGCGCAGTCACTTTAAAACGCTTTGGTGGACTTTGTTTAACAGTCAAAGGTTCCGCCATCGCTTCCTTAGCTTGAGCCTCAGTAATTACCTTCGCTTCTTGCATTTGTTCCAGCACAAGATTGCGACGCTTCTTCGCAAAATTCGGATTAACCAAAGGCGAATATTCACTCGGTGCCGGAGGCAAACCCGCCAAAGTTGCCATTTCGGCCAAAGTCAATTTATCAACTGTTTTGCTAAAGAAAACCCAAGCTGCATCCGCGACTCCGTAAGAATCAGAACCCAAATAAACCAAATTCAAGTATCGTTCTAAAACTTGTTCTTTACTCAACTCTCGCTCAATTTTCTGAGCCAAAAGAGCCTCCCGCAGCTTCCGTCGAATACTTCTTTCCTGATTGAGAAAAACAACGCGAGCTAATTGTTGGGTAATGGTACTGCCACCCTGCACCAAATCTCTCGCCAGTAAATTAGAAACAATCGATCGCACAATACCTTGATAATCCACACCGCGATGTTCGTAAAAACGGCGGTCTTCTATAGAAATAAAAGCTTTAATCAACAGATCGGGAATTTCTTTAAGTTTCAACTTATCTCTAGTTGCAGGCCCCGATTGCAACAAAATCGTATTATCGGTAGCCTTAATTGTCAGCGTCCCATCGCGGTTAAAAGCCGACAAATCATTAACATCCGGCAAACTTTTATCTAAGGTGTGCAAAATCCACAAACAGTAGATTAAAGCGCCACCGCCAATACTAGCAACACCGATTCCTACCCAAAATTTAGGACCACGGGACAGCAGTTTCTTCAACTTTCCCGGTGGTTTGCTATTTGTCGGTAGTTCGATATTTTCTGCTAGTTCGATATTTTCCGCTAGTTCGATATTTTCCGCTAGTTCGATATTTTCCGCTAGTTCGATATTTTCCGCTAGTTCAACATTTTCCGCTAGTTCGGTACTTGCAGGTAGTTTGCTACTTGCCGATTTTTTAGGCAATTTAGCATCCAACACCTTCAACCCAGGTTGGAACAATCCTTTTCCCTTTCCTTGCCAACTGGTAACTATATCTTCAATTTCCAGCCACACTATTAAGCGCTTCAACCCTTCCCAATCGCGCTTAACTATGGGATAGTAATAAGCTTCCAGTTCTAATTCCGACTCTGTTGGAGGTGCTGGATCTTCTGGTGCCAGATACTCCGATTCTTCCGCCGTTGTCCGTGTAGAAAATTCCGCCTCCGATGACGGCGAGTCGAGTTCATTGTCCTCTGCTGTCTGGGGCGATTCTGCATCGGAATTGCCACTTATTGCGTTAGTGACTTTGCTCAACTTATCTTTGATATTTGAGAAAAATTCTGCCACGTTTAGACCTTCACACCTCATCAATTTAAATTAAAAATTAAAAATTGAAAAGGAATAGCCTTTTTAATTTTTAATTTTTAACTTGACATTTTTATTCAATACAATTGTACTGATTTTTGAATTCGGGATTTTGGATTAAAAATTATTTAATTCCAAACCGCCAACTCAGAACTTTGCTTAAGCAGCATGACCAAGTGCCAACGCTGCTACCAGCATACCCAACACCAGGAAAGGCTGAGCACTTGCCTGATATTTAACATCATTTTCGAGAGGATTGCGTAAAAAATACATATCCTGAAAAGTGATTTGGGGCACAATCAGCAGCAGGAGAATGACAGCGTACAGATTTTGGTGGATGCTAATCAAGTAACCTGCAATCCCGGCTTGAAATATGTCGATCATCAACACGCAGATCCAAGCTGCGGTGCCGATGCCAAACATCACTGGCAAAGATTTTAACCCTAATTGGCGATCGCCCTCAACACTTTTAAAATCATTAACGATCGCAATTCCCAGCCCAGCCAAACTGTAAAACAGGGTCAAAATCATAATGGTGGGATCTAGTTTACCAAACAAAGCTTGACCAGCCCACCAAGGCAAAGCAATGTAACTAGCACCCAGGGCATAATTTCCCAACCAACCATTCTGCTTGAGTTTCAACGGTGGCGCAGAGTAGATGTAAGCTAAAAATGCCCCGACTATAGTCAAAACAGTCATGGTGGGAAATTCATGACCAGCCCATAAGTCTAGAGCATAAGCGATGCCGATGCCTGCGGCTAATAATACCAAAATTTGCGCGACTACTTCGGGAATGGAGATCAGCCCGGAGGGAATTGGACGGTAGGGTTCGTTAATAGCATCAATTTCGCGATCGTAGAAATCGTTCAAAGTTTGAGTATACCCAGTCAGCAACGGGCCTGACATCAACATACAAGCTGCTGCGATCGCAAAATTTTCGAGATTCCAGGTATAGCGACCAGAAGAGGCCGCCCCACACACCACGCCCCAAATCAGGGGTATCCAGGTAATCGGCTTCATCAGTTGCAAGCGAATCTTCCAAATGGAAGTTTCCCCCGTAGCAGCCCCTTTCATACCCAACAGTTGCCTAGTTTTGGCATTCCGGTTGTCTGTAGCTGCGCTTTCTGGGGATTCTGGAGAAATTGGGGATGGAGGAGAGTCAGACATAAATGTGATTTTAGGGGTATCCTACTGTCGTGTCGATCGGCGTTGCCATAATAATTCTGTAGAATAGCATCAATATTCCAAGCATTGTGTAGTCCACGATTTTTAGATACCCGACTTCGCAGAAGTTGTCGAGGATCTGGGTATTATATTTTTTTAGGTGGGGTTAACTATGCTAGTTTTCAGTCATCCCATCTGACAAAAAGTCTGGCAAAAAATTAGAATCTAAAACCTCAGCAGAAGTGTAAACACACAATTGCGGAAATGTGTCTAGGGACAATCCAGTTTCAGCACTTGCTTGTTCTATTGCATCCGAATAGCATTCAGAAAACACTTCTTCCAGATAGGGTTTGAGACTGGGGGAATCCTGGAGACTTTTGCGAAGGCGTCTACGGTGTTCGGCTATAGTGCCTTTCCAACTACCGCTTCTGCAATCTGGTTGAAATTCCCACTTTAGCAAGTGCATCAGAAGTACCACAAGATTACTCTCCAAACTCCGCCGTTCAGTTCGCCCCAGGTCTTCTATTTCTGCAATCATATTTTCCCAGTCAATATTTGAATAATCGCGAACACGCAACTTTTCCGCGGTAGTTTCAATCCATTTTAGGTAGTCTAGATCGTACATTTTTTGTAGATTAACATCTAGTTTTACCGTCATATTTTTTAGAGTCGAGGACCTACAGATAACTAACATAAATGGCGGTAGGAATCAAAAGGCAGCCCCGTGCGTCGCTTCACATCAATAACTGATTTATATTCGCCTTTAATCTGCCTTTCTGTAACTATTTTCTCGGCCACAACTCTGTCTAAGCCACTGGCTGTTAATTCGTCTACAGAAAATATATTTAGTCGTTTCCAAGTAAAACTTGCTTCCTTTTGATAATTGTAGCTAAAGCAAATCATCGGGGCGATGCGTCTGACGTGACTAGCTGGAACTCCTGCTATTTCTGACAACTCTTCGGCGTGAGTAAAAATATATCCTTCATTTTGCAAAGATTCAATATCATTAGCATAGACGATTGGCAATCCCAAAACTCTCACCAAATCATCTTTGGTACACTCATTAATATCTATTTTGCCCCGTATATTTGCCAACTCTTCTGCACTTATTGCACTTGCAGGAACCAGTAAACCTCTGGGTGCTGTTTTAATGAGATAGCGTTTTTTCAAAGAAAATGCAGTGACAATTTGAGCTATCCAAACCAGCAGGCCTAAATTAGCTGAAGCCGATAGCGCTACTGCGGCTAAAGTAAAGCCAGCGCCCCACCCGATCCAACTGCGAATATTTGTTTTTTGGCCTGCATAGACGATCGCCAATCCGCCGAAGTAGGGAATAAAAGAATACCACACCCAATTGGGAGTTTGACGCAGCCAGTGTAAATCTTGAAACACTTTAATTTTATCCTTAAACAGTTGTTATTTTACACTCATTCTTATCCCACTCTTTGAACGGCGGGTTTCCTGCTTCCTGCTTCCTTCATAATTAATTACAAATCTCGCAGCAGTTTGAGTCGTTTTTCTTCATATTCTTCTGCGGTAATTGCACCCATATCATAAAGTTTTTTGAGATCGGCGATCGCCCCAGTGACATCTGTTGCCGATCGCAGGAAGCGCCCGGATTGCAACATACCCGGATTGTACTGTGCTTGAAAAGCTGGTTCCGACATCAGTAGCAAGCCGAGAAAATCAAAAAATGCGATTACTGAGGGAATGAATGTCAGAGAGAATAGCAAGTATAATACCCCTGCTAAATTATTTCCCAAATAAAATTTGTGGGCTCCAAAGCCTCCTAAAAAGAAAGCCAACAAAACTGCTACTGTTTTATCTTTAACCATTTTTTTGTGTGCCCCATTTTTTAAGTGTCACTGCAACTACCTGGCTGGGTAATCTTACTAATCTTGACTCATTTATTTTTAGATGTGCGAAACTTAGACATCGCAAAATACAGCAAAACTATACCTGTTTGAGCTTCGAGAATCACCAAGTAGCCTCTCCAGAAATAATTGAGTTCGGTTGCTGAATTCAGAGAAAATAATAAAAGACCGAAGGCTGCGTAGGGTAAGAAACGCATCCAAGTCCGCGTTCCGTCTAACTTGTGGCTATTATAATTGCTCATTGCGTAAAAGCCTGATTCTTACTTAAGATCTACAGAAAAATTGGCTAAGTTGTCAAGTTGCGTCCTGTACGATCGATCGATCGCGCGAGCTAAAAAGCACCGACCAAGATCTAACTCCAATCTTAACGCAAGTTTTTCCGCTCAGCTTCAGGAATTGCGCCCTCAGCACCCTAGGGTACTGAGGATAATCGCCAAAAAAGCAAACCAAATTAACAATTATTCACAAAATCCCGAATTAACTCCCGCCGCCCAAAAGAAACAGACTCAGGAGAGTGCCACTATTCCAGAGACTGTGGAGTAGCATGGGAGCAAGGAGATTGCGCGATCGCGTGTACACAAATCCCAACACCGCCCCCAAAGTCGCCAAAGGCAGAATTTCCGACACGCTCAAGTGAGCCACAGCAAACAACAAAGCAGAAGTAGCGATCGCCCCCCAAACAGGCAAATAGCGAGTCAGAGAAGGCAACAGAAAGCCCCGAAACATAATTTCCTCAAAAACCGGAGCCGCGATCGCCGCCGTGGCAAAAAACACCGCCAAAGCCAGGTTATCCTTACCTTCAAGGACGATCGGCAAAATCGGATTACTACCACCTTGTCCCTGCCATAATTGCTGATTGATCAGCGACACCAAAACTACCAAAGGTAAAGCCACAAAATAGCCACCAAAACCCCACCAAAACCAATTTCCCCGCCAATTAATCCGAAACCAACTTTCAGGTAAAGGCAAAAAAGACCTTACAGAAAAATACAATACCGAAAGTCCCCCCGCCGACAATAATAGATAAGTAGCAAAGATATAAACAGCCTTACTACGCGGGTCAAAACTAGCAGGATTTAAGTGCAGAACCGACAGAGAAAGTGGCAGCAACAAATAGGGTATCAAGATTTGTCCCACAAAGAAAAAGCCGACCACAAGTACCTGCCAAACAATCTCGCCATCCCAAGGAACATCCCAATTCAAGCTAGAATTTTGAGCCAAAATTGGTCCAGAACCCGTTGGTTGTAACTGCTTTATTTGCAACAACCACTGCACGGTCAAACCAGCCAACAACAGCGTACCTATACAAAGTCCGATACCCGGAATCCCAATCACAATCGCCAACTTTTCCACAGAATTTTCAGCGATGATTTGTTCAGTAGATTGCAGCGATACCAGGTCTTGAGAACGCTCCTGTAACTTATAAAGTTGAGCCAGAGTACGATAGCGAAACCAACCATCTAAAGACTTTTGAATGCTCGATTCAGCATCGGGTAAAAGTTGAGGTGGATTGCTCCAAATTCCCTTTAAAACTGGAGCAGCTTGAGTGGAAGGGTCAGCATTAGTTTGAGTCTTGTATCTATCGATTAAATCTTGCCAAGTTTGCAGAGCTAGATCAACTTTACCCGTACTAGCCTGCAAAATTCCCACCCGCAAGTCAAGCTCGCTTTCCAGGGTTGACAACTTGTTGATGGAGTCTTCCAGAGTATTATTCTGAGCAAATTTTATTTTGTTTGCAGTAACATCTGAAGAAGCGTTTGGAGTTTCAACTTGTTTAAATTGTGATTGAGTTGTGCTGAGAGTTTTCTGAGTCGAGGTTCGCGCCTCTTGATACTGAGCTAAAGCCGTATCTAAAGGAGCAGAACCGATAATAGTGTTGCGAGCTGAACTTAAATTAGAATTAGAATTATTTTCCCCCTGCCACTCGGAAGCATGAAGCAGTAAATTTGTCTGATAGAGTTCCAGCCGACTTTGAATTTGTGGCTCATTCCAGCTAGCAAGTAAAGACAAACCGACCAAGGCGATCGCGATCGCTGTTAAAATACCTAAAAATATCCGCTTTAGTGTCATTCTGCCTGTTCCGTCCCGCGCGTATCCGTGCCTAAGTCTATTTCGTCTTTAATCATAGGCGGTTGTTAGCGAGAGTGTCCCCGGAACTGGTAAAATTTCTACTGGCTCATCTTTGGAATCGTTTCAAGCCCCAGATTTATGCCCAGGCTAAATCTAAAATCTAAAATCTAAAATCTAAAATCGAATGACTACTCGCGTTATCTTAGTCCGTCACGGTCAAAGCACTTACAATCAAGAACGCCGTATCCAAGGCCGTTTGGATAAATCAATTTTGACAGAAGCAGGGCGCACCGCCGCGCTTCAGGTAGGCGAAACGCTCAGCAGTATCACCTTTGATGCCGCCTACAGCAGTCCCCTGCAACGAGCCAAAGAAACAGCAGAAATTATCGTTTCGCGCTTGACAAATCCGCCTCAACTCCAGCCCACAGATCAATTGATGGAAATCGATTTACCTCTGTGGGAAGGAATGCTACGTCAAGATGCGATCGACCAATTTCCAGAAGCCTATAAATCTTGGCAGCAAAATCCAGACAAATTTTCGATGAAACTGCCATCAAAGGAAGCAGAACACTTTCCCGTCTTGGCAATTTTTGCTAACGCTCGTAATTTTTGGAAAGAACTACTATCTAAACATAGTTGTGGCACAATTCTAGTAGTAGCTCATAACGGAATCAACCGTGCTCTGATAGCCACAGCATCGGAAATTTCTCCCGCTTACTATCAATCTATTCAGCAGTCAAATTGCGGGATTAGCATTATCAATTTTGGAACTGCTCCTATTTCCACCAGTGAGCAAGGCGAGCAGCAACAGAAAATAGCAGTTCAACTAGAATCCTTGAATTTAACAGCTCACACGGGAGAAATTTTTCCCAAGCCAAGAGAGGGAAATCGCGGGCCACGTTTGTTGTTGGTACGTCACGGCGAAACTGACTGGAACAGAGCCGGTAAATTTCAAGGACAAATTGATGTACCACTCAATGATAATGGTCGCGCACAGTCTGGCAAAGCCGCAGAATTCCTAAAGAATGTAAAATTGGATTTTGCCATCAGTAGTTCGATGTTGCGCCCCAAGGAAACAGCGGAAATTATCCTCCAATATCACCCAGACTTGAAGTTAGAACTCCGCGATGAGTTAAGAGAAATCAGTCACGGATTGTGGGAAGGCAAATTTGAGTCAGAAATAGAATCATCCTATCCGGGTTTGCTGGAAGAATGGAAGACATCTCCTGAGACTGTGCAAATGCCGGAAGGGGAAAATTTGCAGGAAGTTTGGCAAAGGGCGATCGCCTCTTGGCGAGATATAGTAAAATCAGTTTATGGTACAGGGATTGTGGTTGCTCATGATGCAATAAACAAGGCAATTCTCTGTCATTTGTTCGGCTTAGAACCGGAACATTTCTGGAAGTTCAAACAGGGAAATGGTGCGGTTAGCGTGATTGATTATCCCCATGGCCCCGAAGGTTTGCCAGTATTGCAGGCGATGAATGTGACTACTCATTTGAGTGGTAGTGTTTTTGACCAAACCGTGGCGGGTGCACTGTAGAAATCAACAGTTAAAACTTGAATTATCAAGAAAAGGAGGTATGCTTCGTAATTGCTTATCATCCGCATACCTCACTTCCTATTATCTCTCTTTTCTCTTTCTCTGCGCTCTCTGCGCTCTCTGTGGTTAAATAATTCTTAATGGATTTTTACTTAGGCATAGATTTTGGTACAACAGGTTATCTCTCTTTTCTCTTTCTCTGCGCTCTCTGCGCTCTCTGTGGTTAAATAATTCTTAATGGATTTTTACTTAGGCATAGATTTTGGTACAACAGGTTATCTCTCTTTTCTCTTTCTCTGCGCTCTCTGCGCTCTCTGTGGTTAAATAATTCTTAATGGATTTTTACTTAGGCATAGATTTTGGTACAACAGGAGTGCGATCGACGGCGATCGACTCCCGTGGCAATATACATTGTGAGAAAAACTATAATTTTAGTCAAGACGACCCAGCATCAGAATTAACATTGCGCTGGCAAAATGCACTCTGGGCGGTAATTGAGCAAATTCCCTTAGCCCTTCGCACTCAAGTAAAATCGATCGCCATTGATGGCACTTCCTCCACGGTGATGCTATGTGATACACAAGGTATACCCGTAGAGGAGCCAATTTTATACAACGATGGACGCGGTGTGGCGGTACTCGATCGACTGCGGGCGATCGCACCAGCCCATCACACGGTATTAAACGCTACATCAAGTCTAGCAAAACTCCTGTGGTGGTTAGAGTACGAAGCAGAAGATACAGCCCCAAGGGAGTGTGTTCAAACTATCCTACCCGGAGATCCCCCCCAGCCCCCCTTAACAAGGGGGGAGCATTCACTCAAAGTCCCCCTTATTAAGGGGGATTTAGGGGGATCTCCGGTGCAAACAGCCCCAAGGTTTTTCCTGCATCAAGCCGATTGGTTAGCCTTTTTGCTACACGGAAAATTGGGAATTAGCGACTATCACAATGCTCTGAAATTGGGTTACGATGTTGCCAACTTGTGCTATCCCCATTGGCTGACAGAGGGAATTGCGGGTGTTTCTGGGTCGATCGCCCCTATATTACCCCAAGTTGTCGCACCGGGAACGGCGATCGCACCTGTGACACCAGAAATAGGCGATCGATTTAGCTTGCCCCGCGACTGTATCGTTTGTGCTGGTACAACCGATAGCATAGCAGCCTTTTTAGCTAGCGGCGTCAATTCTCCGGGGGAAGCAGTAACTTCTCTCGGTTCAACTTTAGCCCTCAAACTGTTAAGTTATACCCGTGTAGATGATGCCACCTACGGAATTTATAGTCATCGTTTCACCTCCCCTTCACAAGGGGGTGCTGGGGGAGATTTGTGGTTAGTGGGAGGTGCTTCTAATACCGGAGGTGCTGTGCTGCGGCACTTTTTTACTGATAGTGAATTGGACAATTATAGCCAACAAATTGATCCCCATCGACCGAGTTTGCTAGATTATTATCCATTGTTAAAAAAAGGCGAGCGTTTTCCCAATAACGACCCAAATTTGCTCCCTAGATTAGAACCTCGTCCTGCTGAGGCTGTGGATTTTTTGCACGGTTTGCTAGAAAGTATAGCCCGGATTGAAGGGCGGGGATATGAATTATTGCAGCAGTTGGGTGCAACTCCTTTGACAAATGTTTATACGGCTGGTGGTGGGGCAAAAAATCAGGTTTGGGGTGAGATCAGAAAGCGTTATTTGAAAGTTCCTGTGGTAACTCCGGTTCATACTGATGCTGCTTATGGAAGTGCATTATTGGCTATGGGGAAAATGAAGCAGTTTTAGATTGGATGTTATTTGGTTGAGGTTTGTCTATGGATGATTTTACCACAGAGAGCGCAGAGAGCGCAGAGTTATAGAAGAGAGAGATGATATTATTGACAACTTATATACTTAGATTTATAAATCTTCTGAATAGTCCGATCGCACTTAAGTTCAATCGCCAAATCCACTCTAGCCTCACCACTAACCATCGACTTAATAAATAACTCTGGATGCAGCGCTTTCCAAAAATATTCCACAAACCGATTAATTTCCAACTCAGTCATTCCCGACTTTCCCCTCGCCATCATTTCCTGTTCCGCCTGATTGCGCCAAATTTTAGAAACACGATAATCTTGGGGATACAAAACTATCAATCGATCCAGGCGATTCCACAGTGGCACATAATCCCATAGTTTAGCATTCATATCACGCGCAAACAGTCGATCGCCCTCTGTGCAAATTGGAAACGGTGCACCCTCCAAAAACTCATTCAATTGTAGCTCATCCACCGGCTCTACACCCACAAACCAGCCTTCAAACAGTACAATATCCACATCAGAAACATTTTCAGGGGAAATTCTATCTCCTGCCCCCCCCCAAGCAGACTTATCAAATCGGGGGATTTTGATATTTTTAACTGATGCTAATTCTTCTTTCCGATTGGAACGCAACTGATCCAAAACAGAAATGCCCAATTCAATATCGTGAGTTCCAGGTGGTCCCCGCCAAATTAACCGTGGGTCTTCTTTTTGGAGTTTGAGGCGATCGGCATAAGTCTTGTAAAGGTCATCCAAAGAAAGGCTGACAGTAGAATAGCCCAATTTACCCAAAATCAGCCGTAAAACCTCAGATAAAGTTGTTTTGCCCGTTCCTTGCCCTCCCAAAATCCCTTGAATTAAAGGGCGTTTTAAACTTTGTGTTTCAGACGACAATTTCATAGCCAACGGCAGCCAAAGAATCCACAAATTTTCTAGAAAATTAGTTGACTTTGCGGGAAAAGTATGTAATAAGTTAATAACAGAAAAGAATAAATCGGCTTTGTGGCGAACAACCTCAGCCGCATTTTCGGGAGTAATGCCAAAAGCAGGCGATCGCAAATCATCAGCAAGTTCCCACAGGGCTAACTGCTCGAAATCACGTTGGATAGGGCAATTTCCAGATCTCCATCCTTCTAAAATTTCCACAAGCGTTAAAGTCATAGCAACCTATTCTCAAAACTCACAGCTTTTTCACTCAAAAATGATATCTAAACCTTGTCGGTAATTAGGAATTTTTTAATTCCTAAAACCATCGATATTATTTTGTTGTGCTTCTTCCATCTTCCTTCTCAAGAACCCAGCTTGAAAGCTTCCACAAATAAATTGTAAATCACACCAATTTTCAGAGCATTGAGCAAATCCACCCACAGAGAACGCACCGCAGGCTGATTGCCACCATAAACAAATCGGTTAACCAATTCAGTCAAAAAAACCAACCAAGCAGCAGCGACAATATCCCAATTAGCAGATTGTCCCGCAATTGTAGAAATAGCTGTTCCCAAAAAATTTCCGAATAGCAGAGTAATCATAAACAGCGAAATCCGTCGCCAAGGATTACTCACCCAGCGTCCGAATTGCTGAGCGAGAACATCAATAAATCTATTTATTCGGGTATTCTGCATAAAAAACAGTAATTACTATGTGCCACCTATTTTTAAATCATAAAATCTATGAAAATTAAAATTTACCAGATAGTAACTGGATTGTCGATCGTCCTGATGACAGCACTCTTCTTAAGACGTTTTGAAATCACCATCGCCAACAACTCCACCCTACCAAACAATTTACCACCGACAGCCACCGTACTCCCCCCAAGCACCACCACCAGCCCAGAAATAGTAAGTCCACCCAAACCCAAGCCCACATCAACCCCGAACCCACCAGAAGAAATCAGCAATGCCTCATCAATACCTCCAAACGTCGAAGCCATCGGCACTTTGCGCGTCAGTAACCGCAGCGAACACCCCGTGCGAGTGGCCCTGTTGGCCAAGGGAGAAGCCGAAAAATCCTACAACAAACCCGCCCACTGGGACTTTGCACCAGGAGAAGGTGGCGGCAAAGGACTGATGCTCTCGCTTCCCGAAAGAAAACTCAAAATCAAACAAGGAGACATCCTGGTTGTCTTCGCTCAAGATGGCTCTCGTCGCTACTGGGGGCCCTACGTCGCCGGAGAAACAGCCTCCCCCGATTGGAACACCACAGCCGGAGAATGGCAATTAATTTTGTCACCCTGAGAAAATCTCAATCAGAAATATTCATCTCTCCTCTTCCTCTGCGCCCTTTGCGCCCTCTGTGGTTAAAAAAAATCCTAATAAACTAATCCAACCGCTCTAATTTAGCATTCCTCGGATCGATAATTTTTCGACCCAAACCAGAAAACTTAATAGCCAAATTAACCTTCTCTCCATCCCCCAAAACATGAGTAATTTCTCCCAGCCCAAAAGCAGGATGAACAACTCGATCCCCCGCTTTCCAATCTACCAATTGTAAATTTTTACCTTTAGCAGAACGCCGGGAATTAGATGGTAAATTATTAGTCTTTTCTGGGGAAACAGCCATCTTTCCTGACCCAGTTTTTCTGGCACTTCCAGCTATCAACTCTTTGGGAAGTTCCCCTAAAAATAGGGAAGGGGTACAATGTTCCCGGAAACCTCCCCACAGGCGACGTTCGCGAGTGTGAGTTAAAAAGAGCAGTTCGCGAGCGCGAGTGATCCCAACATAACACAAACGCCGTTCTTCTTCTATGGCTCTGGGGTCATCCAAACTGCGGAAATTGGGAAATAAACCTTGTTCCATTCCGACTAGAAATACTACGGGAAATTCTAACCCTTTGGCAGAATGTAGCGTCATCAGCGACACGCGGGAATCTTCTTCTTGTAAGTCGTCTAAATCTGAAGCTAAGGATACTTTTGACAAAAATGCTGTGAGGGTGGCTTCTTCGTTTTGTTCTTCAAATTGCAGCACCGCGTTGTACAATTCTTGGACGTTTTCGATGCGATTTTCGGCTTCTTCGGTTCCTTGATTTTTGAGGTCTTGAATATAACCAGAATCTTCGATAATTCCTTGGACAATTTGCGAAGCAGGCAGGGTTTCAACTTGCGATTGCCAATGGGAAATCATTGTGGCAAACTTAATCATAGCTTTTGCCGATCGCCCTGCGATGGTATTCACATCAGACTCATTCTTGAGGATTTCCCACAGCGGAATGCCCAATTGAGTTGCAGCATCTTCGATTTTCCCAAATGTAGTATCGCCAATGCCGCGGCGGGGAGTATTAATGATGCGTTTGAGACTAACACTGTCGTCTGGATTGGCAAGGGTTCGCAGGTATGCTAGGATGTCTTTGATTTCCTTGCGATCGTAAAACTTCAAACCGCCGACAATATTGTAGGGAATATCTAAACGCATTAATGCTTCTTCAAACGAGCGGGATTGAGCGTTAGTGCGGTAGAGAATCGCAAAATTACTCCCTTGTTCAAATTCTGAATTCTGACGCTTCAAGGTTTGAATTTTACCAGCCACAAATTCTGCTTCATCTATTTCATTGTCAGCGCGCCAAATCGTAATCGGTGCTCCGGGTTCGCGAGTGGCACGCAGAACTTTGTCGATGCGTTCGGTATTGTTTTGAATTAAGTGGTTGGCGACTTCCAGGATATTAGATCGCGATCGATAATTCTCTTCTAATTTTACCATTGTCTGGGTTCTTTCATCAGACAAACCATCTCCGAAATCTTCTTGAAATTCCAGCAATATGGTATAATCTGCCATCCGAAAACTGTAGATTGATTGATCGACATCACCGACTATAAAAATAGAGCGATTTTGCCATTTATCAAAGTCTTTGGGGTTTGCGTTATTTGTAACCAAGAGCTTAATTAAATCGGATTGAGTGCGGTTAGTATCTTGGTATTCGTCAACTAAGATATGACAAAACTTTTTATGCCAATAATTTAATACTTGCTCATTTTGGCGCAAAAGTTGGACAGGAACTAGGATTAAATCGTCAAAATCTAAAGCATTATTTGCTGCTAAAGCATCTTGGTAGCGAGTGTACACATCAGCAATTACGCGACCTCTATAATCCGGTTCTGCTAACAGGTATTCTTGAGGCGACCAACCTTTGTTTTTAGCATTACTGATGACGTATCTCACTTTTTTGGGGTCAAACTTCTTATCGTCGAGGTTGAGAGTTTTGGTGACAATTTGTTTGACCAGAGTTTGAGCATCTGATTCGTCAAAAATTGAAAAATTGCGTTTCCACTGTCTGCCTTTTTCGTCTTGATATTTTTCAATGTCATAGCGAAGAATCCGGCCGCACAGAGAGTGGAAAGTTCCCATCCAAATGTGTTTGGTAATGTTACGATAAATTTGCGATCGCAATCTAGTTTGCACATCCGGTGCTAACTCTTCCAAAGGTAAGCCATATTCTGCTTCAGCTTGTTGAGTGGCCAGCAGTTTCTCAATTCTTTCTTTCATCTCTCTGGCTGCTTTATTGGTAAATGTCACCGCCAGAATATTTTCAGGATTGACTCGATTGGTGCGAATTAAATTAGCAACTCGGTAAGTCAGGGCCCGCGTTTTGCCAGAACCGGCCCCGGCTACTACTAACATTGGCCCGTTATAGTGTACCACTGCTTGACGTTGAGATGGGTTGAGAGTGTTCAGAAAGTCGGTAGTTTGAGTCATAAGAAGGAAGAAGGAAGAAGGAAGAAGGAAGAAGGAATAAAGAAAATACACCTAAAGTAATAGTTTCAGTGCTTCAGAATATCCTATTTTTTTAACGTTTAAATATTTGTTTGAGGCAAATTGCAGCTAATATTCCGAATCCAATCCAGATGGCGACAATTACGACACCAGCAGCCAGATTTATCGGTTTCTCTCGGTTTATTTGTGCGGCGGCTTGTTCTCGACACTCGGCTAAAACCTGTGGCGGAATCATTTTGATTACTAGCCAAATCCCCACAGGGACAATGATTAAATCGTCTAAATATCCCAAAATTGGTATGAAATCGGGAATTAAGTCGATCGGGCTGAAGGCATAGGCAACCGTAACACCGGCTAACATTCTCGCATACCAAGGGACTCTGGGGTCAATGCTGGCTAAATAAATAGCGTAAGTTTCTTTTTTGAGTTTCCTAGCAAGTTGTTTTAATGATTGCATATATTAATGACTCTACGCTCAATTCCCAATTTCCCATTACCCATTCCCAAATCCCTATTAATTTAAGTTTCTAAAAGTGTAACCGTGCGGATGTCTGAAAATTTCCATTGCAACATAAGATTATACCATCTATTGTATGTGAGGATATTCAAGTTTATGAATCCTATTTTACGATCGCGCGATCGCATAAATTTCCGCAGTCTGCTAACAGCTTTATGTTTAACCTTAACTATCGTTAGTTTCACCGGATTGGGCGAGGCGAGGGCTCAAGAACAGCGGCTGAGAACGCTAACAGTTACTGGGCGCGGGATCGAAGTAATTCCGACTACACAGACTCAAGTTCGTTTGGGTGTTGAGGTGCAGGGGAAAACGGCGGCCGAGGTGCAACAGGAAGCGGCGAGGCGATCGTCTGCTGTGGTAGAGTTACTGCGATCGCGCCCAGTCGAAAAACTCGAAACCACCGGCATCACCCTCAATCCCACCTACAGCTACGAAAACAATCAGCAGCGCTTGACTGGCTATACAGCGACGAATACCGTCACTTTTCGGATTAATACTCAATCTGCCGGAACTTTGCTCGATGATGCAGTGAATGCCGGGGCCACACGCATTGATGGTGTGAGTTTTGTGGCTGTCGAAAGTGCGATCGAATCTGCTCGAAAACAAGCACTCCGCAAAGCAACCCAAGACGCTCAATCCCAAGCCGATGCCGTCTTGAGCAGCATCAACCTCAAGCGGGGAGAAATTTTGAGTATTCAAGTTAATGGTGCTTCTGCGCCGCCTCCTGTGTACCGGCAATTTGCCACTCGCGCTGCTGTTGCTGACGCTACAACGCCCGTGGTGGGAGGCGAACAGCAGATTGAAGCATCGGTGACTTTGCAAATTAGCTATTAATTCAAGGTTCGTAGTGAGGACTTTAGTCCTACTAATGGATGCGGACTAAAGTCCTCACTACGAACCTATTTAATCGTGATAGTTTGACCACAAATAATATTAAGATTAAATAGGAAGTTCGATCGCAAATTCAGTACCTTTCCCCGCCATCGACTTGCAAAATAATTGACCGCCGTGCTTATCAGTCACAATCTGCTTAGCAATGGACAATCCCAGCCCGGTGCCCTTACCAACCGCTTTTGTAGTAAACAGAGGTTCAAACAAATGTTGTTGAATCTCCTCGGTCATTCCCAACCCGTTATCGACAATTCGGACGATCGCACTTTCGCGCAAAACTTCCGTGCTAATGGTAATTGTCATAGGACGTAGGTCTTTTTCCCAAGCATCATCCACAGCGTCGATCGCATTTGCCAACAAATTCATAAACACTTGGTTCATCGGGCCTCGATAGCATTTAATCAAGGGCAATTCTCCGTAGTTTTGGATAACTTCAATGGCGGGGCGAACTCCTCGATCCTTCAGTCGGTGTTTTAACAGCAGCAGCGTACTATCTAAAGTCTCATGCAGATCGATCGCACTGGCAGTATCTCCATCATAACGGGAAAAGTTCCGCAGCGACAGCGCAATATCTTTAATGCGTTCAGTGCCTATTTGCATTGAATCCAAAAGCTGAGAAAAATCCTCGATCACAAACTTCAAATCTATCTCTTTAATCTTGATCGCGATATCTGATGCAGGTTTAGGATAGTTTTTTTGATAGAGGCTAAGAACTTCTATAATGTCAGCAAGATATTCCTTCGCAGGCGCAATGTTGCTGACCATAAAACTCAGCGGGTTATTAATTTCATGGGCTACTCCGGCAATGAGTTGCCCCAGGGCGGATAGTTTTTCTTGCTGCACTACCTGGACTTGGGCTTGTTGCAAAGCGCTGGTGCGTTCTGTAACTTGCTGTTCCAGATTGTCCGTTAACTGTTTAAGCTGCCAGTGAATGTTAACTCTGGCAATTACTTCGTCTTGTTCAAAGGGTTTGGTGATGTAATCCACTGCACCCAATGACAAGCCTTTGATCTTGCTTTCGGCATCTGCTAAGGCGGTCATAAAAATGATCGGAATTGCCGTTGTCGCGGGGTTGGCTTTGAGCTGGCGACAAGTTTCAAAGCCGTCGATTCCCGGCATTTGCACGTCTAGCAATATTAGTTCGGGGAAAGGGATTTTTGTTGGTTCGATAGCACATTTTTCCAGCATCTCAATCGCCGATTCGCCGTCCACTGCCACTCGCGCTTTGTAGCCTGCTGTTTTTAATGCCTGCGACAGAACAGACAAATTTGTGGAACTGTCATCTACTATCAAAATATATTTTTTTTCGGGTTCAGCCATGATATGTTTTCCTTACGCTTGTGATAAATGTTCTGCAATTAATGCCCGCAGTTCTTTGACCTGAAATCCTTCTGCCAAAACGAGTATTTTTTTAGCAAAAATTGCCTGTTCTGGATGGGCTGTTTGAATTTGATCCGCCATCTCGATTACCGCGTCCAAATCGCCCGATTGAGCTTGCTCATTTAATAACTGCAAAATCTCGATCGCCGGAATCTGCATTTCGTTTGGCATGGCATTTTGCTCTTTTTTACCCGCATCTACTGTTTCGTCATACACCCACTCTAGTCGCAAGTATTTTTGAAGTAAGCCCAGTAATACCTCTGCTTGCACTGGTTTCGGCAAAAAATCACTGCCGCCTGCATCCAGACTCTTTTGGCGATCGATCTCAAATACGCTTGCAGATGACACTAGCACGATCGCACCTTGCAGTTGAGGATGAGAGCGGATTTTTCCCAAAAACTCGAATCCGTCCATCACCGGCATAGCTAAATCGGTAAGAATTAAATCGGGTGCGGTGTCTAAAGCGCGATCGAGTCCTTCCTTACCATCAGCAGCTTCAATCATCTCAAAGCCGATCGGTTCCAGCAAGTTTACCAGCACCGCCCGATTTTCCCACCTATCATCAACCACCAAAATTTTGCGTTTTTCGCCTTCATAGCTCAAAACAGCGCCCTGTTCGACGATTCTCGAACTATCAGCCCAATCCTGAGCCTCTGGGAGTGCCACTTCAAAGGAAAAATTACTGCCAACTCCTGCATGGCTTTCTATGAGAATTTCACTCTGCATCAAGCCCACAATCTTTTGACTAATCGCCAGCCCCAATCCAGTACCTTCCGATTGCTTTTTAATATCACCTACTTGCTCAAAAGGTTGGAAAATTTTCTTAACTTGCGCTGGTGTCATTCCCGGGCCTGTATCTTCGATTGTGAAGCGAATTTTATATAGATTGGAAGTTGCATCCAACGTATTTAAATCGGAAGTTTTATCATAGTTGATGACATCTACCTGAAAAATCACGCCTCCTTGTTCCGTAAACTTAATCGCATTACCAAGCAAATTTAGCAGCACTTGGCGCAAACGTTTCTCATCACCGCAAACGCCTGTCGGAAGTTGCGTATCTATTTTTAAATCAAAAGTAATTGCCTTTTCCTGGGCGCGAATCATGCAGATTTCGGCAACACCTTGGATGAATGCAGGTAGGTGAAAAGCAGTGGGATGCAGTTCGAGTTTTCGGGCTTCAATTTTCGACAAATCCAACACATCATTAATCAGCGTTAGCAGGTGCGAACCGCACTGATAAATGATATCAACGCCACCGCGCCCTTTGTGCGTCAGAGGTTCGCTGCGCTGGAGAATTTGCGCGTATCCTAAAATGCCGTTGAGGGGAGTTCGCAATTCGTGACTCATGTTAGCTAAAAATTCGCTTTTGGCGCGGTTGGCACCGTCTGCCATCTCTTTCGCGATTTTGAGTTCGACGGTGCGTTCTTCGACGCGCTGTTCGAGTTCGATGTTGGTGTTTTCCAGGGCTGTAAAAGAGTCGCGCAGTTGCTGCGCCATGTCGTTGAAGGATTGAGTCAGCACGCCCAATTCATTCTTCCCGGAGACTTCCAGAGTGCGATCGAACTTCCCGGAGGCGAGATCCTTTGATGCTATGCTCAATTGTGCGATCGGGTCAGTAATCAGGCGGGAAGTATAAAAACCAACAACCGTCGCCACAACTAAAGCGCCGATACAAAATAGAATCGTGGTGCGGGTATTAGCATTAATTTGCCCCATGAAATCCGATTCAGGAATAACAACAACAACCAACCAATCCAATCCCCCTTCGTCTTTCCAGGGTACAACTTGGACAAATTGGTGTTCTTTCTTCAGCAAGAAATCAAGCTGTTGATTATCTTTGATATTGTTGAAGTCGCCGAAATGGTTTACTAAATATTGAGATGTCGATCGAATCAGCATATCGCTGCTTTCCAATGCACTTAACCGCTTAGGCTTGCCATCAATCAGTCTAAAGGGTTGCTCGGTGCTGGAACTCGCAACCATTAGCCCGCTGCGCTCGACAATAAACGTTCTCCCAGATTTGCTGACTTTCAGTTGTCTCAAAAAATCACTAATTTCCGAAAGACGCTGGTCGATGGAACTGACACCAATCAGTTGATTATTCTTATCATAAATCGGGCTATTTGCAGTAACAGCCAGAGAATATGGCGTGATTGCCCACTGATATAAAACCCATGTGGGTTTTCTAGCTTTAACCGTGTTTGAGTACCACGCTTCTTTCTGGAACCCGTCATATTTGAGTATTTGAATAATCTGAGTCCTGTTACCCTGACTATCTGTTTTGTATGTGTAAATATTTTGATTGTCGCGTTGCTTTGGATTAATTATTTCAATAACAATATTTCTATCTGTGATATTTCCAGCACCCGCAAACTTGCCTCCAGGAGCGCCAAAGCCTATGTAGCCCACATTAAACAATTGCATTTGTTTCCAGAAGAAACGAGCCATATTATCTAAATCTTTGGGATCGAGCAATCCCACCTCGAAGGCATCGCCGTTCACTTGAGCGAGGTGTCGCGCTGTATTGAGTTGGCTGTCTAAGTGCTGGTTAATGCGGCTGCTGACTTCCGTCCGCAGTTGAGATGCCAAATCATTGACTGCTTTCTGTCCGTTGCGGAAGGATAAGTAGCCCACAATGCCGACTGCACCGATGATTTGTAGCACGAACGGGATAATTAAAACTGTTCGCAGTGGTACATTACCAATCAGTTTCTTGAGGATTGAAGGCTGGGATGATGACATATGGCAACTCGCTATTACAGTGAGGCAAGTATTATTTTTGCTCGACTACACTTAGGCGAGCTGTTTTTTTATAGACATTCACAAGGGCGATCGCCCTTATTTGAGAATCACCTAATTTGTGTTTATGTATCAATATTAACCTAAAAATGATTTAAGCAAGTATTTTGTATTGTTAATTTAATATCTCGCCCGCACAGAAAGCCGCACTTCCACAGCAGTTGTCAATTTTCTGAAATACAGTAGGGACAAGGCACTGCCGTGTCCTTATCCAGATCTCAACTAAAAATTGCTATCTCAGGGGATTATCGTAGAGGTTTTGCTAAATTGATACTCGATTGTGGCTGCGAATACTGAAGGAAATATCCTGAAAAATCGTATATTGAAATCACAATAAATGTGCGTCCAGAGTGCTGCCTCTATTTTTATAGCCAACCTAAGAATTAGGACATTTCAGTCTCAGAAAGTCTGCTTTTATCCAACCTTTGTATCGAACTTTCGTCATACTGCACCTTGTTTCCGAGTTTGAGCAGTTATCAATTGTTGATACAGAAGTGGGCTTTTTTCCCTCAAAGACTGTTTCAATTTATTAAATTCTGCTTCACCCTCTTTTAAGTACGCATCCACCATTTCTCGGTTGGCAAGATAAAAGGCGATCGCACCATAAACCTGCTCTAGCGAAAGAAGTGGAAAATTTTGGGCAATACTTTCGGGAGCTTCTCCATTCAAGAAGCAATAAACGACTGAATCGAGAGAAATCCGAGTTCCTTCAATCCAATACCCTTCGTTGCGTTGTTCGATATACTGCTTTGTTGGAGTGATGGCTAGTGTCATAGGGCGATCGCTGCTTTTATCTAGATTTTAAACGAATTAGGTGAGATGGTTAGATGCGCGATCGCACAATCAATCAAGCGATCGCAAACTCCGTATATTGCCGTAAATGCGGTGGATGAAACGCCAATACAATATCCTCCCGCGGCACGCCAGCCTGCAAAAAATCTGTCACCACGCCATCTTCTGTCCAATCCTCCTCAATCCAAATTTTGCCATCCCGCAATCGCACGTGAATAGTATTTATCTTAATCCGTTCTTCCCCCTGCCAACCAATTACCATCAATAAATAATGGTCATGTTGTTCATCAAAAATCAGCACATCTTCTAGCTTTAAATTAGTCGATTTTGACCCTAATTTGTAATATTCTGTCAAAATTTTCTGAATCAAATGACGATAATACTCTAATTTATCCATCGCTCAATTACCTCCATTTTGTTGTCAAAAATTAACAGCTTCACCCCATTACTTTCAACAATTAATTGGGCTAGTTTTTTCTGAAAACCATTTTTGTAAACCGTATCTGCCACCGCTAAATACAACTCATAATCAGATTTTTGGGCTTGTAAAACATTACGATAAATGATGTATTGACCAACTGCACCTTCTAAATCGTTGATGAAAGAGCGGCCTAAAAAACTCTTCACCTCAACAATAATTTTTCGTCCTTGCTGTTCTGCTGCGATCGACTTTTCGGCTGCAAGATCAGGATAAAGTTTATCGCCACCATATTCAAGCATATAGTTTTCAGCAACTATCAGCCAGCCATCTTTAATCAGCGCTTGCTTGACTGCATCATGGTAGATATCTTTAGCTGGCATCGCGAGTTCATTAATGTGATATTTCACATCTTAACTCAACCGATCGCACATCCCATCCCCAACCTCGCCACAGATAGCCCAGCGGCCCCAACAACCCCCAGAACTTCAATTACTACCGGATCGGCGATCGAAGTAACCGAGATCGACTAAAGTAAACAGAAATTATTATTAGCGGTGATTAGAGTGATTGAAACTTTAGCAACAGGAATCGCAGCAGCAGGTTCGCTGCTAGCATTAGGCGGGCTAGGCCTGGAGTTGAACTATCGCCTGCTTCCCCGTGGAAATAAACTAGAACTCACAGCCGGAGAATGGCACTTAGCCATAAACGAAGCCAACCACTACCTGTTAGTGGGGGAAATGGAGTTCCAGAACCTCACACAGCGCTTTGAGATCATGTTGCCGGAAGTGCGCGCAGATGTGAAACTGATCTCAGATGCCAGTTTAGATGATGTGACTTCCAAAACAAAGGTGATTCCTTGTCACAAAGACGCATCAGCTAGAGCCGACGATTACTGGTTCGGCTATATTGTGAAAGCTCAGCAAACTACGAAAATCAAAGTCTCTATAGATATTCACGGGCAAGATTTAACCAAATTGCAGTCAGCTTGGGTGCAAGTACATTTCACCACCTATGGCCCTGGCGGGCGCATCCCAAAAGTCCGCCACGTCGTAGTACCGCTGCAATTTCCCAACTCCGAGACAGTACCAAATGCCCGCAATGTCGGAGTTGCAGAAGTTTTGCCAATTCGCACCCACATCCTGACAGAAGTGGACAATCCTGTCGAAATTGTCAAGCGTTACGTGGTACCCCGCGCCCAGAAAGGAGATATTGTCGCCCTAGCAGAGACTCCCCTAGCTTTGATGCAGGGACGTTATCGCCATCCCAGCGAAGTCACACCCGGATGGGCGGCTAAGCGAGTGTGCTTGTTTTTCTTACCCATGTCCAGTTTGGCTACAGCTTGCGGGATGCAGACTTTGGTGGATGTAGTTGGGCCGATTCGGGTAGTTGGAGCTTTTGCGATCGGCGCTGTGGCTAAAGTATTGGGTAAACCGGGAGTTTTCTACCAACTAGCAGGGGAACAAGCTAGACTGATTGACGATGTTACGGGTACATTACCTCCCTTTGACCAATTTATAGTGCTGGGACCGGACAATCCCCAGCAAGTTGTAGAAGAAATTCAACGAGAAACCGGACTTGCCGCGGCGATCGTAGACGCGAATGACTTAAAAGCAGTTAAGATATTAGCAGCGACCTCCGATTTATCGGTAACATTTTTAGAGCAAGCCTTGCGTAGCAACCCCGCAGGTAATGCAGATGAACGAACACCGGTGGTTGTAATTCGACCGTTGTCAAAGAACTCTTGAGTTAAAAATTAAAAATTAAAAATTAAAAAAGTGATTTTTAATTTTTAATCCAAGGAAGAAGGGGACAGAACCGAAAAATTTTGAGCGATCGGCAATGAATTCACAACTCAAAATTTCCTAAATTCTTCCCCTTTGGAATGTTTTAATTTTTAATTTTTAATTTTCTATTCCCCACTTTCCTGCTATGACTTCACTCCATTCCCCAAACCAAAACCAGGTTGCGATTCGCCCCTTTCAATATCGCGACATAGAGGCGATGGAACAACTTTGCGCCGAAACAACCGACGAGGCAGAAAACCCCAAGGGCGCAAGCCCGGACTTGGTATTGAACCGCAAGTTGCACCAACTTCGCCGTTGGTACGGACTCCTAAAGATTTTAAGCCTGTTTCCTAACCCTTTTCAGTCGCTGTTTCGGGCTCATGTTGCCGAAGAAGAGGGTATTGTTAAGGGCGTAATTCAGATTTCTCCCTTCAACCGCACCCGCAGCACTTGGCGGATCGATCGCATCGGCGTAGACTCAGAAGCCCGTAGCAAAGGAATTGGTTCCATGCTGCTGCGGCACTGCTTCGAGGCAGTGTGGGAGGCTAGAACATGGCTGCTAGAGGTGAATGTGGGCGACAAATCAGCCCTGGCTTTGTATCGGCAAAATGGGTTTCAACCTTTAGCCCAGATGACATATTGGACGATCGCCCCAGAACGTCTTCAAGAAATGGCCATTTCTACCCCAGACTTGCCCAACCTACTGCCAGTGAGCAACGCCGACGCTCAGTTACTTTATCAACTAGATACCGCATCCATGCCACCGCAAGTGCGCCAAGTATTCGATCGCCACATTCAAGACTTCAGAACCAGTTTTTTAGGTGCTTTGATCGAAGGTGTCAGACAGTGGTTAGCAAAAACAGAAGTAGTCAGTGCTTACGTGTTTGAACCACAGCGGAAAGCGGCGATCGGCTACTTTCAAGTCCAGCTATCCCGCAGCGGTAACGAGCCTCACATCGCCCAATTGACCGTACACCCAGCCTACACATGGCTCTACCCAGAACTGCTATCCCAAATGGCCCGCCTCGTCCAAGATTTTCCAGTGCAAAGCCTAAACCTAGCTTCCGCCGATTATCAACCCGAACGAGAAGCATATTTAGAGCAATTTGGAGCCGTGCGTGTAGAACACAGTTTGCTGATGTCGCGATCGGTATGGCACAAATTACGCGAGTCCAAATTGGTCTCACTCGAAGGACTCCAGCTATCAGAAATGCTGCAAAGCTTCCAGCCAACTCGCAAACCCGTACCCGGTAGGATGTCCTGGCTAGGACCGATCGCAGCCGAACCAGCAGCCCGCCCCCCATCCTCAGAGATTAAACCCCTGTTGACCGACTCAGGAAACAACCAAGGCAATCAAATTAACCCCTTGAACTTTCAAAACTCAGAATCAGCAGCAACAGATACTAGCAACATCTTACCTGTAAAATTCCCAGAATTACCTCAAGACCGAGACTCCCAAGAAAAAAGTTAATAATTAATATTTGAAAGCAGAAAGTAGAAAAAAAATCAATTACTTCCTGCTTTCTTCTCTTCTCCCTTCCCTTCTTTCTTAGCGTCCTTCGCGTCTTCGCGGTTCGTTAAATAAGAATTTTGGGAGCGAGAAATAAATCACTCTCAAATCAATCGCTCATGTCAGACCAAAAATTGTGGATTTCAGCACTAGGACTAGATATCGGACTCAAACGAGTCGGCATCGCCGGGTGTGATGGCACTGGTTTAATCGCTACGGGTATTACAACTCTAGTGCGCTCCTCCTTCGATCGAGACGTAGCTTACATCAGACAGCTCGTCCAAGAGCGGAATGTGCAAATTTTGGTGTCAGGCTTGCCCTACTCCCTGAGCGGAGACGTAGGCCCCCAAGCCCGACAGGTGCAAAAATATGCCACTCGCATCGCCAGAGCCTTAGAACTGCCTCTAGAATACGTGGATGAGCGCTTGACTTCTGTTCACGCAGAGGAACTCATCCAAGCACAAGGAATTTCGCCGTCCCAAAACAAAGGTTTGATCGATCGCAAAGCCGCAGCCCTAATATTGCAGCGCTGGCTAGACGACAGAAGGCAAGCATAGGCAGATTGATCGATTGTCGATCGCCCCATTAGCAATTTCGCAGCAGCTTAACAAAGCCGTGATATCCTAGTTGTGCAAGTTTGCTACGCACACCTGTAACCGTTGACACACGGCCGAAAATTTCCCAGTAAACTCGGTACAGAAGAAGGAAAATAAGATACACGCGATGTCCTCATCCCCATACCGCAAACAGAATAGCAAATCCGACGCAGTTTCCGTCACCCTGACTGACGAAGTTGGGCGATCGCTGACTTGCAACATAGAATATTCTATGGACTTAGAAGGTCAAGAATACGCTTTACTGCTTCCCATTGACTCACCAGTAGAAATTTTTACTTGGAACGGAGACGAAACAACAGACGAAGCAGCAGTTCCCGTAGAAGACGAGACCGAAATTGACAAAATTTTTGATACCGCTAGAGTTGTCCTGCAAGAGCAGAACTTAACACTCCGGCGCACGGCTGTGACTCTGACGGTAATTGGCGAATTGCCAGATTTTCCCGACGAGGATGCGGAGCCGGATGCCGATCCAGAGGAGGAGTCAGATTTTGAGGAATTGATGTGGTTGACCAGCTTCTATCACGAAGAGCAGGAATATGCTATTTATACACCTCTCGACCCGTTCTTTATTTTGGCTAGAATGAATGATGACGGTCAGCCAGAATTGCTCTCGGAAGAAGAGTTTGAAAGACTGGAACCTATGTTACCTATGCTAGAAGACCAGTTCTTTGACCAATAAAATGGGATACAAGCCCCGTCCTTATAGGACGGCTTTAATTCTTCTTGATATTGCTAGCAAAATCTAGTATGATAGAACAAGTAAATAGTAGAAAATAATGAAAGCAAGGTATCAGTACAGATTCTACCCAACCGACCAACAAAGACAGAGCTTTGCTCTGTTATTTG
>JAHREW010000048.1 GCA_020883125.1 Microcoleus sp. CAWBG506
CCTACAGGTCATATCTATTCGATCGTGGGTTATTTGTGTGGTGGGGGCGGGTTGATCTAGATTGTTTGTCCGACTCAAATATTATCTGTAAAACCCGCCCCTACAGGTCATATCTATTCGATCGTGGGTTATTTGTGTGGTGGGGGCGGGTTGATCTAGATTGTTTGTCCGACTCAAATATTATCTGTAAAACCCGCCCCTACAGGTCATATCTATTCGATCGTGGGTTATTTGTGTGGTGGGGGCGGGTTGATCTAGATTGTTTGTCCGACTCAAATATTATCTGTAAAACCCGCCCCTACAGGTCATATCTATTCGATCGTGGGTTATTTGTGTGGTGGGGGCGGGTTGATCTAGATTGTTTGTCCGACTCAAATATTATCTGTAAAACCCGCCCCTACAGGTCATATCTATTCGATCGTGCGACATCGATCTGTGCGTTCTCTGCGCCCTCTGTGGTAAAAAAAATCCGGTTATATAGACATAGAGATAACATACTGTTTCAACACAGCATTCAAACTAAACAAAGTTATCTTTTCCTCTTCTACAACATCCAATAAAAACCGATTTCCAAGCGATCGCACTGCATTAAGTATTTCTGACGGCGAAAACGCTATTTTGTTTAAACATTGAGACACAGCAACCGGTTCAGGTTGATTAGCCAGGTTAACCATCACCGCCAACTCTGCCGCAGTCAAACGCCCAAAAGGTTGAGATAATTGAAATTGCAACCCTTCATCTAAAATCGGCATTTCGCACTGCAAAAACTCCGAAACTCTTCCCCCAAATAACTCTCGAATCAGCGTTGCAGTCAACTCCAACCACAGGGGATTTCCTTGATAAATATCAATCAAAGTTGACCATGTTTCCTCATCGGCTAACTTTTGCGATTTCAAAATCTCTTTAGCAGCTTCTCCCAAACTTCCCAATTCAAAACATCGCACGGGACGATCCTCTTTTGATAATCTGGCAATTTCTCTAGGTTTTTCCCAACTATTCAATATCAAACAACTTTGATGACAAACTTCGGCAATTAGTTTAAAAAATAACTGATAATCTTCATATCCAGTTTGATATTGTCCTGCGAGTTGTCGGCTACTAAAAAGCATTTGCACGTCATCGAGGACTATCAGACACCGATAGTTGCCCAGGTAATCGAGGAGTTGGGAAATTTTGGTGTCTATGTTTTGGGGAGTTTCTGTTGGTTGGGGAAAGATTTGCAGCAGGTTGGTGAGGGTTGCTTCTAGGGTTGGGGAAAAGCGGAGGCTGCGATAGATGATGTAATCGAATTGGGTTTTGATTTGGTTGATGAGGCCGAGGGAGAGGGTTGTTTTGCCGATGCCGCTGATTCCGAGGAGTGCGATGAGGCGAGTGCGTTGCTGTGTGATCCAGTTTTCGAGGGTGGAGAGTTCGGAAGGACGCGCGGCGAAGCTATCCCGTAGGGAATCGAAAAACCTGAATATTTCGGGTGCGTCGCCTAAGTCAATGTGGGGTTGAGTTGGGTTTTTTTGGGGGTTTTGGGGAGGTGTTGGATTTCTCGCTTTTTCTTGACAAATATTGACGTTGTTAACTGTTACATTATCTCTACCGATAGCTGGTGAAAAATTGCAGAATTTACCCTTCTTTAATATTGCTCGAAATTTTTTTTTAGTAATCTCTTCTCCGAATCCCTCTGAGAGTATTTGCTATAATTCCGAACCGATATCCCTGGTATGACCTTCACTGGAATGAGTCTCTTCAGCAATTTGTGGGTATGTCCGACCTTGGAATGTTCCTCCAAGGATAGCTTTTTGCAGATAGTCTATATGTTCTCCCGTCTTGGCGAAGATTAGTTCGTCTGCGAGTTTCAAGACTTTTGCGATTTCCATAGGTCTGTCGTGTGCTGCGATTTGTCGTATTATATCCGATTTTTCCGACATTTTCGACAAGATTCCGACGTTTCCGACATGATTCCGACATTGGCGATCGGGCTGTCTGGGAAAAGTGCCGACATTTCCGACATACAAGAGTTAGCTTTTGCGAGATAATATATACAAATACTTAATAATTCTTCATTATTCCTCTAATCGGTCAAGTATGAATACTTATACAGTCATCATGCTAGGGCCACGCGGCTCAGGCAAAACAGTATACTTATAGAGTTACATCAGTAGCCTTTACCCCCGATAGTAAAACAGTGATTATTGGAAGTGCTGATGGTAGGATTAAGTTGTTAGATGCCCGATCGCAAGGGCTAAAAATTGGCACGCTGTCAAGCCATGCTGGGGAGGTAAAATGTCTGGCTGTTGATTTGAATAATTGGCTTCTTGCTAGTGGGAACAGCAAGGGAGAAGTTAGGCTCTGGGATTTAGGAACTCACAAACAAATTAAACTTATTCAAGAACATTCGCTGCCTGTTAATTCATTAGTTTTTAGTCCAGATGGTCAAACGCTTATTAGTGGAAGTGATGACCACACAATCAAGTTTTGGAATGTAAAAACAGGCGAGAAATCTAATGTTTTGGAATTCGATTATGCAATTACATCAGTAGTTTTTAGCTCGGATGGGAATTTGTTTGCAACTGGAGACTACGGCGGTAATATCCAAATTTGGGATTTCCAAAGTAAGAAGGATATTTTTAAGGAGCGCGTACATTCCGCACCAGTTACTTCAGTAGTTTTCAGTCCCGACGGGCGTAGTCTGATTAGTGGCAGTAAGGATAGTACAATTGCAGTGCTCACTATGATTATAGCAACTTAAGAGTTAGGGAAGTGCGATCGCCCTTTTCTTCCCAAAGTACCTGAAGCACAGCGGGTGCATCTGTGTTTTGCAAATATATTCGTAGGGGCGAAGCATGACCGCTGTAAATCTCTGTCTATCGCTAATAAATTGTCTGCGGTCATGCTTCGCCCTCACAAAATCGGGATACTCCCAGCACAGCTATCCTAAAGCGCGATCGACCTAAATCTAACTCCCAGCAAATAAAAACTCAGTAGCAACATTCCACTGACTACCATCATGAACTAATAAAATCAACTCCGAAGCGGTAAACTCAAAATAGATCGATCGCTCTTTGAATTCCAACCAAGCAGCATCAAAATTTGGCTTAGTTAAATCGCTAAACGCCACAGTCATATGCGGTACAAAAGAGCGAGTCTGAGAAACCGAATTGACAATTCCCAAATTTTCCCCAACATAACTCATCAAATCTGTTTGAAGTTCCAGCAATGCCGGCGATTTGACAACATCAACATAAATGACGCGGGGCGCAAAAGCAGCAAAACCCGACATAGTAATCGGAATTGGTAAGCGCTTAGCAGCAAACCCCTTCAAACATTCCTCCAATTTGGGAACATCCGCCATAGCCCATTCAAATGGAATTTGCAGCGTGATGTGCGGTGGCGACTGCAAAGCGCGGCGGCTGTTGTAATGTTCGGTAAAATACTCTTTAATCTGAGTAATCTGCTGTTGAATCTCCAGAGGTGGCACCAAAGCAATGAAAAATCGCTGTTTTAATGGATTCATAGGATAGTATCGCAGTCTAGAAAGGATGCTGGAACATGGAACATAGAGCATTGATCGACTGTTCTAACCGATCGTACACTTGCCATTGCCAGCGCTACTTTGGCGATCGAGGTTGTGATATTGCTCAATATATGGTTTAGTTTGACTCACTAGCAAATATTCACAAAAACTACCAAGAGAACAATTTTTATCTCTTAGTCTGCGGAGGCAGACTTTATTTTTGTAGACGCGGTTGAAACCGCCGGGTGGATTTAAGTGAATATAGCGAGTAAGATGTAATAAATACTCTTCTCGATCTACATTAATCGCCTCAAACCGTCCCTGAAACAGCGAACCTACCCTTTGATAGCGTTTATTGATAGCCTTGGCATAAGATAGAGTAAATGCTTGCATCAACTTGGAAAAACGATCGGTTTTCAAATAAACTAATAAATGATAGTGGTTAGGCATTAAATAATACGCAATAATATCGACACCATTTGTAATCAGGTGGTTTCTTAATTGGCGTCAAAAATAAATATAGTTTTCTAGCTCAAAAAAGATACGCTGACGGTTATTACCTCGGTTATAAACATGATAGTAATTACCCGCTTGTAATATAACTTGGCGACGTGGCATATGGCATATCGGTGGGTAGGTGAGGGAACTGGTGGGGGGTGAGAAACCGGGTTTCTTTCCTAAATCTTGGTGGGGATGCCAAGATTGTCGCAGAAACCCGGTTTCTTGGACTAGCTGCCCCCAATCCGGGCCACATCGCGAGCGTTTTCTTCAAAAGCCGCCGTCAGCGCATCATCACCGCTTAAACCCGCAGCGATCGCCCTTTCAATGGCCTCCAACACCCGTTTGTAATCCCGCGGCATCACCTTCACAAACATCGGCACCATCTCATCCCATGCAGCTAAAACCTTTGATGCTTTTGCACTTCCAGTCAAATCAACATGAGTTTGAAGCATCTGCCGCAAGTCGTTAATTTCCTCAGCATCCTCCAGTTTTTCCAAGTCCACCATTGACATATTGCAGCGAGTAGCAAAATCCCCCGCTTCATCCAAAATGTAAGCCACACCGCCACTCATTCCCGCTGCAAAATTGCGCCCGGTTTCACCCAAAACTACAACCTTGCCACCAGTCATGTACTCGCAACCGTGATCGCCCACACCTTCAACTACGGCGTTTACTCCAGAATTGCGGACTCCGAAACGTTCGCCTGCCATCCCCCGGATGAAAACGTCACCAGCGGTGGCTCCGTAAAGCACTACGTTGCCGACAATCACGTTTTCTTCTGCGACAAAGGTAGAAGCCGGCGACGGATACAAGATGATTTTGCCGCCGCTGAGGCCTTTGCCGAGATAGTCGTTGGCCTCGCCTTCGAGTTCCAGGGTGACTCCCTTGGGCACGAATGCGCCAAAGCTTTGTCCGGCGCTACCTTGGAAGTGCAGGTGTACTGTGTCATCGGGTAAGCCTTCCCAGTGGCGTTTGGTGATTTCGTTGCCGAGAATTGTGCCGACAACGCGGTTGATGTTGGTAATTGGGAGAGTGGCTTTGACTGGTGTGCCGTTTTCGATCGCACCTTTGCACAAATCCAACAACACAGTCATGTCGATCGACTTGTCCAAGTCGTGATCCTGCGCCATCTGACAATAGCGTCCAACATCCGCCCCAACCTCCGGCTGATAAAGGATGTTCGAGAAATCCAAACCCTTAGCCTTCCAGTGTTCCACCGCTTGTTGCGCTTCCAAAACATCGGTGCGCCCCACCATTTCATTCAGGGTGCGGAAGCCCAACTGCGCCATGATTTCCCGGACTTCTTGCGCGATGAAGGTCATAAAGTTTACCGTGTGTTGCGGATCTCCGGTAAAGTTTTTCCGCAGCAGGGGGTCTTGCGTCGCAACACCGACGGGGCAAGTGTTCTGATGGCAAACGCGCATCATAATACAGCCCAAAGTCACCAACGGTGCGGTAGCAAAACCGAATTCCTCGGCACCAAGCAATGCAGCAATTGCTACATCCCGGCCGGTTTTGAGTTGTCCGTCGGTTTCCACAGCAATTCGGCTGCGGAGATTGTTGAGTACCAGGGTTTGGTGAGTTTCCGCCAATCCCAACTCCCAAGGTAAACCGGCGTGTTTGATCGATGTTTGTGGCGACGCACCCGTACCGCCGTCGTAGCCGGAGATGAGCACCACATCGGCGTGGGCTTTCGCAACCCCAGCAGCGATCGTCCCTACTCCCACTTCCGACACGAGTTTGACGCTAATCCGCGCTTCCCGGTTGGCATTTTTCAAGTCGTGAATCAATTCAGCCAAATCTTCGATCGAATAAATGTCGTGGTGAGGCGGAGGCGAAATCAAACCCACACCAGGAGTTGAGTGCCGGACCTTGGCAATCCACGGGTATACTTTTTTACCTGGTAACTGTCCGCCTTCTCCGGGTTTTGCCCCTTGCGCCATCTTGATTTGGACTTCCCGCGCTTGAGACAAATACAAGCTGGTAACGCCAAAACGCCCGGAAGCAACTTGTTTGATCGCACTGTTTTTTGAGTCACCGCGATCGTTTGTCCAAGTATAGCGATCGGAATCTTCGCCGCCTTCACCGGTGTTCGATTTGCCACCAATGCGATTCATGGCGATCGCAAGTGATTCGTGGGCTTCTTGGGAAATCGAACCATAACTCATCGCCCCAGTTTTGAAGCGTTTGAGAATAGACTCGATCGATTCAACTTCTTCAATCGGTACAGATTCCCGTTGTTTGAATTCCAACAAACCGCGCAAAGTAAAATGCTGTTGATTTTGCTCGTTTACCAGGCTTGAATACTGTTTGAACAGCGGGTAACTTCCCTCGCGAACTGATTTTTGCAGGGCGTGAATTGTCTGCGGACTAAATAAGTGTGCTTCACCTTCTTTTCGCCACTGATATTCACCGCCAACATCGAGAGTATGTCCGCTGCTGGGGCGTTCTGGGAAAGCGTGGGTATGCCGCAAAATCGCTTCTTGGGCGATAACTTCCAAGTCTACTCCGGCAATTCGCGATGCTGTCCAAGTAAAGTATTTATCGACTACGGATTTGTTCAATCCGATCGCCTCAAAAATCTGGGCACCGCGGTAACTTTGAATGGTGGAAATCCCAATTTTAGACGCAACTTTGGTCACGCCTTTCGTGGCGGCTTTTACGTAGTTTTTGCAAGCTGTTTTGGTATCAACATTTACTAGCAAACCTTCGCGGATTGAATCGGCGATCGTCTCGAAGGCCAAATACGGATTGATCGCACCGCAACCATAGCCGATTAAAGTCGCAAAGTGATGCACTTCCCTCGGTTCGCCGGATTCGATCACCAGTCCCGCCCGCGTGCGCGTTCCTTGGCGGATCAGGTGGTGGTGCAGGCCTGCAACTGCTAGCAGTGCCGGAATTGGAGCGTTTTCGGCATCAATTCCCCGATCGCTCAAAATCAGGATGTTCACCCCAGAAGCGATCGCGCTATCTGCGGCTGCAAACAGATCTTCTAACGCCTGTTCGAGACCTTTTACCCCTGTTTTGGGGTCAAACAAAATTGGCATTGTAATAGAGCGGAAATTGCCCGTTGTTACGTGTTTGAGTTTAGCCAATTCTTCATTGCTGAGAATTGGTGTTTTCAACTCAATCAAGTGACAGCTTTCTGGTTCCGGTTTCAGCAAATTGCGTTCCGATCCGATCGTTGTTTCGGCAGAAGTCACAATCTCTTCTCTGATCGAATCAATCGGCGGATTCGTAACTTGAGCAAACAACTGTTGGAAGTATTCATAAAGTAGCTTTGACCGATTGGAAAGCACTGCCAGCGGGGTATCTGCACCCATCGCACCGACTGCTTCCACCCCGTCCCGTGCCATCGGCGCTAACAGCAACCGCAGTTCTTCAAAGGTGTAACCAAAGGCCATTTGGCGTTGCAGTAGGGGCGGTGCCCCCGTGCCCGCCCCCGTGTCTAATACTGGCGCATCTTTCAGCTTAGCGATTTCGACCATGTGCTGGTCAATCCACTCGCGGTACGGGTGTGCTGTCGAGATTTGAGTCTTAATTTCTTCATCAGAAACGATGCGGCCTTCCTCCGTATTTACTAAAAACATCCGGCCTGGTTGTAGGCGGCCTTTTGATGCAATTCGTTCCGGTGCGATCGGCAAAACTCCAGCTTCCGATGCCATGATTACTATGTCATCTTTGGTGATGTAATAACGGGAAGGACGTAAACCGTTGCGATCGAGCACCGCCCCGATCGATGTACCATCCGTAAAGGCGATGGAAGCAGGCCCGTCCCAAGGTTCCATCAAGCAGGAATGGTATTCGTAGAAAGCTTTTTTCTCGTCACTCATGGACTCGTGGGCTGTCCAAGGTTCCGGAATCATCATCATGACGGCGTGCGGCAAAGAACGACCGGCTAAAGTCAGCAATTCTAAAGCATTATCAAAGATAGTGGAGTCGCTACCTTCGATGTTGATTAAATTCGGGATTTTCTTTAAGTCATCGCCGAATAGTTCTGACTCGAACATCGATTGCCGCGCGTGCATCCAGTTGATGTTGCCACGCATGGTGTTGATTTCGCCGTTGTGGGCGATGTAGCGGTAAGGGTGCGATCGCTCCCAACTCGGAAAAGTATTGGTGCTGAAGCGCGAGTGAACCAGGGCTAGAGCGCTTTCCATGTCGGGGTCGTGCAGTTCGGGATAATAATCTCCCACTTGCACCGGCATCAGCATTCCCTTGTAGACGATCGTCCGACATGACAGTGTGGAATTATACCAGTATGGATCTTTGTCTGTCCTGCGGATCGCATTGTGGGCGCGTTTGCGGATCACATAGAGTTTGCGCTCAAAAGCCGCTTCATCCATACCTGCGGCGCGGCTGACGAACACTTGCTGCATAAATGGTTCGCTGGCTTTGGCGGTATCGCCCAGGGATGAGTTATCTGTCGGGACATCGCGCCAACCGAGCACGGGACATCCTTCTTCGGCGGCGATTTCAGCAAAGATGCGTTTGCCGTTTTCCCGTTGGGTCTGGTTTCGCGATGAGTAAATTGCACCAACTCCGTACTCGCCCGCTGCGGGAAGTTCGATATTTTGGGCTGCGGCTGCTTTTGAAAGAAACTTGTGGGGCACTTGCATCAAAATCCCCGCGCCGTCTCCGGTGTTGGGTTCGCAGCCACAAGCGCCCCGATGGTCGAGATTCAGCAGGATTGTCAGTGCCTGTTCGACTATTTCGTGGGATTTGTTACCCTTGACGTGTACGATGAACCCGACTCCGCAAGCGTCGTGCTCGAACTGCGGATCGTACAGGCCTTGCTTTTCTGGCACTCCGTGGTTGTTCATTTTGATGTGTCTCTCAAAGTGGTGAAAATATGTCGATCTAGAGTAGAGCGTGGGATGGCGATCGATCTAGTATGATGTATTATATATAGATTTACTGCATTGGGTAGATGCAGGAAAAAATCAAAGCTGGTGCGATCGATCGACCGTGAAAAATAGTTACAACGGATGAGTTAACTATGGAACCCGAAGGTCTAAATATTTATGCTTAAAAAATCTTTAATTATTACTGTATCTCCTGAGATCATGGGTGGCACTCCAGTCTTTGCTTGTACTAGAGTTCCGGTACAAACACTTCTAGACTATCTAAAAGGAGGAGAATCAATTGATGATTTTTTAGATGGATTTCCAACTGTGACTAAAGAGCAAGTTATGGCATTGCTGGAAGAAGCAGAAAAACAGCTTGTTGGTATGGTGGCATAACGCATGAAGCTTCTTTTGGATGAGTGTATAGATCGCAAATTTACCAGAGAATTTGTTGATTATGAGATAAAAACGGTTCCACAAATGGGATGGGCGGGTGTAAAAAATGGTCAACTTCTTGCCCTTGCAGAAGCAGAGTTTGATGTTTTCATTACAGTCGATCGCAACTTGTCATTTCAACAGAATTTACCACAGTTCAACATTGCGGTAATTGTTCTGCAAGCACCCTCCAATCGCTTGGCAGATTTGAAGCCTTTAGCTCCCAAAGTTTTAGCGATTTTAGCAATGGCAACTACTGAACAAGTTACGATTGTCAGTGCATAGCTTTACGACATACGCTCTATGCAATTTTTCCCAACAACTGAATCCCTGATCGCCAATCAATCCTATAATAATTTTATAGCGTTGTGCGTGCTGCGTCCATTGATGCGATCGCCTAAACCCAACAAAATGATTCCGGGATTCATCTCAAATCCGCTGGTATCGCAATTATTCATCTCTCTCCTCTCTTCCTCTGGGCCCTCTGCGCCCTAGAAAAGTTAAATCATTCCAAAACAACCGTAAATGGTACAAGATGTCCCATTACATAAAGAATCAGCCGCCCCAGATAAAGATTTGATGTAGATTTGGTCGATCGCACCCATCACAGGTGACAACTACTATAGTGATTTTGCTATGGTTGTTAAGGTCAGTCGATCGGGCAAAGCAGATTTCGCAGTAAAACTGTACCGTTCGCTAACCCATCCGCCCTGGTCAGCTTTAATTTTAACAATAAATTTAGCTAACCTTAACAACCAACATCGTTTACCAAAGAATTCAGCCAGCAATCCAGAAGGAGTAAAAACATGGTTCAGATTCAAGAAAATCCTCAAACATCTACTCTCCACACGCCTGTTGAAATCAACGGTATTACCCCCACAGAAATGCGCCCTTGGGGTTCATTTACTACCCTCGAAGAAGGGCCTGGATATAAAATTAAACGCATAGAAGTTAACCCCGGACATCGCCTCAGTCTCCAAATGCACCACCATCGCAGCGAACACTGGATAGTGGTTTCTGGTACTGCTAAAGTTACTTGTGGCGAAAATGAACAAGTTCTATTTACTAATCAGTCTACCTACGTTCCTCAGTGCATCAATCACCGTCTGGAAAATCCTGGTGTGATTCCCCTGATTTTAATTGAAGTACAGAATGGCGAATATCTAGGAGAAGACGATATTGTACGTTTTCAAGATGATTACGCCCGGACTGAATCTAAGGCTAAATAACCGATAAACTGGTTATTGGTTATTTGCTGTGCCCGCTCGCGTAGTCGAAGATCACCGCAAATAACAAATAACCAATAACCAATAACCAATAACCAATAAAATTAATGATTCATCTTAGCAAAACCGCAGCTCAGGAAGTAATACGCCTCAAATCTAAGCATCCAAACCCCAATGCTTTATTTCGTTTAGGCGTGGAATCTAGCGGTTGTTCCGGTTTATCTTATACCATGGCTTTTGAGGATGCGATCGACTCAGAAGCCAATGTTTGCCAGTCGGAGGGCATTGAAATTGCGATCGACCCCCAGCATTTAAAATATCTCAACGAGCTCACCTTGGACTATTCAGAGGACTTGATGGGTGGAGGTTTCCGATTTCACAATCCTAATGCGGCTAAAAGTTGTAGCTGTGGCAATTCGTTTTCTGCCTAGGGATAAATACTCAACCGGTGCGTCAGTTGCATCTAATTTTATTAGTTGTGAATATGCTAGTGGCTGACGCACCTTACCAATTATTAACGAATAACCAATAGGATCGCTGTTAAAGATTGACAAAAATTACAAAAAACCTTAAAAAAAGCAGATCTAGACTACCAAGTTGAACTATAAAGCGAGAGGATTGCGATCGTTACCAGTCAGATTTCGAGTAAATATACTGATGAATTAATTTAGATTGTAAACTATAAATATAAAATAGCGATCGCTCGGAAAATATCATGGCAAAACCCGCTTTTTCCGAAAGTTATTTTGGGAGACTTATTAATAAAATGATCCGTCATGCAGTTTAAAGACTTACCAAATCTAGAGCGAGCGATCGATCGTCACCCCATAACTGTAGCACCTCAAACATCACTCCTGGAAGTTCTACGTTTGATGGGACAAGTAGATGGCGAGGATAGTTTCTGGTTCCCACAAGCAACAGTTATTGAGAGTGACGATGAACCAGAAAGTAACCAGAGGATGTCACTTTTACACAATGGTTGCGTTTTGGTAGTCGAGGAGTCCTCCAATCATCGCACAACATCTCTGGCAGGAATTTTCACAGCCAGAGACGCTGTGTGTCTGGCTGCATCGGGTATAACTTGCTTAAGCCCGATCAAAATCGCTGATGTGATGAGACAGCCCCAAGTGGTTTTCAAGCTGTCGGAAGCTCAAGATATTTTTACGCCATTATTGATATTTCGCCAACATCAAATTTCCTATCTGCCGATTGTAGACGATCGCGATCGACTCTTGGGGATAGTTACTCCCGAAAGTATCCTGGAAACTCTCAAAAGCGCTAATCTCCTCAAATTAGGCACTGTCGCAGAAGTCATGAAAACTCAAATCCTGAGCGTACCCAGACATACATCGGTACTCAAAATTGCTCAGTTGATGGTACAAAATCTCGCCAGTTGGGCGCTAATTACCGACAATCTCAGAGAGGGAGTAGAGTACGAAATAGCAGAAATTGACCGCATCATTCCCGCAGGTATCGTCACAGAACATAAGATTGTACAAGCACAAGCTCTCGGCATAGATTTAGCACAAACCCCTGCTTCAGCTATTATGAGAAGGCCGGGAACTCACCTCAACCCAGAAGATTCCCTGTGGCGTGCTTGTCAGCAAATGCAGCAAGAGCAAATGCAGCCCCTATTAGTATCTCAGTTTCGGGAAAATGTCCACGATCCTCTGTTAGGAATCGTCGCCATGGTAGACTTATTGGGTTTGTTGGAACCAGCCCAAATTTATAAAAGACTCAAACGCGCACAGCAATCTATTCGTCAACTAAAAATCGAAAATACTGAATTGCTACGCAGTCGTAATGCAGAACTAGAAACCCAGGTAGAGCAGCGTACTGCTGAACTCCAAGCAGCACTGACAAAAGTTGAACAACAAGCAAAACAGGCTGCACTCATTAACCAAATTGTCCAGGTAATGCGAGATACGATGGTTGTCGATCAAATCTTGCAGACGACGGTAGATCAGTTGCATGAATCCCTGAATGTCAATCGCTGCGTAATTTTGGAAGAAAACAGTCACCGAGAAATTTGCATTACCTACTGTAGTGAAGCTACCCCAGAAGCAGAACAATTACTGGGAATGCACTGTCCGATATTGAACCGCTACAAACAGCAATTAATTCACGGGCATCAAGTTGTATTTAGCAAAATTGACGACTCTTTAACCCCAGATTTGCAAGTAATTGCCAATCAGTTTGGTGTTCGTGCTATGTTGATTACACCGCTGATATATCAACAACAGTTCCTGGGTGCGATTTGTCTGCACCAGTGCGATCGCGAACGAGAATGGACCGATTCCGAATTGGAATTTGTCAAGACGATTTCTACTCATTGTGCGATCGCCATTCATCAAGCCCAACTTTATCAACAAGTACAAACTGAACTTGCTGAACGAGAGCGCGCCGAAGCAGCCCTACAAACACAAAAAGAATTTCTGCGGAATGTCATCGACACCAGCCCCCACGCCATTTTTGTTAAAGATTGTGAGGGAAGATATGTTTTAGTTAATCAATCTCTTGCCGAACTTTTAGGGACAACAGTAGAAAATTTGACTGGCAAAAAAGATGCCGAATTTATTGATAACCCTGCACAAGTAGAGAGGTTTTTGGCTGATGTTCGGGAAATCACCAGCACCTTACAGCCCAAGTTTTTTTTAGAAGAAACCGTCACCACGCCCACCGGAGAAATTCGGTACTTTCAAATTGTCAAAAAACCTCTTTTATCTGCCGATAGTACCAGTTGTCAAATCCTTGGTGTCGCTACGGATATTACCGAGCGCAAAATAGCCGAACAAGCCCTACGGGAGAGCGAACAACTCTTTCGCTTAATGGCAGATACAGCCCCAGTATTTATCTGGATGTCAGGTACTGATAGTATGCGGAATTTCTTTAACCAAAGTTGGTTAGATTTTACAGGTAAAACTTTAGAAGAACAACTAAATAATGCTTGGACATCAGCCCTCAATCCCCATGATTTGCACCAGTGTTTAGATATCTATCTATCCTCTTTTAACACCCGTCAAAAATTCCTGATGGAATACCGTCTCAGGAATGCTGATGGAGAGTTTCGTTGGATTTTAGATAGAGGCGTGCCTCGGTTTACACCCAGTGGCGATTTTGCAGGTTACATTGGCTCCTGTATTGATATCACCGAGCGTAAAGTTGCTGAGGATTCCCTGCAACAAGCCAAAGAGCAATTACAAGCGGTATTGGATGCCGTACCTGGATTTATTTCTTGGATTGATGCTGATGGGAAATACCTTGGTGTTAACCGACATCTGGCTGACAGCTTTAACTTGATTCCCAAGGATTTTATTGGCAAAGAACTCGGTTTTATGCAAAATAGCCCCCTGTTTACAGAATTTATGATTCAGTTTATTCGTAGTTCTGATATAGATGCTTCCCACGTTATTGAATCACAAATTGATGGTCGATCGCGACATTACTTACTCGCCGCTCACAAATATCAACAAGAAACGGCAGCCGTGTGCGTCGGGATTGATATTACAGAACGCAAACAAGCCGAAGAATCCCTACGGGAGAGCCAGATAAAATTGAGCGCTATCTTCAATAATACATTTCAGTTTACTGGATTATTGCAATTAGATGGTACTGTGGTGGAAGCAAACCAGACGGTACTAAGTTTCGGTGGCTTGCAGTTAGCTGATGTGGTTGGGATTCCTTTGTGGGAAACTCGCTGGTGGACAATTTCCACCGCCACTCAAGAACGTTTAAAAGGCGCGATCGCCTACGCCGCATCTGGTAACTTTATCCGTTATGAAGTTGATGTTTGGGGTGTGGGTAATACAATCGCCACTATTGACTTCTCCATCAAGCCAATCAAAGATGAGGTGGGAGAAGTGGTAATGCTGATTGCTGAAGGTCGCGATATTACTGAATTAAAGCAGGCGCAGAACGATCGCGATCGCTTTTTCAATAATTCGATGGATCTAATGGCGATCGCTGAATTCAACGGTTGTTTTAAGCTAGTCAACCCAGCTTGCACAGAAATCCTTGGTTATACCACAAACGAATTAGAAGGCAAAAGTTTTCTTGAATTCATTCACCCCGATGACTTACAAACAGTCCACAATGTATGGGTTCAAGAAAAAAACACTGGTCATGCAGTGCGGGATTTGGAAATTCGCTTTCGTTGTTTGAACGGTACTTACAAGTGGCTCTCTTGGAACAGCATTCCTTTCCCAGAAGAAGGTATCAGCTATGGCTTTGCTCGCGATATTACTGCTCGCAAAGCTGCTGAAAAAGCCTGGGAACTACTCAATGAAGAGCTGGAAAACAAAGTCGAGGAACGTACAGCTCAGTTAATGACAGCCAACCACCAATTACACCAAGAAATTAGGGAGCGCCAGCAATTTGAGGCCGCCTTAAGAGCCAGTCAAGAGCAGCTACAAGCCATTCTAGATTACTCCCCAGCGGTGATTTATTTAATCGACCTTGAAAACAGATATATGCTGGTAAATCACAAATTTGAAAAGTTGTTTGAAGTTACCACAGAACAAGTTGTTGGTCAAAGCATTTATACTCAATCTTCAGTAAAGATAGCAGATTATTTTGCTTCCAAAAATCGCTTAGTAGTTGAAAGCGGAAAACCCATAAAAAGCGAAGAAACTATACCTTTGAAGGATGGAATCCACACTTATATTACCATCAAATTTCCGCTCAAAGATGCCCTGGGAGTTACCTATGCCGTTTGCGGTATTTCTACAGACATTACCGATCGCCAAATTGCCGAAGAAACCCTACGACGACAATTAGCTGCTGTAGAAGCCGCAACAGATGGGATTGCAATTCTGAATGCCCAAGGTGAATACATCTACTTGAACGCTTCCCACAACCAAATATTTGGATACGACAGCAGCAGTAGCCTGCTAGGTAAAACTTGGCGAGAACTTTACCATCAAGAAGAAATTGAACGATTCGATCGTGAAATATTTCCCCTATTTTGGCAAACAGGAAAATGGCAAGGAGAAGCAATTGGTAAAAGACGGGATGGTACAAAAATTGCCCAAGAAATTTCTCTGACATTAATTCAAGAAGGAGGAATCATTTGTGTTTGTCGCGATATTAGCCAACGCAAAGTTGCTGAAGAAACTTCAAGAATTAGAGACCGGGCAATTACTGCCAGTAGCAATGGCATTATTATCTCCGATGCGAGGCTCCCCGATCATCCATTAATCTACGTAAATCCCGCTTTTGAGTGCATAACTGGTTATTCTGCGGCCGAAGCGATCGGACGCAACTGCCGTTTTCTGCAAGGAACAGAAACCAACCAACCGGAGTTAGATCAACTACGTAGTGCTATCAAAGAACAGAAAAATTGTGTAGTTATTTTACGGAATTATCGCAAAGATGGTACAATGTTCTGGAATGAGTTAAGCATTTCTCCCATTTACGATGCCCACCAAAATCTCACTCATTACATAGGTATTCAAACAGATATCACCGATCGCAAACTTGCCGAAAAAGCACTTTGGGCTACACAAGACAGATTAAAATATTTACTTTCCTGTAGTCCAGCGGTCATTTATAGTACCAAATCTGTGGGAGATTGCTGTCTTACCTTTATTAGCGAAAATATCACCTCACTTGTGGGCTATGAAGCGCGGCAATTCCTAGCAGATTCTAGTTTCTGGAACCGTCACATTCACCCAGAAGATGCCCCCCGCGTCAGGGCTAATCTACAATCACTAATCGAGGAAGGTTCCAACATTCAGGAATACCGCTTTCTCCACCAAGATGGTACTTACCGCTGGCTATACAATCAAACCAAGCTAGTACGAGACGTGGAGGGTAAGCCACGGGAAATAGTTGGTTATTTGGCAGATATTAGCGATCGCAAACAAGCAGAATCAGAGCGATCGCGCTTGGTAGCAATTCTAGAAGCCAGCACCGACTTTGTAGGTATGTCCGATATTAAAGGCAACATACTCTGGAACAACAACCAGATGAAACAGACCATCGGAATCCCAACCAACCAGGAAGTCTTGCAGTGTGATATTCCCGAATATCACCCCCAATGGGCACTGGAAATTATCCAAAATGAAGGCCTCCCCTCTGCCAATCGCAACGGAGTTTGGGTGGGCGAAACTGCTTTGTTAAGAAAGGATGGAACGGAAATGCCAGTTTCCCAAATGATCATCGCCCACAAGTCACCCACCGGAACCGTAGAGTATTATTCCACCTTGATGCGCGATATTACAGCCCTCAAGCAAGCTGAGACAGCATTGCAACAAGCTAAAGATCAATTGCAAGCTGTATTAGATGCCGTACCTGGATCGGTTTCTTGGATTGGTTCCGATCTACGATACCTTGGGGTTAACCAACACCTTGCTGCCACTTTTAACCTAGCCCCAGATGCTTTTGTTGGTCAAGATATTGGCTTTCTCAAAAACAGTGCTAACTTTGCTCAATTTATGGGTAAATTTATGATAGTACCAGATAGCGCCACCAGTCAAATCATTGATTTAAAAATTGACGATTCTACCCGCAATTACTTGGTAGTCGCCCAGAAATATCAGCAAGGAGCAGCGGCAGTTTCCGTGGGAATTGATATTACAGATCGCAAACAAGCAGAAAGCAAACTCCTAGCATCACTCAAAGACAAAGAAGTCTTGCTTAAAGAAATTCATCATCGAGTCAAAAACAACTTGCAGATAATTTCTAGTCTCCTAAAATTGCAATCGGGGTATATCAAAGATAGAGAAGCATTAACTATGTTTATTGACAGCTACAACCGAGTCCGATCGATGGCAATGATTCACGAAAAGCTCTACCAATCTCAAACTTTGGCAAAAATTGATGCTGCGGACTACATCCGCAATTTAACCGCTAATTTATTCCAGTCTTATACAGTAACCGATACCAAAATTAAATTGCAGGTAGAAATCGACCGAATAGAATTAGATATTGATACGGCCATTCCTTGTGGTCTCATCGTCAATGAACTTGTATCTAATTGTTTGAAATATGCTTTTGTTGGTAAAAGAAATGGCTACATTCACATTAAATTTGTCTATCATCACTCCCCTGAATTTCTCCTAATGGTGAGGGACAATGGAGTAGGATTACCACCGGGTTTTGACATTGAAGAAAGCGACTCTTTGGGGCTACAACTGGTTTATAACTTGTCTGAACAACTGGGAGGTGAATTGCAGATATTTACTGAAGGTGGCACCTGTTTTCAGATTACTTTCGATCTGCCAAAGGCGCGAAATTAAATCTAAATTTTAACTAATGACCTCTTAAATTAAATCTCATCGTCAATATCTATTTCAGAAATAGCTGAACATAATTCTATGATCTATCGTGTCAATCAAAAAAAATCCAGTTTAGATTCGTCGCTATGGCAAAAAAAATTAATCAAACTATTTGCTAGAATTCACCAAAAAACTCAGCGGGTATTTACTTTGCGAGCGCTACCCATGATAGTGGCGGTGAGTATTTGTGCGATTACTATGGTTCTGTGGCACACTCTACTGACAAACGATCGCCACTCTATTGAAAAAGCAATTAACTTAGAAGCAACCAATACCAAAATCCTGATCGCCCACGAGGTACAAGAGCAAATATCCGGGCTAGTTAACATTGCCAAGCAGTGGGAAAAATCAGGAAAGCCATCCAAAAAAATATGGGAAGCTCAAGCAGCCTTTTATCTTGAGAACCGCAAAAGTTGCCAAGCCATACAATGGGTAGACCCCTCCTTCAATGTATCCTGGAGTCTACCAGTTATAGGCGATCGAACCGAACCTAACTTCAACTTGGAACTCAAGCAGCAAATAGCACAAGCAATTGCCGCCAAAGAACGGAAAGTAATAGTCAGCCATAGCATTAATCTCAAGCAGGGGGGCAAGGGATTTTTGGTATACGTTCCGATTGTCAGGGAAGACAAATTTGCAGGTTTTATTGTTGGTATTTTTAGATTTAAGGAATTATTTAATATTTTATTTGACTCATTAAAATTAAGTTCGGAAGTTACTTACGCGCTGTCAATTTATGATAGAAGTGAAACAATTTATAGCTCTATATCCGAAGGAGATTTAGCAGCGAATAGCTGGTCAAAAACCACCAGGATACAACTGTATAACATAGCATGGCAAATCCAGGTTTTTCCGCTTCAAAAATCCATAATAAAAAGACAATCTCCTCTTCCCGAAATCATCTTATTTTGCGGATTTATGATGGCTGGGCTGGTAGCATGGACAGTCTATCTAACTCAGCTTTCGCGACGGCGGGCACAGACATTTGAAAGGGTGAATCAGAGACTAGGAAAAGAAATTTCTCAGCGTCAGCGGGTAGAAGAAAGACTAAAAGAAACCACTCGCTTGCAGCGGGCAATTTTGGACAGCGCCAACTACACAATCATTTCTACAGATGTCAACGGCACTATTCTTACTTTCAATCCAACTGCCGAACGATTGTTGGGGTATAATGCTTCTGAAGTAATTGGAAAAACCACCCCTCTGCTTTTCCATAACTTTAAGGAAATATCCAAGCACGCTGAAGATTTGTCCCAAGAATTGGGAGTGATGATTGAGCCGGGATTTGAAGTTTTTGTTACGAGAGCGCTCCTGGGAAAAATTGAAGAGAGTCAATGGACTTACATCACCAAAAATATTACAAGCACAACCCAAAATAGCATCCCAACAGAGATTACTAATTTCTTAGAAAATGACAACCGTTCCTATTTTCCTGTGCTGCTCTCAGTGACAGCTTTGCGCGACTTAGAAGCTAACATTACCGGATTTTTGTTTATCGGCAGTGACATTACTCAGAGAAAGCAAGCCGAGGCATCCTTGCAGCGCCAACGCGAGTTGTTAGAAGTCACCCTTGCTAGTATCGGTGATGCAGTGATTGCTACTGACAAACTAGCTAATATTACCTTTATCAATCCTTGGGCACAAGTGCTGACGGGATGGCCCGCACAGGAAGCTTTAGGACGACCAATTGACGAAGTATTTTGCATGATTGACGAGCGATCGCGACAAGAAGTCCAAAGTCCTGTCCAACAGGTACTGCAAACAAAAGTAGCCTTTGAATTAAGCGATCGCACTCTTTTGCGACCCCGATCTGGTCAAGAAATACCGATCGACCAAAACTGCACCCCCATTTTCCGCAATACCGGCTCACTTTACGGAGCAGTATTAGTATTTCGCAATACCACCGTCAGACGACAGGCAGAAAATGCCCTGCGAGAAGCAGAAGCCAAATATCGCAACATCTTTGAAAACGCTGTGGAAGGCATTTTTCAAACCACCCTCGACGGTCAATTCATCAATGTCAATCCTTCCCTAGTAGCCATTTATGGCTATCAATCAGCAGCCGATTTAATGCAAAATATTACTAATATTAAAACACAAGTTTATGTCGATCCAAACCGTCGCGATGAATTTGTCAGCTTGATGCAGCAGCACGATGCTGTGTTCCGGTTTGAGTCGCAAATTTATCGTCAAGACGGCAGGAAAATCTGGATTTCAGAAAATGTTCGCATAGTCCGCGACTCCGAGGGTCAACCGCTTTATTATGAAGGCAGTGTGGAAGATATCAGCCAGCGCAAACAAGTCGAAGCAGCATTACTAGAAAGTCAAGAACGCTGGCAGTTAGCAGTGCGTGGCAACAATGACGGTATTTGGGATTGGAATGTCAAAACCAATCAAACCTTTTTCTCGCCTCGTTGGAAACAAATGATAGGTTATGAAGACCACGAAATTGCCAATCATTTTAGCGAATGGGAAAAACGAATACATCCAGAGGATGTTCCCCGCACTATGCAAACAGTTAAAGAGCATTTTGCTCAGCAAACACCTTTTTATATCGTAGAACACCGGATTCTCTGCAAAGATGGTACATACAAATGGATTTTGGCCAGGGGTCAGGCGATTTGGGATGAAGCAGGAAACCCCGTGCGGATGACCGGTTCCCATACAGATATCACTCTCGCCAAGCAAGCTGAATCAGCCCTCAAAGAAAGTGAAGAATGGTTCCGCAATTTAGTAGAAACTAGCAGCGATTGGGTTTGGGAAGTAGATGCCAACGACTTCTATACTTATGCCAGTCCCAAAGTACGCGAGCTCTTAGGTTATGAACCTGAAGAACTGCTAGGCAAAACTCCCTTTGACTTGATGCCACCCGAAGAATTAGCACGGGTTGCTAACTTTTTTTATGCCATTGCAGCAGCGCAAGAGCCATTTAATTGTGTGGAAAATACCAATATTCACAAAGACGGTCATTTAGTTGTACTCGAAAGCAGTGGTGTTCCCATCTTCAATGCCGATGGCAGCTTTCGGGGTTATCGTGGCATGGATCGAAATATTACCGATCGCAAACGGTCAGATTTCCAACTCAGAGCCTCCCTGAAAGAGAAAGAAGTGCTCCTGAAAGAAATTCACCACCGAGTTAAAAACAACTTGCAAGTCATTTCCAGCCTGCTGAAACTGCAAGCCGGATATATCGACGATGAAAACGTGCAAAGCCTGTTTACAGAAAGTTACAATCGTGTCCGTTCCATGGCACTGATTCACGAAAAACTCTATCAAACCTCTAATTTAGCAAAAATTGATGCTGCTGACTATATTCGCAACTTAGTAGATAATTTATTTCGTTCTTACAACATTTCTACACAAAAAATTGACTTGTGCTTAAAAGTTGATAAAATTTTGCTAGATGTCGATACCGCAGTTCCTTGTGGATTAATCATCAATGAAATAGTTTCTAATGCCCTAAAGTATGCTTTTACCAATCAAAAATCTGGAGAGATATCTATTCATTTTATCAAAAACGACCGCGACTATCTATTGCTGTCCATCAAAGACAACGGTACGGGACTGCCTCCAGATTTTAATTTAGAAGAATCGGAATCCCTAGGTTTGCAGTTAGTTGTTAATTTAACTGAACAATTAGAAGGAACCCTCAACTATGGGAGCAATGGCGGGACTTGTTTTAAAATTTTATTTAAACCGACAATCAGGGGTGATACCCAATCTTGGTGAAAAACTCCTATTTATTGAGAGGGGGAGAGGGGCAGAGGTAGAAATTAACTCGCCACAAAAAAGGGGGTAGCTTTCCCCGTATTTTAGCTAAGAACCATAACAAAATGAAAAAAAAATAAGGGTTGTATGTTAATCTCAAAAGTAAGGAATTTGAGGCTAACATAAAAATGTATAAGTAAAAATTCAATTTATCTAAAAATTACTCACCGGATAATCTCAGGATAAAAATACAATGGACCAAACGACGATTATGGTAGTCGAAGATGAAACTATTATTGGTATGGACATTAGAAACAGCTTAAAAAAGTTGGGTTATTCTGTACCACCAGTAATCGCTACTGGAGAAAAAGCCATCGAAAAAGCTGAACAGCTTCAGCCCAATCTAATTTTGATGGATATTATGTTAAAAGGCTCCATAGATGGAGTACAGGCTGCCGAACAAATTAGAAAAAGGTTCAATTTGCCGATCGTATATTTAACAGCCAATACAGATCCGATTACTTTGCAGCGAGCCAAGGAGACACAGCCTTTTGGTTATATCATCAAGCCCTTTGAAGAAAAAGATTTACACACCACGATTGAGATTGCTCTGGCTAGGTGTAAAGCCGAAACAGAAATTCGTCGCTCTCTGGAAAAAGAAAAGGAACTCAATGAGCTTAAATCTCGTTTTATCACCATGACTTCCCACGAATTCCGCACTCCGCTGACGGCAATTCTCGGCTCGGCAGAGTTGTTAGAACATTACGGTAATAAATGGAGTCACGAAAAACAACTTAGCTATCTCCACCGCATTCAAAATAGTGTTCAGCACTTAGTTCACCTATTGGATGAGGTGCTATTAATCGGTCAAGCAGAAGCGGGGAAAATAGATTTTAATCCCTTACCATTGGATTTGACTGAATTTTGCAGTAGCTTAGTGGAAGAGTTGGAACTGACTGCTAGTCGCCAGTATACAATTTCCTTTCAAGCATTAGGTGAATCTACTCCTGCTTGTATGGATGAAAAACTGCTGCGACAGATACTCAGCAATTTGCTCTCGAATGCTATCAAGTATTCGCCTACTGGCGGTATTATAGAATTCGACCTCACTTTTGAGGGTAAACAAGCAAGATTTCAGGTCAAAGATCGAGGAATTGGTATTCCCATAGAAGATTTGGAACAACTGTTCGATCTGTTTCATAGAGCTAAAAATGTGGGTAAAATATCTGGAACTGGCTTAGGACTAGCAATTGTGAAAAAGGCGGTAGATTTACACGGAGGCGAGATCGCCGTCACAAGTGAAATAGGAGTAGGTACTTCATTTACAGTTCAACTTCCCTTAAATAAAGAGATTTAAACCGATGAGAAAAATTTTGGTGATTGAAGATGAAAACAATATTCGAGAAATCCTGATAGAAATACTAAACGCTGAGGGTTTTGATACAACCGGGGCCGAAAATGGTCTAATTGGGGTAGAATTAGCACAACAAATTATACCAGATTTAATTATTTGCGATGTCATGATGCCAGAACTAGACGGTTATGGCGTGATTGCTAATTTGCGTAAACATCCTGCAACAGAAACAATTCCTTTCATTTTCCTCACGGCAAAATCTAGCAAACATGATTTACGTCAAGGCATGGAATTGGGAGCAGATGATTATCTCACTAAACCATTTACCAGAGAAGAACTGTTAGCCACTATATCTACTAGATTACAAAAAAAGATGGCTACAGAGCAACGATTTCAAGCAAAATTAAATCATTTGCGCAGTAGCATTAACCAGTCCCTTCCTCACGAACTCCGAACGCCTCTGAATGGAATTTTGGTTTCCGCTGATTTGATTTTGGATAAACGTAATTTGCTGGATCCCTCGGAAATTAGAGAGATGGTGGGCTACATCAAAACTTCTGGTCAACGCTTGTATAGATTGATTCAAAATTATCTGCTATATGCAGAAATGAATTTGGTAGCACTAGACGCAGACCGACTAAAATTGATGCGCAGCCACCAAACTTTCTCGGCTAAAACAGTTATTAATTATCAATGTATCGAACAAGCAAAAAAAGTCGATCGCGAAAATGATTTGCATTTGGAAATAGAAGATGCCACCATTGTGATGTCAGAAAGCCGTTTCGCAAAACTGGTGGAAGAATTGATCGATAATGCTCTAAAATTTTCTGCACCAGGAACTCCTATTGAGGCGATCGGCACTACTAGTGATGGGATGTTTACTTTGCGCATCAGCGATCGCGGAAGGGGTATGACCCTCGCTCAGATTTCCTCCCTGGGAGCCTATACGCAATTTGAGCGCAAACTGTACGAACAACAAGGCTGTGGATTAGGACTGACGATCGCGAAATCTCTAGCAGAGCTGCATGGAGGAAGACTAACCATCAAAAGTATACCTGGTCAAACCACAACAGTTCAAGTTGTCTTGCCGACACTTCCCCGTATCCATCTAGAGGGAGAGTGGGAGGATGGAGAAATTAGTGAGCTACCAAAAAGCGAGTAGTTTTCCACGGATATGCCATCACCAATCAGCAATCAAAACTAATGAATCGCTGCTTCCTTGACTAGGAGCCACTGCATTAACTCTTGCCACTCAGGAGACTTAGCTAATAAATCTGCATCCAATTCATTACCAGAATTTTGCGAAAATTCTGTGAAACATTCCGCCCAATCAATGAATGTTTCCACAGGTAAATAAGGAGTATAATTCCAAGAACGCTGCAAAAACAATACCATCTCGACGGGATGACCAGTGCGGTGCAAATACCAAGCAATCCAAACTAAGGTACTGTACTTAATTTGCTTTTCCAACAAGCGTATTTTATCTGGCAATTCAGGGCGGGCAAAAAAATTGTCCATTACCGCCGCGAGGGATTTAGCCTGGGGTAAACCTTTGTACATGGCACTTTGTTCGTGCTGGCGGTAGCAAACAGTTATTTGGCGCAGCCAATCTGCTTCACATCCCATTAAAGCCAAGCGCAGCACTAAATCTGTATCTTCCGCCGGTGGAAATCGCGGATCGAAGCCACCAGCGAGCTCTAACCAATGCCGGCGAAATATCATCGCGCTGGGCAATACTGGCTTCCACCGCAGCCACATTTCTAAGTCTAATTTAGGCACATTTTGCCAGGGTTTGACATCTTGAAGTGGCTCGCCTATACTATTAACTAAGCGCCAGCCACTGTGAACTATTCCTAAATTTGGTTGTGCAGCAAACACCGCCATTTGTGATGCTAATTTTGCGGGAAGAAAGAAGTCATCTGCATCTAAAAAAGCGACAAATTCTCCTCGAGCTAACTTGATGCCGTGATTTCTGGCAAGGGAAACTCCTTGATTTTGTTGATAAACATAGCGAATTCGACGATCGCCATATTTCTCTAAAACTAATCTGGTATCATCTTTGGAGCCGTCGTCAACTACAATAATTTCCCAGTCAGTATAGGTTTGGCTGACAACACTATCGACTGCTTGACCGATGTAAGCAGCGCAGTTGTAGGCAGGAATTACCACGCTGACTTGTGGGGGGCGAGCGAGCGCCAAATCCCTCGTAACATCACTCATATAGGAGAAGGAAGAAGGAAGAAGGAAGAAGGAAGAAGGGAAATGCAATCAAATCGATGGTTTCAGCAATTAAAATTTTCGTAACTCCCGACAAGGTTTCCTTGACGTGTGCACCCTCGGATAGTTTCCAGATAGATAAATATCCCAGATCAAGAATTTGCTAAGGTAAGTCGGTGGGAATTGAGTAAATCGTTGTGGCGAACTGCTAGAGGACTGCGATCGCTTTTTGCTTTCAAATACTTGTCTACTACTTGCAAAATTTTTTCTGGGGAAGCCGGCTTGCTCAAAAAATCCGAAGCACCTGTCAGTTTCGCCCGCGTGCGGTCAACGATACTGTCTTTACCGGTCAAAAATACGATCGGAGTTTCCCGAAAAGCCGATGTTTTCCGCAAAAAACTGCATAAAGCAAAGCCTGTTGTCTTCGGCATCAGCACGTCCATAAAAATCAAACCAGGGTTGTGCTTAGCCAGGAGACTCACTCCCTGCATCGGGTCTTGAATTTTCAGGACTCGATAGCCTCCCTCCAATAAAACTTGCTCTAAAAATTCGCAGACTGTAGGGCTGTCATCGATGCAAGCAATCAAAGGGCGACCAGGTTTAGCAATGGCCGCGGCCAAACGCCACTGTTCGATGGGCGATGGCAAATCGGGAACGGTGCGAAAATTAACTAAACCCTGCTTCATGTAGTTCTGCAAAGCGCGGGTGGCGACGGTCACACACTGCTTTTTTTTAAATGCAATATCCCAAAGAGTATTCTCGCCGTTGAAGACGTTAGCTAGAGTTAGGAAAGAATTAGAACTAAATCGATTTTTTAATTCCGGCGGCAATCTTAAAAGAGGTGCTTGTTCTGGTTCTACCAACCACAAACTCATTGCTTTCCACTTCTGCCACATTTGTTGTGTAGAATACAAAAGTTGCTGTAGCTCTGTTAAAGACACTAGCAAAGAAGGGATAACATGAGACACATATTTTTTTGATGGGCGCCACTCTCGGCGCAAATTCGATTGACCCATCAAAGAAAATAACACTTCCGAAAGGCTGGTTTGGACGATCGCCTTAGCTTGTTCCAGGTTCATTTCATTTTTGGCAATTCCTTGCTGAAGCAGTTGATATTCCCACAACTCCCCAGCATCAAGACCTCTGAGATCCACTTGAAAGTTGCGACAGTGTTGACCGACAGCCCTGTACCAACGTCTCGCCCTATGCCATCCTCCAGTCGCATAAACTAGACTGCCTCGAAAAAAGTAGAGTTGCCATTGTTGCTCCCCTTGCTCTAAGAGCAGTTTTCCAGTTGCTTGCTTCTGGCTGAGCACTGCCAGCGTATGAGACAGCATTTTGTACCCGATTGCTGTAGTACACATTTTCACTTGCATCCCCCGTAGTCCCTTTATCATATTTTACAACTTTTGAGAAGTCGGGACAAACAGTAATATTACTGAGTTTTTGTGAATATTAACAATATCCACATCGCCTCTACTCAGATACACGACTTCTTAAATAAGTCGCCTATTTAACATAAATTTTACGGGATGAGCCTTTTTCTTCAATTCAAGGGAATGTCTCGGTTAAAAGTATCAGTATTGAATTTACTACTCACAATTATCTGGGGGCGGTACGGGGTCATACCCCCCAGGATGCAGAGGTTGACAACGCAAAATCCGCTTAACTGCCATGGAGCCACCGCGAGCAACTCCAAATCTTTCTATTGCTTCGATCGCATATTGAGAACAAGTTGGGTAAAATCTACAGGCGTTGGGTAAGTAAGGGGAAATTCCGATTTTGTAGCCTTGTATTAATCCGATTACTAATATTTTCATCTCGATATTTATTATTTGGTGTGTGCGATGGCTAAAACACAATTTGAGGAGCCAAGATCTTGTTTGTATCTGACTCAACTACTTGACCGATACCCAAAAACTGACCATCTTCATGATAAACCTGCAAGGGAGAAGATAAGGGAATGGAGGTATTTTTTGCTGATTGCCTACTTTCGATAATTTCTGCTATCGGGAGGCGTTGACCTTGAAACCAGCGTTGGGCATATTCAGGAGAAAGGACGATCGGGCCTAAATGGGCCAAAACCTCTGACGGTAAGATGGGGGAGAATTTATTTTCCTGCAATTGTATTTCTAATTCTGCAAAACTGAGACTTTGTTCGATCGCAAAACCGCTACTTTCAGTACGAGTCAAACGGGCTAAAGTGCCACCTACATTCAACCTAGCACCCAAATCGCGAGCGATCGCCCGAATATAAGTACCCGCCCCACAGGAAATCGCCAAATCCAATTCAGGAAAATCCCCAGGCCGCCAATCCAAAACTTCCAGACGAAACACCTCTACTTTCCTAGCAGCAACTTCCACAGTTTCGCCCTTCCTCGCCAACTCATAAAGGCGTTTTCCTCCCACCTGAATGGCACTAAAACTAGGTGGGAACTGCTCAATTTTTCCGATAAACTTCGGCAATTGAGTTTGCACTTCTTCTAAACTTAAATCCGGTGCTGATTGAGAAGTCAGGATTTCTCCTTCCAAATCGTCCGTAGCAGTAGTTAAGCCAAACCGAATCGTACCTTTGTAAGCTTTATGATGTTGGAGAAATTGTAACAGCCTGGTTGCCTTGCCCAGGGCGATCGGCAAAACCCCAGTCACAGCAGGATCGAGGGTTCCTCCATGTCCGACTCGCTTGAGTTGCAAGAGGCGACGCACTCGCCCCACGCAGTCGTGGGAAGTCATGCCGGCTGGTTTATTTAAATTTAGAAAACCTTCAAAAGTCATTGGTTATTGGTTATTGGTTATTTGTTAGTGGTTATTTGTTATTTGTTGTTTTATTAACTAATAACCAATAACCAATTAAAGAATGAAGTCAGCCTGACTAATAGAAGTGCGGGGAACTCCGAACAGAGTAGCCAGAGTTTCCTTAGTGCTGGTAAGCTGAATAATTGTACTTGGCGTAGTTCCGCTAGTACCAGCGACAATTGTGAGTTCGGCAAAAGTAAGACCGGCGGCCAAGCGAATGCGATCGACACCATCAGTAAAATCTGTAATCAAATCCGATTCTGACGAAAAACTGAGCGCAAAGGTATCATTTCCCAGCCCCCCAGTTAAAGTATCTTTACCTTTATCGCCGGAAAGACTATCATCACCAGCACCCCCAAACAAAGAGTCATCGCCAAAACCCCCAAAAAAGGTGTCATTGCCCGCGCCTCCCAACAAAGTATCGTTGTCTTGGTTGCCAAATAGCAAGTCATTGCCATCATCTCCCGTTTGGGAATCAGCACCTTTGCCACCATAAAGAGTGTCGTCGCCTTCATTACCCAACATAGTATCGCGACCGCTACCGCCGAACAGACAGTCATTGCCAGCGTCGCCACGGATCGAGTCGTCGCCGTCTTCGCCGTAAATGAGATCGTTACCTCCTAAGCCAAAAATTGTATCCGGGCCTCCCAAACCGAAAATAGTATCAGCACCGCTAGTACCTGTGAGGGAATCTGGGCCGGAGGTGCCAATCTTGCCAATCCGGGACACTGTTGTACCACCGGGGGTGGGGGTGGGTGTGGGGGTTGGGGTTGGTTTGGGAATTGGTTTCAAAGGGGCTGCTGGTGGCATTGTTTGACCCTGGGTAATTAGATAAAAATTTGCACTTCTAACTTACCTAATTTCTAACAGAATACCCAGATCTCAATGGCGATCGGATTTTTGATTGCCTCATGGCCAGCTTATCGGGGAACAGGACTCGGCTGAGGTTGAGGAGTTGGGGGTCTAGGGGCGGGGCGACTCGGCTGTGGGGGACTGTTGAGTAACTGTTGCAATTGCTGCGACGTGAGCGATCGCAAAATTCTCAGCCCTAGGGATTCTCTGGAGATGCTTTGAGCGTAGGAGGGTTCGATATAGGGACGGAATTGGGACTGGTTGTTCAAATAGCTTTCCATGAAAGCAACGCTGAGTCCGTTTAGGTAGCGACGGGCTAAGGCGGGTTCTGGTCCGATGACATCGGGAGGTGGAATAAAGATGCTTTGAGGGGATTGGTCGATGGTGGAGAAGTGAGTGCCGTTTTTCATTAATACCAGATATTTGTTGGGCGATGTCAACCAAGTGAAAGGTTGAATTTGTTCGACCAAAGCGGGGGCGACTGTATCGGCGCTGCCTGCGATTACCATGACTGGAATTTGAATTTTACTGAGACTGGTTTCTCCCAGAATGCTGCTGCTAATCGGGTTAACGGCGATCGCAGCTTTGATGCGCGGATCGCCGAAATTGTACTCTAGGCGCTCCAATCCACGGGCGCGGCACTGCAACAGTAGTGAGATGTTCCAAGTGTCGTTTTCTAGCCGACAGTCTTTGTCTAGCTGTGCCAAATTCATTGGTGCTCCGGCTAAGGCCAAAGCGGTGTAACCGCCGAAAGATTGACCGATGATGCCGACTCGCTGCAAGTCTAATTGCCCTCGGTAAGTTGGATCGCTTACAGACAGGCTGGTTAAATAATCTAGCAAGTCTTTGACATCCAGGGGGCGATTGACAAATTCTGCTGGTCCTACTACTTCGTTGGCTTTGCCTGTGATTAAGTCTTGCAGTTGTTTGGCGTTGCTGCCGGGGTGTTCGGGGACGGCGACGGCAAAGCCGTAGGAGGCTAGGTGTTTGGCTAAATACTCGAAGGAAGTGCGATCGGACCCCAAACCATGGGAAATTACGACTACTGGGGCTGGTCGAGGGCTACCTTGGGGCAGATAGATGTCGATGGGAAAGGTGCGATCGCGATTGGGGTTTTTCAGAGTTACCGATGATTTTTTCCAGGTATAGGGGCCTGGTAGTTGGGGCTGTAGTATTTGGGCTCTGGGAATTTCCGGTTCTGACACTGCTTGTTCTTCCGACAATTTGGCTACTCCTTCGATCGCCCGATTGGAACGGTTGATCAGCGTCGTCAGTTCGTTGGCGATGCCCAAGCCACGAGCGATGTCAATCCTGATCCCGTAGGTGGGAAATTTCCGTAACACGTTGACAATTGTGACACCTTCTGGGTCTGATGCCGCTAAAATTAAGGCAGCTCGAATCGCGTAAAATCCCGGCTGTCTAGCTTTCGTCTGAATTACTCTACCCAACCGCTCCAGCAGCAATTCTCCTTGGTCTGTGTAGAGGAATTGGGCGATCGTCACGGGGCTGATTTCAGCACGAGCTTGCAAGGCGCTCTGAATCTGGGCTAGCTGTTCTGGTTTGGCGTACTGAGCGAAGCCGTCTAAGTTGGAGTCTATTTTGCCTTCTGTGGCGAACAGTGCCAGGGAGTCGATCGGAACTGAGACTTCTAGTGGACCGTAAGTTACGTAAATCCGTTCGGCTGCGATCGCAGGTGTGGCCGTGCAAACAGCCGTAAATGCAAACAATCCTAGGTATTTTTGGATGCCAGAGAGCCGAGTGCGATCGGCACCAAGGGAGAGACTCGGAAACAGAAAGTTCATAACTTTTATACCCAGGACTTCTAATAATTAGTCGCTCAAACAGTTTATATTGTTTCACCAATATTTAATAGGCAAAAATCGATCGGTTTTCCATAAATTTAGGTTATGGTGTAAAACATCACCCTAAATCACTTTTTTGCTTTAACAACCCTAGCTTCCTTTTCCAATTCAATGTCTTGATGTTAAGCCTGCTAACATCCCAATTAATTATTTTTGCCATCATCTTTAGATATCTGCGATCGCATCTGTAAGTAAAGTTTGAGTGAGAGAATTTATGATGTTCAATGCCACCGCTATCCTGATAGACGCTTTTGTTCAAGAGCTACAGGCTGGCTATCGCCGTACCTACGGCAAATACAAGCCAGACTACCCAGAAATCATCGCCTGGGCTGGGACAATGGCTCTGGAAAATATCGCTAATTGTGATGCTCTATACCACAACGTAGAACATACCATGCTCGTAGCCCTAGTCGGACAAGAAATTCTCCGGGGCAAGCATATTCGTGAGGGAGGAGTGTCGCCGGAAGATTGGCTGCACTACCTCATATCCCTACTGTGCCACGATATCGGCTACATCAAAGGCGTTTGTCGCCAAGACCAAGAAGCTGTCGGTCTTTATGCAACGGGCATTGACGGCGGCATGGTGTCCGTACCCATTGGCGCAACTTCCGCCAGTTTAACTCCTTATCATGTCGATCGGGGCAAACTGGTAATTGACGAACGCTTCGGCGGCCACACACTAATTGATGCCGAACAAATCAAACGCAATATAGAATTGACTCGCTTTCCAGTTCCTGCAAGCGAAACCCATCAAGACAGAAACAATTATTCGGGACTGGCGCGAGCAGCAGATTTAATTGGTCAATTGAGCGACCCCAATTACCTGCGAAAAATTAGTGCCCTGTTCTACGAATTTGAAGAAGTCGGCACTAATAAAATTTTAGGTTACAAATCTCCGGGAGATTTGCGACAAAACTATGCCAAATTTTATTGGAATGGAGTGTTTCCCTACATTCCGGCCGCTCTCAACTATCTAGACTTAACCCAAGGCGGAAAACAGATTGTTGCGAACCTCTATGCTAATGTCTTTCAGGTAGAACACGCCGAACCCCTCGCTTTCACCAAAGTCAACTCTCAAGATTTGCTCAAATCTCCTGGAAAAGGCAATTTAAAGGGAGAAAAAGATGCTGAAAATTTAGTGTTTTCAATTTCCGGAGAAACCAAGAAATTTAACGAATTTCCCGATCTAAATCTCTAATCAACTCGTAGCATTAACACAGACAAAAATCCAGGGAGCCAGAATTAGAATTAAAAAAGATTAACCTAGTTGCTGACTCTTTTTATTTGAGCTAAAAAAGTACCTCTGCCAATCGCAAACTGATCGGGGGAACTCGTTTCCTTTATGAAGTTGAAGATTGGGATCGTTAATCAAGCTTAAAAGTCCAAACTGCAACCGCCGAGCGACTCGGATAATGCTAAAATTTATACTAAGGCTATATCTGTATTTATCCTCAGTATCGGCGGTTAAAAAATATACACTTTAAAATTAAGATGCAGCCCGAAATTAAACAGCGAGTTAAACAATTGAGGAAGCAGCTACAGGAAGCTAGCTATGCTTATTATGTTTTGGATGCCCCGATGTTGGCAGATGAGGTGTACGATCGCCTTGATCGCGAATTACAAAGCCTAGAATCCGAATATCCTGAATTAATCACCGCAGAAAGTCCAACTCAGCGCGTCGGAGAAAAGCCCGCTACTCAATTCTATAGCGTTAAGCACAATATTCCTCTATACAGTTTAGAAAATGCTTTTGATATTGCAGAATTTGCTAAATGGCAGGAGCGATGGCTGCGAAATTCACCCCCCCTCACCCCCCCTTACCAAGGGGGGGGACAAGAAGGAAATTCACCCCCCCTCGCCCCCAACAGGGGGGGACAAGAAGGAAATTCACCATCCCTCACCCCAGAAGGGGAGGCACAAGAAGGAAATTTACCCCCCCTGACGAAGACTGGGGAAATTACTCCCCCCCTTAGCAAGGGGGGGCTGGGGGGGGGTTCCTATGTTTGTGAGTTAAAAATTGATGGTTCAGCCTTAGCATTAACCTATGAAAATGGAGTTTTAGTTCGAGGTGCGACGCGGGGAGACGGCATTTCAGGAGAAGACATTACTCAAAATGTTAAGACAATCCGCTCGATTCCTCTCCAGCTAAATATAGATAATCCGCCACCGATTGTGGAAGTGCGGGGAGAAGCTTTTTTATCCTTAGCGGTGTTTGAAGAAATTAATCGGGAACGGGAAAAAGCAGGAGAACAACTATTTGCTAATCCTCGTAATGCCGCGGCCGGTACGCTGCGACAGTTGGATTCTAAAATTGTGGCTCAGCGCAAGTTAGATTTCTTTGCTTATACTCTACATTTGGAACCCGGAAAAAGTCCAAATCAAAATGATCCCCAGTCTCTGTCTCTGCATAGTAAGGAAGAGAATGAGCAGATAAAAACTCAATGGGATTCTTTGGAATTGTTGCAAACAATGGGATTTAAAGTGAATCCTAACCGTAAGATTTGCTATTCTTTAGATGAGGTTCAGGAGTATTACGAATTATGGGACACTCAACGGCAAAATTTGCCTTACATGACTGATGGAGTTGTAGTCAAGATTAATTCCGTTGAATTGCAAAAACAGTTGGGTTTTACTCAGAAATTTCCCCGTTGGGCGATCGCCCTTAAGTATCCAGCCCAAGAAGTGCCTACAATAGTAGAAGCCGTCACCATCCAAGTAGGTAGAACAGGGGCCTTGACACCTGTAGCAGAACTAAAACCAGTGCAGTTAGCCGGAACTACAGTGTCACGGGCTTCTCTCCATAATAGCGATCGACTTTCCTACTTAAATCTCCACATTGGTGATACTGTAATTGTCAGAAAAGCTGGAGAGATTATACCAGAAGTGGTGCGAGTTTTACCAGAACTTCGTCCAGATTCTGCTCAACTATTTCAAATGCCTACTTGCTGTCCCGAATGCGAACAACCCGTGGTTCGTCAAAAAGGGGAAGCCGTTACCCGCTGCATTAATACATCTTGTCCCGCAATTTTGCGGGGTTCCCTGATTCATTTTTGCAGTCGGGATGCGCTAGATATTAACGGTGTTGGAGAAAAATTGGTGCAGCAGATGGTTGATAGCAATTTGCTAAATTATGTCGCAGATTTGTATGATTTAACACCAGAAAAATTGATGAAGTTAGAGCGAATGGGTGCTAAATTAGCCGAAAAGTTAGTAAATGCGATCGGTCAATCAAAAACTCAACCTTGGTCGCGGGTACTTTACGGTTTGGGGATTCGGCACGTCGGAAGCGTTAACGCCCAATTACTAACAGAAAGATTTACCAATGTCGAAGAATTAGCCTCAGTATCCGCCGCAGCCATTGAAGGTGTCTATGGCATAGGTCCAGAAATTGCTCAATCGGTTTATCAGTGGTTTCAAGTTCCGGCAAATCAAACTTTAATTGAACGGTTGAAAACTACAGGATTGCAATTCAAATCAGAACAAAAAAATCACAGTTCCACACAAAAGAATTTGCAATTAGCTGGCAAAATATTTGTCATCACTGGAACTTTACCAACTATAAAACGAGATGAAGCTAAAGATTTGATTCAAAAAGCAGGAGGAAAAGTCACAAATTCCGTTAGTGCTAAAACCAACTATGTAGTTGTCGGAGAAGACGCAGGCTCTAAGTTAGAAAAAGCTCAATCTTTAGGAATACACCAACTTTCAGAATCTGAGTTAATACAACTGCTAGAGCAACCATAAATCCTGGGTAAAACTTAATGTATACCTCTGAACTCTTTCTCTGCGCCCTCTGCGCCCTCTGCGGTTCAAAAAAAACTCCTTTGACTGCAACGTAAATTTTGCTAAAATTAATCTAGTACACTCAATCCAAGCCCAAGGAAATACATTATGTCCGAAAGTCCAACAGAACAAACACCAACCAATTTACCAACTCCACAAACAACTCCAGAAACAACCCCACAAACAACTACCCAAAGCTCCATTTCTGCGGTGGAAAACTTTAAAAATACTTTAGGAAACGTCCTAAGTAGTTGGAAATTGAAAGCCGGAGTAGCAGTTGCTGTACTGTTTGGAGTATTCCTATTAACTTTTTACTGGCAGCATATCATCGCAGTGGTAGGTATGAACAGTTGGTCGGCGCGATCGGGTGCTAAGGCGATCGAATGTATGGTAAGAGATACTAATGACGACCAGTATGTCAGTTGTAGCGCCCTCCTCGATCAGCAGATTGTCCCTCTGGAGTGCAGCGCGAGTTTATTCAACATCGGTTGTCGAGTCAACTATGGAACTGCTGCACCTAACCTGAGACTGATCAGCCCAAGAGCTGCTACGGGTATCAGATAATTGTTGAATGAACAGATTTGTTACTAAAAAAGGGGACTTACAAAACAAATGTGGTCGAGAAATATTAACTATTTTCCTTCCCAAATCAAATCTAAACGATCTTGAGATTCTTGTAAGGCTTTTTTTACAGGTTGTCCTAGCATAGAAGCTTCGATAGCGCGACCTAAATTTTGAGAAATGCGACTATATCCCGCGATAATAGGACGCGAGCCGGCAACGGACATTTGATCTACAAAAACTTTAATCACAGGTTTTCGTTTGATAAATTCTTGATAAGCTTGACTCTGCGCTGACTTCATATTAGCGGGTAAAAATCCAGTGCCAATACTCCATTTGGTTTGAAATTGTTCGCTCAAAGCATACTCCAAAAACTTGAGGGCAGCCTTCTGTCTTTCGGGAGTAGTTTTCATCACAAATAATGTCCCAGTTCCCGTGACTGTAGCTGGTCGAATATCGATCGGCACTGGAAAAACCCCGTAATCAACATTACTTTTCATAATATATGTCCAAGGGCCAGTAATTTGCATCGCGACACGGCCGGAAATAAAATCATCTTCTTCATAACCTCTTTCTGGCATTGATAAAGTCGCGGAACCATCTTTTAATAAATCTTGCCAAAATTGTATAGCCTTAATCGCACCCGGATTCATTAAATTAGGGCGATTATTTTCGATTATTTGACCATTGGCGCTTAGTAAAAAGGGAAACCAAGTGAAAGTAGTCCATTCTCCTTTTCCAAAAGGAATTAACATTCCATACTGTTCTGGTTTCCCATCAGAGTCTTTATCTACAGTTAGTTTTTTCGAGACTTCCCTTAATTCTTCCCAAGTTTTAGGTAATTCGGTGATTCCGGCTGCTTTAAATAATTTAGGACGGTAAAAAATCCCTATAGAACTGGTAGAGATAGGCACTGACCATGTATGACCGTTTAATTGAATTTCTTCTAGAACACGGGGATACAGTTCTGACTTCACTGGCAATTTGTCTAACCAATCTTCTAGGGGAACAATGGCATCTAAATTAACAAATTGACCTGTCATTTGGGGGTAAAAAGAAAGGATATCCGGTGGAGAATTACCCACCACAGAGGTCAGAATTTTGGGTAATTGCTGGTCTAGTTCACCAGCGAAAATAGATTCTACCTGAATGTCATGATTTTTCTGATTAAATTCTGCGACTAATTTTTGGAATACATCTCGGTTGACAGGAGGGTTAATTCCTTGCCATAGGGTTAAGTGAATGACTCCATCATTTTTGTGACTGACGGTTTGGCATCCTGTAAAAATAAACAAACCTACAGCGAGGATAATCGCGATTAAAGCACTTTTTTTGGGTGAAGCGATCGCCTTTATTTTCTTAATCATTATTTAAATCAATATTTGCTGTAAAACTCTTACTCACACTGTCTTCCGCTCTCGTGTAAATATAAGTACGAGGTTGAGAAATTTTTACCGTGTTGAATTTTTTTTGCGCCCTTTCCCATAAATCGGTATCCTCTCCATAGGAAATATTTTGAAACCCTTTTAATTCAAACAAAACATGACGTTTGAGAAAAAAAGTAGCACCCATAACACACTCTTCAGCATTAATTAGTTTTCCTGGTTGATAATAATCAGCTACAAAAATATCTCCATCCGTCTCAAAGCCCCCCGCAATACAATCCACTTCAGGATTAGCTTTCATATACTCCAAACGGGATTCTAAGTGATTTGGTTTATATTGATCGTCGCTATCTAGAAAAGTAATGTATTTACCGAAAGATGCTTGAATACCCGCATTTCTGGATAATCCCATTTTCCGGTTTTTATGCTTAAAATAGCGGATATTTTCATGTTTTTCCAGAAACAAATTAACCGTATCAAATGTATCATCTTGACTGCCATCATCTATAATAAGCAACTCCCAATCTTTAAAGGTTTGATTGAGTACGCTATTAATGCAATCGCTCAAATATTTAGATCGATTGTAAGTAGGTACAATAATTGATATTTCTGGGATATAAGAAAAACTCAGAGGACTCATAGGTGTAAAAAATGATAAATTGTATATTTTGCAAGATGTTGGCAATGGAAAAATTTATAGCTATCATATCATATCATATTTTAATCTAAATATCAAGCAATCATATCAGCAAGGTAGCTAGTAATATATACCCTAGCTACTTTTGCTAATTTAATGGTACATGATAAGATTAAGACCGTAGTCCTAATCCGGGTCTTGCGTGAGCGAGGGATGATTTATGGCAATTTTCCTGCTACGCTGTCTGGATGTTTATTTAACTATGCAATCCTTTAATTTCGATGAGTAACAATTCGCTGCCATCAATCCAATGAAATACCTCCTTTGAAACAACATCATAAGCTTCAAAGTCTTCGATACACCATGAACTTATGTGTTCTTCGTGTGGGTTATTGAACACTTCTTCTTGTGGCCACAATCCCAAGGGAATATTAATGATAATTTTTTCCCCTTTTTTGATGATTTTTTCAATTAAAGCGACGGCTTCATCTTTATGTAGATGTTCAAGAATATCACCAACAATGATTAAATCATAGTTAGTCACGTCATCAATAACTTCTTTTGCGTCTCCTATGAAAATCTGGTCATACAAAAACCGATGAGTATCAAGAATATAAGGCTCAAAAATCTCAATGCCATCTATCTTAATACGCCATTCCGATTTGTTGTATCTTCCTTGCCCAATTTCCAGATATTCTCGTAACAGAAATCCCCATTTGCCAAAACCAATACCAATATCTAGTACAGATTTAGGAGAAATGTCCCATATTTTCTCAATTGTAGGAGAAATATGTTTCCAACTCGATGACGGCATATAATTACCTGCTATTGATTATGCGATCTTAAACCATACCATTTATAGGTAAAAAAAGGTTGCTAATTTGACCGACAATATTTTTAATATCTCACTTATCTGGTTCCCGTGTCAAGTATGAGTTGCTTCCAGATGCCTATGCTTAAGCTACCCGATATGTCAAGTATAATTTGTACTACCTCAGATGAAATTAGGTCGATTTTTCTACCGTCCCCTAATTGTAAAGTAATGCTAAAGAAATCCAGACTTCTGAGTCTATTTGTCTCCGATCCTAACTCTGTGAGATTACCAAGGATTTCCAATCATGGTGAAACTACTCCAGTAGTAAGGATGAGAGAAATTGCGGTTTGATTGCTGTAAATTAGGAGGTAAATTTAAAGTGGCATCGGTTGTGACTAACTGTCGGTTTGTCATCCTAATTTTACCAGCAATCATTGCCTGTTGAGCAAGTTGCAGAGCCTCTGTCTTAATTATCGATCCTCGTCGAAGTTGGTTGTAAAATTCACTCATCAGCCCCAAAGTGCCTCCATCATCAACATACCACAAACTCCCTAGGGCAGATTTAGCGCCGGATTTGACAGCTAAACCTCCAAAACCTAATTCTGCTTCCCGATCGCCTAAAGCCGTTCTACAAGCACTTAACACCAACAATTCCACTTGGGGATTGCGCCAATTCAAACTTTCCATGCGATCTAGCTGCAATTTATAATTCCACATTTGAATGTAAGAATTGCTGGATTTTCCAGATAGGAATTCAGCATGAGTCGCTAGGTGAACGATCCGAAAGCCTCCCTGTTTGTGTTGGGAATTGAGATTATCTATAGTGAAAGTCGAATTGAGAAAAGATTGTCCGCTCCACTCACCATTAATTACCTGTAATTCTAATGGTACACTGGGCAAGGGTTTTTGTTCAACAAACTCCGATCTACCCATTGCTAATAAGGAAGCACTCCTCACAGATTGATAATCGGTATTGGTATTGCTGAAACTGGGAATGAGACTAAAATTATATTTTTCAATCAAGAAGCCTTTCCCATCGTGTAAAGCCGCAAATGGTAGGCTTCGTAGCCCTGGATCTACTGATAGCAACAGGGTATGAATGCCAAATTTTTCTAAATCAGGCTCTAGCTGTGAGAACAACCATTTGTATAGTTGTTGGGCGGGTGGCAAATAGGTGGTAGTGTTGATTTTTCTCGGATTAGTAATTTCATCCCGTAGTTGCTTGACGACGGGGAATAAAGCTGCTCTGTTGGCTGCGGGTACGCTGTAGCGAATCGGTTGTCCTAGGGGAGGAATTAAGATTATTTCTAATTGTTCGTATCGGGAAACTAGATAAATAATACCAGACCGCCTACCTGTTTTTTGTTGGATGGTTTGTAAAGTGTTTTGAAATTTATTAATCATCACGTTTTGCTCTGGGATGTTGGCGGTGACACCCAGATGTTCTAAAAATTCTTGATTTCTAATTTTTTCGATTTCCCGGACTGTTTTTTGTAGGTTATTTTGTTCAAAAATGCGATCGGGAGACGGAACATATCCCAGAACTTGAGATCCATTAGGGTTGACAATTGTTGATGGTGTTGAGTCTTTTGGAGGTATAACACCACTGTGGGACAACCGGCTGGTGATACTTGGATCGATGGTTAAAACTCGATCGCCTATACCGCCAGGATTGTCTAAGGGTGAGATTTTGCGAGGTTGAGAGTCTTCTGGATTGAGGGTGGAAGATTCTGGTTTGGGTTTCGGTGTGGGTGTGGGTGTGGCTGTGGATGTGGCTGTGGTGATTGGTGTTACGGGTACTTCGACAGATTCTAGGGTTGATGTTACCTGCTGAATTGCCGGCTGGTTGATGACAGTTACCCCTGGATTTACCGGCTGGTTTATTACTGTTTTTTCCTGATTTTCCTGTGGATTTATGACAGTTATCAGTGGAGTTTGAGTTGAATTTATGACAGTTATCGGTGGAGTTTCAGTCGGAATTGTGAGAGTTATCGGTGGAGTTTCAGTCGGAATTGTGAGAGTTATCGGTGGAGTTTCAGTCGGAATTGTGAGAGTTATCGGTGGAGTTTCAGTCGAAATTGTGAGAGTTATCGGTGGAGTTTCAGTCGGAATTGTGAGAGTTATCGGTGGAGTTTCAGTCGGAATTGTGAGAGTTATCGGTGGAGTTTCAGTCGGAATTGTGAGAGTTATCGGTGGAGTTTCGCTGGGAGTTGGAGTTACAAGCGCCGTTGGAGTTGGAGTTTGATTGGGAGTCGGAGTTATCGCCGACGTGGGAGTGGGAGTGACACTGGGAGTGGGAGTTTCACTGGGAGTGGGAGTTATCGCGGGCGTGGGAGTGACACTGGGATTGGGAGTGGGAGTGACACTGGGATTGGGAGTGGGAGTTATCGCGGGCGTGGGAGTGACACTGGGATTGGGAGTGGGAGTGACACTGGGATTGGGAGTGGGAGTGACACTGGGATTGGGAGTGGGAGTGACACTAGGAGTGGGAGTCACACTGGGATTGGGAGTGGGAGTGACACTAGGAGTGGGAGTCACACTAGGAGTGGGAGTGACACTAGGAGTGGGGGTGGGATTGGGAGTGGGAGTCACACTAGGAGTGGGAGTGACACTAGGAGTGGGGGTGGGATTAGGAGTGGGAGTGACACTAGGAGTGGGGGTGACACTAGGAGTGGGGGTGGGATTGGGAGTGGGAGTGACACTAGGAGTGGGGGTGGGATTGGGAGTGGGAGTGACACTAGGAGTGGGGGTGGGATTGGGAGTGGGAGTGATGGTGGCATCATCAGTATTGAATGCAATATTACCTACATTCTGTGAGCCTGGAAAGGACTGCGATAGAATTGTAGACTGTCCAGTTATGATTGCAGCAGCCGTGCCATTGATAGTAGCATCCCCCACCACAAAGGGTTGAATTGGGGGGCCACCATCGCCTCCTGCGTGTCTAATGGTGATATTTCCCCCACCGATGCCACCAGCAGTGGAAATACTAGCAAATCCTGTGGGCGAAAGTAGAGTTGGGAAAGAATCTGTAGCGCGGAAAAATCCGCCTGTGGAGGATACAAAAACAGTCCCACCGGTGCCGCTAGTGCCGCCTTGGGCATTGATGAAACTGACTTGAATATCGCCGATCGGATCTAAGGAAACATTACCACCATTTCCGACTATACCGCTGGTATTGATTTGTCTTGCGGTAATAGAATCTTTGGCAACTACGGTGATATTACCGCCAATATTTCCTGATGTGGTTAAATTTTTGACATTGACAGTGCCGTTTGGACTCAAAAGTGCGATCGCCCCGCCATTTCCAGAATTAGAAGCAGTAATATCTCCCAAAACATTGATATTTCCGGTACTATTTACAGTCAAACTTTGAGCGTTTATTGAGGAATTGGCTGTTACATTACCAGCATTGGCGATCGCCACATTTGCTAGCTGTCTCGTAGCGCCAACTGCTGCACCGAAAGTGACGCTGCCAGTACCAGCCGCGACATTTAGATCGAAACTGCCATTAACACTGTCGATCGCCCCTCCAAAGGTAATATTGCCACCTCCAGAACTCAATTTAGTATTTTGGCTTAAGCCCAAAGCGCTGTTGAGCGTAATTCCGCCATTATTGGTGGTAACATTACCAGCTAAATTAGTATTGGTTGCCGTAACACTCAAACCAGAAAGTGCTGTGGTTTGTCCGATATTGCCTTGCAATACCACATTACCTGTACCAGCATCAATGTTCAAACGGCGATCGCCATCGATCGCACCTGTGACACTCACATTACCACCACCACTACTGATAGCCACATCCTTACCGACTGTGACATTCCCCTTAATAGCGATACCCTGATTGGTGGTAGTGATACCACCATTCAAATTCAAGGTGGGAGTATTGAGACTGATGCTGCTGTTGTCATTGCCGGTAATATTGCCATTAAGGGCGATCGAACCACTTTTCGTTTGAATATTTACCGGATCGGAAAAACTAAGATTATTAGGAATAGTCACATTCCCACTGCTATCCGATCGCCCAATAGTAATCGAACTAAAGCCATTTTGAAGCAAACTCATTTCCGATGCAGTCAAATCCAAAGCGCTAGTATTATTATCAGTCCCACCAACAACTATATTTTGTCCCACAGTTGCAGGTTGCAGCGTTAGCACATTAGTACCAGAAACTTTCCCAGAAAAATCAATTTCGCCAGCGGTGAGATTCAGAGGATTATTCCCGGCGGATAAAGTTGAACCAAAAGCAATCCTGCCATTTCCCACTCCCCAATTCACAGGACCATTTAATGTCACCGGGCCACTAAAATCAATATTATCATTAGTCGTGGTGATATTTCCCTTCAGCCCCACACTTCCCAGGCCATTTTGAATCAAAGCACCGTCTAAATTAAGATTATTACCAATATTCACATTCCCGGTATTGCTGATAGTTAGCGTACCGTTATTGGTGGTAGTTACACTCTGCAATAAATTAATAGTATCACCGGAAATACCGATATTTCCCGCCACATTGACTGCTGCATTAGCAGTGATATTTTTCCCGCTAATCTGCAACCCGCTTACAGAACTAGAATTGCCGATCGCCCCAGTGAATGTCACATTACCAGTACCACCATTTACGGTCAAATTGCTATTGCCATTAACAGTATCATTGAAAGTAATACTGCTACCGGCTAGAGTGGGGTTGTTGGCTATGGTTACTGCATCTCCATAGGTCTGACTGGTGGTGGTTGTCACATTGCCATTGAGTAGAGTTGGACCGCCAGTATTCGTCGTCAGACTATTAGCTGTAACAGCATTAAAGGTGGTTGTACCGGTAGTATTGGCGGTGATATTTCCTAATGGTGTGGAATTGCCGATCGCCCCAGTGAATGTCACATTACCAGTGCCACCATTTACGGTCAAATTGCTATTGCCATTAACGGTATCATTGAAAGTAATACTGCTACCGGTTAGAGTGGGATTGTTGGCTATGGTTACTGCATCTGCATAGATCTGGCTGTTGCTGGTCACATTGCCATTGAGTAGAGTTGTGCCGCCAGTATTCGTCGTCAGACTATTAGCTGTCACAGCATTAAAGGTGGTTGTACCGGTAGTATTGGCGGTGATATTTCCTAATGGTGTGGAATTGCCGATCACCCCGATAACATCAATCTTTCCCGTACCTGTTTCTAAGGTGAGATTCCCACTGCCATTAATGTTATTATTAAACAGAATATTCCCGCCTGCTGCATTGCCTGTTCCCACCAAGACATTATTGCCAACTAGGGCATTGCCGTTAATTGTAATATCTTGAGATTTGGTAGTAATATTGCCATTCAGGTTATTAGTGGTAGCATTGAGAGTAATCGAAGCATTATCAGTTCCAGAAATTGATTGATTGGGATTTACTAAAATATTGCCTTGAGTATTGAAACTCACAGGATCTTGAAAAGATATGGGCAAATTGTCTACAGTAATATTCCCGGTTGTAGTGTTACTGCCGAAAACAATTTTACTAAAGCCATTACGCAAGGAGGATAAAAGCTGTGGTCCTAAATCGATCGCCCCTAGATCATCAGCAAGTCCTTTTTGGAAGCGAATGCCGACATTGGGCGCAGACGGTACAATTGACAAAGTACCTTGACTCTTGACCGAATCTACTCCTCCCGAAAAGCCGATCTCATTGCCACTAATGGTAATATTTCCAGTACCGGACAATCCCTGGGCATCAATCACATTTACCCCAACTTGATTGGGAGTTGCGATCGCCATATTTCCGGCAGTACCAGCACTAGAACTAGAGTTCCAAATTGCACCTGCACTTGCCACAATGTCGCCTGTTTTGCCGCTGAGAGTGATGTTTCCACCATTGCCAGCAGTAGAACTAGAATTAAGATTACCCCCGTTAATCTTGTTGGCACTGAGTGCGATCGGGCCTCCATTTCCGGTAGTAGAACTTGTATCGATCGCCCCTGTGGAAGTCGTTGTAATCGTACCATTATTGCTGGTCAAGGCGATCGCCCGTCCGGGATTTGTCGTATCGCCAGTAGTAATATCACCTGTAGCTGTAATCGCGATGGCGATCGGACTGGTAAGATTACGAGAATTGACTATGTTGAGGGAACCCAAAGGCACTGTCCCCCCAAGAGCCCCGTTGAGATTAATAATGCCTGTTCCCGTAGTCAAAGTTAGATTGCCACCACCATCAACAGTTCCCCCAAAATTAATATTACCAGCATTAGTTAACCCTGTATTCAGAGCGATATTAGAATTAGTAGCGAGAGAGACTTTGCCACCAAAGATAATATTCTGTTCGTTGGTGATAATATTAGAATTAGCTAAAAAATTGGTCGTTGGAGCATTAAAGGTAATTGAAGCATTGTTTACACCTGTAATGTTGCCACTGACTGCAATGCTGCCCCCTTGCATGGTGACGGGTAAACTAAAAGTAACACCAGCGGGGTCAATGGCGATCGCACCAGTACCATTTGTGCGCCCGACAATCATTTGGGAAAACCCATTCAATACCGGAGGTGCGAGTTCCGCTGCACTCAAATTCAAACGAGAGTCCGCAGTATTACCACCCACACTAATATCTAAGCTGGGAGTCAATGGCTGCAACTGGATAGTCCCAGTACCTTTAACTTGACTTTTTCCTGATAGTTGAATTTCATCCCCAGTCAAAGTCACATTGCCACCTAACTGCGCATCAATCGCACCACCAGCCAGGTTAATTGGAATGGAATTGTTATTAGCCTTTCCCGTGAGGCTAATATTACCAGTTCCCGTAGCTTGCACCGTTACCAGTGGGGCTGCGGGGAATGTAACGCCGTAACTGCTAAATGCCGTCCCGACACCAGTACCAGTTAAACTAATATCTCCATTCTGGGATTTTACTGTGGCTGAGTTGATCCAAATCCCGGAATTAGTACCTGTCCCTGCACTCCCCGTCCCCGTCAGCGTCACCTTTCCCAAGCCTGCGGTTTGGACTGTAGCACCACCATCTATATATATACCCTCGTTCACAGTCCCAGTCCCACCACCAGTACCCGTCAAGCTGACATTTCCAGAGGAGGCTTTGACAGTACCTGGTCCAACTAATATGCCTCGATTACCATCAGTCCCATTTCCTCCCGTACCGCTGAGAGTCAGACTCCCAGTGCCTGTAGATTCTACCACCCCAGACACTGAAATGCCCGTGTTGTTGCCCACACTGCCTTTACCTGTTCCAGTGAGAGTGACATCTCCATTTTGCGATCGCACTATGCTGGGATTATCAATATTTATCCCCTGATTACTATCCGTCCCATTTCCTGCGGTACCGATGATAGTAAGAGTCCCGTTCCCCTTCGACTCCACTGTAGTGTTGTTGATCTTAACGCCAGTATTTTGAGTTAAAGTTCCACCACCGTTACCAGTCAGGTTGATACTGCCCCCAGCCGATCGCACAGTGCTACTATTAACAGCGATCCCTGGATTATTAAATGTGCCATTCCCGCCAGTACCGTTGAAAGTAATACTCCCTGTCCCGATCGACTCCACTGTACTGTTATTAATGTTTATCCCCGTATTTTGGCTAGCAGTGCCACTACCAGTACCTTTGAGGGTAATATTGCCATTGAGCGATCGAACTGTGCTGGTATTATCCATCAAAATCCCTACATTGCTAGTGATACCATTCACACCAGTTCCAGTCAGACTAATGCTACCTGTTCCCGTGGATTCCACCACTGCACTGGAAGTTAAATAAATACCTTCTCCAACCCCCTTACTGCTACCAGTCAAAGTAATATCCCCATTGACTGAACTTATCCTAGGGCCACGCAAAACTATTCCCGAACTATTAACACTGCTACCACCAGTTCCATTCAGAGTAATACTCCCGATCCCAGTAGTTTGCAATGTGCTAGCAGCATCCACGGAAATACCAATATTGGTTGCCGTATTTCCTGCAACACCATTCAGGTTAATGTTCCCACCTCCGGCATTAATTTTGCTGCCCTGGATATCGATTCCATTCCCCAAGGTAGCATTCCCCTGACCATTACCCAGGAAATTTCCCCCATTGGTATTAATCGTAGAACTCAATATCTTGAGACCACCTCCAGCATTCAGATTAATATTGCCTCCCTGAGTTGTGATATCATTATTAATAGTAATATTATTATTAGCATTCAGAGTCAGAGAATTCTTACTAATCCAAGAAACTGGTGCGCTAACTGTAATATCACCTACACTACCAAAATTAGATGCAGTGGAAATAGTCACACTTGCATTATTTAGCTGTGTTTGCAGCGTCCCATTATTAATCGTAGAAGTAGCCGCAAAGGGAGTAAATACTCCCCCTAATGTACCGCCACCTGCATTCGCACCTGTGCTAATAGTGATATCAGTAGGATCTAACAATAAGGTGCCAGCAATCCCAAATGGCGATCGCAAATCAACCGAGCCTTGAAAATCCAGCGATTGCTTCCCCGATACTTCCGCAAAACCCCCATTCCCCGACACCAAGCCACCTCTGGCTGTAATATTGCCATTAAAACGAGTAGTTTCATCCGCCCAAACTATAACTCGCCCGCCATTCCCATTACTCACAGCATCAGCATTAATCGTCGAATCAGCACTCACAAAAGTCCGCGCAGCATTGGGCACCGTCCCCAAACCCTGATAATCTCCCCCAATCAGTACATTACCGCCACCATTAACACCAGAAGCATTAATATTGCCCCCAATAACTGCTACTTTATCGCCTAAAATACTTACAGTACCCCCAGTGTTACCAGAGACATTGAGAGTGCCAGAGGCGATCGTCGTTCCCGGACTCATCGGCACAGCCACATTCCCTGTCAACACCACCTCACCATTCAGATTTACCACCAAACCCGTAGCCTGTTGCACACCTTTTCCAGTCAACAATTCGGGCAAAGATAACACCGATTGCGTCAAATTATTCGGCAACAAACCCTGATTAGCCGTCGGCTGCACTTCCAAACTCAACAAATTTCCTGCTTGAGAAATCCGCACCAAATTTTGACCTGGTACTGCTGTCATCGAAATCTGACCACCGGGCGCATTCAACTGACCAGTATTCACCACAGTACCGCCCATTAAACTCAAGTTTTGACCATTTTGAACGCTCAAATTCCCAGCATTAACAATACTTCCCGGTTGCAAATTAGTAAAAGCAAAACTATTAGGATTGCCGATTAAAGTCGCCCAATTATTATTGCCGATCGCATTAAACCACTGATTCCCCCCAAAACCCATCCCCGTCGCCGTATTAGCATTAAAAGAACCAGGCACATTCAAGCTAGCACCAGGCCCAAAAATCATCCCCGAAGGATTCATCAAAAATAAATTAGAATTCCCACCCGTAACTTGAATCAATCCATTAATTAACGAAGGATTACCGCCATTAATCCGTCCCAGAATATTTTGGATATTGGGATTAGTCAAAAAATTAGCAATTTGACCTTCACTGAGATTAAACTGAGTAAAACTGTGAAACAGATTAGCCCGATCTCCGCTGAAAGCTCCCCCAGTAATATCGTAGCGATTGCCATTTGTAGTAACCTGTGTATTCGTACCGTCTGGTGCTGGGGTGATTGGTTGTGCACCAGCAGGTAAAGCCACTGCACTCAGCCACCCAATTGTGAATAACCATCGGATAAAATGCAGTTTATTGGCGTTCATTAATTTAATATTTTAATTATTCGTCTATGCCAATATAACTCAATAGCTAAGGAGTGTCAATATTTACCAAGTCAATATAAAGCCCGTAAAAAATCAGGTTCCCAGACTTATTAAATAAGTTATATAGTTTCCAGTTTCATCACTCAGTAGTCATTAGTCAGTAGTCCGTAGTCATTAGTCATTAGTTAGTAGTCATTAGTTAGTAGTCATTAGTTAGTAGTCATTAGTTAGTAGTCATTAGTTAGTAGTTAGTAGTCATTAGTCAGTAGTCATTAGTCAGTAGTCATTAGTCATTAGTCAGTAGTCAGTAGTCAGTAGTCATTAGTTAGTAGTCAGTAGTCAGTAGTCATTAGTTAGTAGTCAGTAGTCAGTAGTCATTAGTCAGTAGTCAGTAGTCAGTAGTCAGTAGTCAGTAGTCATTAGTCAGTAGTCATTAGTTAGTAGTCATTAG
>JAHREW010000049.1 GCA_020883125.1 Microcoleus sp. CAWBG506
AACTCCGACAACAAGTCCAACTCCGACAACAAGTCCAACTCCGACAACAAGTCCAACTCCGACAACAAGTCCAACTCCGACAACAAGTCCAACTCCGACAACAAGTCCAACTCCGACAACAAGTCCGACTCCGACAACAAGTCCAACTCCGACAACAAGTCCAACTCCGACAACCAGTCCGAATCTGATCGAAGGTAGCGCAGGAAATGACACCATCGACGGCCTTGCAGGTAAAGATGAAATCTTCGGCTACGAAGGCAATGACTCGCTATTAGGCAATGCCGGAGATGACTACTTAGATGGCGGTGAAGGAAACGACAGCCTGTTTGGCGGTGCAGGAAACGACATCCTAGAGGATGAATCCGGCAACAACTTGCTCTCTGGCGGCGATGGCGATGACGCAGTTTTAGGCGGAAATGGTGCCGACAGCATTACAGGAGATGCCGGAGACGACTACTTAGATGGCGGTGAAGGAAACGACAGCCTGTTTGGCGGTGCAGGAAACGACATCCTAGAGGATGAATCCGGCAACAACTTGCTCTCTGGCGGCGATGGCGATGACGCAGTTTTAGGCGGAAATGGTGCCGACAGCATTACAGGAGATGCCGGAGACGACTACTTAGATGGCGGTGAAGGCAATGACTCCCTTTCTGGCGGTGCCGGCAACGATATCGCCGATGGCGGTGACGGCAACGATACCGTAACTGGCGGTGATGGCAATGACGAACTCAGCGGCGGCTTCGACAATGACAGCCTTTCTGGTGGCCTCGGCAATGACGAACTCTACGGCGATGATGGGAATGATACGCTAACTGGTGGCGGGCGTGCCGACAGTCTGTTTGGCGGTACCGGCAATGACGTTTACTTGTTAGATCCTGCTACTGCTGGCGGCAGTCAGATTGCTGATGATAATGGGAATGATACGCTAACTCTCAATGGTCTCACACTGGCGATCGGCTTGGCGGCAGGAACAGCAGGTGTCACGCGGGGCGGCACGTCGAATAGTGACTTGCAAATTGACCTCAACAAAGACGGGGTGTTTAAACCTGCTGATGACTTGTTGATTCTCGACTTCTTCGCCGAACCAAATCTCGAACAAGGAGACGGTTTTATCGAACAAGTTGGCAATCTCTCAGGGGCCAACATTCTCAAGAGTTTCCCCCTCAAGGCGACTCCCGGCCCTGATTTCCTTCCCGGCGGCAGCGGCGATGACAGCATTGACGGATTGGCCGGTAACGATACGATTGAGGGCAATCAAGGCAATGACTCGCTGTTCGGAAATGCTGGCGATGACTTGTTGAACGGCGACGAACTGATTACGATTAGTGAGGCAGACGGTGAGGTAACTCTCGGTACGGGAATCGGCAACGACTATCTCGACGGCGGTGATGGAAAAGACACTCTAGACGGTGGCGAAGGTAACGATACTTTGCTGGGCGGTGCCGGTGACGACAGTCTCTGGGCCTATGAGGGCGATGACATTCTCAATGGCGGAGACGGCAACGATACTCTCGACGGCGGTGAAGGGAATGACAGTCTCTTCGGCGGTGCCGGCAATGACTCTCTGTTCGGCGGAGAAGACAATGATACTCTCGACGGCGGCGATGGGAATGATTCCCTAGTTGGTGGTTTGGGGAATGACAGCATTGTCGGCGGTGCCGGTATCGATACTGTGTCCTATGCTACTCTGCTGAGTCCTGTTAACATTAATCTTGCTACTGGAATTTCCACAGCCGAAGGTACGGATACTCTCAAAGGTATTGAATTCATCATCGGCACAACTTTACCCGATACCATAGTCGGCAGCAGCAGCGATGAAACTTTAATCGGTAACGGGGGCGCAGACATCCTCACCGGTGGAGGTGGCAACGATAGCTTTATCCTCGATCCCGCCAAATCCGGTGGTAGCAAAATTCAAGGTGCCGCCGGTACTGACAACCTGATTGTTACGGGTAATACCTTAGCTTTATCTCTGACTCCCGGTTCCATGGGAATCGGCCGCAGCGGCACTAGCTTAGTAGTAGACCTGAATAAAGATGGTCAAGTCAACCTCGCTAACGACATCGAACTGCTCAATTTCTTCGCCTCTACTACTGGCAATGTTCCCGGTACTGGATTCATCGAAAATGTAGCAGGTACTCCCGGCAATACAATTCTCGGCAAGTTTGCCACACCGATAGTCATACCCACACCGACTCCCACTCCCACCCCCACACCTCGTGGCCCCCGGATTTTAACGCTTCCCATTGAGATTCCGAATCCAAATACTACCGTTGATTCCACCTTCAATGGCGGCCCGCTCAACGATTTGTTATTCGGAAATTCCCAAGCAGATGCCCTCAAAGGATTGGCTGGAAACGATACGATTTTCGGCTTAGACGGTGCTGACAATATCCTGGGCGATGACGGTGAAGATTCGTTATTCGGCAATGCTGGCAACGACTTTATCGATGCTGGAAACGGCAATGATATCGTTTACGGCGGTAAAGGTAACGATCGCATTTTAGGTGGCGGAGGTAATGATTCTCTTTACGGAAATGACGCTTCGGATGCTGTTTTTGGAGGAGATGATAACGATCTAATTTTTGGTGGCAAGGGTGATGATTCTCTGGGCGGTGATGCCGGAGATGACAGCGTTTTAGGTCAGTTGGGTAACGATTTCTTGCTGGGTGGCAGCGGTAATGATGCTGTCAGCGGTGGCGAAGGAGATGATACTTTAGCGGGTATCGATCCAAGTGCACTTACTCCCGGAGTAGGAGAATTTGATACTTTGACTGGCGGGGAAGGAAAAGACCGTTTCTTGCTAGGAGATAGTGATAAAATCTACTATTCCGGCGATGGTAATGCGGTAATTAGTGATTTCAATTCTGCGGAGGATGCGATCGTCCTTTCGGGAGTTAAGGCAGATTATTCGCTGTCGGTGGCGGGGAATGTGACTAGCATTTTCCTGAAAAAACCCGGTCAATCTGACAATTTGATTGCGACGGTGCAAGGGGTGACGGATCTAAATCTCGATCGACCTTATTTCACTTTCATTTAGGAACGGTTTTTATTAACCGCAGATTAACGCAGATAAATCTTACAGAACCTAGGCAAAAAACCCGGTTTCTTTGAACAATCGTCCCTATATCGCCTGAGATATTGACGCAGAAACCGGGTTGTTGACCCCCCGTGTGTCCAGGACTGTCTTACCTTCTTTGCGTTAATCCGCGGTTTTTCTTGCCATCACAACCAGCGTGCTTTCTCATATCAATTCGGGTTGCATCGGAATGACTTAACCGCGAAGGCGCTCATGACGCGAAGTTCGAGAAGAGAGAGATTAATACAGGACGATGAAGAGAGGATTTGATATCACTCCCTTGTCACCCCCCGAAGGTAACAGGGCTGTTTCATTCTCCGAAAAATCATCGTTTTGTAGGGGTAGTGCCAAGAATGCCTACCCTCCCCGTCCACTACCCATTTTTGCCTTACTATCCTGCAAAGAATTCCCAATCCCCTGAATCACTCCCCGCCCCACCAAACCAATCCCGCGCCCAATTACCTCAGTCAAAACATAAACAACACCCACACCCAACAGCGAAACAACTGTCCGAAGCCTAGGCGCGATCGCATCCCTCGCTTCCAGCACCAAAGTCAACGCCAATCGCCATCCAGAAAGCCGCGCTAACTCCATATTTCTGGGAGCATAAATACAAACCCTCTGAATTCCAGAATCCCTCAACACAAACAGCCAAAACCTACTTTCAAAAATAGCCTTCGGTTCTACAAAATAACTTTCCCAACGATACTTCCAAGATAAATTATTCCGAAACCGCTCAATCTCTCGTGTCGAAATTAACTTCCCGTCATAAAAACTTTGTTTAATCTCCTCAACATTCCCAAAATTGTTGAGCAGAGGCTGCACCACTCCACTAGCAACTTGAATTACCAAATTTTCCAACAAATATTCAGCCCGCTGCATTGCTTCAGGACTCCCAGCCAGACAATAATTATTATCAACAATCAAGGGCTTTTCAAATAGCAAATGTGCAAAAAAATCAACGGCTAGCGGTATTTTGTCAATAATTTTCGCCCCAACTTCCTCCCGGTCAGAAAGCAGCACTGGGACCACTTCTACTCCATTGATTTTTCCGAAAAATTCCCCACTTTCAGCTAAACTATTGGAGACTTTTAAATCTGTTTTAACTTCATCTAAACTAGCATTTTCCTTGACTTCCAGCGTATAGTATCTGCCCAAAAAATCGATGACTGCATCTGCCCACAAATTCCGCAAAATAGCAGGCATTTTTTCCGCCAATTGAGCTGGCTGCACCTGAGAAAAACGTAACTCTTCGAGCACTTCCTCCAATTGTCCCAGGATGCAATTAATCAACTCCAGCTTTTTGGTCGATCGCAAAACATCAATTTCCAAAGGCACGCCACTCACATTCACCACATTAAACTGCAACTTAGCAGCCACCGAGTCAAATAAACTACCTTGCCAATCACCTCCCTTTGTCGAATCATTGGCCAAAAAATCTGTATTCTTAACTACTAATTCCGAATTAATTAATAGATTATTCCCTCTTCCCCCTCCCCTCTGCTTACCCTGAACCCCAGGGATTTCTTCCCTCTCCCTTCTTCTTTCTGCCGGCAATAACTGACTCACCACCCAGCGAGCAGCCAGCAATTCTCGGTGATGCCCGCTCAGCAACAAACCATCCAAAATAGAGCCAAAATCATCGTTCCCAGTAGCTTTTGTCCCTTGTAATTCAGCTTTTACCACGGCCAAAGTTGCGTCTATTTCCCGCAAGCCAGACAGGCAAATATCAGCCAGCATTTTTTGGTATAACGGCGTAGTAACTGTCTGATCATCTACAATTTTTTCCACATCTGTCGAAGAGTTTTCTGTTGATTGAACTCCCCCTAAATTCAGTGAAATTTCCCAGCTCACTGCCACATCTTCTGGCCAATAACTTTCACCGGATGCTACCAAGCGAATCACCGCCATTGTCAGCGCAATATCTCTACCTTTAGGACAATAGCCATGGACGCCTGCTTCCTCCAAAATTGCCCGCGACTCTGCCGTCAGTGGCCCACCGAGGAGCAACAGGGGCAATTGGGGGTACAAACTTGCTAACTGGCGACAAAATGCGATCGCCGACATTTCGTCTACTTCGCCCACTTCGCCCGATCGCACCAGTGGCGTATCAAAATCAAATATTACCAAATCTGCTGGGGAAGCTCCTCCATTGGCGATCGATCGCCCTTCTAGAAGCAACAAAGCCTCTACCAGGGTTGAAACCTCCCCAAAAATTTGCAAATCAAGATAATCCTGGCAAGCAATTCGCAATCCCAGGCGGAAAATGGGGTCATTACCGATCGACAACAATTGAAAATTAGTCATCAAACAGCAGAAGGTACGGGAGAGGGGTACATGGGAAGAATGGGGGAGATAGGGAGAAAGGATTTGTGGAGCTATCTCCCTAGAGCAATGGCCGATCGCGATCAGTTAAATCCCGATTACTCTGGAATTAAATTACCGTCTGGAGGACCAGCCGACTCCGGGATCGGAGGTGGAGGCGCGGGTTCGGGAGCAGGAGGCGCAGCAGGTTCAGGAGCGGGAGCCGGAGCCTCCTGTCGCGCGGGCGGATAGTAAGGCTCTGCTTGTCGCGCAGGCGGATAGTAAGGCTCCTCCTGTCGCGCGGGCGGATAGTAAGGCTCCGCTTGTCGCGCGGGCGGATAGTAAGGCTCAGGCTCAGGCGGCGGTGCTTCTTGTCGAGCCTGCGGGTAATAAGGTTCGGGAGCCGGATCAGGTTCAGGAGGAGGCGCATATTCTTCCCGCACAGGAGGTGGAGCGTATTCCTGCTGTCGCGGAGCCGGCGCATACTCTTCCACAGAAGCCGGCTCAGCTTGGCGAGGACGTTCCGCAGGTACCGGTGCGCTTCTGGCACTCAGTTCCGCACTCCAGCGTCCGATCGCGCTAGCAGCCTCAGAATGCAGAGCTCTACCGTAACTAACCTGAGATGCCATATCGATCGCCGCTCCCAACCGGCCTTGAGATGCTAACTCAGCAGCTCGATCCAGAATTGGTCGATCCTGAGCCACTTGCAAGTCGCTGACCCATTGATAGACATTATCCTGAGCTTTAGCATATAAAGTTCTACCGCTCTTGATTTGGGAAGCCTTATCAATAGCCTCGCTTAGCTTTCCTTGCTTTGCCAAAGCCAGCGCCCCGTCCAAAAACGGCTGATCTTCCACAATTTCTATGCGTTTAGTCCAGCTCGCCAGGAGAGTTTGGGCTTCTACCCTCCGCGGGCGGTTTTGAGCGATCAGAGTTACCTGAGCGATCGCATCCTTTAGTCCTTCAACAGTTCCCGGTGCAGCCAACTGCTTGGCCAGCATCACAAAAGATTTGTCCTCTATCCGCTGAATGTCCTTGCGCCACGCAGCCACCAAAGTTTGAGCGTGTACTCGTCGCGGCTGCTTCGGCCCAATGGTTTGCGCTTGGTCGATCGCGATTTCCAAGGCTCCAGGTAGACCAATACTGGCGATCGAATTCGCCATTTGCAGCCGCACCAAATCTTGAAACTGCAATTGCAAACTCTCTATTTGACCTTGAGCCTTCTGGTATAGAGGACGGCCTGGAGCAATCTTACTAGCAGCACCTTGACCTTCTAGCAAGCTAAAAATATGTTCCCCCAGAGGTGTGGTAATCGACTGATTCCAAGTCACCGCCACAGCCCTACCGAACTGCATCAAATCTTGGGCTTCGGCAAACAGAGGTGAATCCGGTGGCACCACAGAAGCCGCCTCGATCGTCCCGTTCAAATCCTTCGCCTGCAAGCGTTTATTCGCCATTGCCAGCAAAATCTTACTCCACCCTGCAATTTCCTCCTCCGCCTTCGCGCGAGCAAACAGTTTCGAGTCTATTTTTCTAGCCAAGACGATCGCCTCTGCAAACTTTTGCGGAGTTTCATCCTTTGCCAACTCCTTCGCCTCCGACAAGCGCTGCCAGCCATTTCTTTCCACAGCTATCTGCTGGACTAACTCGTTGTAGCGTTTCTGACTCCAGAAAATATTGTCCAGTTTAAACAGAGCTTGAGCGTAATCCCAGGCTTTTCTTAAATCGTCTACTTTCAAAGCTGCTTGAGCAGTGTCGTAGAGCTTTTGACCTTCCTGCCAATTTTTTTCCCAAGCGGTAACAGCCTCCTGTACATCCTGGTAAGACGGACTCGTTTTGGGAATTTTCGCCACAATGTCCATTGCGCCTTTCAAGTCCCCCGCCTCGATTCTGGCTTTGGCAAACCCCAAAATTGCCTTGGACCACTCCCCTACCAAATGTTGACCCTGGGAGTAGAGCGGGTGCTCCTTTGGCCAAGCCTGCACCAGGACGATCGCAGATTCTAGCTGTTCCAGTTTCCCAGACTTAGCCGCCTGCTGAGCGCAATAAAGCCGTTCCCCGTCGGCTGCTAGTGGCGAAAGTTGCTGGCAATTGGGAGGAGGCGGCATCGTCAGCAACCACAGAAATGCTGCTACACCCGTTACTCCAAAGCCCACCAGGACTGTCAGCCAGATGAGCTGCCACTGCCAAAAACTTCTTCTAGTTTCGACTATCGGTGGCGCTATGGCTTCCGAGCCATAATCCCCTGTAACCGAGTCTGCACTTAATTTTGCTGTCGGTTCCGAGGGGTGGTTGTATGTCTCTGGTCTTGAAAATTTGTCAGATTGTCGTCTCGCCATTACTTCAGCCTATCCTGTAATGCGCTTGTGCATTTGGTAGTAATCAAACGCAGCTAAATTATACAGTAATTGACATACTCCCCAGCATTCTCAACAGGGGGATACTAATTCATGCTGCACAGATGCTCGATCGCGTTGGCAATTTTCAACTGCTCAACTGTGGAGATTTGCACTCAACACCCAATTTTTTACGATCCGTTGGGGAGTGGGCCTTGTGTCGTTGATTCGGGCGATCGATAGCCATAGAAGTCGATCCGGTAATCTACGATCCGAACTCCCGTTTGTTGTTCAATTTGGGCGATCAAATCTGTGGGCAATTCCACATGAATGTCGAGAATCTGAGATGTATCCAGACAATTGACGTGAGAGTGAGAATCGCTGACATTGCCGTACAATCGTCCTTCCGATCGCTCTATGCACTCAATAATCCCTTCTCTAGATAGGGCTTCGAGGTTTTGATACACAGATGTGTGACCGATAGAATGTGCTTGTTGATTTAGGCGATCGTATATTTCACGCGCTGAGAGGTGTTCTTGCGCCTGCCACAGGAGTTCGAGAATCAATCGACGCTGGCGGCTCAAGCGCATTCCCATCGCCTGACAGCGATTTAAAGCATCTTCTAATGAACGAATTGGTTTCACAGCTACCGCCTTCTAAAGCCTGCTCGATTTTTAACTCTCGTACAACGTTGCACGCGGACCCTAATTTCCTTAATTCTAACGCAGCGTAGCCCAAAGGTATAGCAGAAGGACAAAGGAAGATGGAAGATGGAAGATGGAAAATGCCACAAAATCCATGATTTCTGCAATTAAGAAAGTCCTGAAAACCTTGGTAGGTGCTCTCGGATTTTGTTCGCCTTCTCATCCACAAAGCGAGTCTCCCGCTGGCGGGAGATGAGTGCGTTAGCGTGAGCGGGTAGAATCGGCGGCTCACGAGGCGCCCGTCCCACGCCAACCCTCGATCGGGTATGGACGTGGGGATTCCCGCCTATCTAGCTAACACAGAAATTGGCCCTTAAAAAAGCCTTCAAACCTAACATCCTTCCACCTTCTAGCATCCTACTAAGTCCTAGGGAGCAGATTTGATAGCGTGAATCAGTAACTTAGCTATTTCCGACAGTTGCTTTTTGTTAAAAGTTTTGAGCAAAAGTTTGACTACCGCCTTCGGTTCCGCAGGAAGTGCTATGGACTCAGACGCTGGGGCTGTTGCTGGAACCCTGGCGGCGGTCGCTACTTGTGGGGGTGCTGCCAAAAGCAGTAAATTTTTACTCGGAGCGATCGCCTTGACTTTCTCCCCTTGCACCAAATCACCAGCATCCTTAAGCTCCTTAATAATCAGTGGAGCTAACACTTTATAAGAGTTTTTCGGATTGGCGATCGCCACTCTAGCGGTTTTGACTAAACTTTGCCAACTTTCGATACCGGTTCCCAACTTATACAGACGAACACACAAATCAGACAACTGCTGGCGAGTAGCAGCCGACTCTTTCGCCTTGAACACCTGCAACATTTCTTTGAGTAACACCATCACCGAAGCTGTAAAATTTGTCGTCGAGACTGTGGGAGCAGCCCCAGACGAACCAGACTTAGCCGCAACCGCAGCAACTTTGCCCAAAACCAAGTTATTCAGGTGAGTTTCCAGTTGAGCAAAGGCCGGCATGATTTGCTGGACCAGTTTCTCTCCCTCTTCATTCCTCAAGCCAAAAGGCCCCGACATCCGCTGCACCAAATCCTTAAGGGTATCAACTCCTTTGAGAAACAAAGATTCTGCTGTTTGGTCAACCTGCTTAACGGGCCCGTCCTTGAGAATCTTAAAACAATCTTCCAATCTGTGAGCGGTTGTTTTAATGCTATCCAAGCCCAGCATCGCCGCCCCACCTTTGACTGAGTGGGCGGCTCGAAACATCTCTTGAAGGCTTTCCGGGTCTTTCATCGTGGACTTTAAATCCACCAAACCATTTTCTAGAGTATCGAGGTGCTCCTTAGCTTCCTCCATAAATAAACGTAAAATTCGGTCTTGCTGGTCTGACACAACAGTCCTCCTAACAATCTCAGCACCCTCCAGAAAGCACTCCCAACTAGGAAAGCAACGCGACTCATACCAAGAGTTGGAATCTCCTATGCAAGATATTCTAGCCTCAACAGCTAGCACACTCACAATACTGGTTTGCTCCCAAGGTTAGATTCTATCTAACTGGTGGGGTGGGATTGGCAAGAGTGATTCTACAGTTCTGAGGGAGTATCGGGAGCTACCTCTTGGCCCATTCCTGATTGCATCATCTGCTGATCGGTAATCAAGTCGCTCAAGTCCTGGAATTGGACGCCGATGTTTTGGCAAGCTAGCTTAAGTTCGCGATCGAATTTATTCAGGTCACTACCGTAGCCGCAAAGTTGGGCTGCGGTGGCAATACCTTGTGGGGCGTTGGCTTTGGCGCAGTCGATTAACTCAATGCCTGTGAGGGGTTGGGATGATGCCATAGTGTCAAACCGCAGATTCAGATTTTTTCCTACTGTATCCAAAATGTTGAGGGCGATCGATCTATCCAAAGGCATGAGAAATCTAGCAGAAGGAAGGCTGACAGATTTTTGGGCAACAACTGCCAAAATAGCAGTAGTTTGGATTCCTTAACCTAAACCTACACTCTGCCTAACTTGGTATAAGTTCTTGTGAAAAACCAGTCCCTATCCAAGATGCACTGGCTCTGGACAGTCCGGCATCGCCTATTAGTGTCTGTTCTCTTGGCTATTGCAGTTGCATTTCTACTGCCACCTCACTATCTCTGGCTGACTCGATCTCTGTGCATTTGGGATGCTGGCTTGATCGGGTTTCTGGGTTTGACTTTGCTGCTAATGCTCCAAGCCACTCCAGAAATGATGCGCCACTACGCACAGCAGCTCGACGCTGGTCGCGGGATGATCCTCAGCTTAATCTTGGCAGCGGCTTGTGCTAGCGTACTAGCCCTGGTCTTCCTGCTGCACGATACGAAAAGCCTGCCCCCTAATTTGCTAGTTCTGCACTTGGGACTTTCTGCCCTGACAATTATTGGGTCTTGGCTGCTGGTACACACTGTCTTTACCATGCACTATGCCCGCGGCTACTACCAAAACCCCAGAAAGCCACATCACAATAAATCTGAGCCGGTGAAGGGTTTGGATTTTCCGGGCGACAGGGCACCTGACTACACGGATTTTCTATATTTTTCCTTTGGGATTGGGATGACTTGCCAAGTTGCAGATGTGCAGACGACTTCTCGCTCTATGAGGTCTTTAGTTTTGTGGCATAGTGTGCTTTCTTTCTTTTTTAACACGACTATTCTGGCGATGAGCGTCAATATTATTGCAGGATTAGGCTGAAAAAAATTAGATAAACAGGCTAATTGTCAATATAAAACTGCCGTCTCCCTACCCAAAATAATATTGTAGGGACACGGCACTGCCGTCTCCGAATTTCGGCTAACCTTAATTCCGATGCTACCGGATTTGATATTAAACCGTTAGAATGCGTCCAGGACTGATTCTGTTGTGCGAGCGCGTTTATTGGCTAATCATTTTTTGCTAATCCCATCACAAACGTGTTTCTCGCTTTCATCAGCATTATTCTGCAAATAGTCGTGCAGCCAGTCGCAGCCTTGCACCAGCATCTCATCTAAACTTCTAATTCGCCACAACCTTGCTGTTTTGTCCCCTGATGCCGTAGCGATATATTTGCTGTCGGGACTAAAACTGACACTTGATACCCAATCTTGATGTCCTTGAAATTCTTGTATCAGCTTACCTGTTAAATCCCACAACCTTGCTGTTTTGTCCACTGATGCCGTAGCGATATATTTGCCGTCGGGACTAAAACTGACACTCCTTACCTCATCTTGATGTCCTTTAAATTCTTGGTAGTGCCCTGAAGGAAAGGATCAAGAGAATAAAACTTAATTCAAATAAAAGTAGACATTTAGAGTTGTAAACTAGCATTGTAATGATGTACAAAGCGCCAAATTGCAGCAAGATGATTTTCTAGTTTTTTAGAGAAGGCTAAGCTCTTTCTTACCAGTCGAGACACTCGTTGTCGAATAGTACAGTTGAAGCGCTCTATATAGCTAGTAAAACCACTATCTTTATCTACACTCTGATGACGTTTGCTGGGCAATACAGAATCATAAGCACTCCAATGGTCGGTATAAATTACTGCACATTGACGGTACACGGGTGGCATTGAATTCCATAAAGCAAGAGCCGATACTGCGCTACGATCTCCAATCTGTACACCAACAATTTCCCTAGTCTGGGCATCCAATGCCAGCCAGACCCACTGCTGATTTCCTTTGCTATCAACGAATGACCATAACTCATCCATCTGAACATTCAAGCGCTTTTTTTCCTTGGGAGTCCGCGACACTTGCTTCTTAACAGAAGCCGCTTGGCTATTAACGTATCGCTGCACTGTATCTTCTGACACTTGAAGTACCCGAGCAATTCCTGCCTGAGAAATACGTTCAAGTAGCATCCGTGACATTAATTCCTTTTGTTCTTTTGTAATAGGTTTCCATTCAGGATTTAAAACAAATTGACGACCACATTCTCGGCATTTATAGTTTTGTTTCTGATGCCGAGTTTGACCATTTCGACTAACTTCTTCCGAGCCACAATTAGGGCAACAATTAATTTCTAATGTCAGATCAGGCTATGGCAAACACTTCTCTAATTATAACGTAGTCTGATCCTTTCCTTCAGGGCACTACCGGCAAGTCCGTTTATCTGGTGACACGCGGGTAATTGTTCGTTTGAGTATGTTAATAATTTTCCCGCCACGCACTGTCGCAAAATCAATGTAGTAGCGCATATCTTCGGCATTTCCTAACATGAGGGAGTGACTGGGGTTGCAGGCGTCGCAGAATCTATTGAAATCTAGAGTCATAATTTTTTAACTAATGATATTGAGTGCGATCGATCGACCGTGATTTCTGTAGGGTCAGGTTCGCTTTATTCTCCGATATAACACTAGATAGCCAATAAACGCGCCTGACTTTTTAGCGAACCGCAAGGAAGAGAAATATATATGGCTATCTAGTGGGGTGGGGGCGGGTTTTTGAGATTGTTAATTATTGGCTGGTATTCTTGGTGAACCCGCCCCTACAGGAATTATGTCTATTTTACCGGAGATGAGATGATTAGATCAATAACTAATGACTCTCACTTTTGTTTCCAATATTTGTAAGCGGCACTGGCCAAGGTGACAACTCCAGTAATTATGGCGGCTTCATCGACCTCAAATTGCGGATGATGGAGAGGATAATTTTGTCGATCTTTTAATCCAACTCCCAGGCGAAACATGGTTCCCGGTGCGTGTTCTAGATACATCGAAAAATCTTCCGCGCCGAGGGATGGTTCTGGTAAAATTTGGACGCGCGATCGCCCTAAAGTTTCTAAAGCCGCTGCTTCGAGTAATTGGGTGAGACAGGGATCGTTTTGCACTCCCGGTACGCCACGTTTATAGTTGAGTTCATATTTTGCACCGTAAGTTTCACAGACACCGGCCACAATTTGTTCGATCCAAGCTGGTAGTTTTTCGTAGGTTTCAGGATGTAGCGATCGCACGGTGCCTAATAATTTTACGCGATCGGCAATCACGTTTGGCGCACGTCCGCCACTAATTTGCCCGATCGTCAAAACCACAGGCCTCAATGGATTTTGGGTTCTACTAATCGCCTGCTGCAAAGTAGTAATAATCTGCGAAGCTATCCAAATTGCATCGATCGCCTCGTGGGGACGCGCACCGTGGCCGGATTCACCCATGACAATCAATTCTAGGTCATCGGCCGCCGCCGTCAGTGCCCCGTGGCGAATTCCCACACAACCGCCGGGAATCGTCGGAAAAACGTGCACTCCCAGGATGCCCTCCACGTCTTGCATCGCGCCATCTGCAATCATCCAACGCGCGCCTTGGGCTATCTCCTCCGCCGGCTGAAACAAAAACCGGACGTGACCAGGCAGTTTTTCCTCTAGTTGAGACAATACCATCGCTGCGCCCAAACCGACGGTGGTGTGGATGTCGTGACCGCAAGCGTGCATGACTCCTGGGTTTTTCGAGGCAAATTCCAGGTTGGTGCGTTCTTGCATCGGCAAAGCGTCCATATCGGTACGAATTGCTAGCCAGCGCGACTGGTTGCTATGGCCTTTGATCTCGCCGATGACACCGGTTTTGCCAATTCCTTCGATCGCATGAACTCCACTGGAAGCCAAAACACCAGCTACATAAGCCGCTGTTTGATATTCTTGGCCGCTGAGTTCGGGGTGGGAGTGGATGTGGCGGCGGATTTCGATTAAGCCAGGTGCAAGGGTAGTAGCTAATTCAAGAATGCGGGCAAGCATGAATTTATTTGGGGATTGCGGTACAAACGATTTTCAATTAGGTTAACCCAAATGTCCCACGAACAGGCAACCAGGCTTAAGTTGCGATGTTGATATATCCAGGCTGACTTTTGATGCGATCGATCCAAGATTGAATTGCTGGAAATCTTGTTAAATCAAATCCTCCCTCCCCAGCAACGTGAGTATAAGCAAATAAACCGATGTCAGCAATGGTATAGCGATCGGCTACAAAAAAGTCATTTGTTTCTAAATGCCGTTCCATCACTCCCAAAGCAGCATAACCCGGTGCTTGTTTTTGCTGAAGTGCTTCCTGGAATTCCTCACTTTTACCAGTCAAATACCAAAAACGAGAAGTTGCAATAAAAGGTTCGTGGCTGTATTGTTCAAAAAACAACCACTGCATGACTTGAGCTCTTTCAAATTTATCCTTCGGAAAAAACTCAGTCCCTTCGCTCAAATAAAACATAATTGCATTGGATTCAAACAGCAATTTTCCAGGTTCTATTTCTAACACAGGAATGCGCCCATTGGGATTTTTATGCAAAAATTCATTAGTTCGACTTTCTCCTTTCAGGATGTCAATTTCTAGCGTGACAAATGGAATATAAAGTTGAGTTAACAGCAATCGAATTTTGTAGCAATTCCCCGACATCGAATATTGGTAAAGTTTCAACATTATTTTTTTTATACCGCAGAGAACACAGAGAACACAGAGTTAATGTTCACAATTTATGATTGTAGCATTATTCTGTTGTGCCTAGGGTAGCTATGGGTAAACAAGTATCAATTAAGCTGGCATCTGACGCTCAATTAACAGTTATTCTGCAATTTTATTATAAACATTAAAAATATTTGACATTTGGTCACAACTAGATATATAGTATTTTCGCAATTTTTTTTTAGAACAATCAAATTCTATGAACTGGGACAATAACTCAATTGTAATTTATTCAAATTTTCCATTTCATGTAGAAGATTGGTCTCCCCGATCTGTGAATAAAGGTATTGGTGGCAGTGAAGAAGCGATAATTTACTTAAGTCAAGAATTTGTTAAGTTAGGCTACCAGGTTAATGTTTTTAATCGATGCGGTGAGATGGCAGGGGAATATAATGGTGTAGTGTATCAGTCTGTTGACAAATTTAATCCCCAAGATAACTTTAATGTCTTAATTTTTCATCGCTATTGGACACAACCGATGGGAATGAAAGTTAAAGCCAGAAAAATTGCTGTGTGGATGCACGATAACCCGCAATTATTTCCTCCCATAGAAGAGTCGCAGCGTTTAGAATTTCTGGGAAGTTTTGATAAACTTTTTATGTTGTCAAATTTTCATAAATCTCTACTCCCAGACTGGATTCCTGAAGACAAGATATTTTTAACCACCAATGGAATTAATGTCGCCGATTTCAATTTAACAGGAATTGCGAGAAATCCCAGGAGATTAATTTCGATTAGTGACTATACAAGAGGTATTGAAAATTTACTCACGCAATGGGATCGAGTTCTCAAAGAAGTGCCAGATGTTGAATTACATATTTTTTATGGTTGGCAAGGAATTGATGCTTTAATTAATTCACCTTATCTTCATAAATTTCCAGACTTGCCAGATAAAAAACAACAACTTTTAAAACTTTTCGCTCAGAAAAATGTCTATGAACATGGCAGAATTGGACACGAGCAGTTGGTTGAAGAATTATGCCAATCAGGCATCTGGGTTTATCCTTGTCATACTGCGGCAGAAATTTTCTGTATTAGTGCTTGGAAAGCACAAGCTGCTGGTTGTGTTCCGCTGGTGACAACTTATGCAGGTTTAGATGAAACAGTGAAATCCGGTGTCAGAATTAAGGGGCCTGCGGGTGATGAACAAACTAATAATGCTTTTATTGAAGCACTGATAGATTTGCTAAAAAATCCTGAAAAACAAGAACCTTTAAGACAGGAAGCATTAGCTCTTAAAGACTCATTTAGCTGGGTTATAGTCGCTCAACAATGGCATCAGGAGTTTATATGCGCTTAAAAAATCCATTATAAACAGCCCTGGACGCAACGGGAGCATCCCGATTTTGCATAGGCGAAGCATGACCGTAGACAATTTATTAGTGATACCATTTTTCTTTCATATGTGCTATGGATGAAGTCTTAGCCCCCCCTTAATAAGGGGGGGTTGGGGGGGTAATATCTAGCGCTACTTTATGAAATTGGTATGATAACCAGAGATTTACAGTCGAATGTTACCGCATCAATGAAAAAGGCAAATGGGAACTCACTGCTTATTCCCTTGACGCAACAGCTTATCGATGGTACAGAAGTAGAAGTTGATTTTCCCAGCTTTGATTTCCGTTGCCCGATTTCTTTGCTGTATGAAGATGTTGTTTTTCCTGAAAATAACACCGAAGATTCTGCCGATCGCTAATTGAGGTGTCTCAAGAGCGATCGCATTATTTAATCAAAAGCAGATGGTAGTTTATTTGTCAGTGCGATCGTGCGATCTATCGAAACCCGCAACTTCTGCCAAAGTATAAAGCGGCCGCCCCTTTACCTCCTCATAAATCCGCCCTACATACTGACCCAAAATCCCAATACTCACCAACTGTACCGCACCTAAAAAGAAAACTGCCATCATCACAATTGTCAAACCAGTTAATGCCGAATTTGGATAAAAAATCCGCCAATACAAAATCAAAAAAGCCATTAATACAGATACAAATGCCGCAAATAATCCTAAATAAATCGAAAGTCTGAGGGGAACTTTTGAAAAAGACACTAAACCATTCATTGCCAAACTCAAAGATTTTCTAAACGTATACTTGACCTCGCCGGCAAAACGCGGATCGCGTTCAAATTTAACTGCTGTTTGCTTAAAACCAATCCAAGCCCGCAATCCCCGAATGTAACGATTTCGTTCGGGCATGGCGTTGAGTACATCTACTACACAACGATCCATCAAACAAAAATCTCCTGTATCTATGGGAATATCAACATCGGCAAGATGGCGCAAAATGCGATAATACATATAAGCTGGCAACCGCTTAAACCAACCTTCTTTATGGCGTTGAGTGCGTTGAGCGTACACAACTTGATAGCCTTGCCGCCATTGTTCTACCATGTCTATAATCAACTCCGGCGGGTCTTGCAAATCGCCGTCCATTACTACTACAATTTTACCTGTAGAAAAGTTTAAACCAGCAGTCACTGCTATTTGATGGCCAAAATTGCGGGCAAAACTGAGGTAAGAAATGCGTGCATCTTTTTCGTGCAATTCTCGCAGAAGTTCCAGAGAGCGATCGCGACTGCCATCATTGATTAAAATTAACTCTACTGGGCCATCCATCCGAGCCATCACCGCACTAATTCGTCGGTAAAGTTCCGGGAGAGTTTCTTCTTCATTATAAATAGGAATTACCAAGGAATATTTGGGTATGTTTTTCATGATAGTCGATGCTTCTATTCTGCTTTTTAAGTTTTAAATCAAAGCTCTATTTTTTCATAAATACGCTCAGGGGTGCAACGGAAAATTTTTGTACATAAGTTTGATTTTTGATAACCATTTCTTTTCCTGGTTGGCGATCGTTTTTGCTAGATTGGTAAATTATCGCACAGGGAATAAAGCTTTTGTAGGGTTCAAAATTTAATTTTTTCTCGACTACAGGATCGATGGTAGAGATATGTTCAATGCGAGGTGCCGGTTTTCCCGGTTCTTTAAAAAGTACCCACAAGGGATATTCCCAGGAATTTTTAGTCCAAAATGATAGTCCTATATTTGTGCAGTTTTGAGCTTTGATAAAATCTACTGTTTGATTGTAAGAATCCTCGATTTTAGGTCTACTTGTAAAGTAAAGTTCATTTCTGCTGGTATTAAGAATGTTGCTTTCTCCTAGCAAAGGTCTAAATTTGTTATGAGAAATCCAAGGCAGGGACATAAATATCAAAATTCCTACCATATAGTTGGCTATTTTATAATTTAAAAATTGTGATATTGTTATTCCAAACAACGGTGCGAATAATACAAAAAATGTCAGGTGGTGGCGACTTTGCCAAGGCTGGAATTTGAGGATTAAACATAGTAGTAAAAATGTACTTATGGTAGCCAGTAAATAAATTATTATTAGATTTGTTTTTCTGATTTTTTTGTTATTTAAAATTATGATAAAAGTAGCAATTATTAGCCCAAAATGAATGGGATTGGTAGCATTATTTTCATTGAATGACGGTGTAGCCAGAGCATAGACTTGTCCTGGAGGCCAGGTGATTCGCGGATCGTTTGGCAGAATACCTAATATTTTGTGTAGCATTTTAACTACTGCGACAATTAAGCCATTAATTTTGGAAATGCTTGTACCCGTGTGCATGGCTAAATTTCTAATGATATTTGACCCAAAAGTGGGGAGGCTAAATATTTCGATTTTGTATTCTTTAGTAAAATCTTGAGGAGCGCCGATCGCGTATCCAAACAAATCGTAGTTTCGCCAATAATGACCTAGATTCAGGAGAATAGTTACAGATGCTATTATCAAAATAGGTGGCAGCATTTTTTGATCAAAACGCTTAACTCCTACTATTAAAAACCAGATAATAAAAGGTAATACAAATATGTAAGCTGTGGTTTTTGTCAAGCAAGCTAGACCCAAACTTGCACCAATTTTGAGAGTGTTAGATAGAGTAATTCCTGCTGACATTCCCGCTAAACCGCAGGAGACAAAACACACTACCCAAAAACATACAGCATAGTCATTTTGGGTGCTAGAACCTTGGAGGATGCCCATTGGTAAAGTTGCAGCAAAGACGGTGGCAAAAACTTGACCCCGCAAGTTCGCTCCCAGTTGCTGAGCAATTAGAGAAACGCCGATCGCACTGCCAACCATACTCAACCATTGTATCAGGTTCGCAAAGCGATCGCCCCCGCTTAACATCTGAAAGTGCATAATCGCAAATTCCGCCCCAGGCGGGTGATATAATTGCGGTACATAGGATGTTGGATAATGCTCGACACTCCGATTTTGCATCCAGTGAACCACCCGACTCATGTGATATGTCATCGAATCCCAATTGTTAGGTGGCGAAACTATAGCAATTAAACCAACGATCAGAAAAATCAATGATATACTTGCTAGTAAACCTACTAAAAAACGAGGTATTTTAATTTGATGATTTAGGAAATGATTGGGGTTGATATTTAAACTTTTTAGATATATGATTAAAATCACAATATCTGCGGATAACCACAAGTAAAATACCGAATTAAAAGCGATGAATTTGAATAAGCTTAAAATTTCCGTAGATAAAGCAATCGCCACTCCCCATGCAATCGCAGCCGATAAAACCGCACTGCGCCAACAATTATTTATTTGATGGAATATCAAAAATAAAATTACTAAATAAACCAAGGGAAACAAGCCGAATATATCTGTAGTCATAAAGTTTATTGATAATCTGCCGACTACTATAGACAAAACTCTGACGAATAACGTAGTTAGCCGCGTTGTACAAATTTTTAGCTCTAAAGGCTAATCCGTCAATTTCAACCAAACGATTCTCGGTGGATTTAATGATGTGTCTATCTGCTAGTTGCATTCAGACTCTCCATTTTTTAACGCTTGCAATAATTCTCACTTGTTGACCCTTATGACTATATTGTACTACCATTGCTTACTACTGCTTACAAATTTAATAAATTTTTATAATAAGTAGGTGGTTATGTATTAAATTGTGTTAATACTGAAGGCTTCCCTCACGCAAGGGTTGTCGAAGTGTTGAAACCGCTACCGACTTATCCCCAAGTCGATCGCCAGGGGCTTGCGTCTCGTTTTTTGGTCAGAGTTTTTAGGTGTGGGAAAAGGGGCTAACGTCAACCCCTACCCCTCCTAAAAAATAATTAGTGTTCTTTTCGATCGTTGAGACAGGGGGAGTAATTTTTGACTATCAACAAACAGTTCCGTCCATCAGCGGTTCTCACATAACTGAGATTATCACCGATGTCTTTCATTAATTTTAGACCCCGGCCACCCGGAGCTTCAATATCTACTGTTTCGGAAATATTTTTGATTTTTGTTTCTAAATCAAAGGGATCGCCCCAATCCCAAATTTTAATCTCTACAAATTCAGGAAACACTACCACCTGAATTTCCACTGGTAAATCCGCTGGTTTGCCATTATGAGCGTGACGAACGGCATTTGTAAAGCCCTCCGCCAAAGCCAACTGACATCTGAGCCACACACTTGTGGGAATTCGCGACTCGTACAATTTTGAAAACCACGACAAAACGCTGTCTAATCCATTTAGACCCGTATTGACTTGAAGATCCGCTTTCTTGAGCATCGCCAACTTTTCGTAACCTTTCAATTCAATCAATCTCAGCCCATGAAGAATTTCAGTGACTGGTGGGCAAAATACAACAATACAAAATACAACGACACAAAATACAACAGCGGGAAAATTAAATGATAATTTGAGGGTAGTAGTTTCGAGGAGCAGGCCGTGTAGATATTTGATACACTTATCGGTTAAACATGATACCATACGTAGGGGATCGATGTCAACCAGCGCTTGGGCAAAATAAAGTCTATAAAAATTTATATTTTGAATATAAACTTAGTGAAGTTCGATCGCGCCGAAATTTCCCTCAAATTTAAACGTAAATTGAACTCAAAGACCCGCTGTCAACAGCAATTACCTAGAAAGCGATGTTATTAGACTATACTCAATCTCAGACCAACGCGCTGACAGGATATATTTTGAATGACCCCCAGACCTTGAAAGACTTGTAGTACCTGAGTGCCATGTTTCAAATTCTGGTTATAGACGATGATACTGCGGTTCAAGAACTGCTCAGAAGAACCCTGAAAAAACAGGGTTACGAAGTAACGGTAGCAAGTAATGGCGAAGACGGTGTAGCACAGGCGCAAAAGCTGTGTCCGGCTTTGATAATTTGCGATTGGATCATGCCACGCTTGACAGGCATTGATGTGTGCCGTCGAGTCAAGGCAGATCCACATCTGTCAACTACACAATTCTTTTTGCTGACTTCTTTGGGGTCGATCGCCGATCGAGTCAAAGGACTTGATGCCGGTGCCGATGATTTTATCTCCAAACCCATTGAACTCAACGAGTTGCAGGCGAGAGTGCGGGCCGGACTAAGGCTGCACCAACTCAGCCGAGACTTGAAAATTGCCAAGCAAAGTCTGGAAGCAGAACTAGCTGAGGCGGCGGAATATGTGCAGTCTTTATTGCCAGATCCGATGGTGGAACCCGTCAGCATTGAGTCAAAATTCATTCCTTCCCGTCAGTTAGGAGGAGATTGCTTTGACTACAACTGGCTAGACTCGGATTATTTGGCGATTTATTTGCTAGATGTCGCCGGACACGGTTTGCGGGCGGCCCTGCCTTCTGTGGCAGTGTTGAATTTGTTGCGATCGCGCGCCTTACCCAACATTGACTACTACAAACCCAGCGACGTTTTGCGGGCGCTGAACACCACTTTCCAGATGAGTTATCAAAATGACAAGTATTTCACCATCTGGTACGGGGTGTACAATCGGATCGATCGCCAATTAGTCTACGCCAGCGCCGGCCATCCCCCGGCGGTGTTAATTTCCCAGTCCCCCACTAGCAATGCCAAAGTCCAGCAACTGAAAACCCCCGGAATGCCAGTCGGGATGTTCCCAGAAGCCCGGTATGTGGACAAAAGCTGCCATGTCGAGGATTTGAGCACTCTCTACATCTTTAGCGACGGCGTTTACGAGATTCACCAACCTGATGGCAATATCTGGGGGCTCGATCCTTTCATTGATTTGTTAGCAGCTTACAACGGTGCAACTGCCGACCAGTTAGAGTTAGTTTTGAGCTACGTTCAAAAGTTGAACGCTAAAGCCGTGTTTGATGATGATTGGTCCTTACTCAAGATCAATTTTGGGTAAGGGACTTCTGGCGGCCCCATAGCTCGATGAAATATGCAGAAGTCCGCAAGGTTTGACTCTTACGGACTCTTAAATATTTGACTTCGATTTTCCAGTCTGTTAGCCAAGCTTTAAACTTAGGATGGATTAATTCTAAGTTTAAGGCAGAAGCGATCGGTTGGGAAGATGAAACCAGCAATTTTAGACACTTCTAGTTTGCCTGCATAGATTGACCGAGATTTAGTTGACCTCAGAATTTAGCAGCCAAAAGATCTAGTTATTTAAAGCGCAATCTTGCTATTAAAAGCATCACGGGTGGCAAATATCTCAAAAACTCGATCCATACTGGTGAGTTCAAATAAGATGCGGATTTGCTCGTTGATAGAACAGACGACTAACTGACTCCCAGCGGCCCTGACTGTTTTGAGCGCCAAGACTAAAGCGCCCAAACCAGAACTGTCCATAAATGTCACGTCTTGGAAGTCTATTAATACGACATCGGCTCCCGCTTGCACGAGGTCGCTAATCTCTAGGCGGAATTGACCAGCCTTGGTGCCGTCTAAAATACCAGAGGGTTGAATAATTTTAACTACAGGACTCATATTTTGCGGTGGGAATGTCAGAATTTCTAGCCAGACTACGTTAGTATAGCTGCGAGACGGACTCCGATCCAAATACCTAGCATAGACCTAGATATCTAATCGATCGCTCCTGCTGGGATCACCTTGGCGCGGTAAAGCAGTTTCTCGCCTTGTCTGTATCCGGTATAGCGTACTTTCACCTGTTCTCCCGGCTGGGCTGTTCCTGCTAGCAGTTGATGCTGTTGCGGATTATAGGGGATTGAGGTTCCCACAGGGGCGATCGACTCTACTCCCCACTGCTGCAACAATTTTTCGACAGGCCGTACCAAAGGCAGTAATTTGACTGCTGGTAACTGCTGGTTTTCCTGGGCTTTCCTCGCTGCTGTCGGCCACTGCAACATCCAGGATTCTAAAATCTGCAAGCTAGAAAGCTGGAATTCCTCCATCAAAGACGATCGTTGAAGATCTAGTGTAGCTTGCAGTCGCTGATATTCTTGTTCTATGGCTGTCGGTGCCGGCTGCTCTAACTCTACAGAACCAGGGGCAAAAGTTGCCAGCAGTTCGTTTAAGGAAATTTTCAAGGCTTGACTGATTTTCAGCAGGATATCTGCTGACATTTGCAAGGCTAAGCCCCGACGCAAACGGCTGAGCTGAAGTTCACCAACTCCTGCTGTTTGACTGAGTTCTCGATCGCTCTCTAGCCCTGCTTGCTGCATCAGAGATTGTAGTTGAGGAGCGTAATCTGGAATCTTGCTTACCACAAAAAAGCCATCCCAATTAATAACTTAATATATTCTTTATAGTAATCGGTCAAGTGCCACAACTCCATTTTGAGAGCGGGTCAGAGAAACCCGCTCCACCATTATGGTCAAAATAGTTAATCAGTAGCGATTACAAAGCTACTTTTTCTGGGGTAGCCGAGGCTGTAGTTGTCGCAGCAGCTTGCAAGTGTGCTTCTAGGAACCACAAGCGCTTGTCAATTGTCCGCGAAATTTCAGTATATAAGTCAGCGGTATCGGCATCGCCGAGTTCCCCTGTTTTATCTATGGCTACTCGCAGATGTTTAGCATAGGGTGCGTAGCGATCGGCCAAAGCAGTCACGTACTCTTTGCCATCTAAAATATCAAAAGGAAATTCTGGCAAAATCGAATCAGCCGCCGCTGTACGGGCTGTTCCTACCGCCAAACCCCCCAAAGCCGTCACCCGTTCCGCCACCGTATCAACATAATCTTCGAGCTCTGTTGCCATTTCATCAAATAGCAAATGCAACTGATAAAAGTCCATGCCTTTGACGTTCCAGTGAGCTTGCTTGACTTGGGTTTTCAAGTCGAGAGTCGTTGCGAGGGTGGCGTTGAGCAGCCCAACTATTTGAGAGCGGGTTTCTGTTGGCATATCGATACGAGTTGGATAAAGATGTTGTTTGTGGTTGTTAGGACTCATAGGTTTTGTACCTGGTGAATTTTTGACTAAAAAATTTAGAGTGGGATGTTTCCTGAGCTCACGCTAGGTGCATCTGCAATACAGAACGGGGAGCACGGCGGACTTTACACCGGATTGTTTCCCAGCCGAGGCGTTGACAAGCTTCGTATCGGTGACAGCCGGAGAAGCCGTAATACTGACCATCTACTTCTAGCACGTCGATGGGTTCGTTTAAACCTACTTCTCGGATCGATTCCATGAGGGCGGTTACTTTAGTTTGGTCGTTGACTCGTGGCAGGGGGCGGCGAATCTGGTTGAGGGGTATTTCTTCGATCCTCATGGCTCCTCTTTGTTGCTGCTAATTAAATCATACTCGTAATGACTTCGACTTGGCAAGCAAGATGTATAGGACTTGCGCATCGGGCCCAGAAACCGGGTTTTTAATGTATTGACGTTTGAATGCTCTAAAGTTATAATCCTATTAGGCCAAGCCTAGGGGTAGTCGTTACGATTGCCGCATCATAACCGCTGAATAGGCGGTTTTGCTGTTTTTAAGCTCGATCAAAACAATAGTATTTAATACCTAATTAATCTATCTGACTAGGTTCTAGGTAACAGTCTACAAGTAATCTGTTTTCCCTCAAAGATAAGAAAGCTCGATTATCAGGCTGGTATTGGCTGCGCGCAACGGGATATAAGCACAAATCAGTTAGTTGCATTACTAGGTTATTTTTTGTTTTGCTATCTATACCGCGCAGCAGTCTCGAAAAATCCGTGTTAGATCATGGCCAGTATTGACTAGATCGGTTGGGATCGAAAGGGTTGCCATGCGATCGCAACTCATTAAAATATTGCTTAAGTAGTCCGTCTTCTTTTTTACCTGCGGCTTCAAAATAGACCATCAGTGTACCGTTTTTGAGATCTGCATATTTGGCTGCACGTTCCACTATAATTGAAAAGGCACTCCTCATCATTTCCCAAGTGTTTTCACCGTACTTTTCCAAGTAACGTTTTAGGTAGCCTTGGCGGGAAACAACACAAGCGTGAACAACGATACATTATTGTCATATATTAAACTGTCGATCGCCCAAACCATTGCACAAATCCCTCGTACCTAATCGCAGGTGTGCTAATCTACAATCAAAACTCCTAAATTTCCACTATCTGGAGACAGATAACCGTGTCAGTCCAAGCGCCTCAAACTCCCAATTACAAATGGTTTAGCTCAATTTATAGCGCTGCGATCGCAGCGTTGTGCCTGTGGCCGCTCCCTAGCACTCCCGCCACGGCCCAAAGTCCCCAAAATCGAGAAATCAAAATCGGTGTCGTGCAACGGTTTGGCACCAAAGCAACGGATAAGTTGACACTAAAAGCCCTACCCGGTGACAGCTTAACTTTAAGTTACAAAACTCCTCAAGGGATAAAAACCGCCCAGGTTCCTAGCATCAAGCTAGAAATAGTCGCCAAACCGCTGGAAACACCAGCAGTAGAAGAACGAGTTGTACTGAGTTCCCACCGCAGTTTTGAAAGTGCAGAAGATAGTGCTAATCAATGGCGAGCTAAGGGAATTGAAGTAGAAATTGCTCAACCTTTGCGGTGGCAAGTTTGGGCAAAAAGAGATAATTACAACTCTCCTTTAGTGCGGCGTTTACTATTGCAAAGTTTGCAGAAAGAAGGGAATAAAACTGCTTTTTTGGATAGTAAAGTTTTGCCCAAAATCCCCCAGGCATTTTGGATTTTAAACGGTTTTCGTTTTAACCGCAATGAGTTAGATGTGACGGCTGGTCAAAATGTGATTGAGGTTCTGGAACAGACTACTCAAGAGGCCACAGCTACTGAAAAAGAAAAAGCTATTCAACAAACTCGCCTTTATGGTGGGAGTTTGCACCTACAGAAAAATGCTTATGGCACTTATACTTTGGTCAATGAAGTGCCGATAGAAACTTATTTACGGGGAGTAGTGCCGCACGAAATTGGTGCTTTTTCGCCCTATGCTTCCCAGGAAGCACAGGCTATTTTGGCGAGAACTTATGCCCTGAGAAATTTGCGCCGTTTTGCGATCGATAATTACGAGTTGTGTGCTGATGTTAACTGCCAAGTGTATAAGGGTTTGACGGAGGTTTTTCCGCAAACGGATAAGGCGATCGCCAAAACTAGCGGTTTGGTTCTGACTTATCGTCAGGAGTTGGTTGATGCCCTTTATTCCGCTTCTAGTGGCGGTGTTACTGCGCTTTTTGGGGATGTGTGGCACGGCTCGGAACGCCCTTATTTGCGATCGATCGTGGATGCGCCTCAGAATATTTGGGATTTGTCGAAGCAGAGTTTGTCTGATGAAAACAATTTTCGCCGCTTTATGAGTTTGAATAAGGGGTTTAATGAGGAAAAACAAGATACTTTTCGCTGGCGCGAAGAAGCTTCTTTAACATCAATTGCTGGGTTTCTCAAACAGTATCTTCAGAAAAAACAGCATCCTTTGGCGAATTTTAAAACTATTAGTCAGGTAGGGGTTGTGCAAAGGTCTCTCGGTGGTCGAGTTTTGCAAATGAAGGTAGAAACTGACTTGGGGACAATCGATATTGATAAAGACGAGATTCGCAATGCTTTTTACCCTCCCATCAGCACTTTGTTTTACCTAGATCCGATTTACAATCCAGACAAAACGCTCAATGGCTACGCTTTTGTCGGAGGTGGCTTCGGACATGGGGTGGGAATGAGTCAAACTGGTTCTTACAATTTGGCTAATTTGGGCTGGAGTAGCGATCGCATTCTCAGCTTTTATTTTCCAGGCGCTCAAGTTGTCCCCCTGAATGATGGGATTACATTTTGGCGACCTGAGAATCCATAGGCAGAAACAATAATTAGTGTGGAACAGGTATCTGGCCTGTTCTTAAAAAGCTTTTTCCCAGATGTGTAACATATATTTAGGGACATGGCACTGCCATGTCCCTAACTGACTTTCCGTCTGTTTGACCAGATTTCAGTGTAGCCATCGGCTCAAACAGCTACTGATGAATAGCTTGGAGTGACAGCCGAAAGCTGATGCTGTTTTTAGTACAGCTTTTCTTCTTGGTGAGTTTCGATGGTGCAATCAGACTTAGGATAGGCGACGCAGGTGAGGACAAATCCAGCCTCAATTTGGTCATCATCCAAGAAAGATTGGTCTGATTGATCGACTTCCCCTTTGGTGATTTTGCCAGCACAGGTAGAACAAGCACCAGCGCGACAAGAGTACGGGAGGTCTAGTCCTGCTTCTTCGGCAGCGTCGAGAATGTAAGTATCCTCGTCAACTTCAATGGTTTGGTTAATTCCTTCAGCTTCGCTGAGGAGGGTAACTTTGTAAGTTGCCATGCACTAATCCTCTCAAAAATTCAACAACATATATAAGCTTCCCTAATGTAAACTTCAAAGCTCTATTAGCTCTGAGGTTTGCTCTTAGGTTGGTTCCCTCTCTGATAGTAGGGGAAATAAGGAAGGTTGCAACACTCATTTACAAAAAATTTGAATGGGATTAGTTATAATTTTTTCTAATTTCATCTTGATTACTTATACCTGCTGTAGTTTGTCGGCATTTAAAGGAAATGTATAGTTGAATGGCATCAAAATTTGGGTCGAAAATCCCGCGATCGCTTTTTTGCACCAATTCAGGATTTGGGCGATCGAGCTGTAAAGCTTTGTGGCGCTTGTTTTTAGCAATTTTTGAAAATGTGACATCTAAAATCCTATGACTAATATTGATACTCGATCGCCTTTTTCTGTCCATGCTCCAATTAGGGTGGGGATTGTGGGCACTGGTTTTGCTGCTAAGTTGAGAGCGGAGATGTTGCAAACTGACGCCAGAGCTCACTTAGTAACAGTGGCGGGTCACACCCCCGACAAGACGGAAGCATTTTGTGAAGCATTCGGCGCGGAGGCGGCGGTTTCTTGGCGCAAGTTAGTGGAAAGGAACGATTTGGATTTGGTGATTGTGTGTACGGTGAATCGGGATCACGGGGCGATGGCGATCGCGGCCCTGGAAAACGACAAGCACGTTGTGGTGGAATATCCTCTATCTTTAGACGTATTTGAGGGAGAAAGGGCGATCGAGCTAGCCACCCAAAAGCAAAAACTCCTGCACATCGAACACATAGAATTATTAGGTGGCTTACACCAAGCCATCAAAACATCTTTGCCGTTAATTGGCAAAGTTTTTTACACCCGCTACGTTACTATTACAGCTCAACGTTCGGTACCTAAGCGGTGGACTTATCAACATTCGCTCTTTGGGTTTCCCTTGATTGGTGCAATATCTCGACTCCACCGATTCACAGATTTGTTTGGAGAAGTGAGAAGCGTTAACTGTCAAACTCAATTTTGGGATACTCAGCCAGATTTTTATAAAGCTTGTTTGTGCAACGCGCAGTTGCGCTTTGCTAATGGAGTTTTGGCGGAAGCTGTTTATGGAAAAGGCGAAACTTTTTCGCAGTCTGAAAACGTTTTTACCATTTACGGGGAAGAGGGAACGCTGGTTTTCACTCCCGAATTAGGTCACTTAATTCAGGGAGAAAATAAGCAAAAAATAGAAGTTGGAACGCGGCGCGGCTTGTTTGCTAAGGATACAGATATGGTGTTGGAATGTTTGTTAAACGGTACGCCTTTGTACGTGAATAATGCAAGTAGTTTGTACGCTTTGAAAGTGGCAGATGCGGCAAGGCTATCGAGTGAGACTAGGCAAAATGTAGCACTTATAAATCCGTAAAAAGTCAGGATAGAGTCCAAGGCAATGCCGTGTCCCTACCCCAATATCGCCACCGTAGGGACTTAGGCCAAGCCCATAGGTGTCAACAATCGCCTGAAACCCTTGGTATCTCTCGCTTTTACCTAAGTCTAGATCCCCCTCGCATCCCCCGAACCAAGGGGGACGAAAGAAAATACTCCTGTCCCCCCCTTGGTTCGGGGGGCTAGGGGGGATCTAGATTTAATAGTCAAACAACAGTCTCTGACTGGGTTTGACCTGGTTGTTGACACCTATGGGCACGCTTGAGTGTCCTCTATATCATTTGGTAAGATATTGGGAGCAATTTAGGTAAAATTTCGTTCCAGTAAATCCGCAATCTGCCGATCGATATTGGTTTGGTGAAAACGCCGACTAGCCATCTCCTGTGCTGATTGGGCGATCGCGATCGTAGACTCAGGTTGGTTGTGACAGGTATTAATAACTTCTGCGAGTTGTTGTGGCTGGCCGGGAGGAACCAAAAAGCCATTGATACCCGGTTCTATTAATTCAATAGCACCTCCAGATTCAGCAGCAACTATAGGTTTACCACACAGCATAGCCTCGACAATCACTCGGCCAAAAGGTTCGGGTGCGATCGAAGTATGTGCCACTAAATCGCAAATTGCCATTAACTGCGGAATATCCGAACGAAATCCTAAAAACTTAACTCGATCTTCAAGTCCTAATTCTGCCACTTGTTTGTGCAATTGCTGGACATATTCGTCCTCATGGCGACGACTGAAAAAGCTAGCTAATGCACCAACAACTAGAGCTTTTTGAGTGTTGGCGTAGATCAAATCGTATTGACGAGCTTTTTGAACAACTTTAGCAATCAAAGGCAGTAGCGCGGTAACACTACTTAAACTCTGTGTCAAGCTGCTTTCTTTACGAACTTTTATCGGTTCAGTCGCTAACACCTCAACAGGAATTTGTTGTTGCTCTAGTAATTGCCTAAAAGCACCATCTACAAACAAGCCAACTAGACAGCTATCTCGATAGGGTTTGGCAATATCTATTAGACAAAGCTCAGCGCCTCCCGGCTTGCCGCTTTGGTCAAGAAATAGTATTTTCATATCAAATCCGCTCTTCATCCGAATTACTCATCTCCCTATTCTCTTCCTCTGTGTCCTCTGCGCTCTCTGCGGCTAAATCATTCCGGTACAGCCGGATGTGATATCATCCGTTTTTTACCTGAAAATTTTTACACATATTCTCATGGTTTTGAGCCTCAAGCTAACAACACTTTTCTAACTTTTTGTGCGATTTTTTGCCAATCAAAATTCATCGCAGCGTATTCCTGACACGCTTCTCTAGAAGGCATCGGGACTTTTTTAAGTAACAGTTGTTCTAATCTCTCAGCAATCGCTGTTGCTTCTATAGACGTAGTAATCAAATTTGGTGAAAACGGGTCTAAAATTTCCGGCATTCCACCCACGGGAGTACATAGCGCTGGAGTCCCACAGGCGAGAGATTCTAGCACAGCTAATCCAAATCCTTCTAAAGATTGGCTGGGCATCACACTTAGGTCGGCGGCTTGGTAAGCTATAGGTAGTTGTTCATCGGGCAAAAAGCCGAGAAATTTAACGTTGTCATTGAGTCCCAAATCTGTTGCTTGTTGCTGAAGATCTGCTTGTAATGGCCCTTTTCCGGCGATCGCCAACCAGATATCAGGAATTTCAGGTTTAATGGCGGCTACAGCCATCAACAGCTTATCGAGTCCAACTCGATGCACTAAGCGACGCGCTGTAAATAGAATCGGGCGATTTTGGGGCCAGTTGAGCTGCGATCGGGCGAATGGGCGCGATCGATCGATTTGAAATCTCGACAGATCCACACCGCCAGGAATTACGTAAATTTTGCTCCACGGAACTTGATATTCTTGATGTAAAATATCACCAAATGCTTTGCTGAGGACAATAAAGCGATCGCACCGATCGTAAACTCTGTCTTCAACCCAATGTTTCAACAACACACTTAGTTTACCAGCACCTTCCTGCTTACTTTCCAAAGCCCAAGGCCCGTGAAAGGAAAAAGTAACAGGAACCCCCCTAGGTAAAACCTGCAAAAGCGGAAAACTATATAGTGCAAAATGCAGATTAAGTAGGTAGGCGTAAAAAAACCAAATTATGTTAAGATCAGTAAACAGTCAAGATTTAATTTACAAGATCGACAAATATGGGCGCCGGTTTAAGATTATTTCTCAATCAAGAAGAAGACCGAACACTAAATGAAATTAACTGGACGGATTAGAGTGATAATTCAAAATAATGGTTCCATACACAAATCTCTGGATGTCCAACAAAAATGCTCTCAGTGGGAAAGCCAGGGATTGTATATTTTCTTTTTACCTAAATACTGTTCGGAAATGAACAAGATTGAGCGGGAATGGCAGCAACTTAAAAATCATGAACTGGTTGGACAAATGTTTGAAGATGAAGTAGATCTTGCCTATGCAGTAATGGATGGAATTGAAGCAAGAGGGCAATAAGGAAACTATATAACTAATCGCTTTAAATTCAGATCCAATTCCGCTTGTTAACATTTCTTTACTTACATTGGTTTTTTTATACCGACCTACTTAGCAGCGAAGATTCGACAGCACTTTGCCGAGTAGTGTGACTCAGGCGCCAAGAGAGCCGGCACTCTTGGCACGGCCCGGCCCCTACAAGAGAATGAAACAGCCCTGGGGCTGAGGGGTGCGATGGGAGGGCGATCGAGATAGGTGCAACGACCGATCAACTCCCACCCCAAATTGACCCTGAAAATAATACACTCAAAATTGGAAAATAGGTGTATAATGTGTCTGAGGTCATTTTTTACCGTGGTGCCTACAAAGTAAACACAAGTAAAAAAAGACAAGGGCGGACGTAATTCAGTGGTAGAATGTCAGCTTCCCATGCTGAACGTCGCGGGTTCGAGTCCCGCCGTCCGCTTATACTATACAAACCTCAAACTAAGGATAAATGAGCGGTTTGAGGTTTTTTAATGTCGAGTTCTCGCGCCGCTAGGGAAACAAATTTAGTATCAAGTGACTATGGGTTTGACGAGAAAACGACGAAACTGAGTATCAACTGAGTATCAAGTTTTGGCGGTAGCCAGTCCTTAAATCAAGGGCGATCGGCAAATCAAGGGCGATCGTGTGCTTGGTATTTTTCAAAATGTTAAATATATCGAACTATTTCGTCGTCAATATAGCGGTACACAACGCAGAGTAATACCGCGAATCGGATTAATTAATTGTGTATATGTATAGCTTGAATGACTTTCTGACGTAGATCGTAACTGTACGGTTTTGGCATGGGTCGTGCGATCGGGTCAACAGCACAATGGATGAGAGACTTCTTCCACTTTACACCATAACCGCCTTGTTTGAACATGAAAAAGCCGAGTTATATCCCACCTCAAACTTGGTGATTTCCGCGCAAAATACTCAAAGCTACCGCCTCCGCCACCTTAATTCCATCAATCCCCGCAGACAAGATTCCACCTGCATATCCCGCACCTTCCCCAGCCGGATAAAGGCCTTCAGTATTCAAACTCTGATAATCTTCCTTGCGTTTAATCCGAATCGGCGAAGAAGTGCGGGTTTCTACTCCAGTCAACACGGCATCATTCATCGCAAATCCTTTAATTTGTTTGTCAAAAGCTGGAAGTGCTTCGCGGATAGCGGCGATCGCATAATCTGGTAAACTTCCACTCAAATCAGTCAAATGAACTCCAGGCGTATAAGAAGGGTGAACAGCGCCTAACACTGTCGAAGGTCGATTCGCCAAAAAATCCCCCACAAGCTGTCCTGGGGCATTGTAAGTGCCACCTCCTAACTGAAAGGCCCGCTCTTCTAGGCGACGTTGAAACTCAATTCCCGCCAAAGGATGACCGGGATAATCTTCCGGGGTGATACCCACCACAATCCCACTATTAGCATTACGTTCATTGCGAGAATATTGACTCATTCCATTAGTGACAAGTCGCCCTGGTTCAGAGGCTGCGGCTACCACCAATCCACCGGGACACATACAGAAGCTATAGACAGAACGACCATTTTGGCAATGGTGAACCAGTTTGTAGTCGGCGGCACCCAAAAGTTTATGGCCGGCGCGATCGCCAAAACGACAGCGATCGATAATAGTTTGGGGATGTTCCACCCGAAAACCGATGGAAAATGGTTTTGCTTCGATGTAAACCCCGCGGGAAAACAACATTTCAAAAGTATCGCGGGCGCTATGTCCGACGGCCAGAACTATATAATTACTAGGAATATATTCTCCATTTGCGAGGGTAAGTCCCTGGACTTTGCCATTTTCGATATGAATATCTGTCACACGAGTTTGAAACCGGATTTCACCGCCTAAAGATTCTATTTGGGCACGGATACTTTGGACAATTCCCACCAGTTTAAAAGTACCGATATGGGGTTTATTGATATATAAAATTTCTGGTGAAGCTCCCGCATTCACAAGTTCTGTCAACACCTTGCGTCCATAATGTTGAGTATCTTTAACTTGGCTGTAGAGTTTGCCATCGGAAAAAGTCCCCGCGCCTCCTTCCCCAAACTGGGCGTTAGATTCTGGGTTGAATTCGGCTTTTTTCTTCCAAAATCCGAAGGTATCAACGGTGCGATCGCGCACAGCTTTACCACGTTCTAACAGGATAGGGCGGAACCCCATTTGTGCTAGCATCAGCCCTGCAAACATCCCGCAAGGCCCTGTGCCAATGACAATGGGGCGAATCGTCAAATTTTGGGGAGCTTTGGCTACATAGCAATAACTCATGTCTGGCGTTACCATCACATGAGGGTCTTTTTTGAGGCGCTCCAAAATTTGTGTTTCCTGTGTCGTTTCCACATCGACAATATAGACAAGCAGGATTTCTGGTTTTTTACGAGCATCGTAGCTGCGTTTGAAGATGGAATAGCCAAGCAATTCTTGGGGTGGAATTTGCAGCTTTTTGAGAATGCTGTCGGCGATCGCATCTACTGGATGATCGAGGGGGAGTTTTATTTCAGTTATTCTTAACATATAGCGGATGTTGAAGGAAGAGGGAAGAAGGAAGAAGGAAGAAGGAAGAATAAAAATCCCGAACAGAAGTATTATAACTATTTAACTGAAATGTTGTACCATTTGTAATAACTTGTAGGGGCGGGTTCACCAATAGCCTTAAAGGGTGTAAATAGGTTAAATAAACCCGCCCCCACCCACGAAAAATCCCCTGATTGACAATGATGCAAGCTGTGAGTTTCACCGGACAGGATATGGGCGATCGAGTTATGGCGATCGACTTGAGATTATAGATTTTAGATTAGAGAAACGTTATAATAAACAAAAAATTAAGTTTTGTAAAGACCCTTGACTGCAACATTCACACCCAAAAACAGCCGAACCTGGCACGCTCTCAACCCCCTGTGGCAAGGAGCAGAAGACGCAGTACAGAAGGGTTTACCCCACACCAAGCTAGCACCGGCATGGCAAATACTGCTCCTTGGCGACGGTTCCCCCACCCGTCACCTGCAACTGCTGACGAGAGAACCCACAGAAGTTGATGTCATTGATATGTCGTTAGTGGGTGCAGATGCAGATGGCGCGCCGGAACAGATTGTGGTGGTTCCGGGGCCGCATCTGCGCCGACAGGTGTGGCTGCGGACTGCTTCTGGACAGCGTTTGGCCTATGCAGCTTCTTGGTGGGAAGCGAGTCACGTAGACGAATATTTGCAAAATAAATCTTTGCCAATTTGGGCAAGTTTAGCGCGGCTGCGGACGGAATTGTATCGGGATGTGCAAGGTATTTATTTGGGTAATTCGGCTGCTTTGGAATCAGCGTTTGAACAGTCGGGGCCTTTTTGGGGACGACACTATTTGTTTTGGCATCATGGTAAGCCGCTGACTCTGATTTATGAGGTTTTTTCTCCTTATTTAACAAAATATTTGGGGCCGATGCAATTGGATGTTGATTCATAAAATGCGATCGCTCTTAGAGCTCCTTGTTAGATCAAATCCGTTGACCTAACTTCCTTGTTTGATCGACCGCGAAGACGCGAAGGACACAAAGAAGAAGAGGAAGATAGGTCGGGGTTCTGGGTGTTCTACTTATTTATAGTTGTTCGCTGAAATTTCACTCGCAAACCGTCGCGGGGATGGGGAGTTGGTACTCTGATTAAATTCAAATCTTGATTTGGTAAAAGCTCCCAGTCGCACTCCCGAATCATCCTTGCTGCAAACAATTTCATTTCTAATCTGGCAAATTCTTTGCCCAAACATTCTCGCAAACCGCCGCCGAATGGTACGTAGCTGAAAGGTTTAGCCGATCGCTCGGAGTTAAATCGATCGGGATTGAAGCGATCGGGTTCAGGATAAACTGTGGCATCTTGATGGGTTTGATTGATTTCGTAAAGTACGCTCCAACCTTTAGGAATTTCATAGCCGCCGAACTCACAAGCATTAATTACTGTCCGAAAACCACCTCCCACTGGTGGCACCAAACGCAGGACTTCTCGCAGTACCTGTTCTAAATAGGTCATTTGTTTGAGTTGCTCTAAGGTTAGCGGTTCTGTAGGGGGGAACTGCTGTTGTTCGGCTCGCACTTTTGCCATCACGTCGGGGTGTTGAGCTAACAGAAGACAAAAAGAGGCGATCGCCGAAGTTAGAGTTTCGTGTCCCGCAAACAACAGCAGCAGCACTTGGTCTTTTAACTCCTCCACACTCAAACTATTTCCCTCATCATCGCGAGCCGAAATTAGCAAGCCTAAAGCATCATTGCCACCGGGGATTCCTTGTTGGCGATCGCGAATAATATTTTCCAGTTCGGCTAACAGTAACTTTCTGCCAGTTTTAGCTTTACCAAACCGAGTAAAAGGCAAATCTAAAGGAATAGAAAATAATCCATCACTGAAGCTTTCAAAATAATGACCAAGCGGCGTTTCTGAACCACTATCTATCCCAACCAACAACTTACACGCCACATCAAAAGTATAATTTCTCAGTTCGGGATACCACGCGAACTCGCTCATTTGTGCCCACTTTTCCAAATAACGCTGAGTGATATCTTCCATAGCCTCAATGTACCCAGCCAGGGCCCGTGGTTGAAATGCTTGGTATAGCAACTTGCGCCGATTTTGGTGGTCAGCACCAGTTTGCAGCGCCAAGGAAAGTGGCCCTAAAAGTGCTTTCGTGCTGGGAGGCCAACTCACCACAAAATATTGGTTTTCGTGGCTTAAAACAAACAAATTCGCCTCCTGACCGCACATAAAGACTGTAGGCTGTCCGAAAATGCTGGTTTTGAAAATATTTCCGTACTGCTGGTGGCGTTTTTTGGCAAATTGCGAATCTCGCAAAAATTTGAGGGTATCGCCCATGAGTGGTAAACCGAAACTGCCGGGAGGTAATGCCATTTTAGATTTTAGAGTAAAGGGAATGGGGACTGGGGAATTGGGGAATTGGGAATGGGTATTGGTAGCAACTAACCAATAAGCAATAACCAACAACTAATCACCAATAACTAATAACTAACCAATCACCAATAACTAATGACTAATGACTAATAAGTAATGACTAATAACTAATGACTAATGACTAATAACTAATGACTAATAACTAATGACTAATAACTAATAACTAATAACTAATGACTAATAACTAATGACTAATAACTAATGACTAATAACTAATAACTAATAACTAATGACTAATGACTAATGACTAATAACTAATGACTAATGACTAATAACTAATAACTAATGACTAATAACTAATGACTAATAACTAATGACTAATGACTAATGACTAATGACTAATAACTAATGACTAATGATTGGAATTTTAATGATAAATTCAGTTCCTTTGCCCACAGCAGAAATACAATGGATTTCACCTTGGTGTTTTTCCACAATAATTGAATGGGAAATCGCCAAACCCATCCCAGTCCCAGAACCGATCGCCTTTGTAGTATAGAATGGGTCAAATATCCGCTGCTTGACTCGATCTGTCATCCCTACACCGTTGTCAGCAATGGCGATCGCCACCAAACTACCTTCTACCTGTGTACGAATGCGGATGATACCCGGATTTTGGCTCTGTTCTTCTACAGCGTCAATAGCATTAGCGATAATATTCATAAACACCTGATTTAACTGTCCGGCGTAGCATTCCACAAGCGGCAATTCTCCGTATTCTTTAACAACTTGAATTAGTGGGCTAACGGACTGAGCTTTAATTCGGTGTTCTAAAATCATCAAAGTGCTGTCGATACCTTCGTGAAGGTTAACACTTTTCATGGCAGATTCATCGAGACGAGAAAAACTCCGCAAACTCCGCACGATATCGCGAATGCGAGTAGCTCCTACCTTCATCGAAGACAGTATTTTCGGCAAGTCATCCAGCAAGAAATCTAGTTCTAACGCATAGATTTCTGACTTAATCGCTGGCGGTGCTTCTGGGAATTCATCTCGATACATTTCCAGCAATTTAATGAGACTTCTGGTGTATTCGTCTATATAGCTAATATTGCCGAAAATAAAGCTGACCGGATTATTGATTTCGTGAGCAATTCCTGCTACCATCTGACCTAGACTAGACATTTTTTCTGCCTGAACTAGCTGAGTTTGAGCTTGCTGGAGTTCGCACAATGCCGTTTCTAATTTAGCAGCTTGTTCTCTCGCTATCCGCGCTGAATCAAGACTTTGAGTGTAGAGTTCTGCTTGGTTAATCGCAATAGTTAATTGATTGCCCACTGCCACTAACAGTTCGACTTCATCGTCACTCCAGTGCCGCGGGACGCCGCAAGTAGTGCAGCAAATCAGGCCAATTTGACTCGAAAGTGTCTGAATCGGAATGTCCAGCAGAGAATTGAATCCTATAGAGATGAAAAAATCCCGTTCTACCGAAGCGGTAGCAGTATCAAAATCATCGATCCGAATTATTTCCAAATTGGCAATCTGTTCATAGTGAGAACCAGTCGCATCGGTAGGATATAAACCTAAAAGCGAGGGCAAATCAGGATTTTTTGCCTCGTATGTCACATTCCAAACCGGCGGCGAAGCGTCGGGTTCATACCAAACAAATAGACACCGATCGACTTGCAGCAACTCGCAAATCTGCTCCACAGTAGTTGCTAAAATAGTATCCAAATCCAGAGAAGCGCGGATATTACTCGCTAGTTGGTTCAGCATCGCTTCCTGCTCAGCTAATTTACGGAATCTCGCTTCCGACTCTTGCAATTTTCTTTGAGATTCTCTTTCCTGCGTCACATCCAAACCCAAACCGATCAAGCCGATAGAATTGCCAGAAGCATCTTTTATCTGAGTTTTTATTGTCTCCAAATAATGTTCTTCACCGTCAGCAAGTTGCATAACTTCCTCAGAATAAGACGGAGTATCTTGACTCCACGCTTGCAAGTCAGATGCCATGTAGTTAGCAGATGCTTCTACTCCCAAAACTTCGGAATAGTGAGTTGCTGCCAAAAATTTATCTTCAGGAATAGCAACATCTTCGCAAAAAGTTTTGTTAACTAATAACATCCGCCCGTTAATATTGGTCATCCATACCCAGATGGGAGCATTGTCAATAATTCCCCTCAAAGTTTGCTTTTGTTTCCCTAGAGCAACTTCTATTTGTTTGCGTTTAATTCCCAGGGCGATCACATCCGCTATGGATGCTAAAGCAATCAGCGTTAATTCGTTCAACTCGTGGCGAGAAAACATCGCAATTACTCCTACTAACTGATTGTCAACAATCAGCGGATATCCGGCAAAAGCTACCATTCCCTCTCGTTCCGCCCATTCTTTGTTGCTGACACGGGGATCTTCCATAACAGCATTAGTCAGGTGGGGTTTTCGCTCTTTAGCTATTAAACCAATCTTAAATTGACCGACAGGAATGTGGCTGTGATCGCCGTTAATATGAGTGTACATCCCCGCGCTTGCTTGCAGTTCCAATACATTTGCGTCTTCATTCAGCGTCCAAATCCGAGCAAAAGCAGCATCCAAGTGGCGCACAATGGCATCGCAGCACTTTCGCAAAGTTACAGGTAAAGTCTGGTTTTCTGTCAGAGCAATTCCCACATCTGCTCTGAATACAGAAAGTTTCAATTGTTCTGCTAAAGCTTGTTCGGCTTTTTTGCGATATGTAATTTCGGTAGCACTACCAACAATGCGAAAAATTTTACCAGATTCGTCTCGCAGCGGATTCAGAGTTGTGATAAAACACGCTTCTGTCATGTCAAAACTAACAGCTTCTTCGTAGGAAATTGAGCTATTTTTTCGCAGACATTCTGTTAATTTTTGCCGCAAAAATGCTGCCGCAGGCCCTGGAAAAATCTCTTCTGGAGTTTTGCCACACCCGAACTCGCTGCTGATGTTACCGAGTAACTCTGCTGCTTGGTTCCAGCCGGCGTAGCGAAACTCTCCGTCTGCGCCGACATCTATTACGAAAATGCTGTAATCCACACTGTCATAGATGCTACGCAAAAATTCTTCTTTCTGTCGCAGTTGTTCTTCTGCGATTTTGCGATCGCTAATGTCGCGAGTAACTCCTACTACACCTATTATATTACCTTCTCTGTCTCGCCACGGACTTTTAGTTGCTAGATATGTCTGAAGGTTGCCGTCAAGGTCTTCTACTACTTCTTCGACTGTTTCTTCAATGCCTGATTGGATAACTCGGCGGTCTATCTCTACAAGTTTAGCAACGATTTCCGGTGAAAAAAAATCTGTGTCTGTTTTGCCGATCACCTCTGCTTTTGATTTGCCAAAAAAAGCTGCTGTTTTGGAGTTTAGCGAGACATATCGACCCTGAGTATCCTTGACAAAAATCAAGTCTGCGGTGCTTTCAAGTATACTTTCTAACAGTGAACTTTCTATTGGTTTGCATCCGCTGATGTCGCGACCGACAGCATACATCAATTCATCTTCTAGAGCAGGACTAATAGTCCAGGATATCCACTTGTAAGAACCATCTTTGCAGCAGTGGCGGTTTTCAAAGTCAATGGTACAATTACTCGCAGCAATACTTTCAACTTCTTTTAAAGTATCTTTTCGTTCTTCTGGATGTACAAATTCAATGAAGGGTTTAGCTAAAAGTTCCGCTTCGGAATAGCCGAGGATTTTTGTGGTTGTTGGATCGATCAGTTTAAAATAACCGTCTAAACCAATCACGCATAGCATCTCTAACGAGAGGGTAAAAAAGCGATCTTTGGCATCTAAGTCGATGTATTGGCTATTTTTCATGATTTTAGTCTGAATTTTAGTCGATTTTTACTGATTCACAAACTGCAATCAAAATGTTTAAATATTGTAAATGTTTTCTCGCTTGTGAAATCTAGTTTTTGACATTTTGGCTAAATTTACGCACCCATTCAAGAAATTTCAGTATATTTACGGATTTGGGAAGTGATACCAAATCCGGTTGCATCGGAATGATATAAGCGGAGGACACTCAAGCGTGCCCAAAGCCGTGTCAACAATCGCCTGAAACTCTTGGTATATCTCGGTTTTACCTAAGTCTAGATCCCCCTCGCATCCCCACCCCCCCCTGCCCCCCCAAGGGGGATGGGGGACGAAAGAAAAGACTCCTGTCCCCCCCCTTCGATCGGGGGGCTAGGGGGGATCTAGATTTAATAGTCAAACAAAAGTCTCTGACTGGGTTTGACCTTAAATTGACACCTATGCCAAGAGCCGTGTTCCTACAATCGATCGCGGTAGGGACACTCCAAAAGCCTTGGACTCTATATCATTCCGGCGCAGCCGGAATTGATATCATTTAATCTTAGGACTTAAAAGAAGTCTTGCGCCCTAATTGTTGCTGCCGAATTCGTTCCAAATTGCCCGCCGGAATAGCAGCAATCAGTTGGCGCGTGTAAGCTTGCTGTGGCTGGCGGTAAATGCGCTCTGCTGTGCCAATTTCTTCGATTTTACCTTGGTTCATGACGATCGCCCGATCGCTCATAAACTTTACAACACTTAAATCGTGAGAAATAAAAATATAAGTTAATCCAAACTCTGTCTGTAACTCCTTCAATAAATTTAAAACTTGGGCTTGTACCGAAACATCCAAGGCCGAAACCGACTCATCACAAATAATAAACTTAGGATTTAAAGCCAAAGCCCTAGCAATACAAATACGCTGGCGTTGACCCCCAGAAAACTCGTGGGGATAGCGCCCCATGAAATTAGGATTCAAACCAACTCTCTCTAATAAATAAGCGGCGCGATCGCGCTGTTCCTGCTGATTTTTACCAACGTTATGAATCACCATCGGTTCCATCACCGCCGCCCCCACATTCAGCCGCGGATCGAGAGAACTAAAAGGGTCTTGAAAAATAATTTGCAGATCCCTGCGCAACCAGCGCAACTTGCGGGCATACTCTTTCTGTATCCGATAATTAGCCATCCATCGCCATTGAGAAATATTGTAAGCAGGAGGCGTAATTTCTTGACCTTCAAAAAAAACTTGACCGCTAGAAATCGGAATTAATTGTAACAAAGCTCTAGCCAAAGTAGATTTACCACAACCAGATTCGCCTACTAAACCCAAAGTTTCCCCTGGATAAACCTCAAAAGAAATATCATTCACCGCCATAAACAAGCGCTTAGTTTCCCCAAATATACCAGGCACTGGGAAACCCACTTTCAAGTTATTGACAGTCAATAAAGGATCGCCAAGATTAGGTAGCCTTGGTGCTTTTCCCGTGGCAAAAGCGGACAATCCGCCGCTGCTATCACCATCTAAATCGACATATTTTTCCACAATTACTAACTCACCGCTAGCGTTAGTGGTCACATCCATAAAATCCGAAACTGTGGGTAAGCGGCGCAATTGCTTTTCCAGAGTTGGGCGACAAGCTAACAGACCTTTTGTGTAAGGATGTTGGGGATTGCTAAACATTTGTTCGATCGCATCGCATTCAACAATTTTACCTCGATACATCACCGCCACCACATCAGCAATTTCAGCAATGACGCTCAAGTCGTGGGTAATAAAAATCATTGCCATACCTCTAGAGTCCCGCAACTCCCGCAGCAAAGCCAAGATAGTTGCTTGTACGGTGACATCTAAAGCAGTTGTCGGTTCATCTGCAATTAATAAAGTGGGATTGCAAGAAATGGCCATTGCAATCATCACCCGCTGGATTTGGCCTCCCGATAGTTCGTGGGGATAGCGATCGAGCATAGCCTGTTTTTGAGCGTTGATGAGCTGCATCAAATCGCGGCCTCCAGTCATCCCCTCTGGCCCTTCTGCGGAGGAATCCTGCTGTCTCCTAGCCAAACACTGCTGCTTGAGTTCCCCATCATCGGGTAGTAGCTTCACCTCTTGCAGCAGAGAAGCTGCCTTGCGTCGTGCGATGATTGGAGATACCTTTTGGTGCAGACAAATCGCTTCCGTCAGTTGAAACCCGATGGTGTAAACGGGGTTGAGCGAACTCATTGGTTCTTGAAAAATAGTGGCAATTTGGCTGCCGCGGTATATTTGTTTTTCCTGGGAGGACATTTCCAGTAGATTCACTGACTGTTTGTGAGTGCCGTCTGTGGTTGAAGAGAACCAAATTTCCCCCGAAATTTGAGTTGACACATTGGGCAGTAAACCCATAATAGCCAGGGAAGTGACGGATTTTCCTGACCCGGATTCTCCCACGATTCCCAGGGTTTGGCCTGACTTCACCTCAAAGGAAATGCCGTCAACTGCTTTGACTGTTGCAGACCCATCGCCTGCATCGGCAGAGTCAAATTCAACCCGCAGGTTGCTAACTTCTAGGACGGTTTCACTCATGGGTGTATGGCAAGAGTTCAGGGGATGTTAGGTGGATTGTAGCAGAATCTTAGGTTTGGCAAATCTCGATCGCAGCTTGGACGGCCTGTTCGACAAACAAGGAATTTAGGCGATCGCCTTAACCATGTGTCATTTATCACTTTCACGATCGCGATCTACTTGTTCTTTCTGAGATTCCGGCGCTGGTTTTTGTTGATTTTGCGATTTTTGAGTTTTCTCTAAGGCCTCGGCGTAGGACCTTGCCATGCTGACCAAAAAAGCTTTGGCCATACCGTCCACATTGTTTAAATCCTGGTTTTCCGGCGATTCAGCTTGATCGTTGCTATCCTTGGTCATATTTTTGTCAACTCCTGGGAAAGTTTTGCTAGGGACTTTTTGCTGCGTGCGATCGAACCAAACAACTTGTAATTTTTATTACTTTGGCTTTCTAATTATCTTTAAGAGTAATACCGTAACTCATCATATCATAAACTGGTTTAGCGATCGATAAATTAGAAAGAAACTTGAACTTGGCTAGTTACCCGTAGCACGGACTCCTGTTGAAAATTGTCCTTATAGGTTTTAATATTTTTCTGGATATAACGCTCTTTTTCCGGAATATTTTCATAAATCAAACAGGACTATTTTCGATTTTTCTTGAATCAGAATTCCCGAACTATTGAGAAACTGCCCATCGGCGTTTAATACGGTTAGTCCTTCCCGAAAGTGAGGGGTAATAACTACATTGACAAACTCTTGCCATTCTGACTCAGAAATCATCTCTCCTCCGGGTTTAGTTAAGCCAAAATATAATTCATCTTTGATCGGAGTGGTTGGCTTGGCACTAGCATCCGCCGTTTTGGAGAGTTGAGCGCGGGTAATTGTCGGGGAAATAATAGGAAAAATGAACAGCAGGGAAGCTAGGAAAATAATGGGTAAATTTTTCTTCATACATCTTCATATCTTTTAAAACTAAGCTGTCCTCCTGATAGTTTACCTGGTTTGCGATCGAGTAATTCTGTCAATCCCAGGGATGCTGCAACTTCCGTCACTAATCTGTGGATTTCGGCAGAGGAGGTTTTACGAATTTTGAGGCTCGATGCCATATTTTCGTATACTGTCATGTGGGAGTACAGCGCGTAACTTTGAAATACCATGGCAATATCCCGATCGCCTGGTCTAAGATAAGTGACATTGCGATCGCCGATTCTAATCTCGCCCCTAGTCGGCTGTTCCAATCCTGCAATTAACCAGTAAACTGCGTTGATGATGTCCTAGGGCGAATCGCCTAATAAAAAGGCAGATGTGTAAAGATTTTCTACGAGGTTGCTATCAAATGGCCCTTCGATGAGGTTGATGCGAATGTCGGGGTTTTTTTGTTCAAATTCTTGGATGAAGGGTTTCCAGTTCACAATGTCTTGGCCCTGCATTAACATTGTCAGCACTACTGGCTGCTGGGTGCGGGCTGGGAGGATAAATAGGAACAAGACGGTGGCTAGGGCGATCGCGAATAAGGCTAAGAAAGTGGGTCGCTTTTGCCACCACAATGAAGGTGGGGAGTTGATTTTGTGCATGATGTTGTCAGAAATAGAATTGTGCGATCGCTATTTCTCTCATAACTCGCTTTCTGTTGTTTCACGGGATTTAGCCAGTTTGTGAAATAAAAATTTAAGTTATAGCAACCGCCAGGGTGGTTAAGTCGTGGGGTGGGGGCGGGTTTATAGAATTTGTCTATACCGATGAAAGATATCGGTGAACCCGCCCCTACAAAATCTGCCCTAATCGCCTTGGCAGTTGCTATAACTTAAGCTTACTTAATAATGCGGGAGTGCAGAGTATCAAAGGGGGCTGGGGGTGAGATTCTTCCTTGTTGCTTCTACTTATTTCTAAATACAAAAAACACCGCTCCTCTAAATAGGAGAACGGTGCATAGGGGGTGTTATGGGTTGTTGTCTGGGATTAACCCTAACAAATCAGTTTTGCGCTCTGGCAAGGCCTTGTGATGGTTCAGAAATTGGCACAGAGCTTGGCGATCGCCCCATCGATCGTGGTTATTGACCCAACCACTCAACCACAGCATCTTCCTTCGTATTGGTGTTCCGTTGAGGGGTTTCGCGCTCGAATTTCATGTGGACGGCGCGGTTTTGTTCGCCATCGGCGGCTACTGCAAAAATCGGATAGTCGATCGAGCCATCTTGGAAAGACATCTGGAAGCGGAAAGTGCCATCAGCATTCAGTTTGATCTGTTGTCCGCCAATGTATACAGTCGCGTCAGGTTCCGTAGCACCATAGACGATCAGTTCCGCATCAGCAACCAACCAGAACTGACGGGGGCGCATCGGTGCGGCGAAGCCAACTCCAGACATACCAGCACCAGACATGGTGAGGCCAGACATACCAGCACCGGACATGGTGAGAGCAGACATACCCACACCGGACATGGTGAGCCCAGACATACCAGCACCGGACATGGTGAGCCCAGACATACCCACACCGGACGTGGTGAGAGCGGACATGGCCGGGGCTGCCCACATACCCACACCGGAGGGGAAAACGTAGGAACTCAAAGCTTGTTCGTGGATGCCCACTTGCTGAACCGAACCAGGGACGTGCTGCATCGATCCGAAGACAGAACCTGCGACGCGCAAGGATTCTGCCGATTCTGCCATACCAAAGATTTGTTGGTAAATGCCGTTACCGTTGCTGTAAGCGGTGGCCGTTGCTGCTGCCATTTTCTTTGCCGGAGGAACCAGTTCGGCGAAGGTTTTGCCGCGCAAGTCTTCTTCCCAGTCAAGGGTGATGAATTGGTCTTCGATCCAGTCACTCGGATAGACTGGCGGGACGCGGACTTGGGCCGATCGCGCTAATACCAACCAACGGCCGTCGGCGCAGCGGTAGCCGATGTCGATCGCATAATCGCGATCGCTCACGGGGATTGGGACGTACCATTCGCGGGCTAGTTCGTCGCAAGGATATTCTTGGATGCTGTGCGGGCTTTGAGTTTCGAGGTTAACATCTGTAACGTCGTAGATCCGCAGGGCCAGTTGCTGTCCGCCAAGACGCCGCATTTCTTGTTTGCGATCGTTGGAAATATCCCAGTAGGTATAAGCCCATTCCGGGTCTCGTGGCATCAAAACAACCCGACTTTCGCCGTACCCGTTGGGCAAATCTGCTAAACCTTCATCGACAGAGGAAAGAGAACCACCTGTCCGATCTTCTTGACCTAGTTCAAATTTTGTTGCTTCCACTGCTTCTTGCGCCTCTAATTTACGAGATGGACTGTATGAAAATTTGGTACGCTGAATTTCTTGAATTGATGCCAGAAGTTGCGATTTCCGCATCCGGCTGTAGCGGGAGACTCCACATTCGCTAGCTACTTTGCGTAGTTGCCGCAAAGTCATCTCTTCTAATGGTGGGCGTTCTTTTGCCATAAATTTTTTCTCCACTAATTTTGGATGGCGGGTTAGGTTTTCCGGCAACATACAATAGAGATGTTGACTTTTTGAGGTAGAAACTCTTGATAACAGCAAATATGCTTGAGCTTCCAAACCTCTCCAACCTTTGAAGCCTTGCTTGTTTTCACTTAGTTAAGTCCCCCATATAGAGGCTATAACTTGTTGGCTTCCGCGCGCTACATCCGGTCTAACTAAAGGTTCTCCCTCGATTCTTGACTGACAAAATCAATTTAGTGAGTGCGATCGATGCTACTACCAATGCTATTGATCGCAGCTCGCACGCTCTTTGACTCGCAGAAATGCTTATTCACAGCATTTCTTTGGGATCGCTTTGTCATGGTTTAATAATGCAGACAATTTACGGTCTGGTCAAGGGGGTGTTCGCTTCAATCATGGGTACTTATACGCATTTTCGTGATTTTGGGGATCTCTATGTCATGAAACCTTGACATATTTTAGTTTAGGGGATCGGTCTTGAGAAAGATGTTATGATTTGATGACATTTTTGTGGTTGGGGGCGATCGGAGTATTACGGATGGGTGGTCGGAAACCGGGTTTTTTCCCAGAACATTTCGTTACAGCCCCACAGATTCGGTGAAAAACCCGGTTTCTTTACACTTGATTAATCCTCAACATTTAAGAGTAGCCTTTGTTAATTGCTGCTACTGTACCTCGTAACAGTGAGAACCGCTGTATTTACGATATTTTCTCCTACATACAGCGGTTCCCGCTGTTATGAGGTACAGTAACAACAATAAGCAAACCAATTTCTTAGATGTTGAGGATTGATTAAGTTGAGAGCAACTGCAATTATTTGATCAATCATGGACGTGGTAGTTGG
>JAHREW010000005.1:0-22794 GCA_020883125.1 Microcoleus sp. CAWBG506
GTTTATTTAGATTGTCGCTACTCATTAAAGATTGTTTGTGAACCCGCCCCTACGGGATTTATGTTGGATTTTTAATCGATTTTATGCCCAAATTATCCGTGGGTTATTGGTGGGTGGGGCTGGTTTATTTAGATTGTCGCTACTCATTAAAGATTGTTTGTGAACCCGCCCCTACGGGATTTATGTTGGATTTTTAATCGATTTTATGCCCAAATTATCCGTGGGTTATTGGTGGGTGGGGCGGGTTTATTTAGATTGTCGGTACTCATTAAAGATTGTTTGTGAACCCGCCCCTACGGGATTTATGTTGGATTTTTAATCGATTTGATGCCCAAATTATCCGTGTTTTTTCGAGAATATCGATACAGCCGAAAAACTGCGAAAAACCTGGTTTCTTTGGGCTAGTTTGTTTGTCCGCGAGTCCGCCGGGGAATTGATTCCCCGACGGTTCTGTGGGATAGCGTCGGGGATTTTGGCGGCCTGAATGTGCGATCGCACTTGAATTTTATCCAGTTAGATATCTGCCAAATATCCGCGATTATTTCCCTTTGTGCCCAAACAGCTTTGCTACCGACTTTACTAATAGTTCTCGCGGCATCAATCTGGGCATATTTACGATGATTTGATTGGGAATTCCCCCTGTCACAACGTTAGACTCATTCTTGTCTAAGGCTTTCAAAGCATCTCGCACTACTTCCTGCGCTGGCACCAGTTTTTGCCCGCTGCTAGATGCTAGTGATTTTGGGAATTCGGCTACTGCAAAAAAGTCCGATTCTGTCGGTCCTGGACAAAGGCATAACACTCGTATTCCTAAATCTTTGTTTTCCGCCCACAGTGATTCAGTGAAACTCAAAACAAAGGCTTTGGTTGCTGCGTAAATTGATAGGTATGGCATTGGTTGAAATGCTGCTATTGATGCTACATTGATGATACTTCCAGATTTTTTTTGGCGCATTGGCTGCAAAAATAAGTGCGAAAGCTCAACTAATGCTATAATATTTAGTTGCACCATTGTTAGTTGTTTGTCTAGGGGGCGATCGGCAAAAATACCGTAATCTCCAAAACCCGCATTGTTGACTAACAAATCTACAGTCAAATCTGTTTGATTGACGGCCTCAAATACTTTTGTTCCAGCACCCGGTTCCGTTAAATCTTGCACGATTACTTCTGCTCGAATATTGAATTTTTCTTGGAGTGTAGCAGCGAGTTGGTGCAATTTGTCTGCGGAACGAGCCACCAAAATTAGATTGTGCTGGCTTTGGGCTAATTCGGTGGCAAAAGCTGCACCAATTCCGCTAGAAGCTCCGGTGATTAAAGCAGTTGGCATGAAATTATGTCTGATATTTGATTGGTACTTTATATATTTTAACAACTATTTTGACTGGCAAGCTGTAAAATACTTAAAAGGGAATAGGTGAGTTTTATGGCGCGTCTTACCGATCGAGCTTTTGAAATTTTACGGGCAGAAGTTGACAAATGCGCGGCGGCTGATGCTATAGCTGGTAATGTCTACAGGAGTATCGTAATCAAGCAGTTGGAGAAAATGCGATCGGAAAATGGAACTTTCGCATCCATAGAAGAAATCCGCGCTACTTTCAAAAATGAATTTCCCAACTTCAGCGAAAAAACACTCAAAGCCGCCGTCAAAGCCAACCGCCCGCCCGGATTGTTTGGCAAAATTATCTGGGTTGGGGGTTTTTTCGGGGCTGGGCTGGGGATAATTTGGCTAGCAAACCTGCCTGTGCCCATCATTCGCAAGCCTATAGCCAACACATTTCCGATCTTATTAATGCCCAGTTTTAGCAGCATGGATTATGATTATCGACAGGCGATCGCCCTGGTGGAACAATCGGATCAATTAGTGAATAAAGCCACTGCTGTGGCTGATTTCGACTTGGGCGAAACCAAAGCAAAACAAGCGCAAAAACACCTGGATGCCTTGCCGGTTTGGTTTTTAGGTTATTATCCAGAAACTTACTGCTCTTTTTTTGGCTGTACTTGGCGCTTTAGTGTGGATGAATTTCAAGCAGCCCGCAAAAGTATCGGGCGCATGGATGCTCAAATTTTTCAACAAAAAAATGCTTTTACTCAGCTTGGGGAAGTGGAACAAAACCTCAATACCGCGAAACAGCAGTACCAGCAAGCTAAAAATGCAGCAGACAGACAAAAAGCTAGCATAAATTGGCAAAGTGCGATCGACCAACTCAATCAAATTCCTGCCGAAACCCTAGCCGGAGAAACTGCTAGGAAAAAACTGCAAGCAGCAGAGAGAGATTTTCAAGCAATGGGCGGCGTCGCTACGGGTTCACTGCGCGCCGACAACTTAATCGAAGCAGCCAAAGAATTTGCCTTGAGTGCCGCTGTCGCATCGCAGAAACCGCCACATTCAGCCGAAACTTGGCAAAAGATAGCTGATTTGTGGCAACAATCTATTGAACGACTCAGCCAAATTCCCTTTGATAATCCGGGCTATCTTGATGCTCAAACAAAATTAGCTGAATATCAAAATAATTTAGGCACTACACAGATTCGATTGAAAGCTGAAAAAGAGTCAGTGGAAGCTTTAAATCAGGCTAAAAGCTTGTTTGCTAAATTCCAAACTAACCTAACTTCTACCAGTCAAAATCCCGGTTACGCCCTAGGACTATTGCAGGAAATTATCAACCAATTAGAATCAGTTAAACCAGGAACAACTGTTTATCCAGAAGCGCAAAAATGGCTGCAATCGGCTCGCAAAAAACAGAAAGAATGGCAAAAGAATTAAAGATTGGGAATGGGGAATGGGGCATGGGGCATTGGGAATAGGGCATCGGGCCTAGAAGCATCGGGAATTGGTAGAGTGTTACAAACAACAAATAGACCAATGACCAATGACCAATGACCAATGACTAATGACCAATGACCAATGACTAATTACCAATGACTAATGACCAATGACTAATTACCAATGACCAATGACCAATGACCAATGACTAATGACTAATTACCAAACCGGGTCAACATAAAGATTAATTGTTACTTGCTTTTTTCCTGAAGGTACGCCGGAAATACAAGCACAAATTACCTCTCCGTCTTCGAGTTCCACTTCGCAAGCGTGACAAGAACCCATGAGACAGCCGGTGGGAATAGAAATTCCCGCACGTTTAGCGACATCCAGCAACAGTTCTCCCGGTTCAGCTTCAACGGTTATATTTTCTGGTAAAAAACAAATTTTTGTCATTCAAACTTCACCTCATATTTTCATGACTTTTGAGTAATAACTACCCTAAAATATGTTTGATATCTAAATGCTTTTCAACCGTATCTGCAAGACGGTCTAACAGAGCTTCCCGATGTTCCCGGTAATTAGGAATTCCTGTAGGTAGGGCTTGCAATCCTCGCTGCTGCCGCAAGTGATTTAACCAAGCCCGCCGCCAAGCTCCGTTATCAAAAATACCGTGCAAGTAAGTACCCCAAATAGATTGGGAATTATTGACCATTCCTAAACTAGGATCGTCAAACAGCGATTTAGTCAAATCTGACTCCAACATTTGGGTTATTCCTTGGTGGATTTCGTAACCTGAAACTGATAAACCAGGTTGAGGATAATTAGAAGTTACGGTGCGCTGACAAGCTATTTTATCAGGTGCGATCGCTGTTTTTAAAGGTAATAATCCCAACCCTTTAAATTCTCCCTGTTGTCCCTCAAGCCCTTCTCGATCGACTATACTTTCTCCCAGCATCTGAAACCCCCCGCAAACTCCCATGACAGTACCGCCAGCCACTAAATATTTTTTTATGGCTTCTGCCATACCCGTTTTTCGGAGTACCTGTAAATCGGAAATTGTAGTTTTAGAACCTGGTAAAATTACTGCATCTGGATGACCTAAATTGTCTTTGGGGCTGACATATTTGACTGTGACAGTGGTTTCCGACTCCAGGGGGTCAAAGTCGGTAAAATTAGAAATACGGGGCAAGCGGATGACAGAAATATTCAGGTCTGTGTGAGAACTCGAATAACGTCGATCGAGCAAATCGAGAGAGTCTTCGGCAGGAAATACTTCGTCTATCCAAGGAATTACACCAACAACGGGAATACCTGTACGTTCTTCTAGCCAAGTTAGCCCTGGATCTAAGATAGATTTTTGTCCTCGGAACTTATTAATAATGAAGCCTTTAATTAAAGCTCGTTCGTCTGGATCGAGCAATTCCAAAGTACCGATAATGTGAGCAAAAGCTCCGCCGCGGTCTATATCAACTACTAGCAAAGTCCGAGCATTCAAATGTTTGGCTACGCGCATATTTGTTAAATCGCGGTGCTTGAGATTAATCTCCGCAGGGCTACCGGCTCCTTCGCAAACCACCATGTCAAATTGGTGACTCAAAAATTCTAAAGATTCCCGAATCACTTGCCAACCTCGATCGAAATATTCTTCGTAATATTGAGTAGCTCGGATATTGGCGATCGCCCGGCCCTTCATAATTAATTGAGAAGTCATATCTCCTTGGGGTTTGAGCAAAATGGGATTCATTTCTACCAAAGGTGCTACACCGGCGGCCCAAGCCTGAACTGCTTGAGCGTAGCCAATTTCTCCCCCAGCAGCAGTGACATAGGAATTCAGTGCCATATTCTGACCTTTAAACGGAGTGACTCGCCACTGGCGGCGAGAAAAAATGCGACACAAAGCTGCAACCAGTAACGATTTCCCTGCGTGAGAAGTTGTTCCCACTACCATAATTGCTTTCATAATATTGATTTCACCTAAATTTCATCCAAAAATTATCGACGATTTTGTGAAGGCTGAATACAAAAAGAAAAAACCGGGTTTAAAAAAATATTTGTTACCTGTTGATGAAGGCAGAAAGCAGAATTGAAAAAGTTCTAATTTCTACCTTTTGGTTTGTGTTTTAGAGAGTCGTCTGCTCAGAGTCGGAAAGATTTTCGGACTTTGATTCATCGGCGGGTTTGTCAGTTTTCAGCAGATTGGGAGTTGGTGGATTTGGATGAATCAATTCCGGTGTGTCTGCTAAGGCGATCGACTCTAGCTGCTCTTTTATGGAATTGTCGATCGCCTCTGATGACAGTTCCACTTCCGCAGGTGTTGGCAAAACCACTTCCACCACTGTAATTTCAGTAATTTGAATCGGAGAAATCGCTGTTTCTTCTGAAATCAATTCTGCCATTGCTTCCACATCCAGAGGAAATGGTACTCCTGGAATTACATCAGCGACGGTGCTGCTAGTTTCTGCCGCCGCTACTTCTAGGGCTGCTTCGGCTAATTCAGATGCCAGAATTTGGTCAAACTCCGATGTAGAAATTGCCCCTACTTCAGATGCAAGTTCGATCGACTCTGAAGGCACTTTCGGTGTTGTCACCGGAGTATTGGGTATGGACTTGGTTTTCTCGGCACCCCGGCCCAACAAACCGCCCAGACTATTTTTGATATTGCCAAACAGACTGCTGAAACCAGCCGATTTTTTAGGGGCTTTGACAGCAGTTGAGTCGGCTGCTGGGGCTGCCGTTGGGGTCGCAGACTCGGACCCTCTAGCTGCTACCCTCCACATCTCCTCAAAGTCATCGACTTCGGGTTCTTGTTTAAGGTCTGGTGGAGCCTCTGCTGTTCCCACAGTTGGTGTGGTGGCAATTTCTGAAACTTTTGGGGTGATTGTAGTGTCGCTAGTTGGTGCTGATTCTACAGGGGCTGGGGAGGTGTCAGCCACAGGAATTGCGATCGACACCTGTATTTCCTCAGTTGCTGGTGCTGTCGAGTCTGGAAGTGGCAACAATTCAGGGGCGATCGCACTTTCTGCCACGATTTCGGGTAATGGGGAAACCACCGCAGGTTCCTCTGCTTTTACCTGGCGATCGGCAACAGGTGCTGGCACCACATCAGATTTCGGCTTGGGCGCTCTGACAAACTTAGGTTTTTTCGTTGCTGGTTCTGGTTTTTTAGCAAACATCCCCGTCAACCCGCCACCCATACCCCCCGGCAAATTTACCGACTGAGGAATCGGCGTTTGCTCAGCAATAGGTGTAACTTGTCTGCGTAAACTCAAAGTTTCCCAGGCGAACCAGCCCAAAAGAGCCACGGCCGCCATTTGACCAAGCAGGAGAGCACCGGTAATTCGCCCCGCACAAGCCCATAAAATTAACGCATAGAAAAGTCCCACCCCGCTCCAGCCAAAATCGCTTTTGCGGTGAACTTCTGGAAAAAAGAAAGCAGCCATGTAAATACTGAAGCTGCCTAGACCGACCGCCAACGCTAGAAAGTATGCAAGCATATTGTCGGCACCTCCGCTTTGTCAAATAACCTCTACGGGCTAATTCTACCTTTCAGGGGTGTCCGGTGGCTGCTTTCTCTAGGACAATTTTTGACTTCTGTGAGGGAATAGGGAAGAGGGAAGAAGTGGAGGGGGTAGGGGCAGTGGCGGGGGCATTAGTGTCAACTTAATGTCAAATCTAGTCAGAGACTGCTGTTTGAGTATTAAATCTAGATCCACCCTAGGGCGTATTTTCTTTCGTCCCCCTTCGTGAATACGTGTAATTTGTGATACATATCACTGAGAGGGACTGATGCGATCGCACTGAAAGGTAAAAGATGTTTGTATCTTGGTGGTGTAAGAGGAATGATGCCAGAGTGCATCCTTAATATTGGAGGCAGTGCTATGTTGGAAAAAATGTTGTTAGCCGTCGGCTTAACCCTATCACTGCAAGTATTTGCCGGACTAAGTACGTCCCCGAAATTACCTGAAAATTACGTATTGCGATCGAACCAAACTTTGACTCAATTCCTAAAACTTCCCCTCGTTACATTACCGAACCGTGCCGAGAGTGAAATCTAATCTTAATTAGAGTTGCCAGTGCGATCGGAATGACCAAGAGTATTTTTTTGATATTTTCCTTGATAGGTTCTATTTTCATTGTAGAGTATACTCACTGTTAAACCCAGGAGAGTTAAAATGGCACTTAGCGATATTCTATTGAATGAAAAGAACCGAGATAATTTTGTTGATGATTGTGTAAAGTTGATCGACGAACAAGTTGCTTCCGCGTCGGCAATAGGTGGTTTGGCTCTAAAAGCGGCCTACTCTATTGTCAAGGGGATACGAGCTGATTATTGCGCCCAAGTCGTAGATCAACTGCTGCCAGATATCTCTAGCGCACTCGATCCCATGTGGACTGAAGCAGTAACCAATGGCAACCCAGTCGAATATCTCACCCAAAGAAAATCTCAGGTAGCAGACGAATTGCTCCAAATCAGCGACGCCAGAGTTGAAAACAGCACCAGAGCCATGGTGAAAGGAGCCTATGGCAAACTGCGCCCCTCAGCTAAGAATTATGTGGAAAAGGGAATACCTGATTTAGCCAAAATCATTGATAAATATAATAGTGCAGGCTGACAAGCCAAAATTAGGAAACGGCAATGCCGTGTCCCTACAATATTATTTTCGGTAGGGACACGGCACTGCCGTGTCCTCTATATCAACTGCCGTGTCCTGACAAGCCAAAATTAGGAAACGGCAATGCCGTGTCCCTACAATATTATTTTCGGTAGGGACACGGCACTGCCGTGTCCCCTATATCAACTGCCGTGTCCCCTATATCAACTGCCGTGTCCCCTATATCAACTGCCGTGTCCCCTATATCAACTGCCGTGTCCCCTATATCAACTAAAAGAATTAATTCGCAGCCAATATCTTCAACATTGCCTGTCCCGTAATTCCTAACCCCAATAACATTACCAACATCGCACTAATCGCAGGTAGAAATTTCACTGCTCCCATTTGTTTTGGTAGTTTATCAAACTTCTTTTTGGCATAAACTAAGATTAATCCGATCGCAGTCAACACCACAGCCAATCCCAAACTAAATGCTACCACCAGCGTCATGCCCAAACCAATATTGCCCAAAGCTGAAGCACTCAACAACATCACCATAGCTGAAGGACAGGGTAACAAACCGCCGGAAATTCCCAACGCTAACAAGCTTTTCCAAGTCATCGGAGAACCGTCAGCTCCTGGCGGCAAATGCGAGTGAATGCGGCCGTCTCCGCGATCGTGGTAGTGATGATTTATATCCGGTTTTACAGATGTAGGGACACGGCATTGCCGTGTCCCTACGGGGATATATGACTCCGGGGTGTACTTCATAAAAGTGGAATCTGCTGTATCTGGTTTAACCGGCTTAAATTCTCTTTCCCAAGTTCCCCTGTTTAATAGATTTACTGGTTCCTCATAGTTCGCAGTCACAACTTTAGTCCTTAAACCCCAGTTTTTATTAAGTATTTTAGTTTTGAAATATTTGAGGACTGAAGTCCTCACTCCGAATCTGTTTTTAGTTCTTTCTAGGAATAACTTTAAGCCAATGATGGCGACCAATAAACCAGAAATTAGACTCAGCCAAGGATTCAGTTTTTCTGGGTCAATTAAATGAGAAGCAAACAGAGTAATTCCGCCGATGGCAAACACGCCAGCAGTATGAGTAATTGTAGTTGTTGCTGCTAAGAACAAAGCGTGTAAGGGAGTAGCCCGCGAACCCACTAAATAAGCACCAACGATTGTTTTTCCGTGTCCGGGGGACAGGGAGTGCATGGCTCCCCAAGCAAATGCTCCTGCTATTGCTAACAGCCAATTCCAACCAGAATCCCAAATAGATTCATTTCCTGTTAGCAAAAACTGTCGGTTTTGTGGCGTAAAGACAAAGCTTTTTACAGCACCTGCTTGGACAATAGTAGCCTGACAGCTAGCTGTCGTTATTCCGGGCAAAAATAGATTGTAGTTGATCCGCAATTTGTCTTGTGAAAGTAAAGTCGAACCAGGTAAATTTAGAGTTTTATTTTGAGAAGGTGCAGGCCAGGTGTAGTCTAAAATTAAAGTGCTATGGGTATTCGGCTGCTGGATTAAAGTCGCATTTTTAGCAGCTATTTCTAAAGGTTTGACTTCTACAGAGCCTTGAATGCCACTGCTGTTAGTGATGGAAATTTTTTGGCTGAACAACTTTTCGAGTTGTGCTTGGTGGCTGCGAACTTCAGTAGGTTGTAGCTGATTGTCTTGATTGTAATCGGCGAATTTGGTCAAGCCGGTTGGAAAAGTTAAAGTTACTTCGGTTTGCAGATTATTTACTACTATTTCAGCTACGGATAAGTCTGACCAGTGAGAGTAAGCTGGACGGATTGAGGCTGTTAATAATAATGAAATTGTTAGAAAGAAAAGGATGAAGAATTTGGGCGATCGGTTTAGTTTATACTGCATAAATACCTGTTTTTAAGAGTTTTCTCGTGGCGTGGGAGTGGGAGCGGGTTTATTTAAATTGTTTGTACCAAATAAGGTTATTGGTGAACCCGCCCCTACAGCTAATCTCAAAATTCATCAGTTCCTAAACCTACTGCTTGGCGCGATCGACTATCAAAAGTAGGGTCAATTTCCTTGGCCTTTTGAAAATAAGCGCCAGATTCAGTATCCTTACCTAAAGTATGGGCGATCGCACCAGCGCGATCAAACATCCCCGCATCTCGAATGCCCGATCGCACTATTTCCGCCATCACTCGATCGGCCCCTTTCCAGTCCCCAGCACTCGATCGCGCCCAGGCTAAAATATCCAGCGTCACAGCATCCCTGCGAATTTTCACCTCCTGCTGCATCAAAGCCAACGCTTCGGCGACATCCTGCGATCGCCCTTTTTCCAGCAGCAAACGCGCCAAATCCCTGCGGTGTCCAAAACCGCGAGCTCCCAAAAGCTTTTCCTGTCGTAGCCCAGCCTCCGCTTGATCCCGCAGTTTCTGCGAGGCGATCGCATCTCCCTGCAACTCCTTCACCCTAGCCATACCGCGATCGACAGTGCGATCGAACAAAGTTGCCACCCCCCCAGAATAGGCAGAAACCTTGCTGTAATAGCCTTCCGCCTCCTGATAATTACCCAAACGCGTCTCCAAATCCGCCAAATAAATCAACGCTAGCGGGTATCGAGGTAGCAACCGCAAAGTTTCCAAAAACAGAGCTTTCGCCTGCACAAACTGCCCACGACGGCTGTAAAATCGACCCAAGAGCGATCGGGCCCGCGCCGAACCCCCAACCTCTCCCGGTTCCTCCAGGGCCAAAGCTTGTTGATAATCCTGCAAAACCTCAGCATCTCGACCCTGAGCCTCTCTGACTAAAGCTCTCAAAGTGAGAGAACCCAAATTGGGAAGCCGATTAACTAAGGTTTCCGCTGCTGCATTCGCCTCACTCACTTTTCCCATTGCTAAGTGAGATGTGACTGAAAGGGCGATCGCATCCTCATTGTCAAAACCCACTTGTTTAGCTAAACGCAAAGCAGTGGCAAAATCGTGTCTAGCCTCAGCAATTCTAGCTAAAACTAACAGCGCACCTTTATTATCAAAAGGCAAATCCGCGATCGATCTTTGAGCAGCCTGTTCGGCCAACAAAAACCAACCACCCTCCCCAGTAGCCCGACCCATTTTCAAATAAACCCCAGCCAATGCAGCCCGGTTCAAACCACTTTTTGAATCCACAGCCAGCCGCTGCTGATAAAAAGCAATTTCTTGCTGAATAGCATCTTTTTGATTCGGATTATTTCTCAAAAGATCCGAAAAATGATATCGGTAATTAGCATCGAGATTTTCCGGACTTTTTTCAGAAAACTTATCCGCAATCTCACGAAAATTAGGTGGCAAATTAATCACTAAAATACCAACCACAGGAACTGCTATCAGCAGCCACCACCAAAAAACATCCGATTTAATTCCTCGTCCTGTTTTCACACTCATAAATCTGCGTTAATCTGAGTTCAAAAAAAAAGAATTTCCCATCATTAGCCAATAACCATAACCCATAACCCATAACCCATAACCCATAACCCATAACCCATAACCCATAACCCATAACCCTTCGACCCTTCGACTCCGCTGACTGAACCGCGTAGTCGAAGGGCTCAGGATAAACGCAGTCGTTGGGCAGGGTACTGCTAATGACTAATGACTAATGACTAATGACTAATGACTAATGACTAATGACTAATGACTAATAACTAATTCGGCAAAGCCAAATAAGGAAAACTCGGCTGTAAAGGCTTATGTCCCTGAGCCGGATTTCCCGGCGTTCCTTCATAAGAAACGTTATCGCCCACGGGAGAACCCACCAAAGCTCCCAGAGTGATATCAATCACATCATCCAAAATCATCCGCCCTCCAATCAAACTTCCTTGAGCATTTGTCGCACTACCATAACCGCTTGGTTTGGTTGTATCAATCCGCATCACATCTGGTAAAAAAGCTTGGGCGATCGCATTTGGATCGACGTTATCCTTACCATCCAAAAGATCCACAGCATTCAGAGTCGCAACAGCTTCCTGGCGCACCGGAGCCGCCGCAGGACTCAAATCTAATCTGGGAGAAATATTATTAAATGCCTCCATAAACCCAGGAGTTACGATCAAACCTTCATTGATTGCAGGTCTAGCCAATCGCTCAAACTGTTTGAAACCCCCAACTCCATCTCTGATTGAAACAGTTGACCAAACATCAAAAGTATTCGCCCCAGTTCCTGCTTGCAAGAACGCTTTGGGAACCCGTACCGCGATTGTATTGACGTTGTAACCTTTCGCAAAGTCGATCGCTTGACTTGGTTGTTTAAAACTTACTTTCGGTCCAGTCCCCAAAGCCCCAGCCCGCACTCGGAAAAATTGTTCAACATCAAAGAAAAACGGATCTTCCCGCAAACCTGCAAATACGGTTAAGTTAGAACCGCTCACAGGTACTGTATTTAAAACAGCATTAGAATTCAGCGGTGTTGTGGTAATTAAGCTATTATTAACTGTTGTCTTAGTAGTAGTTTCTACACCGCCACGAACCACGGTCACAGCCGCCGCTTGTATACCTTGATTATTAGGCGGACTAAATGCCAATCTCAGAATTATATCTGCTCGTCCCGTGGGGCTAGAATTCACATCGCCTACCTGTGTGATGTGAAATTGGTAGAGAGCTGTAGTGCTGAAATAATATTGATAGCGAGCTATTGACCGGGGATTTGAATTCATGATGAATACTAAATCTCCGTCCGCAGCGCCAGAATTCTGGTCTTGTTCGCGAAACACGTAGAGGTCTGTTAAATTGACTGTGCGACCTTTGATGTCTACTTCGCCGTCGTCGTGATCGGATGCTGCAATTATCCCTGGGGTTAATACGGCAATTAGAGCTAATTCTATCGCTAGTATTGTGCGCCGAATGTTTTTGGGTAGTTTCACAGTTAGCACCTTTATTGCAAAGATAGTATGGATATAACTTAGTAGCATGGCTGACGGAAAAACTCGATTGGTTATGGGTTGGCGAAGTTATAGCTGTCGCCACCATTACGCTGAGAACCCGAACCTAACTGGTATACGAAGGTTTTGCTATTTTGGATCTATAGGGTTTTGTTAAGTTTTGTAAAAATTCCTATTTTCAGATTTGCCCAGGGATTTTCTGGGAGTCAAAAGATTTGAGATTTGAGATTGCGGAAGTGATAAACTGCTATATGAATTGGGAATGTCATAATTCAAAGCAGTGTAAAACTAGCCTGAAAAGGCATACCCCAGCTTGTACCCCCCAACTTCAAACTTACAATTATTTTCGGGTTATGTAGTGATATACGCTGAATTTTTAATTTTGGATCTGTGCAGTCAAAACACATTTTTTTCGGTACACTGAAATGACAGCTCAAAAGTCAGGGGATGAATCGCTACTATTAGTGCAGATTGCCCAGAAAGACCAAACAGCCTTAGCTAAACTGTACGATCGCTATGGTCGCGCTAGTTATGCTCTCGCTTACAAAATTCTGGGTTCGGTAGAAGAAGCTGAAGAAGTTGTACTAGATGTTTTTTCTCAGATTTGGCAAAAAGCATCAAGTTATGATGTTTCCCGCAGTCGAGTTGATACTTGGTTGTTTCTGCTGACGCGCAGTCGTTCTCTGGATCGACTTCGAGTTTTGCAGCGCAATTTTCGGACGGTTGTTGCTTCTGTGGAAAATGCGAAAGTCCCTATTTCTGCTATGGCAGAACCGATGGCAGATGCCATACTAGAAGAACGGAGCGAACAAGTTAAAGCGGCGCTGGAAGCATTGCCGCCAGAACAACGACAGGCGATTGAATTAGCCTATTATCAAGGATTGACTTGTGCTGCGATCGCTACTAAGACAGGCATTCCTGTGGGTACTATCAAAACCCGAATTCGGTTAGGTATTTCTAAATTGCGTCAAGCTTTGAGCGAAATAGTTTAAATTATGGACATCATGGAGTATGAGGAATTTAAGATCCTTGCAGCGCTTCGAGCTCTCGATACTATGGACGAGTCAGAAAGTCGCGCCCTTAAAGAGAAATTGCAAGAGTGTCTACAACTTGAAACTGAATTAGATGCTGTTGAGGCTGCGGTGGCGGCGATCGCCTATACAGCCCCTCCCGTACCTGTCTCCCCCAACCTCAAACACCGTTTGTTTCAGCGCATCGCCGAACTTGCGCCAACTCCAACGGAGGAAGTTAATTCACAGCCAGTTATTGCTGCTAGTGAAAACAATACTCCTTCTGTAATTGTGCGATCGCAGAATGTGAAATGGAGAAAATATATAGTTTCAGGTATTTCGTTTGCTAACCTTTATCTAGATAAAGAAAAGCGCGAATATACTTGTTTGATGCGGTTAGAACCGGGAATCAAGTTTCCCCTACATAGACACAGTGGAGTAGAAGAAGTGTTTATGTTAGAAGGAGATTTAGAGGTGGAGGGAGAAGTTTGTTATCAAGGGGATTATATTCGCTCATTACCCAATTCTATTCATGCACCTGTAACTCGCGACGGATGTTTATTGTTAGTGAAATCATCCATAGACAACGAAATGTTGAGTTGACAGTTGAAAACTAACACCTAACAAATAACAATTAACAAATAACAACTAACCAAGGAGTTCTGTATCATGCTAAATAGCTTGCGTTTAAGTGCGATGATAGCTGTGATGTTGATTCCCGTCCTAGTCAGCAACACCAAAAGTGCGATCGCCCAAGAACGGGAAGGATGTTTTATCGTCAACTCAGCCGGAGAAGTGATTAATTTAAATCAGTTGTGTTCTAATCAGGAACCAACAGTGAAAATTACTGGGAATGATGGGAAATTTATTGAAGACTACAAACGTTTAGCTAAAAGCTACTCCACAGCGACAACGGATAGTTTATTGCAAGCAATTCAAAGCCGCCCTAGTCAAAAAATTGCAGCAGCTAAAAAAATGTGTGCGGAGGCAAAATCGGGAGTTTCTCTGCCAGAATTAAAGTTAAGAGCGATCGGGGAAGCCGCGAGTATGGAAAATCCCATTGCTAAAGAAAGTTTTCTGGCGGATACTGATATTACGGTGACTCTGGCTTCAAATCACTACTGCCCGGAATTAGCGATTAGGTAATCAGTCAGGACAGGGCAGTGCCCTGTCATATCAAATCCGTTGGTATCGTCCTGTATTCATCTCTCTTCTCCTCCTCTGCGCCCTCTGCGCTCTCTGCGGTTAAATCATTCCGATGAACCGTAAACGATGTCACAGTTTGCAAAAATTAATGGTTATGGCAATTAAAAAGCGATCGCCTTTTGAGTAAAAAGCGATCGCCATGGGTTTAATAATTAGTTAGCAACTATGACTAATTACTAATTAAGCTGCTGGTGTTGCTGCTTCTGAGTCATTTTCAGAACCAGCTTGAGTACCAAGTACGCTGACAACCACCTGATTTGGTTCACCAATAGCTACTACTCCTGCGGGTAGCACGAGTTCGTGAATGTGCAGTGCATCCCCTACATTTAAATTAGAAATATCTACTTCAATGGCATCAGGAATGCTGTCAGGTTTACACTTAACTGCTAGTTGGGTCATCACGGTATCCAAGATGCCACCTCCCAACTTGACACCGACAGATTCGCCGACAAAATGCAAGGACAATTCAACTTCGAGGCTGTCTTGACTTCCTACCGCAAAAAAGCTGAGGTGATAGGGAAAACCTTTCCAAGGATGGCGCTGCACTTCCCGCAACAAAGTTTTTCCTTTCCAAGAAATTTCTGGAATATTCAGGTCAATTAAGACGTTGTTGACAACGCGCTGTTTGAGGAGAGTTTCAACGGCTTTGGCTGGGATAGTAAGAGCAAGGGATTCAGATCCTTGATGACCGTAAAGCACGGCGGGAATCAATCCTGAGCGACGGAGGGCATTGGGCTTGCTGCCTTCAGCTCGCTTTTGACATTCAACTGCGATTTCCATTTTCTGACTTTTGGCTTATTGTTTTCACATTTTACCAAATTTGTGGTAGTGCGATCGTACTTAATTAAATTCACTAACCGAAAATTTATCGGCACTTACAAATCCAATAATACCAATTTAAATAGTAATTATTATTGGAGATGTCTATTACAACTAAACCTATTAGGATTGTGCTGCTACAGGAGTGCCATCTACAGACAATAATCCCCGTTTTGGTCCGTGAATTGGGTCTTCGACAATGATAGTTTGGTCGCGGCCAGCACCAAGAGAAACGATCGCGATCGGCACTGCCATCAAATCTGCCAAAAACTTCAAATAATCCAATGCTTGCTGGGGCAAATCTTCCAAATTACGGCAATCTTCTGTGGACTGTTTCCAACCGGGAAGGGTTTCATAGATGGGTTTGCACTGAGCAAAAATGCGGGAATTCTTGGGGAAATCGATACAGCGTTCGCCCTCAATTTCGTAAGCAACGCAGACTTTGATTTCTTCTAATTCATCCAAAACATCTAGTTTGGTAATTGCTAGACAGTCAAGTCCATTGATGCGAACGGCGTAGCGGCCAATGACTGCATCGAACCAACCGCAACGGCGTTTGCGACCGGTGGTAGTGCCAAATTCTGCTCCTCTTTCGCCCAAAACAGCTCCAATTCCATCTACCATTTCGGTAGGGAAGGGGCCTTCTCCCACACGGGTTGTATAAGCTTTTGCGACTCCAATAACGCGATCGATCGCTGTGGGGCCAACTCCAGTTCCGACACAAGCACCACCTGCGATCGGACTGCTGGAAGTAACGTAAGGATAAGTGCCGTGGTCTAAGTCTAATAAAGTACCTTGGGCTCCTTCAAACAGAATATTTTTCCGCGTGTGAATCCCGTCATAAATCTTCAGCGAACTGTCTACTACGTGGGGGCGCAAACGTTCTGCATAGACTCGGTATTCATCAATCACATCTTGGGGATTGAGAGGAGGCAAATTGTAGAGTTTTTCCAGAATGACATTTTTATGATTAATTGTCCATTCCAGTTGTTCTTGGAAGCCTTCCAAGTCCATTAAATCGAGCATCCGAATACCTGTACGTTCGGACTTATCCGCGTAGGTTGGGCCAATGCCGCGTCCCGTTGTCCCAATTTTATAATTTCCCCGTTGTTCTTCCGATGCCACATCAATTAATCTGTGATAGGGCATGGTGATGTGAGCAGTCTGGGAAATCATCAACTTGGCAGTAGAAATGTTGAGTTTTTCTAACTGATCCAATTCTTGAATTAAAACTTTAGGGTCAATGACCGTGCCACAGCCGATGATACATTCGGTATCGGGGTAGAGAATTCCCGACGGAATCAGATGTAGCTTGAAAGTCTGACCGTTGACTACCACGGTATGACCGGCGTTGACGCCCCCTTGGTAGCGGACAACGATATCTGCGGATTTGCTGAGCAAATCGGTAATTTTGCCTTTTCCTTCATCGCCCCACTGGGCGCCGATTACAACTACGTTAGCCAAGGGTTTTTCGCGTTCCGTTCTAGTTGACACAAACTTCGATTATCTATGGATACGTGTCAAATGTCAATCAATTTTAGATTTTAGATTTTGGATAGATTGGGCAACCCCCCCTGCCCCCCTTGGGGTATTGGGAATTGGGAATTGGGGGATGGGGCATTGGGGCAACCCCCCCTGCCCCCCCAAGGGGGGATGGGAACTCACTCACAAGGACTGACTAATTAATTTTTGTTACAATCTAGAAAATTGAGGCTGTTTTGCCATGAGTTTACACGCTGAGTTGCACCGCCATCTAGGTGGTTCTGTGGTTCCTAGGGTGCTGTGGCGGTATTTCGATCGCCACAATGCTGAAATGGTCGATCGATTTCAAGAATACTCGGAGTTTGAGGAGTTTTACACAGGTCGGCGCAATACTCTGGATGAGTATTTGGAACTGCACACGCTGGTAGAAAGCGTTCAAACAGTTGAGACTTTGCCTTATTTCATTTATCGGTTGATGCGGGGCGCTTACGTATTTGAAAATCTGGCTTATTTGGAGTTGCGTTATACACCTTATCTGCGAACTCCAGAACATTTGTCGCAGTCAGAACGAATTGATTTGATGGCAGAAATTGTCCGAGTTGTGGGTAAGGCAAGTCAAATTAGCGATTGTCCAATTGTCACCAGCCAAATTTTGTGTATGCACTCGCGTTTACCCTATGAAGTGAATCGGGCGATCGTCGATTTGGCTGCACAGATGGGAGAATATGTTTGTGCGATCGATTTTGCTGGGGGCGATGCTTGCATTAGCGAGCGTTTGGACGAATTTGTGGGATTGTATCAGTACGCAAGGTCGATCGGCATTAAAACAACCGGCCATCTCTACGAAACTACATCGGGCTGTTATCCCGAACTTTTGCCCTATCTGATGCGAATCGGCCACGGGATTCAAATTCCGTTAAAATATCCCGAACTGTTGCCAGAAGTAGCACGTAGGGGTCAATGCTTGGAAGTTTGCCCGACTACCTATCTGAAAACTGGAACCTTGCAAGATCTGCGGGAATTGAAGGTAGTATTCGATCGCTGTTTTGAAGCCGGTGTCGATATTGCCATTTGCACGGACAACGCGGGATTGCACAACGTGCGACTGCCTTTTGAATACGAAAATTTATTGACTCTGGATATCATTGATTTTCGGCAATTGCAAGCCTGTCAAAATGCCGCTTTTCGCCATGCTTTCGCGTGGCCATACGGCGAGCAACCGGCCAAAATGCTGACAGGTTTGTTGCACCATGAATCTGTGCAGTAAGATTAAACGAACCGCGAAGGCGCGAAGGACGCGAAGGAAGAGAAAGAGGAAGATATAGCAATCCTATAAATAATAAAAAGCTCTTTCTTTTCTTCCTTCGCGCTCTTTGCGTCTTCGTGGTTCGTTCAAATATGTTATTTTAGAAAATAAAAGCATAAAAAAACAATGACAAATATGGACGCTTACTGGATGCCCTTTACTGCTAACCGACAGTTTAAAGCGAATCCGCGAATGTTGGTTTCGGCAAAAGATATGCACTTTACCAGCGATGATAATCGATCGATTCTAGATGGTACTGCGGGGCTTTGGTGCGTGAATGCGGGGCACGCCCGCGAGACAATTGCTGAAGCGGTTAAACAGCAGGTTTTAAACTTGGATTACGCGCCTCCTTTTCAAATGGGACATCCGGCTGCTTTTGAATTAGCAGAACGTTTGGTTAAAATGATTCCTGGCAATTTCGATCGCGTTTTTTTTACTAATTCTGGTTCGGAATCGGTGGAGACTGCGTTGAAAATTGCGATCGCCTATCATCGAGTTAGAGGTGAAGGTACTCGCCAAAGATTGATTGGTAGGGAACGCGGTTATCACGGTGTTGGTTTTGGGGGAATTTCTGTCGGCGGCATTGGTCCAAATCGCAAGTTTTTCGGCAGTTTGCTGACGGGAGTAGATCATTTACCTCACACTCACAATTTAGAACACAATGCTTTCAGCCGCAAACAGCCGGAATGGGGGGCGCATTTGGCGGATGAATTGGAACGGATTGTGGCTTTGCATGATGCGTCGAATATTGCTGCGGTAATTGTGGAACCTGTCGCAGGTTCTACGGGGGTTTTGATTCCGCCCAAAGGTTATTTAGAAAGGTTAAGGGCGATTTGCGACAAGTATGGAATTCTGCTGATTTTTGATGAGGTAATTACTGGTTTCGGGCGTTTGGGTGCGAGTTTTGCTACTGAATATTTTGGGGTGGTTCCCGATATCGTGACGGTGGCGAAGGGGATAACTAACGGTACTGTGCCGATGGGGGCGGTGTTTGTGAAAGAGGGAATTTATGATGCTTTTATGAATGCTCCTGAAAATGCGATCGAGCTTTTTCACGGTTATACTTATTCCGGGCATCCCCTGGCTTGTGCTGCTGCTTTGGCGACGCTGGATATTTATGAGGAAGAAAGGCTGTTTGAAAGGGCTGATAAAATTGCCGGTTATTGGGAAGATGCGGTGCATTCTTTCAAAGGAGTTCGACAGGTTATTGATGTCCGCAATTTGGGACTTGTGGCCGGGATTGAGTTGCAATCTATCGCTGGTAAGCCGGGAAAACGCGCGTTTGATTGTTTTGTGAAGTGCTATGAAAATGGGTTGTTAATTCGCACGACTGGTGATATTATTGCTTTGTCGCCTCCGTTGATTATTGAGAAGGAACATATCGATCGCATTTTGGAAATTTTAACAGCGGTTTTGCAGGGGATAGAGTAAGATTTAACGAACCGCGAAGGCGCAAAGGACGCGAAGGAAGAGAAAGAATAAGCAGAAGAAGATAGGTAGATGTTTTTAGCTAAATATTTTACTTGGAAATGAGAAAAAATTCTCTCTTTTCTTCCTTCACAGTTTGCGCGTCTTCGCGGTTCGTTAAAATATGTTATGGTGAGGTAGATAACTATTAAACACAGACTCATAAATATGCTACAAGCGACCGCAAAAAATTCCGCTAAAGAGTTAGCAAATTTAGCCGTAACTTTGATTGGTAAAACAGGTTGTGAATACGGTGATGTGCGTTTTTGCTCTTACCGAAGGCAGAGTCTCTACGCGCGCGATCGCTCTTTAAGCAATATCTCTGATAATGTTAGTTCTGGTTTTGGTGTGCGGGTACTCCTCAATGGTGCTTGGGGCTTTGCAGCCAGCCACAATCGCACCCCAGATGAGGTTGCCAGAATTGTCGCTTTGGCTGTAGAAATTGCTAAAGGTAGTCGCTTGACTCAACAGGAACCAGTGCGTTTAGTACCAGTCGAAAAATATGTCGATCACTACATTACTCCGATCGCCATTGACCCGTTTTCTGTACCAGTCGCTGACAAAGCCGAACTACTACTAAATATTAACACGCAACTGTTAGAGCGTGGCGATCAAGGCATCAAAAAAGCTTTTTCTTTTCTACAATTCAACCGCGAAGATAAAGTTTTTGCTTCCACGGAAGGCTCGCTCATCGAACAGACAATTCACCGCAGTTATCCAGGTTTTAGCTGTACGGCAATTGCGGGCGGCGATGCCAAAAGTCGCAGTTACGAACGCCCTCCCTTAAATCTGGGTTACGAACATATTAACCCAACGGATTTGCTGAGTCAAATAGACAGAGTTGCTGCTGAAGCACTTGAAAAAGTCTCTGCTCCCAAAGCTCCTGCCGGCATTTGCAAATCGCTGATTCTCAAGCCGACAAATTTGTTTTTGACTATCCACGAATCTGTCGGACATCCAACGGAATTAGACAGGGTTTACGGTTACGAATCTAATTTTGCAGGCACGAGCTTTGCTACTACTGATAAGTTAAATAAACTGCAATATGCCGCACCTTGGGTGAACTTTAAGTGCGATCGCACTCAACCCCACGGTCGCGGTACAATGGGTTACGACGATGAAGGCGTAAAATCACAAGATTGGTACGTTGTCAAGGATGGAATTTTAGTTGATTATCTCACCGACAGAGAAACAGCTTATCGCCTCGGACGTGCCAGCAGCAACGGTTCTGCCTGCGCTGACAGTTGGTCGAGCGTGCCGATGGTTAGAATTCCTAATTTGGGATTGGAACCGGGCCCGGATGGTGGTAGTCATACTGCTACTTTGGATCAGATGATTGCTGATACGGAAGATGGGATTTTAATCGACGGTGTGGGCAGTTTTTCCATCGATCAGCAGCGGCGTAATTTTCAATTCGGTGGCGATGCTTTCTGGAAGGTGGAAAAGGGTAAAGTTGTGGGAATGTTGAAGGATGTAACTTATCATTCGCTCAGCACGGATTTCTGGAATCAAGTAGATGCGATCGGACCTGCTTCGGAGCGAGTTCAATGCGGTACGAATAGGTGCGGTAAAGGTGAACCGATCCAGATAGCTCAAATGACTCACGCTTGCGTACCGGTGCGAGTAAGGGATATTCAAATTGGGGGAAATTATTAATTCGGAATGATTGAACCGCAGAGGGCGCAGAGAACACAGAGAGAAAACTCAGAGATCAATAATTCCGAACTTACTTATCGCGGAAAAATCTATTTTTCAATACCCACAAATTCTCCTAGCATTATAGCTTATGCTCTTAACAACATCGCCCGCAATTTTAAGTGAAGACCAAGCCTTATCTTTACTAGAAAAAGTAGTCAAAAAATCAGAAGCCGAAGCAGTATTTGTCAGTCTTTCGACTGGCGAAGAATCTCTTTCCCGATTCTCGGAAAATCAAATAAGCCAAAATATCAGCAAAACTGTATTTAGCCTGAATATTACTAGCTATTTTGGTAACAAAAGTGCCTCCGCTGCGGTGACGGATTTTGACGAAGATGCGATCGCCAAAACTGTCAAACGATCGCAGGAATTGGCCAAAATTGCCCCCCCAGACCCCGAATGGATGCCACTGTTACCCCCTCAAACCTACGATTTGCCCCCGGCCGCCTTTGACGAAGCAACGGCCGCTGCATCGCCTCTAGCGCGCGCAGAAATGGTACAGCAGGCTTGCGCGATCGCCTCACAAGCAGGTGCGAACGCTTCCGGTACTTTAAGCACTGAGGCATCCTTGTATGCGATCGCCTCCAGCACCGGACTCCGCGCCTGCAACCATTCTACAGAGGCGAATTTCAGCTTTACAGCCCGCATTGACAACGGTTCTAGCTGGACTGAAAGCACGGCTTGGAGTATTAGTCAACTGCCGATCGCCCTATTAGCCCAACAAATAGTCGATCGCGTGATCGCATCCCGCAACCCCCGCGAAATCACCCCCGGCATTTATCCGGTAATCCTTGATGGTACTGCCTTTGCGGATTTGCTACCCTGGGTAACTTGGGGGATGGATGCGAGGGCGGCGGATGAAGGGCGATCGTTTATGTCGATCGCAGATGAAACCGGAAAACCGGTGGGAAACCGCGCGGGCGAACAACTTTTCAGCCCCCTGGTGCAAGTGCAGCGCGATCCGGCACATCCTTTATTGCGATCGGGTAATTTCTTCAGCGATGGATTAAGCAATAGCTATTTAGAAATCATCAAAAATGGCATTCCTCAAAGCTTGTCTTATTCCCGCTATTGGGCCTCGCAAAAAGACAAAGAATCAAAAGGCGCTTATTACCCGATCGTGATGACAGGTTCCGACCAAAGTTTAGCAGATATAATTGCTCAAACTGAGCGAGGAATTTTCGTCAGTCGAGCTTGGTACGTCAACTACGTAAATCCCAAGACATCGGAAGTAACGGGAATGACTCGTGACGGTACTTTTTGGATTGAGGATGGCAAGATTGCTTACCCGATTAAAAACCTGCGTTTCAATCAAGTTTTACCCGATATGTTACGCGATGTAGACGCCCTTAGCGAGGTGAAACGTTACGGTAGCAGCGTAGTCCCAGGAGTGCGTGTTAAAGGCTTTAATTTCACCAGTATTACTGATAGTTTGTAACCCAATATTTCCCAGAATTTGTAGGGGCGGGTTTTACCAACAATCATCACCTAAAACCCATAATCTGCTAAACCCGCCCCCACCCAATATTTCCCAGAATTTGTAGGGGCGGGTTTTACCAACAATCATTACC
>JAHREW010000005.1:22894-36417 GCA_020883125.1 Microcoleus sp. CAWBG506
CAATATTTCCCAGAATTTGTAGGGGCGGGTTTTACCAACAATCATCACCTAAAACCCATAATCTGCTAAACCCGCCCCCACCCAATATTTCCCAGAATTTGTAGGGGCGGGTTTTACCAACAATCATTGCCAATAATCGACAATCTAAATAAACCCGCCCTCCCAATGGTAAATTGCAATCTACCTCTTTAATCTAATCGAAAAATGCTAGAGATACGTGAAGTTAACAACCAACAAGAATTAGAAAAAATGTTCCATCAGCGCTGGCTGGTTTTGCGATCGCCCCTAGGCATGGAAAAGGGTAGCGAAAGAGACAATCACGAAGATACTGCTGTTCATTTAATCGCCCTTTGCGATCGCCAAATTATTGCTTCAGCCCGACTGCGCGAATCATCCCCAGGAGTAGGAAACATCAGCTACGTTGCCGTGCTTCCTGAATTTCAAAAGCAGGGAATTGGCACTAAATTAATTAAAAACTTAATCGTCAAAGCTCAGCAAAAAAAACTAAAATATGTCATACTTATGTCTCGAATTAACGCCATTAAATTTTACCAAAAACTAGGATTCTCCGAACAAGACAATCCCTTTGAATTTCTGGAAATTCCGCACATACTTATGCAGTTAGAAATTCCAGCATGATTTCTAATGCGATCGCCCGGAATGCAAAATTGAATGAACCGTGAAACCTGTACTCTTTTTGTGCTATAGCTTTCAGGGCTTTGTGGATATGTATTCCGGTGGCGGGGACTCGAAGTCCCAGGAAGTTCAAAATTTTGGGGAGGGGACGCATCTATCTTAAGGTAGATTATTATTTCTGATAACTTAGAATTAAAACCAGCTACTATAGTCATCAGTCAGTTATCAGTTGTCCGTTGTGCGTTGCCTGTTCTCTGTTCTCAGTAGTAACAAACAACCAATAACAAATAACCCTTCGACTACGCTCAGGGCACCGTAAATAACAAATAACAAATAACCATAACTAATGAATCAATACTTTGCTACAGTGGCGCGCGGATTAGAAAATATTGCCGCCCAAGAATTAGAAAAATTAGGAGCACAGGATGTGCAGCCAGATTTTACAGGGGTATACTTTTCGGGCGATCGCTCTTTATTGTATCGTGTAAATCTGTGGTCTAGAACCATTTTTCGAGTCCTAGTACCCATCGCCGAATTCCAGTGTTACAACTCAGATATGCTGTACCGCGCAGTCCAGAAAATCTCTTGGGATGAATTTTTGGATGCTGACAATACTTTAGCAGTCAACTGTACGGGTGGCAATGAAAAATTGAACCACACTCATTTTACAGCTTTGCAGGTCAAAAATGCGATCGCCGACCAACAGCGCCATCAATTTAACAAGCGTTCGAGTGTGGATGTAGAAAATCCCGATTTGCTGATTAATCTTCACATTCATCGCGATCGAGCTATCTTAAGTTTAGACAGTTCTGGCGGCAGTTTGCACCGACGGGGATATCGGCCCGCAATGGGCATGGCACCCTTAAAAGAAACCCTAGCTGCTGCTTTGTTAGACATGGCAGAATGGACACCAGATTTACCTTTTTTAGACCCCATGTGTGGTTCTGGAACTTTACCTTTGGAAGCTACTTTAAAGGGTTTGAATATTGCGCCGGGATTGTTTAGAGACAAGTTTGGGTTTATGAGTTGGCGAGATTTTGACGAACCCTTATGGGATAAATTGTGGGCTGAAGCCGAGAGTAGCGAATTATCCGAACTTCAGCAAGTGGTTGCAGGATGCGATCGCGATTCTGATATGTTAGATCAAGCTCGCATCAATGCACAGCAAGCAGGTCTTTCAGGTAAGATCGAGTTTGCTCACACCGAGTTATCTGAGTTGGAACCACCGGCAGACAGTGGCGTTCTCATTTGCAATCCTCCCTACGGAGAAAGGCTAGGCGATGCGAGAGAATTGGGAGAACTTTATAAAATGTTAGGGGATATTTTCAAGCAGCGTTTTAAAGGTTGGAATGCGTTTATATTGACTGGAAATAAGGAGTTGGGAAAACAAGTTGGTCTGAGAACATCCAAGCGAATTCCTGTTTTCAACGGTTCCATTCCTTGTACTTTACTAAAATATGAACTGTATTGAGTATTTCTAGTAATTATCCAAATCTAGCTGACAATGACGCATATTGATTAAAACAGGTTAGGCAAAATGAAAATCTTTGAATTAGACGAACATAAACTGATTTTGGGAGATGCGTTAGAAGTCCTTTCTCATGAAATCAAAGACAACTCTACTGATTTAATTTTTGCCGACCCTCCCTATAATATTGGCAAATCTCTTCTCTTCCTTCGCGTCCTTAGCGCCTTCGCGGTTAAATCATTCCGATACAACCGGAATTGATATAACACTAAACTTACAAATTTAAGAAAATGGAACACGAATTTACGAAAAAAATCAAGCAAATATTAGGACACATCTATCGAAGATGAATGATTCAATTTAACCAGGCTAAATTTGTAATAAGGACTCTTCGTCCTTACTACAAACCCAACTCAATACTGAGAATTAATGCTCGATTTTCAGAGAAATAATCTTGTCGCCTTGGCGGATCGCATTCACGACAGACATATCCTCAGTTTTTCCAAAAGTTGTGTGAACTCCATCTAGATGTGACTGAGGAGAATGGCAAATAAAGAATTGGCTACCACCAGTATTTTTGCCTGCGTGGGCCATCGATAAAGTTCCTGCCAAATGTTTGTGGGAGTTGATTTCGCAGTTAATTTTGTAACCAGGGCCACCTGTGCCATTGCCTTTTGGACAGCCGCCTTGGATCATAAAGTTAGGAATTACTCGATGAAATGAAAGTCCGTCATAAAAACCTTTTTCTGCTAAGTCAACAAAATTCTTCACTGTATTAGGCGCATCTGCATCAAACAATTCCAAATTGATTGTGCCTTTGTCCGTTTCCATAATCGCGCGGGTCATGATTTTTCCTTGATTTCTAAAGTGAGTGTGTTGTCTGCGTGTGAGTTGCGGACTGCGCTTTTATAGCGACTGATTTCATCATATCGCTATATTTTGGCTAAAGGAAGTGTAGCATACTATGGTAACTCTCAATTGCTGGTAACTTTTTTGCGATCGCCCTCTTCCTGAAAGTCACTCATATTAAAAATGAAAGGAACTCGACTAGAACCGCTGCCCATAACCAACACCTTTGGCATCTGAGCACCACCACTTCTCCAAGCTTCGATAGCCTCCTTTTGCAGCACTAAATCACCGCCCTGAGCCTTTAAAGTTTCAGCCAAAAGCCTTTGAGCTTCCGCCCTACCTTGAGCGCGGTTAATATCTGCTTGAGCCTGTTGTTCTGCTTCCTGAGCCACATAAACAGCCCTTTGTGCACGCTGTTCAGCCACCTGTTTTTCCTCAACCGCTTTCGCAAAATCTGTGGAAAATCGAATGTTAACAACGCTCGTATCAAGTACGATTACATCATACTTGGATAGCCTTTCCTTCAGTGCAGTATCAAAGTCTCGTTTCAGTTCACTTCTTTGAGTAATAGATTGTTCAGCAGTTCTCAAGGCGGCGGCTGTTTTAAATGCTTCTTGCGTCTGAGGAGCAATAATTTTCGCAACTATATTATCCAAGGTTCCTTGAGTCCTTCTGATATCAACTACTCTTGCCGGATCGAGGCGAAAGTTGATAGCAAAGCTAGCATTTAAATCCTGAAGGTCTTTGGTAGCACTCTGGGCCGGAACTTCAAATTTTTGCACGGTTACATCGTACACATCTACCTTAGATATCAGCGGAGGTCTCAAGTGAAATCCCTCTAACAATGCCCCATCTGTGGCTTTTCCTAAAACGCTGACCACCCCTGCTTCACCGGGATTAATCACGACAAAAGAGTTGAACCCAAGCAGCAGCGCGCCAACTAATAGAATCCCAGCGATTGCTGATGATATGCTCTGGAAATTTTGAGATTTCAAAATACACCTTCCTTTGTGATAAATCAATTATAATGGTTAAAGTGTCGATAGTTAATAAAAATTCATGTCTCTTTTTACCTAGAAATGTTAAAAGCTTAGAACCCCAACTTTTTCAATAAGTCGGGGCTCTGGGTCTTCGGTTGCGGTGGTTCGGTTGAATTAATTGGTCTTATAGTTTTCCTCAGTCCAGCAGCGTGGCAAAACTTCGCCGGAGGGAAAAACTAATTTACCCTTGGGAAAATTCACTGGTTCTTGCTCTTCTTCACCAGCTTGATTTCGCCCCAATACTTCATTTTTCGCAGGACTAATTAAACTATCGATATCGAGGATTTCTACCAAGTCGCCTGATTCTTTTTCTTGTAAAAGCATACTTTCTCCTTAAAGAGTGAATGTGAGTTAGGGTTTGATTACAACAGTTTAATTACACTATTGAATATCATTTAATATTAAATTAATAAAAGATAACTTATCTCTATCCGCGGTATAATTTCTTAATCTATCTTTCGAGTCTTTTCAAGAGTGTAAAACAATTGGATACCATGTGGGACAAAATTAGCGCGCATATCTCCGAAGTAACGGGAGACAAATTTGCGATCGACAATCGTCGTTCTGTCAGCGGTGGCTGCATTAATCAAGGCTATGCTATCAGCAGCAATTCCCGCACTTACTTTATTAAATTAAATCAAGCTTCCCAAGTCGCGATGTTTGAAGCTGAGGCCCTGGGTTTGCAGCAAATGCGGGAAACCCAGACGATTCGAGTACCGGAGCCGATTTGTTGGGGAATTGAGGGGAATTCCGCTTATATTGTGCTGGAATGGCTGGATTTGGGAAGTCGCGGGGGCGATTCCCTTCGGGATAGCTTCGCTTCACGAGCTTGGGAAGAAATGGGCTGTAAACTGGCTGCAATGCACAAATACACCCCCCCCAGCTCAGGGCGGGCACGGGGGCACCGCCCCTACACTTGGGGGGGAGAAGAGGTTGATTCTGCCTTGCTGAAGAGACGTTTTGGTTGGAGTGTTAATAATACGATCGGCTCAACTGTGCAAATTAATAACTGGACTGCAAATTGGGCAGAATTTTGGGCAGAACATCGGATTGGTTATCAGTTAAAATTGGCTAAACGTCGGGGCGGTCATTTTCCCCAAGGGGAACGTTTATTAGAGGTAATTCCTGAGTTGTTAGCAGGTTACGAACCGCAACCATCGCTGGTTCACGGGGATTTGTGGGGGGGGAACGCAGGGGTGACATCTGCGGGAGAACCAGTGATTTTTGACCCGGCGACCTATTTTGGAGATAGAGAAGTTGATATTGCGATGACAGAGTTATTTGGCGGTTTTCCGGCCCAGTTTTATCTGGGATATAATCAGGTTTGGCAGTTGGATTCAGGGTATGAAAAACGCAAAACTCTTTACAATTTATATCACATTTTAAATCATTTTAATTTGTTTGGTGGGAGTTATGAATCCCAGACGAATCAGATGATTAATCGAATCTTGGGTTAGAATTTAAGCAACTCAGGACACAGCATTGCCGTGTCCTTACCCCAAAATAATCATGAGGAGGACACGGCAATGCCGTTTCCCTACCCCAAAATAATCACGATTTCAATCGAATGATGTAACCATCGCCCCATTGATTAATTGTAGGGACACGGCATTGCCGTGTCCTGATTTCTGCTTGGTGGTTGAGACTTTATTTTTGCTTAGCAGTTGCTTTTTTCTTGGCTTCTTTTTCCGCTTTTTTAGCAGCTTTTTCAGATTCCAGTTTTGCTATTTTTGCTAGCTCTTTTTCTTCAGCAATTTTATCGAGATAGTAGTGGTAATCTCCGAGATAAGGACGAAACTCCCCATCCCGAATTTCGACTATTTTGTTGGCGACTTGGGAGATAAAATAGCGATCGTGCGAAACGATCATTACAGTACCGTCATAATTCTTGATGGCTTCTTCCATCATCTCTTTGGCTGGAATGTCGAGGTGATTTGTCGGTTCGTCCAAAATCAGCAAATTCACGGGAGTCAACAGCATCTTGGCCAAAGCTAGACGGGCTTTTTCTCCGCCGCTTAAAGCGCCAACGTGTTTGTATACTGTTTCGCCGGTGAATAGAAAACGTCCCAAGATAGTCCGAACTTCTTCATTTTTCCAGTCGGGAACTTCGTCGTGAATCGTTGCCATCACGCTTTTATTCAAATCTAAGGCTTCGGCTTGATTCTGTTCAAAGTAACCGGGAATGACGTTATGACCTCCGAATTTTACCGTACCTTCGGTTGGCGTTTCCAAACCCATAATCATCTGCAACAGGGTGGATTTTCCCGCGCCGTTGGGGCCGAGAAAGGCGATGCGATCGCCTCTTTCAACTAATAAATCCGCTCCCAAAAATAAGATTTTTTCACCGTAGGTGTGCACCAAATTTTCAATTATTACTACTTCGCGGCCACTGCGAGGTGCGGGCGGAAAGCGGAAATGCAAAGTTTTTAAGCCGCCGGTGGGCGCTTCGATGCGTTCGATTTTATCTAACTGTTTCTCGCGACTTTTTGCTTGGGTACTGCGCGTGGCGCTGGCGCGGAATTTTTCAACGAATGCTTGCTGTTTGTCGAGTTCTTTTTGCTGGTTTTCGTAGGCGTTGAGTTGGGCTTCTCTGGCTTCTGCTTTTTGCAGTAAATAAGAGGAATAGTTGCCGAGATAGGTGCTGGAAACGCCACGTTCGGTTTCGACGATTTGGGTGCAGAGGCGATCGAGAAATTCTCGGTCATGGGATACGATTACCATGGGGGTTGTCAACCCTTTGAGGTAGACTTCTAACCATTCGATGGTTTCTAAGTCGAGGTGGTTGGTAGGTTCGTCTAGCAGCAGGATGTCGGGTTTTTGGAGGAGAATTTTGCCCAAACTCATCCGCATTTGCCAGCCGCCACTGAAGGCGCTGACTAGCCGATCGCTATCTTCGGGTTCAAATCCGATTTCTGGTAGAATCTTCTCGATTTGGGCTTCTAAACCGTAGCCATTTAAGCCTTCAAATTGTCTTTGTAGCCGATCCATTTTGTGGATCAGTTCGTCGAGATTTTCTGGGGTGGAGTTTTCCAAGTCTCGATGGACTTGCATCAGGGACTCGTGTATTTCGTTGGCTTCGCTGAAGGCGCGCCAAAATTCTTCTTTGACGGTGCGTGTCGGATCTACTTCAAATTCTTGGGAGAGGTAGGCGATGTGGAGGCTGGCGGGGCGAATGACTTCGCCTGATGTGGGTTCGATTTCACCGGCGATGATTTTGAGTTGGGTGGATTTGCCGGCACCGTTGACGCCTACTAAGCCGATGCGATCGCCCGGTTTGACTTCCCAGGTGACATCTTTGAGTACGACGCCTGTGGGATAAATTTTACTGATGTGTTCGAGTCGCAGCATTGTTGTGGGGCTGGGGAAGGGGTTTAGCGGCGGATGGGATGCCGGCGCTGAGGTCGTGTTCATCTTAACAAATTTTAATTAAATTTAGTCATTGATAAGATTTGGGTTTGGGAGGGCGATCGGATTTGGGATTTTCGATTTGAGATTTGAGATTGTGGAGGCAGGGGTAGCGAGAAACCGGGTTTTTGGAGAAAATACTTGCCACAAAGCCCCAGATTCACGAAAAACCCGGTTTCTGTGGTGTGTGTGAGTGCGATCGCCTTTGGGATTTGAGATTTTATCGGCGCAGTCAGAAACCGGGTTTTTGACGAAAATACTTCGCACAGAGTCGCAGATTCGCGAAAAATCCCGGTTTCGAGGAGTGTGTGAGTGCGATCAGGAACTGTTTGGTATGGATGCGTAAGTCCTATTCTGTTGTAGTTGATGCAATACATTACAATAGTCAGTATCAACCTTGACCGGAAAAGAGAGCGATCGTGCCTGCAAAAGACCGTTATCATCAAGTTGTCAAACAAGCCCTAATTAAGGCTGGCTGGACAATTACCCACGATCCGTATCCCTTGGCTTGGGCGAAGAGAAACCTATCGATCGATCTGGGTGCCGAACAGCTATTAGGTGCTGAGAACAGTGAGCGCAAGATAGCCGTTGAAGTTAAAAGTTTTATCAGAGAATCTAGAGTTGCCGATTTAGAGCAAGCTTTGGGTCAATACACTCTTTACTATGACATCTTAAAACGGACTGAATTAGAAAGAAAGCTGTATCTTGCAATTCCAATAAATGCCTTTAACGAGCTTTTTGAAGGAGAAAAATTTGGTCAGATATTGCTAGATAATAACCGTCTAAATCTTGTTGTTTTCAAGCCAGAAACAGAGGAGATAATACAATGGATAGCTTAAATAATTATCGCAAACTTGTTAAGCAGCTTGTTACTGAATACGCGGAGCTTCCCGTTTTTGACAACGGGACGCAAAACGTGACAATTTTTGATGTGGAAAATGACCGCTATATGTTCATCAATATAGGTTGGTCTAAGGAGGGGCGGATTCACCATTGTGTGATTCATATTGATATTATTGACGGTCAGGTGTGGATTCAAGCAAATAATACCGATCGCCTGATTGCTGAGGAGTTAGTTGCAGCGGGAATTCCTCCCGAATCAATTGTTTTGGGGCTGCAACCGCCTGATGTTAGACCTTATACTGCTTATGGAGTGCCTTATGGGGAAATGCCGATCGCAGCCCAAGAATGTTATAAATGAGGAGAGCAGTAGACAAAATCCATGCCAAGGAAAATTCGACAGTTTAAAGTTCAGATTGCGCGTAAAGGGTTTGTTTATCTACCGAAGCGCGGCAAAAGTAGCCATGAACGTTAGCGACATCCTTTTGAAGAGAGATGAATTGGGAGTAAAAATAATGACAATTGAACAAGCTGTATTAGAAAATTTACGGGAATTGCAGCCTGAGCAACAGCAAGAAGTTCTAAACTTCGTGCAGTTTCTCAAGCAAAAGTCTAATCCGAAACAACCTCAGCATAGTTTGTACGGGTTGTGGAGCGATCTGGATATTGAAATTACAGCCGTGGACATTGCCGAAGTCCGTGAAGAAATGTGGGGGAATTTTCCCAAGGAGTTTCCTCTATGAGCGCAGTTGTGATAGATACCCATGCTATTGTTTGGTATTTCTTGAAGTCGGAGAATTTGTCGGCTACTGCTTTAGCGGCAATCGAGGGGGCAGAGTCGGTTTATGTGGCTTCGATTTCTGTTGTAGAAATTATTTATTTGAACGAAAAAGGAAGGTTGCCAGCAGTGGCTCTAGAGCGGTTAATTCAAGCCTTAGCTGATATTAATACTAAATGGTTGGTAGTGCCACTATCTTTAGAAATTGCTCAGGCAATTTCCCAAATTCCACGAAATGTTGTGCCAGATATGCCCGATCGCATTATTACGGCTACTGCTTTTTATTTGCATCTGCCATTGGTTAGCTGTGATGCTAAGATTCAAGCAGCAAATATTCAGACGATTTGGTAAGTTAGAGACAAATTTTAGAAAGATTTAGCGTTTCTTGCGATCGCACTGAGGGCGATTCACGATCGGGATACCTTCACCGCGTGTGCTTTTGTGTTTGGGAATTGACGAAAGGGCGATCGGGCTTCAACAGCCTTTTTGCAAGCAATTGGGCAAGGTGGGGAAGAAGTTAGGTGAGAAGTGCGATCGCTTTTAGGAGTGAAATGGCGATCGTAACTCAATCCCATGTTCTATACAAGTATGTAAACAAGTTTATGTCACTAGGATTTTGACTACAGAGCAATACCACAACTTGAAAGCCTATTCAAGATGTCTAGTAAGGGACTGTTGTTCACCGGTTTATTTTGCCATGACCCACCACGTCCTTCCTCCCAGTAATCACCTGTGGGAAGATGTCCATAGGGAGCCTGGATTGCAAAAGTAAGATCGTTATATTTTTTTGTATCATTACCCATCTTGTCAGGAGCGTGCCATCCTATGCGGCTATGGAAGACTTTCTTTAATTCAACTTCCTCATTTATCTCGTCTAGCATATATTTTTTTCTTCCAGGTTTCTTACCAGAAATGATGGATAGTACATCCTCTCCTTGTTCTGATATAATTCGTTTTTGTACACTAAATCCAAAGCGACCATTGCTATATTTAAGCCAAAGTCGATCAATAGTATAAAGATCGGCACAAGGGAAGTAGTCTGCCATTCCGCCAACGAGATGGCTATAATCCGGCACTAGACCATACTTATATTCTCCCGCTTGGATTTTTCTCTCTACTGCTAGACTTCCTACGCCCAGCATCACCTTACCTGTTTCTTCATCAGCTTCTCTCCATTTGCCTTCTGCTAGTAGGTCACGAAGGCGTGTGTAGTTATAATAAGTAGAGATGCTGCTCTCAAGTGATACTTCAAGATTTGAATAATCAACTTGAAGACTTGAATAATCAACTTGATTGGCTTGAGTCCTACTTGATGCCTTACTAGATTGATTGCTGCTTGATGCCTGTGACATCACGAAGTAGACAACTACAGCCAGCACAATTAAAATCAAAATCCACATTGATAGTTATCCTTAATTAGATAATCAGGGAGATTGAAACTCAATTCCCTGATAGTTGTTTCTAGAGGTAAAAATTAAGTAAAATTTCTTTATCCGCCATAATTGCCGCTACCATAGCCAGTTTCTTTGGCTATATCGAGCATGGTCGATTGACTAGATTTTACTTTTTTTAGTTCCATTTCTACTCTTTCTCTTTCCGCCTGATCTGCTATTCCAATTTGCTCTTCAAATTGAGCAATTATTGTTGAGTTGGGAATATCAGAAACCTGTTGGGGTGATAAAATGCCTTGAGCCAAAGCCAAAGCAGTTACAATATTCCGAATTGCCTCGACAAGGTTGTATGGTAAACTCACTTTTTTCAACTCCTCTGCTAGGGTAATTTGTAAACATGAACGCTAGCCAGTTTCTGGCATTGAAGTATTCTAATGAGTCAACTTCAGCTTTGTCAGTGATAAAAAGTGATAAAAAGTGATAAAAAGTGCTTACTTTCCCCAACTCGCCCTAAAATCCCTTCTCAGGTAGATGCCGCTAGAGCTAAAATCTTCTAGTCACCCCTAACAACCCAACTTCCTTGGCCTACGACAACACCTGCAAATATCTAGCCGAAAAATTCCCCGCCGCCTTCGTCCGCTGGCTACTCCCAATTGACCGAAAAAATGGGTCACAAGCCCCGTCCTTCTAGGACGGCTTTTCTTCCTTAAGCTTATCGATCCAGTCTTCAATTATCTGCGTCATAGTTTTCTCTCGGCTTTCGGCAATGCGCCGCAGCTTATCTAATCGAGATTCAGCAATCCTTACGCTTAAACGAACTTTCTTCATCAACAACTACCCACTGGCTACCCGTTCATGATATCATAGTCTTAGTTCAGTCAATGCAGCCATGAAAGCTAGATACCAGTATCGTTTCTACCCATCAGACCAACAGCGACAGAGTTTAGCTCAGTTGTTTGGATGTGTCCGTGTGGTCTGGAACGATGCCTTAGCCATTTGCAAGCAAGCCGAAAAGTTCCCAAGCAGTAGCGACTTGCAAAAATTGGTCATTACTCAAGCAAAGAAAACGACTGAGCGAGAATGGTTATCTACCGTTTCTAACATCCCGTTGCAGCAATCTGTAGCGGATTTGGGAACTGCCTATCAAAACTTTTTCAATTCTCGTAATGGGAAACGAAAGGGCGGAAAGATGGGCTTGCCACGATTCAAAAAGAAACAGGGTCGCCAGTCTGCACGGTTTAGAAAGGGTGGCTTCAGCGTTAAAGAGGGTCGCGTGTATCTCGCTAAGATTGGCGACGTTTCACCGATTTGGCCTAGAGAATTGCCGTCTGATCCTAGCTCAGTCACGGTGATTAAGGATGCTGCAAATCGCTACTTCTTGAGCTTTGTAGTTGAAATCGTTCCAGTGATTCAGCCCGCAATTAATCCATCGATTGGGGTTGATTTGGGTATCAAAGTGTTTGCCGCACTCAGCACAGGCGAAAAAATCTACAGCCCTGGCTACTCCAAGCTAGACCAGCGAGTACGCCGCAAACAGCGTCAGCTTTCACGCCAAGTTAAAGGCAGCAAGCGCCGCGAAAAAACACGGCTACAGATTGCAAAACTGCACAATCGAATCGCAGATACCCGCAAAGATTTTCTGCACAAACTGTCTACCCGCGTGGTCAACGAAAACCAAGTAATTGCGCTGGAAGATTTGAATGTGTCCGGCATGGTCAAAAACCGCAAACTTTCGAGAGCGATCAGCTTGCAGGGTTGGCGCGAATTCAGGACGCTGTGTGAAGGCAAATCTGAAAAGCTAGGGCGACAATTCATTGTGATCGACCGATGGGAGCCGACTAGCCAAATCTGCTCAGATTGCGGGTTTAAGTGGGGCAAGCTGGATCTGTCGATTCGTTCTGTGCAGTGCCTCAATTGCGGCACTGAGCAAGACAGAGATTCAAACGCGGCAAGGAATATAGAAAAAGTCGGGATAGGGCATTGCCACGACTCTAAACGGACATGGAGAGAAGGTCAGACTGGTTCGCCAGCACATCTCAGCGAAGTGTCAAGAATCCCCGTTGCTTAAGCGCGGGGAGTATGTCAAATCAATCAAGTAGTAATTTTTTTGCAGCAAACAGCCTCAGAACAAGTTTTTGTATCCGAGTACACAGACGCGAACACTCGACACGGCTATCGAGTCCTTCGCCTGTGGGAACAAGACCCCGCTTTACTGCTGTCCGTCCCCGGCTTACTCCCGCTGGCGACACTATCTCAAACCAACTCCCCGCGAACTTTGTTACAGCAAATCGCTACTCAGATTGCTATAATCGAAGAACCTACCCAACAAGCGGATTTACTCGCTTGCACCCAAGTGCTCGCAGGTTTGAGATTTGAAAAAGACTTAATTAGACAACTATTTAGGAAAGAAACTATGCGCGGTTCTGTGATTTACCAAGAAATTCGCGAAGATGGTCTCATTGAAGGCCTTAAAGAAGGAAGGCAAAATGAGGCGCTGTCCTTTGTCACTCGCCAGTTGACTCGACGCATCGGTGCGATCGCTCCTGAAATCAGCGAGCAAATTCAGACTTTATCCGTAGAAGAATTAGAGAATTTAGGGGAGGCGCTGCTGGACTTTTCAGAAGCCTCAGATTTAACCAATTGGTTGAACGAACGCCAGCCTTAATTGGTAAAATATAGTCCGATATGTTCAAAAAATTACCAGACATAGTGCGTCTAAATCATTTGTACAAATATTGTAGGGGTAGTGCCCCCGTGCCTACCCCGGATCGGGGCAACCACGGGGGTAGTGCCCCCGTGCCTACCCCGGATCGGGGCAACCACGGGGGTAGTGCCCCGTGCCTACCCCGGATTGGGGCAACCACGGGGGGATTGCCCCGTGCCTACCCCGGATCGGGGCAACCACGGGGGTAGTGCCCCGTGCCTACCCCGGATCGGGGCAACCACGGGGGTAGTGCCCCCGTGCCTACCCCGGATCGGGGCAACCACGGGGGTAGTGCCCCCGTGCCTACCCCGGATCGGGGCAACCACGGGGGTAGTGCCCCCGTGCCTACCCCGGATCGGGGCAACCACGGGGGTAGTGCCCCGTGCCTACCCCGGATTGGGGCAACCACGGG
>JAHREW010000005.1:36517-233222 GCA_020883125.1 Microcoleus sp. CAWBG506
CCCGTGCCTACCCCGGATCGGGGCAACCACGGGGGTAGTGCCCCCGTGCCTACCCCGGATCGGGGCAACCACGGGGGTAGTGCCCCGTGCCTACCCCGGATTGGGGCAACCACGGGGGGATTGCCCCTACAAGAATTACACAATTGATTTAGACTAGCTATATATACTTTAAGGAAACTTAACCCATGACTGTCGATGAAGCTCTCGCCATTGTGGAAACAGTCCTAGATGACGACGAACAGTTAAACAACGTGCAAGAGCTCATCTTCAGACAATGCTGGGAAGGCCGATGTTCCTATGAGGAAATTTCTCAACTCTCTCAATATAATGATGAATACATAAAAGCGCTGGCGGCTAAACTCTGGAAACAACTCTCAGAAGCGTTTGACGAAAAAGTAAAAAAAAATAATCTTAAATCAGTCCTAAAACGATATTTTAGACGACAGCGAATAACCTTGAATCGAACTCAAGTCATTGGAGTTAATCTCAGCGGCGCTAACTTAAGCGGAGCGAGATTATCATTTGCAAACCTAAGTGAATCAGATTCATCAGCCGATTTACACGGTGCAATTTTAGCTGATTATAACACAGTATTAGATGAAATTATCAAGGCTGAAGACGGGCATAATCAGGGGATTTTGTCTAAATCAGAAGAAGGCATTTATCACTGGAATGATTTGTGTTTTCGCTGCGAAGAAGAAGTGAAAATTGCCGAAGCACTCGATCGCACTTCCGTCCTTTTCTTGCCCAACTCCAAAGCCCGCCTCACCACACCCTCCGGCCGACAAAACCAAGAACCAGATTTTCTGATATTCCACCAAGGCAAATGGGGTATTCTGGAAATATCGCATCCCGATACAGAAAAAGATGAAACGCGCGATCGCCAGTTTGCATCCCACGGAATCAGCATCATCCACTATTGCGACGCTAACAGATGTACAGAAGAAGCCGATCGCATTGTACAAGAATTTTTAGACCTATTGAGTCAGGCATAGGGCGAGTAGTTTTCTGATAAGGGCGATTAGGGGCCCAGAAACCGGGTTTTTTACCTAATCTGTCGGTGACAACGAAGTATTTTCGTAAAAAACCCGGTTTCTTTGTCGGAGTGCGTCAGTCCATAAGGGCGGGTCTAATTCTGCAAAACGGGCGATCGCGATCGATCCTAACTCATATCAAATCCCGTAGCATCTAAATTATTCATCTCTCTATTCTCGGACTCTGTGTCCTCTGTGTTCTCTGCGGTTAAATCATTCTGATGCAACGGTCAACAATATCATTCCCCAGCAGTCGCAGAAACCCCTAAAAGCTTACCAAAAGCTCATTGACTCATTGTTCCACGCGCTGTGAGTGATGATTTCACTAAGTTTTTGTCTATTTTGGATGTTCACAACTTAAAAGCTACTCGATCCATCGTACCTGCAATTAAACAGGTCTACCTACATCAACCATACTTCCCAGAAGCTACAGCAGCAGCAGCCAGTCGCTCCATACCAGCTCGAACAATCACCGCTAAGTCACTCAGTGGCATACACTGAATTTTCTTAAGCATATCGTTCGTATCCATCGGTTCCCGCATCGGTTTCCCGTCCAGATGACCTATGAGTTCTTCGAGCGTGAAACCAGCTCTAATCGCAATCTGAGTCAAATTTCCTGTATCCGGGATACTCTGACCTTTTTCCCACAACTGTACAGCAGTCGATGACACACCCAAAAGCTTGCCAAAAGCTCGCTGGCTGAGGTCGCCACGCGCTAATTTAACAATCTCGATCAGTTTTCTCTTACCTTCTGCATCCACAATAGCCGTGACCACTTAACCACATTTAACAAGTTTACTTCTCAATTTATGAATTTTCCACTTGTTATTGACAACAAAACTTATCGCTGCTACTATTAAAAGTATACCAATCAATAACAACTATGAGTTTAATAGCAGCTTAAATAGCTATACATCAACTATATTTCCCAGACGACTCAGCAGCAGCCGCGAGTCTGTCCATCACCGCTCGACCAACCACGGCTAACTCACTAATCGGCATACACTGAATTTTCTTCAGCAGGTCGTTGGTATTGACAGGTTCTGGCATTGGCTTGCCTTCTAGATGGGCCATCAACTCTTCCATAGTAAAGCCTGCTCTTGCGGCAATCTGAGTCAAATTTTTCGTATCCGGGAGTACCTGTCCCTTCTCCCAATACTGAACAGCAGACCCAGAGACTCCCAATAGCCTACCAAAAGCGCTAAAACTCAGGTCGCCACGGGCTAGCTTCACAACCTCAACCAGTTTTTTCTTAGCTTCTGCGTCCACAGTATCAGCCACCACTTAATCAACACATAACTCAGTGTAATGTCCAATTGATTTTGATTCCAGCCTTAATCTCCAGAAACCTCAGCCGCTGCCGCCAGCCGCTCAACACCAGCTCGAACAATCGCCGCCACCTGAGTCAAAGGCAAGAACTTGATTTTAGTAACAATCTGTTGGATATCTAACGGGTCTGAGACAGGTTTTCCGTCCAACAATCTCAGAAATTCTTCCAGCGTATAACCCGATCTCGCAGCGAGCTTAGCCAAGTTTTCAGTATCGGGAACAGTATCGCCCCTTTCCCAAAGCTGAACAGCGGTAGCGGAAACGCCCAAAAGCTTACCAAACGCTCGCTGACTCATTGTTCCGCGCGCTGTTTTGATGATTTCACTAAGTTTTTCTCTATTTTGGATGTTGTTCACGACTTAAAAGCTACTCGGCTTTACCTATAAGTAAACTGATCGGTTTATAAATGATTATCGTTTAAATCTTAACTTTTAAGTATTGACATACAAGTAATGTTAGTTTACAATAAAAACTATAAATATAGTTTGAGTCGATCGCAGCGGCCATCACGATTTAGGAGTCCCCAAAAATGACCAAAAGACGCAGCCAAAACACCCACAACTCACGTCGCAACCGTCAAAGCCTCACCGCCTCCGGTTGGCTAAAACCCCAGTGCTGGCAAATTTCCAAAACGGAAGCAGCCGTTGCCCTGAAAATTCCCGTCAACCGCATAGTCAAAGTTTATCCCAAACAGCATCAAGTAATAGTCGTTTATCTGAACCAGAAAGGGCAAAAATGCAGTTCCTTTTTCAGCTACAGACTATTTGCCAGATGGGAAAAAGAGACGATCGCAGCGATCGCCAGTTGTAGAAACCAGCAAGCCCTCGCGCCTCTAGAAATCATTGTACAATACGACCTAGAACATTTCAAGTATCCCGTCCAGAGCGCCGACGCAATTTGGGATGCCCTACTAAACCACATCCGCCGAGTCATCCGAGAACAAAGGCAGACCCAAAAATGCGCCTAGCGCTCGATCGATCAATTAGTAGAAGCAGCCAACTGGGCCAAACGTTCCTGCTGATCCTGAGAAATGCAAGTCTGAATAATCCCCTCAATATCCCCTTCCAAAACAGTATTGAGCGAGAAATTCTCCCCCAAACGGTGGTCAGTAGCCCGATTGTCCTTATAGTTGTAAGTGCGAATCTTCTCCGATCGCGAACCAGTACCAACCTGAGCCAAACGCCGCGACTTCACCTCATCCTGCTGCTCACGCAACTTAATGTCATAGAGCTTCGCGCGCAAAATCTGCATCGCCCGCTCCTTATTCTGCAACTGACTGCGCTCCTCAGTACAGAAAATCCGAATCCCCGTCGGCTTGTGAAACAAATCCGCCGCAGTTTCCACCTTGTTCACGTTTTGGCCGCCAGCACCGCCCGATCGAGCCGTACTCATCTCAATATCCTTCGGATCGATGTGAATCTCAACCTCATCAACCTCCGGCATCACAGCCACCGTCGCCGTCGAAGTGTGTACTCGGCCGCCCGCCTCAGTCACAGGAACTCGCTGCACCCGATGCACCCCAGCCTCAAACTTCAGCTTGCTATAAACGCTATCGCCCGTGATTTCCAGAATCACCTCTTTGAAGCCACCCATATCCGCCAGTGACTCGCTCACCAATTTCACCTGCCAGCCTTCAGTTTGAGCGTAGCGCGAATACAGCCGTAGCAAATCACCCGCCCAAATACTAGCCTCATCTCCGCCAGTACCCGCACGAATTTCCAACATAATATTCTTATCGTCGTTGGGATCGCGGGGGAGAAGCAAAACCTTCAAACGGCTTTCCAAATTCTCCAATTTTGACTCAAGTTCCTCAACTTCCAAGGCGGCCATTTCTTGCAATTCTCGATCGCCCGCAGCCTCTTTCAGAACTTGACGCGCACCTACCAAATCATCAGTCGTGGTTTTCCACAGCTCAAAAGTATCGACCACTTCCTCCAAGGACGATCGAGCCTTCGCTACCCGCTGAAACTCATAATTATCCCTAGCAACATCCGGGTCAGCCATGCGGCGAGTCAACTCATGAAAAGTTTGCTCTACCGACTTCAATTTATCCAGTAAATAAGATTCAGCCATTGTCAGTTGTCCTCGTCAATCGATTTGAGATTTGAGATTTGAGATTTGAGACTTGAGATTTGAGATTTTAGAATTAGACATCTCCAATAATTCCTGTGGGGTAGGCATGGGGCCTGCCCTAGCTAGCCTTTTGGGGAGATGTCTATTGAAGAGCAGTTGGAATAGAATGTAGATCCAACTCAACTGCTGGCAAGGGCAAGTCTTCAATCTAAAATCTGCAATCCGAAGGCGGTAAATTGTCAGTAGAAAAAAACTACTCTCAACAAACTGCGGACAAATGACAATCCGGCTACTTCTTCTTTTTGCCTTTAGCAGCAGCCTTAGCAGCATCCGCTTTCGGGTCTTCCATTTTGATCGGGCCAGAATTCGCATCTGCCTTCGGCATTTCCACTTCCGTCATGCCATATTTCCGCATAAAGCGTTCCACACGACCTTCAGTATCAATAATCTTCTGAGTCCCAGTATAAAAAGGATGATTCCCCGACCAAACATCAACTTGCAGCTTGGGTCTAGTAGAACCAACAGTCATCACAAGCTCCCCGTTGCAATAAACCTCAGCTTCGGGATACCACTGAGGGTGAATGCCAGCTTTCGCCATTGTTTTTTACTCTCTATTTTTTTTACTTTACTACCATTTTAGCCGTGCTCGGACTTGCGTACCAAAAACCGCCACGATTTTGCCTTATATCTTTTGGAACCAGCGAGCGTCATCGGGCAAATAGACTTGAAAAAAAAGGAAGATAGAATCTGGATAATTTTGCCTTCTTCCTTCTTCCCTCGAACCTCTTCCTTCGATTACCGCTTGGAGTATTGAGGAGCCTTCCGAGCTTTCCGCAAACCGTACTTTTTCCGCTCTTTCGCCCGCGGGTCACGAGTCAAATACCCCTCTATCTTGAGAGGTTTGCGGTTATCAGGGTCTAATTGGCACAGTGCTCTAGCGACACCCAAGCGAATGGAGTCAGCCTGACCTGTCAACCCGCCACCTTCGACTTTTACTAAAATATCGTACTCATTTTCCAGACCCAAAGTTTCCAAAGGAGCCTTAGCCAAGGCCAAATAAGTTGGGTTAAATTGCAAGTACAAATCCCCATCTTTACCATTGACAGTCAATATCCCAGTGCCGGGAACCAAACGTACTCGTGCTACGGAACACTTGCGACGGCCAGTACCCCAGTACACCGCGCGGCCGGTATCTGTTGCTTGCATTACTCATTTCCTCCTGGAATCGTGTGAACAATTAATTCTTGTGGTTTTTGAGCAGCGTGCGGATGCTCAGGGCCAGCGTAAACCTTCAGCTTAGTAAACAGTTGTCTGCCCAATGCTGTGTGAGGCAGCATTCCTCTAATCGCTTCTTCGACAATTCTTTCTGGCAAACGTGCTTGCAATTTAGCAAAGGTTTCTGTTTTCATGCCGCCCGGTCTTCCAGAGTGGCGACGATAGATTTTCTGGGTGCGTTTTTTGCCAGTAACAGCGATTTTGTCAGCATTGATGACAATTACAAAATCGCCGGTATCCATAGAAGGAGTGTAAGTTGGTTTGTGTTTTCCCCGGAGGTACATGGCAACTTCAGTTGCTAGACGACCGAGCCGTTGGTCGGCGGCATCGACCACGTACCAATTGTGCTCTAGGGAGTCTTGAGTAGGGACGTAACTTTTGTTCATTGTTAGTTGTCAGTTGTTATTTGTTAGTTGTGATTTGTTATTTGTCATTTGTTAGTTGTTATTTGTTATTTGTTAGTTGTTGCCAATAAATAATAACCAATAACTAATAACTAATAACTAATAACCAATAACTAATTTTGGCTGAGTGTCGTACCAGACATCTTGAGAAAAGGGAAAGTCTTGATAGCCCACTCGCAGCAGGCACAAACCTTGAGCGGGGGCCGCATATTTTACCAATTCTCGACGTTCGTTGACCCAGATATCTGTAAAATTGTCGATCGCCCTAGACCCGCGACCCACCTGCACCAGCAAACCCACCAGCAGCCGCATCATCCCGTACAAAAACCCGCTCGCCTGAACCTCAATATAAATCAAAGGCCCAGAACGATGACACTCTGCTGCTTGTACGTCCACCCAAGAATGCGGCCTGGCAGACCCCGCGCGGTGGAAAGCTGCTAGATGGTGGTGTCCGATCAGGGGTACCATAGCTGCCTGAATCAAAGATTCATCCACAGGGGCGTGATAATAATGCCAAGCAAAAGGACGCACAAACAAATTAGGGGTCTGGTCTGTATAAAGGGTGTAGCGATAGCGCCGCCAACTGGCTGAGAACCGAGCGTGCCAGGTAGGTTCCACCTTTGCGGAAGCTCGAATTAAAATATCTTTTGCCAGTCGAGAGTTGAGAACGCTTGCCCAGCGGTGAGCTGGAATTGGACTAGGGGCGTCAAAATGGGCTACTTGAGCCGCTGCGTGAACTCCCGCATCAGTTCTCCCAGCCCCGTGCAGCGTTACCGGACGCTCTAGAACAGTGGAAATTGCTGTTTCAATCTCTTCTTGTACTGTACGCTGATTCGGCTGTCGCTGCCAACCATGAAAGTCAGTGCCGAGATATTGGATGACAAGAGCAACACGCTGCATCGGTTTGGGGTTGTCGATTTCCGATTTGGGATTTTCAGTCATAAATCAAAAATATCCAACCCAAAATTGAATTAAACCAGTTCGACGATTGCCATTTCGGAATTGTCTCCTTGACGGGGGACAGTTCGCACCACGCGGGTGTAGCCACCGTTACGTGAGCCGTACCGTTCTTTTGCCGCATCAAACAGTGCGTGTACTAACTGTTTGTCATAGATAAAGCCCATAGCTTGGCGACGAGCGGCTAAGGAGCCATCTTTTGCCAGAGTAATCATTTTGTCCGCCTCTGAACGCAGCGCTTTGGCGCGGGCGAGAGTAGTAGTAATTTTACCGTGACGGATTAATTCGGTGGTCAGCGAGCGCAGTAGTGCGCGACGCTGGTCAGCCGGTTTATTGAGTTGGGGGACGCGACAGCGATGACGCATAGCAGTTGGTAATTGGTAATTGGTAATTGGTAATTGGTAAGTAAACAGTTTTGAGTTATGAGTTTTAAATTTTTCATTTAAAGCTCACCCACAATCTTTGCGTTTCCACCTAGCCGTGGCTAAATCAAAACTTTGTTACTCATTACCGTTGGATTAACTTTTAGCTGATTTTTCCTGTGGCAAGGTAATGCTCAGGCGCTTTTGCAAAGCTTCAATCACTTCTTCTGCGGACTTTTGCCCGAAGTTTTTGATTTCGAGCAAGTCTTCTTGGGTATAATCCAATAGGTCTGCCACGGAGTTAATCTGAGCCCGCTTGAGACAGTTGTAAGCCCGTACTGACAATTGCAATTCCTCGATCGGAATTTGGCTTGTAGGATCGGTTACACCTTGAGATTCGGGTTTGAGGGAATCTTGGGTGATGTCTTTGAGAGGTGCAAACAGGTCTACCAGGATGTGAGCAGATTGACTCAGAGCTTCTTGAGGAGTCACGCTACCATCAGTCCAGATTTCCATAATCAGCCTGTCTTTCTCAACAGTGCCACCGACGCGAGCGTCTTCAACACTATAGTTGACCCTACGAATCGGCATAAAAATGGCATCTATGGACAGAAAATCCAAAGCAGCTCCATCATCGCGACTACGGTCTACAGCTCGGTATCCGATCCCTTTTTCAATTCTGAATTCCATTTCCAGAATTGAGCCTGGGGAGAGAGTCGCAATATACTGAGAGCGATCGATTATTTCTACCTCAGAAGGTACATCGAATCGATCTGCGGTAACTGTGACTGGTCCTTCGATCCGCAATCTACCTATTTGCGGCTGCTGAGAATGAGTTTTGAGGACGACCTCTTTCATATTCAGCAGGATTTCGAGAACATCTTCTCGTACCCCTTCGATCGTGGCAAACTCGTGATTGACACCTGCGATGCGGACTGAAGTTACTGCTGTTCCTTCCAGATTTGACAGCAGAACTCGCCGAAGCGCATTCCCAACAGTTGTTCCTTGACCGCGGTCGAGGGGTTCGAGGACGAATTTTCCGTACTGACTCCGGTCTTTGTCAGTATGAGACTCTATACATTCAATTTGAAACTGCGCCACGGAGTGACCTCCCTTTTCCACTTTGGATTTTTGATTTTGGATTTTAGATTGCAGAGCATACCCCTGAACGGATTTCGGATTTTGGATGGACGGGGCAATATTTGAAAGCCTTAGTTTTTGGCTTTCAGCAATTAGCCATTATCCAAAATCTAAAATCTAAAATCTCAAATCGTTTTAGACTCTACGCCGCTTGGGAGGGCGACAGCCGTTGTGAGGAATTGGGGTAACATCTCTAATCAGAGTAATTTCTAGTCCTGCCCCTTGCAGTGCCCGAATTGCTGTTTCTCGACCTGCTCCTGGTCCGCTGACCATTACTTCTATTTGGCGCATCCCCTGGTCGTTGGCTCGGCGGGCTGCACTTTCTGCTGCTGTTTGAGCTGCGAAGGGCGTTCCCTTTTTAGCTCCTTTAAAACCGCTCGAACCTGCTGACGCCCAGGATATGACTTCGCCGTTGAGGTCAGTAATAGTCACAATCGTGTTGTTAAAGGTAGACTGGATGTAGCCTACCCCATTCGGTACATTCCGTTTCTGCTTTTTTGCACCAGATTTCTTGCCTGTTTGTGGTCGCGCCATATGAGTCTCTTTAACTTTTCTGTCAACTAATTTCTCGAAGCGCTAGGAGCGAGCAGCCCCCAGCGTAATTTTCCCAAAAAGATATTACTTCTTGGAAGGTGCTTTTTTCTTGCCCGCAACAGTTCGGCGGACACCCCGGCGGGTTCTGGCGTTGGTGCGGGTTCTCTGCCCTCTAACTGGCAAGCCCAAACGGTGACGCCGACCGCGGTAAGTCCCAATATCCATCAGGCGCTTGATGTTCATTGACTCCCAGCGTCGGAGGTCTCCTTCGATCTGGTAGTTGCTTTCTACATGAGCCCGCAGGGCGGTCACATCGGCTTCTGTTAAATCCTTGACACGAGTGTCAGGATTTACGCCTGTTGCAGCGATAATTTTTTGGGCCCGAGACAGGCCTATTCCGTAAATGTATGTCAAACCTATTTCGACGCGCTTATCGCGTGGAAGGTCTACCCCGGCAATCCGTGCCACACTTTTGTCTCCCTAGTTTTCCTGTTTGGCTACAATGTTGAATTAGGCAGCAGCTATCTGCTATTCCTAATTTTCCGATTTTCTAACCCTGGCGTTGTTTGTGTTTTGGGTTAGTACATATCACCATCACTCTGCCTCGACGGCGGATGACGCGACATTTTTCACAAATTTTTTTGACAGATGCTCGAACTTTCATCTTTCTTCCTGCCTGGAGAACGCCACCATACCGGAGAGTACGCCTGCGGGCACTGCCTGTATAGCGGTGGGAGGAGAGGCAGGGCAAGGTGTAGGCCTCTCCTCGATTAATTTTTATGAAGCGGGGGTTATTTGATGAAGGAACCCGCTGGTCCCCACTCCCACTACTGGGGTCAAGTTCGCCTGCTTTCAGACTGAAGGGCGATCTATACTTTCACGGTGTAGCAATGACTTAACTCTGTACACCGGTGGGTTGTTGACGTCCTTCTCGGCAACACTACAAACGTAGCATTATAGCATAAATTTGACTGGTTTTACCAAATTCTCTCTAATTAAACTTAGAATTAGTTTTTAGAAAGTTTTATCTAAGCCTATTTTTTACGAAGGCGATAAGTGATCCGGCCCTTGGTTAAGTCGTAGGGGGTTAATTCGACTTTGACGCGATCGCCTGGCAGAATTTTGATGTAATTGCGACGGATCTTGCCCGAAATGTGAGCTAGGACATTAAACCCATTATCTAGGTCAACGCGAAACATCGCATTGGGCAGGGATTCCGTCACTGTCCCTTCCATTTCAATTAAATCTTGCTTAGACAATTTGGTATTTACCTCAACTCTACATTTGATTAACTAGGAGTTTCCCGGCTGCTGCAAAAACTTATTTATTGGTAAGTTGGAAACTAGCACAGGAAAGGGAGACTCGATCGACTTAAGAACTCAACCAACCGCTAACTTTATCCTTAATTGAATAAAGCTAAAGTTGTGTCAATTAGATTGACCTTTGAGCACAAAAAGCTCCTAGTTAACACATCTTAGCAAAAGTTGTTGGCGGGTAACAGGCTCGATTGAGAAGGTTCAAGAGTTTCCAGACAGAACTTGTTGGAGTTGAGCGGTAACTTCCTGCATGGAGCGATCCCCATCAACTTCAACCAATTGTTCGCGGTCTCTGTAAAACTCAATCAAAGGTTCTGTTTGCTCGCGATAAACTTGCAACCTACGGCGAATGGTTTGCTCATTGTCATCTTGGCGACCCCGTGACAGCAGCCGAGTCACCAAAACATTGTCAGGAACATCCAAATTCACTGCCCTCAGAGCGCAGTCCTTCCCAGACTTTGGCCCCCCCCCACCAGGAACATCGCACAGTAGTGTGTCAAAAAACGCTGCTTGTGGGACTGTGCGAGGAAAGCCGTCTAGAATCCAGCCAGCCTTAGCATCTGGTTGATTCATGCGTTCTTGTACGATATCCATCAATAACCCATCGGGAACCAACTCACCAGCATCCATGTAGGCTTTGGCTTTTTCACCCAAGGGAGTTTTGGCCACTACGCAGGCGCGTAGGATATCACCAGTAGAAATGTGGGGTATTTTCCAGAGATCTGCTAAAAGCTGAGCTTGAGTTCCCTTTCCTGCCCCTGGAGGCCCCATAAAAATCAATTGCATTGGGATTACTTCACCATTCCTTCATATCGTTGGGAGATGACGTAAGTTTGAATTTGCTTAGCAGTTTCGATCGCCACACCTACTAGAATCAGTAAGGAAGTTGCGCCAAAGCCTCTAAAAGTTTGCACCCCGATCGCGCTTTCAACAGCAGTTGGTACAATTGCCACCAGACCGAGAAATATCGCTCCCAAGAAAGTCAAACGATTCAAAACCTTCTCCACATAATCGCTAGTTTTCTGACCGGGACGAATCCCAGGAATACTGGCACCCATTTTCTTCAAGTTCTGAGACATATCTACGGGGTTGACAATCAACGAAGCGTAGAAATAGCTAAAGAACAGAATCAAAGTCAGATAAAATAGTGCGTAAGCCCAAGGTGCAGGTCCATTGGGACTCAGAACATTAGCCACTTGAACCAGAAACGGGTTATTGAGAGATTGAGCTAAGAAAGAGGGAACAATCAATACCGAGGATGCAAAAATAATCGGCATGACACCACCTTGATTTAAGCGCAGGGGTAGATAACTGCGACTCTCCCGATAAACCTTGCGACCGACTTGGCGACGGGCGGAAATAATCGGAATCCGGCGAATACCTTCCTGAACAAAAACAATCCCGACAATCGTCACCAAAAATACCAGCAGCAGCACAATTACGCGACCAACAACTTGCGTGTCTCCACTTTGTGCCAATTCAAAAGTTTGTCCCAGAGAACGTGGCAAAACAGAAACAATGTTGATAAAAATCAGCAAAGACGCTCCATTACCGATACCTCGTTCTGTCACCACTTCCGATATCCACATTACAAACATCGATCCAGCAGTCAAAGCCAAAGCTGTTTGTGCAATGAATAAAGGTCCTGGAACCTGAGCAAAAGGGCTAACCCAAATCGCTATGCCAACGCTTTGCAGAATGGCCCAGCCCAAAGAAACGTAGCGAGTAATTTGAGAAATCTTGCGTCGCCCCGCTTCCCCTTCATTTTTCTGCAACTCCTCTAAACTTGGTAAAGCCGCTGTTAGAAGCTGCACAATAATTGAAGCATTGATGTAGGGCAAAATCCCTAGAGCAAAAATCCCCAAAGCTGACAGCCCGCCCCCTGAAAATAGATCCAAAAAGCCAATCAAAGGGCTATTTTGAACATTTTGGGAAAAGGCGGCGCGATCGATGCCGGGGACTGGCAAGTGGACACCCAATCGCACTAAAATCAATAAGCCTAGGGTTACGAGGATGCGGCCCCGCAAACCCGCAGCTTGGGCCATCTGCATGAAAGTTTCTTGTGCAGTTGGCGCTTTTTCTCTACTAACGTCCATAGTTACGATTTGGGATTTTAGATTTGGGATTTTAGGCTAAATCATTTTTTGATAGCATTGAGGATTTGAGATTTGGACACCTTCTCAAACCTCAAATCTTTAGGCAACTAATTCACAACTGCCACCAGCGGCTTCTATTTTGGTGCGAGCACCTGCGGTAAAAGCAGCGGCTCTGACTTGCAGAGCTACATTTAATTCTCCATCTCCTAAGATTTTGAGCGGACCGTCGTCAGTAGTGACGATTTTTGCTTGAATCAAAGAGGTGAGAGTTACTTCTGTGTTTGCTGGCAGCGATGCTAATTTACTGACATTGATGATAGTGTACTCTTTACGGTTCACCAAAGGGAAGCTTTTGAGTTTGGGGAGGCGGCGGTAAAGAGGATTTTGACCACCTTCAAAACCGGGTCTAGTGCCACTACCGGCTCTAGATTTTTGACCGCGCATCCCTTTACCGGAGCTCGCGCCTTGACCGGCAGCAATACCTCTACCCAAGCGACGGGGGCGTTTTGTGGAGCCCGCTTTTGGTCGGGCGTCTTGCAATCTCATAGTTTTGGTAATTGGGTTTGCAGTATGACGTGAGTTTTGAGTGAGCTAGTTTTGAGTTTCTGAATTTTTTGATTCTCAACTCAAAACTTGCAGTGTTCCATTGTCTAACCGTAGAGGTTTTCTACTGGAATTCCGCGCTCTTGAGCTACTTCGGATAGGGTGCGAAGTGTGGATAGGGCATTGACGGCTGCTCTAGCATTGTTTAATGGATTTCCAGAACCTAGCTGTTTGGCTAGGATGTTGCGGACTCCTGCTAGTTCGAGAACAGTTCTGACTGCTCCCCCTGCAATTACCCCTGTTCCAGGAGAGGCTGGTCGCATCATGACTTTGGCTCCGCCGCCAGCACCGTTGATGGGGTGAGGAATTGAGTTAGCTTTGGTCAAAGGCACTTCAATCAGGTGCTTTTTGCCGTCAGCGACGCCTTTTTTAACTGCACCGATGACGTCGCTAGCTTTGCCTACTCCAACCCCAACTTGACCGCGTTCGTTACCGATAATGACTATGGCGCGGAAGCTGAGTTTTTTACCGCCTTTGACTACTTTGGTAACGCGGCGAATCTGAACTACCCGTTCTTGCCATTCGGATTCTTTTTCGCGCGTTTTGTTGTTGCTTTTTTTCTTGTTGCGCTGTTCTTTTTGTTCTGCCATGTTTTGTGCTTGGGGAATTGAGGATTAGTAATTGGTAGTTGGAAAATAGAAATTAACAATTAGGAATTAAGAATTTTATTGTAGATTCTTTTTTCCTTCTTCCTTATTCCTTCTTCCTTATTCCTTCTTCCTTCTTGTTTCTTCCTAAAAGTCTAACCCGGCTTCGCGAGCTGCGTCGGCGAGGGCTTTGACTCTACCGTGGTAGAGGTTGCCTCCGCGATCGAAGACGACTTTGGCTATGCCGACGCTGGAACAGCGTTTGGCTATCAACTGACCTACTTGCACGCTGGCGAAGCAGTTGGCTCCCGAACTGAGAGCTGACTTTAATTCCGGGTCTAGGGTTGACGCGGCGGCTAAAGTGTGCTGGGTGCTGTCGTCGATGACTTGGGCGTAAATGTGCTGTTGCGATCGAAATACCGCTAATCTGGGGCGTTCGGAGGTCCCGAACACCTTGCGCCGCACGCGGCGGTGTCTGCGGTGGACTGATTCTTTGCGAGTAAGCTTCATGTCTACTTCTTACCTGTTTTGCCTGTTTTACCAGCTTTGCGGCGGACGACTTCGCCACTGTAGCGAATGCCTTTGCCCTTGTACACTTCAGGCGGACGCACTGCGCGGATGCGGGCTGCTGTATTGCCTACGAGTTCTTTGTCAATGCCAGAGACAATGACGTTGGTGTTGCCTTCTACTGCCATGGTGATCCCTTCAGGAGGGAGCATTTCAACGGGCTTGCTGTAACCGACGTTTAAAATCAGGTTCCGTCCTTGAACCTGGGCCCGATAACCTGTACCGATAATTTCCAGGCGACGCTGAAAACCTTGGGATACACCTTCGACCATGTTGGCGACTAGGGTGCGACACAGGCCATGTAGTTGGCGGGCGACGCGAGATTCGTCTCGGCGTGTGACGAGTAAAGTCTCGCCTTCGAGTCCCATCGTGATTTCTGCTGGTATGACTCGTGAAAGTTCACCTTTAGGACCTTTGACGGCTACTTTTTGACCGTCTAGGGTGATGGTGACTTTCGTGGGTATGCTAATCGGACGCTTGCCAATTCGCGACATAGTTTTTGGTCCTTTGTTTTTAGTTATTAGTCCTGGATGTTTAGTCTTTAGTGATTAGTCCTTAGTTATTGATTTTTGAGTCTGTTGCCAATGACCATTGACTAATGACTAATGACTAATGACTACCAAACATAACAAAGCACTTCTCCGCCTAAACCTTGGCGGCGGGCTTCTCTATCGGTCATAATGCCACGGTCTGTGGAGATAATGGCTATGCCAATTCCGCCTAAAACTCTGGGCAATTCTTTGCGGTTCGAGTAAACGCGCAGTCCTGGTTTGCTGACTCGCTTAAGTGCCGTAATGATGGGCTTGCGAGTTTTGCCTTTGTATTTGAGAGAAAGCACTAAATGTCGCTTAATCCCTTCTGGTTCTGCTTCTTCAAATTCGCTGATAAAGCCTTCACTTTTGAGGACTTCGGCGATGCTACGGGTCATTTTTGTAGCTGGAATTTGTGTTGTTTGGTGGCGCGCCATGCACGAATTGCGAATGCGCGTCAACATATCTGCTATGGTATCGTTAGCTGCCATGTTTTGCTCCTTACTCTACTGCTTAGTTGTCCCGGAAGGGCATTCCCATTTCTTTGAGCAAGGCGCGTCCTTCTTCGTCGGTGTTTGCTGTGGTGATAATTGAAATGTCCATGCCTCGAATTTGATCGATGCTGTCATATTCTATTTCGGGAAAGATTAGTTGTTCTCTCAGACCCAAGCTGTAGTTGCCACGTCCGTCGAAGCTTTTGGGACTGATGCCACGAAAGTCTCTGATTCGGGGAAGTGCGAGGTTGATTAGTCGATCTAGAAAATCGTACATCCGCTCTGACCGTAGTGTCACCATGACACCAACGGGTACTCCTTTGCGGATTTTGAAGCCTGCGATCGCCTTTTTCGCCCGCGTCACCACTGGTTTTTGACCTGTGATGATGCCAATTTCGTTGATTGATGAATCTAGCGCCTTAGCATTTTGAGATGCTTCTCCCAAGCCACGGTTCACGGTGACTTTGACGAGTTTGGGTACTTGATGGATATTAGTATATTTAAACTGATCCATCAGTTTGGGTACTATCTTTTCTTGGTAAAGAACTTTGAGTTTGTCTGGCATTGTTTTTGGCTTTGTTTAACTGTCCCTGGGCTTGGTCAGGGAATTGTTCTTTGTCTGTTGTCTGTTGTCTGTTGTCTGTTGTCTGTTGTCTGTTGTCTGTTGTCTGTTGTCTGTTGTTAGCTAATGACTAATGACTAATAACTCATGACTCATGACTAAGGACTAAGGACTAAGGACTAAGGACTAAGGACTAAGGACTAAGGACTAAGGACTAAGGACTAAGGACTAAGGACTAATTATCGAGGATTTCTCCAGTTTTTTTGAGTTGTCGGAGTTTGCGGCCATCTTCGCTAAAGGTGTAGCAAACACGACTAGCTACTTTTTCTTTTTCGGAGTAGTGCATGACATTGGAGCTATGAATTGGAGCTTCAAATGTAACTACTTTACCCGATTCTCCCTCTTGCTGGGGCTTTACGTGTTTGGTTCTGATATTTACACCTTTAACAATTACTTTGCTGACTTTAGGATAGGTCTTTAAGATTTCTCCGACTTTACCTTTTTCTTTGCCAGTAATTATTTGAACGGTGTCGCCTGCTTTGACGTGCATTCTATGGCGTTGCGGTTCGCTAGTTGCTTTACCCTTTTTTCCGTACATTTTAAAGTACCTCTGGGGCTAAGGAAACGATTTTAGTGAAGTTTTTGTCGCGCAGTTCGCGGGCGACTGGTCCAAAAACGCGAGTGCCTTTAGGATTGCCTTCTGGATTGATAATAACGGCGGCGTTATCGTCAAAACGAATACTCATGCCACTGTCGCGACGCAAAGCTTTGCGGGTTCTGACAATGACGGCCCGGACGACATCGGATTTTTTGACTGCCATATTGGGTATGGCGTCTTTGACGACGGCAATAATGACATCGCCGACTCCGCCGTAGCGACGGTTGCCGCCTCCCAATACGCGGATGCACATCAGTTTACGTGCTCCGCTATTGTCGGCGACATTTAGGTATGTCTGGGGTTGAATCATGGTGATTGGTGACTGTTAACTGTTGAGTGTTGATTGTGAATCTGGGATCGGGCGATCGCCAGAATGCAATTAACTGTTAGCCGTTTTTTGTACCGAAAATTTCAGCAACTGTCCAGCGTTTGGTTTTACTCAAAGGGCGGGTTTCAGTGATGCGGACACGATCGCCCGGTTTGCACTTATTTTCTTCGTCGTGAGCTTTGTAACGTTTGGTGCGGACTACGATTTTGCCGTATTTGGTGTGGGAGGAGCGGTTTTCGATTGCCACTACCACAGTTTTGTCCATTTTGTCGCTGACTACTACGCCAACTCGTTCTTTAACTGCCATACCTACCTATTTTTGTTGTGCAATGGAGTTTTGTGTAACTGCTGTGCGATTCGGTTGGGCTACTTTTGTCTTTTAGCTGACTGCTGCGGTTGAAGCAGTTGATTCGGCAGTTGTAGACGAAGCTGATTTTGCAGCAGCTTCAGCCGCGATTTGCCGTTCGCGTTCAACAGTCATCAGTTGAGCTAGTCTGTGTTTGGCGTGCTTAAACAGATGGGGTTTGTCTACACGGCCAGTAGCTTGGAATAACCGCAGTTCCATTAGTTGGCGCTTTACGGCTAAAATTTGCTCTGCCACTTCGGCATCGCTTAAATCTCTAGCTTCTTTAATTTTGGATAAAGACATAATTTTGTCGTGGATCGTTAGCGATCGGTCAATGGATTTTAGATTAGAGATTTGAGGTTGAAAAATCATCCTAAATCTGCTTGAGTTATTTCCCAGAATCTGAGGAGGAAATTAAAGTCCAAAATCGCTATGACTGCTCATCTTCGCGGGTGATGAACTTGGTTTTGATTGGCAATTTAAAGGCTGCCAAACGCATTGCTTCACGGGCAATTTCTTCAGCGACACCGCCAATTTCAAACATTACCCGACCCGGTTTGACAACGGCAACCCAAAACTCAGGTGAGCCTTTACCGGAACCCATCCGGGTTTCTGCTGCCCGCTGAGTGACTGGTTTGTCAGGAAAAATCCGAATCCAGATTTTGCCACCCCGGCGGATGTAGCGGGTCATGGCACGCCGTCCGGCTTCTATTTGGCGAGAAGTGATCCAGGCGGGTTCAACAGCTTGGAGCGCGAAGTCACCAAAGCTAACTGTATTGCCGCGGGTGGCAACACCGCACATTCGCCCGCGCTGTTGTTTGCGGAATTTGGTTCTTTTAGGGCTTAACATGGCTGGGGGATTTAGTAATTGGAAATTGGTAATTAGTAATCGGTTGTTGGTAATTGGTAATTGGTTGTGAACCACTGACAATTAACAACTGACAATTAACAGTTAACCACTAGCCTTCGTTGGATCGATCTTCAAATTGCTGGCGACGGCGCTTGTTCTTGGTCCGAGGGGCATCATTGTTCGGGGCTGCTATTTGTTCCTGTCCAGGAATAATTTCGCCTTTGAAAACCCAAACTTTAATGCCGAGGATACCGTAGATGGTTTGAGCGGTGCAGTAGGAGTAGTCAATATCGGCACGCAAGGTGTGCAATGGGACTCTTCCTTCCCGCGTCCACTCAGTACGGGCGATTTCTGCACCGTTGAGTCGTCCGCTGACTTGAATTTTGATGCCTTCGATGCCGACTTTTTGAGCGCGAGTAATTGCTTGACGGACTACTCGGCGGAAAGATACGCGCCGTTCTAGCTGCTGAGCGATGTATTCTGCGATCAGAGTGGCATCGGCATCTACCCGTTGGACTTCGACAACGTTGATGCGGATTTGGCGGTTGTTGCCGAGTTGCTGCTGCAAACCGACTCGCAAGGTTTCGATGCCTGCTCCACCGCGGCCTACTACCACACCTGGTCTAGCTGTGAACACTTCTAGGTCGATTTGATCGGCTTTGCGCTCAATTCTGACCGAGGAGATACCAGCGTTACTGAGGTTTTTTTGAACGTACTGGCGAATTTTGTGGTCTTCTTGCAAGAGTTCGGGATAGTTTCTGGCATCTGCAAACCAACGGGAGCGGTGCTCTTGGGTTATGCCGAGGCGGAAACCAATTGGATGTATTTTTTGTCCCATAAAAGTTGATATTTGGTAATTGGTAGTTGGTAATTGGTAATTGGTAATTGGGTTTACCGATGTTTGCAACTTTTAGCAGTTTTTCACCTATTACCTGTGCTCTTGTTTATTGTTCTAGGAGCGGAGCTACTACCACAGTGATGTGACAGGTTGGCTTGCGAATTTGGTAGGCACGACCTTGAGCGCGGGGTCTAAAGCGTTTGAGGACTGGACCTTGGTCTGCGTAGGCTTGAGAAACTACTAGCTTGGCTTTATCCAATCCGGCGTTGTGTTCGGCGTTGGCTACTGCGGAGCGCAAAACTTTGACAATTGGTTCGCAAGCTCGGTAGGGCATGAATTCTAGTAGAATCAGCGCTTCTTGATAGCTTTTGCCTCGAATTTGATCGAGAACTCGGCGCACTTTGAAGGGCGAGCTTCTAATATAGCGGGCGATCGCCTTTATTTCGGATGTGGTATCTATAGCCATTGCGATTTTTGTAATTGGGAATAAGGTAATTGGAAGGTAATTGGTAATTGGTAATTGTTTGCCGATTACCTCTTACCTGTCACCTAATGGCGGCTATCTCTTTGCCTTTTTGTCACCACTTTTAGCGTGACTTCTAAAGGTGCGAGTAGGAGAAAATTCTCCTAGTTTGTGACCAACCATTTGGTCTGTGACGTAGACAGGAACGTGTTGTCTGCCGTTATGAACTGCGATGGTGTGGCCTACCATTTGGGGCAGGATTGTGGAGGCTCGCGACCAAGTTTTAATTAACTGTTTTTGGCCGGCGGCGTTGAGTTTCTCGATTTTTGTCATCAGATGATCTGCGACAAACGGGCCTTTTTTTAATGAACGAGACATAATTTTGGGAATTGGGAATTGGGAATTGGGAAGTGGGAATTTGGCATTGGGTATTGGGCATTGGGCCTTATAGCATTGGGCATTGGGCATTTGTTAATTGCAATAACTCATTACCTATTACCTATTACCTATTACCTATTACCCATTACCCATTACCTATTACCCATTACCTATTAACATTAACTTTGTCTGCCACCCTTGCCGCGCTTGGAAGACTTGCGACGACGGCGGACAATTAAAGCATCGCTGCGCTTGTTTTTGCGTCGGGTTTTGGCACCCAATGCTGGTTTACCCCAAGGTGTGACAGGTCCTGAACGCCCGATGGGAGCTCTGCCTTCACCACCACCGTGCGGGTGGTCCACTGGGTTCATCACGGAACCACGAACGGTTGGTCTGCGACCTTTCCAGCGGGTGCGGCCGGCTTTACCGAGGCTGATGTTTCTAGCATCTGTGTTGCCGACTTGACCGATGGTGGCGTAGCAGTTGGCGCGGACTTTGCGCTGTTCGCCGGATGGTAGTTTGAGGGTAACGTAGCTGCCTTCTTTTGCCATTAGCTGAGCGCTGGCGCCTGCGGAACGGACGATTTGTCCGCCTTTGCCTGGTACTAGCTCAACGTTATGGATGCTTGTACCCAGGGGGATGTTGCTCAGGGGTAGGGCGTTGCCGATTTCGATTGGTGCGTCGGGGCCTGAGACAATGACTGTACCAACGGTTAAGTTGAGTGGATGAAGGATGTACCGTTTTTCGCCGTCTTTGTAGAACACGAGGGCGATACGGGCGTTCCGGTTGGGGTCATACTCGATTTCCTTGACGGTAGCGGGAATGCCGTGTTTGTCGCGACGGAAGTCGATGTCTCTATAAAGGCGCTTGTGACCGCCTCCGCGGTGGCGACAGGTGATGACGCCTCGGTTGTTGCGGCCTTGTTTGGTGTGCTTGTTGCTGGTTAGAGACTTTTCTGGTTCTGATTTAGTAACTTCAGCGAAGTCGGAAACGGTGTGTTCCCTGGTGCTGGAGGTATAAGGTCGGTAAGAACGAATGCCCATAATTTGGTAATCGGTAGTTGGTAATTGGTAATTGGTAATTGGTAATCGGTAATTGATAATTGGTAATTAGTAATTAGAAGTTGTGAAGTCCGAATTCATCTTTCATACTTTTCAATTACCGATTACCTATTACTGAGTACCCATTACCGATTACCTATTACTAAATTTTAAACTTCTGGGAATAAGAGTTTGCGGAGTGAATCTCCGTCGCTGAGAGTGACGGTGGCGCGCTTGTAACAAGGTTTGAAACCGACGAATTTGCCAACTCGACGCTTTTTGCGTGGCGGGTTTTGGGTATTGACTCCGGTGACTTTAACCTTAAATAGTTCTTCGATGGCTGCTTTGATTTGAGGCTTTGTCGCTTTGGGGGCTACGTCGAAGGTGAATTGATTTAATTCCATCATGCGGGTAGCTTTCTCAGTGAGAATAGGACGCTGGATCAAATCTGCGTAGTCGCGGGGGTCGATTTTACTCACCGTAAATCTCCTGAATTTTTGCTAGGGCTGTGGATGTGACGATAATTTTGTCAGCGGCCAGAACGTCATATACATTCAGGGAAGTTGCCAGGATGACGTTCATCAATTCGACGTTGCGTCCCGACAAGTAGACGTTGAGTTGGGGTTCTGGCAAGACTAACAGAACTTTTGTATCGCCTTCGATGCCCCACCGGGCGATCGCGTTTAGTAATTCTTTGGTTTTTGGTCTCGGAAATTGCTCTGCAAATTCTTCCACCACAATCAAGTCTTCTGTACGGCTGTAGAATGCTGTCCGCAAAGCGAGACGGCGTTCTCTTTTGTTCATTTTGACTTCAAAGTCTCTGGGTTTTGGTCCGAAGATGACACCGCCACCACGCCACAGGGGAGAACGGATAGAACCTGCTCTGGCTCGGCCTGTTCCTTTTTGCCGCCAGGGTTTGCGGCCACCGCCTCTGACTTCCGATCGAGTTTTGGTGCAAGCATTTCCTTGACGGGCGTTATTCAGTTGCCGCGTCAATGCTCTGTGAACGATGTGAGAGGCATTTTCTTGTTTGGCTACGCGCAATTCGAGAGTTGTTTCTCCAACTTCTTCGCCTTGCCAATTTCGCACTACACAGTTAACCATTTCTTTTGTCCTTTGTCTGTTGTTGTTAGTTGTTAGTTGTTAGTTGTTAGTTGTTTGTTAGTTGTTGTTATCTGCTACTACTGATAACGAAATAACCCATAACTAATGACTACCGCCCAACTTTTTTCTCAGGTACAACATTGACTAAGGCACCGGCTTTACCGGGAACGGCTCCTTTAATTAGTAGCAGATTCCGCTCTGTATCTACCCGCACAATCGTTAGCTTGCGAACGGTTACTTGAACATTCCCCATCCGTCCTGCCATTCTTTTCCCTGGATAGACGCGGCCGGGGGTTGTTCCAGGTCCGATCGAGCCTGGTTCGCGGTGGTTCTTGGAACCGTGAGACATTGGGCCTCGTTTAAAGTTGTGGCGCTTTTGGAAACCGGCAAAGCCTTTACCGATGCTTGTACCGATCACATCTACTATTTGTCCGGGTGCAAAAGCATCGGCTTTTAGTTGTTGACCTAATTCAAAGGAACTTGTGTCTTCCAATCGGTATTCCTGCAAGTGGCGCAATGGATTCGCCCCGGACTTGGCTAGGTGTCCTAGTTCTGGCTTGTTGAGAGCCTTTGGTTTGACTTCGCTGTATCCAATTTGAACGGCACTGTAGCCGTCTGTTGGTTTTGTTTTAATTTGAGTTACTGTACAAGGCCCTGCTTGAATGACGGTGACGGGGATTGCTTTCCCTTCTGCGTCAAACACTTGAGTCATGCCTAGTTTTGTACCAAGAATGCCTACTGACACGGATTTTTTTTCCTTTTATTTACGCAAGAGGTTTCGGATTGCGAAGTTTTCGTCAATCCGCTTGCTCTTGTGCAGAATCATTTATTTGAATGATTCTGCAATTAACTGTTATCAACCAACAGCTTTCCGCGGTGTTTAAAATTTAAATTTTAAATTTGGGAGCGAGCTTGTGGAAGTCTTGCAAGTTTCGAGATTCACAGGGTTCTAGCTGTTGTGTCTCCGAGGTTTATTTCGTTCTTGCTTGTTCGTGCCTGGACTTGAGCAGTTAACCACTCAGTATCCTTTACAGCAACGATTTACTATAGTATGCGAAGTGTTGGCTATTTGTCAAGGCCACGATCGGATTTTTTTGACTCAGCTTAAAGATTTATCGAAAATTTGGGTTTAAAACCCCGTCCTTTAGCGTAGCGGAGGACGGATTGACACTCTTGACCAAACAATTTACCATAGTAAATGTAGTGTGGTAAGCAAAATGTTAAAAGCATTCAAGTACAGAATCTATCCGACCGCTGAGCAATCCGTTTTGCTGGCCAAGTCGTTTGGCTGTGCTAGATGGTTTTACAACTACGCTCTCAATCTAACATCCGAAACTTACAAACAAACTGGAAAAGGATTAAGCAGAAACGAAATAATCAAGCTTCTGCCTTCCCTAAAAAAAGAGTATGAGTGGTTAAGCGAAGTCCCATCGCAGGTATTACAGCAAGCCGCTTTAAATCTTTCTAGTGCTTTCCTTAATTTTTTTGAAGGTAGAGCTAAATATCCTAACTTCAAGAAAAAGCAAAATAGGCAGTCGATTAGATTTCCTCAGCACTGTCAGTTAAAAAATGATGTTCTGGTATTACCCAAAATCGGCAAAGTCTATTGCAAACTTTCACGGCAACCCGAGGGAGATTTAAAGTCGGTTACGGTTTCAGTTAATCCATCAGCAGAATATTTTGCATCTTGTCTTTATGATGATGGTCAGGATTTGCCCCAAAAATCATCAGAAGGAAAAGCTATCGGGATAGACGTTGGACTAACCCATTTTGCGATTACATCAGATGGGACTAAACATGGGAACCCTAAATACTATCGTAACTACGAACGAAGATTAGCGAGGAGACAAAAGAAACTTAATCGCCAGCAAAAAGGCTCTAATAACCGCAATAAAGCTAGAGTTAAAGTTGCTAAAGTTCACTCTAAAATCCTTCGTTGTCGTGAAGATTTTCTCCACAAGCTAAGTCGTAAATTAGTTGACGAAAACCAAGTCATAGTGGTCGAAAATCTAGCCGTCAGCAACATGGTCAAAAACCCTAAACTAGCAAAATCAATTAGTGATGCTGGCTGGGGTCAATTCTGTACTATGTTGAAATACAAGGCTGAATGGGAAGGAAAAATCTATCTAGAAGTTGACAGATTTTTCCCCAGTTCCAAGACCTGTAGTAACTGCTTAAATCGTGTTGATAGTTTGAGCTTAGATATTCGTAGTTGGCAATGCCTTAAGTGTGGAGAAAACCACGATAGAGACATCAATGCCGCTAAGAATATTCGGGATGAAGGGTTACGAATTCTGGCGGTAGGGCATACCGCCACTGCTTCGGGAGGGAGAGTAAGACCAAGTAAAGGCACTGCTTTTGCAAGGCATCTCCCTGTGAATGAAGAATCCCCACGTCTTTAGACTGGGGAGTGTCAAAATACTTGCAGTTCGCACTTGGGCGATCGACCAAATTTTCATACAGCAACACAAATTTATGGGATTGATTACGACGGGTTCAGATATGATTCGGGATTTGGAAAAGTCGGGGTCCCTGGCCCTGTACGTTCCGTTGGAGGGAGGTTTTGAGGGACGCTACCTGCGCCGACTCAGGGCTGCGGGCTATGGTGCGTACAACATTACAGCGCGGGGTTTGGGCGATTTGGCGATGTATTTGACGGGGGTGCACGGGGTGCGGCCGCCGCATTTGGGTAAGAAAACCACTGGTAATGAAGCGTCGGTGGGTTATACCTACTACGTGCCGCCTATGTTGAAGACTCAATTGGACAATTTGCCTCCGAAAGCAAAAGGACTGGTGCTGTGGATCATTGAAGGGCAGATTTTGTCTAGTCAGGAGGTGGAATATTTAACTATTTTGCCGACGTTAGAACCGCGAGTTAAAATAGCTGTAGAGATGGGGGGCGATCGAGTTTTTAGTTGGAAGCCACTCAAGGATGCTTTAGTTGCAGCTTAAATTGGGTTTCAGTCGATCGCCAATCAACTAAAAAACGCAGCGAGCAACTAAAGCTCAACAGCTTCTGCTCGCTGGTTTTGCTCTTTCTTGAAAAAACTTAATGTAACAGGAAAACTCTCATGCTTCAGAACCGAGACTATACCATAATCATTGACAAAAGTGGCAGTATGTACACCAAAGACAAGACTGGTGGCAAAAGTCGGTGGGCGCTGATGCAGGAATCGACGATCGCATTAGCAAATAAATGCGAAGAACTAGACCCTGATGGCATCACAGTTTACTTGTTTTCGGGTCGCTTCAAACGGTACGACAATGTAACAGCAGCGAAAGTCGTACAAATATTCCAAGAAAATGAGCCTTCGGGGACGACGAATTTGGCGATAGTTTTGCAAGACGCTCTCAACAACTATTTTCAGCGTAAAATATCCGGTAAGACTCAGCAAAATGGGGAAACAATATTAGTGGTGACGGACGGAGAACCGGACGATCGCAAAGAAGTGATGAAAACAATTATAGAAGCTTCGCGGAAGCTCGATCGAGATGAAGAATTAGCAATTTCGTTTATCCAAGTCGGGAATGCTCCTGAAGCTACCAAGTTTCTCAAGATATTGGATGACGAACTGCAAAGCGCTGGGGCTAAATTCGATATCGTGGATACTGTAACTATGGACGATATGGAAGGAATGACTCTGATGGAAGTATTGCTGAATGCAATCACTGATTGAGAAGGTGAATCAAGTTTAAGGCGATGGTATTTTGACCGGATGGCTCAGAAGCATTGTTTAGGGGGGGGGTTAAGTAATGGAATCGATCGATCGTTTGTTAGCTGAACTTAGGGCTGAGTATCAAGAATCGCAAAAAAAATCTGCTGACTTAAAAAGGCCGCGGATGGTGCAACCAGAACCGTCTTTGCAAGCAACTACTGCGCCGTCTAGTCAAGTAATTGAAACTTCTGGCAAAAATTTGGATTTTGATAATTTAGACAGTGATTTAGCTCAAATCAAGGCTGAATACCAAGGACAAGAGCCTGCTCAAAAAGTTGCCAAACAAGAACGGGTTTTGGCTGAAGATGAAGCACAAAATAAAGCTCAGAAAATTATCAAACAGGAACCACAGCAGGTGGAAGTAAAAACCCACCGGGAGAAAGTGAGACAAGCTCAAGTTTGGCTGAAGAACTTAAGTAAAGATTCTGATGAGAGATTTTGGTTCGATCAGTTTGCTTTTAAGTATTCTTCGAGGATAGATGCTGCGATCGACTATTTGCAAGTTGTGAATGAGTTTGATTAAATGTTGACTGTGGACGCTAGGGAAAACCGCTATAGTGATTGTCAAGAAATAGAATCTTTGAGGACAGAAGTAGGATGCAGCAAAAATAGGGCAGCCTTTTTTGCTGTATTTTCAGATAGCTGAATTTGCTTGAATTCCACAATACCTTCACTGATAAAAGTATCTCTCAAGGCTGCTTTTTCTCCGCTGTTGAAACTGGTTTCATAAAATATTTCCCGAATCCCAGTGGCAATGACTAATTTAAGACAATAAATGCAGGGTTCTAAGGTGACGTAAATGCTAGCTCCATCTGTAGATATACCATGTCTGGCGGCCTTGGCGATCGCATTTGCTTCTGCATGAACCGCCCGCGATGGTAAGGTTTTGCTAGCATCACAACTGCTCAAACCAGGATAGCAGAATCCTTGAGAGATGCAGTGGGCCGAACCGGAGGGGGAACCGTTGTAACCGGTGGCTAACACTTGCCTATTTTTAGCGATGACAGCACCTACGGGAAAGGCTAGACAAGTCGATCGAGTCGCTGCTAATTTGGCTAACATTAAAAAGTATTCATCCCAATCTGGTCTTTGAGGAGGGTCGTAGTTGTCTGGTGTATTGTGCATTTAGAGTATAGAATTAGAACTGTATTGAGACCAGCTATTTATTGGGAGATACCAGTGGAGCCAAATCCATTATCTCCCCTAGAGCTGGAACTTAAGATTTTAACTTCTTCAATTTCCACGCGAATTACCGGGGCGATTACCATTTGAGCAATTTTCATGCTTTTTGTCACTTGAAAAGAAGTGTTACCATGATTGATTAAGATGACTCCTATTTCCCCTCGATAGCCTTCATCTATTGTTCCTGGTGCGTTGAGTACGGTGATTTGGTGTTTGAGAGCTAAACCACTTCTAGGACGAATTTGTGCCTCTGTTTTTGGGGGTAATTCTATTGATATGCCTGTATGAATTAACTTGCTTTCTCCGGGAATAATTTCTAATTCATCTATGGAAAACAGATCGATTCCAGCATCAGATTCGTGGGCGTATTTGGGGATTATGGCCGATTCGTGAAGTTGCCGTATTTTTAATTTCATCTTGTTTTGTGAGTATAAGGAAGACGGAATAATGATGATACAGCCAAATTTTTAGTGAGATAAATGTTAGTTGTATCGGAATTATTTAACCGCAGAGACCGCAGAGGGCGCTGAGGGGGAGAAGAGAGAGATGAATACAGGATGACTATGGCATTCATTAGGGGGCTAGTCTGGCTTTCCCCAGGCGAGTTGTTGTGTACCACTTCGCAATGTCGGGGGCCCAATTTTCAAAATGAGGCCACATCATTTCGCAGAGTTTTTGAATTTCTAGTTGAGCATTTTTTTTGTTTCTCAAGTCAGCAAAGTGCAGGAAGGATCTTAAATTGAAACTGACTACAAAGTGCTGGCGGTAGTCAAAGGGTAATTTACCTCTGGCGTGTTCTTCGGACATACCACCATCGAAGTCTATTTTGTAACGTTTAGCGGCTTCTAGACACCACTCTAAATCTTGTTGTCTTTGTTCGGGAGAATAGTAGTATTTTTTACCTTCGCGGTCTGTATAATAATCTACTGGACGGAGGTAAAAAATATCTTCTATATCTTTTTTGCCGGTGGCTGCATCTAGAAATTGATTACCTGTATAACGCAGAGAATTATGTACTACTAAACCATTAGCAACGAAATTATGCCATTCACCATCCACCTCTAGGTCATAAGTCATTTGCTCGCCAACATATTCAACACTCTTGATTTTTACGGGATGAGAACGCAATTCAAACTTATCAATCCATACTTTAATCGTAGCAATAGAGCAATCCGATAAACCAGCAATTTCTTGGGTGGTTAATCCTTTTGTGATTTGGGCTTCTAACCATGATTTATCTGTGTAAAAATCCTCCGTGACTGATAAACCATTACACATGACATAGGAGTTTTTGGCTATGCTAACGACATTGCCATCAGATGCGGTTGTCAATCCCACCGCATCTTTCATTGTTTGCCAACCGTTTGCGGTGAATAAACGGTGATTGGTGGTACACTCTAAAGTCTTTCCGTCCTCCAATGTAACTTTATAAACGGGTTGAATACCGCTACACATTACATCTTTGATATGACCCACTTCAAACAAACCAGTTTGTTCATTTAAAACTCGTAAGCGCATTTTACGGATTGTTTGCTTGCTGTCACGACGATATTCGCCTGGTGGTTCACCATTTCGACCTCGAATAGACCGAGAACGAATCGCTTTTTCTCCATTAGTCCAAAGATCATACAGTTCTTCAATGGTTTTGCTCAAATTTGTCTTGCTAGCACTTCCGTCGCAATCAACAAAAGTGATTATGGTATCAGCAGCAAGACATTGCACATCGAAGGATACTCCTACACGATGTGTCCTGGCCTGCTGCATGACGCTGTGGGGAAAGTAGCCGCAATTAAAAATAATTTGGGGATGTTCTAACGGGCCGTAATGACCCCGATCGCCTGCGAGGAGCCTTTTGACGATTATTTCACCACATTCGGCTTCACAAGGCCAGGAATCGCGTTCGTCAACCACGAAATTCTCTGTATAGTCTTGATGGAGAGCAGCATATATTACTTGCTGAGGATTGGGTGTTTGAGAAATAACTTCTACTCTGAATTTATCCATTATATTTTAATTTTTATTTGGGGATGTCGCTTTAGTGGGAATTTTCAACATTCTAGATTATTTCATAACCTGGCTTTTTTGGCAAGTTCTTTAGGCCAACAATTCACTGACAGCTACGCTAAAACCTGAAAGTACATTTTGAGTGCTAGCCACTTCGTCGGCATTAAATAATAACCAATTTTTGCCGGCATTCACAAAGATTAATCGAGCTTCGGGAAATAGCAGCCAGACTTCTAAACATCCCGATTCTAAATATTCTTGAGCTTTGGCAAATAATTCTTCGCCGCTATCTTCAGGGGAAGCAACTTCTGCTATCAGGGGAAAACTTTGATAAAATGCTGTAAAATTGCCTGATGGTGGCAAGAGTTCAGGAGTGATGTAAGCGACATCTGGACGGCGGCCCTGTTTGTTAGTGCGACAAAGTATTTCGGTCAGAACTTCTCCTCCCTGTCCGCTGGAATTTTGGTAATTCCTCCAGGATGTAGATAGTTTAGATTGAGCCAGGCTGTGCTTGAATGTCATTCCTGTTTTCTCCACTAAGTTGCCGTCAACCCATTCCATTCTATCAGCAGGCTTGACTAAAAAATGTTCTAGAGATATGACTTTTTGTGGAGCGGATTCGGGTTGAATTTCTGGTGTATTTTCTAATTCTGGCTGTGATTCTGGTTCTAATTTTTGGTCGGCATTTTTGGGTATAATTATAGTAGCTGTCACGATCGCAACCTCTCTTTAATGATTCTCATGTTGGATACTGCTAGTATAGCTTTAGAGTGGGGGGCTTCGGAACATGAGACGATCGCAATTTTACTTGACGCAAGCGATCGAGGATCGAGGTGGCCCCGCCACGGGCGAAAACATCCATCAGAGTATTATACTGAAAGCAACAGGACACCTAATCTCCCAGGGCGACACGATCGCATTCTCCATGCTTCTAGTTCACTCAGATTGGTCTCGGCTCCTGATAAAATCTATAATGTGCGATCGCCCTTAAAAGATTGTCGTCAATTAGGCGATAATGTAAAAACTATAGTCTTAGACCGAGGGTTGACGGTGTGGCAAAAATTTGAGATGCTTCGCTACCCTGAGAATGACATGATTTAGGTTATTGTTTCATCCAGGAATAAACCAATAACTAATAACCCGTAACCAATAACTAATAAAAATGGCAAATGTTCGCTTAGAAAATATTACCCGACGCTATCAAAATGTGACCGCGATCGAAAATATTAGCTTCCAAATCCCGGACGGAGAATTTTGGGTATTAGTTGGACCATCGGGCTGTGGAAAATCTACAATTATGCGGACAATTGCAGGTTTAGAAACTGCAACTTCGGGCAATCTTTATATAGCAGATAATTTAGTCAATAACATTCCAGCCAGACAGCGGGATGTGGCAATGGTATTTCAAAATTATGCGCTTTACCCGCACATGACTGTGGCAGAAAATCTGGCTTTTGGATTGCGGATGCGGAATGTTGAAAAATCAAAAATTCAAGAAAGGGTGGAGACTGTAGCCCAAACGCTATCGATCGATCATCTCCTCAACCGCAAGCCCAAACAGCTTTCAGGAGGTCAGCAACAGCGGGTAGCACTGGGAAGGGCGATCGCCCGTGAACCCAAAGTTTTTCTCTTAGATGAACCCCTTTCTAACCTGGATGCTCAATTGCGAGATGATACTAGGGCAGAACTCAAATTACTGCATCAACGGCTAGGAATTACTACTATTTATGTCACCCATGACCAAGTGGAAGCGATGACTTTAGCTGACAAAATTGTTATTTTAAATCGTGGTTTGATTCAACAAATTGGAGACCCTCAAACTGTTTATGCTAAACCTGCAAATCGGATGGTGGCGACATTTTTAGGCAATCCGGCTATGAATATTTTGCCTGCAATTTATGCGGACGAATCTTTTCAAGTAGGAAATCAATCTCTAGCTTGTCCGCCCTCGATTCAGAAAAAATTGCAGCCTAGGGAAGGACAGGGATTTGATTTGGGAATTCGTCCAGAACACATAGAAGTTTTTACTAAATCTATGGCGGAGAATGATGATTTAAAAAGTGATGTTTGGGCCTTAGAAAAAGTGCCTCTAGACTTAGATGTGAAAGTGGTTGAACCCTTGGGGCGAGAAACTTTAGTCCGGGGGAGTTTGCCGATGTTGAGTCCAGAAACTACGATACAGTTACTGGTGCCTGGGAATGGGCGCTGCCGATCGGGCGATCGACTGACTGTACAGCTTGATTTCGATCGACTATTTGTATTTGACCCTTCCACCGGCGATGCGCTATACCCTTAATCGGTGCTTAACCTGAAGATCTCAGGGCGTGGGTTTTTGTAACAAAACTTTACACTTGACATTTGTGAATTTGCAAAGTAATGGTAAAATTAGTTGAAGTAAAATAAAAAGCCATCCCCACAAATACTTATTTTTTGTGATTTGGGGAGATTGGTATCGACTGATTCGCACTAGCGGAATTTTCAAATGAATTATGAAAAACTGCCTCAGATGCTGCAAACCGGATTTCACCTAGCTTTGGGTGCAACTTCTTTTTTAATTGAGACATTGCAAGACCCGATGAAGCGAGAGGAAAATCTGGAAAAATTGAAGTCAGATTTAGGTGTACTAGCTGATGATTTACTAGAAAAAGGCGAAATGACCGATCGAGAAGCGCGAAATTTTGTAGATACTATCTTTTCTGGGCAAAACGAGCGGGAGAATACCGACAGCGAATCCGTCTCGCATCAGCAATCGAATTCACCCATAGGTAATCCTCCCGATTCTGTTACCCAATCAGACGTACAGCTAGAGATTCAAGAGTTAACAGCACAAATGGTGGCACTGAGAACCCAGTTAGAAAATTTACGCGCCGAAAATTCTCAGGATTAAAGCATCTTGAGGTGGCGACAAACTAATTTGAAAGTTTTTAATCAAAACAGGCTTTAGCAAAAAAACAACCTCTTCGAGCACTTTTGCAATTAGTAGTAATGTGAAAAAAGCCGCTCTAACTTTGACACTTACATGGTACTAATTGCCAATTGTGCTACCAGCCTCATGTACAACAAACACCCATAACTGATTAAGTTCCTCAACACAGGCGGACTGGATGAACCAAATTTAGTCATTGTCCCACTTCTCCGAACCGATCAGGTCTGCGATGCGATCGCGCAGCAAAAAGTCACATTTTTCTAGTTCGCACTCCACACAGGCCCATTCGCGAGGCGGAATGAATTGGCACATCGTATAGATAGGCTGTTGACGGCTGAGTACGCCATCATGCACCAGGTGACGTGCTTCATCTTGGATGACATCTAAAGAGTATTGCAATGGGTGGATGGTGGACTGAATCATAATGCGCCCTCAATGTTTGCTAAAAATTTTTATGGCCTTATTAATAATATAGTCTACACTCGTTTAATTGCTAGATTAATTTTTGTCTGTATATATAGATACGATTTAGTTATATAAAGTTAAAAGAAATTCTAATATTTACACAAATCAGGCCCGTCAGGACTTATTCGGAGTTTCAGCATGGCTATTTCCGTGTCAAAACTTTGATTTTTCGTACAAACTAAGTAGATTTACTCAAGTATAAACTTAACAAAAATTTATAAAGCTTTCATAAATAGCTAACTCAAGAATTTTCGTGGTGGTAAATCAATTTGACACTTGAGATTCTAGAATCGCAGAGATAATTGACACTGCCTGTGCGTGAATGCGCGGGGCTTTCACGTACAACTTTGTTAGTAGTTACCCTAGAGGCTTTGAGTCTAGGCCAAATAGTAATTCTAGGGCAATGGCCTGGGCACTCGGCATCTGGCCGAAACAAAATACATGGGGAATGCTGGGAGACAGATGGGGCAAAAATTGGTCTAAAACGTAGGGACTTCCGTAGATTAACACAGCTTGAAGTTCACCTGTTGTCAATAATTGCTTAAACAAATCTTGAGCAGCCAAGGTCAAGCCAGCACTCCCTCGGAAGCAGTTGCCACGAATGAAAACTTGCAGCAAAGTGGGAGTAAAGGACTCTGCATTTGTATTGTGTGCGATGGAGACTGTGCGATCGTCAATCAGTTGCAATTCGTAACCAAACTTGGCCGGCAGGGCGATCGCGGGAGTGTGGTTTCCCAAAAATTCGCACGCCAAAACATCATCTACAACTATTAAATTCCGCAACGGCTGATTTTTTTGAGTCGGCGACACAGCCAAAGGTAGATTCCCACCAAATTTCAAGGAATCTCGCAAAATATTAGCAGCAATTGTCGTGGCTGCGGGAGTTGCTAGCAAACTTAAGTCGATCGAATTGAGGGATTGTAGATTCTTGCTAGCGCTTTCGACAACAGCAGTTTGATCCTTACTGCTTCCCTTAACAACAGGGGGTTGGGAGGGTTCAGAAATCCGCAAACCAACTTTGCGCTTAGCCTCCCAAATCCGCTTGACAGATTCCTTGATTTGTGTTCTGGGAATCCTACCTTGAGTCACAGCTTCACAGACAGCCTGAATTGCGCCGTGGGGGTCTAGGGGCATCAGCAAAACATCAGCACCAGCAACAGCCGCCAAAACCGCTGCTTCATTAGGGCCATACTGATTGGCGATCGCCCCCATCACTAAAGCATCGGTCACGATCAAACCCTGAAAACCCAACTCTTGGCGGAGTTTCCCCATCAAAATTTTGCGAGAAACAGTAGCCGGAAACTCGGCATCCCAAGCCGGAATCAGCAAGTGGGCGCTCATCACAGCATCAACTCCATGGGCGATGGCTTCGACAAAAGGAGGTAACTCAACCTCCGCCAATCGACTTGGGGAATGGGGCAAAACCGGCAATTCCAAGTGAGAATCAACGGCGGTGTCGCCGTGGCCGGGAAAATGTTTGGCTGTAGTCAAAACCGATTGTGTGCTGGCGCCACGAATAAAAGCACTGGCTAATTTGCTGACAATTTCTGGTGTCTCCCCAAAAGCGCGGACGTTAATTACCGGATTGTCAGGATTGTTGTTGACATCAACTACTGGTGCCAGAACCCAATTGAGACCGATCGCCCTAGCTTCGATGGCAGTCACAGCACCCATTTGTTGGGCATAGCATTGTGCATCTGTTGGATTTTGCTTGGCAATTTCTGCGATCGCCATGGGTGGGCCAAACCAAGTTGCGCCGCTGAATCGCTGGCCGACACCTTCCTCAATATCCGCCGCCAGTAATAGCGGAAATTTTGCCCAAGATTGCAATTGGTGCGATCGAACTGACAATTCCGCAGCACTTCCCCCCGCCAAAATCACACCACCCACACCCAATTTTTCTACGTAATGGCGGAGTTTGTCGGCGGTGGGTTCCCATTCGGGATAGCGAATTTGGCGATCGAACAAATAGCCAGAAGCGCGCACTACGAACATCTGGGCTACTAATTCTGGTAGGGAAAGATTGTCAATCATGGGAAATTGGTAACTGGTTATTGGTTTACTTGTTTTCTGGTTCTGCCTGGGAATGTGTGCCGGGAGGCTCGGCCTCCTCATTTCCTGATATTGCTTGCTGGGAGGATCTTTGGAGGCAGAGCCTCTGGATCTCGGTTCCCAGGCTCTGCCTGGGAACCAGTTAAAACCAGTTAAATACTAATCCTCATCTGCATCGTCTGTATCGTCAATTTCATCGTTGTTGAATTCTGCATCTGAATCTTCTAGATCCGGTTTGCGATTGGCAGAAAGCTGATTCAACAGTATTAACATTTTATCACCTCGTTCTAGGGAGCGGTCTTCGAGAAAGGTGACTTCTGGTGTGCGGCGCAGTTGCATCCTTTGGCCCAACTGGTTGCGGACGTAGCTAGTAGCGGACTTTAAACCTTCCATAGTCTCGGCTTTCGCCTCATCAGTACCGTAAATGCTGACAAAGATTTTTGTGTGCTGAAGGTCTCCTGAAACAATTACTTCGGTAACGCTAACCATACCCGCGCCTACTCGATCGTCCTTAATGCCGTTGACCAACATGAGGCTGACTTCGCGTTTAATCATTGAAGCTACGCGCTCTATGCGACGACTTGTAGCCATACCAACTATCCCCTACTTTTAGATCGGCTATATCTGCCGTTTTTATCCCGATTGACAATTGTAGCGCGATCGGTATCGGTGTTATGCGCGATCGGTCCAAAAATTAGGATTAACAGGACAGGGATGGAGATTGTGGCACAACTGCGAGATAATATTCCAGCTATTGCAAGTCAAGGGATGCTGTCTACTTTTGGAGGTGCCGTGGACCTTGGAGAAAGTCCAAAGCAAGCAGCAGTCCGAGAACTGGAGGAAGAAACTTGCCTCAATACCACTTACATAAAATCCTGTCTTCATCGTCCTGTATTAAACTCTCTCTTCTCGAACTTCGCGTCCTTAGCGCCTTCGCGGTTAAATCATTCCAATACAACCGGAATTGATATTACTACTCAAATCACCAGATTGTCAAAGGGAAAAAAACTCATGGAAAAAGAATTTACTGTCGGTCAAAAAGTGCGAGTTGTAGCGATGCCACCCTACGTGAAAACTGCGGAACGGATGCCGATGCTGCGGCCTGCTAATGTAATTGCGATCGGCGATGAGGGTATTGTAGTCGATCGGCGTCCCGGCAATTATTGGGGTATTCATTTTGAAAAAGGTGCTTTCCTCCTAGACAGTCAGTATATTGAAGCTGTGGAAACTATTGTTGAGGGTTGAAGGTAGTTATTGGTTATTTGCGATGCCCTTCCTCGTAGTCGAAGGGTTATTGGTTATTTGCTGCGCGCCGTGTCTTTGGATGCTTCGATGCAGCTGAGCTGGTGCAGCCAATAACTAATGACTAATGACCAATGACTAATGACTTTTCAAGAAGCTATCTGAGTTTTAAAATCCAAAGAATTTACCGTAACTTCTTCCAAAACTTCCTGTAAATTCAGAGTTTTTAAATTACAAAGTTGAGGTCTTCCCAAAAAATAACCTTGACCATAATCAACTCCTAGCTCTTTGAGTTTTTCCATAATTTCTTCATTTTCCACATACTCAGCTATAGTGGTAATTCCCATCACATGAGCAATTTTTGTGATGGATTCCACCATGGCAATATCAATTTCATTGTTGACAATATTTTTAATGAAATTGCCGTCGATTTTAATATAATCAACGGGCAAACTTTTTAGATAAGCAAAGGAAGACATCCCGCTACCAAAGTCATCCAAGGCAAACTGACATCCCAGTTTCTTGAGTTTAGAAATTAAACTAGCTGCTTTGCTGAGATTCGCGATCGCCACGGTTTCTGTAATTTCAAAACAAATGATTTCCGGGGGGATTTGGTGGATGGAAAACTGCTCGTAAATAAATTCAATAAACCGTTCTTCGTTGATGCTAGCACCAGAAAGGTTAAGAGCATACAGGCTGGCATAGTTACTAATCGATGACCGCAAGTTAGGCATGGCACAACAAGCAGGCAAAGTGGCGATGGGCTGGCTGTGGGGGCTTTGGTTCTGGGCTAAGGAATTTGGACCAAAAACTTGTGACAAATTGGTAAATAAAGTGCGGAGGACCCAGCGGTCGATCGCGTTCATTAAATTGTATCGTTCGGCCGCGGGAATAAACGCCATGGGCGAGACTAACTGACCGCTTTCAAGCTGGAGACGGAGTAGGATTTCGCAGTGCACTCCTGTGGTTTGAGGATGTAGCAAATGTACGATCGGCTGAGAATACAAGCAGAAGCGATTGTCTTCTAGGGCTTGATTGATTTGCACTACCCACTGGGTTTCGCCGTGCTGCTTGAGCAATTCCCGATCGCCCGATCGATAAACCTGCACCCGATGGCGACCTTTATTTTTAGCAGCATAACAGGCGATATCGGCGGCGATCAAAATTCCAGAGGTCGATGGTGTCTTGTGATTAATGGCAACTAAACCAATACTGACACCAATAGAAAAAGTTTTGTCCAGCCATCCAAACCGGAACCCTTCAATGCAATTTAAGAGGGATTCTGCTACTTCCAATCCCTGTTCGGCTGAACATTCGTACAGGAGTACGGCAAACTCATCGCCACCGATACGGGCTAAAATATCGGTTTTGCGGATATTATTTTTAAATAGCTGACTGACTTGACGAAGTAATTCATCCCCAGCCATATGGCCGCAGGTGTCGTTGACTATTTTGAAGCGATCGAGATCTAGGTAAAGCATGACGTGTTCTTGGCCATAACCTAGAGTCCTGTGGAGGGCGTATTCTAACTGGTATTCAAATTCGCGACGGTTGATTAATTGCGTCAGGGAGTCGTGAGTTGCTTGCCAAGTTAATTGTCGCGCTTGAGTTCGCACTTGAGTGACATCTCGGAACACCACGACGGCACCGATGATTTCGCTATCGCTGGCGTGGATGGGGGCGACGCAGTAGTCGATCGCAAATTCGCGGTTGTTGCGGGCAATTAACAAGCTGTTTTGCCCTTTGTCTACAATTTGACCTTCGGACAAAGCGATGTCAGCGATATTTGCGCTCGACATCCGGGTAGTTTCGTCAACTATGCTCAGCACCATTGCTAGGGGTAAACCTTTGGCTTCGCAGGTTGACCAACCGGTGATTTTTTCAGCCGCGGGGTTGAGGGTGGAAATGTAGCCACTAGCATCTGTGGTAATTACGGCATCGCCAATCGACTGTAAAGTAACTTGAGCGAGTTCTTTTTCTTGAAAAAATGCTTGTTCCAGTCGCTTGCGATCGCTAATATTGCGCTGTACAGACACCCAGTGCGTGACTTTCCCAGACGCTTCGGCAATGGGTACGGTGTTGAGTTCCACCCAATAAGTCGAACCATCTTTGCGGTAGTTAATCAATTCCAAGCGCAGAGGTTCGCCGCGAGAGAAAGCGCGGCGAATTTTGCCTACTTGGGCTGGGTCGCTGTCTGGGCCACGCAAGCAACTGGGCGTTTGTCCGATGATTTCTGTGGGTAGATAGCCCGTCATTTGGGTAAAAGCTTCGTTGGTGTAGATGATGGTGGGGTCAGAGATATCGCTGTGTCCGGCATCCATAATCACGATCGCGTCGTTAGCGTTAACTACGGCAGATTCCAAAAGATGTAGCCTGGCCTCGGCTTTGACGCGGGTAGCGATTTCGCTTTCTAGTTGGGCGTTGGTTAAGCTGAGGGAGGCGATGGCTTTTTGCAATTTGTGAGTTTGTGCTTGCACCGAATCGTGGAGCACATCGATCGCCCCTGACATTTCCATTGGGTCTAGTGCTCGGAGTAAACTACTTTGGGTAACTATGCCCTGAAGTTCTCCCTGTTCTCCGGTGACAACCAACCTACGGACTAAGCGTTGCTGCATTTCCCGATGAGCTACCCAGAGGGAGTCTTCTGGTTTGAGACAAAACAAGGGGGTACTCATGACTGTTTGGGCGATCGTTTGGGATAAATCTATTTCTAGGGCTTGAAATTCTACCATATCCCGTTCTGTGATGATGCCTACGGGAATTGGCAATTCCCAATTTCTAGATAATTCTGTTTCTGTAATGACGACGCAGCTAACGCGGTGTTGCGCCATCAACTCCGCTAAACTCATCACTGAAGCAGTTACGGGGGCTTGAATGACTTGAGTTGTCATTACTTCTTTGACTTGGGACATTTTTAAGATATTTGCCGGTTGCAACATGGCTTGGCGAATGCTTTCGGGGGTAATTACTCCTAAAAGTTGACCGTCATTGTCTAATATGGGTAAATGCTGAATTTTGTATTGACGAAGCAAAATTAGGGCGCTGAAAATGTCTTGAGCTTCGGATTTTGTCAGAGTTGCGATGGGCTGTTTCATTACTTCGGCGATGGTGACAGCTTTTAAGTTTTTGCCTGAAGCAATCAAATCTACCAGGTCTCTCTCGGTAAATAGTCCTTGCAATCGAGAAATGCGAGCCTCATCCCAAGAGGAATTTTCTGTCAATTTGGCGACGACAAAGACGCAGCCACTTCTGGTATCTGGGAGTGGGTCTGCGGGTGTGAGGGGATTGGTAATTTCTGTTAGTTGGTGGTAAATACTTGTGGTTGGAATGTCTGTTTCGCGGGGACAACTTTCGCGTAGTTGACCCATGAGGGTAATTACTTCGGCTAATGGGGTATTTGGCGCAACTGTCAAGGGGCTGCGGTCAATTACTTGGTCTAAGGTTGGTAGATACTTGGAGGAATGGTTTTTTATCATATTTAATTAATTTTTGCGATCGCAGGGAATTTAGGACTGTTGAGCAAGGCACTGCTTGCGACTTCTTACCCCAGCAGTATCTAGATGGTTTCACGGTGGCTAAATTTGGTTGAGTTAGACTCATTAACCGTATTTTGGGGAAAAATTAGAGGTTTAGCCCAGATAGTTCTAGGAATCAACCCTGTTGGGGGGAGCAAGTGCGTAACTGTTAACTAATTAAAATTTGTTGTTAAACATTCACCTGCGGGATTTGGTTGAGCTGTGGCTAGTTTCCTGCTGGTGGCACAAATGCGATCGCAGGCGAAGTTTCTTGCTATATCTATCAAATTAGGAGTATATCTTTTTTATGTGCCAAAGGAGCGGGTTTGGATGGTCGTCAGTTTACTTTTGCCTACCACTGGCTATGGGATATCGAAATAGCACCTAGGATACTGCTATTACCAACTGTAATTGGTTTTTACAGAATTTGTGAGGGTGGATTGCGAGAGCGTCGGATGTGAAAGTTAACAAAAACATTAAGTCTCTAATCTCCCATCTTTCCTCACCACTGATATCTATCTCTAGAAAGACACAAATGTTACTTGCATTCGTTAGTATTAAAGGTATTACTACTGAAATGGGAACCAGATCGAATTTCCTATTGTTAAGTTTTGTGGCGTTAATTTTTGCGAAGATTGCGGTACTGACTAGACCGCGATCGCCCATCGGGTTCCATGTCACATCCGGGCTGTGTACTCGATCGCAACTTGCAAAAACCACTGTGGTAAAATGGTAGCTATAAACAAGAAAAACTTATAAACCTAAAATCGTCCCAGGAGACATACATTATGAAACTGAATCTGTTAGCTGCTACTCTCTTAGTTACTCCCCTACTGTTGGTAAGCCCTGCTCGTGCCGAGCGTACTTCTGATGTCGAGCAGTTACTATCGACAGGGCAGTGTTTTCAGTGCGACTTGTCAGGATCTGATTTAAGACAAGCCCATTTAATTGGTGCTGATTTGAGAGAAGCCAATTTGGCTGGAGCAAATCTATCTCAGGCGAACCTCGAAGGCGCTGACTTAACTGGTGCTAACTTAACTGGTGCTAACTTAACATCAGTTTTTATGACGAATGCTAGTTTAAATGATGCAGACCTCGATCGGGCAAATTTGACCGCCGCTATCATTAACACCGCAGATGTATCCGGCGCATCCATGGAAGATATGACGATCACTGATGCCCAAATCTACAATACCCAAATCGGTGTTGGTGGTAGCTACGATCAATAATTGACCGAAGAACGAGATACAAGCCCCTGGCTTTAGACACGGGTCCTAGTCGGTAGCGGTTTCAACCGCCTTCAATATTTCTTTACGTGGTTAATCAGGAAATGATGTTACCATGAAAGACGATCGAGTAAGAATAACCATCTACGTGTTGAAACATCCTAGAGGGCGAGCAATTCCGGCAACGGACAGCTCCGACTCAGATTCGGAATAGTTAAAGGGCAAACAATAGCAGGATGTAGAGCGTACCGTATCTGTTGGCGATCGATGGCAGGGCGAAAGCAAAAAAAAGTATACGCAATGTTTGAAGAAATTCAAATGGAGTGAGTAGTGGCGACTTGATAGGGCCGAAGACAAGTCAGACTCTGGACTCTTCAAGAATCCCCGTCTATGAAAGGGCTGGGGAGTATCAATTGTAAACTCCTAACCGCCAAATTTCCGTTAAAAAACCCGATTTCTGAATAGAAACCGGGTTTTTAATTGATTCGTCAAGTCCTGAGTGAGAAATGAATGGGGCAACCTGTGTTACGACGCTTCTCCTACAACCGCAAATCCACCGCAATGCGATGGGCACAAGCAAACCCAGAAAACGCCACAGCATTTAAACCTTGTCCCGGAAAGGTACTATCACCCACACAATACAAACCGGGCATAGAAGTTCGATTAAATGGCATTCCCAGCAAACCCATTAACTTTTGTTTGGGAATGGGTCCATAGGTGCCATCTTCCCTATTCAAAAAACGACGGTGCGATCGGGCTGTGCCAACTTCCATATAATCCAAACCGGCATCTAAACCGGGAAAAATCTGCTCTAGGCGATCGATAATTCTGCCTGCTGCGGCTTCTTTTTTATCTTCATATTCCTGCTGTGAAAGCCCTTCCCACTCTTCTATCCAACTGGAAGTAAAAGCATGAACAATGTGATAGCCCTCTGGCGCTAAACTTGGGTCTAACAGCGTAGGAATTGATACCAACACAGTTCCCTCCGGTGCTTCCATTTTCTCCCAATCTTCTAACAAAATGTGATGACATGCCGTACCAGGAGCGATTACATCTGCGGCCACTCCCAAGTGTAAACTCAAGAAACTGGGAGCTTTTTGATAGCGCTGCTGCCATTTCTGTTCGCTAGGTGGCATTTCTGTTGCGGGTAACAATTTCTCAAAAGTATCCCACCGCGTCGCATTAGAAACTATGCGCTTAGCCCGGTAAACTTCGCCGCTTGCCAACTCGACTCCGACAGCGTGGCCTTTTTCTGTAATAATGTTTGTGACTTTAGCTTTGTATTGAATTTGCCCGCCACACTGTTCTAATCCTGCGACTAATTTTTGGGCGATTTGACCGACTCCGCCTTTGGGATAATTAATTCCGCCGTAATGTCTATCGGAAAATACCATTCCGGCATTAATCATGGGTGTCAAGTCAGCGGGTACTACAGACCAGTAGTAGCATTCCATATCAATGAATTTCAACAGCACGGGGTCTTTAATGTAGCGCCTTGCTATGTCGCCAGTATTTTGAGGTAGATATTTGACTAATCCCAAACACGCAAAAGGATTTTGAAAAAAGACTCGCATTAAATATCCCGGTTCTTCGAGGGACAGTAATTCCATCGCGTTGAGACAGTTGAATACTTTCCAGCATTCGCCGTAAAATTTGGTAATCCCTGCCTTTTCTTGGGGGAATCTGTCAATTAATTCTTGCAAATATTTGTCATAAGACTGGGGAACCTGAAGGTCGAGACCTGCGGGTAGGTGATAGTGAAGTTGGATGGGATCGGGAATGGTTTCGAGGCTGACATTGACTGCTGCTAGGGCGCGGGTGAGCAGGTTGGTGGTGCCACGGTCTCCGAAGCCGAAAATCATGGAGGCGCCGACATCAAATCTGTAGCCTTCGCGATCGAAATATCCAGCGCTACCTCCGGGAATCAGGTAGCTTTCGAGGACGAGAACTTTAGCTTTCTTCGCCGCTAGCTGGGTTGCAGTCACGAGTCCGCCAATGCCAGAACCGATGACTATCACGTCAAACTCTTGTGCTGTCGGGCTGCTGTTGGCAGAAAATAACTGGGATTGGGTAGGAGCAGGCATTAGGTTAAAAATCTTAATATTTTTATAATATTAGCGGAAATTTGAGTTTAAAGCCCCGTCCTTATACAAAGCTTCAAAAAAAATGCGGGAACAGTCTACCATTGCCGACTGCCCCCGTCTGCATATCCTTTGAGAGGAGAACACTGAAAATCAATATAGCCTTATTGCTAACTAATGTCAATACTCTTGATAAAGATGTTCAATAAGTTGAGAAAAATTGAGTGTTCCACGGGCTCTAAGGGACGGCTTGTATACACTTCAGGGGTATGATAAGTTGACGGAGCAAGCGATCGCGCGATCGACCGCACCGCAAAAAACTTCAAAATCCCCCAAATTTTCCCATGTCCCTGCAACTGCGCGTTTACGTTCCTCCCCATCTGTTAATTAAGCACTGGCTAGCAGTCGCCCGCGACTGTGGCACCCCATCGGTACTTTTTCGTTCTGCAATGACAGAATTGGGAAGGTGGCTAGCCTACGAAGCAATTCGAGATTGGTTGCCGACAGTGGAAACGACGGTACAGACACCTTTGGGCGAATGTCCGGCGACGTTTATCGATCCGCAAGCTCCCTTATGCGTGGTGCCGATTTTGCGGGCGGGGCTGTCACTGCTGGAAGGAATTCAGACGGTAGTGCCACTGGCTTCGGTGTACCACCTCGGTATGGTAAGGAATGAGGAAACGCTGGAAGCAAGTTGTTATTTAAACAAGTTGCCGGCGCAGTTTAACCCCCAAACGCGGGTGATTATTAGCGAGCCGATGCTGGCTACGGGTGGGACGATTATGGCGACGATGCAGGAATTGATTTCACGGGGAGTCGATCCGAGCTTGATTCGGATTATTTCTGTGGTGGCTGCTCCTCCGGCTTTGCATAAGCTGAGTGCTGAGTATCCGACTTTGAATATCTATACGGCGACGATCGACGAAATAGTCAACGAGCAGGGCTTTATTGTACCTGGGTTGGGCGATGCGGGCGATCGAACTTACGGCACTTAGCCAGGGAGTAAGTTGGTTTCTCACGTCTTGAAAAAAAAGATAACCCTGCTTTGTTAAAAAGCAGGCAGTCAAAGTTAACATCAAAATTAACTAATAAATAACCTTTAGCCATATTGCCTGTGAAACTTGATTCTGTCCCCCCAAATTTGTCTGCTTCTGAGTCAGCAACTCCCAAGGCCGATTTGTCACCACAGCTAGAACTTAAACTGACAAGCAATCCTGAGATTGCTCTAAAACTCACTCCCGAACCTGCGGATTGTTCCCTGAGTTCTACTTCAGATTTATCTCAAGAACCAAAGGGACTGACTCAGAAGCACTGGGCAATTTTTGCTTCTACTTTTGTCACTATTTTTTTGGCAGAAATTGGAGACAAAACCCAAATTGCTGTTTTGTTAATGACTGCTGAATCTCACAATCCTTGGATCGTTTTTGCCGGGGCGGGTTCAGCTTTGGTAGCAACGAGTTTGTTGGGTGTGTTGCTGGGCAGATGGCTAGCAAGTCGGATTGATCCGAGAACTTTGGAGAGAGCAGCCGGAGTGATTTTACTGGCGATTTCGGCGATATTGCTGTGGGAAGTGTTTGGTTAGTTGTCTGTTACCCGAAACTATATTTACTAAAGAAACATGGATTGGCAACTTTTAGGAATAACTTTTATTACAGTGTTTTTGTCAGAATTGGGAGACAAAAGTCAGGTAGCTGCGATCGCCCTTGGTAGCAGTTGTGAATCGCCACGGGCTGTGTTTTTCGGCACAGCCTCGGCGCTGTTGTTGGCGAGTTTTATCGGTGTTGTGGTGGGCCAAGGTACGGCTGAGGTGTTGCCCGCAAGCTGGGTAAAGGGGATGGCGGCGATCGGATTTGCGGTGATGGGCTTGCGTTTGCTGTGGCCCAAAGCCCAGATACCAGAAGCATCGGAGAGACTGGGCGATTGATAAGTAGAAGATCGATGTGAAGAAGATCGATGTGAAGAAGGAAGAAGACTTATGCAGTCAGCTTTTCTGTCATCCGTATTTTACGTTTAATTAAGTGGATTTACTTATCAATTCCGGTTGTATCGGAATGATTTAACCGCGAAGGCGCTAAGGACGCGAAGTTCGAGAAGAGAGAGTTTAATACAGGACGATGAAGGGAGGATTTTATATGAAATCGCTACTACAAAAACAAAGTCCGCCTAGGCGGACTCATAAATCAGGAATTAATTCGTGACTGCAAACCACATTTTATTGTCGATTAAGCTTGATGGTCATAACACCAACTCAGCAGGGCGGCGCCGATAGCCAGCTTGACTGCTTCCAAAGCGAAATACCCTTTGTGGAGTAGATTCATGCTGGTGGGGACTTCGGCTAGATCGAACAGATTGAGCTGCATTCCCAAGGCACTCATTTGTGGGGTTAGAGCGTAGGTGTCAATCAGGGCGATCGCCAGTAGTACCAAAGATAATATAATTGCTGTGCGGCTTTGCTTGCCCAAACCACTGGATAAATTGCTCAAAACCATCAAACCAGTCATCGCCAAAGCTGCACAAATTAACTCTACGCGATTAAATCCCCAGAACATTAAGTTTCCGGCTGTGGCAAATTCGGGAGATGTCATCATTCCAGAGACGTAAAGGCTGGGCATGATTACTAAATCGATAATCAGGCTACCACTGAGCCAGAAAATTAATGCCACCATCACAATTGCTTGCCAGCGGGGTCTGATAGATTCTACTCTTGATGTACTAATAGCTGTCATAAACTTATCCTCTAAAATTTTTTCTGCCTCTTTTTAGAGCTTAACCAATTTTTTCCTAAAATCGTGTTAAGTATTTTTAATTTAATGCTAACTTTTGTGTAATAGAGTAATAATTTTTATTGAAAGTGCCTAAATTACCATCTTGGTTTCCCCGTCTTTCCCCTCAAGTATGGATTCTGGCTTTTGGCAGATTCCTCTCCCAAAGCGGCACTGGTTTTACTTTATTTTACGCGCCGATATTTTTTGTCTCTCAAGTTGGTTTATCTGCTACTGCGGTGGGGATTGGTTTGGGAAGTGGTTCAATTTCGGGGATATTTGGTCGAATTTTGGGCGGTTCTTTTTCTGATTCCCCAAAAATTGGACGGCGACGAACTTTATTGCTGTCAGCAATTATTTCGGCTGTGGCTTCTTTCCTGTTGGCGGCGGCTAAGGATTTTCCCAGCTTAGTTGTGGCGAATTTACTAATGGGTTTTGGTGTTGGGTTATATTGGCCTGCAACCGAAAGTATGGTGGCGGATTTGGCGGATGGGGAACATCGACAAGAGGCTTTTGCTTTGACGCGACTGGCAGATAATTTGGGTTTGCAGGTGGGGATTATTTTAGGTGGTTTTTTGATTGCGGTAACGGGGAATTATCGATCGCTCTTTATAATTGATGGTATCTCGTTTTTGATATTTTTTGCGGTAGTTTGGGCGGCGATTTCTGAAACCTATAAACCATCTACTTCCGTAGAAACAGGAAAAAAAGGCAAGCAAAATGGCTGGATGGTGGCGTTGAGCGATCGCACTTTGCTAATTTATGCTTTGGTAAATATTCTGTTCACTTTATATATTGCCCAAATCCAAACTACGATGCCGCTGTATTTTACCAATTTTGTCTCGGTTGGTGAGTCGCAAAAAGGCTTCTCTACGGCTACAATTACCGCTTTGTTTGCTTTTAGCACTTTTTTGACTGTGACCTTGCAAATGCCGATTGCTAGGGCGCTGAGACGGTTTTCAGGTCCGAAATCGCTGATGATTTCGGCGCTGCTATGGGGAATCGGATTTATCGCGATCGGCTTGACGGGAATGGCCGCCACTGGCAATCTATTGTTAGCGATCGTCGGTTTGAGTTTTTTGTCATTGGCTACTGTCGCTTACACGCCTGCTGCTTCGGCTTTGGTGGTGGATTTAGCGCCAGAGTCTTTGCGTGGCGTGTATTTGGCGATTAATTCTCAGTGTTGGGCGATCGGATATTTAGTCGGCCCGCCTTTGGGCGGTTGGGCTTTGGATCGAGGACAATTTGCAGCGAATAATTTTTGGTTGGGTTTGGCTTTGAGTGTCAGCGTTGCGATCTTAATTTTGCAGATTGTCGATCGCCGGTTAAAAAAATAGTTGCCTAACTACCTGTTTTGTGATAATTATTTGTGTTTATTATTATGAATAATATAAAAACTTTTAATTCAAAACCTGTGTTTGTGGATACCAAATAAATTTATAATTCGGAAAACGTAATAGCAATTTAACAATCTATTGTGTGAGGATTTGAAATGAAAGCACGTCTACTGTTTAATGCAGGCGGAGTAGGTTTACTGTATCTACAGCGATTCCCGCTGTTATGCAGTACAACAAAAAACAATGAAATCTCATCAGAAATTGATTTTATAATTGCTGCTAATGTACCTCATAACAGCAGAAAGTGCTGTATCTATAGAACCCATTTGACATCTTTGAGGCGGCAAGCCTTATAATCATCAGCCTCATCAAACAAAGATTAACGTTCATGTGGTGTAGGGATGAAGCATTTGGGCGAGAATCACTCAGAAAAACCCGATTTTTGATGTCCAAATGCTTCATCCGACCCAGGATGGGCGATTTAAAAGATCTCAAATGGGTTCTATATATGAGTTCCCAGGCCTTAGCCTGGGAACCAGTTAAAAAGAAGAAGATCCGGTTCTTCCTTCGCGCTCTTCGTGTCTTCGCGGTTTAATCATTCCAATTAACTTATTTTCGCCGATCGCCCAATTTGCGATAAACCGCTCTCAAATCAACTTGATGGTGAGCTAAAGCAACCAAAGCGTGATAGAATAGATCGGCAACTTCCCCAGCAATGCCATCTTTGTCATCATCTTTACAAGCCATCACCACTTCCGCCGATTCTTCACCAATTTTTTTGAGAATCTTATTGTCGCCACCCTCGAACAATTTACAAGTATAAGAACTTTCGTTGGGGTTGTCCCGCCGATCGCAAATTACCGCAAATAATTGAGATAACATATCTCCCGGTGGTGGTGAAATTTCTCCGTCAACTTGGTGAAAACAACTTCTTTCTCCCGTGTGACAAGCAATATCTCCCACTTGTTCCACAGTCACCAACAAAGCATCGCTATCGCAGTCATAGCGCAGCCCTTTCACATTTTGAATGTGTCCCGAAGTCGCCCCTTTCGGCCACAATTCGGCGCGCGATCGACTCCAGAACCAAGTTTGACCGGTTTCGAGGGTTTTTTGCAGAGACTCGCGATTCATCCATGCCATCATCAACACCGTACCGTCCAAATAATCTTGGACGATGGCTGGTACTAAACCGCGATCGTCGTAACGAATTTTTTCGACTGGTATCGATCGGCTCAAACTAGATAAATCATTAGCAGACATAATTTTATTTCTACTTTTTAATATACATTTACGCTTTCTTGTCGGATATTTCTTTTTATTAACCGCAGAGAGCGCAGAGGACGCAGAGTTAGAGAAGAGAGGAGATTTACCTGGTGATGGGTAAATTGTCAAGAACTATTTTACAAATTATTACATTTGAGGGCGATTCCCTACGGGATAGCTTCGCTTCACGGTGCTAGTGCGACCAAACCTGAAAAACCCAAGCTAGTATTGCTACAAAGTGGTTTCTACTCTAAAATCTACAAGCATAGTTTCCTGGCATTGACCTCACCTTTATGCTGAACTGGCTATAAAATTATTCTACCAACAACAGACGTTCACTAAGGAGAAAACATTGGTTTCCACAACCTTGAAAACAACCAAATCAGAAGAAATATTCGCCGCCGCCCAGAAATTGATGCCCGGTGGTGTCAGTTCCCCCGTGAGGGCCTTCAAATCCGTAGGCGGACAACCTATTGTATTCGATCGCGTCAACGGAGCCTACATTTGGGATGTCGATCAAAACCAATACATTGACTATGTAGGGACTTGGGGCCCCGCCATCTGCGGCCACGCCCACCCCGAAGTCATCAAAGCCCTTCACGAATCCCTGGAAAAAGGTACCAGTTTCGGGGCCCCCTCCCTCTTGGAAAACGTGCTTGCTGAAATGGTCATCGATGCCGTTCCCAGCATTGAAATGGTGCGATTTGTCAATTCCGGTACCGAAGCCTGCATGGCCGTTTTGCGCCTGATGCGAGCCTTCACCGGGCGCGACAAACTGATTAAATTTGAAGGCTGCTATCACGGGCACGCCGATATGTTCTTGGTGAAAGCGGGTTCTGGTGTCGCCACCCTCGGCCTTCCCGACTCCCCCGGCGTACCAAAATCCGTTACCGCAAACACCCTCAACGCTCCCTACAACGACTTGGAAGCCGTAAAGGCTTTATTTGCCGAAAATCCGGGCGAGATCGCAGGCGTGATGCTGGAGCCTGTGGTGGGTAATGCCGGATTTATTGTACCAGATGCAGGTTTTCTCGAAGGTTTACGGGAAATTACTAAAAATAATGGTGCTTTGCTAGTATTTGATGAAGTAATGACCGGTTTCCGCATCGCCTACGGTGGAGCGCAGGAAAAATTCGGTGTCACCCCAGATTTGACAACTTTAGGTAAAGTTATTGGTGGTGGTTTGCCAGTTGGAGCCTATGGCGGCAGACGGGATATTATGGCGATGGTAGCTCCTGCTGGGCCGATGTATCAAGCAGGTACACTTTCGGGAAATCCTTTAGCAATGACTGCTGGGATTAAGACTTTGGAATTGTTGCAAAAACCTGGTACTTACGAACAGTTGGATAGAATTACCAAAAAACTGTCTAAGGGTTTGTTGCAAATTGCTAAAGAAACGGGACACGCAGCTTGTGGTGGCCAAATTAGCGGGATGTTTGGTTTGTTTTTTGCAGCCGGCCCGGTTCACAATTACGATGATGCGAAAAAGTCTGATGTGGCAAAGTTCGGCCGCTTTCACCGAGGAATGTTGGAGCACGGAATTTATCTAGCTCCTTCGCAGTTTGAAGCGGGATTTACTTCTTTGGCTCACACGGAGGAAGATGTCGATCGCACTTTGGCCGCTGCTCGTGAAGTAATGAGCAGTATTTAGTTCGGTTCGTAGTCAGGAATTTAAAAGTAGGTTGGGTTTGGCAATTTCTACCCAGCCTACATATCAACTAATGACCCTTTGACGAAGCTGAGCCGGCACCGTCAATGACTAATTGACTAATTGACTAATAACTAAATCAATTATTCATAAATTCACCTTCGCAGATAATAGAATCTCTTTGGTCCAAATCTTCTTGATTCCAGACAGAGTTTAAGGCTGCGGAACTGAAGGAAGTTGACATTGTATTGTTTAATGTTGTGTTGTAGTATTCCACAGCATTATTCAGTTCCATTTGTGGCGCTTCCTTAAAGTAGGAATTAATATCAGGGGTACAACGCTGTGCTTGATAGTATGAATAAGCTTCAGCATTAATGCACATTACATGATAAAAATCCTTGTTGGCTGTCGTAATATCTCCCAGTTTATACAGAGCTAAACCCCGGTTGAGATAAGCTTTGACATAGTTCGGATCTATTTCCACTGCTTTGTCAAAGTCTTCAATGGCAAGTTGCATCTGTTTTAGTTTGTAGCGGACGCAACCTCGGTTATAATAGGCATAGACATTTTGTGGATCTATACCCAGTGCAGTGTTGTAATCGGCGATCGCCTGAGTATTATCTCCTAATTGGTGATAAGAAAGACCGCGATTTATGTAAGCTTTGATATATTTAGGATTCCGGCGTAGGGTTTCGTTAAAATTATCCGTTGCGGCCTCCTTGTTTCCCAACAGGTAGTAAGCGCGTCCCCGGTTGTAATAGGTTTTATAATTTTGGGAATTGATGGATATAGCTCGATCGTAGTCTTGAATTGCTTCTTCGTAATGTCCTAAATTAGCAAGTACAAGTCCGCGGTTGTTGTAGATAGCATGGCTGTCAGGATTACTTACCAGAGCGCAGTTGAGGTCGTCAATAGCTTTTTCGTGTTCTCCCAGATGTCGCCAAGCATTGCCTCTATTGAGGTATGCCTCGAATAAGTTAGGATTGAGATCCAGTGCTTGGCTCAGGTCTGCTATTGCTTTTTGGTAGTCTTTCATGTAATAGTAGACTAAGCCGCGATTGTTATAGGCTTTGGCATCGGCTGGGTTGAGTTCCAGTATGCGATCGAATTCGTCGATCGCCTCGAAGTAGTTTCCTTTTTTGGCGTTTTGTAAACCGCGTTTGTAAAATTGCTTAACGTTCATAAGTGAAACTTGTAGGATTGCTTGATTCTGGGGGTTGATTCGTTTAGACTCAGTTTTTAGTTGGACAACCGTTGAATATTTATTTTTTTCCCACCTGCGATTAGATTACCCAGAAAATTATTCTAAGCTATCTACCGGAAACAGGATTTTAGGTTGATTTTAACAGCTTTTCGATCTTCTGGAGAGATCTGTTACCGAGGCTAAACTGACTTAGCAAGTTAGATTATTTACAATACCAAATTCCACTCACAAGTTTCCTTTGAGTTGCTGTCTTGTGTCTGATTCTTGAATAACTATGGCTCGATCGCGCAATTCAACTTAAATCAGCAACTGGGTCGGATTATTGTACGTACTTCCTATAATGAAAGTTGATACATTAATTGATGATTTTTTATAAGTATTTTCCACAGGTTTATGGTAAAATTGGCAATTCCCATGAACAATTCCCAATTCCCCATGAACGATTCCCGATTTCCCATTCCCAACTACCGATTCACTTCCTCTTCCACAGAAACTTTCAACTTCTCCAAATCTGGTAGTTGAATTAATTCTTGTTCCTTTTGCTTAACCGAGATCGGCATCATTACAGGCTGACGCTGCTCAATCCAACAACTAGCCAGAGGCAAAGTTTGTTCCAAATCTTCCAAAGGCCTCGGAATTACCATCACCGCATTCAACTCGCCAATGCGTTCAGCTTCATACATTCCAGCTTCGACAGCCACAGCCACATCGGCCACCGCACCGCGAATAATTGCCGTGCACAAACCAGCGCCAATTTTTTCATAAGCTGCTAAGTGTACGTCTGCGGATTTGAGCATAGCATCGCAAGCTCCTACCATTGCTGGAAATCCTCGTGTTTCTAGCAAACCAACTGCTTGAGTGCTCAAACGAGAATAACTGCCACTTTCAGATAGTTGAGTCAGGCGAAAACCGATGGGTAAAACTACTTCCAAATTAGCCAAAGGTCTAGCAATCACTAATTTAGAAACAAATTGACCAAACTGTTCTGCTGTTTGTGCGCCGGCTTCTACAGCCAAACGAACATCAGAAATTCTACCCCGGACGATCGCCGTACAGTGACCTGAACCGATTTTTTCATATCCTACTAGAATCACTCCAGCCGACTTCAGCATCATATCAGCAGTCCCAACAATTGCCGGAAAACTTTTGGTCGATACCAAACCCAAAGCTGTGTCTTTGAAGTATTCCTGGCGCTGAGATTGCGATTCGTTACTATGATTATTTGTGTGTCCGTTCATCTTCTATTACCCTTAGAAACTTCCCAAAATAGAAATTTGTTTATAGTTTTAGTGTGTCAGACGATCGGACAGATTACATGAGCTACAAGACACATATTGCTGCTACAAGGCATTAAAAATTGCGGGGCGACCAATAATAATATGATATTACCTATTTATATTTCATGTTTCTGCTTTTAGCATAGCTGCATTTTGCCTAAAAAACGACTACTCGGAACCGCCAGAAAAAGTTTTACCGTTTTCCTCCGATCGATTGAAAGCTTGGCGGTGCGGAAACAGCGTTCCCAGCAGCCGATTGATGTGCGCTTGTCCGTACAAAATGGTTGGTATTTCTCCGGGTTGAGGAGGTTGCTCTGTGGGCGTTGATGGGGGGGATGCAGCCGTCTCCGGTGGAGTCAGAGGATTTGTTGGAGCAGCTTCAGGTGGTTCCACTGGTGGTTCCACTGGTGGTTCCACTGGCGAGGTTTCTGGTTCTGGTTCTGGTTGTGGTTTTAGTTCTGCGTTGATTTGCCGACTATCATCTCCCATCAAAGAACCTGCGGCCAAAATTTGCATTTGGTCAATACAAGGATTAATTAGCGTAGTCCCCGCACCGATACAGGCATTTGCTCCGATCGCACCCGAACCTACTACTAGCACCCCTGCGCCGAGAATCGCACCCGCTCCGATTTCCAGAGTACCTTGACGGGCGTGAAGAATTACTCCCATACCGATACAGGTACCCGCGGCGATCGAGATCCGGCTATCTGGATCTGCTTGAAGAATCACTCCTGGGGCGATCGCGGCACCCTCATCAACAACCACATTGCCACTGATATAAACTTGAGAGTTGCTACTTAATTGCAGTGGCGGTAAATACATTCAACTTAACCATTTTAGATGTAGAATTTTAGGTTTATTAACAAGGATATTTTTGATTGTATTATTGATAGATAGAATGCCTAATTTAGAGCAATAATTATTGCTCAATCCTTCTAACTCTTTCAAGTTTTACTTCAATTTCCTGGCGGTTATCCCGTTAGCTTAGACAGCAACTAACGGGAAAAAAATGCTAATTACCAGCCAATTAAGGACGCTGAATAATCTCTTCCAACACCCGGCGCTTAGCCTTGGAATCAATTCCTAGCAAGCGAACGTAATCGCCTGTGTGTTCTTTCAGACAGCTTTCTAGGGCAGAAATCACTTCCGATTCGCGATTGGAGGCGATCGGCGAGCAACTGTTCCAAGAACCTGTGCGGAAGCGGCGCGGGTCGGCGTGTTCCGTACCAATTTTGTATCCTTGGGAGAGCAGATTGCGGATTTGCTCGATCGTCTTGGCGCTCAATAATGCGGTGCCAGTTGCAGTCGAAGTTGCTTTGTATGATGCGGTCCCTGCTGGTTGAGCAGATTGAGCAACGGGGCCATCTGGGCGCTGAATAATTTCTTCCACCACCCGGCGCTTAGCTTTGGGATCGATGCCGATTAAGCGCACGTATTCTCCTGGGTACTGTTGCATCACAGCTTGCAAAGCGGCGATCGCCTCAGATTCGTTCCGTGCTTGGACAGAAGCCCCACTTTGCCAAGAACTGGTGCGGAAGCGACGAGCATCAGCGTGTTCAGTCCCCACCTTGTAGCCTTGAGCTAGCAAGCTGCGAATAGTCCCAGCCAAATCCCCACTCAATTGACCATTGGACGCAGCAGCGCCATTCTGGTGAGCAGGTTGAGCAACTTTGCCATTAGATGGGCGAGTTGTCGCGCCATTAGAACCGTTAGAGCCATTGTCACCCGGTCTTTGGACAATTTCCTCAAGTACGCGGCGCTTGGCTTTGGTATCAATGCCGATCAAGCGGACGTATTCCCCTTGGTGTTCGCTCATACAAGCCGACAAAGCATTGATTACTTCAGATTCGCGGGTGGACGAGATGGGTCCGCAACTACGCCAAGAACCGGTGCGGAAGCGACGTGCATCAGCGTGTTCTGCTCCGACGCTGTATCCTTGAGCTAGCAGGTTGCGGACGCTATCGACTAGCGAATTGCTCAATTGAGTGGTCTCATGGGTAGAATAAGTGATTGGAGTCATGTCCGAATTTTTAGAAAGTTCATTGCGAATAGGTGCCAGACAAGCGATGTTGTCGGCACAGCGATAACCAGTTCTCAGAGCGTCGTTAACTCCGATGACGTGGGTAGCAAATTTAACGTCTGAATCTTGAACATCTGGCAAGCGATCGGCTTGCTGCTGATTGGTGATGACAGCTCCTGAAGGTATATACTTTCCAGCAGGAATCTCTACATCTTGAATTAGAACGTGCATCATTACAATGCAACCGTTTCCTACCCTGGCATTGAACACCGTAGAGCGAAAGCCGATAAAGCAGTTGTCACCTACATAGGCTGGGCCATGAATTAAACTCATGTGAGTGAGGGAAGTATTTTCCCCTACCCAAACGGAATAAGAGTTGCCATCGTCTCCTGTGACTCTGCCTTGTTCTAAACCATGAATTACAACTCCGTCTTGAATGTTGGTACTATTTCCGATATGGAAAGGAGTACCTTCATCGGCGCGGATAGATGTTCCTGGGGCAATCAGCACTTTAGAACCGACACGCACATCCCCAATAATGTTAGAAAAGGAATGTACATAGGCGGTTTCGTGAATTTTGGGCTCTGCCAAGTTTTGCGACCAAGGCGTCGGGGGAGCCGCAACACTGCGGGCTGCCATAAGTTAAGTTCTCCTGAACTGAAAAAAAAAATGTTAGCTGTTAGCTCTTAGCTGTTGGCTGTTAACTCTCAACGGTCAACTCTCAACTTCTACTACTAACGGTTGCAACTAGCGGTACGGGTCGTCTTTTTTACTGTAAATGAGGCGATTTTCTACATTGACAGTATCTATAATACCTACCACCAAAGCATCGAGCGGACGGTTTTCGCTTCCAGGTGCAATCCGGGCTGCGCTTCCCCTAGTTACTAAAACCCATTCGTCGATACCAGCGCCCACACAGTCAGCGGCTACTTCATATCCGGGAACTGGCGAACCTTCTTCATTGATGAATTGCAGCAGCAGAAATTTCGATCCTCTAAGACTAGGCTCTTTTTGGGTACTGACAACTGTGCCGAGAACTTTTGCCATTTGCATTTTAGGTGACAGGTAGCTGGTAATTGGTAATTGGTAATTTTTCGATGTCATTAGTCTTTATTAGATTAGCCTTCTTCCATCAGTTTTTTCGTTTTTTTTAGTTATTTTGTCTACTAATGAGTAATGACTCATAACTATTGATTAACTTTTTTAGTTATCGGTCTACTAATGACTAATGACTAATAACTAATGACTAATTTTTTAGTTATTTTGTCTACTAATGAGTAATGACTCATAACTATTGATTAACTTTTTTAGTTATCGGTCTACTAATGACTAATGACTAATGACTAATAACTAATGACTAATGACTAATGACTAATAACTAATGACTAATAACTAATGACTAATGACTAATAACCAATCTTCCATCTCCTCCTCAATTAAAAATTAAAAATACTAAATCAAAATCTCTCAGGATTTTTAATTTTAAATTTTTAATTTTTAATTACCAAAAGCTCAATGAACGATCGCCTGTCTTAAGATCTATTGAGTGGGCGAATACCACTCACGCCTTCGCGGAATTGTTCCACAGCTTCGGTGTAGCGAATGGGTAGTACATACTCCAAGTTTTCGTGAGGGCGGGCAATGATGTGGGTGGACATAACTTGTCCGCCGTTAACACGCTTGACGGATTCTACTCCAGCGGCCACTGAAGCTTGTACTTCCGAGACATCTCCTCTGACGATGACTGTAACTCGTGCGCTGCCGATTTTTTCGTACCCTACTAGGGTAACGCGGGCTGCTTTGACCATCGCGTCGGCTGCTTCTACAACTGCCGGGAAGCCTAAAGTTTCAATCATGCCAACTGCAATTGCCATTGTTTCTACTCCTGATTTAATATTGGGGGAACTAAACGATGTTTTTTTGACGGTTGCACTAATTTTTCACTGAACTAAGTTTCTGTGCGGTGAGAACTTAGTCGCCACGGAACTGTTCGACTGCTTCGGTATAGCGAATCGGCAAAACATATTCTAGGTTTTCGTGGGGACGGGCGATGATGTGGGTAGAGACAACTTCTCCGCCATTGACCCGTTTGACGGATTCCACTCCTGCTGCTACTGAGGCTTGGACTTCCGACACGTTACCACGCACAATTACTGTGACGCGGGCGCTGCCGATTTTTTCATAGCCCACGAGGGTGACACGAGCAGCTTTGACCATAGCGTCGGCAGCTTCCACAACAGCGGGAAAACCTTTTGTCTCAATCATTCCCACGGCAATTGACATTTTTGAATCTCCTAAGCGAGAGTTAGTGGAATTACCGTTACAAATCTTTGACCAATTTTAAAAATTGGACGGGGGAGCCCAGATTATTTAGAAAAACGGTTTAAAGCTTCCTATCCTCTAAGAATAGGCTAAGCTGTGTACCTTGACAATATAAACCAACATCATAATGTTTAATAACAAAAATTAAAATATTTTATGATCCTTAAAATGATTTAATATTTTTTTAATAAACTTAACATAGTCAGGAGTAGATGCAGGTGGCAATTGGAGAGTCCGGTAAGTAAAAATACTTGTCAAGTAGAGTTCGCTTCTGCGGTAAAAACTAATTTCTCAGTCATTAATTTATCGCGGTTGGCTAAACCGTGAAAGCTTGCTGAGGGATAACCGCTCCCATGCTCCCGTTGAAGTAAGAAGCAGATGTCGAGACTTGTCTAGTATTTGTATAGCAGTTCTTTAATGTATAGTTAACATTAGTGCAAAAAATTTTGCCAAAACTATACAATCACGTTTAGCCAAAATTCGAGGGTGCGATCGCTCGCGGATATTTTTTTCATAAAGACAGCAGTAAAATCCAAATTAATCAGGATAAATTCATGAATCCATTGCTCCTCCAAACCTGTTGGTGGGTACCTTTATATGGCTTAATAGGTGCTATTTTAACTTTGCCTTGGTCTACGGGAACTATTCGCAAAACAGGACCGAGACCAGCGGCTTATTTCAATTTGTTGATGACTGTGTTGGCTTTTATCCACGGGTCAGTGATTTTCAGAGAAACTTGGAATGAACCACCTCAACAATTGCTGCTAAACTGGGTGCAAGTAACAGACTTAAACCTATCTTTTGCCCTAGAAATCTCTACCGTAAGTGTGGGCGCAATGGAGTTGGTGGCATTTCTAAGTTTGCTAGCACAAATTTATGCTTTGGGCTACATGGAAAAAGACTGGGCGATGGCTCGATTTTTCGGGTTGCTGGGCTTTTTTGAAGCAGCAATTAGTGGTATTGCAATTAGCGATTCGTTGCTTTTAACTTACGCTTTGTTGGAAATGCTGACACTTTCAACTTACTTGCTAGTAGGATTTTGGTACGCTCAACCCCTGGTAGTCACAGCGGCTCGTGATGCGTTTTTAACCAAGCGAGTGGGAGATGTACCCCTGCTGATGGGAGTAGTGACACTTTCTACTTTAGCAGGAAGTTTGAATTTTTCGGATTTAGAAACATGGGCAGAATCGGCAACTTTATCTCCTGTAGTTGCGAATTTATTAGGTTTGGCTTTAATTGCCGCACCTACGGCTAAGTGCGCTCAATTTCCCTTCCATTTGTGGCTAGATGAGGCGATGGAAGGGCCGAACCCAGCTTCAATTATGCGGAATACGGTAGTTGTGGGTGGTGGGGCTTATGTTTTGATTAAACTTCAGCCGGTTTTGGCGCTGTCGCCGATGACTGGTGCGGTGTTGGTGGTTTTAGGTGCGGTGACGGCAGTTGGGGCTTCTCTAGTGGCGATCGCCCAAATCGACCTCAAAAGAACATTCTCCCATTCCACGAGCGCTTCTTTAGGTTTGGTGTTTATAGCAGTGGGGTTAAATCAAGTTGACATTGCTTTGCTGTTACTGTTGGCACACTCGATTTCCAAAGCACTATTATTCATGAGTGCTGGGTCGATTATTTCGACCACCAACACTCAGAATTTAACCGAAATGGGTGGCTTATGGTCAAGAATGCCCGCCACCACTGCGGCTTTTGTAGTAGGCGCTGCGGGGATGGTAGCACTGTTGCCCCTAGGGAATTTTTGGGCGATGCGCCGCTGGCTGAATGGTTTTTGGACAGTACCTTTATGGTTGGTAGTGGTGCTGCTGTTAGTTAATTGTTTGACGGCGCTCAATTTAACTCGTGTATTTGGTTTGGTGTTTGTCGGAAAACCGCAGCCAAAAACTCACCGAACTCCAGAAGTCGGATGGCTAATGGCTGTGCCCATGGTAATTTTGACTGTTACGGGACTATTAGTGCCTTGGATGTTGCAGCGGTGGCAATTATTAATTAGTTGGAGTGGACCTTGGGCTGAGACTGGAGATTTTGATAGTTTAAATTTGCTGTTGAAAACTTTGGATACACCGTTGTTGATGTTATCTGGGTTTATTGGTTGTGCGATCGGGGTGGCTATTTATTGGTATGGGGTTATACCTAGGCCTGTGCGATTACCGATTCCGGCTTTGCAGGATTTGTTGGCTTACGATTTTTATATCGATCGCGTTTACCGTTTGACTGTGGTTTGGGCAGTTGATTCTATTTCTAAGATGAGTGCTTGGACTGACAGGTATGTGGTGGATGGCGTGGTGAATTTGTTTGGTTTTGCCACAATTTTGAGCGGCGAAGGTTTGAAGTATAGTGGTAATGGTCAGTCCCAGTTTTATGTGTTGACTATTGCTGGGGGGGTGGCTGTATTGCTGGCTTTGATAGTTTGGTTGTTTTGAACCGCAGATGAGGATGGATGAACCCAGATGAATGTTTCTGGGTTTATCTGCTTTTTCCATCGGTGGAGAGAACCTATCTTAACAAAAAAACTCCGCCGATAGCTTTTATATTGTCTGGGTTTGCGTTAATGTTAAATATAGTTTAAAAATCGGTAGTAAAGGAAAGTTTTAATTGATGCTTAGTGCTTTAATTTGGATACCAATATTGGGATCGGCTCTGATTGGGTTTTGGCCTAGGGCGGTTAGTTCTAAAATTGTGCGGAATCTGGCCCTGGCGATGGCAGGTATAACTTTGATTTTATCGGTGATTTTAGCGGCTCAGTTTGATCTAAATGCGAGTCAGTTGCAGTTTGCAGAATTTCTGCCTTGGATAGATGTTTTGGGATTGAACTACAATCTGGGTGTTGATGGTTTGTCTCTGCCTTTGGTGATTTTAAATGCTCTGTTGACAGGAGTGGCTATTTACAGTACGGATGAGTCTATTCGCAGACCAAGACTTTATTATTCTTTGATTCTGCTAATTACAGGCGGCGTGGCAGGGGCTTTTTTAGCTCAAAATTTGCTGCTATTTTTCCTGTTTTTTGAGGTGGAACTAATTCCGCTTTACCTATTAATTGCGATTTGGGGAGGGGAACGTCGGGGTTATGCTGCTACTAAGTTTTTAATCTATACTGCGTTTGCGGGAATTGTGCTGCTGGCATCTTTCTTGGGGACGGTTTGGCTGAGTGGTGCTTCTAGTTTTGATATTGTTGGTGCTGTGGGTGCATCGCATTTGCAGGGTGCTTTACCTTTGCCTTTGGTGAGGCAAATTGTGTTACTGGCTGGGGTGTTGTTGGCTTTTGGAATTAAGATGCCTTTAGTGCCTTTTCATACTTGGCTTCCTGATGCTCACGTAGAAGCTTCGACTCCGGTTTCGGTGTTGCTGGCTGGGGTGCTTTTGAAGTTGGGAACCTACGGGATGCTGCGATTTGGTTTGGGTTTGTTTCCTGATGCGTGGGCGGTGGCTGCACCTTGGCTGGCTAGTTGGGCTGTGGTTAGTGTGCTTTATGGGGCTAGTTGCGCGATCGCCCAAAAAGATATGAAGAAAATGGTAGCTTATAGTTCGATCGCTCACATGGGCTACATTCTGTTGGCTAGCGCTGCGGCTACTCCGGTGAGTATTTTGGGTACTGTTTTGCAAATGGTAAGCCACGGCTTAATTTCGGCACTACTGTTTTTAACCGTCGGTGTTGTTTACCGAAAATCAGGTAGTCGTAATTTAGATGTGCTGCGGGGTTTGTTTAATCCCGATCGAGGTTTGCCGATGATTGGTAGTTTAATGATTCTGGGAGTTATGGCTAGTGCGGGTATTCCAGGTTTGGCTGGATTTATTGCTGAATTTTTGGTATTTCGCGGTAGCTTGCAAGTTTTTCCGGTGCAAACTTTGCTGTGCATGATCGGCACGGGTTTGACTTCAGTTTATTTTTTGATTATGGTCAACCGTGCTTTTTTTGGTAGGCTTTCGGATTTGGTGGTGAGTTTACCACAAGTGCGTTGGGGCGATCGCATTCCTTCTTTGGTATTGGCTGTGATTATTCTGATTATGGGAGTACAGCCGGGAGTGATTGTGGCTTTGAGTGAGAAAACGGCGATCGCCATGGTAGCTAATGTGCCACCACAAGTTAATGCGATCGCTCAAAACTTACCATAAAATATGACCTAGCTGTAGGGACACGGCAGGGGACATTGGTGTCAACTTAACGTCAAACCGATAGTCCGACAGGGGTTTAAACCCCTGTCTCAAAGCTAAAGTCCTCTAAAAGAGGACTAATGAGTTGAGATTCTTCTCTTCAGTCCTCTTTGAGAGGACTTTCGCTATTAGACAGGGGTTTCAACCCCTGGCGGACTTGATGAATGACTAACGGACACGGGCGGGCTGACAGCTTAAGTTGACACCAATGGGCAGGGGAGAATCCCGATTTTGTAAGGGCTCTCGCATTCCGGCAGATAAGTTATTGGTTAAAAGGAAGGATTTACTACGGTCATGCTTCGCCCCTACCGATATATTTGCAAATTCTGAATGCTCCCCACGGCAGTGTCCCTACCAGACCAAGAAATGCTATATCTGAAAAGCTTTTAGTCCATCATGAAAGGACTAAAGTTGTTACTACAAACATCTTTCTTCCTTCTTCCTTCTTCCTTCTTCCTTCTTCCTTCTTCCTTCTTCCTTCTTCCTTCTTCCTTCTTCCTTCTTCCTTCTTCCTTCTTCCTTCTTCCTTCTTCCTTCTTCCTTCTTCCTTCATTTAAGGTTAAATTAAAATGACGAGTACCGTATTAAAACCATCTTCTCATCCGCTCTCAGCATACATTGACATCTTGGAATCAGGCCAAGCTTTACTTCCTGAATCGGCAGAAAATTTAATAGAAGTAGTCGGAGTTCTTAAAAGTTATGCAGTTGTTTTAGATGCTTATTCTCTGAATCTAAACTACATCGCAGAAGAACAGTTTTTAGTGCTATTCCCATTTTTCAAATATTTCAATGGGGAAGTTACTCTGCCCAAATTGATGCGCTATTTGTGGCACGATCGCATAAACTTTGAGTATGCCGAATATTGCATGAAAACCATGCTTTGGCACGGCGGCGGGGGCTTGGATAGTTATTTGGATTCCCCGGAGTTTGATAATTTGGTCGAAAAGGCGATCGCAGCTAAATTGAAAGGCAACATTTTCATGCAGGGACTCCACAAAGCATTTCCTAACTTTTTGCCAGAACAAGTGCGGATGCTGGCTTATTACACCGGTCTCGGTCAGTTTTGGCGGGTAATGAGTGATTTATTTATAGACTTATCTGATTCCTACGATCGAAAAGAAACTAAGTCTATTGCTGACGTAGTTGATTTTGTCAAAGCCGGTTTGGTATCCGCCGCCAGTCTACCAATTACCTACAGCGTTAAGATTAGTGGTCAAGTCTATGATATCATTCCAGCAGCGGCTAACTTGACATTTTTAGCAGATGTAGCGATTCCCTATGTAGAGGCAGTTTTCTTTCGAGGGACTGCATTTTTTGGCACAGTTTCCTACAACGCGCAAGCCCATCAAATCCCAGAAGAACAAAGAGATTTTACCTATGGGGCTTTGTTTGCAGATCCTTTACCGATTGGAGGTGCAGGGATTCCGCCAACTCAATTGATGCAAGATATGCGGCATTATTTGCCGGAGTATTTGCACGAAGTTTATCGCACTAGCTGTCGGGGTGAAGATGATGTGCGGGTGCAAATTTGTCAGAGTTTTCAAAAGTCGATGTTTTGCGTGACTACGGCGACTATTTTGGGTTTAGCACCTCATCCGATGAATACATCAAATCCAGAGGAAAGAAAGGCTAATCGGGTTTATTTGGAAGGTTGGATGGATCGGTTTGGCAATTCTCGCTTAAATTGGGCAAATCAACCAACTAACCGGTCTTGTCAACTTTTCCCAGAACGGTAGATAGTAATTAGACATCTCCCATAATTATTGTAGGGGCAATCCGACCCCTACTCCCCGTGGTTGCCCCGATAGATAGGGGGTAGGCACTCTTAGCACTACCCCTACAAATTTACAGCACTTTTCAGGTTTATGAGGTACATTCAATATCCTCGTAGGGACACGGCAGTGCCGTGTCCCTACAAGAACTTATGTACCTCGCATACCTGAAAAGTGCTGTATATGAATGATTTAGGATTGCTATAGTAATTGTAGGGTGCACAGGCAGCGAGAAATCTTTGATTCGCTGCTTGCGACTGCGGAGTGTCACGCACCCCGGTAAAAAGTTGCTTGCTGGTGCGGGGAAAAAGTAGCGAGTATTTTTTATAAAAAATTAATCTTTCCGAACTCAATCAATAGGGCGATCGCAACTTGAATAAGTTATGCTTATAGTTTTTTTTAAAATATAAAATAAATCAAATAAATAAACTCTTGAACTTGCTTTTGGAAAACAGTAAGCTTCTAGTCAATAAGCCAAAAATAAACTGATTAATGCAAACTTCACTCTCTGAGGCGTGCTCGTAGGAATACAATTTAGGACGGGCGCAAAACTAAGTTGTAAAGTCTATGTTGTGTAGGGCAATTTATGAGTTACTCCTACCAATGTTTTACACTGCGTAAGTTCAGGAATTTTTTAGGATCTAGTTCCAGATTTCAGCATGACTGCACAGGTGACTCGCGCGAGATGTGTAGCAATATAGCAGATTCCACATTTATGAAGGACACCGCGCGATCGATCTATCCCCACGGTAGGGACACGGCAATGCCGTGTCCTTCATAAATTCGGTTCAAACTTTAATTATTGAGGTTAAATCCAATGGCAAATACTGATACAAAAATTGGTCAACTCGATGGCAATGACATTATTTTTCCAGCTCCCGGCGGCGGCGGCTTCACGCGGGCTGATGAATATGACTTAATTACATCTGCGATCGGGCAACCTGTCACGCTTTCTCTTACGGCTACAGATCCAACCAAATTTAACACGTTCCTGGAAGTTATAAATGCCGAGACGAGTGGCTTAATTGCTGATTCAGACGATACCGAGCCATTTGTTAACATTAACTCACTGATTGCACCCGGTCGGCCTACCATCAAGGATGGTACTAACCCTGCGAACATTCCTAATTCTTTCCAAATTGGCGGCGGCATTAAGTACAAAGTCCGCGTCACCAGCTCTTCAAAACTCGAAGCGTCGTCTACTAATCCCTACAGTTTACAGGCCAGCATTCCTACGGGCGATATCAGTTTAGTTCCCAGAGGTAGCGACTTCAGTGGCAGCCCCTTAACCGGCGCTCCTGCCGTTACATTAACTGGTAAATTGGAAGGCAGCAAAGACTTTACTTTTGGCAACAAACTTGCTGATGAATTTCTAGTAACTACATCCTTGGATGGCCAACCTCTCACCATTAACCTCAGCAGCACGACACCTAACTTTGACCCTTATGTGGAATTCGTCAACGCTGATACTGGCGCTGCTGTTGCTTTCAATGATAACGGCGGTGGCGGTAAGAACGCGCAGCTTAATGGAGTCCCGCGCCAAGCAAATAATAACTACAGAATCCGCGTCACCGGTGCTGACGGTTCAGGTCTCCCTGCTGATTACAAGCTACAGGTCACCGTTCCTTTAGGTACTGTCACGTTGACCCCCCGGAGTGGCGACACCCCCATTATCACACCAACACCTGTGGTCACGACTCCGACACCTGTGGTCACGACTCCGACTCCTGTGGTCACAACACCGACTCCTGTGGTCACAACACCGACTCCTGTGGTCACAACTCCGACTCCTGTGGTCACACCTCCGACTCCTGTGGTCACACCTCCGACTCCTGTGGTCACGACTCCGACTCCTGTGGTCACAACTCCGACACCAACACCAACTCCAACACCGACACCATCGCCAACACCAACACCAACGGCTGGTGGTACGCCTGTAGCGATCGCGGCACCTGCAATCAATTCTTCCGGCCCTGGTACTCCTACTGGGCAACCAGCAAACACTGTTAGCGGTCAGTCTTACAACCTGTCAGACAATAATGACAATATTTTGGTGTCATCACTGCCCCCGGCGGCTGCTGGCAAACCAATTTTGGGGCTATCTGGCAACGACAATATTACCGGGACAAGCGGCTTTGATATCATTAACGGAATGCAAGGAGCCGATACAATTGACGGAGGGGCTGGCAACGACTCTTTAACCGGCGGTAAAGGATCGGATCAGATTGAAGGCGGTGCTGGTAATGACAACTTGTCCGGCAATAATGACAACGATACTCTCACCGGAGGAGATGGCAATGACACTATCACCGGTGGTAAAGAAAATGATGTCCTGATTGGCGGCTTAGGCGATGACTTACTGAGTGGCGATCGCGGTCAAGACATTCTCACAGGTGGCGGCGGAAACGATACATTTATCTTAACCGGAGGGGCGGCGACTGCTGCCACCTTAGCAGAGGCAGATGTGATTACAGACTTTACTATTGGGGACAAAATTGGTCTAACTGGCGGGAGTGTATTTGCTAGCCTCACCTTGGAAGCTGTAAGTTTGAATCTGAATGGAGGAGCTCCTGTTACTGCTACGGCTATTAAACTCGGCGGCTATTTGGGTATCGTTGTAGGGGTTGCCCCAAGCGAGCTTACGGCAAGTGTTTTTGTGCCAGCAGCATAGTTTCTGTAGCGTGGGCGTTGTGAGTCCTACTTGAGTGGAATTAAGTGCGATCGCTACGCCTCTAATCGCTAATTCATTGGACGTTTGTGGAAAACGCATACATATACCCATCGTTGCGGTGGATTGATTCGCAGTATTTATGACGCACTGGACTTACCTTGCCTAGTGGCGTTCTCATCTCGAAAACTCCACTTTCTCTGACAGTCAACCTGCCGACGTGAGTACCTGCAAACTTCCCGGAAGGGAGAACTGCCCTCACCATATCGCCAGTCTGAAACCCAAAAAACGTCTTGCACCGCGTTCTGTGCCTCACCGGAAATCCATATTTATTAGTCGTAGACATCTGACGATTGCCCCATCCTTTAGCTGAAATTAGCAACGGCTTCTTAGCGTGAACTTGCAGCATTTCTACATTTCCTACGCAGGCGGCATCCAGCCAATGAGTTTTAGGTAGTTGCAGTCGAGTACGATTGAACTTTGTTCTACCTCCTGTTGAAACTTCTATTGGTGATCCTGTTTGTTTAAGTCGTTGAAATAATGCCCAACGGGTAGAATTTACCGCAGTTGCATCTTTCAAAGGTTGTTTTGCCTGCTTCAAAATACGGGACAATATCTCAGGCTTTTTGGATAAGAACTCCCGGATATCTTGATTGCCTTTCTTTTGGTTGCATCCATGACAGGCTATGGCGAGATTGGAAACTCTATCGCTTCCACCTTTTGATTTTGGGTGAATGTGTTCTACCTCAAAAGGTACGTTTTCCACCCCGCAGTAAGCGCACTTCCTCCCCCATTTCTCTAATAAGTATTCCCTGACTTCATAGCCCGCAAGTTCACCTTGCTGATACTCCTTGCCAGAAATTTCGGGATTCTGCATTGCCTGCGTGTCAAATTTAACCAATTCCTGCGATATGCCTGTAATTGGCACATATCGACGGACGCGGTTAACCCAAGTCATGATATTCTTCACCCTGGATTCTCTACTCGGTGGCAACCATCCAGGCGTTCTCTTGCGGTTCAGAAAGCGTGGTTTGCGGTAACGAGTTTTGCGGTTACGACGATTGCGACGAATGGCACGACGCGATTCTAAGTCGTTTTTAATTTGCTGCCCGCGATGGGTTAATTCCGCACCCCAGATCACTTGATCGCCCTGCACAATTGCTAGCCCAGTAGTCTTGGAACCTGGATCAATTTTTAATTGAGCAGGTTGCACTTGCGGGTCTGAAACTGCATATTTCAGGATGATCGTGAACGGGTAACGGCGATATACAGCCGCTTGTTGTAGGTTCAATAATCGTCTTGCCTGTCCTGGCGGTACTGGATCAAGCGGTTGTTTGTTGGTATCTAGAACGAACACAAAGTTAGACATAAAAGTCCTCTGATTACTCAGGTTATGTTTTCCTCGTCAATGTTAGCGGGGCTTGTCGTGCCGGAGACACTTCCTTAGCTAAATAAAGATGTTTAATCTCCGGCGACAGAGCTACAGGCTCGAAAGCACCCGTAGGTGTCGTGACCCTGCTAACGTAGCCTAGTTAAAGGCTTAGACTGGCTACCTTATCCACTGTTGTCCAGTGATTAGCGGATAGCCTTTGAGTTTGACTTGGGGGCGATCGCCTTCTGTAAAACCTACAGATCAGGCTATAGTAATCCTAAATCATTTGCGTAATTTATTGTAGGGGCTCTTGGCCCCGTGGTTGCCCCGATAGATATGGAGTAGGCACGGGGAGTAGGGGTAGCACTACCCCTACAAATTTATATGAATCATTTAGGATTGCTATAGTTCCAGATTTCAGCTTATTGTAGGCATTGTCTTTTTGAGATATTTGCCGCGATTTAAACCCGATTTCTACCCATGAGAAAACTAACATGAGAAAACTAAGTTTATGGGGGCAACAACTGAGCCTAATTTTGGGGGGAATTATGGCGGGTGTTTTCCTGGGAGAATTAGCTCTTCATCTGGGGGGAATTAAAGGTCTGAAAAAGCCCAGCGATCCTGTCTCTTTTGATACTTACAGATTAGAGGATCCCGCTGGAGCTTGATCGTTGAATCCGGGCGCGTCTTTCGAGTGGCTGGGTGAAGGGGAGCGCTCCTTTATCCAAGCGAATAAAGATGGTTTACGCGATCGTGAACATACGAAGGAGAAACCACCAAAAACTTTTCGGATCGCGGTGGTGGGAGATTCCTATGCCGAAGCTTTACAAGTGCCGATGGAAAAGACTTTTTGGTGGAAAATGAGAAAGCAACTCAATAAAAAATGTACTGCTTTAGGCGATCGCAAAGTTGAGGTAATTAATTTTGGGGTTCAGGGTTATGGAACGGCTCAAGAACTAATGACTCTGCGCCAGAAAGTCTGGAAATATTCTCCCGATTTAGTGATTTTAGCTTTTTTTCCAGGCAACGATATTATTAATAATTCCAAAAAGCTTGATTTGTATAAACGTCGGCCCTTTTTCGTCTATAAAAATGGTGAATTAGTCCCAGATATGTCGTGGCTGAAAATGTCACCGAAAGAACATGACTATTTAAAATTTTCCTCGGTTGATTATCTTCCCACTTGGTTGGTCAATAATTCACGCATTTTGCGGTTAGTCAGAAAAGTTGATTTAGATAATAAAAAACGTCTGCTTGATGCCACCGAAAGAGAACTATCCCCTAAGAACTTTCAAGAACCTATTGAGCCAGTATGGAAAGAGGCTTGGCAGGTGACAGAAGGATTAATTACACTAATCAATCAGGAAGTTAAGGTAAAAAAGGCAGATTTTATGGTTTTGATTGTCAGTACGGGAATTCAAGTCCATCCCGATCCTATAGCTCGTCAAGACCATATGAAACAATCTGGCATTAAGGACTTGTATTATCCTAATCAGAGAATCAAATCCCTTGGCGATCGCCTCAATATTACGACGTTGGATACAGTACCGCGATTGCGAGAGTATGCAGAAAAAAATCAAACTTGTGTACAGGGCTTGGACAATGCTCTGCCCTGTGAAGGTCATTGGAATAGTCAAGGCCATGAGCAAGTTGGTCAACTTATTGCAGAACACTTATGCGATAAGTTCAAAGCAGAGCCTTAAGTTTGAATCTGATCCTATATCTAGATTCTGACTAAAATACTCAAGCCGTGAGAATCAGTTCCACAAGTTCCAAACAAGCTGTGAGTTTCTGCTAAATCTTTGACTAAAGCAGTTTGTTTGGGACTTGATTTCCAAGGATTTGGATTGCCATAGGCATAGTAAATTTCTACACCATCAATCCCAAAACGAGCAGCTTCTGGGATTAATTTATCTGCGGTAGAACGATACCGACAAGGATGGGCGAGAACGGCTAAACCTCCTGCTTCATGAATGGCTTCAATTACCCTGATGGCTGCATACAAATAAGTTCCTTCTGTACCTTTACCTCCTAAGTAGGGTTTGAGACTCGAATGTTGCGGATCGAAGCCATAACCGAGAATATGTACATCGTTATTGAGTAATTCAGCATTAATTTCCACCCCTGTCCACAGAGTGGGCATCGTGCTATTTTTGTCGGGATGGTCTAATTTCCAATTATCTAACCAAATTTGAGCTTTTTCGTAGCCTTTGGTGCTATGGTGGTCTGTAATAGCTAAGCCTTTGACCCCAAGGGCGATCGCTTTTTGGAGCAATTCCTCTGGCTGCAAGCGTCCATCCGAGTACACTGTGTGCATATGGAAGTTATAGGAACCCGGACAGCTATTGGCATCAATTGTCTGGAAGACTTGTTTGAGTGCACAGATATTTTGGGCTGCGGGTTTGAGACTAGAACCGGGGAAGGGAGCGAGATTGATATTCATAAGTGTTCCTATAAAAAAAACTAGCCTTGTTCAATATATCTAATAAATTGATATGTTGCACCGGTGGCGATATTTCCACCGGGCGGGGGCGGGTTTATAAGATTATCGATCTCAGGCAATTATGGTTTGTAAAACCCGCCCCTACAGGTTTGTTGAGAATGGTGCAAGATATTAATTCACTGGCATTTTAAACCTGCGGCGGCGGCTGTGGGAAATTCGATGGGCACAAATGTAACGCCAAATTGTTCTCTAGCACACGGAACAATGTGCGCCACTCGTTGAGGAGAGTTTTTTCGATTACCGGTGTTTGGGTCAAATTCAATTATACCTGTGGCTCCACTGGCTTGAAAATTTGGTGATGCTAAGGTTTTTTGCATTCCCTCCCGACTTGGTTGTTGCTGTATTTCTAGGGCTTGAATCAGGGTACGGGCGGCGTCGTAGGTTAAGGCCGATCGAGTATTTACCGGGCCTCCCCACAATTTTTAAGCGTTTAGCGGAAAATTTTTGTCAAAACTGATTAACGGATGCCAAAACACGGATATTCCCAGTTTCTTAACAGATTTCAATTGCTTGGCTAATTCTAATGTTCTTGTTTCGTACAGCGTCCAAGGGCCGACAATCCAATTGCGATCGTTGTTAGCTTTAATCATTTCGATCGCATTTTCTAGGGAACTGGTGACTTGACCATCGGGAATCACAAGTATCGCTATTTTTCCCTCTTTTTCAACTTCGGCGATTGCTGCTGGGGCGTTAAAATTATTTTTAGATAAATCGTAATAATTATTGATTCTAAAAGTGGTTCCTCCTAGGGCTTCAAATTGTTTTTTAAATTCTTCCCACAAAGAAGCGCTGAAGGGACTATTGGGATTGTAAAATACTGCCACTTTTTTCTGATCGACTGAGATTAGTTGATTTACTAAACCTTCAGCTTCTATGCTAGTTGTCGGTGCCGTCCGAAAGAAAAATTTCCGGGGTTTGCGTGTCAGTTCTTCTGTTGTGCTTCCCGGAGAAATAGCGACAAGTTGATTGCGATCGTAAATATCTACTGTTTCCACAGTCATGTCGCTGGTGTAGTGTCCGATTACTGCTAAAATATCTGGCTGAGCGACTAGAGAATTTGCTCTTTTAACTGCGTAGGATTTGATATTGCCGTCATCGGCGATGATGACTCTGAGTCCTTTGCCTTTAAGAGGTTTTTTTTCGAGCAATTCTTGACCGGGAAAGTCTTTATTGCTATTATTGGGAGTGATGAGACTTAAATTAACTTCAGTTTGAGCCTGAGCAATGCCACGCAGCAGTTCTTCGGCTAAGTTAGCATTGATAATGCTGCCGTCCTGATTGCTGCGGACGGGAACGACAATTGCGATGGTGTAATATTCTGCGTTGATTGATTTGAGCAGGGCATTGTTGATGTAAATTAAAGTTTCTGGATCTCTGCGGTCTTCTCGCCAGGACTGTTTGAGCAATTTTAAAGCTTCTAAATAATTCAAGCTAGCAAACTCATTAATTCCCCTTTGTTTTGACCAAATGGCGGAGGTTTGCACTAGAATTTTTTCGCCCGAACTTACACCATCTGCGGAGGTTGCAGGCAGGGTTTGTTGCTGCCCGAATCTGGGGATTAAAAGTACGATCGCCAATGCAACAGCCAGTCCCGCAAGTCCCAATAGCACCCAGCGAAAGTGCGATCGGACAAATTGGAACAGCAACCAGAGAAAGCGCCATGGAGGTGGTGGTGGTGGTGCTGGTGCTGGTAATTGGAGCGAATCTAAGGCTTCTAACACCTCAGCAGCAGATTGGTAACGCTTAGGAAAGTGGAACCGGATCATTTGATTTAAGATATTTTTTAGACCCTCGCTAACTTGTAACATTCCTCGCTCTGATGTTGCATAATTCCAAATAAGTTCGCAAGTCTTAGGCTCTTTTGGCAGATTTGTGGGATACTCCCCAGTGAGAGCTTGAATAACGATGATTCCTAGGGCATAAATATCATTGTATGGTTGCGGAAAAGACCGCGTATCGTATTGTTCGGCCGGCATATAACCGTCGGTACCTATCGCCTTCGATGTCAATATTTTACCTGTACTGTTAGATGTGAAATTCCTGATTTCTTTAACAGCTCCAAAATCAATCATCACAAGTTTACGATCTTGGGTGCGCCGAATTAAGTTAGAAGGTTTAATATCGCGGTGAATAATATTTGCTTTGTGAATAGAATTTAAAATTTCTAGAATTTCCCGTAAAAAGGCGATCGCCTGTGCTTCCTTCCACTGCTGGCCAGGAAATATTTCTTTACTGAGGAGAGTTCCCTGAATGTATTCTTGAACTAAGTAAAAATTGTCATTTTCCTCAAAGCGCTCGAACAATTTGGGAATGCGCGAGTCTAGGTCCAGAGTCTGCAAAGCATTAGCTTCCCTTTGAAATCGTCTTCTAGCTTGTTCTAATACTAGGGGATTTTCCGATTCAGGAAAAGGAATTTCTTTAATCACGCACGGGGGATTTCCAGGGTTTTCTAGATCCTGAGCCGTGTAGGTTCTAGCAAATCCTCCCTGTCCTAATTGAGCAATAATTCTGTAGCGTCCAGCCAGTATATCTCCGGGATTGAGACACATAAATTTTATATTATAGCAACTGCCAAGGCGATTAGGGCAGATTTTGTAGGGGCGGGTTCACCGATATCTTTCATCGGTATAGACAAATTCTATAAACCCGCCCCCACCCCACGACTTAACCACCCTGGCGGTTGCTATACCTGTCAGGGGTGCGATCGTCGCTGTTGATTATCATACCAAATCTGAGCTCACTACGTTATTTATGTCACTAGACTGTGTTTTTAAACCCGGAACTCCCCCTATCCCCCCTTTTTTAAGGGGGGACAAGAACAATCAAAGTCCCCTTTGTTAAGGGGGATTTAGGGGGAGATTCAGGTTCGCTAGGTGATCTCTAAAAACAAATTCCCAGGTGTTCCCTGGGAATCATAATTATTAAGAAAATTTAGTGCGGTTTTAATATATTTAATTAGCTCAAAAGCTTTCATAATCCGGCATCCCTAGTGGGAGTTTTGAGAGAGGACGCCGGGGCGGGCATTGTTTTCAGTGCACCGCACCCGATCGCATTTTCCAGTCTCCAGCCAAGGGTTACATTCATGTTGAAGTACCCGTTAGGCTTGGGTGCTGTTGCGAGTCTGGCTGGCGAGTTCCAACAGTTGCGCCCAACGTTTTTGCACTTGTTTGGGAGTACATTTGATGGCAGTGGCAATGTCCTTGTCACTTGCTTGATTCCGCTTCATTGCTAACAGTTGTTGCTGTTCGGAGGAAAGTTGAGCGCGAAATGTTTCCCACTTGTCCGAAGTCATTCCCAATTTTTGATCGACATCAGCACCGAGCCATTCGTGCACTAATTTCCAGTTTTGAGTGCGGGCAAATTTTTCGACGTGGTACTTGAAACGTTGTTGCAAGTAGTCCCGTTGACGGGAAGACAAACCAAGAACGCGATCGATTTCAGAAGCAGAAAGGTCTTGCAATTTCAAATTGAGGTAGCTAACACATTCTGGCTGATTTTGCGATTCCAGATAAGCAATCAATTCCGATACTACTCGATCGCGCAGGACAGCATCAGCCGGATCGACAGTTTCAGACACCATTTGTTCGCGCACTTGTTGCAGCGCCGGAGAGCGGCTGTACATTTCTGCATCTTCTCCCTTGCCAGATTCTACAGCCATTTCAATGTCGATCGCAGTTTCAGGAGGTTGACCCTTGGCAAAACCTTGAGCGCGGAGGACAATCAGGCGTTGGCGGTTGCGGCCTGGTAAGCCAATTTGGCGTTTGGCGTAGTGTTCGGTGAAAGCCATGTACTCAGCCAATTCTAGCTGTGTGCGGGGCTGGTAGCTCAGATCGAGTTGGTGTTCCCGGCGGAAAGCCCGTAAAGATTCAATGTAAAAGCCTTGCAAAAAGTCTTCAATCATGTTGTAGCGAGCTTGGTAGTTCAAGTTCGATCTAAAGGAAGCAACATGGCGGTAAATCATCGATGCGAGGTGAGAGTGAAGTTCAACACGGCCTTGCTTGGAACCGAGGCGATAGAATTCCAGGGTTTTTTGCAAGCGGTGTTCGGCTAAGGTGATTTGCCAAGCTTGGACTTCGCCGGAAATTTGGATGCGATCGCTTTTTTGGCAAATCCGTTCGACTTCCTTCGCAATCCGCATCGCCACCGATTGAGCGCTACGGCTTGCTGTTTTCATCTCTGCTTGCAACGCTTTGAGGGCGAAGTCAGCCAAAGCTAGGGTATCGACGCTGGGAAGGTTATTGATTTCGAGGGTTTGTTCGCAGGGGGCAGTTTGAAGGGAGTTGATGGTAGAAGCGGTGTTGCAGTTAACGGAGTTGGTGGCAGTTGTGACAGTCATGGTATTTATCAGGTGGTAGGGCACCGCAGCGACAGTGCGAGGACTTTTGTTAGAGAGTGAGTGATGCAGTTGCAGGCGGTTTGGCTTGCTGTGCGGATTCAACTCTCTATACATTGAATGTACGGGAAGTACAAATAGTGCAGTGACTTGGGTGTTCCACTCTCTCATGCAACTCTTTTTGGCTGCTGAATCTGATTTTAAGCTTTGGCTGTAGAGGATTGGTGATTTTGTGCTTAAACCTATACTGTACAAACATTGTGAGCTATTGCGAAGGTCGGGCGATCGCACTTGCGAGTGAGGGTATAGCAAGGCCGTTCAGTGGACAATTTACTAACTGGCCTTGAGACGGGATTTTGGGGGTGGAAGATTCTGGAATTGGTAGTCAGCAGAATGTAGGGAACTGCAATGTATTCTCTACCTACGACAGAGCAGTTTGAAAACCCGGTTAATTTGAAAATTGGTCTGACAGAAGGCTGGTTGATTGACAGAAGCCAGATTTCTGGGTACAAAGGCTGGCTACAAAGGAATGTATGCGATCGAGGTTGGTTTGATGGGGGCGGGTGAGTCCTTCCAGAAGTTTAAACCCCTAAATTGAGAACAGCGACGCTGAGTCTATCGAATAAAATATTAAAGGTGATAAATTCTCACAAGTTGAAATATGCAATTTAAATGCCGGACAGCTTTTCGAGAATATCGGGTGGTGGCTCAAAAAATTGTACCTGATGCCCATCCACAGTCTCAGTACCGATGAGCTGCGAACACACAGCTCGCAAGGACTTCCAAAGCATTGTCTCCTCGTAATGTTCCAATTCGGCTGGAATGTGATCTAGCAGCGTCTTAGAGCAGACCACAATCAGTTGTTTCTGAGCCCTAGAAAAAGCCACATTAGATCGATTCAGGTCTAAGATAAATTCCACATTTTTACTAATTGCTGAGGGGTCGCTGGCTGTTGCCGACACAATTATATAAGGTCGCTCGTCACCTTGTAAGCTTTCAACAGTATCAATTACATCGATGAGGTCGCCAGAGTCCTTCAAATAACTTTTAAGCAGTGTGCGCTGAGCTCGGTGTGGAGTGACAATAGCCACAGAGTTGTTTTCTATTGCTCTTCTATTTTTTGCAGCAGCAATAATTTTCTCAATAATCCGCACCTCAAGCATATTGCTGCGTTTTGACAGCCGCTCAGAATGAATAACCAGACGTAGACCTCTTAACTCCTCATGTAAAAGACTCTTTGAATCGGGCAATTTTCCTTTTAATTCAATATTATCCAGTCTGTAAATACGAGAAATTAAGTCACAAATCAGCGGGGGCAAACGGAAAGTAAAACTCAACGCAGAGCTCAGAATAGCTGAATCAGTAACTCCTGTAATTTTAATATTTTTAACTGCCTCAAAGGCACTCACATAAGGTTTGTAAAGTTGAATGGGTGGACGGTCTTCCTGCTCCCAATTATGAGCAACAATTGGTGATAGCTGCCGATGATCTCCGGCAAGCATGATTTCCCCGTCAATTTTTACTAATGTAGCTAGTGACAGAAAGTGCGGAAACACCATCATGCTTGCTTCATCAACGATTAGTATAGGTACTTGGATACCTTTAATTTCCAGCGATAATTTCAAAAGAGCATTCGTTGTGCCACCGATGACCAAGACAGCTTTTGAACGCATTTTCTTCAACGGGGCTGCACAAGACTTAGAGGAAAAACATTCAACATTTTTTTGGCTAAAAGACTCATCCTCTTTAGGATCAACTCGGCTAAGTTTTATTGGCGGTACTGTTAATCCTAATTGCTCTGCCTGTTGCTGAAGGATTGGCAAGAGGCTATGGAGGCGGGAAAGCAAGTTGTTTACAGCCGTATGGGTAGGTGCTGCGATGAGAACGATATCTCCGATCGAACAACGCGCCAAAATTCTTAAAAAAGTAGCGATCGCAGTTGTCTGTGTCTTGCCAGTTCCTGGAGGCCCCTGCAAAAGTTGAATTCTAGCGGTTAATCCACTGACAGCAGCATATATTTGATCGGCATCTAACTTCTGCTCGTTAAGTAATTCTAGAAACCTTAGCAAATTCTGGTATTGTTCTAACTCGTCTGCGGCTGGAGACTGTTGTGGAGGAATCTGAGGACGCTCAGGATCGAACCAGTGACATACATGATTTCCCAAACCACTTATTAGTCTGTCGTCAACCTTTCCGGCTACAAAATCAGAAGGACTTTCATCTAAAGTAGCATAGGAAAAAATGTCTTCGTCTTGCTTATAAAACCGACCTGGGAGTTGATATCGGTCTGGTTTATTTGTTTGTCTTACTAAAAGCTCAATCTGTCTAGTCTCCCAGTCAATACGATCCACAAAACACGTAGTTCCACCCCGTAGAATTTGACCGAATGTTTGACCGCGATGCGGATCGCTAAAACAGGGGCTAAGCCTTACACAGTTGCCTTTTTCGATCGTGCAGTTAGTCTCCAAAACTTCATAGTTAATACCGTACCCATCAAGGTTGATAGTGGCTGAGAGCCTATTGTTGCCATGCGAAACAACATCACTAATAGGAATAGTGCGCCCTAGAGGGACGCGATAGACAGGCGGGACTAGGTGAGTAGCAATCCAGTTTGTCACTTTAACGTGCTGATCCAGTCGGAGATAGTCAATCCCCGCCTGAGCGGCATTATCTACCCCAAGCGTGAATTCCAGTAACTCAGCGATGACAAGAGATGGTTTTACTATTTCTGGGTTCTTAGAACGAATACTTTCTTCAACCCACCGCAGCGCGTGTACGCGGGCGCGAAAATAATGGTTGAGATAGTTAGGTTTCTGGGCGCTGTTGTAGCGTTCAATTGCCTTAGCAACTGCTGGCGATAGATTTGGGTCTTTTGGATCTGGCAATTTTCGCCAGTAAGCGCGCCAGTAGGGTGCTGTTAACGAATCATAAAAGCGACTGCGGATTTCAAACTTGTGCCTGCTGACTTGCTCAGAATCTCGATCGGCCCACTGCCCCTGAGCATCTAAATCCAAATCAGTCTTAAAATCGAAAATATCCTGTGTAAAAGCTTGCTCTAGATCGACCTCGGCACCAGACACCCGCCGCCGCCAGTGATAACGCCTCCCAAACCACGACAGAGAACTAACTACAGCTAAGCCTCTCCCTGTCCATCCCAAGGCAAAACGCCGATCGACTTCATCGTGCAAGCAAGAGTAGATGAGTTGCTCTAAACTTTCACGGCATCCTAGAAGTTCTCGGAGGTTGCCGAGCAATTGCGAACTGACGCGGGAGCATCCTTCGAGCAACTGAGTCATCTCCGATCGAGACCAGACATAAAAGTGAATGGGAGCGGTTTCTGCCTCGGCTACTTCATCAATAACCTCAACCAGCTTCATTAGAAACCCTTGAATTAGCTGTTTCTCAGCCCCTGTGTCTTCTCTGTATTCCCCCGTCCACGGGGAGGTTTGAAACTCAATAACTTCTTTACCTGTGAGGGAACGATCTTCATAGACTGGGCGATTATTTGTATCGCGCTCTACGTCCCACCGTTCCTTGACTGTGGGGTCTGGCTGCCAGTCTCCATTTACCTGCGTGAAGCTTGTATGTAATTGTCCCTCGCTCTTGGTCACATGAGCTGCAAGCGCTCCAATCCTGTTTTCTACATAGTCATAATCCACAGAAAGGTAAACGCGAATCAGCCGCTCACCATTAATTATGTGTTCTGGAAGTTGACCTTTACCTGCATAAGGTAGTGACTCTACTTCATAAGAATCTGGGTTAATATTCCCACCCGGAAGTGTACGCCTGCGAGTTTTTGCTTTCAACTGGAGAAGTTCTAGGTTATCGCTAAAGCTTGGATCGTGCCGCACTTGAACCGCCTGCTGTCCGTCTAAGTCAAGTTCAGCCAAGTCATCGATTTTATCAATCCCGGCCGCTCGCAAGACTCGTACTGCTGATGGATCTAAGCCTATTAGTTCAAGACGACGCAATCTGGCACTTTCTGATAAGCAGTGAATATTGAAAACACAGCCATCACACTTCGGATCGATTTGATAGTCCAAATCAGCTAAATCAGCCTGAACTACGCGGTTTAGCGCACCCTCAGATGCCAACAAACGACTAATGTCAGCTTCTTCAGTATCTAACTTAAACGGTTGTACATCGAGAATGATCTGACTTTTATTTGTACTCTCATCAATCCTAGCAACCACGCACTCGATATCTTCTGGTCTGAGTTCTACGCCGCAAATCGCCACTGGACTCACCTGAATAAGCTGCCGTACTAGCATCCGGTATAGAGCAACCTGCACGCGGTGGTAGGTACGGTCTCGACGACTCGCTTTGCATTCAACAATTCGCAGCTTTGGTCGATCGGCTTCCCACAGAATTAGTACAAAGTCAATTTGGCCTTTTATCTGGAAAGCTCCCTCGTCTGCTTCAAGAGAAATTTCGCGTCCATATGCTCTTTGTCCTGAACTTATACCTTGCAATTGTGCGACAAAGGTAGTCCAAGGTGTCTTCTTTTCGTCAGCAGACTTTTGGCTGTAAAAAGTGAGGTCAATGAGACCATTTTTTTGGAGAGAAGTTTCCCATTCGTTCTCCCTCAATCGCCCCGCCTCTTGGAGAACTGGATCTAAGGAGTTGAAGAGGCGTTCTGCAAACGGAAGCTCTCGGCCAAGCTTTCGGTTATTATGCTCTAGCTTAAAGCGGCGGTCGCAAGATTGATAATGGATGTACTCGCCGATTTCGGTAACTCGAACAGATGGTTTAGTTACTGGGGTTAACATAAATGTAAGAATAAAATATTTCAATGAGTCAGACTTGCATAAAGGGTGCAAATCGACTAAATTTTAGTAATCATCTCACAATTAAGTCAGGGGTTACATGACAATAATCACCTTTAATTGTGACCATACTCACTGCAACTATTTTGATTATAAATTTATAATTTACCCTGCTTCTCTCTCTAACACCAAAGTCACCGGCCCATCATTATCTATAGAGACTTGCATCTGAGCTCCAAACACGCCTGTTTCGACTTTTAAACCGCTGGCGCGCAACTTTTCGACAAATTTGTGATACAGAATGGAGGCGGCTTCTGGGGGCGCAGAGCGATCGAATGAGGGTCGCCGACCTTTGCGGCAGTCGCCATAAAGCGTAAATTGACTGACAACAAGCAACTCGCCACCGATGTCTTGTACGGATTTCTCCCAGCGGCCAGTGTCAGTGGCTGGATCGGGAAATAAACGCAATTCTAGGCATTTGCGAGCCATCCAATCTAGTTCTGCTTCGGTGTCGGTGTCTGCGATACCTACAAGCAGATTCAGTCCGCGGCCAATTTTGCCAATTATTCGATCGTTAACTTCGACTTGAGACGATTTGACTCGCTGGATTATGATTCGCATTCAGAATCGGTAATTGGTAATCGATAGAGGACTTATTTGTTTACTCGTTACCAAGCTAGAGCCTGGTAACGCATATCCACAGGCTCTACCTCCTATTTTCATGAATAAAAGCGAGATAGAGCCTCTAGACATTTCCAGGCTCTAGCCTGGAAGTTTTACTGTGTAATTCCTGTTGTGTTTATTTTTTGCCAAATCCTTTGCCACGATTCGGTGAAGGCAGACAGAGACAGTTTTCGATTTGCGATCGCAAAGTCTCGATATCTAAACCTTGACCGATCAAGACAATCTGGTTTTTCCGTTCACCTTTCCACTCATCATCATCGATGGAAAATCGCTTACCACTCAAGTGAAAAATATGCCGTTTGGGACTTTCTTCAAACCACATAATCCCTTTCGCCCGAAACACATTTGTTGGCAATTGGTTATCTAAGAAATATTGAAATTTTCTCAGAGAAAACGGCTTGTCGCTCTGAAATGAAAGTGAGGTAAATCCGTCATTTTCTAAATGGTCGGAATGGTTATGATGAGCATGATCGTGATGACCGTGGTCGTGATGAGAATGATCGTGATGACCGTGATGGTCATGTTTATCATGATGATCATGTTCATCGTGATCGTGATGAGCATGATCGTGATGAGCGTGGTCGTGATGGTCGTGACTGCTAGCAGTTTCTTCAGCTTGGAAATATTTGTCCGATTCAAACAATCCTACACTGAGAACGAGCGCCAGTGGAACTTGCGATTTTACTGTGCGGAGAATTCGAGCACCTTCTTTGACATCGCGAATCTTAACTTCCAACAAATCTAAATCTGCTTCGTCAACCAAATCTGTTTTATTGAGGACAATGATATCACCATAAGCAATTTGACTGTAAGCTGCTTGAGAGTTGAACAAATCTAAACTGTAATTTGCCGCATCTACTACAGTCACAATGGAATCGAGACGAGTCAAGTCTCGCAATTCAGTGCCTAAAAAAGTCAGAGCTACTGGTAGCGGGTCGGCTAGTCCGGTAGTTTCTACTACTAAATAATCTAGCTTTTCTTGACGTTCTAAAACTTTGTAAACTGCATTTACCAAATCTTCGTTAATTGTGCAGCAAATACAGCCGTTGTTCAGCTCGACCATATTGTCATCGGTGGTGACAATCAGTTCGTTGTCGATGCCAATTTCGCCAAATTCGTTGACTAAAACTGCGGTTTTCAAACCTTGCTGGTTGGTCAGGATATGGTTGAGCAGGGTTGTTTTGCCACTGCCGAGGAATCCTGTAATGATGGTAACTGGCAAGCCGTGTTTGGGCGCGTCCATTACCTGCTCTGTCTCGGACTGATTTGTTGTAGATTGCATAGCTTGACTGTCAAATAAGGTCGATCGCTTAAATTTGTTATTCTTATTGTATCTTATTTTTTGTTATTGGTTATTTGTTATTGGTTATTTGTTATGCGTTATTTGTTATTTGTTGTTTGTTATTGGTTATTGGTTATTGGTTATTGGTTATTTGTTATTGGTTATTGGTTATTTGCGGTGTCCGCTCAGCTTCGGGTCGTCCTGCCCTTCGACTCCGCTCAGAAACCGCGTAGTCGAAGGGTTATTAGTTATTTGTTTTTTGTTAAGGGTTACTTGTCATTTTGCGGTTGTTAGTTATGTGTTCTAATAACCAATAACCAATAACCATTAACCAATAACCATTAACAAACAACAAATAACCATTAACAAATAACCATTAACCAATTTCCTACTTCATAACTTGCCAATCCATAATGCGCCATTGTCCGTCTTGGCGGATCAAGTCGTAGCGAATACGGAGGTTTTCGTTACGGGAAGTAACTAGCTGTTCGCGATCGAACACTTCGGCTTTTTCGGTAACTTGGGCTTCGACTTCGGTCCGATCGGGATTAGTCGGATTTGTTGTTACCTTTGTAATTTCCAGCTTGTGTGTATAACGCTGGTGGGCGTTGTTTCGCTGTTGAGCTTCTGCCATCAATTGCCAGCGAGACAAAGCAGGTTCCGTCAGAACTTGCTTTAATTCATCGATAGCGTGATTGGGGCCGAGGGCTGCTGCTTTGGCTGAGAGCCAACTTTGAATCATTTGCTCCGCTGTTTCTTCTGTGACGGAGCCGGAGGCTGGGGCGACAGGGCCTGGCTCTGGGGCGGCGGGGGCTAAGGGGGGAATTTCGATCGGTGGTGCTTCCAGGCTGACTAAGGCTTGTTCTCCTTGCAGAGATGGGCCTGAGAGAGCTTGGAGGATGCCACCTAAGATACTGAAAATCAACCACAGGATTAACAGACTTAGAAAACCAGCTACTAGCAGCAGAGCCAGCCGATTTCGAGGCATGGACTGGACTTGGGCTGAAATTTGCGAGCCTAGTGTCCTGGCTCGATCGACTAAATCACCCATTGGCCCTGCACTACTCTTGGCACTGCGACGGGAGGAATGGGGGCGTCGGCGTTCTTTGGAGCTGGAGGAAGGGGGGTGTGCGGTGGGGGTAGCTGTCGAGTCCTGGGGGATGCCTGGAGGGATAGGTGCGGCTGGAGTCCCCTCATATTTGGGGCTTGGCCCTGGGGGGGGTATGATGGCGGGGCCGGGGGTCAAGGTCACAGTGGGCGATCGCCCTGTAATGGCTGGAGATGGCTGGAGTGAGCTAGTGAGTGCCGCTCTAGCTTGAGCCTTGGCAGTAGAGCGGGGTTGGGCTACAACCCACTCGTTGGCTGTTTCTGTATCCAGTGGCAAGGATTCTAGGTAGGCTTGTACCTTGGGATCGGCAAAGTAATCTTTTAAGGAAACTGACTGCTTTGCCAAGTCCCGGAAGTGCGGAAATACTTCTTCCTGTAGCCAGTGTTCGGCGTATAAGCACAGCCCTGGCAACAAATCGGGAGAATCCTGGGAATTTTCGCGAATGAAGGCGAGGGGTTCTTTTTCGGAACTGAGTTCTAGGGCTCTGCTGGCTTCTTCTGTTTGGCCCAGCAGCAGGGAACATACGGCTTTTTCGAGGTGGACGTCTTGGCGGCGGCCTAACTGCATCAGCATCAGCTTGGCGCGACGGATCATGGAGGGCTGTCTGGCTGCAAATCCTTGAGCTAGTAGGGTGTAAACCGAGAGATAAGTGCCTACAGCGGAGGGGCGGGCAGCTTCTGCTTCAAATAGGGTCTGCTGCTCGCTGCTGGTTAGGTGTTTCCGCAGTTGCTGGACGAAGCGTAGGAAGTCTTCGATGCCCAATCCCGATCGATCGTCATCGGAACCATCTATCCCACCCCTTTCTTCGAGCATTTCTCGCAGGATTTTTAGTCCTTGACGACGTTCGGAGACTTTTTCTTCTGGGAGGGATAGTAATTGTAAGATGTTGTACGGACGGAGTTTGTATATATCGGTTTGCATTTCACCCCTCACGCTTGGAAATAGGCTTTCGCGCAGCAGCAGTTCTTGACCTGCGTCTAGTGATTTGGTGGCATTTTGGTATTGACCTTGTTGCCACTGTTCCCTGCCTAGTTCTAAGCAGGACAGGGCGATGGTTAAAACTATGTCTGGTCGCACTAGCTGGGGGTCGCCGAAGCGCCCTTGTGCGATCGCAGAGCTGCCATTGTTGAGATAGGGACGGCCCAGTTTCTGTACAAGTTCGTATTCTCCGAGTTCTTGCAGTACCAGCAGCACTCCTACGAACTGGTTGTCGTCGATTTCAATACTTGGAGTATGGGGGTCGGGAGTAGCGTCTAAAACCCCGGAGTCTTGCCAGTCTGTTTCTGCTTCTTGCAGGACTGTGGCCGTGCCTGTCGAGGCTTTTAACCTCGGATGCTGGCCTAAAATCCCTGCTTCTGATTCGCGATCGTAAGTTTTGGCCAAAAAACTGGCATCGTAAGCTTTGCGCCCCTCTGAGTCTGACAAAACGGCGTGGGCTTCGTCGAGCAGTTGTTTACGGGCGACGATCGCCACTTCGGAATACTCCCTGCGTGGAAGTTGTAACGTCCGGTCGCGATGAGCTTGCTGCAACTGTTCGGCAGTAGCTTGAATCGGTAGACCCAGAATCCGATAATAATCTAGTGGAATTAGCACTGTCCACTTCCCCAAAGCGCTAGCAACTGAATTAGCCTATCTTAGGTGACGCTCCCATATCAAATCAAAATTGATCGGTTGGGCTTCTGACTCCTGTTATGGAGAGCGAGAACTTCCTTCCAGGTACTTCGTTTCCCTTGAGGGCATTTGAGAGTGAGGTGCGCGTCGGGCCCCACTGCTGACCGAAGAACGAGATACAAGCCCCTGGCTTTAGACACGGGTCCTAGTCGGTAGCGGTTTCAACCGCCTTCAATATTTCTTTACGTGGTTAATCAGGAAATGATGTTACCATGAAAGACGATCGAGTAAGAATAACCATCTACGTGTTGAAACATCCTAGAGGGCGAGCAATTCCGGCAACGGACAGCTCCGACTCAGATTCGGAATAGTTAAAGGGCAAACAATAGCAGGATGTAGAGCGTACCGTATCTGTTGGCGATCGATGGCAGGGCGAAAGCAAAAAAAAGTATACGCAATGTTTGAAGAAATTCAAATGGAGTGAGTAGTGGCGACTTGATAGGGCCGAAGACAAGTCAGACTCTGGACTATTCAAGAATCCCCGTCTATGAAAGGGCTGGGGAGTATCAAAGAATAGCAGTTTGTTCGTTCAGTCGCTATCCCCAACTAAGGGGATAAAAGCCGATTGACCGATTATTGGTATAGTTAGGGTCGTTGACCGATTATCAACAGTTTGCATAATACTTATCGGGTATTAATTATTTATGGTTCAGGAACGGACTTTACCAGCTTTTGACGCAACAAGCGTAAGTATTTCTCGTGATGAAGGTTTGATGCTTTACGAAGATATGGTCTTGGGGCGCTTTTTTGAGGACAAGTGCGCTGAGATGTATTACCGGGGCAAGATGTTCGGTTTTGTTCACTTGTACAACGGTCAGGAGGCTGTTTCTACTGGGGTGATTCGATCGATGCGCCGGGATGATACGGACTATGTTAGTAGCACTTATCGCGACCACGTTCACGCTTTGAGTGCCGGTGTGCCGGCGCGGGAGGTGATGGCGGAGTTGTTCGGGAAAGAAACTGGTTGCTCGAAGGGCCGCGGCGGTTCGATGCATATGTTTTCTGCCGAACACCGACTGTTGGGGGGCTATGCTTTTGTGGCTGAGGGGATTCCTGTGGCGACGGGGGCTGCTTTTCAATCTAAGTACCGCCGGGAGGCTTTGGGAGATCAGACTTCTGATGGCGTGACTGCTTGTTTTTTTGGGGATGGTGCTGCTAATAACGGTCAGTTTTTTGAATGTTTGAATATGGCGGCTTTGTGGAAGTTGCCAATTCTTTATGTTGTGGAAAACAATAAATGGGCGATCGGGATGTCCCATGAACGTGCTACTTCTGACCCGCTGATTTACAAGAAAGCTCATGCTTTTGGTATGGCTGGGGTTGAGGTTGATGGGATGGATGTTTTGGCGGTGCGAGAAGTGGCGAAAGAAGCTGTGGCGCGCGCGCGGGCTGGTGAGGGACCGACGGTGATTGAGGCGTTGACTTATCGTTTTAGGGGGCATTCTTTGGCCGATCCTGATGAGTTGCGTTCTAAGGAAGAGAAGGAATTTTGGTTCCCTCGCGATCCGATTAAGAAGTTGGCTGCTGATTTGATCGATCGCGCTTTGGCTACGGCTGAGGAATTAAAGGCGATCGACAAGAAGATTGAAGCAGTAATTGATGATGCGGTGGATTTTGCTGAGAAAAGCGCTGAGCCAGATCCCAGTGAATTGTATCGGTTTATCTATGCTGAAGATGAGTAGTCTTTAGATATATTTTGAGTCCCGTTGCAGCCACAAGTTGTTAAAACCTGTGGCTGCACAATTTTCAAGCTTAAATTGAACTTTAAATGCGGTGATTATTAATTTTTGCGAGTCCGCCTCCAAAGGCAAAATCTTGGGCCATTGAACTTTGTAAAAAATCGTGGGGAAAACCCAATTCGATCGCACTGACTGCGTTTAATCGCTCCATTTGTTCCGGGGTTAAGGCAAACTCCAAACAAGCCAGATTTTCTTGAACTTGCGTGACTTGGCGGGAACCAATAATCGGGATTACTCCTACTGACTGCTGGCGCAACCAATTCAGCGCTACTTGAGAAGGTGATTTGCCGATTTCGGCTGCTTATGGTGCTAACTTCCCCAGCGATTTTTAATTCGCGTTCGCTTCATTGATACTGTTTTGCTTCCTGCGTAAGCTAAGGTTGGGATCGGGTGAAATATAGCCTTTCGAGCGAAAGATGAGGTAAGATCGAGAATTGGTAATAGGTAATAGGTAATTGCTATTCCTTGTTAATTTAAGCAGTTGACACCCATATTTCCTGATAGTAAGCGACATTCTCAAGGGTGTCGCTTACTTTTTTATTTAATCAAACTCAGTTTACCAATTACCAATTACCAATTACCAATTACCAATTACCAATTACCAATTACCAATTACCAATTACCAATTTTTGAAATTTGTCGAGTTCGCTCACGTAAATTGACTCAGAGGACGAATAGCGAGTTATACTCCTAGTACCCTGACTGCGCCGGTCAAATAACCGCCAAATCAAAGCTTATGAGCAACTCTTCCCCTTCTGAGCCAGCAGCCAACAACCCAGAAACCAAAAAACTCAGTTTCTCGACCAAATTAGCTTACGGTGCGGGAGACCTGGGCCCAGCTATCACTGCGAATGTTCTAGTATTTTACCTACTACTGTTTTTTACCAGTGTGGCTGGTTTGTCTCCTGGTACTGCTAGCAATATTTTACTGATTGGTAAGGTTTGGGACGCTGTAAACGACCCGCTTGTGGGGGTTTTGAGCGATCGCACCTCTCACCCCTGGGGCCGTCGGTATCCTTGGATGGTATACGGTGCAATTCCCTTTGGGATTTTCTTCTTTTTGCAGTGGATTGTTCCTAGCGAAAATCCAACCATACTGTTTTGGTACTATGTAATTATCGCGATTCTATTCAACACTGCTTACACGGCTGTTAATCTTCCCTACACTGCACTTACCCCAGAATTAACCCAAGATTATAACGAACGCACTAGCCTCAATAGTTTTCGGTTTACTTTCTCTATCGGTGGCAGCATTCTGTCACTGATTTTAGCAAAAATTATCTTTGCCTTAGTTAAAGACAATACCCAAAAATACTTAATATTAGGTGCTGTCTGTACAGTGATTTCAGTATTGCCTTTATATTGGTGCTTTTTGGGAACTCGTAAACACGTCTTTGCTCAACTGCAAGAAAATCCTGTAGTAGAAGATGATTCTACATCGTTGCCGCTGAAAGAACAGTTACGGATTGCATTTAATAATCGCCCTTTTTTGTACGTGATTGGCATTTATCTCTGTTCTTGGTTGGGAGTGCAATTAACTGCTTCTATTTTGCCTTATTTTGTGATAAACTGGATGAAACTACCGGAAGAAACTTTTCCTCAAACTGCGATCGCCGTTCAAGGTACTGCACTGGCTATGTTGTTTGTTTGGAGTAAAGTTAGCGAAAGATACGGCAAAAAAGCTGTATATTTTATGGGCATGAGTTTGTGGATTATTGCCCAAGCTGGACTATTTTTCTTGCAACCAGGACAAGTAGGATTGATGTATTTGCTGGCAGTGATGGCTGGTGTGGGAGTTTCTACTGCTTATTTAGTACCTTGGTCGATGATACCGGATGTGATTGAACTGGATGAATTACAGACTGGACAAAGACGCGAAGGTGTGTTCTATTCGTTTATGGTGTTGTTACAAAAAATTGGATTGGCGATCGGTTTGTGGTTTGTGGGGCAGGCCTTAGAAGTAGCTGGATTTCTCCCTACACTTCAGGGACAGGCACCACCTATACAGCCGGATTCTGCACTGTTTGCGATTCGAGTGGCGATCGGACCTTTGCCAACAATTGCTTTAATTATCGGGATGATTTTAACATATTTTTATCCAATTACCCGCGAAGTTCATGATGAAATATTGTTGAAACTCAAACAAAAAAAAGCCGAGAATGAAATGGGCTAAGTAGAAGGAAGAAGGAAGAAGGAAGAAGGAAGAGGGAAGAGGGAAGAAGGAAGAGGGAAGAAGGAAGAAGGAAGAAGACTTATGTAGTCAGCTTGGGACCATCCCGATTTTGTCAGGGCTATAGCATGACCGCAGACAATTTATAGCAACTGCCAAGGCGATTAGGGCAGATTTTGTAGGGGCGGGTTCACCGATATCTTTCATCGGTATAGACAAATTCTATAAACCCGCCCCCACCCCACGACTTAACCACCCTGGCGGTTGCTATATTAGCTCGCGCCAGAGATTTACAGCGGTCATGCTTCGCCCCTACGAATATATTTGCATTCATTGAGATGCACCCGTCAGCTTTTGGGTCATCAGTATTTTACGTTTAATTAAGTGGATTTACTTAGAACCCTCAAAAATCAACCTAATTTCTGTAATCTTCGTTCACCAAAATGTCTAAAATATAAGGATTTAGGCTAAAATTTTGTAGATGCCATTGACAGCGAAGCTGTTGCTTGTGAAGGAAATTCAATTTATCAATGGGAGATCGGGATTGGCAGGAAATGTGACAGTAAAAGTAGTGTTGCCATTCCCGCTTTCTACTTCTATTTTCCCCTCCAATTGTTCGACAAGTTTTTGGGCTAAAGCTAAACCCAAACCAGTGCCACCTTGTTTCCAGGGGTCGGCATTGGGAACGCGATAAAATTTCTCAAATATCCGAGGTAATTCCTCCCTAGGAATTTCCGATTCATTTCTGATGGTAAATTCAATTTCTGGTTTTAAAACACTTGCTAGTTTTCCTTGTCTCTTCTTTAGACCTTTGGACTTAACGCTGAGCGCAATTTCGCCTTCATTGGCGGTATATTTGCAGGCATTATTTAGGAGTTCTGCTAAAATTCTGCCCAAACTAGCGCGGTTTGAGTTGATAGTGGGGAGGTTGGCTGGGAACTCTACTACTAAATGTTGGTGGCGGTTTTGGGCGCGGGTGTAGAAGGGTTCAATAATGTTAGGTAGCCAGACTTGTAAGTTTACTGGTTCGAGGTCGATCGGACAAACTGCTGCTTCCAGTCGCTGCAAATCTAGCAAAGCATTGATGAGGTCTGTTTCTCTAGTGCATTCTTGTTCCAAAATTTCTAAATAAACTTGGCGTCGTTCTTGAGTCGGAGAAATTTTCAGCATATGAATTGCCATTTTCATATTAGCTAAAGGAGTCCGCAGTTCGTGGGAAACTGTGCTGAGAAATTCATCTTTGATGATGTTTAAGTGCTGGAGTTCGTGAACTTTTTGCTGCAATTCGGCGGTGCGTTCTTGAACTTGGCGTTCGAGGTCGGTGTTGAGGTTTTGTACTTGCTGGTATAGTTGGGCTTGTTGAATGGCGATCGCAATTTGAGTTGCCAGTTGCAATAGCAAATCGACTTCTGAAGACTGCCACTGTCGAGATTTGGAACATTGGTGGACGCACATCATCCCCCACAAATTGCTGTCTTGTAAAATGGGTACTATTAAATAAGCTTTGATTTGTGCTTTCTGGAACCTCGCATATTTTTCGGGACTCACAGTAGTTTGGTCAATCTGGGGAACCGCATAAATTTGTTGATCCTGAACCGATTCACCTTCTTGCCACATAGTATCTGGAAAAAATTCTCCCAACATTGAAGACCAATCTTCGGCTACGGATTCTGCCACTACAATGCCGGAATTGCTCGACTCTAAATGCAGAATGGCTACTCGGTCTGCTTGCAAAACTTGCCGCACTTCATCGACGCTGGCGTTGAGAATTTCTTCCAGATTTAGGGATTGGTGAATCCGCAGAGCAATCTGAGTCAAAAGTCGATCGCGCTGTACTTGTTCGTGCAGTTTTGCGGTTCGTTCCCGCACCTGTTGTTCGAGTTTGGTATTCCGGCTTTGGAGTAGTTCGACTTTTTCGGCTTGGAGTTGATAAACTGAGTGCTGTAACTGTTTGACAACTCTGTACATTTCTGTTGGGTCTAGGACTCTCAACAAGCTAGTTTGAGTAATAATTCCCAACAGTTCTCCCCGTCCTCCGCACACCACTAATCGCTGCACTTGTTGCTGCTGCATTTGTTTGTGGGCCGTCCACAGGGAATCGGCTGGTTTGATTAGTAGCAGGGGAGTGACCATGACTTTTTGCACTGCGGTTTGCTCGAAATCTAGTTCTAGAAACTGTGCTTGTACAATGTCGTATTCGGTAATGATGCCTAGGGGTTGCTGAAAAGAATAGTGAAAAATGGAGGTATGGTCATTTTTGGGTTTCTCCATTGTTAATTCTTTATTTTTGGTAATCACGACGCAACTAACTTGATGCTGCGACATCAGTTGCGCTATGGTCAACAGCGATGAGGTGTGGGGTGCTGTGATGGGCGTAGTCATTAATTCTGCGACTCGCCGCAATTTCAGAATATTTGAAGGTTGTAATACTTGCCGTATTCTTTCCCTCGTCAGGACTCCTACCAAGTGGCGGAATTGATTTACTACGGGCAAATACCGAATTCCATGCTGGCGAAATAAGGATAAAGCGGCGAACACGTCTTGGTCGTCGGATTCTGTCATGGAGACTGACGCGGGGGACATGACTTCGGAAATTGGTATTTTGCGGAGGGCTAGTTTTTTCTGAGTGTCTATTTTGCCAGAAGCAATCAGCCGTACTAGGTCGGCGGGAGTTAATATTCCGATCAATAGCCCTCGACTTGGGTTTTCTGGTAAATTTCCAGGCGCTGCCATTTGGTGGTTATGCACCACCAGCACGCATCGTGCCCGCATTTTGTCCGATGGTGCTAATTCCTGTAGGACTCCACGGTCTGAGGGTAAAGGTGTCTTGGGTAGGGGACAACTGTTTTGCAACTGACTCATCAGCGCGATCGCCACTACTAAGGAAGTGTCTGGCCCAGCAGTTAGGGGGTAGCGGTCGATCGCTTGTTCTAATGCTGAGGAGTAAAAAGGCGGGTGGTAAAAGGGCATAGTACATCGCGGGTTGTCGGAACGCAGCTAACTGCTGATAGGCGTTTTGTCTGTTGTGCAACACCAACCTAGGGCGGAAATTGTCAAAGTCACAATCACAGACAGCCGACGCTAATTTATGATTAGCAATCATCCCGGAGATTTTCTCATCTTCGAGCCGAATGCGAGCAGACTTCCGGCTAATAATCTCCGTTGTGGTTTTCTTGCATAAGTTTCGCCGTTGGTTGGCGAATTCGAGTATTTTACTTGGCAATTTAGCCGTAAAATTTATGAGCTTTTTGAGGGGGGATGACCCCTAAGTGATGGTTTCCGATCTGCTGGTTACGGTTTCTTCACGGCGTTTTGCTCAATTTTTTTCTAGATCAAATTATACACAAATTTGAATAGGCATAACCTTTCTAAAGTCAGAAGATACAGACAATTATAGACAGGTTTTTGACTGGTTATCAACGATCGCCTATAATGAAAACCAGAGAAATGTAAATTTTTACTAAAATTTGACCGCTAATGACAACTTTAAGCTTAACGGAAATTGCAGCCAAGTTAGAAAGCCAAAATTCAGCCGATCGCATGGTGGCTTTGGCTAACTTGCGGAATATACCCGCAGCCGTGGCGGTGCCTTTGATTAAAAAGGTTTTGAATGACAAAAGTTTGCAGGTGCGATCGATGGCTGTGTTTGCTCTTGGAGTCAAGCCGACTGAAGAGTGCTATCCTATTTTAATCAAATTGCTAGAAAGTGACCCGGATTACGGAATTCGTGCTGACGCTGCTGGTGCTTTGGGCTATCTGGAAGATATCAGAGCTTTTGAGGCTTTGGTGCGGGCTTTTTATGAGGATACGGAATGGCTGGTGCGCTTCAGTGCTGCGGTTTCTCTGGGGAATCTCAAAGATCCGCGAGCTCGTGATGTACTGCTGAAAGCTCTCGAAAGTGAGCAAGTGGTGATTCAGCAGGCTGCAATTTCAGCTTTGGGAGAAATTAAGGCGATTGAGGCGATCGATCGCATTCTGAATTTTGCTCAGTCAGAAGATTGGCTGATCCGTCAGCGGCTAGCCGAAGCCTTGGGAAATTTAAACAGTCCCAAAAGCATTTCGGCCTTAAAATATTTGGCAAAAGATAGTAATTCTCAAGTATCTGAGGCGGCAACTATTTCTCTCGATCGTTTGTCGAAAACAGAGCAAGAATAGATACGGATATTTTTTTCAAAAGCAACCGAGGAGACGGCAGTGCCGTTTCCCTACAATATTATTGACGGAGTTAAATGCCCTACAGTCAATTTAGCATCGAACAAATTAAGACCAATTTTGGCATAATCTTGACGAGAACGACAGGGTTATTTGCGGATATCCCTGAAAGAGAACCCAGCATTTTTTTGAAATAAACTTGGCCATTCAATATCTTAATAAATTTTATAAAGTCTTGAGTTAAACCAGAATGTATTATTTAAGCTGCGATGGCAAATCCCAAGCTAAGATAGTTGTTGATATCCTTCATTTTACCAAACCCAGCCATGAATCAACTACCCAATCCCTTTAACTCAAATCCATCCAATCCCCTAGACCCCTTAAAGCAAGAACCAGATAGACTCGACGATGCGGATGGAGAATTGCCAAAACGCTACCACCGGGCCACTAAAAAAACTCTGCAAAAATTGTTCATTATCCTGATAGTTAGTGGGGCAATTATTGGGGGTATTTTATCTATAGGTGTGCTTTCGCTGATGCAAAAAGCCGGATTGACTAAGGTTCCACCCAGAGTAGAGAATTCTAAATAATTGATCTTGAAAAATTCTACAATTACACCGACGGATTTAGGAGAAAAATTCCCCTTTTCGGGTAAACTGATTGCTGCGGGGTTTCACGCGCTTTCTGACCCCCTGCGGATTCAAATTTTGGAGTTGCTGCGGGAACAGGAGTTGTGCGTTTGCGATTTGTGCGATCGACTTTGTGTGTCTCAGTCTAAACTGTCTTTTCACCTCAAAACCTTGAAGGAAGCAGCTTTAGTCCGCAGCCGCCAAGAAGGCCGATGGATATACTACAGCCTGAATCTAGTGCAGTTTCTCGCCATGGAACAGTACCTGTCGGACTACCGCCACTTAAGCCAGATCCTCCCCGCGCGCCCCTGTTCCGACGCAGATTAACCCATCAACATTTAGTTGATGAATTCTGGCGTTTTTTTGGGGCTTGACATATCAACTTTTTTTGATATGATACCAGAGTACCTTAGTTATGTGATTGAGTAAAGTCCATGAACCTATCCGAAACCAGCACAAATTAATGTTCAAGTCAGTTTCTAAGATGGCCAGTAGCTTGTTTTCACCGGAGTGTAGAAGAGAAGCGATCGCCGAATTTATAGGTACATTTACTCTAGTATTTGCGGGTACGGGCGCGGTGATGGTGAACCAAATTAGCCATGGTGCGATCGCTCATTTAGGCATTAGTTTTGTCTTTGGAGCCGTTGTTGCCGCCATGATTTATGCTACGGGTCATATTAGTAGCGCCCACCTAAATCCGGCTGTAACATTAGCTTTCTGGACTAGCGGATTTTTTGCAAAAAAACGTGTTTTGCCTTATATTGTAGCCCAGTGTACCGGGGCGATTGCAGCTTCTCAACTGCTGCTAATTACTTTAGGAAAAGTAGCAAATCTAGGTGCAACAGTTCCTCTCAATGGTAACTGGTTACAGTCTCTAATTTTAGAAACAGTATTGACTTTTATCTTAATGTTTGTTATCCTCGGTTCAGGATTAGATAGACGCGCTCACATCGGATTTGCGGGCATAGCAATAGGCTTAACTGTAGGATTAGAAGCTGCATTTATGGGGCCAATTACCGGAGCAAGCATGAATCCAGCACGCTCTCTCGGTCCAGCTTTAGTTGGCGGCATTTGGGAACACCATTGGGTTTACTGGGTGGCTCCGATTTGGGGAGCGCAATTAGCAGTAGCAGTTTATCGGGAACTGTCTAACGGATTTCGGGATTTTAATTGAAAGCAGCATGAAAAGTTTTACACACAAACCCAGAATTCTGTTTTTATACGGCTCTTTAAGGGAGCGTTCTTACAGCCGTTTGTTGGCAGAAGAATCTGCGAGAATTATTGAAGATTTGGGTGCAGAAGTTAGGTTTTTCAATCCTCTGGAATTACCGATTTATGGTAGTGTTACCGATACCCATCCCAAGGTTCAGGAGTTGCGGGAATTGAGCCTGTGGTCGGAGGGTCAAGTGTGGTCTAGTCCAGAAATGCACGGTAATATTACGGGCATTATGAAAAACCAAATTGACTGGATTCCTTTAAGTATTGGGGCTGTCAGACCGACTCAAGGCAGAACTTTGGCGGTGATGCAAGTTAGTGGCGGTTCCCAGTCTTTTAATGCTGTGAATACTTTGAGAATTTTGGGCCGCTGGATGCGGATGTTTACGATTCCGAATCAGTCTTCTGTTGCTAAGGCTTATCAGGAGTTTAATGAGGATGGAACGATGAAGGATTCGGCTTATCGCGATCGAGCGATCGATGTCATGGAGGAATTGTGCAAGTTTACCTTGCTGTTGCGCGAGGAAGTTGACTATTTGACCGATCGCCACAGCGAACGCAAGGAAAAAGCGGCAAAAGAGGCGATCGCCGTTGCAAATCGCGCCATGGAATTACCTGGCGATTGAAATTACCCGGCGATTTCAATCGCCGCTACAGAAACAAAACCCACTCCAAGCGGGTTGAAGAATCAAGGATTTCTCTTCAGTCCACGGAGGTGGACTTCGGTTGTGTAGCCGCGGTTCCTAACCGCCGAGACCCTAACTAACAACTAATACCAAATCCTGTCTTCATCGTCCTGTATTAAACTCTCTCTTCTCTTCCTTCGCGTTCTTCGCGCCTTCGCGGTTAAATCATTCCGATACAACCGGAATTGATATAACAACTAACAACTAACAACTAACAAATACCATGAAAAAAGTAATGTTTGTCTGCAAAAGAAACTCCTGCCGATCGCAAATGGCAGAAGGATTCGCTAAAACCATAGGAGCCGGGAAGATTGGAGTCAGCAGTTCCGGGTTAGAATCAAGCAGAGTTCATCCGACAGCAATTCAAGTCATGTCAGAAATCGGCATTGACATCAGCGATCAAACATCGAATCCCTTAAACGAATTCCATGCAGAAGACTACGATGCCGTAATTTCTCTCTGTGGCTGCGGCGTCAATTTACCCGAAGCGTGGGTATTGCGAGAAGTTTTTCAAGATTGGCAACTAGACGATCCCGACGGACAACCCATCGAAACATTTCACCGCGTGCGAGATGAAATTAAAGCACGAGTTGAGAAATTGGTTGACACTCTCAAATAAGATTAGAAATTAGGAGACGGCAGTGCGGTGTCCCTACAATATTATTCTGGGGTAGGGACACGGCACGTGCAGTCTCCGACCTATCATCTCTGAGTGCAACCGAAATTGATGTGAGTTTCAATTGACTTTGTAGGGAATAATTCAAATTAGTTGCTTCCCCGGAATTAGTGCTAAATTATGAGAGGGGTTCTGCCATAACGCCTCTCATTCCGTTGCGAGCAAAGACTAAAAAGTTTAGCACATGATTCAGACAGCACTGACGCCTTTCAAAAACAAACTCAACTCAGCTTTAACTAAAAAGCAAATTACAGTCTTACAAATTAATCTGGGCAAACGCTGCAACCTGGCTTGCACTCACTGTCACGTAGAAGCTAGCCCGAAACGAACAGAAGAACTTTCCCCGAAAATTTGCGACCAATTAATTGAAATTATTCGCCGTTTTCCTCAAATTCAAACTGTTGACCTCACCGGCGGTGCTCCCGAAATGCTTTACGGTTTTAAACCGCTGGCGGAAGCTGCGAGGGCGACAGGTAAAGAGGTAATTGTTCGTTCTAATTTGACGATTTATTTTGAAAAAGGTTTTGAGGATATTCCCGAATATTGCGCGGATGGCCAACTCAGAATTGTGGCATCGCTTCCCTGCTACCAAGCTGATAATGTTGACAAAATGCGCGGCAACGGTGTTTTTGACTGTTCGATTCTGGCGCTGCAAAAACTAAATCAGTTGGGATATGGCAAAAACCCAAATTTGATTCTGGATTTGGTGTACAATCCGCAAGTGCCGGCAACAGATAAGTTTTCGCTAACGCCACAACAAGGGAAGTTAGAGGCAGATTACAAGGTTTATTTAGCGGAACATTTTGGGATTTGTTTTAATCAATTGTTCGCGATTACTAATTTGCCGGTAGGACGGACTAAGTTTCATTTGGAACATCGGAAACTGCACAAGCCTTATCTGGGGTTTTTGGAGGATAATTTTAATCCCGGTACTCTAGAACATTTAATGTGTCGCAATGAATTGTCGATCGACTATTTGGGCAATGTTTACGACTGCGATTTTAACCAAATGGAAAATCTGCCAGCTAAAACTAGCAGTGGCGAAACCATTACAGTGGGTAAGTTGTTAGAATCTGGGAGTCTAGATTTGATTCAAGAGGTGCAAACTGCTGCTTATTGCTATGGTTGTACGGCTGGTTCTGGTTCTAGTTGTGGCGGTACTTTGATTTGAGAAGAAGTCACTCCCCCCCTTGGGGGGAAATTCAGGAAGATACAAGAAATTATGCGGGATGGCTAACGCCCAATGCCCATGTTATTGAGAATGGAGAGTTGAAATAATGAATGATTCTCGATCGCCAATCCCAGACAATCGGCAACCATCAAACAAGTGGAAGTTGATTTTAGTGGTGGTTTTAATTGTAGCTTTGATTGTAGGAGCCAAGTTTTTTAACTTTCAAATAATTCTGCAAAAGGCCTTGGAGTCGATCGCCAGTCTTGGCCCTTGGGGTCCAGCAGCTTTTATTCTAATTTACATTGTCGCAACAGTTCTGTTTATTCCTGGTTCGTTGCTGACTTTGGGTTCTGGTGTTTTATTCGGAGTATTGGGCGGTTTTGTTTGTGTTTCCATCGGCTCAGTTTTAGGTGCAACTTGTGCTTTTTTAACAGGGCGATATTTAACTCGCGACTGGGTTTCTCAGCAGATACAAGGAAATCAAAAGTTTCAGGCGATCGACTCCGCAGTTGCCTCTGAAGGATGGAAAATAGTGTTACTCACTAGGCTTTCTCCAATTTTTCCGTTTAATTTGCTTAACTATGCTTTTGGGGTCACGCAGGTATCTCTCAGAGACTATTTCTTCGCATCTTGGATCGGTATGATACCCGGAACTGTGATGTATGTTTATATCGGTTCCTTGGCTGGAAGTTTGGCTGCACTGGGAACCCAAGGGCGATCGCGCACCACTGCTGAGTGGCTGCTGTACGGTATTGGTTTGGTAGCAACGATCGCTCTTACAGTTTACGTAACCCGCTTTGCCAAAAAAGCTTTAGAGGAAAAAATTTCATCTTGAAGATGAAAGCATAAAGTATTATAACTGTCAATAAGTATTTACCCTGAATGAAAATTGTATGTTAATTCAGAAAAGTCCGTATTTTTTCTGTGTTATTTCAAATTATTTTGTTATACAAACGAGATAGATCCTCAAATATTACCTAAAGTAACAATTAATTCTAAAATCTAAAATCTAAAATCGACCGACTAAAAAGAGAAAAATTGACGATGCAAAACTCAGCAAATGAAGCCTGCGCTGTGTCTGCACAGCCTCCCAAGCAAACAAAAAAGCTGCGCCACTTATGCCAAAACATTGGCATCAGTGCTCGAACACGCTGGCAACAACTGCACAGCCTTTGGGAACACAGACGACATCGCCGCCACTTGCTGACTCTGCTAATTCTGGGTGGCACCGCTTTAAGTATTAGCACCATTGCTTGCATCAGCTATTTTGTGGTGCGCGGACTAATTCTGGATAATTTAAAAGAAATAGCACTATTAAAACTAGAAAAAAGCAGCGATGAAATCGATAAATGGCTCAGCAGTCGCAAAGCAGAAATAGAAACCATAGCTTATTCTCCTACTATTCGTACTCTAAATTGGACTTTGGCTGAACCTATTTTGCAAGGAGAAACCTACAGACTAAAAGAATATTTTATCCTGTCATTGATTCAAGCAAATGGGTCGGTACAGAACACTTTAGGGACTACCACAAACAGCAAAGACCGCCAACATTTTAAAATAGCCATGTCGGGAAAAGTCAATGTTTCTGATCCCTTGGTAGGTAGGAGCACAAAGCTTTCTACAATCATCATTGCAGCTCCCATTTGGGCATTGCCTCCAACTCCCAACAAAGCAATTGGAGTCCTGGCAGGCAGCATCAAAGTAGACCGAGTAGCCAACGTGGCAACAAGCTTGTACTACGGTTCAGAAAGCTATGCTTTTGCGCTAAATTCCCAAGGAGTGCCCATTGTACACCCCAACAATAATTTAATTGGAAATATAGACCAACCAGCCCCAAGTTTTTTAAACTCACCAGACCATGCACTAGCAGCAATTGCGCATAAAATGACCGCTCGCCAAACAAATATAGAACTGGTTAAAATAGATAAAAAATGGGTTTATGTCGCCTACACACCCCTCGATGAAGTTAACTGGTCAATGGCTTTAGTAATTCCCCGCGAAAATATTGAATCTCAACTACAAGCATTAAATTTGTTGACCTTCGTTGCTGGGGGACTGCTCGGTCCGGCAATGTTAGCAGCCATATGGGTAATTTACTCCTCGGAAAACAATCGGGTTCAAGCCGAGCGAGAAGCCATGTTAAACCGGATTTCTGGACGCATTCGTACTTCTCTGGAATTAGAGAAAATCCTACAAAGTACAGTGGAAGAAATAGTAATTTTACTGCATTTAGAACAAGCCGGATTTGGTTGGTACGAACCGGAACAGCAAATGTTACAAATTATGTGGGAATGTTGCAAGTCAGAGCATCCAAAACCTCGAAAACAGTTTGCTCCTTACTGCGTAAATAATTTGTCACTGCGGCTAGAAAACAGCGAGCCAATTATGCTTCATGCTGATACTTTTTTATCACAAAACAACTTAGATTTACAATTAAAACGTAACAGTTATTTAGCTGTACCAGTCCTGACTCAAAGCCAGTCCCACGGTTATTTAATTTGCAGTCATGCTAGTCACTGGTTTTGGAGTAAAGAAGAAGTTCAATTATTAAAAGCTGTAGCAGACAAACTGGCGATCGCCATTACTCAAGCTCATCTTTACAGCCAAACTCAAGACCAAGTAAAACTGCTCAATAGCACCTTAACTGAACTCAAAAAAACTCAAACTCATTTAGTGCAAAGTGAAAAAATGTCATCCCTAGGTCAAATGGTAGCCGGGATAGCCCACGAAATCAATAACCCCGTTAACTTCATTTTTGCTAACTTGCCCCATACCACAAAATATACTACCGACTTATTGGAATTGGTGAGTTTATACAAACAAGCTTTTCCAGAGATTCCACCGGAAATTGAAGATTTTGCCACAGAAATCGAGTTAGATTTTATCGAAGAAGATTTGCCGCAAATGTTGAATTCTATGAAAATAGGAACTGAACGGATTCGGAATATAGTTCTTTCCTTACGCAACTTTTCTAGACTGGACGAATCTGAGAAAAAACTAGCCGATATTCACGAAGGTATTGATAATACCTTGCTGCTGCTATCAAATCGGATTAAAAATGGAATTTATGTAGTCAAACACTACGGAGATGTACCCTTATTAGAGTGCTATCCTTCACAGCTAAATCAGGTTTTCATGAACTTGCTGAGCAACGCGATCGATGCTTTGTTTGAGAGCAATCGCCGGGATAAAATTATTACTATTTCTACAGCATTGCTGAGAGAAAATGGTGCTAAATTTATCCAAGTGGCGATCGCCGATAACGGTCCGGGAATTCCTGAGAAAATTAAAGATCAAATTTTCAACCCGTTTTTTACGACTAAACCCGTTGGCAAAGGCACGGGTTTAGGGTTAGCGATTAGCTATAAAATTGTAGTGGACGGACATGGTGGCACCATCAATATTTCTACACCTCCTGGCCGTGGCACGGAATTTTCGGTTAAAATTCCTTTTCATAAGGGCAAGGAAGAAGCAAGAAGCAATAAGGAAACACAACCCTTGGGGGGGGACAAGGGTGGAAGGAAGAAGGAATAAGCAAGAAGTCAGTAGTTTGTAGTTTAAGTTCCTTGCTATTGGCTAGGATTAAAAAGTTAGTCTTGAGAGGAGTTTTATGGCTGTTGGGAAGGAGACAATTTTTGAACGCTTTTTATCGCCCTTAATTCGACTGGCGATCGACGAAGAAGCAATCGGACGATTCTACCAAAGTATCGACTGGGAAACAGTAGCCGGGAGCTACCGACAACCAGACCTAGTTGAGCCCGAATATTACAGCAGCCAAAACTTTCATGGCATCAAAGGTGGCTACCTCAATCCCAGTGCCGCCGTTTCCTACGATCCCATTACCCAGTATGTTTTGCCTCCTAACGAAACAGTCGTCAGGCAAGGCTTAATTGATGCAGTACGGGTTAAACCTCGTCGCATTATCGATTTGGGATGCGGCACCGGTTCAACCACCCTCATGCTCAAGCAAGCCTTTCCTGAAGCGGAAGTTATCGGCCTGGACTTATCGCCTTATATGTTGGTAGTAGCAGACATGAAAGCTCAAAAAGCCGGATGCAATATCCAGTGGTGTCACGGTAATGCCGAAAGCGTGGGTTTTCCCGATGGTAGCTTCGATTTAGTTGCAGCTTCCTTGCTGTTTCATGAGACACCACCTGCTGTGTCGCAGGCAATTTTGCGAGAAAGTTTCCGATTGCTGGGAGTTGGGGGACAAGTAGTAATTTTGGACGGGAATCAGAAAACTTTGCGCCAGACAGAGTGGCTGACTGATATCTTTGAGGAGCCTTATATTAAGTCTTACGCAGTGGGTAGCATTGATGCTTGGATGGGGGCGGCGGGCTTCTGCTCAGTACAAACTCAGGATCACTGGTGGGTACATCAGGTGACGCAAGGCGTTAAACCTCTTCCGGGTCAAGATTTGGAGGGGGTGCGGGCGGCAAGGGGGTGGAATTGGCTCGATCGCACTCCTGATGTTGATAGCGATTTACAAGGCTTTCCCGCTCCTGCTTGATTTATCGCCCAATGTAATTTCCTCGATCCACAAACTTTAGTCCGCCTGTGCGGACTTAAGAATCGTGAATAATAAAGCACCAATAACGAATTACAAATAAGTAAATCCACTTAATTAAACGTAAAATACGGATGACCGAAAAGCTGACTGCATACAGCGATTCCCGCTGTTATGCAGTACAGCAAAAAACAATGAAATCTCATCAGAAATTGATTTTATAATGGCTGCTAATGTACCTCATAACAGCAGAAAGTGCTGTAAGTCTTCTTCCTTCTTCCTTCTTCCTTCTTCCTTCTACTTAACAAATAACTTATGACTCTCAAAGCAGTTTTATTTGATTTTAACGGCGTGATTATTCATGACGAGCAGATGCACGAGCAAATAATCGATAAATTGATGCTGGAGGAAAATCTTCAGCTCAAACGCGGTGAGTTTCGATCTGTTTGTTTGGGAAAGAGCGATCGAGGTTGCATTGTCCAATTATTGAGTAGCAGAGGGCGTTTTGTGACAGAAGTTTACCTCCAACGGTTGTTACTCCGCAAAGCCCAAGCTTATCAAGCCAGAATAGATAGTCTGGAAACATTGCCGATTTATCCAGGTTTAGCAGAGTTTATTGCTAAAATTCGGGCGGCCGGACTCAAAATGGCCATAGTCAGTGGGGCTATGCGATCGGATATAGAATTAGTTTTAAATCGGGCTGGTTTAACAGAAAACTTTGAATTCATGGTCACAGGGGATGATATAACGGCGAACAAGCCAGCACCAGACGGCTATCTGTTGGCTGTGGAATTGATGAATCAGCAATATCCAGGCTGGAACCTGCAACCGGGGGAGTGTTTGGCGGTGGAAAATAGTTTGGCTGGGATTGAAGCGGCAAAAACAGCGGGGATTCAGGTATTGGGTGTCACTCACACTTACCCGTTTCATATGATCCAGCGCCAAGCTAATTGGACGGTGGACTTTTTTGCAGATTTGGAATTGGATCGAGTCCAAGAACTTTGTTTGTAATAGAAATACCAGGTAATTGATTGTAAATTTTCCACAAAATTAATCAAAAAATTAGCGGTTATTTATTTTAATAAAAAAATATGATCATCAATTTACCATATTAAATTCCCATAAATTCTTCAGATATCTCTTCTTTCCCTCTGTGTCCTCTGTGTTCTCTGCGGTGAAATCATGACCATGCAACCGGAAGCGATATAAATCATCAAAAAACCAGAGAATTTATGATGGAATCTCAGATGGAAATTGAAAAATATGTGGGTACCTTAACAGAGTTCAGATTCCACGTTCTCATTGGCGATCGCCAGAGGTTCCCTCCGCCCGATACCCGTAGACTGTTAGACATCTCCCATAATTCCTGTCGAGCACGCCAAACAGCTTATTCTTCACAGGTTTTTTGGGACCAGATGTCTATTTTTGAACACTCAACCTGACTTGATATCATGTATATTACTCCTGACCAAGACCAAAAAATTCGTTCCACCCTGCGGGAGTGCGGTGCACAAGCTGAAAAACTCGCAGCAGAACCGTTTGAAGTTTGCGAGAAAGGGCCAAATGACTACGTAACCAGTATCGATCGATTCTTAGACCAACAGCTATCCGTGGCCTTTGGTGCATTGTTTCCTGAAGACGGTATAATTACTGAGGAAAACGCCACATCCAGAGCAGCTTACCTGGGTAATTACAAAAGCCTCTGGTGCATTGACCCCCTAGACGGCACGGAAGAATTTATTCAAGGGAAACTCCACTACGCCCTGATGGTGGGGCTCCTGCAAGAGGGGGAACCGGTAGCGGGTTGGATCTACGCTCCGGCTTTTGAGCAAATGTACTTCGGCGGGAAAGGTTGGGGCTTGTTCCAAACCCTTGGAGACTCGAATCCTTGTGCGATCGCCCTGCACAAACCACCGGCTCCGACAGCAGATAGTTGTAAAATTGTTCTGGGAGACAAAGATCAGAAAAACTACGGTATGGCGATCGCTCAAATCATACCAGGTGTCGAATTTTATTCCCTAGGCAGTTTTGGCTTAAAAGTTCTCGAAGTCATCAGCGGTAGAGCCGGTTTGTATCTCTACTTCAACGGCAGAGTCAAAGTGTGGGATACCGCAGGCCCTCTGGCCCTAGCCAAGGCAGCCGGATTAGTCTGCTGCGACTTGGAAGGTAAACCTCTGCGGTGGACTCCCGATGCTCTCGATCCCTCAAGTCTGGCCCACTCTCAGGCGATCGCGATCGGCCAGCCGGAGTACATAGAATCTCTGTTACCAAAAGTCCGCATAGCAGTAGGAGGGCGATCGACCAGTAGACTATGAAAAAATCTGTGGATTTAGTATCAACCGCGCCTGAGTCCTGTCAACAGTAAACTGGGTTGAAAACCCCGTCCTTCCCCAGGGCAGCTTTTGTGCATCAGTGCCACCAGTCCTATGGTCTAATGTAAAAAGTCGGGATAGGGCATGGCCACGACTCTAAATGGACAAGTCGGGAGAGTGAAACTACTTGGGTAGGATCACCTTTCGGAAGTGTCAAGAATCACCGCCCTCACAGTGCGGTGAGTATGTCAAATTTCCCACCTCAGCGAACTTGCATGAAGACAGAAGCTTTCAGTGAGCTTTTCCCCCTGTTTAAGGGTGCTAACCCAGAAACCTTGGGAGGGCTACTATCCAATGCCGTCAAGCACGAGTATCCCGCAGGCAGAGCCGTTTTGATGGAGGATTCTTGGGGTAACGCTATTTACTTTGTAGTTTCCGGGTGGGTCAAAGTCAGACACCTGTCTGGCGATCGAGCCGTATCGATGGCTATTTTGGGTAGGGGTGCATTCTTCGGCGAAATGGCGATTCTGGACGAATCTCCGCGATCGAATGACGTACTTGCTCTATCACCCGTGCGACTGATCAGCGTTACGGCTCAGCGATTTATCCAAACCCTGTTCAAAGATCCGCAGTTGCACCACCGAATGCTGCAACTGATGGTACGGCGACTCCGCCAAACAAATCTCCGGTATCAACTCCGCAACCGCCAGCCAGCGGTTAAACTAGCAAATACCTTAGTCGAGCTGGCAGAAAACTACGGTCAGAAAACTGCCCAGGGCAAAGATATCTTTAATATCCCCTATGAAGACTTAGCGGACATTACAGAAATCACCCTAGATGAAACCAGCAAAATTATGGAAAAACTCGATAGCAAAGGCTGGATTAGTGTCGATCCCGAACGCCAAACTATCCATTTGATTAACCTCAAGCACTTGATGAATTTAGCAAGTCAATGACTGATGTCACCCCTTTGGATACCTCGTTGGTTGCCGCGAATCTTTCAAAGCAACCTCAAGCACCGACCATTGAATATTCCGTGGCGATGCCCAATCCTGAATCTCACTTGTTTGAAGTGACTTTGCGCGTGCAAGGTTGGTCCTCGCCGATGATGGATTTAAAAATGCCTGTCTGGACTCCCGGTTCTTACTTGGTTCGAGAGTATGCCAAACACCTGCAAGATTTTCGCTCGACCACTGGGGGCGATCGCTCCTTATCTTGGCGCAAACAAAGCAAAAATCACTGGCAAATCGAGACTAATTCGGTTTCTGATGTAACAGTTAATTACCGGATTTTTGCTAACGAACTGACAGTCAGAACCAATCATTTAGATTCAACTCACGGTTATTTCAATCCCGCAGCTCTGTGCTTTTTATTACCAGGATTTGAGAGAAATTGTTACAGGATAAAAATTGTCCCGCCACGACCAGAATGGCGGATAGTTACTACTTTACCCCCCGTTTATGGGCAACCCTATACTTTCGAGGCTGCGGATTTTGACACTCTCGTAGACACTCCTTTTGAAATTGGCTGTCACGATTTGTACGATTTTGAAGTAATGGGGAAAAACCACCAGCTAGTTGTTTGGGGCAAAGGTAATTTACAACCGGAACCGGTAATTAGAGATATCCAAAAACTGATCGAAGTCGAAGCGAAAATGTTTGGCGGTTTACCCTACGACCGTTATGTATTTTTACTGCATTTGTCAGGCTCAGGTTTCGGGGGATTGGAACACAAAGATAGTTGCACTCTCAATTATCCCCGTTTTGGTTTTCGGAATAAAGACAAGTACGATCGCTTTATGCAGTTGGTGGCTCACGAATTTTTTCACCTCTGGAATGTCAAGCGCATCCGACCGAAAGCTCTAGAAGTATTTGATTACAACCAAGAAAGTTATACTACTTCTTTGTGGTTCTCCGAAGGGACTACCAGTTATTACGATTTAGTGATTCCTTTTCGCTCTGGTCTCTACGGCGTGAAGGGCTTTTTGCAGGGTCTAAGTAAGGAAATTACTCGCTTGCAAACCATTCCTGGGCGGAAAGTACAATCTGCTAGCGAGTCTAGTTGGGATACTTGGATTAAGCTGTACCGCAGGGATAGTAATAGCGATAATTCGCAAATTTCTTATTACTTAAAAGGGGAGTTAGTATCGTTTTTACTTGACTTATTGATTCGGGAAAAACACGGCAACGAACGCTCGCTGGATGATGTAATGCGTTTGATGTGGGAGAAATTTGGTCAGGGAAATTTAGCTCAAAACAATGGAACTAAAAAATCTGTAATTCCAGGAAACGGGGAATTACTTGATAATTCATTACCCTCAGAAATTGGTTTTACTCCTGAACAGTTACAAGAGGCGATCGAGTCGGTAGCTGGTGTCGATTTGAGTGATTTTTTGGCGCGCTATATTGACGGTACCCAAGAGTTGCCCTACAACCAATATCTCGCACCTTTTGGGCTGGAACTTGTGGTAGATGAAACTAACGAAGTTCCTAGCCTGGGTTGGACTTTGGGAGTCGAAAACGGGCGGGAAATGGTTAAATTTGTCGAAGCAGGAGCACCCGCACAGTTGGCGGGAATTGACGCTGGGGACGAGTTACTGGCGATCGACGGTTTTCGAGTAAATGCAGAACAAGCGACCGAGAGGCTGAAAGATTATCGGCCTGGGGACACAGTAGAGGTGACAGTGTTTCACCAAGACCAACTGCGGACTTGTCGGGTGACTCTCGCCCCGCCGCGGCCAGCCCGCTATCAAATTTTGGCGGTGGAATACCCAAGTTCGATTCAGAAACAAAACTTTACCGGGTGGCTGGGAGTTCCTTTCTAAAAACTGTGACATTATGGTTAGTAGTTATTTATTAGTTGTTATGGGTGTATTCCTACCAATAACAACTAACAAATAACCAATAACCAATAACAAACTTTTTATGCAAACCCCACCTCCTCCATCCATTACACCCCGTCAGATGAACCTGTTAAGAATAGTTGCTTCTATGGCCTGGGCTGACGGAGAATTAGCAACAGAAGAAGTCAATTTAATGCTCGATCGCTTTTGCAGTTTGTTTGCCACCGATGTCGATGGTCAACAATTGCAACAAGAACTCCGCGACTATGTGATGCAAAATATTCCCGTAGAAGAGTTGATTTGTCAACTACAAAGTCAGGAAGAAAAGGAATTGGTGCTGCAACTAGGTTATGAGGTGATTGCATCTAGTGCTCGGACTCCCGATGAACCAAAAATTAATGCCGAAGAAGCAGCAGCGTATCAAAAATTAGTGCAATTACTGAATCTTCCAGAGGAGGCTGTGAAGCGGATTGAAGCGGAAGCATCGGCCGCATCTACTTCCGAGGGAATTGTCGAGAAGATGGTTGATAAATTAGAAAATTTAATGAAAGGTTAATTTCGGACTAACTAAGTCACCCTTTCCAGGGCGGGTTATCCGCCCGACCAAAAATACAATTGTATTCTAGTTGTCTTTAGACGGCTTTAGCTGTGAGACAGGAGTTTTCAATCCCTGGCGGCCCGCGCAACTAGCATCACATATCCATGCACCTGTCCCACTATCCGATTTGTAAACTTTTTTATCAACCCGATCGCACAGCTTTTATTTGATAGATAATATGAGGTTATTTATTTTTCGCTCCCTACAGATTGCACTATAAAAAACTTTACTTTTCTTTACAAATAACCACAAAAAACACCGTGTAAAACAAAAATTTGCTGACAGACTTTAAAAGCGCCACGCGATCGACTAAAGTGAAAAAAATGGCTTTATCCGTTTATTTATCGCAAAGGAAACAAAGCTCATGACTCAACGCGGTTCTACAGTTCGGATTCTCCGCAAAGAATCTTATTGGTATCAAGAAGTCGGCACCGTTGCCACCGTAGACCAAAGCGGCATTAAATACCCAGTTATCGTTCGCTTTGACAAAGTAAATTATGCTGGCGTCAACACCAACAACTTCGCCCTCAGCGAAGTAGTCGAAGTGTCAGCACCCAAAGCCAAAGCGAAATCGACAGCAGCCCCCGGCGGCAAGCAAACCACCGTCGCCGAGAAAACCCGCAAAACCGGCAGCGGTGGCACCCCCCAGCAGCCCAAAACCTCCGCAGACAGCAAGCCAGGTGCCGAAGTTCCTGGAAGCGTCGAAGGTTCGCCAAATCAAGGAACAGAACAACGCTAATTGTGCCAGAACTGCCAGAAGTAGAAACTATTTGCCGGGGGCTGAATCATCTCACCCTCGATCGAGCAATTTTGGGCGGAGACGTGCTGTTAGCCAGCTCGATCGCCCGCTCCATCTCTGCGAGCGATTTTTTGACAAAACTCAAAGGAAAGTCGATCGAGCGGTGGTACAGACGCGGCAAATACCTCCTGGCAGAACTATCTCAATTCTCAGAAGGAGAAAGGGAGAAAGGGAGAGGGGGAGAGGGGGAGAAGGGGAGAGTGGGAGAATTTAGGGCCCAAACTCCAAACTCTTCCCTTCTTCCTTCTTCCTTCTTGCCTTTTCCTTCTTCCCAAACTGGCTGGTTGGGAGTTCACCTGCGGATGACAGGTCAACTTCTGTGGGTGAATAGCGACGAACCAGTGCCAAAACACACGCGAGTCAGATTGTTCCTTGAGGGAAACCAAGAATTGCGCTTTGTAGATCAACGCACCTTCGGGCAAATGTGGTACGTACCCCCGGAAACAGAGGTTTCCAGCGTTGTCACTGGCCTGAAAGTGTTGGGTCCGGAACCATTTTCAGCAGAATTTTCCAGAGAATATTTCGCCCACAAGCTACACCGACGGGCGCGACCAATTAAAACAGCATTGCTAGACCAGTCTCTGGTGGCTGGTTTGGGCAATATTTACGCTGATGAAGCTTTGTTTGTGTCGGGGGTTTTGCCCACAACTGTGTGCGCTGATTTGACAGCAGAGCAAATTGGGCGTCTCCATGCAGCTATTATTCAAGTTTTACAAAAGGCGATCGCCTCTGGTGGCACTACTTTCAGCAATTTTCTTAACGTCCAAGGCGTCAATGGCAACTATGGCGGTGTTGCTTGGGTATATAACCGTAAAGGCCAACCTTGTCGCGCTTGCTGTACACCGATCGAACGGATAAAATTAGCAGGGCGATCGACTCATTCCTGCCCCGTTTGTCAAACATAGTCATCAGTCAGTAGTCATTAGACATCTCCTCAAAAGACAGTCAAGAACAGGCTGGATGCCTGTTCCACAATAATTATGGGATACGACTATTAGTCAGTAGTCAACAGAAAAAAGTGCTATAAAGACAAATCTAGATTAAAATTTGTATAGTTTTTTAAACTAAACAAAGCAAGTCATGGCAATTAAAAAAGGCAGCATAGTCCGCGCCCTACGCGAAAAATTGGAAAATAGTTTGGAAGCAAAAGCCAGCGATCGACGCTTTTCCTCCTATATATTTGAAACTAAGGGCGAAGTGCTCGATGTTCGTGGTGACTATGCCTTTGTCAAATTTGGCAAAGTCCCTACCCCCAATATTTGGCTCCGGGTAGACCAACTCGAAGATTTCAACTAACTTTAACTGCTTCCCAGGAAGAGCCTGGGAAACCATGCCCAGAGGCTCGGCCTCGCTTGGGAAATTGGAGGCAGAGCCGACCGATCTGCGTTCTCAGGCTCTTCCTGGGAACGAGTAAAACAAGTAAAATCTAACATCCAAAATCTCAAATCTAAAATAGAATGACTTCTATCAGTTCCAGTACCTCAAATTGTCCATCAACTCGCGTCTCAATTATTGGTGCAGGGAAAGTAGGCAGTACCTTAGCCCAGCGGATAGCTGAAAAAAATCTGGCTGATGTGGTATTGCTAGATATTGTGGAAGGTTGGCCCCAGGGTGTAGCTTTGGATTTGATGCAAGCAAGGGGTGTAGAACGACACGATCGCCAAATTATCGGTACAAACCACTATCCTGATACTGCTAACTCAAACATCGTCGTCATTACCGCCGGCGTACCACGCAAGCCCGGTATTAATCGGGAAGATTTAATTAAAATCAATGCTAAAATTGTTACCGAAGCCGCACAAAAGGCGATCGCCTATTCCCCCGAAGCAATCTTAATCGTAGTCACCAATCCCCTCGATGTCATGACCTATTTAGCCCTGGAAGCTACCGGTTTACCAAAACACCGAGTCATGGGTATGGCAGGAATTCTCGACTCATCCCGCTTCCAAACTTTTATTGCCATGGAATTGGGTATTTCTATTGCTGAAGTTAATGCCACCGTCCTCGGTTCTCATGGAGATTTGATGGTTCCTTTACCCCGCTATTCTACAGTCAATGGTATTCCCATTAGTCAACTTATGGATGCAGGGACGATCGCTCGTTTAGTCGATCGGACACGTCACGGAGGCGCAGAAATCGTCACCTTGATGAAGACTTCGAGTGCCTATTTTGCACCAGCATCTTCTGTTTGTGTCATGATAGAATCAATCCTATTGAATCAGTCTAGAATACTGCCTTGCTGCGTTTATTTGCAGGGTCAATACGGCGTACAAGATATGTTTTTAGGTGTTCCCTGTCGCTTGGGATATCAGGGTGTGGAACAGGTAATAGAACTCGCTCTGAGTGATACTGAAAGAGCTGCTTTTATGGAATGTAGCAAATTAGTTTGGCAAAGTATTCAAGAAGCAAAGGCTATCTTGAATCATTCTGATTAAAAGCCTAAGTTTTTCTGAAAAAAGCGGCTCTCTCGGATATTTAGTGCAATACATAGCAATTGATACTAAATCCCTTAATTATGAAAGCAGAAACCCTAGATTTTGCTAAGTTATAAGCACGATCACCATAACTACTAGAGAGCCGCTATATAATAGTTAAAGATAGAAACCCCCGATGCGCTCAGGAGTTTGTTAATTGCTAAAATCCTTGATGGGATTGCTTATTGCTTCTTCTAGGCTGACTATCTAACAGGGGAAATTCGCTCAAATACCATCGGCTCAATTCCCATAAATTTTAGAGAAGACGCTCCGTAAATAATATTTATTATCACCGTCAGCAAGATCGCCAATTAACTTTGCAGTCATCTGAGGAATGTGATAATTAAAACAAACACAGATGGTAAAAAATGTGAAAACAAGTAAAATATAAAATTAAATACCAGTAAAAAAACACGTAAGTAGAAAACTTGTCAGAAATAATACTTTAAAAAGCAAGTATAATTACTGGTAAGTTACCGGAAAATCGACAGCATTTGCTATGAATTCCCACTATTTACCAAACTCAACTCAACACATCGGTAATTGGGGTGTCCGCTAAATCTATACCAAACCACACAATAACTAAAGAGATACTATATGTTTCATCAATACCTGTATCACGAAGTAACCAGCCTGCGGATGAAATTAATTCATCTAGAAAGAGAAATGCAGTCTCAAACCTGGTTCAAAAAGCTACAAGCACTGATGGGAGTAATTAACAAAATTCGTGAATCCTTAGACTTAGAAACCATATTCAAAACCACAAGCACAGAAGTCCGGCAACTCCTAAATGCCGATCGCGTCGCCATTTATCGCTTCATCCCCGACTCCCAATGGAACGATGGTGAAGTAGTATCCGAAGACGTACTTCCCCAATACAGCCCATCCCTAGGCGCAAAAGTTCACGACCACTGCTTTGGAGAACAATTTGCCGCCAACTACGAAAAAGGCTACGTTCAAGCTGTCCGTGATATCTATCAAGCGCGATTGACTCCTTGTCACCTGAAAATTCTCAAACGATTTCAAATCCGAGCCAACTTAGTCGTACCACTCCTGCAAGGGCAGCATTTGTGGGGATTGCTGTGCATTCACCAGTGCGGCAAACCCCGTGATTGGCAAGAAGACGAAATCGAATTTGCCAAGCAAATAGGAGAACATCTAGCGATCGCCATCTACCAAGCCGGACTACATTCGCAAACTCAGCAACAATTAGTAGAAATCGATCGCACCCAGCAACAACTACTCGAAAGCGAAACAAGATATCACCAAATCCTCGACTCGATCGGCGATATGGTATTAGTCAAAGGCCCTGAATCAAAAATCCTCTGGGCTAATCAAGCATTCCGCGACTATTACGGCATGAGTGAAGAAGAACTTGCAGGGATTATAGACGCACCTTTCAATACTCCTGACGATACTCTCCAATATATTAAAGATGACACCTTCGTATTTGAAACCGGACAAACTCTCGATATTCCCGAAGAACCGGTCACGCGACACGATGGAGAAGTGCGACTGTTTAGTACAGTAAAAACACCGATTCGCAACGCAGAAGGTGAGATTACAATGACTGTCGGTGTCTCCCGCGACATGACAGAACGAAAACGATCGGAAGAAGCACTGCAAGCGAGCGAAACCCAATACCGTCGCCTAGTAGAAACCTCCCAAGACATGATTTGGTCAGTCGATGTCCAGGGTTGCTTTACTTTCGTCAACCCAGCAGTTAAATACATCTACGGTTACGAACCAGAAGAAATGTTTGGTAGACCTTTCTCCGACTTTGTAGTCCCAGAACAACTTCCGAAAGATTTAGAAGCTTTCGCCCGCTTGATAACAGGAGAATCCATTGTGGTAAGGCACGAGAGTGTGCAGATTGCCAAAGACGGCAGCCTCAAAAACCTGATGTTCAATGCGATCGCCCTGTACGATGACACAGGAAACATCCTCGGCATCACAGGCACGGCTACCGACATTACCGCTCGCAAGCGCGCAGAAGCAGCCTTGCAACACGCCAACGCAGAGCTAGAGCGCAGAGTAGAAGCCCGCACTGCCGAACTGCGACAGACTTTTGCAGCCCTCAGTGCCAGCGAAGCCAGATTTAGAACCATCGCAGCCACCCTCCCCGGAGCTTTGTTCCAGTTTTGCAGCCGGGACGGAGTTTGGCGCATGGACTACATGAGCGATCGCATCTTGGATATCAGCGGTATCACAGCAGCAGAAATGATGCGAGATCTGAATCTATTCATATCTCGCATCCACCCAGATGACTCCCCAGGCTACCTAGCTTCCGTCACCGCAGCCGTAGAAAACCTTTCCCTATGGCACTACGAAGGACGATTAGTCAAGCCCGACGGCGAAATTCGCTGGTGGCAGGGCGACTCCATGCCCACCCGCATCGAAAATGGCGAAATCGTATTTTGTGGGGTTTTGCTCGATATCACCGATCGCAAACTGGCAGAAAGTGGTATTCGCGAAAGCCAACGGCAGTTAAAAGAAGCCCAAAGACTAGCTCATGTAGGCAATTGGGAACTCGATGCCACCACCGAAACCGTCACTTGGTCTGAGGAACTTTTCCGCATCTTCGGACTCGAACCGGCCGCCACAGCACCCACCAGAGCAGAACAAGTCGCTCTGATCCATCCAGAAGATGTGGAATTGTGGGGAACCGAAATACAGCGGGGAGTTGACTTCGGCATCCCCTTTGATTTTGACTTCCGTGTTTACCGCCCCAACGGTAGCTTGAGACACCTGAACGCCCTGGGCAGAGCCGAAACCGATGCTCATGGCAAAGTAGTAAAATTGTTCGGTACGGCGATCGACATTACCGATCGCAAAAACGCTGAAGCAGCCCTGCGACAAGCAGCAGCCCAGTTGGAAGAAAGGGTGAGCGAACGCACAGCCGAATTGTGGCAAGCAGTGGCCCAGTTAGAACTGGAAATGAGCGATCGCAAAAACGCTGAAGCAGCCGTCCAAATCTCCGAACAAAACCTCCGAACTATCTTTAACAATGTCTACGATGCTATCTTCATTCACGATTTAGAAGGAAACATTCTCGATGTCAATAATCGAATGTTAGAAATGTATGGAGTTAGCGCCTCCCAAGCCACCAAATTATCATTTAAAAACGACTATTCCACGGCCGAAAATCCCTTTGCAGAATTTGCCGAAATTTGGCAAAGGGTAATAGCAGGAGAAACAGCCCGCATTGAATGGAAAGCTAGGCGTCCCCAGGACAATTCAACCTTTGATGCAGAAATAGCCTTGTCTCAAATTAATCTCAACGGCAATGTTAGCATCATTGCCAACGTCCGAGATATTAGCGATCGCAAACTGGCAGAAGCCGAATTGCAACGCACCCAAAAATTTATGGAATCAGTCCTCCAAACCCTACCAGTAGGAGTAGTTGCCAAATCAGCCACAGATTTACGGTTTGTACTGTGGAATCCAGCGGCAGAACACTTATTCGGTTTTTCCGCCACAGAAGTTATGGGCAAAAATGATTTTGACTTTTTCCCCACAGAACAAGCCCAAACTTTTATGAACAAAGACCGGGAAGTTCTCAACAATACGCAACTTGTAGATATCGCGGAAGAAGAAATTGAAATAGCTACAGGAGGATCGCGGATATTTCATACTAAGAAAACCGCAATTATCGATGCCTATGGTCAGCCCGAATATTTATTAGCAATTACCGAAGATGTGACCGATCGCAAGCTAGCAGAACTTACTTTGAGGCGCTCTTCAGCCACACTCAAGCAGCAAGCCGATCGAGAAAAATTGCTCAACAACTTGACAACTCAAATCCGCAAATCCCTGGACTTCGACAACATCATTAGTGTCGCAGTCCAAGAAATTCGGGCTTTCATGCAGATCGACCGGTGCTATTTTTCCTGGTATCGCTGTGACGGGAATGATGCTTTTTGGGAAATTATTCAAGAATCTCGCAGAAAAGAACTTCCAGATTTAATCGGTTGCTATAAAGCTTCAGACTTCGGCACTATAGGAGAACAGATGTTGCGTCTAGAAATGCTGCAAATCGATGATATTGCAACACTAAAAGACCCTGTTTGGATAAAGTCTCTTAGCTCTATGGGCTACCAATCTGTGTTGGCAATTCCGATGCAGGCACTTTCGGGAGTTGTGAGTGTTGTTACCTGCGCCCACTCCGCTGCTGTCCGCCCCTGGAGTGATAGCGAAGTAGAATTATTGCAAGCGATTACAGTTCAATTGGCGATCGCCCTCAATCAAGCAGATCTTTACACTCAAACTCTCAATAAAGCTCGCGAATTAGAACACACATTGGATAAATTAACTAGCGCTCAATCGCAGTTAGTTCAAAGCGAAAAAATGTCATCTCTCGGTCAGTTAGTTGCAGGGGTAGCCCACGAAATTAACAACCCAGTTAACTTTATTTACGGCAACCTTAGCCATGCTAACGAATATACCCAAGACATACTGCACCTGATCGAACTTTACCAAAACCACTATCCCGAACCAGTGCCAGAAATTCAAGAAGAAGTAGAAAATATTGAACTTGATTTTCTCATGGAAGATTTACCTAAATTGCTGACATCGATGAAAGTCGGTGCCGATCGCATTCAACAAATTGTGGCTTCTCTCCGCACATTTTCTCGCATGGACGAAGCGGAAATGAAAGCAGTCAACATTCATGAAGGCATAGATAGCACTTTGATGATCTTGCAGCACCGACTTAAAGCTAAACACAATCATCCAGAGATTCCGGTGATTAAAGAATACGCTAACTTGCCTTTGGTTGAATGTTATGCCGGACAGTTAAATCAAGTATTTATGAATGTGTTGAGCAATGCTTTAGATGCTTTGGAAGAAAGAGATTTACAACGTTCGGCTGATGAAATGCGCCAAAATCCTAGTATCATCTCCATTAAAACGGAAATGTCCAAACCCGATCGCGTACTCGTCAAGATAGCTGACAATGGACCGGGAATGCCAGAGAGTGTGCGAAATCGACTCTTTGACCCATTTTTTACTACGAAAGCTGTTGGTAAAGGCACTGGGATGGGTTTGTCAATTAGCTACCAAATTATTACAGACAGACACGGCGGCTCTCTGCAATGCACTTCTACACCGGGAAATGGTGCAGAATTTGCGATCGAGATTCCGCTGAAAACTAATTCTTAATATTACCCGAAATCAGGACACGGCAATGCCGTGTCCCTACATGATTATTTTGGGGTAGGGAAACGGCACTGCCGTGTCCTAATTAGTTATCATATCGTTTACGATTGTTGTTTATCGATTTTTAAAAGCATTTCAGTGATAGCATTACTATCCAAAGGTTTAGAAAACCAATATCCCTGAGCCAGTTCGCATTCAAGTTCTCGAAGCTGCGCTAATTGTTCGGCTGTTTCAACACCTTCTGCGATCGCCTCCAGCCCCAAATTGTGAGCCAAAGTCACAATCGCCCGCACAATTTGTAAATGCTGACTCCCATCATCACCATTTTCGCTCACTCCCAAACGACTCACAAAAGAGCGATCGATCTTCAGCGTATCCAGTGGAAAACGGTGCAAATAACTCAAAGACGAATAACCAGTACCAAAATCATCGATCGACAACCGAATATTTTTAGCTTTCAATTGAGTGAGTACAGTATTAGCTTTTTTCACATTTTCGACGATCGCACTTTCAGTAATCTCCAATTTTAAACAGCTTGGATCGCAGCCAGTTTCAGCCAAAATTTCATCTATCTGTTCGATCAAATTCGGCATACCTAACTGTTTCGGAGAAAGATTGACGCTCATTGTTAATTGCGAAGGGTCAATAATTGGTAACTGGTAATTGGGAACTGGGAATCGGTAATTGGGAATCGGTAATTGGGAATTGGCAATTGGTAACTGGTAATTGGGAATTGGCAATTGGGAATTTGTTACCTGTTCCTTCTTCCTTGTTCCCTGTTCCTCCTTCCCTGTATCTGTTAAATCCGTTAAATCCGTTACATCCGTTAAATCCGTTACAAAATCCGCTGCCGAACTTCCCTCTTGCTCCATCAACATTTCTTGCCAAACGCGCAATTGCCGACAAGATTCCCGCAGCACCCAAGCCCCCAGAGGCACAATCAAACCCGTTTCTTCAGCTACAGGAATAAAAGTAGACGGTGGTACTAAACCTCGAACCGGGTGCTGCCAGCGTACCAAAGCTTCAAAACCCTCGATCGCACCGCTAGCGATCGAAATAATCGGTTGATAGTTCACAATAAAATGGGAACTTTCATGCTTGTTTTTCCCTAATTCCTCCTTACCAAAAATAGCCAATCGCAGGTCAGTTTCTAACTGCAATAACGACAAAGTTTGGTCGTGCATCGCTAAATTAAACACCTCATAGCGCGCCTTGCCCAAAGCTTTAGCGCGATACATCGCAATGTCGGCATCCCGCAGAAATTCTTCGGGATGGTGATACAAAGCACTCTGCTGACAGTTCAAATCTTCCTCTTCTAATGCTTCTACTTCGTCTCTACTAAAAACTATGCCAATGCTAGCGCTGGTGAATACTTCATGACCTTCCAGCTTAAAGGGTATGGTCAATTCTTTTTGTATTCTGTTAGCTGCTAGGGTGGCGTCGCTGAGGTTTTGAATGCGGTCTATGAGGATGGTAAATTCGTCTCCCCCAAGTCTGGCGACAGTATCAGTAACGCGCACGCAATCCTGAAGTCGCTGGGCCAGAGCGATTAACAGTTTGTCACCGAGAATGTGTCCTAGAGAATCATTAACTACTTTGAAGCGGTCTAAATCTAGGAATAGGACGGCAAATTTGTAATCGGGAGAATATTGAGAGAGCTGTATAGCTTGTGCTAGCCTATCGATAAATAAGAGGCGGTTTGGCAAACCTGTGAGCGCGTCGTGAAAAGCATCGTGCAGGAGTTGCTGTTCTACTCGTTTGCGTTCGGTGACATCTCTGATGATAATTTGGGCGGCGGCTGAGCCTTGATAAGTAGCGGGTATGCCGGCCACTTCCACATCGATGATGGTTCCATCTAGGCGCATCAATTTTTCTTCCGCCAGTTCGATCGGTCTATTTTCTTCCTCGACTTTCCGAATCCGCTCTCTGGCGATTTCTACATAGCTGGGATGGACGAAATGCAACACGGGAAAGCCGATGAGCGCCGATGGAGAGCTAGCGCCCAGGAGTTTTGCGCCCGCTGCGTTGATATAGGCGATTTTACCTTGACAGTGAACGGCGATCGCTTCTGGAGAGAGTTCCACTAGACGGCGGTAGCGTTCTTCACTTTCTAGGAGAGATACTATCAAATTCGATCGCTCTTTTTCTACTTGCTGGCGTTCTATTTCCATGCTGTGAGCCGCCAGAAATTTACCCAGGCTTTGAGCCATCAATTCTATAATTTCTCTTTCCTGGGATGCAAAATTTTTATGCCTGACTTCTCTGGAACAAAAACTCAAAGTACCATAGATTTTATTATTCACAAATATCGGTGTGCCGATGTAGGATTCCAGACCTAATTTTTGATAAATTGGATGGTCGTCCCGATCTAGTAGTTCTCTGATGTGAGAACAGGCCATTGTTTTTTTGAACTTAATCACTGCATCACAGTAAGTATCCTCCAGCTTTAATTCTAATCCGGGAGCTAAAAATTCTAATTCTGTCTTGGCAGACCTAATCATAAAAATTTGATTTTCGACTTTAGCAATGATGCCAATAGAAAAACCAAAAATCAAACACCCCGCGGTTAGATAATCATCAACCAGTTCTTGAAAATTTTGATAATTATAGGTAGTAATTCGATGTAAATGTTTGAGATTAGCACTAAAAATTGCTAGGTCTTGAGATTTTGAATATAATTCTTCTTCGGCTTTTTGACGATCGGTGATGTCTGTTTGAACCCCTATAAAGTGGGTCAAGTGTCGTCGCGAGTTGTACACCGGAGCAAGAGAAAGTTCGTTCCAAAAAGGCGTGCCATCTTTCCGAAAATTACGCAAAACAACTTGGCATTCTTTGCCTTCTTCAATAGATTTTTTGAGTTTTTTGACAGAGGTTGGATTAGTGCCTTGGCCCTGTAAGAATCGGCAATTTTTACCAATTAATTCCTCTCGGCTATAGCCTGTGATCCGCTCAAAACTGGGATTGACATAAATAATCGGATTGTCGGCAACTGTAGCATCCGCGATCGCAATGCCGTTGGTGGCACTCTCCATGGCCCGTTCCATCATTTGCAAGCGTTCAGACGATCGAATCCGCTCGATCGCCGCGGCTAACAAATTGGCGATCGCCTCTATAAAATAGACATCATCTTGGCTAAAAACCCGCTCTTGAGTGCTGTGAACCCCCAAAACACCCCAAACAGGAGATTTAGTATTTGGGACTTCAATGGATTCTCCCCAGTTCGTATTAGCCATACCCGGAGTGCCCGGAACCAGCACGGTGACGCCACTGACAATTTGGTGGTTGTGCAGCAGTGGCGATTCACTGAACCTGGTTTCCACCCGCAAATCTGCGACGATAATCGGTTCCCGCACGGACAATGTATAGCCAGCTTGAGACCGTAGTGAAGCGGTGACAGTAGCACTACCAACAAGCTCGGCAGACCAGCCACACCCCGATCGCAACAGGAAAGCATGACCTGAAGGCAATAGTTCCAAAAACTGACAATACTCTACATCCAAAGTTTGGGCAATCAACACTCCTGTTTTGTCCATTAGCGCCAACAAATCTGTTTCACCCAGCGCCAGATGACCTAAGTAAGCTACAGCGGCTTGCTGGCGAGCGCGACAATGAATTGACGCCAGCAATTCCCCTTCTAGAGCTTCGGCTCGCTTTCGCTCCGTAATATCGCAGAATACTGACAAAACAGCTTTTTCCGAATGCAAAGTCAGGTAGCGCATCGACACAGTTGCCCAAAATAATGTGCCATCCGCCTTTTTCAGGCAGACTTCTGCCTCGGAGATGTGCTGATTGCGAGCTAGTCCCTCCAGTAGTTTCTGGCGGTCTGCGGGGTTGTGGTAAAGTGTTTCGGCTTTTTGATGCTCGATCGAATCTGTGCGCTTGATTCCGAAAGAAGTAGCACACAAATCGTTGCAATAAAGAATGCTACTGTCAGCCAGAGTGCTAATCGCCAAAGGGAGCGGCATCGACTCAGCGATCGCCAGCAATAATTCTTGAGTATCTTGCAGCGCTTCCCGGACTTCCGACTTAAAGTCGCAACTCTGACAGCGATCGGGGATCAAACTTTCCAGTTTTTGATTGACCCATTCTAATAATCTTTTTTGCACAAAACCTGACTCCTTTACCTCTTACGGAGGGCTATGAATTTGTGGTCGTTGGCGATTTCAGATGCCTCCGGGCGATCGACACCGATCTCTAGTATTCTCTGAACCCTGAAATAACCCCACCCTAAACCATATAAATTATAACGTTTAGTTTTTTCCTATTCAGGTATGGGTGTAAGTAAGTGAGTAATCTTTCACTCCACTTGCAGTCTAAATCAATCCACTCTTTTTGATTACTTTAGCCCCAGAGTCATTTAACTCTAATACTTAGGTATTTTTTCATAAAAAAACTCGCTGAGTGCGAAAATAGCGTGGCTTCACCCCGTTCTAGCCTAATGCAATCAAACTTGAGGCGAAAAAGAGTGATGCTCTGATACCCTGAATTTTTGAATTTGACTTGCGGGCAAGTTCGGTAAATATTTGTCTTTGGTATTGAAATCCACTTTTTTTACCATTGCGTTAAGTTTTTATAGAGTGGGATACTTTGCCGAATCATGAGTACAAGCTCCTCATTTTCAAAGTAAACTGAACTGCAAACAATCAACGAACCACAGAAATGCTTGAATCTTACCGCCAACACGTAGCTTCACGGGCAGCCTTGGGGATTCCCCCACTACCCCTAGATGCTCAGCAAACCTCCGAACTTTGCGAATTGCTCAAAAATCCGCCACCGGGCGAAGAAGAAACCTTAGTCGAATTATTGCGCGATCGCGTGCCGCCCGGAGTAGACCAAGCAGCCTACGTCAAAGCAGGATTTTTGACCAGCATCGCCAAAGGAGAAATCCAGAGTCCCCTCATCAGCCCCAAATGGGCAGTCTACCTGCTAGGGACAATGATGGGCGGCTACAACGTCCACTCCCTCATCGATTTACTCAATCCCACAGCCGAAATTGCCATTCCCGCCACCGCAGCCCGCGCCCTCAGCAAAACCCTGTTAGTATTTGATGCTTTCCACGATGTTCTAGCCCTGTCCGATGTCAATCCCTATGCTAAACAAGTCATCGACTCTTGGGTTAATGCCGAGTGGTTTACCAGTCGCCCCCAACTAGCCGAAGCCATCACCGTCACAGTCTTTAAAGTGCCGGGAGAGACGAATACGGACGATTTATCTCCTGCACCCCAGGCTACCACGCGGCCAGACATTCCCCTGCACGCTTTGGCGATGCTGGAAACTAAAATGCCCGGTGCTCTGCAAACCATTGCCGACTTGAAGCAAAAAGGTCATCCGGTAGCCTACGTTGGCGATGTTGTCGGCACCGGTTCCTCGCGGAAATCGGCGATTAATTCAGTCCTGTGGCACATTGGTAATGATATTCCCTTTGTGCCAAACAAGCGCAGTGGTGGCTATATTCTAGGAAGTGCGATCGCCCCGATTTTCTTCAATACCGCTGAAGATTCCGGTGCATTGCCGATCGAATGCGACGTCGCCAAAATGGAAACAGGCATGGTAATTACCATCCATCCCTACAAAGGCGAAATCACCAACGAAGCCGGAGAAATCATCTCCACATTCACCCTCAAACCAGACACAATACTAGACGAAGTTCGCGCCGGTGGCCGAATTCCCCTATTAATTGGACGCACCTTAACCGACAAAACCCGCGCCGCTTTAGGACTAGAAATCAGCCCTATTTTCACCCGCCCCACCATCCCAGTGGACACCCACAAAGGCTTTACCTTAGCCCAGAAAATGGTCGGAAAAGCTTGCGGTTTGTCCGGCGTTCGTCCCGGCACATCCTGCGAACCAGTGATGACCACAGTTGGTTCCCAAGACACCACCGGCCCCATGACAAGGGACGAATTAAAAGAACTAGCTTGTTTGGGATTTAGCGCCGATTTGGTAATCCAAAGTTTTTGTCACACCGCGGCCTATCCAAAACCAGTTGATGTCAAAACTCACCATGAATTACCCGATTTCATGGCTCAACGAGGCGGCGTAGCTTTGCGTCCCGGAGACGGCATTATTCACTCCTGGTTAAACCGGATGTTATTGCCAGATACAGTAGGAACTGGCGGCGATTCTCACACTCGTTTTCCCTTGGGAATTTCCTTTCCGGCGGGTTCGGGATTAGTGGCATTTGCTGCTGCTTTGGGTGTCATGCCTTTGGATATGCCAGAATCAATTTTAGTCCGGTTTAAAGGTGAATTGCAGCCGGGAGTAACCCTGCGGGATGTGGTGAATGCAATTCCCTATGTGGCAATTCAAAAAGGTTTGCTAACTGTCGAGAAACAGAACAAGAAAAACATCTTTTCTGGGCGGATTATGGAGATTGAAGGTTTGCCCGATTTGAAAGTCGAGCAAGCTTTTGAATTGACTGATGCCACGGCCGAGCGTTCTTGTGCTGGTTGTACCATTAAACTCAGCGTGGAGACTGTCTCTGAGTACATTCGTTCTAATGTGGCGCTGCTGAAAAATATGATGGCGCGGGGTTATGCGGATGCGCGGACAATGATGCGCCGGGTGGCGAAGATGGAGGAATGGCTGGCAAATCCGGTGTTGCTGGAGGCTGATGCTGATGCTGAGTATGTCGAAATCATTGAAATCGACTTGAATGAGATTAAAGAGCCGATCGTGGCTGCACCCAATGACCCGGATAATGTTAAGTTGTTAAGTGAGGTTGCAGGCGATCGGGTTGACGAAGTATTTGTCGGTTCCTGCATGACAAATATCGGTCACTACCGCGCCACTGCGAAAGTATTGGAAGGTGCTGGGGAAGTCAAAGCCCGCCTCTGGATTTGTCCCCCAACTCGCATGGACGAACAACAACTCAAAGAAGAAGGTTATTACAGCATTTTTGGAGCCGCTGGAGCTCGTACAGAAATGCCCGGTTGCAGTCTTTGCATGGGAAATCAAGCACGGGTTAAAGATGCCACAACCGTATTTTCAACATCTACTCGCAACTTCAACAATCGCATGGGGAAAGACGCGCAAGTTTATCTTGGTTCCGCGGAACTAGCCGCAGTTTGTTCGCTGTTGGGTAAAATTCCCACAGTCCCAGAATACATGGAGATTGTGGCGAAGAAGATTAATCCTTTTGCTGATGATTTGTATCGGTATTTGAATTTCGATCGAATTGCTGGTTTTGAGGATGAAGGGCGAGTGATTGCTGTGGAAGATATGCCTCGGATTGAGGATATTTTGGGAATTCCCGAAGGCGTGTTGAGCAAGTAAAAAAGTCCGGTAAGTGAGCGTGGGAGCCGTAGGGGCGGGTTCACTAAAGGGCTTTCGGGTTGCAAACAGGCTAAATAAACCCGCCCTCCCCCACTCACATCTTGCACCATTTACCTGTTTTGTGGCACAGTTCGCCGGGGGTTTAAACCCCTGTCGGACTATCGGTTTTACCTGGTTGTTGACACCAAGATTAGTTATGATTAGTCACCCTATTACAACCGAAGATAATCTCTACGAACAAGACTTTTGTTTGTGGATAAAAGCTACTGCTCAAAAATTAAAAGAAGGCAAATTTGATCGGATAGATATTCCTAATTTAGTTGAAGAAATAGAAAGTATAGGCAGAACTGAAAAAGGAGAATTGAAAAATAGTTTAATTGTGCTTTTGATGCACTTACTCAAATGGGAATATCAGCCCGAAAAACGTAGCCCAAGTTGGCGGATCACCATCGCCGAACAGCGTATCTGTATTGAAGCATTGCTAGAAGATAGTCCGAGTTTACAACCTCTGATTTTAGAAGTGTTTGATAATTGTTATGAAAAAGCTTGCCAGAAGGCTGCGGATGAAACAGGGATTAAATTAAACTTTTTCCCCAAGGAATCTCCTTTTACCCTCGCAGAAACTTTGAAAGTAAGTTTTGTTGTTGAATAAGTTAAACAGTGGGCTATAAAGAAATATTTTCACCCAAACCCGGTTTCTTGTCACCCGTGCGTCTAGGACTACTTTTTAATCCAAAATCTAAAATCGATTTGGCTGGTTTTGCTTGTTCCCAGGCCTTAGCCTGGGAACGCATTCCATGAGGCTCTGCCTCCTGTTTTTGTCCGCAAGCGAGGCAGAGCCAAAGCATCTCGGTTCCCAGGCTAAGGCCTGGGAAGCAGTTATAACCAGTTATAACCAGTTATAACCAGTTATAACAACAATGGACAGCTAACCGCCGAACTGAGCTAGGGAGATAAGAGAGAAACTCCTGAATATATCCGTAAACTTTTAGATGAAGATCGCCTTTCTAATAGGCTATTATTTCCATATTCCTGCTACACTTCAACTACAAATATTCACAGCAGATACCGTTGGCGACACCAACAGCAGGGGGAAAACAATGGAAACAATCGAAACAATGGAAACAATAGATACTCGCACCCAAACCCGCTACTGGGGCAAAGTTACAGTCATCGACGCTGGCCAGCGTTATAAAATCAATCGCATTGAGATCAAGCCGGGCCACCACATCAGTACCCAAATGCACTATCACCGCAGCGAACATTGGGTTGTTGTCTCCGGTACCGCTAAAGTTATCTGCGATGATAAAGAAACTATTTTGATGCAAAAACAGTCAACCTACGTTCCTATGAATGCTGCTCACCGTGTGGAAAACCCCGGCGTCATTCCCCTGGTGATGATTGAAATTCAAAATGGCGAATATCTTGGCGACGATGACATCATTCGTTTTCCCCAAGATGCTCACGAAGAAGATTAATCCTTGACAATTAAAAGTGTAGGGGCAGTTTCTGAACTACCCCTACATTTTTATATTAAAGTTGTTAAGCACAAGCATCTGATATCAGAATAGGCGATCGCCCTAGGGCAGTGCAGCATTCTTTAACTCTACATTGGCCATATTTGCATTTCTGAGGTTAGCACCTGTCAAGTCGGAACCCACCAAATTTGCACCAGTCAAATTTGCACCGGTCAAATTTGCATCCCGTAGGTTGACTCCCACCATATCCATTCCGAACAAACTCCCACCTTTGAGAGTGACATTGGCTAGATTCAACAATGACTGACGAACATTTTTGAGGTTTGCACCAGTCAAATTAGCACTTTCCAAATTAGCTCCGATTAGATTCGAGCTGCTGAGATTGGCATTCTTCAAATTCGCAATCACTAAACCAGCCAAATTCAGATTTGCACGGCTCAAGTCAGCTTGCTCCAAATTCGCACCGTGCATCCTCGTAGCGATTAAGCTCGCACCGGCTAGTTTGGCATTTTTGAGATTCGCTTGATTCAGCTTGGCTTCATTGAGATTCGTGCCACTCAAATTCGCCCCACTCAAATTCGCCCCATTCAAATCTGCACCGCTGAGATCCATACCAGAAAGTTGCGATCCTGTCAAGTCACAACCGGAACAAATTTTGGTTTCTAGTAACTGCTTGACTTCTGCGGGATTTTCGGCTTTCACTGGAGAGGCAAAACCGATCGCAATTAGTAACCCTGTAGCTGCCAAAATCTCAAACTTCATATACCCACTCCCACCAAATCTCTACTTACCAATATAGTTTATTTTTTCAGGGTTTTGAGCGATCGACATCTGGATAGACTGTGATAATAATCACTGTGTTGTATACCAAAAAAATGCAATAATTAGAAATGTTTTAACAAATTTTAAATTTGTAAATAATTATTGCTTTTTCAGGAACCAAAACGGAAAGGCTTGCGTCGGTTCTACACTAACACCAGTAACATTTTTTTGAGCAAAAGTATAATCTTTATCCTGCCAAAGGGGAATGAAAGGTACATCTCTACCTAGTATGTCTTGAAGTTCAGCAAAAATGGCGTTGCGGATTTGTGGGTTTGGTTCTTGGCGCTGTTTGGCGATCAGTTGATTCACCCGATCGCTATAATAAAAAGAACCCTGACCCTGACTAGCACCCTTGGAGCAGCCGCCAGCCGCCGAACCTTCAGCACAATCTAAAAATGGCTGTATATAATTATCGGCATCGAAAAAGTCGGCGTACCAATCCACTAACACCGCAGGATAAATTCCCTTCTCAATATTTTGAAATAAAGTGGGAGATTCCACACTATTAACTTCTACCTCTAGGATTCCCTCCATTTTGAGTTTAGCTATGGCCTTGATGGTACTAGCCACTAAACCTCTTTTTGCCGAAGATGAAGGATACCAGATTTGTAACACTAAAGGATTTGCTGCTGAGTATCCGGCTTTAGTCAATAATTCCTTGGCTTTTACCATGTTGGCGTCGCCGTAGAGTTCTTTGAAAACGGGTTTTTGAACGTCAAAGGTTGTGGGAATCAGACTGTACAGTGGTTGTGCTTGTCCACGGAGTACGCGATCGTTAATTAATGGTCGATCGATCGTAGCGGCGATCGCCTGTCTCACATATATATTATCCAGGGGTTTAGACTTGATATTCAGCGTCATATAACTGACGGTACTGCTCTCGGCCTCGAATTCCTGCCATTTGCCTTTTTTTGCTCCCTCATCCAAACTGCGAACTTGATCTGCATCCAGAGATAAATAAGCAACATCGATCGCACTGGTGCGAAAACTATTAAACAAATTGGCGGAACTAGAAAGCAGCAACAAATCTATTCCTTTATTTTGGGGTTTTTCTCCCCAATATTTATCAAATACATCTATTTTGAGAGAATCTGTGCCATACTTGGCTAGCTTGTAGCGTCCGGTTCCCACAAATGTATCAGGTTTAAATTTACCCTCGCCAATTTCGTAAGCTTTCGGAGAAATGGCACAAGTACCAGCAAAGGTGAGCATGGCCGGAAAAGCAGCAAAAGGCTTTTTTAATTTAAAAGTTAACTCATATTCGCCCGTCGCTGTCACTGATTCTACTGCATCACCTAATAGGAAAGCTGGACGGCCACCATTTTTGATAAACCGCTGTAAAGAAAACTCCATTGCTGCGGCATTGAATGGTGTATCATCGTGAAAAATCACCCCTTGACGCAGGGGAATTGTATAGGTTAATCCATCGGGGCTGATTTTGGGCATGGCTGTGGCTAAATCCGGGATTAACTTTGTAGTTCCAGACTCGTAGGTGTAGAGAGTATCGCCCAAATTGTGCAACAATTGTGCTGAGATCACTTCGTAGGCGTCCCCAGGGTCGATCGTCCGCAGTTTCAAGGTTGTGCCAATGGTAATGCGATCGCTCTGAGCATTGTTAGTGCCAGAATTAACCGATGGATTTGTCGGCTGTCGGCAGCTTACAATTAACCAGCAGCAAAGACTCAACAGCGCTAGAACTTTAATGACGGAAGGTCTGATAAATATTTTTAGCTGCCACCGAGCTGTTCCCATTTTCATTTTACGCAATAATTCCCAAGTACGTATCATTAATCCAGAATCCAAAATCTAAAATTGCCCGATTCCCTATGCCCCATTCCCGATGCCCAAATATCAAATTCCTTTGAGTAAAGTGCGCCAATCTCGACAGCGTTTGAGATAAATGCGAGCCACCCGATCGCTAGGGTTGTTCCGCAAACACTCTTCAAACAATTTTCCCGCTTCTCGAAACTCCTTGCGATCGCACAATAACATAGCTTCATTATATATGGACAAATTTTCTAGCTTTGGCAATCTCACCTCCTCTGGTTCGGCATCAAATACTTCATAAACTGTTACAAATTGAGATTTTCCTTTGACCTGTACCTTATCGACGATGCGAACAGCATAATCAGCCGGATTTCGCAACTTCTCAAAAGTGGCATGAGAAATTAACAGCGGTACGCCGTAATCTTTGGTCAATCCTTCAATCCGAGAAGCCAAATTAACCGCATCGCTAATCACAGTGCTATCCATGCGACTTTTGCCACCCACTGTCCCCAGCATCAAAGAACCTGTGTTAATCCCAATGCCAATTTGAATGGGGATATATCCCACATTTTGACGGTGTTTGTTGTATTCTTTGAGAATATTTAACATAGCAATACCAGCTTTGAGAGCATCATCTGCACAGTCGCTAAAGAGAGCCATAATTGCATCACCTATGTATTTGTCGATGAACCCATTATTTCTAGCAATAGCAGGCTCCATCCGCGACAAATAAGCATTGATAAAATTAAAATTTTCTTGTGGTGTCATGGTTTCAGAAAGCGTTGTAAAATCCCGGATATCCGCAAATAAAACCGACATTTCTTGCTGGGTTTGATCCCCTAAATTAACTTCGATAATGCTTTCATATCCCAGTAAATTTAGAAATTGATGGGGAACAAACCGCCCATAGGCATCAGTTAATTCTGACTCGGCATCTAGGGATGCTTCCAGACTTTGATTGAGGAGAGAGAGTTCATTAATAAACTTATGGCGATCGCTTTCTGCTTGTTTGCGTTCTGTAATATCTTGAAAAACTGCGATCGCAAAAGCCACACTACCATCCTCGTCAAAAATTGGTGTTCCCCAAATCTCGATCGGAATTATATTGTCGTGTAGATGAACTTCCATATCCTCAGCCGTGGAAGTTTCGCCCTTCAAAGCTCGGACGATTGGCAAATTTTCGCTAGGATAAATAGTATTAGTACCCGCGAGATAAATTTGATAAACTTCCGACAAATTATCAACGGTATTTAATGGTAAAACCCCTTGGCAAAGCAACTGCTTGCCCGCACGATTAACATAGCAAGGTTTGCCTTCCGAATCAAGAACTACCACTCCTATGGGAATAGCTTCCAGAAACTGAGCCAGCCGCATTTCTGCTTCGCGCACTGCTTGCAACGCCTGATAGCGTAACTCGCTTGTCAGATTATCAGAGTGTTCGGCACTGGTTTCCAACAAAATTTCCAGATCCGCTTTTTCCTCTTTCAATTCTTCCACTTGCTGGCGCAATCTTTCGAGTTCCAAAACTAGCTCTTCTCTCGATGGTTGTTCTTCTAACATAACCCTAGAACTTGCGCCTTTACCAACAGAAAATTGGATCATAATTCCGAATCCCAAAGACTCTGGCAGTTCCTACACTAATTCCACCACTAAAGCAGGCATTAGACGCTGCAAATTCTTCAAAGATTTACCTTGCCAAGCGATAGAGTTAGAGCCTTGTACTACCATTTGCACCCCAGGTTTTTTTCGCATCTCAATGATGAACTTCGACAGCATACTGATCCCCGAACTGTTCAAAAATTCTAACCGCTGCAAATTCAGAATAATTTTTTCCCTTTGCGTATTGGCTACATCGCCGAGCAACTGGATAATCGGCTGGTATTCTTCGATCCCGCTTAGTCGCAGGGAGCCTGAAAAACTCACCGTCGCTGTCTCTCGATCGTAGCAGATGTGGTATTTTTCTGTCTTAATTTCCATTGTGGCGAAAAAAGTTGGTTAAGTTGGATAAGTGATGCCGGATGGGCTTATAATTTTAGTTGTACCATCGTGGTCACGGCAATGACTTCCGGGTCTTCTTGAACAGTCTCGAACTTCCAGCCCATCTTGGCGCTGTAGTCGTTGAGCATAGTCAACAAGCCTAACCCGGAAGCAGTACAGTTGTCATCAGCAGCATTTTTTTCTAACTGCTCAATATACATCTCGCTGGGGTCGCAAAGCAGCAATTTCTGAATGTAAGCCTGAAAATTGTCAACAGCAGAAGGAGGAATGCTGTTAGCCACCGAAAAAATCAGTCCGTCCTGCTCCAATTGTAGTTTAATATCGATCGGGTAATTAGAAGTTTCATCGTTAAACTTCATAGCATTTTCTAATAACTCATTAGCAATATAGCTAACGGCACTTTTCACCTCCGCTTGTCTTGTCAGTGCTGATCCATCCTCTTGAGTCCCCGGAAAAAAAGTCGTCAAGTAGTCCGCGAGGAAATCAGCCGATAAACCGTTATTCCGCCATCGTTGCTTCAGGGGAATAGAACTAGGAGAAAATCCAATGATTAAATATTCTTGGCTGGGAGTCGGTTCAATGAAATTACCGAAGATATGATTCATGTTAATTAGTCTGTGGTCTGTTAGTCTTAGTGATTTGTGAGGGTATGTTTCTGATTATGTAGTGTTGATTTACAGGGGGTTATTTATGAATTTTTGGTTTTCATAACTAATCTATCCTAACCAATAACTGATAACCAATAATTATTTTTGTTTGAGAATCAGCAATGTGATATCATCAAATATTTTTTGTTCGCCTATGTGCGATCGCACATCGTCAATGACAGCGTACCTGATTTCTGATGCGGTTCGTTGCCAATTTATTTGTATTACGTCAATTAACCGCTCTAAACCGTAAAGAGTTTTATCCATATTTTCAGCTTCCGTAATCCCATCAGTGTACAGCACTACCACATCTCCTTTATATAACTGCACCATTTTTTCAGCAACAAATTCAGCAATATCTGCATCTAGTCCGATGGGGAAACCCAAATCGATGGTATCAAACCGCTCTACAGAACCATTAGAACGCACTACAATCATTTCTTCGTGCTGACCGCTCAATTTCAGCATTCCTTCCTCATAGTCTAGCAAAGCCAAGCTAGCATTCTTGTCAGATTTCATCCGTTGTACATTATCGTAAATAGCCCGATTAATGGCACTTAAAAATCGAACGGGATCTGGTTCATTGTAAGCCAGCAAAGTCCGCACAGCCGTTTGAACCATAATCATTAAAACACCACTTTCTAAGCCATGTCCAGTGACATCGCCGATACCAATCTTTACTCTACCATCTTGCTGAAGTACATCGTAATAATCGCCACCTACTTCATCGGCAGATTCCATAAATCCTGCAATATCAAGACCGATTACTGCCTTAAGTTCTCGGTCTTTCGGCAACAGCATTTGCTGAATTTTGCGAGTAACGTCTAATTCGGCACTCATCCGCACATTTTCGGCTTTGAGGCGATCGTTTAAAACAGTAATTTCTTGGTTCGCATAAACTAATGCCTCAGCAATTTTGTTGAATGACCTCACAACTTGCCCCAATTCATCTTTGTTATCCAAATTAATTTTGTAATCAAGATTCCCTCTTGCCATTTTTTTGGAAGCTTCATCCAGTACCAAGACCGTTTCCATCACGGAATGATAAAAAGATACAAATACATAAAATACTATGGATAGACTCACGAAAACAACTATTGTAATTGTTCGCTTTTTGTTCATAAGATGTTCAATACGATTATGTAGTAAGACATCTAATTCGTCTAGGCTTTTATCCCACAGATCAAAACTTAATTCTAGCACTCTTTCAGTTGAGTCAATATAGGCATAATACTGAACATTTTCCGATGGATAGTTTAGTTTATCTAGACTTTTAGATAATTGATATATAAGAAAAATAAAGCTTTGCAAATCATTATTTAATTTGGGCTTTAAGTTTTGTTGTGAATTGTTTATAAACGCAACATTCATGTTAAGGTCTAAAGCCTCACTTAATTCTCTTAATTTTACAGAAAGAGCAATATACTGGGTTCTATCATCTTGTGTAGCATTTGAGATCAGGCTGATTTTTTCAGAAATCCTTCTGATTTCGGAAAGATTTTTTTGAATTTCGGGCAGTTTCAATAAAGTAGCATCCATTAAGTAATAAGTGTCTAAGTCGGGATCTAATATTAAGTTGGAACTATCCCCAACATCAGCAGCCAATTTATTAATATTTGCTAATAATGTTTGATATAAAAAGTCATAGGTTTCTAAGCTCCACTGGTGGCGACGCCGTTTAAAATTTTGCCAAGTAAGATAATTTTTATTCATTTTTTCTGAAGATTTTAATAAATTTCCGAGCCTGCTATCAGTATTGGCAAGATTTTGAAAGTTTGAGTCTATTTTTGCTTCTAGTTCTGCCCTGAACTCTGGTCTGCTTAAATTTGTGTTTAAAGGCTGATAATCTAAAAGTTGAAGTTGCGGTATGTCTTGTCTCAATTGTCGTAGGGGCCGCAGGTATTCATTGCCATAAATTTCTTTTTGAGCAAAATTTACCTGGCTATTAATCTCGGAAATCAGCAGGCATATGACCAATGTTAAGGGCAGGGCAAAGAGAAAGCCGATGAGGATAAATTTTTGGGGATAGCTCAGACGATTCATTAAATGGATTCCCAAGGATTTTCGGTTCATATGTGACACAATCCACAAATATTTTACTCAATCAGTAGCAAAAACTACTAATTTTTTGGATTATTCCTGAAAAAGTCAGTTTTTAGGCAAAATCAGCAGTTTTGCCAGGATTCATTTATAGCAACTGCCAAGGCGATTAGGGCAGATTTTGTAGGGGCGGGTTCACCGATATCTTTCATCGGTATAGACAAATTCTATAAACCCGCCCCCACCCCACGACTTAACCACCCTGGCGGTTGCTATATTTCCTGAAACTCTAATTTAGAGACGGAATAAAACAATACTTACATAGCTGCACTTGTAATGTTAGTTCTTGATCGAGGAACCAACACTAACATTAGCAGTGTCTACATAAGTATTGTGAGTGTTGTGTTCAGCAGCGATCGCGCCGCAGTCTGAAGTGAGGTGGAGGGCTTGTAATGAAACGAATTTCCGAAAATAACTCTCAAGACAGTCAAAACCAAGCTCAAAAGCAGCCCAGGCCTTTAGTCCTGGCTTTGGTGTTAACAGGAATTCTGGCATTGGAAATGTATCCGAGTCTAGTAGATACCGCTGCTGCTAATACTGGGGCGCTGAAAAATTCCTTAACCAAGTTGGAAAGCCAACAACAGCCAAGCATCAAGGAATTTGTGCCCACACCTGTTCTGGAAAACATCAGCTATTCGGAATTTGCAGTGAATAATTTAACTTCCGAAGTAGACAATTTGGCTCAGGGCTCGCCCCAAAACCCCCCAAGCCCATTGCCCGCTTCCATAGTTGAGGCTGTTCGACTCCACTTGTCGCGCCAAACTGGTATTACTGCTGGAGAGTTACGAGTAACTGAATCGAGCCGCCAAACTTGGCCGAATACTTGTTTGGGAATCTCGACAACTAATGAGTTGTGCGGCCAAATGATTGTCAAAGGTTGGCGGGTTGTGGTTTCTGATGGCAGCCAAATTTGGGTTTATCGCACCGATGCTAGGGGAAAGGTGTTGCGTTTGGAACCGAAAAATTGATGTGGCGGTTGCTATAGAACCCATTTGAGATCTTTTAAATCGCCCATCCTGGGTCGGATGAAGCATTTGGACATCAAAAATCTGGTTTTTCTGAGCGATTCTCGCCCAAATGCTTCATCCCTAGACCACATGAACGTTAATCTGTGTTTGATGAGGCTGATGATTATAAGGCTTGTCGCCTCAAAGATGTCCAATTGGTTCTATACATCAATTTAGTTAAATTTGTTTATGAGGCGGGCTTCTAGCCTGCCTTTGATGCTGCTTGTTTTTCGATGAGTCCGCCACCAAGAAGCAAGTCCCCTTCGTACCAAACGGCGGCTTGTCCGGGGGTGATGCTCAACTGCGGTTCGTCAAAAATTAACTTAACTCTTGTACCGCGGTTATTTTCTGGTTCCTGGGATGATTCTAGGGGAATTACTGTGGCGGGGACTGGGTGCGATCGATAGCGAATCTGTACTTCGGCTCGAATGGGAGCTGTTGGCGGTGCTACAGAAACCCAATTCACTTGCTGGACATAACATTCGGATTCTACTGCTAAGAGTCGATCGCCGACAATCACCCGATTTCTGGCAGCATCCAATTCGACCACGTACAGGGGTTCCGGTGCTGCAATACCAAGTCCCTTGCGTTGGCCGATGGTATAGTGGTGTATGCCGTCGTGCTGTCCGAGCACTCGGCCATCCTTGTGTACAATGTCACCCTTGTGCGGAGCAATGTATTTATCCAGAAATGCCCGCATCGAACCGTTACTTTCCACCAAACACAAATCCTGACTTTCGGGCTTATCAGCAGTTGTCAAGCCAAACTCCGCGGCTATTCTGCGAGTTTCGGTCTTGGTAATTTCCCCCAAAGGAAACTCCGTACCTGCGAGAAAATCTTGTGTCAAATCGTACAAGAAATAGGACTGGTCTTTGCCAGGGTCGATCGCCCGACGCAACTGATAGCGACCTGTCTGAGTATCATGAGTAATCCGAGCGTAGTGACCTGTAGCAATTTTTTCAATTCCGAGTTCTTGGCGAGCATACTTGAGCATCGGGCCGAACTTAACAGTTTTATTGCACTGGGAACAAGGCAAAGGCGTAACTCCTGCACTATAACCCTCCACCAAAAAATCCACAATACTTGCTTGAAAAACCTCGCGGCTGTCAACTATATGGTGCGGAACGCCCAACTGTTCGCAAATTTTAGCTGCATCGACCATTCCTTCAGAGCAGCACTGGCCTTTACCTTTCATCAGCCACAGAGTTAAACCCACCACTTCATATCCCTGATGGTGTAGAATTGCGGCTGCTGCGGAACTATCGACCCCGCCGGAGAGGCCTACAACAATCTTGTTCATGGTTCGGAGAAAACTTGCTATTTTACTGTTACTTCGTTCGATCGAGCTAATTTATTATAGTACAAAAATACTACAAGTTGCTACTGTTGCTGTTCTTTGAAATTTTAACATTCCTTTGACACTCAAGCGGTCTAAAGACACGCTCGATTCTGCAGACAGAATAGACATAGGCAACGCCCAAAGTCTAACTCTCGCTACGGTCGTCAAACACCGTCTATTCAGTCGGTCAAGGCTTACACCTAGCTTACTGACTACTTTTCTCAGAAATATTAGCAGAACCATTTAAGTCTGCATTCACCACAGTTCCATCGGCTGACTGATACAATCCACGTTTAATTCGTCTTCCAGATGCTTTCCACCCAAATGGTTTTTCACCATATTGGGGTAGGGAGTCTCCATCTAGAAAACTAGCTTTTGAGGTATACGCTTCTTCGGTTTCGGTAAACCTAATGCCATATAAATAACAGAGCTGTTTGAGTCTATCCTTTAATTTTCCTAAAGGCATTTGAACAAACTTTTGATTGTTTACTCTGCCCATATTGACGCTAGACTTAAACCCTTCATTCCAGCCACAAACAATGTTGCCAATTCCGTATTTTAGGCAATGGCTGACAATCAACTTTGTAGCCTTGTTAATCCCATCGCGCATTTGGTGATTGCGTTGGCGAGTTACACGGTCTAACCAATTGTCCCAATAGCCTTCGGGCTTTCCTTCTTTTCTAGTTGCTACTTTTTTGTTCCACAGTTGATTCATCGCTTTTATGGCACGAGCATCAATCAGGAAGGAATTTCCCAGTGTATCGACACAAGCTGCTAAATTGTCAGCAGTTCCCAAATCAATTGACAATGCTTGACCGATATCTAGATTGTATTGTTCTTTTTCAACTTCGTAGGACATTTCCAGGTAAAAAGCGCCATTTTTAGGAATAATTGTAAACTCTTTAATATTTGAAAACTTAAGATTTGATGGCATAGGTAGAAAGAATTCAGAGACTCCAAACCATCGTTTTACCGTTAACCCCAAGGAAAACCTTAACTGATTCCCAACAAGTTTAGGCTGTAAACCTCCCGAATTAGGATAAGCTACTTTGAACAACTTAGCGCCCGTAAGATATCCTGGTGGCTTGGGCTTAAAATGCAGTTGACCTTTGATATACAAATCTCTTAATTCTTTAAAAGATTTGAAGGCTTCTGTGACCGACATCAATGTTTGCTGCATTGGCGTTGATGGCAATGATTTAGCAACCATTGACTTGGAAATTGATGGTTCAAAGGACAAGTCAAATTTGCCAATCAGCAATTTCCCTGTCTTGAAAAAAGTTTGACGAGCTAAATAAACACCACTGTTGTACAGCTTGCCAGATTGCTGGCAGAGATACTCTAACAATGCTTTGACTTCTTTAGTGGGAGACAGCAATACTTGCTGGACTCCCATGGTTTTTTTTAGCTTGAGCCACCTCTATTTCCTTAAAGACTGTTGATTTGTCTAGCTTAAACGAATATAGTGGATATCTCAAGTCGTATCAACAAAATACTTATGCTGCCATTAGCTGAGTAGATGTACCTGCGTTGGTGGTTAAGTCGTTCAAAGGTCGCTCCAGTCGTTATTTGCCAGAGGAGTTTCCGCAACTAAAAAAACTGCCGTCTTTGTGGACGAGCAGCTATTTCGTGAGTACGGCAGGCAATATTAGCAGGGAGGTTGTAAAAAAATATATAGAAGACCCGCATCACTCGGCCAACTAAAGAAAGAACACGGGGACTGAAGTCCCTCGCGCCGCTTCCCTAGGAAGGTCTAAAGACTCGCTCGTTTCCCGCATCCCGTATTACTATGATGACTATTGAAAAGTTTATTGTCTCCGCTGACCAAATGCGGCAAATAGAAACCAGAATCTTTGCCGCTGGAATGCCCTCGGCAGCTTTAATGGAAAAAGTCGCCGGACTGCTGGCCAGACGGATTCAGGCGCTTTTGAAGTCCGAGGGAAGAAGTCCGAGGGAAGAAGAACCCCCCAAGGGGAGAAGGAATAGGGATGAGGGATTTGGTTATCTAGCAAAGGAGTCTCAAGGGAAAGATATCATCAATGCTCAATTCCCGGTTATTGGGGTATTGGTGGGGCCGGGACACAATGGCGGCGATGCTTTGGTTGTGGCCCGCGAATTACACTTTCAAGGATTTCCAGTAATTATTTACTGCCCGTTTTCTAAACTTAAAGAACTCACAAAAAGTCACTCGGATTATGCGCGTTCTTTAAATATTCCTTTTTTTGATACTATTGAACCGCTGAAAAATTGCGATTTGTTGATAGATGGTTTATTTGGGTTTGGATTAGAACGGGAAATTGTTCATCCGATTAGCACCGCTATTGATGAAATAAATAAGTTAAATAAACTTGTTTTTAGTATTGACATTCCGTCGGGAATTCATACTGATACAGGAGCAGTTTTGGGGACGGCGATCGGGGCTACTCATACCTTATGTTTGGGTTTGTGGAAGTTGGCGTTTTTTCAAGATAAAGCGTTAGAATATATCGGGACATCGGAGTTGATTGATTTTGATATTCCCTTGGCAGATATTGTGGCGATATTGGGAGATTTCCCAGCAATACAACGGATTACTCCAGCATCGGCAATTCAGTATTTGCCCTTGCCCCGATCGCCTATTGCTCATAAATACACCAACGGTCATCTACTAATTATTGCAGGTTCAGCCCGGTACAGCGGAGCCGCAATTTTGTCAGCATTAGGAGCAAGGGGAAGCGGCGTGGGAATGCTGTCAATTGCTGTTCCAATATCGATGAAACCGATGTTGAGCAGTCAGTTACCAGAGGCATTAGTTATAGGATGTCCCGAAACTTCCAGCGGTGCAATTAAGGATTTGCCTTTAGGAATTGATCTGGGTGTCTATGATGCGATCGCGGCGGGGCCTGGTCTGACCTTGGAAGCTGCTATTACGGTAGAATCTCTGTTAGAGAGCGATCGACCTTTAGTTCTAGATGCCGATGGTTTAAATATACTGGCTCAACTTGGCACTGTGCCGATTTTATCGGAACGCTCAGCACTAACTATTATCACGCCTCATCCAGGGGAATTCCAGCGTTTGTTTCCCGAATTAGCTGACAAAATGGGCTCGCGGATTACCGCAACTCAAGAAGCGGCTCAGCTCACGGGTGCAGTGGTATTGTTGAAAGGAGCCAGAGTTTGCATTTGTTTTGACGATGAGGGCGATTCCCTACGGGATAGTTACGCTTCACGTACTATCACTTACCTCAATCCCGAAAGTACCCCAGCCCTGGCTAGAGGTGGCAGTGGGGATGTTCTGACAGGTTTGTTGGGTGGTTTGATGGCAGGTGCGATCGCCCGCAAATCCTGCCCCAAATCCGTGGTAGAAACAGCAGTTTGGTGGCACGCTAGAGCGGGTATGATGGCCGCCAAAGAACGGACAGAATTAGGAGTTGATGCTTTTACTTTGACCGAGTATTTAATCCCAGCTTTGCGGGAATTTTAGAGCGGATTGATTTAACGACAGAGGACACAAATGCTAAACTATGGGCAAAGTGTAATAAATATTTAAATTATGTCGTTAGTTGATTTAGCTAATACTAAAGTTAGGGTTATTGGATGCAGTGCGATCATGGGTGTTGCGCCAATGATTGCTAGCGCGATCGCCAATCCGGGTGTGACAGCAGCATTGGGTGCGATGGCTAATCCCGTCGTTGGGGGCATTGCTATTTTAGCGACGATTGCCGGTGGGATTGCGGGGAATATGGCTGCTAATGATTTGGGGAATCGGATGGCCGAAAAGTTGGCGAAAAATCCGAATATTCTTGATAATCACGATTTGATTAAGGCGGCTGGTGAGGCGATCGGCTATATTTTGAAATACGATGTTGCTGAGTCACCTGAGTTTATCGCACTAGCCCTTAGCAAAAATTCGTCTGCCAGGGATATAGATAAATTAGCTGAGAAGACTCCTAAATATTGGCAGAACATTAACACAGAAGCGGCTGATTTGTCAAGGGGTTTAAATATTTCCGAAGAGCAACTGACTCTGATTTTTTCGGCGGATGCTGCGGAGTTCGATCGGGTTACGGGATTGACACCGGAAGATTGGGGAAGATTCATCGAGGAATTCGCCCGCAGCGAGGGGAAATCCTTTGATGCAGAAATCGTGGAATTTGTCGCGCAAAGACTCTACGCAACTTTCCCGCAGGCGTACCGGGAAGTGCTGAAACAAGATGCGGCGACGGGAGGACAAAAGTTTGCGGCGATGCTGTTGAATTTGCACCAAATTGCTTTGGCCCAGCTTAAGGATTTGGGGCTGCAAAATGGGGAGATTCTCGACAAGTTGGAGGCGGTGGCGACTCGCGAACAGATTTGTCAAGTCATGGCGAAGTTGGGCGCGATCGAAATTGAGATCCGGGATGATTTGGCGCAGATTCGGGCTTTGCTGCAAAGATATATCGATCCTGCTGCGCCGAGTTTGCCGATTTCCTTCAAGTCAGAGACGATTATTCAGGACAGAATTAAAGACTTTACCGGTCGGAAATTTGTGTTTGAAGCAATTAATGAGTTTCTGAGGACAAAGCCGAAGGGCTATTTTGTTTTAGAAGCGGAACCGGGTGTTGGGAAAAGCGCGATTATGGCTACTTGTGTGGTGATGCTGAAGCGACGCTGCGTTACTCATTTCAACTCGCAACCGGACGGGATTATCAGCGCTAAAACTTTTTTGGAAAATGCTTGCCTTCAGTTGATTGAAGGTTTTAACCTGAAAGACAAGTATCCGCGACTGCCGGAAAATGCCCTGGAAAATAACAATTTTCTAAGTATCTTAATGGAGGAAGTTAGGGCTAAGTCAAGCAGTGAAAAAAAGTTGATTTTTGTGGTGGATGCGCTGGATGAAGTTGATTGGAAGAATCAAACTCACAAGGGTAATGTTTTGTATTTGCCGGAAATCTTGCCTGAAAATGTTTATTTTATTGTCTCGAAGCGGCCGGAATTTCTGCCTATGCCGGCAGCTAATAAGAAAGTTTTTGATTTGATGGAGTACGGCGCAGAAAGTCTGGAAGATGTCAAGGCTTATCTGGCAAAACGCACGGAGAGAAGCCAGTTAATTCAGGATTGGATTAAGGGTCGAAATTTGCAGCGGGAACAGTTTGTGGCGGCGGTAGCCGAGAAAAGCGAAAAGAAATTTATCTATCTCCGCTACATTCTGGATGAAATTGAAGGCGGTACTTACAATGATGTGAGTTTAAACGAATTGCCAGAGGGTTTGCTGGGATATTATCAAAAGCACTGGGGACAGATGATCGGTCGGGAAGACGATCCTCTGCTGGAATTGAAGGTTAAGATCATCTATTACCTGTCGCAAGCAGAGGAACCAGTCTCTTGTCGCTGGTTGGCTAAATCTGCCAGCGAGAAAAATGTGATGAAGGTACAACAGGTACTCGGAAAATGGAATTCGTTTTTGCGACAGGAGAAAGTAGGGAAGGAAACTCGATATACTATCTATCACAACAGTTTTAGGCAGTTTCTCGAAGCTGATGAAACTGTACAGTCGGCGGGAATAACACTGGAAGATATTAACGATGACATTAGCGATAATTCTACAGGAGGAGCGCCGCTATGAGCGATTTAGGTGTGTGGTTGGCGCAGCAGTGTCAGGAAGATCGAGATTTGTTGGTGAAATACCAACCGAAGAGATTTGCGAAACGGGGGAAGGTTGACCGTTATTATGCTTGGTTGACGGATTTCGGTTTTATTCAGATGAAACTGGAGGTGTTGGGGGTACAAGCGCTAATTGAGGATTACGATTTGGCGAGAAATTCTGATCTGTTGTTGTCGGAGGAGCAAAGTCAAAGTCTGAGATTGATTCAAGGGGCAATTCGCAAGTCGGCGCATATTTTGGAAAAGGATAAAACGCAGCTTGCAGGGCATTTGTTGGGGAGGTTGCTGGATTTTGAAATACCCCAGATTCAGGGGATGCTGGGACAGGCGAAGGAGTCGAAAGATTGTTCTTGGTTTCGGCCTTTGAAGGCTAATTTAGAGCGGCCCCTTGAAGGTGCGCTGCGGACGCTTGTAGGTCATATTTCTGTTGTAAGAGCAGTGGTGATCGCACCAGACGGCAAAACCGCGATTTCGGCATCCTCGGATAAAACCCTGAAAATCTGGGACACCGAGACAGGTTCAGAACTGAAAACTCTCACGGGTCATAGTGACAGGGTAAATGCAGTGGCGATCGCACTCGACGGCAAAACCGCGATTTCGGCTTCAGAGGATAAAACCCTGAAAATTTGGGACACCGAGACAGGGCGGGAACTGAAAACTCTCACGGGTCATAGTAGGGTAGTAAATGCAGTGGCGATCGCACCCGACGGCAAAACAGCGATTTCGGCATCCAGGGATACAACCCTGAAAATCTGGGACACCGAGACGGGCTGTGAACTGAAAACTCTCACGGGTCATAGTAACGATGTAACAGCAGTGGCGATCGCACCCGACGGAAAAACCGCGATTTCGGCATCCTCGGATTGTACCCTGAAAATCTGGGACACCGAGACAGGTTGTGAACTGAAAACTCTCACCGGTCATAGTACCCAGGTAAATGCAGTGGCGATCGCACCAGACGGTAAAACAGCGATTTCGGCATCCTGGGATTATACCCTGAAAATCTGGGACATCGAGACAGGTCGGGAACTGAAAACTCTCACGGGTCATAGTTTCGGGGTAAATGCAGTGGCGATCGCACCAGACGGTAAAACAGCGATTTCGGCATCCTGGGATAATACCCTAAAAATCTGGGACACCGAAACAGGCTGTGAACTGAAAACTGTCACGGGTCATAGTTCCGGGGTAAATGCAGTGGCGATCACACCCGACGGCAAAACCGCGATTTCGGCATCCTGGGATTATACCCTGAAAATCTGGGACACCGAGACAGGCTGTGAACTGAAAACTGTCACGGGTCATAGTTCCGGGGTAAATGCAGTGGCGATTGCGCCCGACGGCAAAACAGCGATTTCCGCTTCAGATGATAATACCCTGAAAATCTGGGATTTACTCACAGGTAAAGAGGTTGCTAGTTTCAGCGGAGAAGCTGCGTTTAAAGGCTGTGCTTTTGCGCCTGATGGAGTGACAGTTGTAGCGGGCGATTCGTGGGGCCGGGTGCATTTCCTGCGTTTGGAGGGAATGGGGGATTTGGGCGATGTTTGAGACAAATTTGCGATGATTTTTTGGGGTAGGGATACGGCACTGCCGTCTCCTATTCTGCCGTGTCGCCGATGATTATATCTATCCTCAGAGGGCGATATTTTGGGGCGGTGATTATGTGCTGTGCGCGAAGAAATTCGGAGACGGCAGTGCCGTGTCCCTACGGATGTGGGTGGTGATTATGTGCTGTGCGCGAAGAAATTCGGAGACGGCAGTGCCGTGTCCCTACGGATGTGGGTGTTGATGCTTGATTTTGCGTGAAGAAATTCGGAGACGGCAGTGCCGTGTCCCTACGGATGTGGGTGTTGATGCTTGATTTTGCGTGAAGAAATTCGGAGACGGCAGTGCCGTGTCCCTACGGATGTGGGTGGTGGTTTTGTGGGATCGGGCGATCGGGCGATCGATGGTTTTGCGCGATCGGGCGATCGTCGATTATTTTGGGGTAGGGACACGGCATTGCCGTCTCCTCTTCTGCCATATCGGCGATGATTGTATCCGATCGGGCGATCGGGCGATCGATGATTTTGTGCGATCAGGCGATCGATTATTTTGGGGTAGGGACACGGCATTGCCGTCTCCTCTAATGCAACGTTTGGGATGGTTATGTGCGATCAACTTTGGGGATGGTGGTTATGTGCTGTGCGCGAAGAAATTCGGAGACGGCAGAAATTCGGACACGGCAGAAATTCGGAGACGGCAGAAATTCGGAGACGGCAGAAATTCGGAGACGGCAGAAATTCGGAGACGGCAGAAATTCGGAGACGGCAGAAATTCGGAGACGGCAGAAATTCGGAGACGGCAGTGCCGTGTCCCTACGGATGTGGGTGATGGTTTGATGTTTGGTGAAGAAATTCGGAGACGGCAGTGCCGTGTCCCTACGAATGTGGGTGGTGATGGTTTGATGTTTGGTGAAGAAATTCGGAGACGGCAGTGCCGTGTCCCTACGGATGTGGGTGGTGATGTTTGATTTTTCGTGAAGAAATTCGGAGACGGCAGTGCCGTGTCCCTACGGATGTGGGTGGTGATGTTTGATTTTTCGTGAAGAAATTCGGAGACGGCAGTGCCGTGTCCCTACGGATGTGGGTGGTGGTTTTGCGCGATCGGGCGATCGGGCGATCGATTATTTTGGGGTAGGGAAACGGCATTGCCGTGTCCTATAATGCCATATCGGCGATGATTGTATCCGATCGGGCGATCGATGGTTTTGCGAGATCGGGCGATCGGGCGATCGATGGTTTTGTGGGATTGTGCGATCGGGCGATCGATGGTTTTGTGGGATTGTGCGATCGGGCGATCGATTATTTTGGGGTAGGGACACGGCACTGCCGTCTCCTCTTCTGGTGGTCGAATGCAGTATCGGCGATATAATGATGAATGAAAAAGATAGTATTCTATTTTCATACCATGCCTTACGACCCCCAAAAACACCACCGTCGTTCTGTGCGGATTAAAGGATACGATTATACTCAACCGGGCGTTTATTACATTACCATTTGTACCAATTCACGACAATGTATATTCGGCGAAGTGACAGACGGTAAAATGCAATTAAATCTCTTAGGTCATCTTGCCCACACTTGTTGGTTAGACATACCCAATCATTTTCCCCGCTTTCAATTAGATACCTTTGTGATTATGCCAGATCACGTACACGGACTTTTGGCGATCGTTGACAATACCCCCATAAACACAAAACCAAGGCGTGTCTCTACCCGCGAACAATTCGGTCAACCGGTTCGCGGTTCAATTCCTACCGCAATCCGTTCCTATAAAAGTGCAGTTACCAGATTCATTCATCGGTTCTGCGAAACAACAGAAGTTCCTGTTTGGCAAGATGGTTTTTACGAATCCATTATCCGCGATGAAGAAACTTTGAATTGCAAAAGGCAATATATCACCAATAATCCTCAACGTTGGAGCGAAAATCCTGATAAAGTAGAATATCAGAAAAATCACCCTAGTTTATTAGATTCGCGTTTTTAAAGAAATTAGGACACGGCAAAAATTAGGAAAAGGAAAAGAAATTCGGACACGGCAGAAATTCGGACACGGCAGAAATTCGGACACGGCAGTGCCGTTTCCCTACAATGAATTAGGTGGTAGTAGTTATATTAGATTGTACGATCATCGATTATTTTGAGGTAGGGACACGGCAATGCCGTCTCCTCTTTTGCTAGATTGTTGGACAAACGGGCGATCGACTTTTGGGCAACGGGCGATCGACTTTTGGGTATTCGGGCGATCGACTTTGGGGATGGTGGTTATGTGCTGTGCGCGAAGAAATTCGGACACGGCAGAAATTCGGACACGGCAGAAATTCGGACACGGCAGTGCCGTTTCCCTACAATGAATCGGGTGGTAGTTATATTAGATTGTACGATCATCGATTATTTTGAGGTAGGGACACGGCATTGCCGTCTCCTCTTTTGCTAGATTGTTGGACAAACGGGCGATCGACTTTTGGGCAACGGGCGATCGACTTTTTGGGATTCGGGCGATCGACTTTTGGGGAAACGGGCGATCGACTTTTTGGGATTCGGGCGATCGACTTTTTGGGATTCGGGCGATCGACTTTTTGGGATTCGGGCGATCGACTTTTGTGGAAATGTGCGATCGACTTTTGTGGAAACGGGCGATCGAGTAGGACTAAAAACGTTACCATTTAAATGAGGATAGAATCATAAATGTCATGAAAAATTTAATCCAACAAGACTTAGAAAAGCTCAATGAAGAACAACTCAAACAAGTATTTGAATTTATTGCATTTCTGAAATTCCGTGCCAGATTAGTTACCATTCCAACAATCGACGAAACCAACTTAGCTGCACTCTACAGCGAATTTGCCGAAGAAGACCGACAACTTGCCGAACTGGGAATTAGCGAATATGCAGAACTTCTCAAACATGAGGATTTGGCATGACAACCACACGAAGTGAAATCTGGATTGCCAACTTCGATCCGACACAAGGTTCCGAACAGGCTGGTGTACGTCCGACAATTATTTTTCAAAACGATACTCTTTCGAGGTACACGACTACTGTTATCAGTATTCCTCTCACAACTAATCTGCGGCGCGCCTCTCTTCCTTCCTGCATTGTAATTCTCGGCGGTGAGGGAGGATTAGCTCAAGACTCTGTTGCTTTGTGCCATCAAATGCGAGTGTTGGATCAAACAAGATTGCGAAATAAAATTGGTGAAGTTAATCCAGAAATATTGGTACAATTAGAAAATATCGTATTATTTACCTTGGGTTACTTACCTTAAAACCTTACCCTAATTTTTGATATGGCGATGGATGGAGCCCCGCTACGCTACGACTTTTTGGGGTAGGGAAACGGCACTGCCGTCTCCTCTTCTTCCGTTATGATGTTGTGCGAAAGTTTGATAAATTAATGACAGATCAGATCGATCGACCTTACGCCACAGTCATACTCGCGATCAGTGCCGATGGTAAGATTGCAGATCAAGTGCGATCGCCCGCGAGATTCGGTTCAGCCAACGACAAAGCCCACCTCGAACAACAAGTCGCAGCAAACGATGCCGTTTTGTTCGGCAACGGCACTTTACAAGCCTATGGAACGACGATGCGAGTGATTTCGCCGGAATTGCTCAAACAGCGGGAACTCGCCGGGAAGCCCCCACAACCCGTGCAAATTGTGTGTTCGCGATCGCACCAATTTGACCCAAACTTGCGATTTTTCCAGCAACCGGTGCCTCGATGGCTGCTGACTGGCCAAGATGCGGACACGGTGAATGACTGTAAGTTCGATCGCACAATCCATGCTAAAACAACGGATGGAGAGATTGATTGGATTGATGGGTTTCAACAGCTAGCCAGCTTGGGTATCCAACGGTTGGCGATTTTGGGCGGAGGGAAACTGGTAGCGTCTGTGCTCGCTGCGGGCTTGGTTGATGAACTTTGGCTGACGGTGTGCCCGTTAATTTTGGGCGGGGAGGATGCACCGACTCCTGTTGAGGGAAAGGGTTTTTTGGCTGATTTTGCTCCGAAATTGGAACTTTTGGCGGTTAAACAGATGGATGGAGAGGTGTTTTTGCATTATAAGGTCGATCGGGCTAACTGAAGCTCAATCGAAAAATTGTATTAAATTGTGCCACAGGTGAGGGAAGAGAAGAGTTTTTAACCGCAGAGGGCGCAGAGGGCGCAGAGGGAAGAGTGTTGGGAGGGTTTTGGATCGTGCGCCTCATCCTGTCGTAAAAAATCCTCTCATCCCTCCCCTCTCTGCGTCAAGAGCGCTCTCTGCGGTAAAATCCTCTTAATCTCTATTTCACCTCCTTGTAATCCACCCCATAACTCGTATCTCTTCCAGTCAAAGTCTCCAAAGTTTGTCTCGTTTTACTCGGAGTGTATTAACTTAAATGAAGTTCGATCGCTCTACGCTCAAATTTCCCTATGCTGCCAAAGCCAAAAGCTCAACAATATTCTGTAGCCTGGATTACGAAAATAGCAGATATTTCGCAAGCCTCCTGGGATGCTTTGGCGATGTCGCTAAAAACCCCATTTCTTGAATGGAATTGGCTTAACAATCTCGAAACTTCCGGTAGCGCCACAGGTAAAAATGGTTGGCTACCGCATCACTTGACAGTGTGGCGAAACAAACAGTTGATTGCTTGTGCGCCGCTTTATATCAAAAGTCACAGTTACGGCGAATTTGTCTTCGACAATCAGTGGGCTGATTTAGCTCAACGTTTGGGTGTTCAATATTATCCCAAATTGATGGGAATGACTCCTTTTACACCCGCAGAAGGCTATCGGTTTTTGATTGCTGAGGGGGAAGATGAAGATGAGTTGACGGGAGTCATGGTAAGCGCGATCGACCATTTTTGCGATCGCCACAATATCTCTGGTTGCAATTTCCTATACGTCGATCCGGTATGGCGTCAACGCATGGAACAGCATGGTTTTAGCGCTTGGCTGCACCACAGTTATATTTGGCAAAATCAAGGGTATCAAAATTTTGAGGGTTATTTAGGCACATTTAATGCCAATCAGCGCCGCAATATTAAGCGCGAACGCAAAGCTGTTGAAACAGCAGGTTTGTTAGTCAAAACTTTGACTGGCGATGAAATTCCTCAAGCCATGTTTGGGCAAATGTATGCTTTTTATGAGAATACTTGCGACAAATTTGGCTGGTGGGGAAGCAAGTATTTGACGAAGCGATTTTTTGAACAATTGCATGACAATTATCGCGATCGCGTTTTGTTTGTAGCAGCCTACGATCGAGAAGACGACAGACAGCCGATAGGAATGTCTTTTTGTCTGTATAAGGGCGATCGACTTTACGGACGCTATTGGGGAAGTTTGCAGGAAATTGACTGCTTGCACTTCGATGCTTGTTACTATACACCGATCGAATGGGCGATCGATCGGGGCATCCAAACCTTCGATCCTGGTGCGGGCGGGCGGCACAAAAAACGGCGCGGCTTTCCAGCGACACCCAATTATAGTTTGCACCGATTTTATAACAACCGTTTGGCGCAAATTCTCAAGTCTTATATCGGTCAAATCAATGAACGAGAACAGGCAGAAATTGATGCAGTCAACCAAGATTTACCTTTTACTCAGTTACCCCCTTTGTCCCTAGGTGATTGATGGTTAATTGGGCATCGGGCATGGCCGTCTCCTGTTTTGCTGAAGAAATCAGGCGAATTTGATATTAGTTATTAGTTATTGTTTAACAACTAATAACTAATAACTAAGGACTAATAACTAAGGACTAATAACTAAGGACTAATTCAAAAATACTTTCCCATCTTCCTGAACTTCCAGGGATTTGGTATCAGCGCCCAAGTCAGTGGTTGCGCCAAAAGTGATTTGCAACATTCCCGCTGTAGCGGTTGCTTGGGCTCGCACCAACAGCAATCCGCCGTCAGATCGCTGGTAAGTGAGGGTGATTGGGGCTTTCAAGTTTTTGATCGAAATTTCTGATTGTTCCCCCAGAGTGCGAGATTGACTCATCCCAACTACTTGATAATTGATCACAGCATTGGTGCTATTTACCAGCTTGATTGTCACCATACCGTCTACTGGGGTGACTCTGGCACCGGGAAACGGAAATCGGGGAGGCGCATCTTGGGGTGTCGCAGGAGTCGCTGTAGCAGGAGTAGGTGCGCTGACGGGTTTACCATTAGCAGGTGGGGTAGCAGCGGGTTGGGAAACTGGTTTTCCTTGGGGTGGTGGCCCACCGGCAAGGGAAATGCTGGCGAGACTGAGTAGCAAACCTGTACAGGTGGCTACTAGCAAGCTCAATTTTGGGAATTGTAGATTGTGGCGAAACATAAGTAACTCCTCACGGGTGCGATCGAGGTTTTCCACCGTTAATGTTAATGTATGACTTGACCTCCCCACCCATGAATCGGGTGGATTCTTTTGTGGTAGGGCGCAGAGGAAAAGGGAAAGAGGGGAAGTTTTAGGGGCGAGATGTTTCTGATTTGTGGGCGGGGAGGGTGACGATAACGGCGGTACCTTGATCGACTTGGCTGTCTATGTGGATGTGGCCTCGGTGATTTTCGACAATGGCTTTGGCGATGGCCAATCCTAAACCGGAACCGGCGGCGCTGCGGTGAGTGCGGGCGGGATCGGCGCGGTAGAATCGATCGAATATGTGCGGCAATGCTTCTGGGGAAATACCGATACCAGTGTCTGTGACTTTGACTTGGAGTGCGGGATTTAACATCTTGACGGAAAGTTGCAATTCCACTTGAATTTCACCGCCAGAGGGCGTGTACTGCACAGAGTTGCTAAGGAGATTAGTAAAAAGTCGGGCTAGTTGATCCCAGTCTCCCAATACTGTAAAGTTACCTTCTGTATTTGGTGAATCGACTATTTCTAAGGATAAAGAGAGATTTTGGGTTTTGGCGATCGCCAGTTGTTCTTCAATTACTTCAATCAACAAAGCATCCAGGGGAACCACAATCCACTGCTGCTGTACGATACCACTATCTTGTCTAGCTAAAAATAGCAAATCATCAACCAAACGTCCCAAACGGCGAGTTAGGCGTTCAATAACTTGTAGCTGTTGATATTGCTGAGGTTCGATATCCGGTTCCGCCAAAGCGACTTGGACATTAGTTTGAATAGTGGCGATCGGATTTCTGAGTTCATGAGAAGCATCCGCAGTAAACTGTTTGAGACGGCCATAGGATTCTCGCACAGGTTTCATCGCCAATCCCGACAACAGCCAGCCAATAGCTGCTACACAAATCAGTGTCAAACTCGCCCCCAAAATCAAATCAATAATTAATTGGCGAATCGGTTTTGTCACCTCAAACCAAGGATGACTGACTCGCAAATATCCCAAAACTTGGCGGCCGATTTCCACTCGTTGCGTCACCTGTCTGAGAGAATAGTTTTGAGTTGTCCGAATGCTAATTGGTTTTGTCGAGACGCGATTGGCAATTTGGGTGATCGAATGTCCATTCTTCCCCAAACCTCCCTTTAAACCACCATCAAAATCTCCAACTTCTCCCATAAGTGCCAAGTGCGTCTCTGCGGTTAAATCCCTCTTTTCCCCTCCCTCAAACCGCAACTGATGATTAACCCAAACCGTTTCCCCACTGCGATTAGCATGAATCGGAATATTAAGCGGTTCCGACAAAGTAGACCATAGCAATTCACCTGTAGGACTAAACCATTCTAAATCAATATGGTCATCATCAACAGCATCGCTACCATCTCGAAAACTCCCTTGAACATTCACTTGAAACTTAGTTCCCGACAAAATATTAGAAGAAGACAGAGGTTTTTTTAAAGGTTCGATGACAAGCGATCGCTCTAGGATTTCCACAACATGATTGAGCGTATCATCAATGCGATCGATTAAAGTATTACGGACGTAAAAATAAAACCCCGTAGCAAATAATAGTAACAATACAGCAGTAACGGCTGTGTACCAAACAGCAAGACGGCGGCGAGTAGCTTGAAACATATTTTCAACTGTTTGTTATTGGTTATTGGATATTGGTTATTGGTTCTTATTCCCTCTTCCTTCGCGTACTTCGCTCCTTCGCGGTTCGTTAAAAAAGCCATGTTTGCAACCATGCAAAAAATACCTAATAAATTTCATAATTAATACTTCAGATAGATGCAATAATAACAATTGATTTAGTATTATAATCGCTAAACTTTTTAGGTTAACTGCTATGAACAAATTTTTATTCAGGATGGCGATCGGGCTATTAATGGCATTTTTTGGGGCAATCACCTATTATACCAGCGACGTACAAAATCCCGTAACTGGAGAGAGACAGCGCGTGCAACTTTCTCCCCAACAAGAGATAACTTTGGGATTGCAATCGCGATCGCAAATGGCCGCCGAATACGGAGGGCTTTATCCCAGCCCGAAAATCCAACAGTATGTCGATCGAGTCGGAAAACGGGTAGTCAACGGTTCCACGGCCAAACAAGCGCCTTATCCCTTGGAATTCCACCTGCTGCGCGATCCTCAAACAGTCAATGCTTTTGCTCTACCGGGAGGACAAGTTTTCATTACTGCGGGGCTGCTGCGGCTGCTGAATTCCGAGGCTCAGTTGGCCGCCGTACTGGGGCACGAGGCCAGTCACGTTGTCGGGCGCCACGCTGCGGAACACTTGGCAAAACAGCAGTTTGGTAGGGCTTTGGTAACGGCGGTGGGGGTGGCCGCTAGCGACGAGCGCGGGGGAGGCCAGCAAGCTGCTGTCGTTGCTCAGGCGGTCAATCAAGTGGTGAGTTTGCGCTACGGGCGGGCTGATGAACTTGAGAGCGATCGACTCGGTTTTCGGTTCATGACGGAAGCAGGTTACAATCCTCAAGGTATTCTTGAGGTGATGCAAATTCTCGGTGCTGCGAGTAAGGGCGGGGGACAGCCAGAGTTTCTGAGCTCTCACCCGAACCCTGGAAATCGGGTGGAAAAATTGCAAGCTTTAATCGCCCAAAATTTCCCTAACGGCGTTCCAGCTAATTTGGTGTCTGGACGCGATGAGTTTGCTAAGAATGTGTCTGGCGGTTAGCCAGAATTCTACTATATCGAACCGCGAAGACGCAAAGGGCGCGAAGTAAGAAAAGAGCGAGAAAATCTTAAAGGGATTCTGAAGTAAAAACCATTCATTAACTATTAACCAATAATTCATAACTATAACTTTCTGCTCTTCCTTCGTGTCCTTCGCGTCTTCGCGGTTCGTTTTTAATACCAAATAGGTGCAGCCCAGTTAACCGAACCAATCGAGTGAGGAAATCCGATTGACACCGCGTGCGTATTTGATGAGAAAATAAATGAATAAAATTAACTAAAATTCAAGGATGACTGTTATCAATGGCAATTAAAGACCAACCTCAACCCCCTCGTTTTCGCCAAATAAGCAATATCTTGTTATTGCTATCCAGTCTGTTTTTACTGGCTAACATCTTTTTGCCGAATTTGTTCGGACCCCAAATTCCCCAAGTACCTTACAGTTTGTTTGTTCATCAAGTGCAAGAACAAAATGTAGTCAGAGCTTCGGTAGGTCAAAATGAAATTCGCTACCAACTCAAAGGCGAAGGTGATAAACCAGGACAAATTCTGTCTACTACGCCGATTTTTGACCTGGAATTGCCTAAACTTTTGGAAGACAAAGGTGTGGAATTTGCTGCAACTCCTCCTTCTAAAAATGGCTGGATCGGCAGTGTTTTGAGCTGGGTAGTTCCGCCGCTGATTTTTGTGGCGATTTTTCAATTTTTTATGAACCGGGGCGGTGGTGGTCCGCAGGGTGCACTCTCGATCGGTAAAAGCAAAGCTAAGGTCTACGTGGAAGGAGAATCGGCTAAAATTACTTTTGCTGATGTGGCTGGAGTAGAAGAGGCTAAAACTGAATTGGTCGAAGTGGTTGAGTTCCTGAAAACTCCTGAAAGATTTACGGCTATTGGCGCGCGCATTCCGAAGGGTGTGCTGTTAGTCGGACCTCCGGGAACTGGCAAAACTCTGTTAGCAAAAGCAGTGGCTGGTGAAGCTGGTGTACCATTTTTTAGCATCTCTGGTTCGGAGTTTGTGGAACTGTTTGTCGGTGTTGGTTCTGCAAGGGTTAGAGATTTATTCGAGCAGGCTAAGAAGCAGGCTCCTTGTATTATTTTCATTGATGAGTTGGATGCGATCGGCAAAGCGCGTAGCACTAATGCAGCTTTTGGTGGGAATGATGAACGGGAACAAACTCTCAATCAATTATTAACTGAAATGGATGGTTTTGCTGCGGGCAATACTACGGTAATTGTGCTGGCTGCTACTAACCGCCCGGAAAGTTTGGATGCTGCTTTGTTGCGCCCCGGCCGTTTCGATCGCCAAGTTTTGGTCGATCGCCCGGATTTATCTGGCCGCGAAGCAATTTTGAATATTCACTCGCAAAAAGTGAAGTTGGGCCCGGATATTGATTTGAAGGCGATCGCCACTCGTACCCCTGGTTTTTCGGGCGCAGATTTGGCAAATTTGGTCAATGAAGCTGCCTTGCTAGCGGCCCGCAACCAGCGACTAACTGTGGCGCAGGAAGACTTTTACGAGGCGTTTGAGCGCGTTGTAGCTGGCTTGGAAAAGAAAAGCCGGGTGCTCAATGACAAAGAGAAAAAGATTGTGGCTTATCACGAAGTCGGGCACGCGATGGTGGGCGCAGTGATGACTGGCGGCGGCGAAGTATCGAAAATCTCGATCGTCCCGCGCGGTATGGCTGCATTGGGTTACACGTTGCAGGTACCGACTGAAGATCGTTTCTTGTTGGATGAGTCGGAGTTGCGCGGTCAGATTGCTACACTATTGGGCGGGCGATCGGCTGAGGAAGTTGTGTTTGGTAGCATTACTACTGGCGCTTCCAACGATTTACAAAGGGCGACTGATTTAGCGGAACGGATGGTGACAACTTACGGGATGAGTAAGGTGTTGGGGCCTCTTGCTTACGATCGCGGCCAACAAGCAATGTTCCTCAACGATGGTATGGGAAATCCGCGCCGTGCGGTAAGTGCTCAGACTGCTGAGGCGATCGACCAAGAAGTCAAAGAAATTGTCGAAACTGCTCACCAGCACGCTTTGGATATTCTCAAAGCCAATCGGGAATTGTTGGAAACAATCACGCAAAAGCTGTTAGAAACTGAAGTAGTCGAAGGCGACCAACTGCACAAATACCTGTCTGAAGTACAACCTTTAGATAAGGCTGTGGCTTGAGTTTAACAGGGTTTCTCTGGGGGTCCAGAAACCGGGTTTTTACGAGAATACTCGCTATAGGTGAGAGATTCACAAAAAACCCGGTTTCTTTATTCGGAGTGGAATCCCAGAAACCGGGTTTTTACGAAAATACTCGCTATAGGTGAGAGATTCACAAAAAACCCGGTTTCTTTGTCGCAGTGGAATCCCAGAAACCGGGTTTTTACGAAAATACTCGCTATAGGTGAGAGATTCACAAAAAACCCGGTTTCTTTATTCGGAGTGACTAAATCCTGTTTAATTAAACCGTTGCAGAGATAATTCAGCTTAAAATGTCCTCTGGATTTATCCCCATTTCTCGCAGTTTTTCAGATAGGCGATCGGCTTTTTGCTGTGCTAACTCTTTCTCCTGTTTTTCTTGTTCGATTTGTTGCTGTGCTTGTTCCATTTGTTGCTGCGTTTGTTCCATTTGTCTTGACAACTCCACATAAGACAAAAACTTCAGTCCATCAGGACGATAAATTTCCAAATCTCCCGATGCAGTTTCAAAACGGACTTGCAAACGCGGACTTAGCCAACCTTCCATTGATTCAATATAGTTGAGTTGTCCGTCAGTTCGCCGCCAACCTATTAACTCATTATCCTCTGGATCGTAGACATAATATTCTTCGACTCCATAATTATCGTAAAACTTAAACAGCTTAAACATTGCTGTCATCCGGTTTCCCGGCGAGATGATTTCAAAGACAACTTGCGGCGCAATATTATTTTCCAGCCACTGTTTGTAGGAACCCCGATCGCCTTTTGGTCTACCAAAGACTACCATAGTATCAGGTGCTTGGCGAGTTTTGTTATCTCCTGCGACGGGATACCACAGCAAGTCACCTGCTACAAACACATTTTCGTTGTCTTTGAATAAAGCATCTATGCCACCTTGAATTTTTACAATTAATTGGAATTGTTTGGTATTGTCAGACATGGGTTTTCCGTCGCTGTCTGGGTAGATGATTTCTGGCAAGGTTTGAGTGGGAATTGTTGCGGTCATGGGATGACTCCATTGCTAGCAGCATCAATTTATATTTTATATCTATCTCGCAATCACCCGACGGGGGTTTAAACCCCCGTCTCATAGCTTAAGTCCTCTAAAGAGGACTCAAATTCTCTTCCAGTCCTCTTGAGAGGACTTAAGCTATTAGCCAGGGACTTGAGTCCCTGGCGGGATTTGGGGTAACATGAGAATGGTGCAATATCTCAGTTAGAACCCTTTGATATACTCCTTCAATACAGGTGAAAGAGTGTAAAGACTTCCTTCTTTTTCGATCGAGCAGCGCCGCGATAAAGATTGGAGCGCGTTGAGTAAATCTGATGATGATATTTGTCCTTTTTCTAGCAATTTTGCTAGGTGGACTGGCTGGTTTTCTTTCGCCAACAATGACATAACTTGTTTTTCTACTTCGGAAGTGCGATCGTACTGCTGCTGTAAAACATCTTTCAAATCTTCCGGCAACAATATGGTATCATCTATTAATAACTCAGTCGCGTCGATTCCCAGCTCTTGAATCAGATTCGCCACGCTTTTTAACCATAGCGGGTTGCCTTCATAGCGGTGAATGAGTGCTTCACTGTTGTCGATTTCTTCTAATCCATAATCTCTCAGGATTTCCCGTCCGGCTGCGATGTCTAAACCTTTGAGTTGTAAGGTACGAATGGGAGTATTTGGGTTTTTAAATTGAGTCACTTCTCTGGGTTGTTCCCAACCGATTAACAGAAAGCAACTTTGATGGGATAATTTTTCTATCTGTTTGAATAGGGAGCGATATTCTTCGCATTCTGGTTTATACTTTCCTGCCGAGTCGCCACTACAGAAAAGGTTGTGAACGTCATCTAAGACTACTAAACAGCGATATTTTTGTAAATACTTAATCAGCGGTAAGCGTTTCGGGTTTGTTGGGGATAAATCTTGTTTTTCTGAGTGGGAAAAAAACTGTATTAGTTTATGTTGAAATTCATCTAGGGTGTGCGATGCGTCTATGCTGCACCAAATAACGTACTCAAACTCGTCTTTAATTTGTTGTACGAGTTTTACTGCTAGGGTTGTTTTGCCGATGCCGAGTCGGCCGGTGAGGGCTAGGAGGCGGCTGTTTTGTTGTAGAATCCATGTTGTGAGGGTTTGGAGTTCGGAAGTGCGATCGTAAAAATCACCCAACTCCGGCATCTCGCTTAAATCTTGATGTGAGGTTTGAGGTTGTTTTGTGTTAGATGTTTCCTGATTTGGTGGGTGTGAGTTTGGGATATCAGGTGAGTGTAAAGTTTCTCCACAGATGTTAAAACTACCAATTTGGTTGTGATGCTGTTCCCAATGTGAAACTATCGAGACTTGGAACCTCTCCATTGATGCTCGAAAATTAGTTTTACTAACATCTTCCCCCAACTCTTCTGAAAGTATCTGCCATAATTGCGAACCAACTTGCCTAACATAACTCTCGTTACAGTGAATCTCCTCGGCAATTTTGGTATATTTCTCACCTTGCATAGTTCCTCGCAGAATCGCCTCTTGTAAGTTATCGAGGTGCTGACCAGTTTTGGCAAAGACCATCTCGTCAGCCATTTTTAACACTTCCTTAAGATTCATGCAGCATCGTGGATGTTGGGATTTTTCGTATTATACCTAACATTTTCCAACATTTTCTGGCATTTGCCAACATTTTTCATAAAGGTGAGCTGGAGTAGCATACAAAATTGCTAACTAAATTGTGCTTTTTTAGGCTAGACAAAATTTTAATTTACCAGGAAAATAGGAGATGTATTCAGCCTAAATTCCTAGGCTAAATTGTTGCGTTTTCTACACTTTAACAGTGTTGAGGACTACAAATGTACTCCTTCAGATTAGCTAGTAAGAGTAAATCATGGAAAGATTAGCTAAAATAATTAGCGATAGAAACTGGAATAGGCGAATGAAAACAACTTCTCAAGGAAATAGACCATCACGGTTTTTTACCTTTTCAATGTGTTCATTTGCGATCGCTGTATTGATGGTGGCTACCTCGGCTATCTCTGCGTCCTCAAGAGAGCCTCGAATGATTGATGGCTCTCAAGAAGGGACTTGTCGAAGTGGACGAATAAAAGAGCGTACCATTTGTTTTTTTCCGTCCGTTACATGGACATACGGTAATGCTCTAGCTATTGAATATAAAGGTGGAAGTGGGGCTGATGTTTACTGGTACACTGCGGTAGAAATTCAAGGGGCATCTATTTCTGGAAAGGTAACTGGTGGAATAGAGGTAGGGGTTGTAAACGCTGGTGCAGAAGTGAACTTCGCAGATAATGGAAAGCGATTACGCACGCTCTCACAAAAATGTATTATTGGAGGATCGCAACATAATCAGCAGCCCTATTGTCAAAATCCTTTTCGTGGATCTCCTGTTGTTATTCAAGTAGTTCCTCACAACACGAATTGGCAAACAGATTTTGTGGTGCATAGAGACCCCGAAATACGTTAACGCAAGTCGTAGTGCTCTGGTGATGGAGGTTGGGTTGTGTCCTTTAACCCAACCTTCATCGGCGTTTAGTGTGACTTTGGTGTTTAGCGATCGCCCATCACGCATCAAGCCCTTACTTGTAGGTTGGGTTTCCTTTCATCAACCCAACCTCTTTTTCTACTTACAATCTTATCCATTTCCACCATTCTCATGCGATGCTTGCACGGATAGTGCGATCGCCCTTCACGCATCAAGAGCGATCGCCCTTTCTTGTTTCTGACGAGCGATCGCCTAAAATGAAAGAGCGAGATCCCTCACAGCAAATATCAAACAGTGCAATAATTCTACTCATTTTCCGATCGCAGCCACTACCCCACGGCCAACTCTGTAAACTTCCGCATATAGGGCGATCGATATCCCAGAACTATATCCGACTTAGGTACTCCCGATTCAATTAGCTCGTTAGCTATTCCCACCTCAGTTCCATCCCGTTGAATCCAAATCTTACCGTCTTTAATCTCAATGTGAATCACACATCCATAAACTCGTCCTTCCCCGCGCCAGCCCACATGAAACATCAAGTAGCGATCGCGATCGCGATCGAAAGCAATTTGAGTCTCCACTTCTGGATCTTCATAATCGCAGGTAGAGTGTTTTTCAATAATCGATTTGATCAGTTCTCTATATTTTTCTATCTCCATGATACAATTTCCTCTTTTACAGGATTAAATACAAGCAAGTTTAATTGCATCCGCGTCACTGACATTTGAGCTAAACGTCGAGTAAAAAACTCCTCATAAATATCTTTCGGAACTGCTAAGTAAAGGACTCGATCGGGCTGTTGATCTTCTAGGACCACTTTATAGTTCCAAGCTTGACCAATAGCTTCGTGAAACTCATTAATCACTGAAAGACCTAAAAAACATTTAATTTCTACTGCTATTTTTTGTCCATACCTATCTGCTCCTAATAAATTATTTTCCGCACCTAAATCCACATATAACTTATCCTCATCTACTTTGAGATACAGAGGATCGTGAGTAATTATCCACCCTTCCTTTTCCAAAGCTGAACGTACAACAGCATGAAAGATATCTTTGGCAGGCATAGATTTTCCTGAACTATACTGTTTATCATAGGCGATCGAGTCATGCCAGCACAACCCCTTCAGATTTTTTCCGATCGGAGCGATCGCCCATCGCGCATCAAGACCGATCGCCTACAAAAATATAAAATATCCTATCTCGCTGAGGGTCATTATACCCGAAAGTTGTATGGGTTAATTACGCTATTGCCTAACTGAGTGTTTGTAGTGCCGAATTTCCTGTGAGGTTCTTATCAACTGTGGCTAATATTAAGCCATAGTAAATAGCTGTGGCACTAATGAATCGGTCTGCGGGGTCTTGATGAGGTAGTACAATTTCGCGACTCAAAATCGCAATGGAGCAATTAAATCTCCTAATATTTCACCGCTTCCTTTCATTGCGCCAAAGCTGGGACGTAGAGTTTGGGTGGTCGCAGGATAAATAATTACTAATGCTTTTCCTTCATGGATGACGGTTAGAGGGGTTTTGGTACGTTCGACCTCTATCAATAGAGTCGGTCGGGTTTGGGGTAATTCAGTCGTGGTAATTTGTGCCATTTGTTGACCGCTCACAATCTTATTCTATTTCCACTATTCTAATGCGATGATTGCACGGATAGTGCGATCGCCCGATCGCGCATCAAGATCGATCGCCCTTTCTTGTTTCCGATGACCGCCTAAAATGAAAGAGCGAGCGCCCTGACTATTTTTTCAACCTGGATCGATCGCCCTTTCTTGTTTCCGATGACCGCCTAAAATGAAAGAGCGAGCGCTCTTCACGCATCAAGAGCGATCGATGTCTGCAACCAAAAGCATCTATGTTAGTTTTAACTCACTGCAAAGTCTGTGAACTGACGCATATAAGGTGGATGAAACCCAACCACAATGTCCGACTTCGGCACACCTATATTAACCAGCTCTTGTCCTAAATCAATTTCTGTTCCATTCTGCTGAATCCAGATTTTGCCATCCTTAATATCGAGATGTATAGGACAACCGTAAACTCGATGTTTGTTATCCCAACCCACTCTAACAACTTGATAATGATTGTGTTCTGTATCAAAAACAACTTGCACCTCCACTTCTCCATAAGAAGACTTATATGCAGCATATTTTGTGAGAACTTGTTTGATACAATCCCGATACTTTTCTATTTTTTCCATAAAGCTATCACCTCTTCTTCTACGTCATATCCACCCACACTGATAGAAAGTGGGTCATCTGTAATCTGCCAACCATCCTTTTGTAAGGCAATCTTCACGACATCATGAAATTTATCCTTTGCTGACATAAAGCCCCGATCGCAAACAACTATTTCTCATTGTTCTAAGCTTGGTAAGTCTACAATTATCAGTATAACAAATCACTGTCGTCAAGATGCCATAATCTCTCAAACAACAGATATTGCATAATGCAAAATATCTACTTGAGAAACACGTCAAAACTGAATCATCTCCAGAACAACTTGAACAACCTCATGGTTATGGTACTTGGGCCTGTCAGATCGTTATGTCTGATGATTTCGATCAACCGCTGGAAGGTTTAAAGGAATATATGCGATCGGTCCGTTTTCTGGTAGCATAGATAAAAAGATATCTTGATGGCTGAGTATGGTTATCACCGATTAATTTTCAGCTAGGGCTATTAACCTTTGTATAATTTAAAACATAGTAAACTCATGAGAATATCTAAGAACGATTTTTTTTTCTACTCCTGCTGGCTGCTTTCCTTGTTTGCTGTAGCAGGATGTACCTCTAGTTCCAAAAAACAAGTTGTCATTTGCTCGAAAGATTTTTCTGAACAAGTCATTCTGGCAGAAATTTTAGCGCGCCGTATCGAAGCGAAAACTGATATTAAGGTGGAACGGGAACTGAATCTAGGAGGTTCCCTTTGTCATCAATCCCTCGCCGCAGGTAAAATCGATTTGTACGTCGAATATACGGGTACTGCTTACACCAATATTCTTAAACAAAAGACCACTTCTGATTCCAAAACACTCTTTAATTATATCAAACAGGAGTATCCGCAACAGTTTAAAGCAGAATGGATTGAACCTTTGGGATTTAATAATAGTTTTGCGATTATTATGCGGGGAGATGATGCGAAAAAATTCAATTTACAAACTATTTCGCAATTAGGAAAGGTTTCACCGAAACTGCGGGCTGGTTTTGGACCAGAGTTCAAAGAAAGAGAGGATGGATTTCCGGGATTGGCTAAAACTTATGGGATTAAATTTGCGGAAGAACCGAAGGAATTGTTGTTAGGTTTGTTGGTGCAGGCTTTGCAACAAAAAGAGGTGGATGTGATTGCTGGGAATACTACTGATGGTTTGATTGAAAGTTTCGGTTTGGTGGTGATCAAAGATGATAAAAACTATTTTCCTTCCTATGAGGCAGTGCCTGTGGTCCGATCGCAAATCTTGACAAAATACCCAGAATTGCGATCTGTCCTCGCAGAATTGGGCGGGAAAATATCAGAAGCAGAGATGCGGAAAATGAACTATCTAGTTGATGGAAAACAGCAGGATGCTGGAGAAGTTGCACAGCAGTTTTTACAGCAAAAATTTGGTAAGTCTAATTAAGAAAACAGGCAATATGCCTGTTCCACAACATCAGCCAACAAAAATATTACAAAGCCGCCCTCACCCACTAAAAATCCCCAAATATTATGTATTAGCGATAAAGTTTAAAATGTGTTGGGCGGTAATCTGTGGCTTTTCCAAGTGGGGAACGTGCCCGCAATCCGGTATCCAAATTAGTTCAGAATTTGCGATCGCCTTGGCAAACTTTTCTGCATCCGCAGTCCCCAAAATTCGGTCTTGTTTTCCCCACAAAATCAGGGTTTGCTGCTGAATCTGCGACAATTTTTCCCCAAAACCACAGTAGCCACCGCTTTTGGTAAAAGCAATTAAAGCTTGATTCCAATTGGGCATTTCTAGGTGTAGCGCCGCGCAAGTTTGGGCATCGACAGAAGCGAAGGTTTTATCAAAATAAGCATTAACACTAATATTTTGGCGAATTTTAGGGTTGCGTAAAAATGAAGTTGCCAAATATCCTAAAGGTGGAATTAAAAATTTGCCATTGTTAGAAGTGATGGCAAAACCTGCACTGTCTATTAAGATTAACTTTTTGACAAGTTGGGGATGATTGAGCGTGAAATCAATGGCTGCTGCACCTCCCATCGAGGCACCAATTAAGATGACTGGCTGCGAAATTACGGTTTTCCAAAAATAGTAGAGATGAGTACCGATCGCCTTTGCACTAAAAGGCAAACCAGTCAATCTTTCCGTAAAGCCAAAACCTAGTAAATCCACCGCCCAACTTTCATTTTTTTCGGCCAGCAGCGGCAACAGACGGCGGTATTCAAACACCGAACTGTCAAAGCCGTGAATTAGCAAAATCGGTGTGTTTCCAGTACCTTCATGTACGTAGGTGGTGGCAATTGGCTGCGGGCTGAGGGGGGTTGTAACTGCTGTTTGTTGAATGCTTTGGGCTAAAGCTATGGATGTGGATTCTGTAAGCTGGGCGATGGATGTTGGCAGGAAATTTGCTGGCATAATTCTCGATCGATTGTTAATCTGTACGGGGGAGCGGGTTAAGTATATATGCTCGATCGCTATTGTAAGGCGATCGGCGATCGGGCCATCAAAATTCGATCGCCCAGGAGAATTATTTTTCCCAGCATACTAAAAATAGCGGCTGAGGATGCTTGTTTAAGTGAATTTATTTGAGAACAATTGCTAATAAACTATTTTTCATATAACATGATAAACAGCAGGACTTGTCGCATACACAGGATTTTACCGCAGAGCAGCATCTAACCCAAGACAGATTTAAGCTCTCAAGGCCGCAAGAATCAGCCGAATTTCCGTCTCTGGGCGATTCCAGTGTCCGAAATCTCTAACTGCAAGGGAAATCTAAAAATGCGTAAAATTGCGATCCTTCAAGTATATTGAGAATATATGTCAATTTCTTAGTGCCATGAAGCCCCAACAACTTGCTGCTAAAACCGATATCACCAAGGCAATGAAACAAAACACAGAAGACTACAGCGAACAATACCAAGAGTCAAACCCCAGACATTTCGAGGGTTTCACCTTTTACGGCGAGACAAAAGAAGTCTCTGGAAGCGAAGAGTGCCGCCAAGAAACTCAGCCTGGGGTACCGGAAGCGAAATCATTCCCCCTAGCAATGGCTAGCGTCGGCGAGAAACTGCGGATTGTCAAACTCAAAGGTTCAGAAGGCACTGTGCGTCGTCTAATCGGCATGGGATTAGTCTCGGCTATCGAAGTTCAAATCGTCAGCAATTCTGGCGGTTCTGTCATTGTGGCAATTGGTGACAACCGCATCGGTTTGGGGGCTGGTATGGCACAGAAAATTATGTGTAGGAATTCTGCGTAGCTCTAAAAAATTTGTATCTACAGCAATCCTATTTGATTTGTGACCAAGATTTTTTTTTATTAACCGCAGAGGGCGCAGAGGGCGCAGAGGAAGAGTAAAGAGAGATGTTCGCACATTTTGAAAGGGTTGCTAGATTCAGGAGTTTAATTTGTTCACATTTAGACTTTATTACAACAACTGATGAACGAGAGAAAACAATTAGGGGATTTGGCTGTAGGCGCTATCGGTCGCGTCGTTGGTTATGAGAAAACAGCCCGGGGTTATAAGGGCAAATTGTTGGCAATGGGGCTGACACCGGGAACTGAATTTACTATCACTAGGCACGCACCTTTAGGAGACCCTGTAGAAATTCTGGTGCGGGGTTTTAAACTCAGTTTGCGCAAAGATGAAGCTAAAAGTCTATTTGTAGAAGAAGTGAAATAATGAGTAAGCAAATTATTGGATTGGTAGGCAATCCTAACTGTGGTAAAACTACTTTATTTAATGCCTTGACAGGTGCTAACCAGCGAGTAGGTAATTGGCCTGGAGTAACGGTGGAACGGAAAGAGGGAAAATACACTCATGATGGTTTAGCTATTACTATTGTTGATTTGCCGGGAGTTTATTCTCTGGATGCGGAAGATGGAGATACTGGACTCGATGAATTGGTGGCGCGAGATTATTTGTTATCTGGTGAAGCCGATGTCATTATTAATATTGTTGATGCTTCTAACTTAGAGCGCAATTTGTATCTGACTACCCAAATTTTGGAGATGCGCGTACCGACAATTTTGGCGCTGAATATGATGGATGTTGCTAAGGAACGGGATGTCAGAATTAATGTTAGCAAACTTGCTGAACGTCTTGGCTGTACGGTTGTGCCGATGAGTGCTTCTTCCAATCAGGGTGTTCCTTTATTGCGGGATGCGGTTAATCGGGCCCTGGCTAAGCCGATCGTACCATCTGCCTATGTCGCTTATCCGGCTGCGATCGAAGATGCGATCGCCCAACTTATACCACACATCGAAAAATACAGTCCCCATCGCACCGTAGATGCCCGCTGGACAGCCCTGAAACTGTTAGAATACGTGGATGAAGTCGCGCCGGAACTCGCCCATACAGAACTCGAAAAAATCGTAGTTCCGCACCGTCGCCGAGTCCACGAAACCCTAGATGACGACCTCGATATTATCATCGCCGACAGCCGCTACACCTTCATCCGCAACTTAACCCAAGGCGTCGCTGAATTTTCTAGAGAAGTCAAAACCAACGTTTCCGATAAAATAGACCAAATTGTTCTCAATCGTTTCCTAGGAATTCCCGTATTCTTAGCGGTAATGTACCTCATGTTTACGATTTCTATTAATGTCGGTGGCGTGTTTATCGATTTTTTTGATATCTTTTTTGGCACGATTTTTGTCGATGGTTTCGGTGAATTATTAGCCAGTATTAGTACGCCCGGATGGTTGATTGGACTCCTGGCAAAAGGTGCGGGCGGTGGCGTTCAAACCACATCTACATTTATTCCCCAAATTGGGATGATGTTTTTGTGTTTGTCAGTTTTAGAAGACTCCGGCTACATGGCGCGGGCGGCTTTTGTGATGGACAGATTAATGCGATTTGTCGGACTTCCCGGTAAATCCTTTGTACCGATGATGGTAGGTTTCGGCTGCAACATCCCCGGAATTATGGCGACGCGGACTTTGGAAAATAAGCGCGATCGCACCATGACAATTATGATGAATCCATTCATGTCTTGTAGCGCCCGATTAGCAGTTTACGCCCTATTTTGTGGCGCATTCTTCCAAGTCGGCGGTCAAAATATGGTATTGGGACTTTACCTAATCGGAATTATTGCAGCAGTTTTCACCGGACTCATTTTAAAAAATACCCTTTTGCAAGGAGAAGCAGCGCCTTTTGTGATGGAACTGCCACCCTACCACATTCCCAAACTCAAAGGAGTGCTACTGCGTACTTGGGATCGACTCAAAGCGTTTATCAGAAAAGCCGGAATTGCGATTGTGATCATGGTGATTATACTAGGATTCATGAACTCCGTCGGCACCGATGGTTCCTTCGGCAAAGAAAACAGCAAAGACTCAATTTTGAGCGCCGTCGGCCGCACAGTCACACCTGTATTTACCCCCATGGGAATCAGCCAAGAAAACTGGCCAGCTACCGTCGGTTTACTAACAGGAGTATTTGCCAAAGAAGTAATGGTTGGAACCTTAGATTCCCTGTACACTCAACTAGCAGACGAACAAAAAGCAGCAGCAGGCTCCGCACCTGAGAAAGAAGAAGAATTTAGCTTTTGGGGAAACATCGGCAAAGCATTTTTCAGCATACCAGAGAATCTCACAAAACTTCCCGGTCAACTTTTCGATCCCCTCGGCTTAAGTTCAGCCAATATTACCGACCAAAAACAAGCAGAAGAAGCGCAAGGCATCTCTGGTAGCACCTACGGACAAATGTCCCAGCGCTTCGGTTCCAATGCCGCCGCTTTTGCCTATTTGCTGTTTGTATTGCTATACTTTCCCTGCGTCTCCGCCACCGCTGCACTTTACCGCGAAACTAACTTAGGTTGGACAATATTCGCGGCTTCTTGGACTACTGGCATCGCCTATTTCACAGCAGTTGGCTACTATCAACTCGCCACATTTTCACAGCATCCACAATCGTCTCTTGCTTGGATTGTCGGACTAACAATAGCTATGGGTGTGACTATTACGGGATTAAAAATGGCTGGAGACAAACTACCAAAACGGCGCGAAGCAATTAGTAGTTAATTGTTATTAATTTTGGGTTATTGGTTATTAGCAGCTAACAAATAACCGATAATATCAAATCCGTTGACATCGGAATTACTATTTCTCTCTTCTCTTTCTCTGTGTCCTCTGTGTTCTCTGTGGTTTAATCATTCCGATCCAACCATAATTGATATAACCGCTAACCCATAACTGCGTTTAACTGTCAACCAAACCAGAAAAACCATGATTTTAAGCGAACTGCAAAAATTTATTGCTGACAACAAAAGAGCCTCCATTGCGGATCTAAAAATTCACTTCCGCATGGATGGTGACGCTTTGCGCGGAATGCTAAATCGCCTAATTCGTAAAGGGCGAATCAGAAAAATGGAACAAGCCAAAAAGTGCGGCGGGTGTGGTAGTTGCGCCGATGATGCAACCGAGATTTATGTATGGGTAAACTCTGGTGAGTCGGTGTCAGAAAAAGAGCCTGTTTCTGCAACTTGCCATTAAGTGATAAGTAAGCTCACCTCAAAAACAGAATACTAATCAAACCCGGAGATCCCCCCTAACCCCCCTTAATAAGGGGGAGACAAGATTCCGATCAAAGTCCCCCTTCTTAAGGGGGATTTAGGGGGATCTAGACTCGAATAAAAGCGACATTTATTATGGGCTTCAGTCTTAGTTGTTAGCAATGGGCTTACTAGACAACTTTAGTGAAATTAGTATATGATTTTATTAAACATCTGAATATCTGTTCAATGATTGTGATAATCATTCTAAAATCTCAATAGGATACTGATTATGACTGCAACTTCTCCACTCAAAACCTTACAAACTAAAATTGGCGGCATGGATTGCGGTAGCTGCGCCAAAACCGTAGAAGCAGGGTTGCAAAAGTTACCGGGAATCACCGATATCAATGTAGTTTTTGCAACAGAAAGCTTGCGGTTAAATTATGACCCGCAACAAGTCAGCGAGAAGGCAATTTTCGATCGCATTAAAACCTTGGGCTACACTATCGAACAGCATACCGCAACAATACCTCCATCAGAGGATTCCTGCTGTTCCCACGAACACGAACACCCTCATCATCACCAGCATTCAACTGTCGAGAAAACTCAAAAGACAAATCCAACTAACTGGGAATTCTGGATTCGCAATCGCCGGGCACAGGCTGTAATTTTAGCAGGATTGGGATTAGTTCTGGGATTGCTAACTCAGCATTTAGCACTGCCAATTTGGCTGTCGCGGGGTTTTTACGGTATCGGTATTATTGTAGCCGGATTTGCGATCGCCCGCGCCGGTCTGATGGAGTTGCGCTTGTGGCGGGCTGACATGAATTTGTTGATGACAATTTCGGTAATTGGTGCGGTGATTTTAGGCGATTGGTTTGAAGGGGCGCTGGTTGTATTTTTATTTAGTTTGGGAACGACTTTGCAAACTTTCACTTTCAGTCGCACTCGCAGCGCCATTGCTAATTTAATGGATATTACACCTCCGACGGCAACTGTCAAGCGCGACAATAATCATGAAGTAACGGTGCGCGTCGAGGAGATTCAAGTAGGAGAAATTCTGACAATTCGCCCCGGACAAAAGGTGGCTTTGGATGGTATAGTTGTATCGGGCAATTCTGCGATCGACCAATCGCCAATTACGGGCGAATCTATCCCGGAAGAGAAGCAAAAGGGCGATCGGGTTTTTGCCGGAACTTTAAATCAAACTGGCTTTTTGGAAGTCCAAGTCACCCATACTGCCAATGATACTACGGTTGCTAAAATTGTTCACTTGGTGGAATCAGCGCAATCGAGTCGCGCCCCGACTCAGCAGTGGGTGGACAAGTTTGCAGAGATTTATACTCCTATTGTGATTGTAAGTGCGATCGCCCTAACTGTAATTGGGCCCTTAATTTTTGGTCAGCCGTTCAATGTTTGGTTTTACCGATCGCTGGTAATGTTAGTAATAGCCTGTCCCTGCGCCTTAGTAATTTCCACTCCCGTGTCAATTGTCAGCGCCATTGGTGCAGCCACCAGTCAAGGCATTTTGTTCAAGGGTGGAAATGGCCTAGAAACTGCTGGAAAACTCCAGAGTATTGCTTTTGATAAAACCGGAACTTTGACCCAAGGCAAACCTACGGTAAAAAAGGTGTACGATCTGGGAGAGTTGAGCGCAAATGCGGTATTATTGATTGGAGCTTGTTTGGAAAGGCGATCGGAACATCCTTTAGCTAAGGCAATTGTTGCCCAAGCAAAGGCACAGGGAATTGAGTTAGAAACTCCTGAAAGTTTTACGGCTTACCCCGGTAAAGGAATTAGCGGCAAGTTTGGCAACAACCTCTATTTTGCAGGCAATCGCAGGTTATTTGCAGACCAAAATATTGCACTTTCAGCATCAATATTATCTCTTTTAGATGACATTGAAAAGCTAGGACAAACCCCTGTTTTGGTAGGCAGCAATCGCGGTTTGTTGGGCATCATTGCTTTGGCTGACGGCTTGCGGTTGGAAGCTGGGGAGGCGGTACATTCCCTCAAACAGATGGGGCTGAAGCGATTGGTAATGCTCACGGGCGATCGTACTTTTGTGGCAGCACAGATAGCTGAACAACTCAACTTATCTGAGTATAAAGCAGAACTGCTCCCGGAAGACAAACTGCAAGAAATTCAAGCATTACGAAAATTCGGGACTGTCGGAATGGTGGGCGACGGTATCAACGACGCCCCAGCTTTAGCAGCCGCCGATATCAGCTTTGCAGTTGGTGGCATTGATATCGCACTAGAAACTGCTGATGTAGTGCTAGTTGGTAGCGACTTAAGAAAACTCGCCTATGCAGTCGATTTGAGCCGCCGCACTGTATCTGTAATTCAGCAGAATGTGATTTTTTCGATAGTAACAAAAGCGCTGTTTTTGTTATTGGGAACTTTTGGATTTGTCGGGTTAGCAGTTGCAGTGCTTGCAGATACAGGAACATCCTTAATTGTGACAGCAAATGGAATGCGGCTATTTCGATCCAAGTTGAATTAGTAGTAAGATCTCCTTCTACTCGTTACTAGGCTCTGCCCAGTAACGCAGATCCGGAGGCTCTGCCTCCAATTTTATTGCTAGAATAGCGAGGCAGAGCAAGAGTGATATTAATTCCCAGGCAGAGCCTGGGAACCAGTTATATTAGATTTGAGATTTGAGATTTGAGATTTGAGATAGATGCACTAACTGATATTAAATTAAAATAAGTATCTTAACTCTGGCAAAGACAAGCACCTTCTTTAATGCGAGCTTTAACAGGTAAATAAATAGCAAACTCTGCTCCCTCACCTAGTTCCGAAGTCACTTCGATTTTCCCCTGATGCTTCTCGATAATTTGGTAGGAAATCGACAGCCCTAAACCAGTCCCTTTTCCCACAGGTTTAGTCGTGAAAAATGGATCAAATAATTTATTAATCACATCCGGGTCAATCCCAGTACCGTTATCTCTAATCTTCACCACCACTCGATCTACTCCGGCTATTTCTGTGATAATTTCAATCTCCTTTTTTCGCAGATTTGGATTGCTCAGCAGTGCATCAGCAGCATTGGCTGTGATATTCATAAATACCTGGTTTAACTGCGATGGATAGCACTCTACTAAAGGCAGTTTTCCATATTTTTTAATGACTTTAATGGCAGTTTTGATTTTGCTGTTTAAAATTAATAGAGTGCTATCAATTCCTTCATGGATATCGACTGGTTTCATTTCAGCTTCATCTAACCTAGAGAAGTTCCGCAGCGATAAAACAATTTGCTGAATTCGCTCAGTTCCCATTTTCATAGAAGATAGTAACTTTGACAAATCTTCTGATAAAAAATCGAGTTCAATTTTTGCTATGCAGTCTTGAATCTCTGCACTTGCAGTCGGATATTCTTGCTGGTAAAGCTCTATAAGTCTGAGCAAATCTTTGGTATATTGGTTGGCGTGACAAAGATTGCCATAAATAAAGTTGACTGGGTTGTTAATTTCGTGAGCGATACCGGCCATCATTAATCCTAAACCGGACATTTTTTCGGCTTGAATTAGCTGAGATTGGGCATTTTTTAAATCATGAAGCGTTTGTCTAAGTTGGTGCAACTGTAGGTTGAGTTCACTATCGCGCTTTTCTACTTGTTCTATCATAAAGTTAAAAGCTTCAGCAAGTTGACCTAATTCATAGCCAGAAGGAATGGGTACTTTACCAGAAAAGTATTCATTGCTTGCCATCCAATTCACATTTTGAGTTAAATCTATAATTGGTTTTCCGATGATTCGGCTAACTACACCACCAACAATAGTGGCTAAAATTACTCCTCCCCAAAAGAAACTATCTAGCCTATTAGATAAAGTTAATTGCGTTTGCTGCATTGCCGCTGTTGGGTTAAACACTGCTAGGGTTATGCTGTCGCTTATGTCCGACATTTCTACCGTTTGCATGATGTAAGATTGGTGCTCAATATCGATTTTAGTAGTTGATGTTTGTTGTGCAGGTGCTTGCCAAGATTTAGAGCGAATTTCGGGAAAATTAGTGGCAATTAATTCGCCGGATTTGAAGATGGCAAAGTAATTCACATTGTTAGTATCAATGCTGATTTGCTGCAATTGTTCGTCTGTCACTAAATAACCCATTAGTACAGCGCCAATTATCCTATTACTGCTTCTAATCGGTGCAAATCCTATTAGCAATGCTTGTGGTTTGCCGTCAATGCTGACGAAATTTGACTTTTCTAAGCCTTTAAGTGCTGAATTTATCGCTGCGCTATTGCTCAAGTTTTCCCCTGTGAGCCAATCTTCTCGCAACTCTGCTACTATGCCACCTTGCGCGTTTACTACTTCGACTAAATCCAATTTAAAAGTGGTTTGTAGAGATAATATATCTTGACGCAAGATGTCTGTGTCTTTTTGTTCTACTGCACGAATAACTTCTGGTTCTTCTGATAACAATTTGGCTTGCTTTGTCAATTGAGTCGATCGACTTTTGAAGTCTCGCACGGCTAAAGCTGCTTGGTTTTCAACTTGATCGCGCACTCCTTTTTCGAGAGTGTTGGCAAATCCAATTTTGACTGTATGTATCACTAATAACAATAGAGTGACCGATACACTTAGAAACGGCACGATAATTTTGAGGCTCAGCGGTACTCGAAAACGGCGGAATCTTGATTGAGCTGTTGTTACCTTCGTAGGCGCAAGCCGGGGCCTAGCCATCACACTTTTTAGATTGTTCATAAATCATTATTAAAAATAAAACTCATTAAGATATCATAATACATTAACCGTAAATTTTCATTCCGACGAGCTGCTAGTCCTACAAATCTTTGATATATAAAGAATTTACGCTGTAATTAATTTGGGCAGCCTGGCGAGTAGACTGCTTTTAGTAGCCAAAATTTGTTAGTTATAGATGTCAATAGTGGCGATCGCAAATTTAGAACTTCAAATCTAAAATTGGTTGGCGGCTGTGTATAGATAGCCAAAAATTCAGTATTTCTTCCCCGACTTGTTCTGGATAGAAGTGATGGAAAAAATGCCTACCGTCTTTACATTCCCAAAGCCGATCGCTTTTTTTAAGAAATTTCGACCAGCGGCGCATGAGCATGGGAGATACGACAAAATCTGTCTTGCTACTGCATAACAACAAAGGTACTTCTACACCCTCATCACGGAAATTACTCATCGTGAATAAGGAGTGAGGACAAGGCGAAAGTGCTAAATCTTCTTCAAAATACGATACAAATCTTTGATTGATATACTGATTCTGTTCTCCCAACATATCCTTTACCATTTGCGTTAAAACTTGTTCGCTGCTCCAGGTAAAAGCCGAAAGATGTGTATAGTAATGAGCTTGCCAATTAATATTAGATGGTAAGCCGACAGCTAAAAGCCCCAAAGAGCTTACTTTGTGAGGATAACGGCGTGCATACATTAAACCAAGTAGTCCGCTGGTACTATGCCCTATTAGATGAATTGGGCGATCGCGCGATTTTAAATAGTGATGTAGTAGCTCAACAGCGACATCTAAAGAACAACCTTCATCTTCAGTTTGTTCGTATTCCCATATTTGGATTGGTACTGACTGATTTAAGTAGTTAAGCAGAGAGCGATCGAATAATTGCAAACTTGGACTGGCACTTAGCCACAGCACATCATCTGAAGTAAATCTCATCAATTTTAAGCTGGAAATAAAGTTATTCAGAATAACTGGTTCCCAGGCTCTGCCTAGGAACCGATATCTAGAGGCTCTGCCTCGCGGAGTAAAATTGGAGGCAGAGCCTCCGGATCTGCGTTACCAGGCACAGCCTGGGAACAAGTAAAATGCTAGCTAGATCCCAAATTCTTTTTTGAGCTGAGATACCCAAGATTTGACTCGTGCTTCCGTCATGTCAGATTGGTTGTCTTCATCGATCGCCAAACCGAAAAATTTGCCATCAACCACGGCCTTAGATTCATTAAAATCATAGCCGTCTACCGGCCAATAGCCAACAGTTTCACCACCCTGTTCTGTGATTTTCTCAGCCAAAATCCCCATTGCATCCATAAAATTATCCGGGTAGCCCTCTTGGTCGCCAGTTCCCAAATAAGCTACTTTCTTGCCACTAAAATCAATATTTTCGATTTCTGGCAAAAATCCTTCCCAGTCGCTTTGGAGTTCGCCGATGTTCCAGGTAGGACAAGCGATAATCAAACATTCGTATTCAGCAAAATCATCGCTGTCAGTATTGCCGATATCGTGCAAAGTCACGATACTACCGCCAAATTCATCCCGAATCATGTCAGCGACAGACTCAGTTTTACCAGTTGTGGTTCCGTAAAAAAGACCAATTGATTTCGACATTGTTACTCCGAAGGTGAAAGTTTCCTGAGTTTAAGATTTATTTTTTTTGCATCAGGATTTGGCATTTCCTGCCTGCAATTGAGACAAAAACAGTAGATGCGATTGCGGTGAACCTGAGAAATCAGGGAATCAAGACTGCAAGGACACTGTTTTTTCATCTGTTTAAAGTTGAAAATTCATTAACCAAGCCGACTCGCTCAGATCGGGGTCTGCTTCGCAGTTAATTAGTAACAAATTCAGCGTCGTTGCTACTTTTAAGGTGCGCGGAATTCCGGCGGGTACAAACACAAATACTCCCGGTTGTAAAGTAACTGTCCGATCGCCCACCATGAGATTTCCCAGCCCTTCTAAGACGGCGATGGTGACATCTTGAGAATTATCGAGGTCGGGTATTTCTGAATTTGGGTACAAATTCATCAGTTTTTGGCTGTACGGGGCTTGTGTGTCGCAGGTGCGATCGGCAAACAAGGACACCATTGCTGCTGTTGCTGTCACGGTGATTGACCTCCAGGTACTATTAACTTCCGGTAGCTCTTGCGAGTAATAATCAATAAGCTACCAGATAATTCATAAAAATTGTCAAAATTATAACATTAAGTTTTGTTACAATGAGCTATGTATCTGGCTTTACAAGCAGCGATCGCAGCTCAGAATTGGTATGCGGGAGTAATTTGGGGCAAAAAAACTGCGGGGGCGATCGTACCCACCGCAGAATACTTGCTAATAATTTTCAGTTATAGCAGTCGCCAAGGCGCTTTGGTTATTGCTCCCTGAGCGTAGTCGAAGGGTTCAGGGAACCGCAAATAACCCTTCGACTCCGCTCAGGGCGACGCTCCGCTCAGGGAACCGCAAATAACCCTTCGACTCCGCTCAGGGAACCGCAAATGACTAATGACTAATGACTAATGACTAATGACTAATTATTCTTCACCCCCACCCCAACATACATAATCGAAGTATCCTCATTAATTTGGATTTTAAACAACCCAGACTTTTTGTAATCAACATAATTACCTAAATTAGACATTAATGTTTGAGATGCTTGTTTCATCACATCCACATCTGGGAATAGTTGCTTTCCGCCCATCAAATTTCCCCAAAAACCATTCATCTGGGCTAAAAGAGCGCCGATTTCGCCAAACATATCAAAACCTTTAATTTCGATATTGCCAAAACCAGTATCGCCCATTACCACAGACAGTTCTTCCGGCGTAATAAACTTGTCCCAATCGTGAACGCCCTTCCTAATTTCCTGCAAGATATTTTCCATCAGCCCAATCATCACAACTTGCGAGGAAAAAGTTCGATTAATTGTGTCAAAAAAGAACAATCCTCCCGGTTTCAGAATTCGGTGAACCTCTGAGACAACTTGTTTGTAATCGGCAACGTGTTCTAGAACATCAACACAAATTACCACATCAAAGGTATTATCATCGTAGGGCATATTTTCTGCAAAACCTTGTCTGTAGTCAATTTCAAAACCGCTAATCACTGCATGATTTTTCGCTGCTTGAACGCATTTCTCAGATTGGTCTATTCCCGAAACTATAGCGCCTCTCTCTGCCATAAACTCGCAGGAAAAACCGCCACCACAACCGACATCTAAGGTTTTCAGTCCCTGCCAATTTGTCGCGTGTCTGTCGAAAAATTCAAATCTGGGTTGGTTGAGATGGTAAAGAGCGTAGATTTTAGATTTTTCGTCCCACCAATTATCGGCGTTTTCATCATAAAATTCTAAATCGTTTTTGACTTCTGTTTTTACCACTGTCTATTTCCTACTTAGAATAGTTTACATCGCCACAATTTATGATTATAATACTTTTCCCATGAATTTCAACCCGATGAATCGCGTTTCTATTATTATCCCCACTCTGAATGAAGCGACTTGTCTGGAACGTACCCTGCGTCAACTCAGCATTCTCAATCCTGCTGCTTGGGAGGTGTTGGTGGTAGATGGTGGTAGTCAAGACGAGACAGTGGCGATCGCCCTTTCTTGCCAAACCCAGGTTATTTATAGCAATATACCCCGACGTTCCGTCCAAATGAACCTAGGTGCACAAACCGCCACTGGTGACATTCTGTGCTTTCTCCACGCTGATACTTTAGTACCAGATGACATCGTAGCCGTCATCCAGAAAACCTTGTCTAACACTCAAATAGTCGGTGGCGGATTTATCTCTCTGATGTCTGGTTCCCAACAAACAAGATGGGGTTTTTCGCTACATAATTACCTGAAAACTTACTATGCCCCGTTATTATTTCGCCCTCATTTATTTATCAAAGGATTGCGGTTAATATTTGGGGATCAAGTGATTTTTTGCCGTCGTACCGATTTTTTAGAATGCGATGGTTTTGATGCAAAACTACCAATTATGGAGGAAGCAGATTTGTGTTTAAAATTAGTAAGACTAGGTAAAATTAAGTTAGTAAATAGGATAGTCGAAAGTAGCGATCGCCGAGTTGCCTCTTGGGGGGAATTTAAAGCAATTTTTATCTATCTTGCGATTGGTTTTTTGTGGGGTTTTGGAGTTTCTGGGAGGTATCTCAAACAGTTTTATGAAGATATTCGGTGAAATAATACAAATAATATCAAATCCAGTGGCATCGGAATTAATATTACCCGAAATTAGTCCAAGGCAGTGCCGTGTCCCTACTTGATTATTGTGGGGTAGGGAAACGGCATTGCCTTGGACTCTTTTCTACTATTGTCCAGAAACATTATCCAACTGCTGGCGGCCATTGCGAACCACACGCAGCGCATCGCTCAGCTTACGCTCAATATCATCGAGAACTTGATCCGCGTAATCGTCTGCCCCGTTTTGAATTTCCTCGCATTCAGCCATCACCCTCGCTCTCATTTCTGCCAATTCTGCTTGAGCTTGATAGCGAATTTGTTCAACTTCCGCCAGCGTCGCTTGCTGAATTGCTTCACAGTCAAGCAAAACCTGTTGTCGCAACTGATCCGCTTCCACCTTCGCCTGCTGGATCAGGCCCATATCGTTTAAAAGCTCTGCCGCTCGCTGTTCTGCCGCTTCTATGACTTCTTGAGCGTAGAGTTCGGCCTCTTGCAGCAAGTCGTCCTTGTGGCGGATAATCAACTCGGCTTCCTCAAAGGCGATGGGCAAATTTAGTCTCACCAAATCTAGCTGGTCAAGTAACTGTTCTTCATCTACCAGAGTACGTCTGGTCATGGGGATACGCGGACTGTCGAGAACAATTTCCTCAAGCCGATTCAATTCCCGCTGGATGTCTACTCCTGCGGTTCTGCTGTCGTCTCCGAAGGCGGCTGGGTGCTGAGGTGTTTCGTTCTCAGTGCTGCGTCCGGTGGTGTTGGGTTCGATACGAGTTGGTTCCTGCTGGCGTAACATTGGTAAATATCTAGGGCGACGTGTTTCGGAACAAGATGATCTACGGAGCCACCAAACTTGGCTATTTCTTTCACTACACTACTACTTAAAAAGCTGTAGGCATTAGAAGTCGCCAAAAAGACTGTTTCAATTTCACCCAACAGGGTTTTATTGGTGTGGGCCATCTGGAGTTCCATTTCAAAGTCTGTTAATACTCGCAGCCCCCGTAGCAGCACTTTGGCTTGTCGGATTTTAGCATAGTTTACTGTCAAACCCTCAAAACTATCTACTTCTACGTTTGACAAGTGTTTAGTAGAGCACAAAATCTGTTCTATCCGTTCTTCTACGGTGAATAGAGGGACTTTGCTGGGATTTCGGACTATGGTCACGATTACTCGATCGAACAGTTTACAGCCTCGCTCGATGATATCTACGTGACCCAAAGTAATCGGGTCAAAGCTGCCTGGATAAATTGCAATCACAAATTCGGCCCGATGCGGTAATTAACATGACTAAAGGAAAAATACCAGTTTCTCGGAAAACTCTGGAGTTGTCAAGGAAGCGAATGAGCCTTGTAGAAAGTTTCGAGGCTTTGCTTGTCGCCCACAAACCGCCAGTGCCAAGGTTCGTAACTGACTTTTTGGCGATTGTTTTTGGGGAAGGACATTTCAAAGCTGAAGGAAGTGGCGTTAGCTTCTAGCCACTTGAATGCTGGGGTATCTTCAAAGCTGGTACTGAGGTTTGCCGATGAGACACTGCCGTCTCCTAGGTCGATCGCGTAACCGGTATGATGTTCGCTATATCCTGGAGGAGCGCTAACTTCTGCCCGCTTGCTAACATCTTGCTTGCGTTCAGCTTTCACGTCAAAAAATACGTGTTGTTGGTCTTCGAGGGAACGAAAGCCCGATATGGGAGCAAAATATATACCTTGGACAGCCGCCGCGTTTGCCATTTCTTGATATTTGGCGGCGGCTGCTTTGCGGAGTTTGATTCCGCCGTCTCCGGTGACGGCTACCAAGTCAGAGGCTGGTGCTTCTTGATAAGGTAAATGTCCCAGTAATTTGTCTGGTGTCGCCGTACTGCTTTTTGAGTTAACAGCGGGACTTGGGGTTGAGGGCGAACTGACGGAAACTGGATTTTTCTGAGTTTGTTCTACCCTAGTGGTGTCTGGGAAAAAATTAAAGTTGAGGTGCAGCCAAATGCTGACCCCAAAGGCGACTACGCCCAACCCTAGCAGTTTCCAAATCAGCCCTTTTTTTCTGGACTGACTAGGCTTGACTTCAATATATGGATGGTCTCGTACTGCTTCTGGAATTTCGTCAATCCCAAGCTCTGATGCTTGCGGGGGTTTTCTCGATAGACTCGCGTTATCCAAGCCAGCTTCGCTCCTGCACTTCAATAAGGCTCAACGTTACAAATTGTAGACTGATATTGCCCAAAGTCATTGGGAATTGCGAATTGGGCATGGGGCATTGCTTGCCAATAACCAATGCCCCATGCCTCATGCCCCATGCCCCATGCCTCATGCCCCATGCCCCTATAAGATTTAGCCAAACTGCGTCAAGAATCGGAAAGCATTCAGAACATGAGTAGCGCAGACATAAGGGGAAGTATTATAAAAAGCTTGCCAAGCCGTTGCCTTATCTTCGTCGTATCTATCTGCTCTTTCCAAGTGTTTTTCCAGCCAATTGAGCCTGACAGCGTGACCGATCAATACATCCAAGACGATGTACTCTTCTATTTGTAGCTTTGGGTTGCGTTGGGCGATCGCAGCCAACTCCATCAATGCCTCAATATTAACTTGTCTGTACTCAGGCGCAACAATTTTATTCAGCAAATGCTCCACTTGTAGGGCAAAATTCTTTTCACCAGGAGTCATTTCCGATAAAATCACCTCACTGTCCAACCGATTTCTGCGTTCCAACTTATCCCCAATAATCAAGCCCTTGCAGTGCCGTAGCAGTCCCCAAACATTGGGATAAAAATCCTTGGGAACCCGATTGACAGCACCTTCCATTTGCCGCTTCCTGCGCCATCCACCCGCCGGCATTTGGGGCTCGGACAAAATTGGAGCCACCACCCATTCTATCTCTTTTTCCGATTGTTTTACCCGCAGGGATTCTTGCTGTTTCAGGACTTGATTCATTTCCTCATACTCTGACAAAACTTGACGCAGGCGGTTTTTAATTTCAAAGGGACTTAACTGCATTAAATCTTCGTAAGCTTCATTTTGCGTAATTCCCAATTCGCGCGCCAATTCGCTAGTTAGCAACAGAATAAAATAGCTAACTCTCATGGTCAACAGTCCTTTAAATAACTGCGGTTCTGCTTTGATCAGCAAACCAAGGTAGATCAAAACTTCTTGGGTGAGAACGCGATCGCGAACGTCTTCGCCACAGAATAGGCGAATTTTGTCCATCACTTCCATGTAAGAGCCAGGTCGAGAAATCAGGGAAGCTTCGCTGTAAGCTTTCCCCACGGATATCTGTTTTTGTCGGACCAAAATATCCGTCACGGCATCAGACAAGCTGATATCAATCTTATCCAGCAAACCCGCAGCATAACGGATGACTGCCCAGTGAATTTTAGATTGGGAACTATCTCCGGCTTTCGTATAAACTTCATTGAGCAAATCTACAACTTTAACACTCTCTCCCTGGATGCCAAATCCCGTTTCAAAGTTCATCCCTTTCAGGCGTACTAGGGTGTGGAGTAACTCTATTTGTTCGTACAAATTTTCTGATTCCCGCAGGCTTGTGAGCAATAAGCTAGTATTAGTTTCGCACTCTAATTTGAATTCTTGAGTGTGACCCAAAGGCCCTGTTATTGCATGATTATAACGGAGATAGCTCGGCGCTTCTACAGCACCTGTTACTGGAGATTCCGTAAAAGAAAACTCGTGAAGAAAGTCAATTTTTTCCGTACCAGCAGTCAATATTAATTGATTCAGATTCCCTAACTTTACCGGGGTATTTTTGCAGTGTCCGTCGCGGAGTTCTTTCATCAATTTTAACAAAGCTTCCCGACCAGTTTCCAGCATCCGGTGAGTCAGCATCAGGGTTACTGTCGGTCGTCCTAACTGAGACCAATGACGGTGAATATAAGCTAATTCACTATTGATTTGAGATACCAAAAAATGGTAATCTAGGGTTAAATAAAACTCTTGTCTGTCGAGAAAAGAGGGCAGAAAGACGATCGCCTCTCCGCGAATTTGGAACACCCTTGAAGTGGTCAAACTCCGCAGCCTGCGAACGGGACGGCCGGTCAAGCCTAATTGGTCATTGCGCCCTATCTGGGTGTAAATTGCTGATAATTCTTTTGTTTGACGGACTTGAATTGGTTCTACCTGTTTGGGAGTTTGGGCTGCAATTCCATTGGCTGCTAATTCTGCTTGCAAATCTTCGTCTTCAGCTAACAGTGCAATTTGGACTAGGGGTTCTCTGTGTCGCCCCACTGAGAGGTGTCTTCCGAGGGGGTCGATATCACCGATGGCAATTAATCCATCGTTTAATAATTGACCTAGAAAATACAAACTTTGTGCCCAAACTAGGGGGATATTTTCATTGGGTAAGCGCTGCTGGCTGCGGGGATTGATTTTTTCTGCATTGATATTGTCGGCTGGGATGTAATACAATTCTGGTAGCAGAGATAAACCGGAACGCTCGATGGTGAGGGATGCCAAACGCTGTTCGTACTCTTTTACCTGGGCTTGATTTTTTTCAAATATGCCGTCTAATAATAGGTAAGTGAAAAACAGTGGCCACTCGCATTCAATGTGCTCGAACTGCTTTAGTTCTGTGGGTTCGTAGTGGAGGCGATCGCCATCTTCCAATACTGTTTGGTGTCCGTCCCGTAGAAACCTTTTGCAGCCGTAATTTCCCTGCAATTTTTCGATTATTTTATTTCTGGTTCGTTCAACTAATTGTTTGTCTTCTACCGCAAAAGCGGGAAAACTAATGATGCTCAACAGAGCAGCATCTACTTCCTTGGAACTAGATTCGCGAGGCAAAAGCGATGCTAATGTGATGCGAGTTCTGGCAATTTCGTCTGGCAAAACGTGAATCACAGATGCTTGAGAGCCGTTGATTCCAAACAAATCTAATCCATTTATTGCTTCAAGGGCTGCTTTTGCCATTCCTACTGAACTGGCATTTAATTCGGCATTGCCCCGATTGATTTTATTGCCTCTTTCCCAAATTCCATAATCGGGTGTGCGGTAGGCTCTACCAATATAGTAGACTAAATTCTGCACGAAGTTGACTTCATCGATTGTGAAAACAATGTGCAATCCCGAAGCAGTCATTTGAGCAAGCATTAATAAGAATATGGATGTTGCATCTAACTGCAAGTGTCCCCATTCATCATCGCCGACAACAATATTTGCAGTTTGGGTATTGTATTTGGCGTGTAAGGCATCTAGGGGTAACTGGGTATTTTTAAATTTTTCTACTTTATTGGCTTGTTGCATCATCGCAAACATCAAGCCTCGCATCAGTTTTACTGTACTGTGTTCGAGTTCAAATGTTCTACCCCGATCGCTATCAATTTTACGGTAAGCTAGGCCCAAGCCCCAAACTGCGAGGATGCTGTAAACGTTGTCGCGCACCCAAGCATCGGTGTAGTCGCCGTGGGCGTTAACGGCGGTACTCGCCGGGAGTAAGCCGGTAATTGGGTTCTGCCGCTTGAGAATGATGCTTTTGATTTGCTGGTAGTAATAATCTAACCTGGTTTGCCGCTGAGCTGTTGCGATCGCCATTTAGTTTTCCTGGTACTTTTTTCCTGAAGCTAGCTGAGTTGCTCTGAATAGACTTTTAAATATATCAGAAATTAGATGGCTCTGTGTCTCTCAAGTTTTATTTTTCTGAGCGTCGAGTTGTCATAGTTTCTGCTTCGTCTAGGATTTGACAGTAACTTTAAGTCAATCTTAGTCCATAAAATATATTTTGAATCGAAGTTAACATTTTGTTAAAATTTTCTACTTTGTAAATAATCTGGAGGTAATTACCATGTCTCACCGTCATCACCATAACAACAATAATGCTCGTTTTGTAAAAATTGTCTATTCTACAATTAAAGTCAATGGCAAAATAGAGTTAGTCCCGATGGAATGGTACGCAGATGGTTCTGTTAAAAAGAGCGATCGCTAATTAGGTCGATCGATTGTAGATTTTAGATTGGGGATTTTGGATGTGAGCATTCTCACTCTTCCCTCTTCCCTCTTCCCTCTTCCCTCTTCCCTCTTCCGTCTCCCTTCTGGTATAACTACCTGTGTAGGAATCTCCCGTCAAAAAATATGGATCGATCGCGCTCACAATTTTCTGTGCTGGGACTACCAGTTCACATCTTAGACGATCATGCAGGTTGGCTGATAGAGCGCCTGCATCAAGGATTAGGAAGTCACGTCGTCACGCTGAATGCAGAAATGGCGATGCAATCCGAGCAAAATCCGGCTTTAGCCGATATAATTCACTCTGCTGAACTCGTGATCCCAGACGGTGCAGGAGTCGTACTGTACTTGAGAATGCGAGGTCAAAAAGTCAAGAGATTTCCGGGGATTGAATTAGCAGAGTCCTTGCTGCAACAAGCGGCCAAATTGCCGCATGGGGAATCGGTATTTTTCTTTGGAGGTGCCCCCGGAGTGGCGATCGCAGCAGCAGAGACTTGGCAACAGCAGATCGACGGACTCTCCATTTTATCTCAACATGGGTATCTCTCGCCAGAGCAAGAACCTGAATTCCAGGAAACTCTGAAAAAAATGCAGCCAAAATTGATTTTAGTCGGATTGGGAGTGCCACGTCAAGAGTTTTGGATTGCCAAAAACCGACACCTTTGTCCTCAATCTATTTGGGTAGGAGTAGGGGGCAGTTTTGACATTTGGGCGGGAACAAAAACTCGTGCCCCGGCTTGGTTTTGCGACAATCATTTAGAATGGTTGTATCGACTTTATCAAGAACCTTGGCGCTGGCGTAGAATGTTAGCTTTGCCACAATTTGCATTCAAAGCATTGGGGAATTTTCGGACTTAAATTAATTATTTCCAAACCGCCAAGGAATTATTGTTGGTATTTGTTAGATATTGTTAGGTCCAAGGGTGGGGGCGAGGCCCCCCTAGAGGTTAAACGATATAAGGAGAATCGATCGCCTTTGCGCGTTTAATCGCCACCAAAGTTTGGTAAATCAAAGCTGAAATCTCTCCGCGGGTGACATCCCGCTGGGGTGAAAGCCAATCGCGGGAAGGATAATTAACCACAATCTTCAAGCTAGTTGCTGTGGCGATCGCACTTAAAGCAAAATTAGGGATTTGAGAGCGATCGGTGTAAACTTTCAAAGTATCAGGATTTCCCCCCTTCAGTTCCAAACCATTAACCAAAGACACGATCGCCTCAGTCTTAGTCAAATTCAAATTCGGGCCAAACTTCAACCCCGGAAACCCCGACAAAAAGCCAGCCCGATTCGCCCGTTCGATCGCACTTCTGGCCCAAAAACTAGCAGAAACATCAATAAAATTCGTAGCAGGCATCTTCGGAATCGGACTAAACGCAGTCACCAACAACGAAGCATATTGAGCCCGATTTAAACTCTCATCCGGCCGAAAAGAACCATCCGGCATACCACTAATTATATTCGCCGCCGCCAGGGCCTCAATAAACTTCTGAGCCCAATGTCCAGAAATATCACTAAACCTCGAATCACCAATATTCGGATTGCCGCCACCCTTTCTCACCGCGGCTTGCACAGCTTGAAAAGCATTCACTTTCCCGTAACCGAACCAATCGCTACGCAGATTTTGAGTGTCATAACTACCCATGCGAATACCCAACTGGGGATCGGGATCGCCATCAACAATTTTGTCAGCAGTTTGTTCGAGAATTCCCCGCACTTCCCGCGCCGTCAAACGGGGGTTGGCCGAAAGTACCAAAGCTGCAACCCCAGCGACTAGAGGAGTGGCGCTGGAAGTACCGCCAAAGGAATCTGTATAGTCCCCTGGATCGTAACCCTCAGTCCCGATGCGATCGGCAGTAAATATTCCCAAACCGGGCAAATCCTGCGTCACCTCCGGCGGAGTGCTGATATATCCGGTTTGCTGCATCCAGGTTCCAGGCGGGGCGTTATTGCTGGGGGCGCAAACCGAAATACTACTACCCCAATTGCTGTAGGCTGCTTTTTTATTCAGGGAAGTCGAAGCTGCAACTGCAATCACGTCTGGGTGCACGGCGTAGCCACTCAGCCATCGAGTTTGACCCTTGATGATGTCATCGGGCCAGCCTTTTTCGTTAATCGTACCGTTGACTGGGCGGTTGGCATTGCCCGCAGCGAATACAATCACGCAACCTCTGCCGCCGCGCCCTTGGGTGGCTGCTTTGGTGATGACGGCACTTTGTCTGAGGGAAAGCGGAAAATAAACTGCTGATGGCCCCCAACTGCAAGAAATGACGGCGGCCCCTTTGTCGATCGCCCAATTGAATATTTGTTCAACAGAATCATCGTCCAGGTAGCCTGTAGTACGGATAGGCATTAGGGCGCATCCTGGGGCGACACCGACTATGCCTTTGCCGTTTTCTTCCGCCACGGCGACACCGGCGCAGGATGTGCCATGATTGTCTGAATCAAGGACTGGCATTGGGGACAAGTCGCCGTCTTTTAAATCTAGGGGAAAAACGATTTTGCCTTGGCCTTGAAAATCGGGATGTGTCATGTCCACCGAATCGTCTGCGATCGCGACTACGATCGATCGTATTCCGCGAGTAATGTCCCAGGCTTTTTCGGCAAAAACATGAGAACCCACTGCCATTTGGCTACCACTTCTGTTATTGAGATACCACTGTCGGGGATACAGCGGATCGCGGGGCATATAGTGGTGTTGAGTTTGTACTATAATGTTTGGTTCGGCGACGAGAACTTCAGGGTATCTTGTCAAACGGTTGGCTATTTTGACTGGGTTTTCTGTGGCTTGTTTGGTGACTTCATAGATAAATGTGTTGGGAATTCCTTCTACTTGTCGGAGTATTTTTAATGCTGCTGCATTGGCGATCGCATTTCGCGATTCTTCTTTTAGTTGTTCGCTAAATTGAATGGTAATTCGATCGGTTAAATAAAAGAATGTACCCGGATTGTTGGCGGGACAATAGACGTGGCTAGCAAAAGCGACGGCATCGCTGACCCTGGCCACTTGCATGGCGGTATTGAGAAGGGCGGGCGCAACCAAATATTCTTCTAGATTGCTGTTGGCGACGCGGCGGATGAGTCTGGCTTTGGCGTTGACTAACCAAGGGTTTGAGGCTGATGCTGTGGATGAGGGGCGCACTGTAAAGCGATCGGTCGCTTTTGACAGTAGCACTTCATCTCCCCCCCGTTGCAAAATCAATGCCAGACTTTCATCTGGGACTCCTATACCTTGATAATTTATGAGAGTGGAGGCTTCGGGTTTACTTGGCGGCTGTACCATCAGAAATGTTCCTGTTGAATTTGGTTCCGTTTAACCATTTGATTTTCCCCTAATAATTGACGGTTGAAACGACTGAGTTGGTTTTTGTGTGCGATCGGCAAAAGTCCCGTTAAATAAATACGCTAGGATTAACATTGAAAAATTTCCCCAGCGCCTTAGCTTGCGCCTTACTAATCGCCCGTTTGCCATGAACCACCTCAGAAACTACACCTTTTGAACCAATCACTCCCACTAGATCAGCTTGTTTGAGTTCGCGAACTTCGATCAGGTGTAATAAAACATCCTGGGGAGTCGCTTGACGAATTGGGTAATACTTCCCTTCGTATTCTGCGATCAACAGTGCCCAGAGATCAAGTAAAGTTTCTTCTTCGAGGCTTAATTTCTCCTGAGACATTAGGGCTTCGACTTCTGCGAGGGCGACAGAATAGTCTTCTTCGTTTAGGATGGGCTTAGGCTGCGATTTAGCTAACAGTTGGCCGTAAGCTATTTTTTCAATTGTAATATTCATAGTTCGTTTGGATTGTGGATTATGAATGTTTTAGATTTCTTGAATGTATCAGGGGAAATGGACCAATTTTGCTGATACATTCAAGTGAAGATTTAACCTAATTTTTGTTTGACTTCATCTTGATTATTCCAGTTGATTTTGCTATATTCAGCAGCGATCAAAAAAGTTTTAAAAAATATAACTTTAGTTCTATAGTTGATTTGTACAATTAATCTATACCGATTACCTTTAATATTAAATATAGTATATCCATAAACTTCATCTACCGATTTAGAATATCCCTTTCGCATCTCTTCTAGGGATTGCCAATCGTTGTCTTTGATTAGCTGATACCAGGATTCGATCGCAGTTTGGGCATCGGGATAAGGTTCGATCGCAATCAGAAGATTTTTTTGAGAAATTAGTCTCATATCATTCTTATCGTTTCTGAACTATAGATCTATGTTCTCACAATGAGAACGGTATGTCAAGTCTCTAGTTTGATTTCTCGAAGACAGTCGGAGTTTGACATTTCCCCAAATTTGGTTTACACTCATCCGGTTGCGATCGCCAATGGTAAGATCTGCTCTAGCTAAATATCTTTTTTAAAGCGCCCAGGGCGCAAAGTAATTTCATGGTATACTCTGGAACTGTTTGCTGGCTTCGCTCCACCGCCCGGATTAGCATTGTGGCGATCGCAGCTTTGCTCCTATTACAACCGCCCCAAGCTCAAGCACAGCAACCTTCTGGGCTAGATAACAAACCGCAAGTCGAACCCGTAGATGACCCTACGGACCCAAACAATCTCCGTCCCGTTATCCAAAACAACAGCCTCTTGAGCATGGACGGAGGTCAGCGTTTAATGACAGAAGCTAGCAACGCTATTTCCAACCAGAACTACACTGTAGCTTCTCAAAAACTTCAAGAATCCCGCCAAATTTTCAATCAATTGTCAAATTTCTACCAACAACTGTCCAGCATTTTTGCCGGAATCGACATCCGCATCGCTGACAGCAACCGCACCAAAGCCGTCGATACAGCCCAAATGCGTGACGAAGCCACCTATCGGCTGGCGTTGGTACACCGAGCCCAAAATAAGCCGGAACTGGCTGTTCCACTGCTGATTCAGATTATTCGTTCCCAGCAGCCAACTCGCGACTTGGGCAAAAAAGCTTACCAGCAGTTATTGGAGTTGGGGTTTGTGGATACGCCCTATCCTCGACCAGCCAGCAGTACTCCGCCGACTCCGCCTAAGAAATAGTTCCACTAAAATCTAAATTGCAGCCGTTTATCCCAAAAAAAAACTAATGGTTACACCATCTCAAGTAGCGGAAATGATTCAGACTGGATTGCCAGACGCTAAAGTAAAAGTTGATGATTTAACTGGTGGTGGCGACCACTACCAAGCCAGGGTAGTTTCTGCGGCCTTTGAAGGGAAAAGCCGAGTACAGCAACATCAACTGGTGTATGGCGCTCTCAAACAAGCAATGGCTAGTGAAGCCATCCACGCTTTGGCTTTGCAAACTTTCACACCCGCAGAATGGGACGCGCAAAGTCAAGTGGCTTAATTTTTGAGCGATCGATTGAGTTCAGAAATTGGTTAATGTGTCAATAGTTGCTTAACCAGCAACTGTCACTGTTGAAAATTATTCAAGCAATATTTAGGAGCGACCATGAGTACAGCAGCACATCAAAGAATTGACGACTTGGTTAAACAAAACAAAATCATGGTCTTTATGAAGGGCAATAAATTAATGCCCCAGTGCGGTTTTTCTAACAACGTAGTGCAAATTCTCAATACCTTGGGAGTGCCTTACGAAACTGTGGATGTTTTGGCAGACCAGGAAATTCGTCAGGGAGTAAAAGAATATTCCAACTGGCCGACAATTCCCCAAGTCTATATTAACGGCGAATTTGTTGGTGGCTCGGATATTCTGATCGAAATGTATCAGAAAGGCGAATTGCAACAAGCCGTAGAAGTTGCTTTAGCTTCTTAAATCATGGGAGGCAAGAAATTTTGGAGTTCTGAATTCTTAGTTCTGAATTTGGAACTTTAAATTTTCCTAAATTCCCAAATTCCCAAATTTCCAACCTTAACGGGTGTAGGGCGGACACGGCCGACCCTACAAAAATATGATTTTTTGTGCCGACAGATTCCAAACTGCTGACTATTACAGATAAATTGTGTATTAGTAATAGCCGGATTCAGGCTGGGGCATGGGCATTTCAAAATTGGAGGGGTCGTGAATATAACGGGCGGCTTCTTCCTCTAATCTGTGAATCAGGTAGGGTTCTAAACCGTTTGAATGACGGAGAGCAGCCAAATACCCGTCTAAGTAGAGTCGCAGGTCATCAAAACGATAACCTCTATTCCACATTTCGACGAGGGCGTCGGTGAGTTTTTGGTAGTGCCGGATGGTTTGGGTGTCTTGAAGCATGGTGTGAGGTTGAAATCCTTTGTGGTTAGTACAATGACGGCGGGATTTAGAAAATGCTTCGACTGTGGCCCAATTGCTCAGGTCTAGGCTATTGCTAAATAACAATTTCTACCCTGCTAACAGGTTACCCTCCATAAAAAATTTCACGGGCTAGTTGGCACGACTCAAAGTTTGTAAACGCTAGATGGATGATTCATCCTGGGTTGAATAGAGTCGGGAAGTTATTTAATTTTATGCTCAAACTGTTTGATACTCCCCATGCTATCGAGGCGAGGGGATTATTGAAGAGTCCAGAGTCGGATTTTCAAAGGCGATATCAAGTCGCCGCTACTGATTCCACTAAGATTCAATCCTAGCTTTACCGCTACTTTTCGGATGATATTTGCAGCCCCATTGCAATCGGCATTGATTTTTGTGCCGTCTGCCGAACGATACAGTCCGCGAGTTACTCTTTTCCCTGACTCTTTCCACCCTTCAGTTTTTTCACCGAACTTAGGTAGTGAATCATTGTCTAGAAAACTGGCTTTTGAAGTATAAGCTTCTTCTGTTTCTACAAATTCAATTCCATGTTGCTTGCACAACTGAGATATCCTGTCTTTCAGTCTGCTCGTGGGAATTTGTACAAACTTTTGATTAGTCTTTTTACCCAGATTTACACTTTGTTTTTGACTTTTGTTCCACCCAAAAACTACCGTTCCTATTTTGTTTTCAATGCAATGACTTACAACAATTCTCGCTGCCTTGTTTACTGCATCTCTAATCTGTCGATTTCTCTTCTCAGTAATTCGAGCTAATTGATTTGACCAGAAACCTTGGGGTTGATTCTCTTTCAAGACAGAGATACGCTTGTTGTACCACTGATTTAAGGACTTTAAATGCAGCCCATCAACAATAAAAGAAGTTCCCACATTGGATACTCCTGTCAACCAATTGTTGATTCCGTGGTCTAATCCCAAAACATGATCCGGGTTGATGTCCACAGCTAACTCTTCTGTTCTGTACACAAACTCGGCATAAAAGCGACGGTTTCTGGGGAGAATCCGAATCTCTACTAACTTTTTGTAATCCAAATTAGATGGCATTGGTAGAAAAAATTCCCCAACTCCAAACCAAAGCTTGACTTTGCTACCTAATGGGAAGCGCAGCAATCCATCCTTTAATTTGACATCAGCCTTGGGGAATGTAACTAATTTAAGAGAATCTTTTTTGTATCCCGGCAGCTTTGGATGCTGCGTTACCGTTCCAGATACAACTCCTTTTAGCAGTCCAATGTACGAACTAAAAGATTCGGCCACGCTGGTTAAAGTTTGCTGGGCGACATGAGAATACAGAGCCTTAAAATGCAAATTTGACTTAAACATTTTATGCAAATCATTTTTTCTGGGAACATTTCTCGTCTTGAAATATAACTGCCGACCATAGTAAATGGCACAATTTGCCAACTTATTCGATTCACTGCATACAAATTCTAAAATCGCTTTCAGACTAGAGTCGGGACTAATTAAGTTTTGCTGGCCGCCGTAATTAGACATTTTTCTGGTTCTCGATATACTGTTTAACGACAGACAATGGTGCGCCGCCAACCGTTGCAACGAAATAACTATTTGTCCAAAGAGTTGGTAGTCGGCTTTTTAGCCAAGGAAATTCCTGCCTTAACAGTCGAGATGAGCGCCCTTTCAAGTATCTAATCAATTTTGCAATTCCGAATTGTGGGTCTACTCCTACCAGGACATGAACGTGATCTGGCATGACCTCCATCTCCAGCAACTCGGCATTGAATTCGGTGCAAACTTCTTGCAATATAGCTTTCAGTCGAATATCTACACCTTTGATCAATACCGATCTGCGATACTTGGGACACCAAACAATATGATAGTTACAGGAGTAGGTTACGTTGGCGTTTGACTTGAGTTTTACTTTCATCTTTACAGTATACAGGCTGGTGGACGTATACTGTAATTTAAAGTGTAAAGAAATATTGAAGGCGGTTGAAACCGCCGCCGACAGGGACCCGTGTCTGAATCCAGGGGCTTGCGTCTCGTTCTTTGGCCAGTGGTCCGGCTACCGAGCCAACGGTGGTCGTTATTTTAGTTTGAGTTGGCAGATTTGTCAACTTCCCAGGAAGGGATGTTTGGTTGGGAATCTGTTTTTGCCGAGGATTGCGGCCGGTGGGTCGATCGACTGCATACTCTAATACTTTCATTGTAAGATAGTCACCAGAGTGGTTGAATCTTTCTGGAGTCTCAATCGGGGAAATTTGACAAAATCTTTAAAATTGTCACCCTTGTCTTGTTCATCGCTTTATAGGAAGCAACAGACAGGACTTAAATCAAAACTCCAAACTCACAACTCAACATTCCCCAATCACAGCCAAAAGTTTTGAATCTTCACCAAAGTCCTCTGACAGGTTGTGGTATCCGTGCGGGTGCAGGGGCGGGTGCGATGACGGGACGGGCTGGAGGCGCAGTGGTAGGCTGCACGCTGCGACGTGGGGACACTGTTGTTGTCGTTTCGGTACGAGTTGTTTGAGTTGTCGTAGTCGATCGCATACTATCCTGAAGCAATGTTTGCAAAGTCCCCGCTAAACCTTGAACTTTTGCCACCGCACCCCCAATTTTGGCAACATCTACATAAACTTCCGGCAAAGGATACTGTTTCAGGATTTCCAGCACCGAAACTTTCCCGTCATCGCTGGCTGCGAGGATCATCGCGGCGCGCAAAGCTTTGCCACTTTCTGTTTGGCGTTGAGTCCGAATTGCTTGACCAACTTCGTCAGTAATTTTTTCTCCTGGGGTACTGTAGACTACCCGCGCTAGATTAGCTGGCTTTAAGCCAATTTCTAGGCCCATCAAGCCCCGCAGGGTTCCCGCATCCATTTTTGACACTCCGATAATTTGTCGGATGGTGGTGGTAGTTGTACCGTTTTTGGCAAAGTCTTCTAAGTCGCTGACATTAATGGTTTGTCTGATGGGGCCAAAGGTGAGGACAACTTTTTCAGCCCCTAATGCTTCAGTATTCGTCGATAATATGCTAGCGCTTGCTCCCAAAAATACGGTGATGCCGATCGATACAAATTTTGTTAACTTCATAATTGACTGCAAAATTAAAACTAATTAGAGCTTCCTACACTATTGTAGATGCAGCAGTTATATTCTACAAGGTCGCGACCATTTTTTTGACAACATCTACACCTCCCCAAAAAAAATTGATAAATTATTCTCAGGATTAAGTCGATCGCCAACCATTGATTATGTGAATTGGCCTGCATTATTTATTTGGGAAAAAGGTAAAAATTTATGTTGAAAAACAAGCGAAAATCCCCTAAATCTAAACAAAAAAAAACACACAAAAACACAGGATTCAGTAAAAAAGAAATATCTGCCCAAAAACGCAAAAGTTCACAAAAGCGCAATGAACTCATCCAGGCGATCGCGATTTACACCTTAATCAGCACCGTTGTCATCATCCCCCTATTATTTGTTACCCGCGCCAAACTTGCCATTGCAGCAGGCTTCGCCGTAGCAATATTGCTGTTTTCCTACAAATATCCCCGTCAAGCTTTGTGGGCATTTCTCATTTACCTACCTTTTAGCGGGACCATCACTTACGCCATTGGCGGCGGAAATGCTGCATTTCAAGTAGCAAAAGATGCTTTCTACATACCAGCTCTCATCGCCCTTATTCAAAGCTGCAAAAAGAAACAATTGCCCATCTTTCTTCCCAAAGAACTGATTTTCACCTTCAGCATCCTCTTCATGATGGCAATGCTGACTTTAATTTTTGTTAACGGCGATATGCAGCTTAACCCAATGAAGGGTGAGAAACCCTTGCTGCAAGGAATTGTCGGCTTAAAAGTATTGATCGGTTACATACCACTGATCGCCTGTACATATTATCTGATCCGGACTAAGAAAGATTTGATATTTTTTAGTCGAATGCACATCATTTTAGCGATCGCCTGCTGCATTTTGGGTTTAATTCAGTATCTATTACTGAAAAGTGGGAGGTGCGCCGGCACGCGAGGAATGTCGGGAGCAGAGTTATATAAAGCCACCTTACAAGCTAGATGTTTTGTTGGTGGTTCTCTGGTATTTAGTCCCGAAGTTAAGTTTATCCGTTTACCAGGCACTTTTGTTGCCCCTTGGCAGTGGGCATGGTTTTTAATTTCCAATGCTTTTTTGACCTTTGCTGCTGCTTTTTGCGACCCTTCCTTCTGGTGGCGAACCATCGGTTTATTTGGCATGGCATTAGTATTTGCCAACGCCGTTATTTCTGGTCAAAGAGCTGCTTTAGTTATGGTTCCTGGTGCTACATTTATGCTACTAATTCTCACTGGTCAATTAGTAAATTTTAAAAGATTCATTCCCATTGGTGCAGGACTTGCTATCTTGCTATTTGTCGGTGCAGCCATTAACCCTGGAGTGATCGAACAGCGGTGGGATAGTTTTCTTAACCGCTGGAATGCCGCGCCACCCCAACAGTTTCTGTTTAATCAATTCGAGCAGAGCCATAATTTTATTATTGACAGAAATCTGGGTAGAGGTGTGGGAAGAGCGACGAATTCAACGCGGACATTTGGTGCAACCCAACTCATAGAAACTTTTCAACCTAAGTTGATGTACGAACTCGGTTATCCGGGAATGATTGCTTTTGAGCTAATGGTGTTACACTTATCTTTTCTAACTTTTAGAGCTTATCGTTCTGTGAAAGACAAAAGTTTACGGACCTATGGAGCTAGTTTTTGGGTATTTGTGGCATTTATTACAATCAATACTCAATACTATCCCCTGGATGTAGATCCAGTATCAGTTTATTACTGGGTTTTGGCTGGGGCTATCTTGAAGTTGCCAAAAATTGACAAACAGGTGGAGGATGAAAAACAGGAGGAAGTTGATTTAGATGAATTACTCGATCGCCAACAATTAAAAGAGAAAAAAATTATCGCATCTTCCCCAATTTGAGAAGAGAGACTAGGTGATTGAAATCACTCAATAGTAAACGAAGTCCACTCCTAGCGGACTCCGAGAAAAATTTAAATTTTGAGTTGCATTATTGAGGTTGCCAAACAGGAGTGCTAGCATTCAAGTCATTGTTACTACTCAATTTAATCACTCCAGAACCGTCGCGATTGATTACATACAAATTGCTTTTGTCCCCTTTAATATCATTAAAAGTAAAAGCAATTTGCTGGCTATCAGAAGACCAGGCTAATTGAGAAATTCCTGATAATTCTAATAGAGCAGCTAACGGAGTCAGGTTGGAACCGTCAGCATTAATTGTGTAGAGTTTTTGTTTGTAAAAATCTCCGGTGGCGAAGGCAAGATTTTTGCCATCGGGAGACCAGGAAAGTGCATCATATCTGGTGGGTTTTTTGGTGATATTTTGGGCGGTTCCGCTATTAATATCGATCGCATAAACATCTTGCTGTTTGCCACCCCTATCCCCCGCTTTGTTGTAATAGTAGGCAAGACGGCGGCTGTCGGGCGACCAAAATAGTTTGAGGTTGTAAGCTTGATTTTGGGGATTGTTCGTCAGTTGTTTGAGGTTGCTACCGTCAGTATTGATGGTGTAAATTTGCTGTTGAGGATAGGTGCCCAACCAGAAAGCTATTTTGGTGCGATCGGGAGACCAAACAAGTTCGCTACCACCGGAAACATATTCCCCTGGGGTTTTAGTTAATTGAGCCATGCCCGAACCATCTGCATTCATTTTGTAGATGTTCTTATCTTTAACAAAGGCTACCTGTTGGCCATCCGGTGACAGGTAAAATTCCGAGGAAATTTCAGTTTGAGGGGGTTGTCCTCCTACTGCCAAATTCCGAACTAATTTAGTTCCTTTAACACCTGTAGTATCGCTGGTATACAGAGATTGACTACCCGGTGCATCCGATGTAAAACCGTCGCAGGAACGCCCAAACAGAAGTTTTTGACTATTAGAAGCCCAGACAATTCTAAAATTAGCTGCTTTGCAGAAATCTCCAGAAACTTGTTTAGTTAATTGAGAACCGTCCGCATTGACTGTATATATGTCAGTGTCGCTACCCACGAAAGCCAGTCGCTGGCCGTTGGGAGACCAAGCAAGGGCGGGACTAACATCTATGTTGGGGGCAAGTTCGCGACGGCCAGAGCCATTGGTATTGACTGTAAATAAACTGTTTCTTACCTCGCCAGCACGCCTCTGAAGCGCCAAAAATGCCAGTGTCTTCGGTTTTTGAGCTGCGGGTGCGGGATGGCTTGAGAGGCTCAAAAACAGGGTGATGAAGAGTGTGAGTGAAAATAGGGCGATCGCACCAATTCGCCATGTTTTTTTTAAACGCATTTTGTCAATTTATCTCCTTACTTGTCAGTCGGGCGGTTTCAACTCACAACTCATTCCAGGGGAAGGGTTGTGAGTTACAAAGCTGAAAACTGTTAAAGTGTTTGTCGATCGATATGTCGCGACAACATCAAACTCTGTTTGATTCTACCAATAATTACCTCGATCATTTTTTTGCGCGATGGATTTTTTGCGGTGGGAGGCATACCTAATTCCAAACAAATCAAACTCAAATCCGTTGCAGTCATAGACAACAACTTTTTCCTCACCTCTTCTTCCTTACCATTTTTAGCTTTTAAACGCAGTTGTTCATAAATTTGGAGTACCTGTTCCGGCGATAAACTAGCAGGTTGATTCGTAGTTACCTCTGGTTGAGATACCGTCGCTTCAGAGACTTTGGACATGGCAGAAATTCCTCCCCGCCGGACTTTTGCCTCAATCCTAGTTAGTTTCCGAGAAACCTCGCGCAGGACTTCCTTAAGTTCGCTAATTTCATCAACTAACTGCGAGGTTTCTTCATCCTCACCCAAACTTTCTTTTTTAATCATTTTAGATACTCCGCACACTCACTCCAAAGTTGTTCAAATTCCCTAACTAATTCTCGTGGCAATTCTCCTTCATTAATAGCTCGTTTCAGACCGACACTTTCGCGAATAGTCGATTCTAAAAACTTAACTTCTATATTGTTTTCTTGAGATATATCAGCGCAAAGTCTTTTCACCTCTCTCATATAAAACTGAACTTCATTAGTCAACAATCCTCCATAGATTTTAGCTTTGTTCATAAACACTGCTATTTTGGGGAAAGGATAAGGTTCAATCCGCTTTTGCAACGAATTTAATACCAAACTCAATCCCCTAGAACCAAAGTAATCTGGATTTACGGGAATTAATACTAAGTCGCAACAAGAGAGTACACTGTAAGTGAGGAGACTAAAGGAAGGAGAACAGTCAAACAGCATCAAATCATATTTGGGGAGAGTGGCCGATTTAGCTGGGTTGAGGGAGTTAACCGAGTTGGCAGAGTTGCTAATTTTGCCGATAAATCTGCGAATGAAGTCTTTAACATTTTTGCCATCAAATCCATCCAGATCCAACCAATACAATTCTTCGACGGAAGGGACAAAATGTAACTGTTCATCAATTTGATAAATGGTGTCGAAACCAACGGAAAATTTAAAATTAGGTCCGTTTTTTTTAAACAGTTCGAGAGCATCGTAAATTGTGCGTCTTTCCCGGAGTGATTTTTCATACCACTTACCAAATTTGTCATCTAAATGACCTGTACTTTCATTAAGTCCGATCGCCTCTGTGAGGGACATCTGCGGGTCTAAGTCTAACATTAGAACTTCGAGGTCTGTGCCTTGGGATATAATATTTCCCAGGCTCCAAGTGACGGTGGTTTTGCCGACACCGCCTTTGAAGTTGATTACGGCTATGGATTTTGGAGTCATGGTTGCCTTGGTTTAGATTTTGCTCAAATATAAATTAAAACATATTGTGTGACTGAGTTCAGCTTGCGATCGCCTAGGAGGGTCAGGATTTGCCCAGGGTTCTCAAACTTAGACTTTGATAGTATATCATTGAAAATGGTAAATTTATTCCTAAATATCCCTGATTTAAGGAGCAAATAACTAAAAAATATCCTGTTGCTTGCCAAACAGATTTAACTAAAATCAAGCCGTAAAAACTAAGTCAGAATTTTAAATCAAGTCGCGATCGAAGCAAGTCTATAACGGGAGCATCCCGATTTTGCATAGGCGAAGCATGACCGCTGTAAATCTCTCGTTATCACTAATAAATTTTCTGCGGTCATGCTTCGCCCCTAGGAATGAATATATTTGCACTCATTGAGATGCACTCGTCTTTAAGTGCGGAGTTTCGCCGTCACAGAATAGTTGAAATATTGGAAAAAATTGCAGCAAGTAATGTCTTTGCTGATATTAGCGATCCGGTGGAATGGCAGCGAGAGTTGCGTCAAGACCGTCTACTTCCAGGTAGGGATGGATAATAGCGCACTTTAGGAATATAAGGGCGATCGCAAGAGCGAAATTTGAGACGATCTGGTATAATCAGACAGGTAGCTCTAATAATTTTCAATAGCTATGAACTATGAAAACTCAAGAACTTCGCCAGAATCTTAAGCAATCGATAGATAGCTTATCTCCTGAACGGCTGCTCGTTGTGGCTGATTTTTTAGCTTATTTAGCAGAACGTGAAAGCAATGAAGCTACGGTGGAATTATTGAAAATTCCCGGTTTTCTAGAAGCATTTAATAAAACCAAAAAGGATGTAGCAGCAGGTAAGGTAACGACCGTTGAGCAACTCAAACGAAAATCGGGATAGCTGCGCCGCGCGTACTTCCCTAGATATTAAATTGCTATAATAACAATCAGCCAAAAAATCTCAACATAAAGCCTATGTCTACTTATAGCGAGGTACTGAGTCAGGCTCAAAGTCTCACTCCTGACGAACAACAGCAGCTTTTAGAGGTATTGTCAGCATTGATTGATCAGCGGGAAATAACCCAGACTCAGGGTAAACGATCGGAAATTGATGCAGCACTGATTGAAATGGCACAAGAAGATCTAGAGTATCAAGCTCAAGTGGTACAGATGGAGGCTGAGTTTGCGGTAGCGAGTTGGGAAGCGTTGCAATTGGTAGAATCTCCTGTATGAACCGTGGAGAAGTCTATAATGCTCGATTCAAGAGCTATAATAATAAAAATAAAGAATAGTTGATATTAGCTATGCAGCGAATATTTGAGGCTATATTGAAGGGAAACCTTTTAGAATGGGCTAATGAGGTTCCAAAACAGGGCGATGAGCCTGTCAAAGTTTACGTTACTTTGCAAGAAGAGCGATCGACTTTAAGCGCTCAGTTGCGCCGCCAGAGAATCGTTGAAATATTGGAAAAAATTGCCACAAATAATGCCTTTGCTGATATTAACGATCCGGTGGAATGGCAGCGAGAGTTGCGTCAAGATCGTCCACTTCCAGGTAGGGATGAATAATGCTGCTTGACAGTAATATTATTATCTACGCTTCTCAACCAGAACACTCGCAGATTAGGCAATTTATTCGCGAACATGACATAGTTGTATCGGCAATAAGTTACGTTGAAGTGCTGGGTTATCATAGACTGACTGAAGAAAATAGATTCTACTTTGAGGAATTTTTTGGCGTGGTGGAAGTTCTACCGATTTCTAACGCTGTACTCGATCGTGCAGTGCTGTTGCGACAGATGAAAAAAATGACTATTGGGGATGCTATTATTGCGGCAACCGCTTTGGTATATGGCAGAACTTTAGTCACAAGAAATATAGGGGATTTTCGGTGGATTGCTGAACTAACACTGATTAACCCATTTGAGACTTAAGTAAAGATGGGCGATCGCACTTGGGGACGAAAAGGTCGATCGCACTTGGGGAAGAAAAGGGCGATCACGCTTCCCTCGATCGTAAATTGCTATAATGACAATCAGCTAAAAAATATTAATGCAGAGTCTATGTCTACTTACAGCACGGTACTGACTCAGGTTCTAAAACTTGCACCAGATGAGCAACTGCGACTCATCTCTGAATTGTTTGCACATATTCGTCAACGGCTGATTCTATCACCCAAGCGCAGTATTTTAGAATTGTCAGGTTTGGGTAAGGAAATTTGGAATGGGATTGATGCTCAAGAATATGTGAATCAGGAAAGAGATTCATGGAATGGATAGCTCAGCTACAAGGACAAGTTGTTGGATTGGATACTGCGCCGCTGATTTACTTCATCGAGCAAAATCCTACCTAAGTTGTTATTATTGATAATCCCAGATACTAGGAGATTAAGATGCAAGTCAAAGACATGACTGTTGAGCAACTGCGGGACTTGATTCGACATACCGTTGAACAGTGTTTAGAAGAATATTTTGGCGATCCTGATGCCGGTTTAGAAGTGAAGGAAGAAGTCAAGCAGAAATTGTTGGATTCAATCAAGCGCAAACAAGTAGGAGAAAGTAGCATCGAACCTGGGGAAGTTTATCAAAAACTTGGCATGAAATCGTAATGAGCTATTCGGTTGAGTTGACAGCAGAAGCTCAGGTTAACCAAGAAAGATTGACTCAGGCTGTGCGGGAGCGTATAGCCAATAAAATCAATTGGTTGGCTGAAAATTTTGAACAAATTACTCCTATGCCTTTGTCAGCTAATCTGGCAGGTTTCTTTAAGTTAAGAGTGGGTGATTATCGGGTAATTTATACTTTTAATGAGGAGTTAAGGGTTATTAGTATTCACCAGATTGGACACCGGAGAGAAATTTATGATTAAGTGAAGGGCGATCGCACTTTGGGAAGAAACGGGCGCACTTTGGGAAGAAAAGGGCGATCGCGCTTTGGGAAGAAAAGGTCGATCGCGCTTTGGGAAGAAAAGGTCGATCGCTTTTCCCCAAATCCCGAATTGAGATATAATAAATAACAAGCAAAAAAATCAACGAAATTTAGTGAAAGTTAAGATAGCCTATGTTGACTATTGAACAGATCGAAAATGCGATTCTCCAACTTCCGTCCAACAAGATTGGAGAGTTGTTAGAGTGGTTTCTAAATTTGGATTACCAACGATGGGATGTTCAGTTAGATAAAAATATTGCTGAGGGGAAACTGGATGCTTTAGCAGCAGAGGCGATCGCAGATTTTGAGAGTGGTAACTATCGAGCGATTTAATGCACTATACTACTCGAAAGTTTTGGGATTGTTACAATGCTTTGCCATCAAATGTACAAGCTACAGCAGATCAGTGTTATGAGTTGCTGAAGTCAGCTCCGTCTCATCCTTCTCTGCATTTTAAGAAGGTTGGTAAGTATTGGTCTGTAAGGGCTGGACAGGCTTATCGGGCGTTGGGTGTAGAAATTGAAACAGGTATTTTGTGGTTTTGGATTGGTACTCACGCAGAGTACGATCGGCTGATAGGAAAGTAAGGTCGATCGCGCTTGGGGAAGAAACGGGCGATCGCGCTTGGGGAAGAAATGGGCGATCGGGCTTCCCGACTTATTAACTTCAGCAACATACACTTTACCTGCATCTTTGCCCCAGTAATCTAATATCTGACATTGTGACAGGTACAGTTTCCATCTTCTCTTCTTCCTACTTTATTAACTTTTCACTTGTCGGCTACGCATCCACTCAGCTAAATGCTCTAGCTGCTGTCTTAAAAAGCTCTTGATAACCGGCTGCCTTTTCACATAGTTAGCGATGCTAGGGCTAATTTTGTAGTATAAGCTGACTAACCCTTGACCAACAGGATTAGTTAAAAGTTTTTTGTCCCGGAAATTGCGGAAGGTGTCAATGTCTGGGTGTGCGGAAGTGGAGTAAGTTGCTGTGGCGATGAAGCAAGAGCTACTATCCTCAGTAACATAGCCTTTGGATGGTACAAGAAATTGTTCATAGGAACAACATTTTTCATAGTTTGAAACCAGTTCTATAAATGTGGGATCGTCTGAATTGTCAATAATAGCTTGATGACTTTTTTCTAAAATAGCTTTAGCTTCAGCAAATTCAATATCTTCAGGATCTAATTCTATTTCTTGTTTTATTTTTTGATATAGCATAAATTGTTCAGCACTTAAGTTTTTTTCATGTTGACCAATTGTTTCTACTATTTCTTCAAGAATTTTAAGAAATACTGATAATTTGTAAGGTTCCTTCAATTCAGTATAACAATTCTTAATGTTACCTACTATGTTAACAACAACAAAAATTAAAAGAATTCTGGTTTTTGGAGATAATGCTGCCTTATCAAACTTGCATAAAGACAAAAATCTTTCTAAAGAGTCTAAACTAGAGTTATATTCTTCAAGAGCCTTTTTATAATATCCTGATTTATGATATTTTTTGGCTTCCAAGCAAGACGTTTGAGCTTCCTCAAAATGCTTGAAAGTAGTATCGTTATATATAAAATCACCTTCATTTAAGTTAAACATATTTCCACTCCAATTTAATATTTTTTAACAACAAACCACTACATTTTTGTAATCGATCGCCCAACCTTTAACTTGTCCTGTAGATATGGGCGATCGCAACTTGTCTCAATCAATCCTTCCATTTCTGAATGGAGCTATAAGACAAGGTTTGCACCACCGCTAATTCTAGATTGAATATGTGACCACCACCCAGGATTGTCATTTGTTCTTAAAACAACTTGTTTAACATCACTAGGTAATTCGTCAAAAAGCTTCTGAACAAGTGCTGTTCCACGACCTTGATTTTCATTGTTTGGGTGTACACTTGTAGTGATGATATCAACTGTATCTTCTGATATTCTTTTTGCGCTAATAGAGTCTCCCCAAGCATCATCACAGCGGATAATTATCCAATTGCTAATACTATTAAGATCCTCATACTGGTGATTAGTATCAACGTAAGTTTTCATGCTACTTCCTATTTATTGTACTACCTGTTATCAGATTTAAAGCTAGACTAATGCTATTGGGTCAAGACACGCTTATGAGTTTTTTAAAGCCTCTAATTGTGCATACAAATCTTGTAAAGTGCTTTTCTGGCTTGATGTTAAATCAGCATTAGCAAGATAAGCAGCTATTTGAGCGATCAGAGCATCCCTAGTGCTGGTTGACGAAGAAGAACCTTTTTTTAGTTCGTACCTGGTCTGTTCACTAATGCTTGTTATTTTTTGATCCATTGAATCCATTGACATGAAATTTTGCTCCTTTTTTTACAGAATCTGTCAAAATACAGCGGTTCCCGCTGTATAATGGTACAATAAATAATAACAAAATATCATCTTGTATTAAAAATTAATGAAAGCATATTCTCTCGATCTCCGCCAAAAAATAGTAATAGCACATTTGGTT